>JACPFU010000005.1 GCA_016182785.1 Lysobacterales bacterium | reverse complement strand
TGGCATTCCGCGTGCTCAACCAATGGTGGCCCAGGGTGCACACGCACCCTCTCGATGAGGCCTGATACATAGATGCAGCCGGCTTCCGGCGATCAAAGCGGCGTTGACGAACGGGGCGAGTCCATACATAGGAGCGCCGCGCGCGGCGCGAATTGGCGTGCACCCCGAATGCGCTAGACCGCCTTCACCACCAGCTTGAAGTCGATCGCCGCGAGGTAATCCCGTTCCTGTTCCAGATCGGTCTGGGTGAGCGGGTGCGACTGCAGCCAGCGCTCCGGCAACGACAGTCGCAGCGTGCGCTCGCCGCCTTCGATCGCGAGCTTCGGCACGCGCTCGTCGACGCGCGAGCGGTGCAGCAGCGCGGCCAGGCGCAGCAGGATCACCAGGCGCTCGGCGAATGGCGCGGCGCGGGCCGGCAGCGACTTCAACGCATTCACCGGGATGCCGCGACGGTGGCCGCGCACCACGGTCGCGAGTACCTGCTGTTCGAGGCGGGTGAAGCCGGCGAGATCGGAATTGGCGAGCACGTACTCGGCGTGCTGGTGGTGCTGGCTGTGCGCGATCGCCAGGCCGACCTCGTGCACGCGTGCCGCGAAGTGCAGCCAGGTGCGGTGGCTCTCGTCCAGGTTCCACCCCGGCGCGACCGCATCGAACATGGTCAGCGCGCTGCGTTCGACGCGCTCGGCGTGGGTCTCGTCGACGCTGTAGCGCTGGCACAACGCCTGGATCGTCGCCTCGCGCGGGTCGCTGTGTTCGGCGCGGCCGACCATGTCCCAGAGCAGGCCTTCGCGCATCGCGGTCTCGCAGGCCTGCATCGACTTGATGCCGAGCGTCTCGATCACCGAGTGCAGGATCACCGCGCCGCCGGCGATCACGCTGCGGCGTTCCTCGCTCAGCGTCGGCAGGCGGATCGCATCGAGATGTCCGGCCTTGACCATGGCGTCGCGGATCTCCTCCAGCACCGCGCGCGTGATGGTGCCGTCCTTCTCGCCAAGCTTGTGCGCAATGTCGCCGATCGCCTTGATCGTGCCGGACGAGCCCCAGCACTCCTTCCATCCGCGCGCCTTGTATTCGGCCGCGAACTGCTGCAGTTCGAGCGCGATCGCGGTGCG
Organism: Lysobacterales bacterium; assembly: GCA_016182785.1. Lineage (GTDB taxonomy): Bacteria > Pseudomonadota > Gammaproteobacteria > Xanthomonadales > Ahniellaceae > JADKHK01. The sequence goes on along the minus strand of JACPFU010000005.1, from coordinate 5,506 downwards.
CGCGTCGTCGTAGCGGCGGCGGGTGATGCTGCCGTCCGGGAAGTACTTCAGGGTCGATGCAATGCAGCCCATCTGCAGGCTCTCGCGCTCGATCGGGCTGAAGCGCTCGCCGATGATGAACTCGGTCGAGCCGCCGCCGATGTCGACCACCAGCCGGCGCTTGCCGCTCTCCGGGATGCCGTGCGCGACGCCGAGGTAGATCAGGCGCGCCTCCTCGCGTCCGGACACGATTTCGATCGGATGCCCGAGCGCGGTCTCGGCGGCGATCAGGAATGCGCGCGGCGACTTCAGCTTGCGCACGGTGTTGGTGCCGACCGCCCAGACGCGGTCGTCCGGCAGGTGCGCGATGCGCTGTCCGAACTGCGCCAGGCAGGTCAGCGCCTGGCGGCGCTTGTCGGCACTGAGCGAGCCGTCCTCGCCGAGGCCCGCGGCCAGTCGCACCGCCTCGCGCAGGCGGTCGATGACCTGCAATTGCCCGCGTTCGTAGCGGGCCACGACCAGATGGAAACTGTTCGAGCCGATATCGACCGCGGCCAGTTCCTCGCCTTCGGGCAGCACGTTGTGCATGGTCAGCCGCCGCAGAGCCGGGCCAGCAGCGACTGCTGCGCCGAATGCGGCATCGCCTCGCCGGGCTGGATGCGCAGGTAGCGCCCCTCGGCGTCGAGTGCCCACGCCTGCTGGTTGTCGGCCAGGTAGTTCTCGATCTCCTCGTCGTAGGCGCGGCGCGCGAGTTCGGCATCGAGGATCGGGAAGCAGGTCTCGACGCGGCGGATCAGGTTGCGCTCGAGCCAGTCGGCGCTGGAGCAGAAGATCTCCGGATCGTCGCCGTTCTGGAACCAGTACACGCGACTGTGTTCGAGGAAGCGCCCGACCAGCGAGCGCACCTGGATGCGGTCGGAGATGCCGGCGATGCCGGGGCGCAGCGCGCAGGTGCCGCGCACGATCAGGTCGATCTGCACGCCGGCCTGCGAGGCCTCGTAGAGCAGGCGGATGACGCCGCCTTCGTTGAGGTGGTTGATCTTGGCGCGGATCGCCGCCGGACGGCCCTGGCGCGCGTGCTCGATCTCGCGTTCGATCTTCGCCAGCAGCGCCTTGTGCAGCGTGAACGGCGACTGCAGCACGCGCTTGAGCTTGATCACCGGGCCGAGCCCGGAGAGCTGCTGGAACAGCTTGTGCACGTCCTCGCCGATCTCGCTGTCGCAGGTCAGCAGGCCGAGGTCGGTGTAGGTGCGCGCGGTGCTGGCGTGGTAGTTGCCGGTCGACAGATGCACGTAGCGACGCAGGCCGTTGGCCTCGCGGCGCACGACCAGCATCATCTTGGCGTGGGTCTTGAATCCGACCACGCCGTAGACGACCTGCACTCCGGCTTCCTGCAGGCGATCGGCCAGGCTGAGGTTGGCCTCCTCGTCGAAGCGCGCGCGCAGCTCGATGACCACGGTCACGTCCTTGCCGGCGCGCGCTGCCTCGATCAGGTAGCCGACCAGCGGCGAGTCCTTGCCGGCGCGGTACAGCGTCTGCTTGATCGCGAGCACGCCCGGGTCGGTCGCGGCCTGGCGCACGAACTCGAGCACGGTCGCGAACGAATCGAACGGATGGTGCAGCAGCACGTCGCCGCCGCGGATCGCGTCGAACACGGTCGGCACGTTGTTGATGCGCGCCTCGACGCGCGGCGTGAATTTCGGGAACTTGAGGTCGGGACGATCGATCATGTCGTGGATCGCGACCACGCGATTGAGGTTCACCGGGCCCTGGCAGCGGTAGATGTCGTCCTCGGCGACGGCGAAGTTGGCCATCAGGATCTTCAGCGTCGCCTTCGGCAGCGCGTCGGCCACCTCCAGCCGCACCGCGCGCGCGAAGCCGCGCTCCTGCAACTCCTCCTTCATCGCGTGCGCCAGGTTCTCGGTCTCGTCCTCGTCCAGCGACAGTTCGCTGTTGCGGGTCACGCGGAACTGGTACGAGCCCTTCACCTGCATGCCCGGGAACAACTCCTCGACAAACTCCTGCAGCACGCCCGAGAGCAGCACGAAGTCCTGGGAACCGTCGGACAGTTCCGGCGGCAGCCGGATCACGCGCGGCAGCGAGCGCGGCGCGCGCACCAGCGCCATGTTGCCCTCGCGCCCGAAGGCGTCCTTGCCCTTGAGCAGCACCACCAGGTTCAGGCTCTTGTTGAGGATGCGCGGGAACGGGTGCGCCGGATCCAGCCCGAGCGGCGACAGCACCGGCAGGATCTCGTTCTGGAAATAGCCCTGCAGCCAGCGCCGCTGCTTGGCGTTCCACTCGTCGCGCAGCAGCACCTGGATGCCCTCCGCGGCCAGCGCCGGGCGCAGCGTGCGGTTCCACAGGCGGTACTGCTCCTCCAGCAGCTCCAGTGCCCGCGCGCGCACGCGCTGCAGCGTTTCCTGGGTGCTGAGCCCGTCCGGCCCGATGGTGGCGCCGCCGAACTTGAGCGCGGCGACGCGGATCTCGAAGAACTCGTCGATGTTCGACGAGCAGATGCACAGGAAGCGCACGCGTTCGAGCAGCGGCGTCGCCGGGTCCTGGGCCTGGGCCAGCACGCGGAAGTTGAACTCGATCTGCGACAGCTCGCGGTTGATGTACAGCGCCGGGTCGCGCAGGTCGCGGGTCTTGCTCATGGTCTTCGCTCGCAACGGAAGGGCGCAAGCATAGCGAGGCGCGCGTGCCGGCGGCTCATGGCGCGGTGCCGGCGGCGTGCTCCTGCACGCGCTCGGGCGGGAAGTGCGCGGAGAAGGTGCTGCCGACGCCGACCTCGCTCTCGATCTGCAGTCGCGCCTGGTGCAGCCCGAGCACGTGCTTGACGATCGACAGGCCGAGCCCGGTGCCGCCCTTCTCGCGCGAACGGCTGGTCGAGACGCGGTAGAAGCGCTCGCTGATGCGCGGCAGGTGCTCGGCCGGGATGCCGTGGCCACTGTCTTGCACCGCGAAGCAGCTGCCGTCGCCCTCGTCGAACCAGCGCAGCACGATGCGCCCGCCCGGCGGCGTGTAGCGCACCGCATTCGCGACCAGGTTGCCGAACGCGCTGTGCAGGTCCTTCTCCGAGCCGCGCAGGTCGCGCGCCGAGCTCGCCTCGACGCGGATCTCGTGCTGCTGCTGCGACAGCGCCTCGGCGTCGCGGCGCAGCCCGGCCAGCATCGCCGCCATCGACACCGTCTCGTCGCCGGATTCGCGCTGGTGGTCGAGCCGCGACAGCGTCAGCAGGTCCTCGACGATGCGGGTCATGCGCAGCGACTGCTTGCGCATCTCGCGCACCATGCCGTCGAGTTCCGGGTCGTCGTCGGCCTCGATCAGGTCGAGGTAGCCATGCAGCACGGTGAGCGGAGTGCGCAGCTCGTGCGAGACGTTGGCGACGAAATCGCGGCGCACCTGCTCCAGGCGCAGCAGCGTCGACACGTCGCGCACCACCAGCAGCCACTGGTCGTGCGCGTAGGGAATCAGGCGCAGGCTCATGCGCAGCTCGGGCAGCACCGGCGACGGCACGTCGATCAGCGGGTCGTGGGCGCGCGCCGCGCCAAGCCAGGCCAGGATCTGCGCATTGCGCAACAGGCGGTCGAGGATGACGCCGCGGTGCCGGCGCGGGTCGAGCCCGAGCAGGCGCGCCGCGGCCTCGTTGAACCACACCAGTTGCCGCATCGGGCTCAGCACCACGACGCCGTCGGGCAACACCGCCGCGGCCTCGCGATAGGCGCGCAGCAGCCGCACCAGGCGGCGCTGGCGCTGGCGGCTGGCCTGGTGGCGACGGAACACGAACTCGGCGACCTCGCTCCACACGCCCATGCCCGACGGCGGCGGCAGCCGCGTGCGCGCGAGCAGCCAGCGTTGCATGCGCAGCAGCGTATACAGCGACCACAACGCATACAGCCCGAGCGCGGCGATCAGCGCCGGCTGCAGGTGACCGCTGACGTAGCCGACGCCGGCGGCGGCCGCGACGAGCAGCAACAGGCGCCCGATCGACACCTGCCAGGCGTGCGAATGCAGGATGCTGGGAACGGGCGCGGGCATGCGCCTACGCTAGCGGTTCAGGCGATCGCCGAGAAGCGATAGCCGGCGCCGCGCACGGTCTGCACCAGGTTTTCCCGGGCGAACGGTTCGAGCGTCTTGCGCAGGCGGCGGATGTGCACGTCGACTGTGCGCTCCTCGACGTAGACGTTGCCGCCCCAGACATGGTCGAGCAGCTGCCCGCGCGAATAGACGCGGTCGGCGTGGGTCATGAAGAAGTGCAGCAGACGGTACTCGGTCGGCCCGATCGCGACCGGCTGGTCGCCGACGAACACCCGATGCGCCGGCCCGTCGATGCGCAACCCGCCGATCTCGACACTGCCGTCCTCGCCGTCGCCCTGTGCACGCCGCAGCACCGCCTTGATGCGCGCGACCAGTTCGCGTGCCGAGAACGGCTTGACCACGTAGTCGTCGACACCGGCATCGAGCCCGCTGACCCTGTCGTTCTCCTCGCCGCGCGCGGTCAGCATGATCACCGGCACGCCGCGCGTCAGGTCGTCGCGACGCAGCCGCCGCGCGTAGTCGATGCCGCTCACCCCAGGCAGCATCCAGTCGAGCAGGATCAGGTCCGGCACCTTGTTCGCAATCGCCTCCTGCGCCGCGCGCACGTCGGCGGCATGCACCGGCGTCATCCCGGCCCGCGACACCGCCAGCGCGATCATCTCCCGGATCGCAGCCTCGTCTTCGACAATCAGAATCTGCTTCAGCATGGACTTCCGTACCAGATAGCGACCGGCGCATTACACGACAGTATTGTGACCCTCTCGTGACTTTGGGGGCGCGGTGCTCGGCTTGGGCGCCAGTGCCGGGTTGCCTGTGCCTGTGCCTGTGCGCGGGGCATGGCGCCTGTTTCGGGAGATCGAGTCAGCTCGTCTCGCAGTGACATTGGTTGACGAAGTGTTGCGGCGCATGGCACATTGCCGCCCCGCTGGTGTTTTCGGGGCCCAGCGGTCAGGGCATCGGAATGGACTGTTCCGGTTCCCAACGTGTCATGTGTCTCACCGTGCCGGGCAGCAACGCCGTCGGCGAGGTCTGTCTTGGGCGCAGTGTTGGCCCTTCACCTTGATCACTGGGGCCAGCGCCATGAAGACCGCGAATTCGTTCGTTCGGGGACATCGTCGCCGCATCGCGACGGCTTGGCTGTTCGTGTGCGCCGGCACCGCGATCGGCGGCGAGCCGACGCGCACAGGGGAGGATCAGGCTGATCCGCGCGCAAGCCAGATCGAAATCGTCGCTATCGACAGTGTTTCCCAGCGCGCCGCCATCCGCTTCGACGACGACCGGGAGCCTCGCCCGCTCGTCGTTGGAGGCGCGGCGGCCCGGGACTTGCGGCTGATTTCCGTTCGCGGGGACCTAGCAGCCTGTTGAAAAACACCCCGCTGCGAGCGGATTGTTTGCCGGACACAGCATTGCGCGGTGTCTTGAGTGAGGTTTGCGCGGCAATTTTTGCCGCAGAACGGCGGTTTCAGTGCGCTGCGGGCGCACGTTCCCC
>JACPFU010000043.1 GCA_016182785.1 Lysobacterales bacterium | reverse complement strand
TCCGCCAGATCGACGCGGCGCAGGTTGCCGAACTCGTCGTATTGGTAGTTCGTCACCGCGCCGCTGGCGCTGTCGGTGCGCCGCGTCAGTTCGCCGTTGCGGGTGTATTCGTACTGGCAGGTGCCGTAGCTCTGCATGCGATCCTGCGCATCGAAACTGCCCGCGACCGTCACCTCGGCACTGCCCGCGAGATCGCCCAGGCAAGGCCACACCCGACCCCGCAACGGCGACGCCGCACCGATGCGGTGGCTCAAGCGATTGCCGTTCGTGTCGAAGCCGTAGTCGCTCACCAGCGCACCACCGCGATGCACCGTGTCGAGGCGGCCCGAGAGCGACCTCACCTCTTCAACTCGGCGGCTGGCACCGGTCGGGGCCTCACATCGTATGCGTCGGTCGCTCGGCGTTGAGGGTGGCGCCGAGGATGGCTTCGATCTTGGACTTGGCGGCTTCGCCGTCGCCGGTGTCGTTGAACTGCACGCCGATGCCGGCGGTGCGGTTGCCTTGGGCGCCTTGCGGGGTGATCCACACGACCTTGCCGGCGACCGGGAGGCGGTCCTTGTCTTCCATCAGCGAGAGCAGGATGAAGACTTCGTCGCCGAGGTTGTAGCGCTTGGTGGTGGGCACGAACAGGCCGCCGCCTTTCACGAAGGACATGTAGGCGTTGTACAGCGCGCCCTTGTCCTTGATCGCGAGCGACAGGATGCCCTGCCTTGGCATGCCCCCCATTGCACCAGGCGTTGCGCCCATGTCCGACTCCTCAGGCGGCGTCCGCGTTGACCGCGGCGCGCCATTCGTCCAGCAGTTCGATGATCGCGAGGTCCTTGCGCAGCGGCGTCGACAAGCGTGCCCGCGCCAGGTTCAGGTGATCCCACCATGCCTGCAGCTTGCGGAAATCGGCCGGCGCGGTCAAGCGCGCGATCGCGGCCACGCGCGGCGACGGCGACAGCGGACCGTGCGCACGCATCGACAGCAGCACCAGCCGCGCCAGCATCGCGAACAGGAATTCGCAATCCTGCTCGGTCCAGCGCGCGGCGATGGCGGCGAGCGGGCGGCCGCGCGCGGCGTCGTTGAGGTCGGCGACCAGCGCGTCGAGCGCGCGTCCGGCTTCGGCATCGAGCAGCGAACGCGCAGCACCAGGGTTGCCGTCGGCAAGCTGCAACGCTTCCTCGACACTGGCCGCATCCGCTCCCTGCGCGACCAGCCAGGCGCGCGCGGTGGCGGCCTCGGGCGGTCGCAGCTCGATGCGCTGGCAACGACTGCGGATGGTGGCGGGCAGACGCGCCGGCTCGTCGGCGACCAGGATCAGCGCGGTGTTTGCGGCCGGTTCTTCCAGCGTCTTCAGCAAGGCGTTCGCGGCCGCGGTGTTCATGCGGTCGGCCGGATCGATCAACCCGACCTGCCAGCCGCCGAAGCCTGGCCGCGCGGCAAAACGTTCGCCGAGCGCACGCACCTGGTCGATGGTGATCTCGGTGCGCAGCTTGCCGTCGTCGCGAGCTTCCAGCTGCACGAGCACGCGATCCGGATGCGTGCCGGCACCGAGCAGCATGCAGCCGCGGCAACTGCCGCAAGCGCGGCCGTCCGCGCCCGGCGACGGACACAACAGGCGTGCGACCAGCGCCTGCGCGAGGTCGCGTTTGCCAAGACCGACCGGCCCGGTGAGCAGCAGCGCGTGCGGGAAGCGCTGTGCATCGATGCGCGCGCGCAATCCGTCCCACAGCGGCTGTAGCCAGGGCTGCAGGTTCATGCGGCGTCGATCCAGCGCAGCAGCTCGGTGCGCACCGCGGCCGCCACCTGCGCCTGCGGCTGGCGCGCGTCGACGATGCGAAAGCGCGCCGGATCGGCCGCGGCGCGGGCGTGGTAGGCGACCTGCACGCGTTCGTGGAATTCAGCCTGCTCGCGTTCCATGCGGTCGCGTTCGCCGCGCGAGAACGCGCGCGCCAGCCCCTGTTCCACCGGCACGTCGAGCAGCAGCGTGAGATCGGGCGTCAGCGGTGCCGCCCATTGCTCGAGTGCGGCGATACGCTCGGCCGGTTGCCCGCGACCGCCGCCCTGGTAGGCATAGCTGGCATCGGTGTAGCGGTCCGAAACCACCCAGCGTCCCGCCGCCAGCGCCGGCGCCACGCGCTCGCGCACATGCTGTGCGCGCGCCGCGAACACCAGCAGCAGTTCGGTCTCCGCCTGCATCACGCCGCTCCAGCGCGGGTCGAGCGCGAGCGCGCGGATGGCTTCGGCCAGCGGCGTGCCACCGGGTTCGCGCGTCAGCTCGAAGGCAATGCCACGCTCGGCCAGGGTCGCGGCGATCACCGCCATCACTGTGCTCTTGCCGGCGCCTTCGCCGCCTTCAAGGGTGATGAAGCGGCCGCGACTCATCGCAGCTGGTACTCGCGCACGGCGCGGTTGTGCTCGGCGAGCGTCGCCGAAAACCAGTGCTCGCCATTGCCCTTGGCGACGAAATACAGCTCGTCGCCCGCGGCCGGACGTGCCACCGCCGCGAGTGCCGCGTCGCCGGGCAACGCGATCGGCGTCGGCGGCAGCCCGAAGCGGGTGTAGGTGTTGTACGGCGTGTCGGTTTCCAGATGGCGACGCGTGAGATTGCCGTCGAACTGCTCACCGACGCCGTAAATCACCGTCGGGTCGGTCTGCAGCATCATCGGCAGCTTCAGCCGCCGCACGAATACGCCGGCGATGCGCGGGCGTTCGGCGGCACGCCCGGTTTCCTTCTCGACGATCGAGGCCAGCGTCAGCATCTCGTCGGGCGAACCGAGCGGCAGTTGCGGATCGCGCTCGGCCCAGCGCAGCGCGAGCCGCGTCTGCATCGCGCGATAGGCGCGCTTGAGCACGTCGATGTCCTTCTGGCCGCGCACGAAGGAATAGGTCTCGGGCAGGAAGCGGCCCTCGGGATGCACGCCCTCGGCACCGATGCGCTTCATCACCTCGGCGTTCGACGCCCCGCCGAGCGTCTGCTCCAGCCTGGGCTCCTTCGCCAGCGCCACGCGCAGCTCGCGGAAGCGCCAGCCTTCGATGATGGTGAATTGGTGATGGATGACGTCGCCGTCGGCCATGCGTCGCAACAGGCGCCGCGGTGTCATGTGCTGGGTCAGCGCATACTCGCCCGCATGCAGGCCGTCGAGCACGCCCATCTCGTGCGCCAGAACGCGCCAGTACAGCCACGAATGGCGGTCGCCGGTGGCATCCTTGACCTTGCGCACGATGCTGCGGAAGGACGTGCCCAGGTGCACGTCGAGCACCACTTCGTGCGCCTGCATGCGCAGCGGTGTATCCGCAAAACGGCGGTAGTCGCGGAACAGGTACGCGCCGGCGCCGATGGCAACCAGCACGAGCAGCAGCAACAGTCGCTTGATCATGCGCATCAGTGCGACACCGGCAGCCCGAGTGCGGGATGAAACGCCTGCATCAGCGCGGCGGCGGCATCACGACGCGCATACCCGCGCTCGCCAAGCCGCGCGACCGGCACGAACCCGCGCACGGCATTGCACAGGATCAGGGCGTCGGCATGCAGCAGGGCATCGCGGTGCATGGGTTGCACCCTAGCCGAAAACCCGGACGGCGGCGATTGCAGCAGCGTGCCGCGGGTCACACCGGCGATGACACCGGCACCGACCGGAGGCGTCACCAGCACGTCGCCAAACTGCGCAAACAGATTGGCCGACTGCGCCGCCAGCACGAAGCCGTCGCGATCGCACGAAACCACCTCGCGATCGCTTGCGGCGGGCGCGGCCAGCACCTGCGCGAGTCGCGCCAGGGTCTTGATGCCGCGTTCGTCCGCCGCCGCGAGCGGCTGCCGCGCGAACGCGACGGCCACGCCCTCGCGATAGTGCGCCGGCACCGCCGCAGGCGAGGCGTGCAGCAGCACGAACACCTCGACCGCGCTCGGCCAGGTCCGCGCGTAGCCGCGACCGCAGGCTTGTGCGACCAACACCACCTTGACCACGGCAGCGCCGCAGGCGGCGGCCTCGCGCGCGAGCAGCGCCTCCAGCGCCGGCCAGTCCGGCTCGGCCAGATGCAGCACGGCGCAGGCCGCGAGCAGGCGCGCGCGGTGCTGCGGCCACCAGCACACGCGGCCTTCGTGCACGCGCAGCGTCGTGAACGCACCGTCGCCATAGTGCGCGGCGCGCGAGTCGAGCGGCCACGCATCGACGCGCTCGCCGTTGCGGAATGCGCCGATCACGCCGGCGACTCCTGCAGTGCGCGCACCAGGCCGCGTGCCTTGGCACGGGTTTCTTCGAGTTCGCGTCCGGCGTCGGAGTCGGCGACGATACCGGCACCGGCGCGGAACTCGATGGCATCCCCGGCAACGGTCATGCTGCGGATCAGGATGTTCAGGTCCAGATCGCCGTCGCAACCCAGATGCCCGAGCGCGCCGGTATAGAAGCCGCGCCCTTCGCCTTCCAGTTCGGCAATGATCTCCATGCAGCGCACCTTCGGACAACCGGTGATGGTGCCGCCCGGAAACACGGCGCGGATCGCGTCGACCGGGCCCAGCCCCGGACGCAGTTCGGCGCAGACGTCGGAAACGATGTGGTGCACGTGGGCGTAGCTCTCGACACGCATCAACTGCCCGACCGCCACCGAACCCGGCACCGCGACACGACCGAGATCGTTGCGCTCGAGGTCGATCAGCATGATGTGCTCGGCGCGCTCTTTCGGATGCCCGACCAGTTCGCGCACGCGCGCGGCATCGTCGTCGCCGGCGAAGCGCGGTCGCGTGCCGGCGATCGGTTGCGTCTGCAGCCGCCCGCCGCGCACCGCGAGCAGACGCTCCGGCGAGGAACTGGCCACCGCAACGCCTTGCCACTGCGCGATCCCGGCGAAGGGCGCCGGATTGGACTCGCGCAGCGCCGCGTAGATCGCGGCCGCATCGAGCGCAGGCGGACGCCGCGCCCGCCATGCGCGCGACAGGTTCACCTGGAACACGTCGCCGGCGGCGATGTAGTCGAGCGCGCGGTGCACGCCGTCGAGATAGCGTTGCGGCGCTTCCTCTTCGATCTGGACCGGCACCCGGCGCGCCGCGATCGCCGCGCGTTCAACCGCGGCATCGGCGTGGGTGCGCGCGAACAGTTCCGCATGTGCGGCTTCGCCGGCCACCCACGCGCGTCCGCTGTCGCGGTCGCGCACGATCGCCACCGGCGTGCGCCAGGCCACCGCCTGCGGCAACGACATGCGCGCAGGCGGAAGCCGCAGCCGCGGTTCGACCTCGCCCGCAAGTTCATAGCCGAGCAGCAGCGCGAAGCCACCGTGGAACGGCAGCGCGTTCGCCGCCGCGGGCGTCGCGATCTCGCGCTGCCACGCCGCAAGCGCCGCCAGGAAACCGCCGGCAGACGCATGCGGCCCGACGACGCGCCCTTCGGCATCGCGCACCAGCACCTCGCCGGTGGTCGCGAACAACAGGTCGTGGCGCGCGCCGTCGCCGCCACTGGCGACCGATTCCAGCAGCACCGGGTAGCGTTCCGGCGCGGCCGCGTGCAGTGCGAGCAGGTCGGGGACGCGCGCCAGCTCGCGGATCAGCATCATGCGCGGCGACGTCAGAGCTTGCGCATCACCACGGAGGCGTTGGTGCCACCGAAGCCGAAGCCGTTGCTGACCGCGACCGCGATCTGCTTCTCGCGCGCGCTGTTCGGCACGTAGTCCAGATCGCAGCCCTCGCCCGCGTTCTCGAGATTGATCGTCGGCGGGATGATGCCGGTGTGCAGCGCCATCGCGGTGAAGATCGCCTCGACGCCGCCGGCGGCGCCGAGCAGGTGCCCGGTCATCGACTTGGTCGAGCTGACCATGGTCTTGTAGGCATGCGCACCGAGTGCACGCTTCACCGCCAGCGTCTCGGCGAGATCGCCGAGCGGGGTCGAGGTGCCGTGCGCATTCAGGTATTCGACCTGGTCGGCGTTCACGCCGGCGTCCTTGAATGCCGCCGCCATGCAGCGTGCCGGACCGTCGCCGTCTTCGCTCGGCGCGGTCATGTGGAACGCATCCGAACTGGCGCCGAAACCGGCCAGCTCGCAGTAGATGCGCGCGCCGCGTGCCTTCGCCGCTTCGTATTCTTCCAGCACCAGGATGCCGGCACCGTCGCCGAGCACGAAGCCGTCACGGTCGCGGTCCCAGGGACGCGAAGCGCGCGTCGGCTCGTCATTGCGCGTCGACATCGCGCGCATCGCGCAGAAGCCGGCGACCGAGGTCGGGGCCGATCCGAATTCGGCGCCGCCGGCGACCATCGCATCGGCATCGCCGTACTGGATCAGGCGCATGGCCATGCCGATCGAATGGTTCGAGGTGGCGCAGGCCGACACCGCCGAGAAGTTCGGGCCCTTGAGGCCCTTCAGGATGCACAGCTGGCCGGAGACCATGTTGATGATGGTCGAGGGCACGTAGAACGGCGACACCTTGCGCGGCCCGCCCTTGTCCAGCGCCAGCGTGGTTTCCTCGATGCCGCGGATACCGCCGATGCCGGAGCCGATGATCGCGCCGATGCGTTCGGCATTGGCGTCGCTGATCTCCAGCCCGGAGTCCGCAAGCGCCATCATCGACGCGGCCAGGCCGTAGTGGATGAACGGGTCCATCTTCTTCGCGTCCTTCGGCGACACGAAGGCGGTCGGATCGAAATCACGCACCTCTCCGGCGATGCGCGTGTTGTACGCGCTGCAGTCGAAGCCGGTGATCGGCCCGATGCCGGAGCGGCCATTGACGATGTTGTCCCAGGCCTGCGCGATGGAATTGCCGACCGGCGAGACGATGCCCATGCCGGTGACGACGACGCGACGCTTCTGACTCATGCTGCACTCCGCGGTGTTCGGGCTGCATAAACGCAAACTGCGCCACGCGGGCGCAGTTCACATCCGACGCAACGGGCAATCAGGCCTTGACGTGCGCCTTGACGTAGTCGATCGCCATCTGCACGCTGGTGATCTTCTCGGCGTCTTCGTCCGGGATCTCGCACTCGAACTCTTCCTCGAGCGCCATGACGAGTTCGACCGTATCGAGCGAGTCGGCGCCGAGATCATCGACGAACGACGCGTTCGCAGTGACTTCGTCTTCCTTCACGCCGAGTTGTTCGACGACGATCTTCTTGACGCGTTCTTCGATGCTGCTCATTGCCTTGGAACCTCCGGGATGGAAAACCCCGGAGGAGGTCCGGGGTTGAAAGCGGCGCGCATTGTAGAGCAAAGATTCGGCTTTGGCTCAAACACACGTTGGAGCGGGGGCGTATGGTGCAGGATCGGAACTCGACTTCACAACGCGCGCACGCCGGGCAGGCTCTGGCACGGCACGTCAAAGGTGTAGGTCGACACCAGCGGGACACCGCGGCTCGCGCCGATCGCGCGCGCCTTGCGCACCAGCAGCGCGTCGGCGAAGTCGGCATGGCGCCTGCCGTTTGCAGTCGTCACCGGCTCCGCCTCGGCGTAATCGCACAGCGCTGCCCACAAGGCCTGCCGGTCCTCGAATACGAGGTTCGGTCCTCCATGAGGCCGCCGATGGCCGCGACGATCTGCTCGCGCCTGGCGCGGTAGCGCTTGCCCGCGAGCGTCCAGGCAACCTCCACGAGCACGATGTCGGTGATGAGAATAGCCGCGTGCGCCGCGAACAGGCGATCGACCCGAAGGCACTGCGCCGCGTCATCCTGCAGCAGTCGCCGCAACACGACATTGCTGTCGATGGCAATCACCGCTTGCGCCGCGCTTGAAGCTCCGAGTCGCGCGACTGCGATTCGCTGTAGCGCGAGTCCGCCTTGAGCGAACGCAGCGCGCCCGCGCTTCGCCCGGCCTGTCGCTTCATCAGGGTAATGCGACCGTTGTATTCAAGGACATCAATCGCGTCACCAGGAGCGATCACCAGCCGGTCGCAGATCGACTTCGGCAAGGTCACCTGGCGCTTGGAACTGAGCACGGACATGAGGCGGCTCCGCAGTGTCTCTCGACAGACGCTAGCCCCGGCAACACCGAGCGTCAATGGCCAAGCTCAGACCATGTGCATGCCGCCGTTCACGTGCACGGTTTCGCCGGTGATGTAGGCGGCCATCGGCGAGGCGAGGAACAGCACGGCGTTGGCGATGTCTTCGGGCGCGCCGAAACGGCCGAGCGCGATCGACGCCATCATCGCCTTCTTGTTGTCTTCGGGCAGTGCGCGGGTCATGTCGGTCTCGATGAAACCGGGCGCGACCACGTTGACGGTGATGCCGCGGCTGCCGATCTCCTTCGCGAGCGACTTCGAGAAGCCGATGATGCCGGCCTTGGCTGCTGCGTAGTTGGCCTGGCCGGCATTGCCCATCACGCCGATCACCGAGGCGATCGAGATGATGCGCCCCTTGCGCGCCTTCATCATGCCGCGCATGGTCGCTTTGCTGGTGCGGTAGATCGAGCTGAGATTGGTGTTGAGGATCGCGTCCCAGTCCTCGTCCTTCATGCGCATCAACAGGCCATCGCGGGTGATGCCGGCGTTGTTGACGAGGATGCTGATCGCGCCGAATTCCTTGCCGACCGCGTCGACCAGCGCTTCGACCGAGTCGCTGCTGCCGACATCGAGCACGCGCCCGACGCCGCCGAGCGCGGCCATGCGCTCGCTGATCGCAGCGGCACCGGATTCGCTGGTGGCGGTGCCGATCACTTTCGCACCGGCCTTCGCCAGCGTGTCCGCAATGGCTGCGCCGATGCCGCGGCTGGCGCCGGTGACGAGCGCGATTTCGCCTTGGAGATCGATCTGCATGGGGCTTCCTCAGGTCCAGTCGTTGCGGGCAGCATCGAGGTCGGCCGCGAGGGCGCGACCATCGAGACCCTTGTCGATGCGCTTGCACAGGCCGGCGAGCACCTTGCCCGGGCCGCATTCGCCGACGCGGCTCACGCCGCGCGCGATGAGCGCCTGCACGCATTCGGTCCAGCGCACCGGCAGGTAGAGCTGGCGCACCAGGGCGTCCTGGATCGCGGCGATCGAATCGTGCGCGCACGCGTCGGCGTTCTGGATCACCGGGCGATCCGGCAGCGTCCACACCAGCGTCTGCATCTTCGCGCGCAGCGCCTCGGCAGCGGGTTGCATCAAGGCACTGTGCGAAGGCACCGAGACCGCGAGTTTGACCGCCTTCTTGACGCCACGCTCGGCGAGCAGCGCGATCGCGCGGTCGACCGCCTCGGCGTGCCCGGCGATCACGGTCTGGCCCGGGCTGTTGAAGTTCGCGGGCGCGACGATCTGGCCCTGGGCCGCGTCGGCGCAGGCCTGCGCGATCACCGCATCGTCGGCCATCAGGATCGCGGCCATCGCGCCGACGCCACTCGGCACCGCGTCCTGCATCAGCCGACCGCGCTCGCGCACCAGCGCCGCACCGTCGGCCAGCGACAACGCGCCGGCCGCGACCAGGGCCGCGTATTCACCGAGGCTGTGTCCGGCGAACGCCGCCGGCTGTGCGCCACCGCGTTCGTTCCAGACGCGCCACACCGCGACTCCGGCCGCGAGCAGCGCCGGCTGGGTGATCTCGGTGCGATTCAGCTGCTCCTCGGGACCTTGCTGGCTCAGCGTCCACAGGTCGAGGCCGCAGCCGTGACCGGCTTCCTCGAACGTGGCCTGCACCGTCGGCGAACCTGCAGCGAGGTCGGCGAGCATGCCGAGCGACTGCGAGCCCTGGCCGGGAAACACGAAGGCGAGATTGTTGAGCATCGAGTTCTCCGCTTCTAGAGCGATCGCGCCACCAGTGGCGCTCCTACAAGCGCACCAGCGCCGAGCCCCAGGTGAAACCGCCGCCGAACGCTTCCATCAGCACCAGTTGCCCGGGCTGGATCATGCCGCTGCGCACGGCGTGGTCGAGCGCCATCGGCACCGACGCGGACGAGGTGTTGCCATGGCGGTCGACGGTGACGACCACGCGCTCCATCGGCATGTCGAGGCGTTTCGCGGTGGCGGTGATGATGCGCAGGTTGGCCTGGTGCGGCACCAGCCAGTCGATGGCATGTTTATCGAGGTTGTTGGCGGCAAGGGTTTCCTCGACCACCGCGTCGAGCGTCTTGACCGCGACCTTGAACACCTCGTTGCCGGTCATCATCACGCGCACGCCGGCGTTCTTCTGGTCGAGCTTGAAGCCCGCGGAAACGCCGACCGGGTTGTACAGCAGTTCCTTGTGCGCGCCGTCGGCATGCAGATGCGTCGACAGGATGCCGGGCTCGGACGAGGGTTTGAGCACGACCGCACCGGCGCCGTCGCCGAACAGCACGCAGGTGCCGCGGTCGGACCAGTCGAGCATGCGCGTCAGCGTCTCGGCACCGATCACCAGCGCGCACTTCGCGGCGCCCGAACGCACGAACTTGTCGGCCGTAGCGAGGGCGAACAGAAAGCCCGAGCAGGCAGCGTTGACGTCGAACGCAGCACAGCCGTTGGCGCCGATGCGGTGCTGCACCAGGCAGGCGGTGCTCGGGAAGATGATGTCCGGGGTGGTGGTACCGACGATCAGCAGGTCGATCTCGGCGGCGGTGACGCCGGCCGCTTCCATCGCACGCTTCGCAGCCTCGACCGCGAGATCGCTGGTGGTCTGGCCTTCGGCAGCCACGTGGCGCTGGCGAATGCCGGTGCGTTCGCGGATCCACTCGTCGTTGGTGTCGACCATCTTTTCAAGGTCGGCGTTGGTCAGCACTTTCTCCGGCAGGTAACTGCCGGTGCCCACGATGCGCGAATGGATCACGTTTCCTTCCCCGGATGACGGGCGGCGTCACGCAGCCTTGTGGCGTCGCCAAAGAAAAACGAACCGGCGTTCGTCACACCGGTTCGGTCGGACACGCGCGGCTCCTCGCGGAGCCGGGATCAATCTTCGCTGGACGCCTTGTCGGCCTTGGTCGCGATGACCTTCTTGCCGCGATAGAAGCCATCCTTGGTGATGTGGTGGCGCAGGTGCGTCTCGCCGCTGACCTTGTCGGTCGAGGTCTGCTTCGCGCTCAGCGCATCGTGCGAACGGCGCATGCCGCGGGTGGATGGGGTCTTGCGGCTTTTCTGGACGGCCATTTCGATTCTCCAACTATTGCTTCTTGAGCGAGGCGAGCGCCGAGAACGGATGTTCGCGGACACGCGCTTCGGCGTTTTCGGTCGTGAAGACGATTTCCCCGGCCTCGTCCGCGCCGGGCTTGGTCGGCACGATCGGCAGGGCCAGGATCAACTCGTCCTCGATCACATCGGACAGGCGCAACTCGCCCTCTCCGCCCACCAGCAAGGCCTCGTACCCGGGCGGCAAGGCCGCTTCGTCGGCTTCGCGTCGGATCAGGCCGAGGCGCACGCTCAACGACACCGGCCAGGCGAACGCTTCGAGCGTGCGCTGGCAGATCAGCGAGAGCGCGCCCTCGACACGCAAGGCGAGAAAGGCGACCCCGAGACCGTCACGTCCGAACTCGAGTTCGTAACGCAACTGGCCGGAAGGATCGGCAAGGCTCTCGCACAGGCGCGGCAATGCGGCGATCGGCAGGCTCCCGTGAAAGCGACGCTGGGATGTGACCATCCGCCAGGCATCGACGGTTTCGGGGAAGGCCGCTGACATAAGGGCGCGGATGGTAGGCAGCGAACCCGTTGAAGTCAATCCGCTTTCCACGATCGCGGCGGCGGCATGACCGCGCCCATGGCCAAACCGCTAGACTGCGGCCACCTCTGCCGGGGCCGCCGCATGCCGCTGATTCTCGCCCTTTTCATCGTCACCGCGGCCATTGGCCTCGGTTTCGCGTTTGCGAACTGGCGCCAGCAGCGACGCAATCTGGCGATCCAGGCCCTGCTCGACGATGCCGACCGACTCGAAGCCTGCCTGTTGCAGACGCGCACGCGCATGCGCGAACTCGAGGGCATGCTCGGGCGCCTGCCCGCCGACATCACCGAAAGCGCGCGCGCATCGCTGGCCTCGGAAGTCGGTATCCAGGACGCGATGAAGCGCGTGCTCAGCCACAGGCTGTGGATCCGCGAGAACTCCACCACCGCCCCGGTCGCCAAGCTGAACGAGGTTCGCGACACCGCGCGCAAGTCGCTCCTGCAGCTGGAACAGCAACTGGCACGTCTGGAACAGGCGGGCAGCGAACTGCAGAACGCCTATGCGCAGTCCGACGCGCTGCTCGGAACGCAGGCACCGGCGGCCTCGCACAGCGCGACCGAGGGCTGATCCATGTCGCGTCCGCTGGTGCTGTGTTCGACGTCGCGCTACCGCCGTGAACTGCTGGAGCGACTGCGGCTGCCGTTTGCCTGCGCCGCGCCGGAAATCGACGAATCGCCGCGTCCGCAGGAAGCCGTCGCGGCGCTTGTCGAGCGCCTCGCGATCGCCAAGGCACGCGCGCTCGCGGAACGCTTCCCGGACGCGCTGCTGATCGGCTCGGACCAGGCCGCGGCTGCGGAGGGCCGCCTGCTCGGCAAGCCGCTGCACCGCGACGCCGCGGTCGCGCAACTGCTGCATGCCTCCGGCCGCGAGGTCGTGTTCCATACCGCGGTGGCGGTACTGGACCCGTCCCGCGACGCCTGCCGCGTCGAACGCGACCTCACCCGCGTGCGCTTTCGCGCCCTGCAGCGCCGCGACGTGGAACGCTACCTCGACCTCGAAGCCGCACTCGACTGCGCCGGCAGCTTCAAGTGCGAAGGCCTTGGCATCGCGCTGTTCGACGCCATCGAGACCCGCGACCCCACCGCCCTCGTCGGCCTGCCGCTGATCGCCACCGCCCGCCTGCTGCGCAGCTTCGGGGTCGATCCGCTCGGGTGAGTCACTCGACCACGATCTCGCGCAGCGCGATCCGCCGCCAGATTCCGTCGGCCCGGGCCAGCACTTCGATGCGATGGCGGCCGGGTGCGAGCTCGGCGCCGGCGCGGTGGTGGAAGAAGCCGACGTTCGGCCAATGCGGATCGCTGAGGTCAGGCCAGGTGGAGCGCACGTATTCCGCGCCGGTGCCGTAGCTCGCGCTCAGCACCGGATCGCGCTGGCCATCGACGCGCACCTCGAAGCCGTCGATGCCCTGCGGCTCGCGCAGCACCCAGCCGGACAGCGAGAATCCCTCCCCGGCGCGCACGCGCTGCCCTGCGACCGGTGCATCGAGCAGGCCGAGCGGTGGCGGCCGGCAGGCGTGCTCCGCGCCGGGCCGCAGTTCCAGCCAGACGAAGCGCTTGGCGGTGCCGAACAGGGCACGGTCGTGCAGCAGCCGGACGTGGCCGAAGTCGCGACACAGCCGCCGGTAGAACGGCAGCGTGTCGGCGGCGTACAGCGCGTTCTCCTCGACCACGAGCAGCATTCGCGCCACACCCAACGCGCGCAATGCCGCCTCATCGCGGCCCCAGATCGCGAGTTGCGGCTGACGCCCGTGCTTGCGGTTGCGCGGATGGTCGAGCACGTACACCGGGCGCGCGCCCTGCAGCGCGAATTCGAGCTGCGCCGCGAACAGGAAGTTGTCGGCAACGAGTACCGTGTCGGCAGGCTGCGCTGCAAGCTGCAGAAGGGTCTCGTCCGCCGCGACGCCCCAACCGAGGAAGGGCTCGCCGATGCGGCGGTCCCCGCCTGGGGGCCAGCGGTCGTCGGCCTGGTCAAGACTCACCAGCAGCGCGCCGAGCGCGAGCGCGAGCAGCGCGCCACTGGCCAGCGCCCAGCGCCGCCAGCGCAGTCGCCAACGCGCGGCGTCGCTCGGCACCAGGCCCGGCAACACCAGCAGCAGCGGCAGATACGCCGGCAGCGGCCAGTGGAAGCGCGTGCGCTCGGCATCGGCGAACAGCCCGACGCAGAAATACACGCCGGCAATCGCGACCGCCATCGCCGCGATCACGTCGCAGCCGGGCTCGCGACGGCGCTGCCAGGCGCGCCACATCGCCCACAGCAGCAACGGGTACAGCAGCACGCCGACGGTCGCCGCCTGTTCCAGCGGCTGCAGCAGGGACATCGCATCGAACTGCCAGACATGACGCTCCACCGCCTGGAAGCGGAACCCGACCCAGTCGTGGCCGAGGTTGAACCACAGCGTCGGCAACAACCCGGCGAGACCAACCAGCTGCGCGCCCCAGAAGCGCATGCCACCCGCCGCGACGCGCGCACGCGGGCTGATCGCGATCAGCAGCAGTCCGACCGGATACAGCATCGCCGCGCGCCAGTGCGTCAGCCAGGCCAACGCCAGCGCGGCGGCGAACCAGCACCAGTGCCGCCAGCGACCGGTATCGAGCGCATGATCGAGCGCGACCGCCGCGGCGACGAAGGCCAGCGTCAGCGGCGCATCCGGCGTCGCCAGCTGTCCGGCGAGGACCAGCAGCGGCAGCGCCAGCGCATGCGGCAGGACCTTGGCCGGATCGATCCCGCGCCGGACTGCCCAGTGCAGCAGCAGCAGGATCGTCGCGAACCCGCACAGCACGAAGCCGATGCGCAGGCCGAGGCGGTTGTCGCCAAGCAGTGCGCAACCGGCGCGCACGAGCCACGCCGTCAGCGGCGGCAGGTCGCTGTAGCCTGCGGCCAGGTGCCGGCCTTCCTGCCAGTAGAACACTTCGTCGCCAAACGGCGGCACCGCGATCGCCAGCAGCAACTTGGCGACCAGCAACAGCCACAGCCAGCGCCAGGCGGAGGAGGCGACGAACGTCGTCAATGCGCTGCTCCGGCGGCAACGGCGTCTTCTGCACGTCGCATCGGGCAAGCTAGCATCGGGCGCATGGCCATGGAGTCGAAAGCATGAGTGTGGAGCCGGTTCGCGTCGAACGCCATGATGCCACGCAGGTCGCGCTGCGCGCCGCGATCGAGCAGGTCAACCAGGTGGTGTTCGGCAAGCGCGCCCAGATCAACCTCGCCTTCGCCTGCCTGCTCGCCGGCGGCCATCTGCTGATCGAGGACGTGCCCGGCGTCGGCAAGACCACGCTCGCGCACGCGATGGCCACGAGTCTCGGGCTCAGCTACCAGCGCATCCAGTTCACCAGTGACCTGCTGCCTTCCGACATTCTCGGCGTCTCCATCTTCGACCGCGACACCGGCCAGTTCCGCTTCCACGCCGGACCGATCTTCGCGCAACTGGTGCTTGCCGACGAGATCAATCGCGCCACGCCGAAGACGCAGTCGGCGCTGCTCGAAGCGATGGCCGAGCAACAGGTGACGGCGGACGGCGAATCGCGCCCGCTGCCGCAACCGTTCCTGGTGGTCGCGACGCAGAACCCGGTCGATCTCGCCGGCACCTTCCCGCTGCCGGACTCGCAACTCGACCGCTTCCTCATGCGCATTTCGCTCGGCTACCCCGATGCCGAGGGCGAGCGCCAGATGCTTGCTGCCTGCGATCGTCGCGAATTGCTGACGCAACTCGGCCCGCGCCTGGACAGCGCGCAATTGCTCGAGATCCGGCACCGGGTCGCGCACGTCGCCACCAGCGCAGCGCTGATCGACTACGTGCAGCGCCTGCTCGCCGCGACCCGCCTGCACGCGCAGATCCGCATCGGCCTGTCGCCGCGCGCGGGGCTCGCGTTGCTTGCGGCGGCGCGCGCGGTGAGTTTCCTCGGCGGCCGCAGCCATGTACTGCCCGAGGACGTGCAGGCGGTGTTCGCCGCAGTCGCTGCGCATCGCCTGGTGCCGGCTTCCGAGGCGACGCTGGCACGCACCGCACTGGCCGACGAAGTGGTGCGCGCAGTGCGTGTCGACTGACATGTGGTCACGCTGGCGCGACGCCCTGCTGCGCTTCGCCGAAACCCGGCTGCCGGCGCTGACGCGCTACCGCCAGGCCGAACCGCTGCCGATCCGCCTGCATGCCCGCCGCGTGTACATCCTGCCGACCCGGTTCGGGCTCGCGTTCGCGGTGCTGCTGCTGGCGATGCTGATCGGCGCGCTGAACTTCAACAACAACCCGGCGCTGCTGCTGACCTTGCTGGTGATCGCCACGACCATGATCGGCTTCCACCACTGCGTCGGACAGCTCAACCGCATCGAGCTGCGCAGCGTCGGCGCCGACCCGGTGCATGCCGGGCAACCGCTGCGCCTGAAGCTGTCGTTCCACGCCGGTGCCGGTGCCGATCGACCGCACCTGGTGCTCGACCAGGACCGGCACCGCACGCAGCTGTCGCTCGCGGCCGAAGCCGACGGCGAGGCCGAGATCGTGCTGCCGACGCAGCGCCGCGGACGCATGCCGGTCGGCCGCCTGCGGCTGTGGACGCCGTATCCGTTCGGCATCACCTGGGCCTGGTCGGTGCTGCACCCGGACGTGCAGGTGCTGGTCTATCCGCGACCCGATGCCGAGGCCCCGGCGTTGCCGCTCGGTGATCCGCGCGAGCAGGGCCAGCGCCTGCGCTTTCCGGGCGACGACTGGCACGGCCTGCGCGAACACCGCACCGGCGACCCGCCCAAGCACGTCGCCTGGAAGCCGAGCGCACGCCAGGAACGCCTGCTGGTCAAGGAGTTCGCCGACCCGCAGAGCCATGCGGTGACGCTCGACTGGCAGGCGCTGCAACTGGAACGCGAGGCACGCATCTCGCGGCTGACGCGCTGGGTGATCGAGGCGCGCGATCGGCAACTGACCTTCCGCCTGCGGCTGCCCGGGATCGAGCTTGGCCCCGGCAGCGGCGCCGGTTTCGCGGCCGCCTGCCTGCGCGAACTGGCGTTGCTGCCATGAGCGCGCCGCTCGACCGCGGCCGCTACGCGCTGGTGCTGGCGCTCGACGCGCTGCTGCTCGGCGGTCACCTGCACTGGATGCCCACGCCCTACGCCGCATGGCTTGGCTTCCTGCTGTTGCTGGCGGCCTGGCTGTCGCGCCACCAGGTGCGGGCGTCGGGCGCGCTGGTGCGGCTGCCGCTGCTGTTCCTGACCTTCGGGCTGCTGGTATATGCCGCGGGCTCTCCGATCGGTCGCGAGGGCGGCAGCGCCCTGCTCGGCGGGCTGATCTTCCTGAAGCTGTTCGAGACCGCGACCGCACGCGATGCGCGCATCACCGCCGCGGCGGCGCTGTTTTTCTCGATGATCGGCTTCCTGTTCGGGCAAGGGCTGCTGCTGACCGTGTATTTCTGCATGGTCGCCATCGCCGCATTCGTGCTGCTGCACGTGGTCAGCGTCGGCGAAGGCGATCCCGCCGCAGCGTGGCGCGACGGCTTGCGCCGCGGCTTGCGCGTCGGTGCGCGCGTGACGGTCGCGGCACTGCCGCTGACCATCGCCGTGTTCATCCTGTTTCCGCGCCTGTCCTCGCCGTTGTGGGGCGCGCCCTGGGACGCGACGCAGGGCAAGACCGGGATCTCCGACCGCATGCGCCCGGGCCAGCTGAGCGCGCTCTGGAACGACGACTCGCCGGCGTTTCGCGTCACCTTCGCCGGTGCCGTACCGCCGCCCGCGTCACGCTACTGGCGCGGCCCGGTGCTGTGGTCGTTCGACGGCGGCGAATGGTCGCGCTCCGACCTGTACCGCGGGTCGCGGGTCGCAGACCTGCGCTACCAGCCAGACAGCGTGGTCGAGTACGAGGTGCTGATGGAACCGAGCGAGCGCAACTGGTGGTTCCCGCTCGACTTCGCGTTGCAGATCCCGGAAGGCGCGCGCCTCGCCAGCGACGGCCAGGTGACCACGTTCCGCCCGATCATCGGCCCGCGCAAGGCCACCTTCCGTTCGGCGTGGCGCTACCAGCTCGACATCCGGCCGGTCATGGGCCAACGCTGGGCGGCGATGCGCCTGCCCGAAGCCGGCAACCCGCGCTCGCGCCAGCTTGCCGCGGAGTGGCGCTCGGCGCATGGCGGCGACGCCGACGCGATCATCAATGCCGCACTGCAGTTGTTCCATCGCGACTTCGCCTACACCCTCGACCCGCCGCCGCTCAGCAGCGACACCGTCGACGATTTCCTGTTCAACACCAAGGCCGGCTACTGCGAATACTTCGCCTCCAGCTTCGCCTTCCTGATGCGCGCCGCCGGCATCCCGGCGCGCATCGTCACCGGCTACCAGGGCGGCAGCTACAACGCTTCGGGCGGCTACTGGATCGTGCGCAATTCCGACGCCCATGCCTGGACCGAAGTGTGGCTGGAAGGCCGCGGCTGGGTCCGCGTCGATCCGACCGCGGCGGTGGCACCCGAGCGCATCAATCGCGGCAGCCTGAGCGCGGCCTTGCCGGAAGCCGCGACCTGGTACAGCGAAGGCTGGGGAGCGGAATGGCGCAACCGTTTCGACCTGATTTCCCGCTACTGGCGCCAGGCGGTGATCGAGTTCGACGCCGTGCGCCAGCGCAACCTGCTGCAGCAGGTGGGGCTGGAAGACCTGGGCTGGCGCGCGCTCGGCGGCGCGCTGGTGGTGTTTGGCGGCATCGGCCTGCTGCTTGGCGTCTGGCTCAGCCTGCGCGGCATGGTGCCAGCGCAACGCGACGCCCTGCTCGTCGCCTATCGCCGATTCGGCGACCGCCTCGCCCGCTGCGGCGTCGCGCGCGCCGAAGCCGAGGGGCCGATTGCCTACGGCGAGCGCGCCGCGCAATCGCTGCCCGAGTGCGCACCGGCCATCCTCGAACTGACGCGTCGCTTCGCCGAACAGCGCTATGGCGAGTCGGCCAACGACCCCGACCGCAGCCACCGCCAGCGGCTCGCGCGCGAACTGCGCGCATTCCGCGCGCGACGTTAGGACCTCAGCCCGGAGGCCAGCCCATCTGCCGACCGGCGAGCAGGTGCAGATGGATGTGGAAGACGCTCTGCCCGCCATCGCCATTGCAGTTGATCACGGTGCGATAGCCGGCCTCGGCAAAGCCCTCGCGCTTGGCGTAGGCGGCGGCCGCGAGCACCAGCTGCCCGACCAGGCCGCCATCTGCGGGACCGAGGTCGTTCAACGTTGGCACCGCGCGCTTGGGCACGAACAGCACGTGCACCGGCGCCTGCGGCTGGATGTCGCGGAACGCGAGCACGTCGTCGTCCTCGTAGACGATGGCTGCCGGGATTTCGCGGCGGATGATCTTGGCGAACAAGGTATCGGACATGCGCACTCCGTCAGATCAGGTCGAGGCGGCCACCGAACGCATGCGCGAGCGTGCCGCGGTCGATGAATTCGAGTTCGGAACCGAGCGGCACGCCATGCGCCAGCCGGCTCGCACGCACGCCGGCGTGGCGGGCCAGCTGCGCCAGATAGTGTGCGGTGGCTTCGCCCTCGACGGTGGGATTGGTGGCGACGATCAGCTCGCGTATCTCGCCCTCGCCCAGACGCCGCGCCAACTGGTCCAGCCCGAGCTCCTCGGGACCGAGCCCGTCCAGCGGCGAGAGCCGGCCGAGCATCACGAAGTAGCGACCGCGGTATCCGGTCGCCTGCTCGATCGCGAGCTGGTCGGTCGGCGACTCGACCACGCACAGCAGCGCCGCGTCACGCGCCGGACTGGCGCACAACGGACACAACTCGCCCTCGCTGAAGGTGCGACAGCGCCGGCAATGGCCGATCTTCTCGGCCGCGAGCGCGAGCTGGTGCGCAAGCTTCAGCGCGCCCGGCCGGTCGCGCTCCAGCAGATGAAACGCCATGCGCTGCGCCGACTTCGCGCCGACTCCGGGCAGCACGCGCAGCGCTTCGATCAGCGCATCCAGCAATGGCGACGCGGTCGCCATCAGAACGGCAGCTTGAACCCGGGCGGCAGGTTCATGCCGCCGGTGACCTGGGCCATGCGCGCCGCGGCCGCTTCCGCCACCTTGTTCACCGCGTCGTTGGTGGCGGCGACGATCAGGTCTTCGAGCATCTCGATGTCGTCGCCGATCAGCGCCTTGTCGATCTTCACGCGGCGCGCTTCGTGACGACCGTTCATGGTCACGCTGACCATGCCGCCGCCGGCACTGCCGGTGACCTCGAGATGGGCCAGCTCCTCCTGCGCGCGCTTCATGTTTTCCTGCATCTTCTGCGCTTGCTGCATGATGTTGCCAAGTGGACCGCGCATCGGGCTTCCTCAGTCTGAAGGTTTGGTGGAATCGGGGAGGATGCGCGCGCCGAACTCGCGGATCGCGCGCTGCACGAAGGGATCGGCGGCGATCACCGCTTCGGCGGCCGCCTCGCGTTCGCTCTGGTCGCGGGCGGCGCGGGTTGCAGCGGTGTCGCCGATCACGCTCGCCAGCTCGACCTGGATGCGCGCGCTGCGGCCGGCTGCGACCGCAAGCGCGTCTTGCAGCTTGCGCAGCGCGAACTCGTTGCGCAGGTGCTCGTGGCTCGCCGGCAGCGACAGGCGGATGGTGTCGCCGTCGTCACCGACGAAGCCGAGGTTGCTCGCGAACTCCCGTGCCGGACCGCGCAGGTCGGACTGGTCGACGAAGTCCATCCATGCCGCCGCATCGAAGCGCTGCTGTGGCGCTTCGACCGCTGCCGGCGCGGGTTGCGCGGTTGTCGCAGGCATGGCCATCGACAGCGCCGCGCGCGGTGCTGCGACGGCATCCCCGAGCGGCATCGAAGCGATCGCGGCGGCAGTAACGCCGGGACCGCGTTCGCTCGGCGCAGGCGGCAGCGAAGGCGCCGACGTCGGCCGCGCGCTGCTGGCGCTGCGCGCCGGTGCATCGCCCGCTGCCGGCGCCGGCTGGAACGCGAGCATGCGCAGCAGCGTCATCTCGAAGCCGATGCGCGGGCTCGGCGCCAACGCCAGATCGCGGCGTCCGGTGATCGCCAGCTGGTAGAACAACTGCACCGTTTCCGGTGCCAGCCGTTGCGCGAACTCGGCGACCGGCCAGGCGGCATCGCTGGCCGCGCCCGGGATCAGTTGCTCGACCTGGATCGCGTGCATCGCTTCGGCAAACGCATCGAGCACGGTCGCGTAGTCGGGCTGGAACTCGGAGGCCTGCTGGATCAGCGCAGCGAGCGCTGCGGCATCATCACGCACGATCGCGTCGAGGAAATCGGTGACCGCGCCGCGGTCAATGGTGCCGAGCATGGTGCGCACTTCCGACGCCACCAGCTTGCCGCCACCGAACGCGATCGCCTGGTCGAGCAGGCTGAGCGCGTCGCGCAGGCTGCCGTTGCCGCCGCGCGCGATCTCGCGCACCGACTCGGGATCGTGCTCGACCTGCTCGGCGGCGAGGATGCGGTCGACCTGGAACACGATCTGCTCGATCGTCAGCCGCTTCAAATTGAACTGCAGGCAGCGCGAGAGCACGGTGACCGGCAGCTTCTGCGGGTCGGTGGTCGCGAGCAGGAACTTGGCGTGGCCGGGCGGCTCCTCCAGCGTCTTCAGCAGCGCGTTGAACGCGCTCTTCGACAGCATGTGCACTTCGTCGATCAGGTACACCTTGTAGCGGCCGCGCGCCGGCATGTACTGCGCGTTCTCGATCAGTTCGCGCACGTCGTCGACACCGGTGTTGCTGGCGGCGTCGATCTCCAACAGGTCGAAGAAGCGGCCGGCGTCGACGTCGCTGCAGATCGAGCAGACGCCGCAAGGTTCGGCCGAGGTGCCGCGCTCGCAGTTCAGCGATTTCGCGAAGATGCGCGCGATCGTGGTCTTGCCCACGCCGCGCGTGCCGGTGAACAGGAAGGCATGGTGGATGCGGCCGCTGTCGAGCGCATGACTCAGCGCCCGCACCACATGCTCCTGCCCGACCAGTTCGGCGAAGCGCTTCGGGCGCCATTTGCGAGCGAGGACCTGATACGACATCACGGCACCGGTTGGGAACGCGCATTGTGCCAACCCCAGGCCCGCGCGGCCAGTTCGGCTTGAGCCAAGCCCCGCGAACGGCTACAGTGCGCGCCCCTCGCCGCGACCGTGGTCGCGTCGGGGTTCCAGTGGAGCGATGTCCGAGCGGTTGAAGGAGCACGCCTGGAAAGTGTGTATACGGCTTATCCCCGTATCGAGGGTTCGAATCCCTCTCGCTCCGCCAGCTTCACGCCGTCTTTCGATGGTGGTCTCCGTCGGTTCCTCGCGACGATAGGTGGAAAACCCCGCCAGGCCCGGAAGGGAGCAACGGTATTCACTGATTCGGGTGCCGAGGGCCAGCCGGCGGAGGCCGCCGCTCCAAGAACGGGGTCAGAGTCAATTTCCCGCGCCGGCCAGAAGCCAGGAAATTGACTCTGACCCCGTTTTTCGTGTTGCACTGCCGCTTGCCCGCCCCTGGCAGCGTCGCTATCAAGCGCACACCGCAAGCCTTCCGACCGATCCCGTCCGGGGTCGCGAGGCGCTTGCGCCACGATTCAAGCAATCGTTTCAATCACTCAGGGGAATGCCATGGGGATGGTTCGGGGACTGTTGTTGTCGTTGCCATTGTTGGCCAGCTTGCCGACGCAGGCGATGGAGCCGAGCGCGGAGGAAGCCGTTGCGCGCGATGTCGCGGAACACGACGCACGCATGGATCGCGCTGCGTTCAAGGCCCATTTCGCCGAAGCCTATGCCCGCTATCCGCGGCTGCCGGTCGGGCTGCTCGAAGCCCTGGCCTGGTCGCAGAGCCGCTGGCAGCACCTGGCACCGGCCAAGCGCGCCGACGCCCATCAATACCAACCTCGCGCGTTTGGCGTGATGGGCCTGTACCGCGGCGAAGGCTTCGCGAATCAGGTCGAGGCCGGCGCCAAGCTGCTCGGGGTTCCCGCCGATCTGGTGGCGAATGATGCCCGCCACAACATCCTTGCCGCAGCCGCCCTGCTCGATCGCGAGGCCACCGACCTCGCGCCCAAGGCCTCCCTCGAGCACTACGCCGAGGTACTGGCGCGCTATGCCGGATTCGGTGGCGAGGCCAAGAGCCGCATCCAGCAATTCGCGCGCGCCAGCTTCGCCTACGACGTGCTGCTCAGCCTCGATCGCGGCGTGAACGAAAACGGCGCGACCGTGCCGGAACGCGCGATCGAATGGGAGCAGGCGTTCGACGTCGACACGCTGTCCAAGCTCGCTGCACCGTTCGTGCGCCTCGATGCCAGCAAGGACCGCATCGAAACCGATGGCTACGTGCTCGATCCGCGCGACGAAACCCTGCACTCGACTGCGCCCTCGCCGAAGAGCACCGACTACGCCCCGGCACTCTGGGTCGCGTCGCCGTACAACTCGGCGCGCTCGGTCGCCAAGCCGACCGCGGTGGCGATCCACATCACCCAGGGCAGCTACGCCGGCACCATCTCCTGGTTCCAGAGCAACCCCTACAGCGTCAGCGCCCACTTCGTGATCCGCAGTTCCGACGGCCAGCTCACGCAGATGGTGCGCGAATACCGCGTCGCCAACCACGTCAAGTCGCACAACGACTACACGCTCGGCATCGAGCACGAGGGCTACGTGTCGAGCAGTTCCTGGTACACGAGCGCGATGTACAACGCATCGAGCGCACTGACGCGCCACTTCTGCGCGGCCTGGACGATCGACTGCAAGACCGCCTACAGCGGCCCCTCCGGCAGCACCATCAACGTGCTCTCGAGCGCGGTCAAGATCAAGGGCCACCAGCATTTCTCGAACAACACCCACACCGACCCGGGCATCCACTGGGACTGGGCGCGCTACTACAACCTGCTGAACCCGGCGCAGACGGTGGTGCTCGACAACTTCGAGGCCAGCGAAGGCCATTTCACCACGAGCCCGACCTACTCGGGCAGCACCACCGGCATCGGCAGCGCATCGACCGCGGATCGCTATTGCACGTTTGCGCACGGCGGCTCGTGCTCCGAGCGCGTCCTGCTCGTCGACAACAGCGCCTCGACCGCGTCCTGGGCGGTGCGCTTCCTGTCCGGCTCCGGCAGCCCGGGCGCCAACGCCACGCTGACCCGCGCCGGCGGCAAGGTCGGCTTCTGGATCTACACCAGCGGCAGCGGAATGAGCGCCGCCCTCGGTATCGACGACAGCGACGGCACCGAACGCTCGATCGCGAAGTCCATTCCCGCCAACACCTGGACCCGGCTCGAATGGCGCCTCGACGACGCCGCGCAATGGGACGCATGGGCCGGCGGCAACGGCGCGATCAGCGCCAGCAGCGTCACCCTCGACGCGATCTGGCTCTACCGCGCCGAAACCAGCTACAACGTCAACGTCTACCTCGACGACCTCAGCCACAGCACCGGCTTGTAGGAGAACAACGAGAAAACGGGGTCAGAGTCAATTTCCCGCGCGGCCCGCGGCCAGGAAATTGACTCTGACCCCGTTTTCGACCCCGTTTTCTACCAGGCCACCAGCTCGCGCAGGACGGTGGTGGCGTAGGCGCCGGCGGGGAGGCTGAAGCGGGCGATCAGGGAGTCGCCGTCCCAGTCGCACCGGAAATCGCGGGCGGGCAGGCGCAGGGCGCGGCGTTCGTGGTCGAGGCCGGCGGCGGTGAGGCCGTTGCAGAGTTCTGGGAATTGCGCGAACAGCGCGGACTCTAGGGCGCGCACGACCTCGGTGCTGCGCAGTTCGCCGCGGCCGAACATCGGGCCGGTCGGGTGGATTTCTCCGCGCGCGACACGGCCGCGCAGTGCTTCGCCGAGCGGCTCGGGGCCGAAGATCGCGGAGCGGCCATCGAGTTGGAACACGTCACCGTCTAGCGCACGGCACCAGCTGCCGTCGGCGACGCGCGCCGCGAGCACGGCGTTGAAGATCTCCGAACGCGCGGCGCTGAGCAGGATCGAGCGCTCGGCGCGTTCGACGCGCTTGCCGGCGAACATCGCCAGCGCCTTGTCGACATTGCCGCCGCCGCGTCCGAAGCGCTGCTCGCCGAAGTAGTTGGGCACGCCGTCTGCCGCGATCGCGGCGATGCGCTGCGCCGCCAGATCGCGGTCGCCGCTGACTTCGCGCAGGCGGATCACGAAGGCGTTGCCGCGCAGCGCGCCACGCTGGACCTTGCGCGCGTGCCGCTGCGCCGAGAGCACACGCACGCCTTCGATCGCGCAGCGGGTCCAGTCGGTGTCCACGCCTTTCTTCGCCAACACCGAGAACGACTGGCGCGTGACCGCGTGACGGTCCTTCATGCCGGCATAGCCGACATCGCGCTCGCTCACGCCGGCGAAGCTCGCGAGTTGCTTGGCGACGAAGCCGGTGTTGGCGCCGCGCTTCTCGATCTGCACGAGCCAGTGCTCGCCGCTGCCGCTCGGCTCGAAGCCGAGCTGCTCGTCGACGAAGAAGTCCTCGACCTCGGCGCGCAGGCGGCCGCGCAGCGGCGCGCCGCCGTGGGCAAAGGGTAGTTCGCTCATCGCAGGATCCGGTCGATCAGGACCACGGCCTCCGCGGCCAGGCCTTCGCCACGTCCGACGAAGCCGAGCTTCTCGGTCGTGGTCGCCTTGACCGAGATGCGCTCGATTTCGCTGCCGAGTTCCTGCGCGATCGCGGCGCGCATGGCCTCGCGATGCGGGCCGATCTTCGGCGCTTCGGCGAGCACGGTGATATCCGCATTGCTGACATGCCAGCCACGCTCGGCCAGCAAGGCCGCGCAGTGGCGCAGGAACACGCGGCTGTCGCAGTCCTTCCAGCGCGCGTCGGTCGGCGGGAAATGCTGGCCGATGTCGCCGAGCGCAAGCGCGCCGAGCAGCGCGTCGCACAGCGCGTGCAGCACCACGTCGCCATCGGAGTGGGCGTCGATGCCGCGCTCGTGCGCGATGCGCACGCCGCCAAGCGTCACGTGGTCGCCATCGCAAAAGGCGTGGACGTCGTAGCCGTGACCGATGCGGTGGCTCATGCCGGCGAGGTCAGGATGAATTCGGCGAGCGCGAGGTCGTGCAGCGTCGTCACCTTGATGTTGTCATCGGCACCGACTACCAGCAGCGGATGACCGCCGCCGCGCTCGATCGCCGAGGCTTCGTCGGTGATCGCGGCGGCGCCGTTGCCATCGGCCAGCGCCGCGCGCAGTGCACCGCGCAACCGCCCGAACCGGAACAGCTGCGGGGTCAGCGCCCGCCACAGTTCGGCGCGGTTCTCGCTGCGCTCGATGCGGCCGCCGGCGGCGCCGCGCTTGATGGTGTCGCGCATCGGCGCGGCCAGGATGGCACCGTCGTCATGGCGCGTGCCCTGTTCGATCAACGCATCGATGTCGCCGTGGCGGACGCACGGGCGCGCGGCGTCGTGGACCATCACCCAGTCGGAGTCGGCCACGGTACCGGCGAGCGCGTCGAGCGCCGCCAGCACCGATTGCGCGCGCTCCTCGCCGCCGATGCAGGTACGCACCGGCTTGCCTTCGAGCTCCTCGATGCCGGGCCAGTGCGGGTCATCCGCCGCCAGCGCCACCATCAGCCCGGACACGCGCGGATGCGCGGCGAGGCGATCGAGCGTGCGCACGATCATCGGCTCGGCGACCAGCGGCGCGTACTGCTTCGGCAACGCGGCGCCGAACCGCTGTCCACGTCCCGCCGCGGGCACCACACACCAGATCATTCGCTCTCCTTGGCCGGCGCTTCCGGCTCGACCACCTGATAGAACACTTCACCGGGCTTGATCATGCCGAGTTCGCTGCGCGCGCGCTCCTCGATCGCCTCGGTGCCGGACTTGAGGTCCTCCACCTCCGCCGCCAGCGCGTCGTTGCGCTTGCGCAGCTCGGCGTTCTCGCGGCGCTGGGTAGCGACGCGCTCCTGCAGGTGCCGCACTTCCGGCCGCCCTCCCTGCCCGAACCACAGCTTGCCCTGCAGCCCGATCAGCAAGGCGATCAGCCCGAGGACCAACCAGCGGTAGGGATGCTTCAGCTTCACCGATGCCGGTTATCCGAATGCCGGCAGACTGATGAACGCAGCTCGCCCGGCGTAGCGCGCCTTCGCGCCGAGCGCCTCCTCGATGCGCAGCAACTGGTTGTACTTGGCAACGCGATCGGTGCGGCACAGCGACCCGGTCTTGATCTGGGTCGCGGTGGTCGCGACCGACAGATCGGCGATGGTGGTGTCCTCGGTCTCGCCGGAGCGATGCGAGATGATCGCGGCGTAGCGGTTCGCGTGCGCCAGCGCGATCGCGTCGAGCGTCTCGCTGAGCGTGCCGATCTGGTTGACCTTGATCAGGATGGCGTTGCCGATGCCCTTGTCGATGCCCTCGCGCAGAATCTTCGGGTTGGTCACGAACAGGTCGTCGCCGACCAGTTGCACGCTCTTGCCGAGGCGCTCGGTCTGCAGCTTCCAGCCATCCCAGTCGCCCTCGGCCATGCCGTCCTCGATCGACACGATCGGGTACTTCGCGCACCACGCGGCGTAGAACTCGACCATCTGCTCCGAGCTCAGCTTCTTGCCTTCGCCGGTCAGGTGGTAGCGGCCGTCGTCCTTGTGGAATTCGGAGGCGGCAGCGTCGAGCGCCAGCCACACGTCCTCGCCCGCCTTGTAGCCGGCCTTGGCGACCGCTTCGAGGATGGTCTCGATCGCTTCCTCGTTCGACCGCAGGTCCGGTGCGAAGCCGCCCTCGTCGCCCACCGCGGTGGCGAGACCGCGCCCCTTCAGCACCGACTTCAGCGCGTGGAAGATCTCGGTGCCGCAACGCAGCGCTTCCGAGAAGCTGCCGACGCCGGCCGGCATCACCATGAACTCCTGCAGATCGACGTTGTTGTCGGCATGCGCGCCGCCATTGATGATGTTCATCATCGGCACCGGCAACAGCGCCTCACGATCGCCGGCGAGGTGTCGCCACAGCGGCAGGCCGCGGGCCGCAGCCAGCGCATGCGCGTTCGCCATCGACACCGCGAGCAGTGCATTCGCACCGAGCCGGCCCTTGTTGTCGCTGCCGTCGAGCGCGATCAGGGCGTCGTCGAGTCCGCGCTGGTCCGCGGCATCGCGTCCGAGGACCGCGCCGCGGATGGTCTCGTTGACGTTCGCCACCGCCTTGCGCACACCCTTGCCGAGGTAGCGGGTCTTGTCGCCATCACGCAGTTCCACCGCCTCGCGCGATCCGGTCGAGGCACCGCTCGGCACCGCGGCCCGGCCCAGGTGTCCGCTGTCCAGCGTCACTTCGGCTTCCAGGGTCGGATTGCCGCGCGAATCCAGGATTTCGCGGGCATGCACATGACGGATCTTCATCGGGTCCACGGCCTCAGCAAAAAAAGGGCGCGTAGATTAGCAGGGATACCCCAGTGCGGCCGCGGAATCCCGGCGGATATCAGGCCCTTGCGCGTTGCAGCCGGCGTCGCAACAGGGCGCTGGCGAAGGGCACCAGCAGCAGCCAGACCGTTGCCGGTCCGAGCGGCGTATGCCAGGACGGCAGTTCCGGGACGCACAGCAGCAGCAACGATCCGCAAGCGGCCCAGGCACAGAAGGGGCAGATCGTCTTCGGCATGGCAGGTTCCTCGGCAGCTGCGCGCAGCATCGCCGGGGCCGGTCTCGCCGGCTGAGACGCACTCAGCCCGCGTTGCCGTCGTAGTTCGACAACGCCAGCTGCAACTGGATCCGCGCCTCCTCGCGCAGCGGGATCGGCGCGACGATCTCGGCGTCCGGCCCGTAGCGCAGCACGTCCATCAGCAGTTCGCGCGCGTTCGAGTACGGCACCCGCAACTCGTAGCGACCATCGTCGAGGAAATGGCCTTCCTGCTTGGAATGCCAGCGCTCGTCGGCGACCCAGCGCGAGGCTTTCGGCGAAAAGCGGATCGTCGCCCAAGCCTTGGGTGCGCCCGAGAAGATGCCGTAGCTCGAGGCCAGGTGGGTGTCGAGCTCGGTCTCCTGGACATCGTCGGCGCGCGCGTCCAGCACCTCGGCGTCGCGCACGCGGTCGAGCGCAAAGCTGCGCAGCGCCTCGCGCTCGTGGTCGTAGGCATCGAGGTACCAGTTCTCGCGGTAATGCGTGAGCCGCTGCGGCGACACCATGCGCTCGGTCAGCGCATTGGTCGAACGCGCACGGTAGTGGAACTTGAGCTTGCGCCGCTCGAGCACGCTGCTCGCGACGCGGCGGAACACGATTTCGTCGATCACCCGCGACAGCGCGCGCGTCACGCGGATGCGTTCGAGCGGCCAGCGCTTGCCCTGCGACTGGTCGGACAGCAGCTTCTCGATGCGCGACTTCAGCGGCGCCAGCGCACCCGAGAGCACTTCGCCCCCGGTGCGCGCGATCAGCTGGTGCATCGCCAGCAGCGATTCGAGCTCGGCGCTCGACAGCCACAACCCAGGCAGCTCAAAGGTCGCGGCTTCGTCCGGCGCGTAGTGGATCGCCGCGTGGTCGCGGTCGGATTCGATCGGCGCGCCGAGCGCATCGCGCAGGAAGGCGATGTCGCGATAGAGCGTGGCGCGCGAGCATTCGAGTTCGTCGTACAGCTTGTTCAGCGCGACCGGGTAGCGCGAACTCTTGAGGATGCGGTGCAGCTTGAGCGTGCGTTCGTAGCGGTCCATCTCGGCGTTCCGTGGTTGGCGCGAGGGTAACGCGGTTTAACATCGCGTGAATCCCCGAGCGCGTACAAGTCCGGCCATGATGCAAGGAAGCGACTGGCCGATCCCCTCGGCACCACGACTGCCGGAAACCGCGCGCGAACGCCTGCAGCGCGCGGCACCGGCCATTGCCTTCACCTTGCTGCTGCACGCGACCATGGCCTGGTGGCTGCTGCGTGCGCCAGCGCCCTGGCAGCACGCCGCCACGATGGCGCCGGCGCCGCGGCCGGCGACGTTGATCGTCGAGTTCATCGACCCGCCGCCTACGCCCTCCGCTCCGGTTCCGTCCGAGCGCATCGACGCCGTGCCGTTCCCGACCCCGAGACCGAGCGTGGTGCGGGCGGTGTTGCAGGCGCGCACCCCGGCACCGGCGGCGGCGAGCGTCGAACCGCAACCGGCCAGCGTCGACAGCGCGCAGTTGTTCGGCGACATCGCCGGCGTCGCTTCCGATCTCGCCGGACAAGGCAAGCGCGCCGACGGTCGCGTGATGGCGCCGCTCGCCGGGCGTGCCGAGCCCTTCATCGAGGCCGGCATCGTGTTCAAGCCGCCACCGCCGAGTCCGGAGAAGATCGCGATCGCGGTGGTCAGCAAGCTGCTCGGCACGCGAGGCGCGAACCGGATCACCGACTTCATGGGCCAGACCGAGGGCCGCGACCCGGGTCGCGAAATCCAGCGCGCGCATCACACCGACCTGTATCTGCCGCGCGGCTGCGACGACCCCGACGATCCGAATACCAGCGACGAGTGCATGGGCATTCCGAAGAAGTGACGCGCGCGCGGGCATCCGCCTGGCTTCACTGCCGGTTCATGGCTGCTGCCTAGGATGCGCCGCTCCGCCCGGCCGGCTTGCATCGGCATGGGCATCGACAAGGAGCTGCAGATGATTCCAAAGACCCTCGCGATCGCCATGCTCTCGGCGATCTCGTTCGCCGCCCCGGCACAGCAATGGACC
This sequence comes from Lysobacterales bacterium, assembly GCA_016182785.1. Lineage (GTDB taxonomy): Bacteria > Pseudomonadota > Gammaproteobacteria > Xanthomonadales > Ahniellaceae > JADKHK01. Next base: position 88,339 of record JACPFU010000043.1, on the reverse strand, counting down.
GGCCAGGGCGAGTTCGGACTGGTGCTTGCGCACGGCAATGCCGACAACCTCACCGTGAACGGCAAGCTCGATTTCAAGTTCGAGGAAGACGAGTGGCTGTACAACCTGTACGCGCTGGCGCTGCGCAGCGAGAGCACGGACGTGGAAACCGCGAACCGCTTCGAGCTGGGCGGCAAGGCCGGCTACAAGTTCAACGAACGCGCGTACCTGGTCGGCTCGGCGCGCTACGAGAACGATGACTTCGCACCCTACGACTACCAGGCCACGGTCGCCGTCGGCTTCGGCTACAAGGCGATCGACAACGACACCACCAAGCTCGCGTTCGAGGCCGGTCCGGGCTATCGCCGCTACCAGCCGGTCGACCTGTTTGTCGCCACGCCGGCCCCCGGGCACTTCGTCGCGCTCGACGCCGAAGGCGATTTCGTCGGCCGCGGCTTCGGCGAGTTCAAGCACAAGCTCAGCGACAACACCCAGCTGTTCGACACGCTGCTGGTGGAAGGCGGCACCGACAACACCTTCGCGCAGAACGATCTCGGCGTGCAGGTGGCGATGAGCGAGAAGTTCGCGATCAAGGCCGGCGTCCAGGTGCGCCACAACACCGACGTGGTGGCGCCGGTGAAGAAGACCGACACGCTGACCACGGTGAATCTGGTCTACGGGTTCTGATCGACCCGGCACCTGCGGACCGTGACCGCAGCGCGTTCGCGCCCGCTGTGCGCTCGCGACGATCAGTGCGCTGTGTGCAACAGCCGGTCCGCACCCAGCGCGCGCAGCTGCGCCGCCACCGCGCGCCCGAGCGCTTCGGGATCTGCGGCCGCGGCGCGGGCTTCGGCGCGCAGCATCTCGCCGGTGACGGTGTCGCCGACCAGCGCGCGCAGATGTAGCTCGCCATCGGCGAGCGTCGCGAAACCGGCGATCGGCACCTGGCAGGAGCCGTGCAGTTCCAGGTTCATCGCGCGCTCGGCGCGCACCCGCAACGCGGTCTCGACATCGTGCAGCGCGGCGCACAGCGCGGCGACCTCGGCATCGCCCTCGCGCACCTCGATCGCGATCGCACCCTGCGCCACCGCCGGCAGGAAGCGCGGCGGCGCGAGCTGCGCACGGATGCGCTGGTGGAAGCCGAGCCGTTCCAGCCCGGCGCAGGCGAGGATGATGGCGTCGTACTCGCCGCCATCGAGCTTGGCCAGGCGCGTGTTGACGTTGCCACGCAGGTCGCGCACCTGCAGGTCGGGTCGCAACGCGCGGATCTGCGCATGCCGGCGCAGCGAGGAGGTGCCGACCACGGCGCGCTGCGGCAATTCGTCGAAATCGGCGAAGCGATCGGACACGAATGCGTCGTAGGGATTGGCGCGGGCCAGGATCGCGGCCAGCGCGAAGCCGGGATCGAGCTGCATCGGAACGTCCTTCAGCGAGTGCACCGCCAGGTCGGCGCGACCGTCCTGCATCGCTTCCTCCAGCTCCTTGAGGAACAGGCCCTTGCCGCCGATTGCCGCCAGCGAGCGATCGAGCACGACATCGCCGCGCGTCGACAGCGGCAGCAGCTCGACCGCGAGCCCGGGATGCGCCTGACGCAGGCGCGCGGCCACGTGCTCGGTCTGCCACAGCGCGAGCGGGCTCTTGCGCGTGGCGATGCGCAACGTTGCAGCCATGTTCGGATTCCTCAGAGATGCTTGACCAGATCGCGCACCGACGGCACGCAGCGGCGGCTGACTTCGAGCGGGTTCGGCGCGCCGCGCACCAGCGCCATGGTGCCGCCTTCGCCGTTGCGCTCGAGCGCGAGGATGCGGTCGACTGCGACCAGGCAGTTGCGGTGAATGCGCACGAAGCGGTCCTTGAACTCGTCTTCCAGCGCCTTCAGCGATTCCTCGATCAGCACCTCGCCGCCGTCGTGGTGCACCACGACGTACTTGTCCTCGGCCAGGAAATAGGCGACGTCGGCCACTGCCACCAGGCGCAGGCTGCCGCGGATGCGCGCGCAGATGTGCGTGCGCGCCTGCGGCTGCACTTCCTCGCCGATGCGGCGCATCTGGTCGCCGGTGAAGCGGCGCGCGCGCTCGATCGCGACGCGCAGGCGCTCGCGGGCCACCGGCTTGACCAGGTAGTCGACGGCGTGCGCCTCGAATGCGGCCAGCGCGTGCTCGTCGAAGGCGGTGCAAAACACCACCGCCGGCGCCGGCTCCTGCGCCGACAGGTGGCGCGCCGCTTCCAGCCCGTCCATGCGCGGCATGGCGATGTCGAGCAGCACGACGTCGAACGGCGTGCTCTCGTGCGCGAGGATGGCGTCGACGCCATCGACCGCTTCGCCCGCCACTTCGACGCCGGGCATGCCGAGCTCTTCGACCAGCGTGCGCAGACGCGCGCGCGCCAGGGGTTCGTCGTCAACGATCAGGATTCGCATCGATCGGTATCCGCAGGGTAACGGCATGGTAATCGGCGCCGGCGTCGACCGAAAGCGCCGCGCGCTCGCCATAGCGCATGCGCAGCCGCTCGCGGATGTTGCCGAGCGCGATGTGGTTGCCACCGAGCCGCGGCGCCGCGTGCAGCGGCTTCGGATTGCGCACGCCAAGGCACAGCTGCGCGCCTTCGCGCCACGCGCTGATCGCGATCACGCCGCCCTGCGGCAGCACCTGCACGCCATGGTGGATCGCGTTCTCGACCAGCGGCTGCAGGCTCAGCGCGGGGACGCGCTGTTCGAGCAGGTCGGCTTCGATCGCGCGCGTCACCTGCAGGCGCTCGCCGAGGCGCAGTGCCTCGATCGAGAGGTAGTGGTCGACCAGTTCAAGTTCGTCGGCGAGCTTGTGGTCGGCGCGTTCTTCGCGCAGGGTGGCGCGAAAGACCAGCGCCAGGTCCTCGACCGCGGTCTCGGCCTTGCCGGGATCGATGCGGATCAGGCTGGCGATGGCGTTGAGGCTGTTGAACAGGAAATGCGGGCGGATGCGCGCCTGCAGCGTCTCGATGCGCGCCGCGGCATGGGCCTCGACACCGCGCTGCCACTGCTGCAGCACGAAGATGTAGCGCAGCATCAGCAGGCCGATCACCGCCGCCAGTGCCGCGTTCGACCACAGGAAGGTGCCGGCCTCGGCGCTCGGCATCCAGCCGAGCCCAAGCGAGCGGTCGAGCGAAACGGCGATCAGGCTGCACCCGGCCGCGACCAGCGCCGGCAGCAGCGTGGCGATGGTGCCGCCGGACCAGAAGCGGCGGCGCCCGAGCCAGGGCCCGAGCTTGCACAGCAACGCCGCGCTGATCAGCGCCACCCACTGCGCCAGGAAGCTTGCGGCGAACAGGTCGCGCAGCGTCGGCCAGCCGCCCTGTCCCGGCGCGATCAGCACGATCACCACGATCAACTCGACCAGCACCACGACACTGCCGAGGATCGGCAGGCTGCAGAAGTCCGGCATCCAGCCCGGCGCCGGTTTCGTGCTGGCGCCCGGGCGGCTCATGCCGCGGCGCGCAGACGCTCGCCGATCCACTGCGTGAGGTGGCGGATCTCGTCCATGCTCACGCTGTGCGGCATCGGGTAGCTGTGCCAGTCGACCTTGAAACCGTGGCGCGTGAGCCACTCGCGCGACATCAGCCCAAGCCCTTGCGGCACCACCGGATCGAGGCTGCCATGCGCCATGAACAACGGGATCGAGGTGGCCGTGGCGACGCATTCGTGCTCGCTGAGATCGGCCAGCGGCAGGTAGGTCGAGAGCGCGATCGCGCCAGCCAGCGCCTCGCGGCGACGCACCAGCACCGACAGCGTGATCGCGCCACCCTGCGAGAACCCGGCCAGGAACTGGCGCTGCGGGGCGATGCCGCGCGCGCGCTCGCGCGCGAGCAGGGCGTCGATCTGGCGCATCGACTCGCGGATGCCGGTCTCGTCCTGGCGATGCGCGATCTCGGCGCCGGAGATGTCATACCAGGCGCGCATGCGCATGCCGCCGTTGACCGTGACCGGCCGCACCGGGGCATGCGGGAAGACGAAGCGGATCGCCGGCCATTCCGGACGCACCAGTTGCGGCACCACCGGCTCGAAATCGTGGCCGTCGGCGCCAAGCCCGTGCAGCCACAGCACGCTGAAGCGCGGATCCGGCCCGGTTTCGAGTTCGACGGTTTCGAGCAGGTCCATGCGCAGTCCTTCAGGTCGGGGCCGGGCATTGTCCCGCGCCGGCCCCGGGACTGTCACTCAGGGCGCAGCCCGCGCCGGAGCCGCCGCGCCCGCGGCCAGCGCGACGCCGGACTTGGGCTGGAAGAAGAACTCCCCGGCCTCGTGCCCGGCGAACTGGATCGGTGCGTACTCCGGGATCTGCACCAGCGAGGACTCGGCTGCGGCCAGCGCCAGCGACGACGACACCTCGCGGAACAGGCGTTGCCCTTCGAGCAGCTGCGCGTTGTCTTCCAGTGCCGCGATCAATGCCAGCGCGAAATGCGAGTTGTTGCCGCGCCCGGTGTCCGGCACCGGCGCCAACCCGCCCGAGGTCAACGCAGTCCGCGAACGGCTCTGGCTCATTGCCTTGACCCACTGCGCCCACGCCTTGTCCGGCATGGCGCTGCTGAAGGTCGGTACCGCCGCGCGGGTCATCGCGCCCGAGTAGCAGGAATCGGCCACGACCATCACGTGCTTCGCATTCATGGTGTTCAGGATGTCGCTGATGGCGCGGTTCGACAGCCAGCTGTTCGGCGTGCTGCGACGGCCATCGGCCGGCACCCAGTACCCCTGCTTGGTGCCGGAGTCGATTTCACCGTGTCCGGCAAAGTACACGACCAGGTTGTCGTCCGGACCGAGCGCTTCGCGCTTGGCATTCAGCGCCGAGAGGATCTCGAAGCGGTTCGCGTTCTTCAGCAGCGTGGTGGTGAACCCGTAGCGGCTGGCGAGCACTCCGGCGACCTTGTCGGCGTCGTTCGCGGCGCTGACCAGCGCCGGGTAGTCGGCGTACTGGTTGTTGCCGATGACGATGGCGTGATAGCGCCCAAGCTTGACTCCGCCTGGCACAGGCCGCTGCGCGAGGCCCGCCGGGGATGCCGCGGTGGCCGAAGGCAGCAACAGGAACTCGACGCCGCTGCGCGCACCGGCACGGTCGACCGCGGTCACCGCGACATTGGTGCCATCGGCCGCGACCGGCAGGCGCGCGCGGAACACGCCGTCACCGCCGACACTGACGCTGGTGCCGTTGATCAGCACCGACTGCACGCCGGCGCGGGCAATGACCTTGCCCACCACCTCGGTCTGCTCGCCCTTCGGTGCCAGCGCCGCGGTGCGGCCGCGGGTGACGGTGAGTGCTGGCTCGATGATCTCGACCATCGGACCGCTGCCGGCGAGCACCGGCGTCGACGCACCTGCGCTCACGCCGCCACCGAGATGCTGCTCCAGCGCCGTGATCTGTGCGCGCTGGCGCACCACTTCGCGCTGCTTCGCGGTCAGTTGCTGTTCCAGCAGCAGCAGCAATTCGCGGTCCTCGCGCGACGCGGCCACCGCCGACTGCATCTGCTTGCGCTCGGCGTCGAAGCGCTCCAGTTCGGCCTTGAGCTGCGCGTCCTTCTGCTTCAGCTCGGTCTCCAGCGCGTTCATGCGCCCGAGCGCGGCGTCGAGTTCGAGCGCGAGGTCGGACGCAGCCGCACGCACGCGCTTGAGTTCGGACGTGGCCGCTGCCGCCTCGGCCCCACCGCTGCGTACCTTGGCATCGAGCGCGCTTTCCTCGGCGCGCAGTTCGGCCAGACGCTTCTGGTCGGCGGCGCGCGCGGCGTTGAATCGCTGCTGGTCCTGCTCCAGCCTGGCGCGTTCCAGCTCGATGCGCTCCTGCTCGCGCGCCAGCCGATCGTTCAGCGCCACCAGGTCGGGCGCTCCGGCACCAAGCGCAGTCTGCTTGGCCGCGAGTTGTTCGCGCGCCTGCTGCAACTCGGACTGTGCGCTCTCGACCGCGCGCTTGCGCTCGCCGAGTTCGCCCTTGAGCCGCTCGTTCTCGGAGCGCAATGCCGCGGCGGCGGCCTTCTGTCGCTCGATGTCCTGGCGCAGGCCGGCGATCTCGGTTTCCTTGGCGGATACCGCGGCAGTCATCGTCGACGCGTAGATCAGGTCATCGCCGGTCAGCCCGGAGGCCTCGCGATAGAGATTCAATGCGCGCGTCATGTCCTTGGGCACGCCAAGACCCTGCTCATACAGGTAGCCGAGGTTGATCTTGGCGCGCTTGAGTCCCTGCCCCGCCGCCTTCTCGTACCAGCCGGCCGCGCGTGCCGGATCGGGAGCGGTGCCGAGGCCCTTGTCGTAGATCTCGCCGACGTAGTTCTGCGCCTCGGCGTCGCCGGATTCGGCCTGGCCCATCCACACCTTGAGCGCGGTCTCGTAGTTGGCGCGGTCGTAGGCGACGAACTCGCCACCGCGGATCTCGCAATCCGCCTGGGTGGTGCGGATCGGACGCCGCGCGCTCAGGTAGGTACTGACCTTGCCGAGCTTGCGCACCTGCCCGGGCAGCAGGCAGTCGACGATCATCATGTCCTCGGCGTTGCGGATGGACGCACGCGGCGCCGATACCGGGACCGCGGCCAGCAACATCGTCGCGGCGATCGCGACACTCACTGCGCCGGACTTCAGGATCTGGGTGACAGCCATACGCTCGCGCTCCCTGGTTGAGGACGCACCGCGCGCTACCTGCACCGCACGGCGCTGTAGTAGGCTCGGAGTATAGCCACAGTGTTCGAGGGGAGTCCGCGCCATGTCGCCGTCCATCCGCTCCGTTGGGTTGCTGTTCCGCCGACTGGCATCGTGCTCACTAGTTCTTGCGGCCGCAACATGGCTCGACACAGCCCCAGCATGGGCCGGCACTCCCTGCATCACCCCCACGACGACGACTTTCGCCGTCGTCGAGGGAACCCTGGTGGATGTGGACTACCTGTTCTCCGCAATGGGCAGCAGCGTGCCGCCGCCGCCAGAGGACATCGTGTGGCAGTCCAGTTCACCCGAGGGGAATTTTCTGTTTTCCAATGGCAATGCCACGCTGACTAACTTCGGTGTTGCCTGGGTAGAGACACCTCCAGGGTCGATGTCGTGGGAACTGGGCGATAGCGAAAAGGTTTACATCGGTGTTTCTTCGGCAACCGGCCCATACTTCGGCACCGTGCGAGCGCAGAACAGCGGCTGCCTCATCACGCCCACTTCAGTCACCATCAGCGTCCAACTGCTCAATAGTCCGCAGGCGACGATGGCGAGCACCGGGACCGCGACACCCGGCGCAACGGTCTATGCGCAGGTGCACGCCACTCATCAGGTTGGCGCGTCGGTACTCGATGCGGTGAACGTACCGTTCACCTTCAACATTTCCGGTCCCGGCTCCTTTGGCATTCCCGCCCCCTTCACCGTCGTGACCAATGGCGTCGGTATCGCCAGCATCCCGGTCAACATCTCGAACTCGGCAACCGCCGGCCAGAGCATCACCGTTTCGGCGAGTGCGATCGGATACGGCAGCGCCACCACCACAATCACGGTGGTCGCGGCCACTACCACCAGCCAGATCGTGGTGGTCCAGGGCGACTACCAGCAGATCGCGGTCGGAGCACAGAGCGAACCGATCGTGTTCGAGTTGCAATCGAACCCGATCCGCAACCAGCGCACGCCGGAGGGCATGGCCGCCACCGTCAGCGTGCTGTCCGGCGATGCCGTGATCGCCGAGAGCGGCGGGCCAACGGCCGCCATCGTGCTGACCCCATCCATCCCCGCGCAGGGCAGCTTTTCGATCATCGCCGGACAGAATCCCGGACCGGTCGAGATCGGCATCGATGTCGGCCTCGGCACGGTGACTTCGGGCGTGGCCCACGCAGAGATCCTCAGTCCGACACCTCCGATCCCGCTGGAAATGGTGAGCGGTGACGGGCAGACGGCCGAGGTGGGTCAGGGTCTGCCGCAGGCCTTGGTGGTGCGCGTGCCACCCGACCCGGCCCCGGCCGGCAACCGCGCCGCAGCCAAGCAGGCCAGCGCCATCCAGTTCCGCGTCATCAGTGGGCAGGCGGTGTTCACCGCGAACAACCAATCCGGCTACAGCGCGCCGGTGGATGCCAGCAGCGGTTTGGCGCAGGCCGACTTGCGACTGCTCTACGAGATCGGCAGCGTGCGCATCGAGGCCAGCGCTCCGGGCTACCTGCCGGTGGTGTTCACGGCCAACGCCGTTGCGCCCGGGCGGGTGCTGGAGCTGACCCGCCTGTCGGCGCCGCCGCTTGGCGCTGCCGGCACGCAGAGCGACCCGATGCTGGTGCAACTGACGCGCTCCGGCGTGCCGGTCGCATCAGCGCGCATCGACTGGCAGCTGATCTCCGGCAACGCCACGCTCAGCGCCACGGATACGCAGACCGACGCGAACGGCCGCTCCAGCAACACACTGACCTTCGGGACCTTCGCTGGCGACATCGTGGTACGTGCCACGCACACGCCGACCGACGGCAGCATCGGCGCCAGCACCGACTTCACGCTCGGCACCTCCACCCAGGGCGCCATGCTCTCGGTAAGCGCCGGCAATGGCCAGAGCGGGCCGGTCGGCGGAACCCTGGACCAGCCGATCGAGTTCTGGCTGCACAACTATTCCGGTCCGATTGCCGACGCCACGGTGAACTTCAGCGTTGCCGGTGCCGCCACGCTGACCGCGAGTTCCGCATCCACCGATTCCGAGGGCAAGGTGCGCGTGAACCTGCGCTTCGGCGCCAGTGCCGGTGCGGTCACAGTGACCGCGCGTGCGATGGGCAATCAACTCAGCGCCAGCGCGGTCGCGACCAGCTTCGTGCCGAACCTGGTCCTCGTCTCCGGCGACGGCCAGAGCGCACCGGCCGGCACGGCGCTGTCCGCGCCGCTGGTGGTCGGAATCACGCAACCGATCGCGGCCATGCTCGGCAAGGGCCTCGGCGGGCTCGCGGTGAACTGGCGCGTGTTGTGCGGCAACGGCACGCTGGCCTCGGCGAGCACCCAGACCGACAGCAACGGCCGCAGCCAGAACCACCTCACGCTCGGGCCGAACCCGGGCTGCAACCAGGTCGAGGCCGCCATTGCCGGCGTCGGCACGGTCACCTTCAACGCCACCGCCACCGTGCCCAGCGGCACCGTGCTCGAGATCGTCTCCGGCAATGGCCAGTCGCTGGTGCCGCTCGCCGACTCCGCTCCGCTGCGCGTGCGCGTGCGCAGTGCAGACGGCCAGAACCTCGCCGGCATCGTGATCGCGTTCAGTGCCGATCGCAGCGAAGCCGCGCTCAACCCGACCGAAGCCACCACCGGAACCGACGGCACCGCTGCGACCGTGGTCCGCATCGGATTGCCGGTTGGCGTGCGCGTGCAGGCGCGCATCCGCGATGCCGCCGCCATCGCCGCCGTCGAGTTCGCACTGAACGCCGGCGTCGTCAACACCGCGAACCTGGGAGTCGGGGAAACCGACGTCGCGATCGCGATCGACAATGCCTGTCCGCGACTTGCCGGCATGAGCAACCTGACCGCCGGGCAGGCCGACCTGCTGGCGCGATGCAGCGAACTGGTCGGCAACGCCGCGAATCATCCATCGGACGTGAACCGCGCGCTCGGCGAGATGCTCGGCGACGAGGCCTCGTCGCAGAACAACGCGGCGTTGGCGGCGGCGGCGAGCCAACTCAACCACCTCAAGTCGCGCTTTTCGGCGCTGCGCTCCGGCTCACGCGGCCTCGACCTCGCCGGGCTCAACCTGATGGTTCCGGGTGGCGCGATTCCGCTCAGCCTGCTGCCGAGCGCGATCGTGCTCGCCGCCGGCGAGCCGCCGGAAGAAGTGGGTGCGGAGTTCTCGCGCTGGGGCTTCTTCGCAACCGGCACCATCGGCCGCGGCGAGCGCGATCCGGACACGCTCGACCCGGGTTATCGCTACGACAGCTACGACATCACCGCCGGCGTCGACTACCGCATGACCGACTCCTGGGTACTCGGCGCGGCACTCGGCTTCAACGGCAACGACACGCGCCTGCGCGACCAGCACGGCGGCATGGACGCGAAGGGCTGGTCGCTCTCCGGTTATGCCAGCTGGTTCTCGGGCTCGCAGTGGTACGTCGACGCCGTGCTCAGCTATGGCCGCAACCGGTTCGACCTGGAACGCAGCCTCGACTACAGCATCGCCGGGCTCGCCGGCGGCACGACCCGTGTCGATCAGCTGGCGCTGGCCTCGCCCGACGGCGACCGCCAGTCGTTCTCGATCTCGTTCGGCCGCGATTTCAACCAGGGTGCATGGACCTTCGGTCCGTACCTGCGCGGCGCGTACACCAGTCTGGACTTCGACAGCTACAGCGAGACCATGTCCAGTCCTTCGGCGCCGGGCTCGGGCCTGGCGCTGCAAGTGGAAGGGCGCACGCTGAAGAGCCTGCAAGGCGTGGTTGGCGGCAAGCTCAGCTACGCGCTGAGCACTTCCTGGGGGGTGCTGCTGCCGAATGCGCAAATCGAATGGGTGAACGAGTTCGAGGACGATCCCGAAGTGCTGGTCACGCGTTTCCTGCATGACCCGACCAACACTCCGATCCTGATCGAGAGCGACCGTATCGACGACAGCTACTTCAACATCGGGCTCGGACTCTCCGGCGTGTTCGCCAGCGGGCGCAGCGCCTATGTCTACTACGAGCATGTCGCCGGTCAGCAGCAGATGAGTTCGGACAGCATCGCCATCGGCGTGCGCATCGAGTTTTGAGGGGGCTTGGCGGAATGCGCGAATTCGTCATAATCCGGGACCATATGCAGCTGCCGCCAACATGATCGAGTTCGGGCATTCCACCCACGTCGGGCTCCGCCGCGAGCACAACGAGGACACCTACTACGCCGACAGCGACCTCGGCCTCTGGCTGGTCGCCGACGGCATGGGAGGCCACGAGAACGGCGAGGTCGCGAGCGCGTTGGCACGCGACACGCTGGTGCGCGAGATCAAGGCCGGCGAACTACTGGCACGCGCGATCCAGATGGCCGACGAGGAGATCATCAAGCACTCCAATCGCCGACCGCAGGCATTGCCCATGGGCACCACCATCGCCGCGGTGCGCGTCCAGGGCAACGACTACGAGATCGCCTGGGTGGGCGACAGCCGCGTGTACTGCGTCGAGAATGGCAAGTTCCGCCAGCTGTCGCAGGACCACTCCTACGTGCGCGAACTGGTCGAGCAGGGCGCGATCAGCGCCGAGCAGGCGCGCACCCACCCGCACCGCAATGTCGTCACCCAGGCGCTCGGCGTCACCGACCCGCAGAGCCTGCGCGTCGAGACCCTGACCGGCTCGCTTGCCCCGGGCAGCCAGCTGCTGCTGTGCAGCGACGGCCTGACCGAGGAAGTGGACGACGCCGACATCGCCGGCGTGCTCGCTCGCAACGACCTGTCGGCTCAGGAATGCGTCGACCACCTGATCCTGGCCGCGCTCGATGGTGGCGGTTCCGACAACGTCACGGTGATCCTGCTGCGCAGCAAGTAGCCGGCGGCGTGGCTAGCGCGGTGGCGGGCATTCGCGTTCGCGCAACGCCTGCAACGAAGCACGCTCCGGCTCCGCCAGCAGCCCGCTTTCCGCGAGCAGATTGCAGCCGGTGACCGACCCGCGATCGAGCGCCGCACGCGCCTTGGACTCGTAGAAGTCGGCGATGCGCGCAAGGCCGCTGCGCGCCGCGTCGTTCTGGGGATCAAGACGCAACACCTGCTGGTAGATCTCGATCGCGTTGTCGCCGGGTGGCGAGGACAGCTTGCGCCCGACCACGGTCGACTCGCCGCTCGGGACGATCGCCTCGCGCACATAGGCATTCGCTTTCGCGAGCAGCGAGTCGATGTCGCCCTCGATCACCGGCGCCATGTCCACGGGCGTCGGCTCGGCCACCTCCGCGGGCACCGGAACCGCGGGTACATCCGTCACCACCAGCGGCGTCGAGCGACGCAGCAGCGCCCAGCCTGCGACCGCCACGACCAGCAGCAGCGGCCCGACCAACACCCATACCCACGGCCTGGTCCGAGTCGGCAGTGCAGCGCCGGCTGCCTCCGTTTCGACCGCGAGACCACGCTGCGTCGGTGCGGCCTGGTCGACCGCCACCACCGCAAGGCGCGCCGCCGTGCGCTTGCGCGTGCTCTGCGCGTCGCGCATCGCCTTGGCCTCGGGCGCGGTGGCGATCAGCTTGTCGCAGGCGGCGACGAATTCGTCGCCGGTGCGAAAGCGCGCCTCCGGCAATTTCGCCATCAGTTGGTCGATCAGCGGCTGCAACCAGGCCACCTTCTGCGGCAACCGCGGAATCGGATGGGTGACGTGCATCAGCGCGATCGTGTACGGATCGCTCGAATCGTAGGGCGGGCCGCCGGTCAGCAGCTCGAACATCATCGCGCCCAGACTGTAGAGATCGGAGCGACCGTCCACCTTCTCCGCCCGCGCCTGCTCCGGGCTCATGTAGTGCGGCGTGCCGATCGAATTGCCGGCCTGGGTGGCCATGGTGTTCGAGTTCATTGCCTTGGCGATGCCGAAGTCCGCGAGCACCGCTGTGCCGTTGGCGCGGAACAGCACGTTGCCGGGCTTCACGTCGCGGTGCACCACGCCCTTCTCGTGCGCGTAGGCGAGGCCGAGCGCGACGTCGCGGGCAACGTCGAGGATCGCCGGGACCGACATCGACTTGTCCATGTGCTCGCGCAGCGTGCCGCCGGGGATGAACTCCTGCGCCAGGTAGTACACGCCGTCGTGCTGGCCGATGTCGTACACCGTCACCAGGTTCGGATGGCTGAGCTTGGCGGTGAGACGGCCTTCCTTGAGGAAGCGGTCGGTGAACTCTGCGTTCGCGGCCAGCGTCGGCGACATCACCTTGAGCGCGACCTCGCGATCGAGCGATTCCTGCAGCGCGAGATAGACCGACGCCATGCCGCCCTCACCGAGGCTGCGCAGGATGCGGTACCCGGGAATGTCGACGCTCTTCAGAACCTGGGTCACACTCATGTCGATCTGGGCCCGCGCAAGGTCACCACGCAAAGATAGCAAAGCAGGCGACGCCGCAGTGCGTTTGCGCCGAAGCGCCGCGCTCAGCCCTGCAGTTGGCGCCAGACCGGTGTCTGCCGTGCAGCCTTGGCCACGGCATCGAGCCGCGCCTCATGCGCCTGCAACTCCCCGGCATCCGCACGCAACACGCGCAGTGCCGCGCGCGGCGCGGGCAAGCCGGCGACCTCCACCGCGGACACGGCCTCCAGCGGCGCATCGAAGCTCATCTCGCCCTGGCCCGCGGTCAGCGCCAGGTACACCTCGGCCAACAGGTTGGCATCGAGCAGCGCGCCGTGCAGCTCGCGCCCGGTGTTGTCCACGTCGAGCCGCTTGCACAGCGCGTCGAGCGAATTGCGCTGCCCGGGATAGCGCTCGCGTGCGAGCTTGAGGGTGTCGAGCACGCTGCAGCGATCGGTGATGCGTCCGCCGCCGGCGCCCAGGCGGGCCAATTCGGCATCGAGGAAGCCAAGATCGAATGCGGCGTTGTGGATGATCAGCTCGGCGCCGTCGATGAAGCGCAGGAACTCGTCCGCGACCTGCACAAACAGCGGCTTGTCGGCAAGGAACTCGTCGCTCAGGCCATGGACTTCGGCGGCACCGCGATCGACCTCGCGCTGGGGGTTGAGGTAGCGGTGGAACTCGCGGCCGCTGCGACGGCGTTCGCACAGCTCGATGCAACCGATCTCGATGATGCGGTGCCCGCGTGCAACCTCCAGCCCGGTGGTTTCGGTGTCGAGGACGACCTGGCGCATTCAGCGGGACTCCGGTTTCAGCAGCTCGCGGATGGCCGCGCGTGCGTGCGCGTCCACCGCCTCGTTCTCGGCATGGCCATCGTGTCCGCGCACCCAGTGGAAGCGCACTTCGTGCTGCGCGAGCACCGCATCGAGCGCCTCCCACAGGTCGCGGTTCTTGACCGGATCGCGGCCGCTGGTGCGCCAGCCGTTGCGCTTCCATCCCGCGAGCCACTGCTCGACGCCTTGTTTGAGGTACTGCGAATCGGTGGTCAGGTCCACCGCGCACGGTTTCTTGAGCGACTGCAACGCGCGCAGCGCCGCGGTGAGTTCCATGCGGTTGTTCGTGGTCCGCGGCTCGGCACCGTTCAGCCAGCGCTCCTTGCCGCGGTAGCGCAGCAGCGCCGCCCAGCCGCCCGGCCCGGGGTTTCCGGAACAGGCACCGTCGGTGAAGATCGCGACGCGCGCTTCGCTCATGCGGCGAGGCCGCTGCGCGAGGTCGGGCGCGCGACCCACCCCGAGACCGCGGCCGGGGTCCGACCGCGCGCGCGCAGCGGGCGCACGTTCGGCAGCTCGCGCCGCTTGCGTGCTTCGACCAGGCACAACCCCGACCACAGGCGCGCCGGCGCCGAAACCCGTGCCTGCGCGGAGCCGTCGAAATCGACACGCGAAACGCGCAGATCGACGCAGCCGCGTTGCACCAGCGCATCCAGCAGCGCCCGCAGCGGTTGCACCCGCAACGGCGGCGCCCCGCAGTCGGCGAAATGCAGCTTGAGCCGCGTCCAACCCATCGCGCCGACCGCGAGTACGGCGATGCCGCGCTCCGGCTTGAGCACGCGCAGCGCCTCATCGAGCAGCGACTGGGCGTCGTCGGCCGCCTCCAATGCATGCTGCAGCACGACGCGATCGAAGCTGTCATCGCGCAGCGGCCATTCGCTGCTGGCGGCTTGCAGATCGCCGCCGAGCCGTTCGCCATGCACGACCAGGTCCAGGACTCCGGCGGCACGCGGCTCCGACACGGCGCCTGCCACCGACAGCCACAGCATGCGCTCGTCGGCCGGCGAGCCGCCAAGCAACGCCTCGCGTTCGGCCGCCAGCATGCGTCGCCACCAAGTGGGGGTCGCGGCATCGGCCGGGACGGATTGCGAAACCATGGTCGACTCGGGGCTTGCGGGGTTCCGATTGTGATACAAGCCGAGCTTGATCAGGAAGCAGTTTCAGGACATGCCCCCGTTCGCCCGCACGCCCCTCGCCGGCCTGACCGTGCACGCGGTCACCGCGTTCGCCGACAACTACCTGTGGCTGCTGCAGGCGCAGCAGCGGGCGATCGCGATCGACCCCGGCGATGCCGACGCGGTGCACGACGCGCTGCAGGCGCTCGGCCTCACGCTCGACGCGATCTTCATCACCCACCATCACCGCGACCACATCGGCGGGCTGCAGGCGCTTGCGGCACGCTGGCGCTGCCCGGTGTTTGGTCCCGAGGACTCGCGCATCGAGGGCGTCGACCGGCCTTGCCGCGATGGCGACCGCATCGCCCGCGATGACTTCCCGGAGTTCGAGGTCTGGCAGGTTCCGGGTCACACCCGAACCCACCTCGCCTATCGCCTCGATGACGCGATCTTCGTCGGCGACACCCTGTTCGGTGGCGGGTGCGGGCGCATCTTCGAGGGCGACGCCGCGCAGCTGCACGCATCGCTGCAACGAATCGCCGCGCTGCCCGGCACGACACTGGTGTTCTGCAGCCACGAGTACACGCGCGCCAACCTCGCGTTTGCGGCGGTCGTCGAACCGGGCAATGCAGCCGTAGCCGAGCGCGTGCGGCAACTCGATCCGCAACGCCCGAGCGTGCCGTTCGCGCTGGCCGGAGAGCTCGACAGCAACGTGTTCCTGCGCTGCGCCGAGCCCCCGGTGCGGGCGGCTGCGGAGGCGCACTTCGGCGCCTCGTTCGCCGATGCTGGCGCGGTCTTCGCGGCCGTGCGCCGCTGGAAGGACACCCATGTCTGAGCACAGCGTGCGCAGCGCAATCCGGTCGATTCCGGCGGTATCGCTGCTGTTCCTTGCGGCCTGCATGCAACCGGTACGCGAGCCCGACCCGGCAGCTCCTGTGCTCGCAGCGCCGCCAGCACCCATCGAGGCAGCGGCGGATGCGGGCGCGGCTCCGCCGCCATCCGAAGCCCCAGCCGATGCCGATCCGGCTCCCGCCGCGCCGGCGCCGGCGGTCGAACCATCGCTGTGGCCGTCGATCGTCGCGCGCTACGCCTTTTCCGAGTGCTCGCAGCCGTCGCCCGCGGTGCGCCGCTGGCAGCGCATCTACGCACAGTCGCCGACCCGCCACGCCGCCGAATTGGCGCGCGCCGCTCCGTGGATCGGCTACGTGGCCGACGAACTTGCGCGCCGCGAACTGCCGGCCGAATTCGTCTGGCTGCCGTTCGTGGAGAGCCGCTACCAGCCATTTCGCTCGCGCGGCGACCGCCCCGCCGGCGTCTGGCAGCTGATGCCGGCGACCGCTCGTTGGCGCGGCCTGCGCATTCGGGACGGCTACGATGGCCGTCTCGATTTCGTTGCCGCCACCGACGCGGCTCTCGACCTGATCGAGCATCTGGCGCAGTCGTTCGACCGCGACTGGGCGCTGGTGACGATGGCCTACAACGCCGGCGAGTTCCGCATCAAGGGAGCACTGCAGCGCGCACGCACGTCGGCCAATGCAACCCCACCCGAACGCCTCGCGGTCAGCCCGATCACGCACGAGCACCTGGTCAAGCTGCGTGCGCTGGCCTGCCTCGTCGCCACCCCGGAGCAGATGGGCCTCGCGCTGCCCGCCTTCGAGCGCGCGCACCAGATGCAGTCCCTGCGCGTGGACCGCCAACGCTCCGTCGCACAACTGATCGCACTGCTCGGCATCCAGCGCGAGCAGTGGCAGTCGTGGAATCCAGCCTGGAGTGGCGGGCGGGTCGATGGCGGCGCCGAAATCCTGCTGCCGCAGCAACTTGTGCAGCAAGGCCTGCGCGCGATCGAAGCGGCGGCGCCCGAAGTCTTCGCCGCAACCACTCCCGCTGCCGGCGTCGATCGTGTCCACGTCGTACGCAACGGCGAATCGGCCTGGGGCATTGCGCGGCGCTACGCGGTGTCGCTGAGCGCGCTGCTCGCGGCCAACGCACTTGCCGCCGACGCCGTGCTGCACCCGGGGCAACGCCTGCGCCTGCCCTGAACCGTCGCGCGCGTCGTTGCCGCAGTGGAAAGCCCGGGGCTAGACTGCGCCCCCTCGTTTCACCCGGAGAGAGTCCCCATGGGTTTCCTGCAAGGCAAGCGCGCACTCATCGTCGGCATCGCCAGCGACCGCTCGATCGCCACCGGCATCGCCGAAGCCATGCACCGCGAGGGCGCATCGCTCGCCTTCAGCTACCAGAACGACCGCCTGAAGTCGCGCGTGGAAGATGCGGCGAAGGAATTCGGTTCCGACATCGTCCTGCCCTGCGACGTGGCCTCCGACGCCGAGATCGCCGCGCTGTTCACGCAACTCGGCCAGCGCTGGGGGCAACTCGACATCCTGGTGCATTCGGTCGGCTTCGCACCGCGCGAATCGATCCAGGGCGACTTCCTCGACGCCATCTCGCGCGAGAACTTCGCCATCGCGCACGACATCTCGAGCTACAGCCTGGCCGCGCTGGCCAAGGCGGCACGCCCGATGATGCGCGGCCACGACAGCGCGATCCTGACGCTGAGCTATCTGGGCGCGGTGCGCGCGATGGCGAACTACAACGTGATGGGTCTGGCCAAGGCCTCGCTCGAAGCCAACGTGCGCTATCTGGCGCGCTGCCTCGGACCGGAGGGCATCCGCGTGAATGGCATCTCGGCCGGGCCGATCAAGACGCTCGCAGCGGCCGGCGTCAGCAACTTCCGCAAGATGCTCGAACACGTCGAGGAGACCTCGCCCCTGCGCCGCAACGTCACCATCGAACAGGTCGGCAACGTCGGCGCATTCCTGTGTTCCGATCTCGCCTCCGGAGTCACCGGAGAAATCAGTTACGTCGACTCCGGCTACAACATCCTCGGCATGACCGGCATCTGAGCCGAAGCCAACCACCGAGGCACGAAAAAGGCGCCTCGCGGCGCCTTTTTCGTGTTCGTGCGGCCGCTGTTCGCGGCGGTCAGAGCCGATCCTCGTGCACCGTGATCTCGACGCGTTGGCGCAGGGCATCGCGCAGCGCCTCGTTGTCGCTGCTCGCCAGACCGGACTTGAGGCTGGCCCGCGCCGCATCGCGCGCCGCCGCGTCGAGCGTCTTGAGATCGACGTCGGTGACCGCCGTCAGTTCGATCAAGACGTAACGCTGGTCGCCTCCCTGCACCAAGGCCGTCGAAGTCTTGCCCTCTGCCGGTCGCGCCAGCTTGAATGCCTCGCCGACCAGCTTGGCATCGTGGTTCATCGCATTGCGGCCAACGCCCTCGGCAACCGCGACCTCAGCCTTGGCCGAGGCGGCGAGCGCATCCAGGGACTCTCCGGCACGCAGTCGCTTGAGCAACGCATCAGCCTCGTCCTTGGCCTGCTTGCCCTGGCGTTCGATGGCCAGCGCAGCCTTGACCTCCGTCGACACTTCTTCGAGCTTGCGCGGCAGCGACGGCTTGTGCTCAAGCAGGCGCACCACGACGACGTGGTTTTCGCCGATCTCGATCGGCTCGCTGTTGTTGCGCTCGAGCAGCACCGGATCGGAGAACGCGGCCTCGCGAACCTTCGGATTCATGGCAATGCCGCCACCGAAGTCGCGGTCGAACAACTCGGTCTTCTGGATCACCGCTTCCAGCGCCTTGGCGGTCGGTTCCAGCGAACCGGGGCTCGCAAAGCTCTCATCCACCAGATCGTTGAAGCGTTCGCCATAGAGTTGCTCACGCTCGCTCACCGCGTATTCGGCTTCGAGCTCCGAACGCACTTCCTCGAAGGGCTTGAAGTTCGCTGCACGAGTCTCGCGCACGTGGATCAGGTGGTAGCCCTGATCGGTGCGCACCGGGTCGGAAACGGCGCCCACCTGGAGCCCGAACAACGCCTCCTCGAACGCCGGCTCGAAGGTACCGGTCTTCTCGATCCAGCCGAGATCTCCACCGCTCTCCTTGGAACCGACGTCGTCGGATGCACTGCGTGCCACCGCGTCGAATGCCTCGCCGCCGCGAATCCTGCCCGCGAGACCTTCAGCCTTGGCCAGCGCCGCCTTCTGCGCGTCCGCCGCCGCATCCGCTGCAACCGCCACCAGGATGTGCGACGCCAGGCGCTGGTCGCCGCTGCCGAAACGCGTCGCCTTCTGCTGTTCATAGCGTTCGCGCAGCAACGCCTCGTCCGCGGGCGGAACCGCCAACGTCGCGGCATTGAGTTCGATGTACTCGAGCGAGACCTGTTCCTTGGTCGCGTACTTCTCCACGTTCTTCAGGAAGTGCGCCTTGGCCTCCTCGTCGCTGATCTGATCGGCACCCACCACCGGCGCCTGCAGCGCCAGGTAGCGGAAGCTGCGCAACTGGTCGCGCAGGCGCAGATACGCATCGACATCGGCGTCGCTGACCAAGGCACTCGCTGCGATCTGCGATGGCAGTTCGCGCACCGCCAGATCACGCCGCATGCGCTGCTCGAACTGCTCCACCGTCATCTGGTTGGCCTGCAGCACCAACGCATATTGCTTGCCATCGAAGGCGCCATTGACGTGGAATGCCTCGATCTTGCGGATCTCCTCGCGCAGGCGCGCGTCGGAAACGGCAACCCCCGCGGCGGCCCCGGCCTGGGTCATCAACTCCTCGTCCACCAGTTGATCGACGAGTTGGCGCTTGTACTGCGGCGTGTTGAAGAAGTCGGACCGGAACGAATCGCCCATCATCGTGCGCATGCGCTGCAGGGTTTCGTTCATGCGTTCGCGGTAGGCGCCGGAACTGATCTCGGCGCTGCCGACCCTGGCCACCCCGGAGTCGCTGCTCGCGACGAAATAACCCTGGATGCCGAAGAACATGAATGCGGCCATCAGCAAGGACAGGATGACGTAGGCAATCTTGGAACCGGACTTGTCGCGAATACTCTGCAGCATGGAAGGCTCTCGAATGGGCGCACCGGGATGCGCTTCACCGGAAAAAACAAAGGCGCCACTACGGGCGCCCTTGCAGGAGTTGGCGGAGTGGACGGGGCTCGAACCCGCGACCCCCGGCGTGACAGGCCGGTATTCTAACCAACTGAACTACCACTCCGTTTTTCTTCTGGTGGGTGCTGAGGGTTTCGAACCCCCGACCCTCGCCTTGTAAGGGCGACGCTCTACCGCTGAGCTAAGCACCCAGCAAAGCGCGCTAGTTTATAGCGTCCTTGAGCGCTTTGCCAGCCTTGAATGCGGGGATCTTCGAGGCCTTGATCTTGATCGTCGCACCGGTGCGGGGGTTGCGGCCCGTGCGCGCGGCGCGCTTGCGGACGGCGAAGGTACCGAAGCCAACGAGCGACACGCTGTCACCCTTCTTCAGCGACTTCTTGACGACTTCGATCAACGCATCGAGCGCGCGGCCGGCGTCGGCCTTGCTCAGTTCGGCGTGATCGGCGATCGCATTGATGATATCACCTTTGTTCATGTGTCACTCCCTCAGGATTTCTGGGTAATCAGCTTGGGCATCGTTCCGTCGCGCGAGGCGAACCGCACATCGCCGAACCGGATCCACCGCATGCATGTGCAGCACTTCATTCGCTGCGACACGCTTGTCGTGGGCGCGCTTTTATACCAGTCCAATTCTGGGCACGCAACAAAACAGCGAGGAAAAACGCGCGTTTCGCTCAGTGTTTGCGCGGCGCTCCATCGCCCTTGACTTCGCCTTCCACCTTCGGCGCCGGTGGTGCATCGACAGTCGCTGTCGCGGGCTCGCCATCTGCCTTCCGCGCCGCCGGCAGCGGCCGCTCGAGCGCGAGATCGAGCACTTCATCGATCCAGCGCACCGGACGGATTTCAATCGCATCGGTGATGTTCTTCGGCATCTCGACCAAGTCCTTGCGGTTGTCTTCGGGAATCACAACGAGCTTGATCCCGCCGCGGTGCGCAGCCAGCAACTTCTCCTTCAGGCCGCCGATCGGAAGCACGCGACCGCGCAACGTGATCTCGCCGGTCATCGCTATGTCCGAGCGCACTGGCACCTTGGTCAGTGCCGAGACCAGCGCCGTGCACATCGCGATACCCGCGCTCGGCCCGTCCTTCGGCGTCGCGCCTTCGGGAACGTGGATGTGGATGTCGGCCTTCTGGTTGAACTCCGGGTCGATGCCAAAATGGTCGGCGCGAGCACGCACCACCGACAGCGCAGCCTGGATCGACTCCTGCATGACGTCGCCCAACTGGCCAGTGTGAATCAGCTTGCCCTTGCCCGGCACCGTCGTCGCCTCGATGCTGAGCAGGTCTCCGCCCACCTGGGTCCAGGCCAGGCCAGTGACCAGCCCGACCTCATTCTGCTGTTCGGCGCGGCCGAAATCGAACTTGCGCACGCCAAGATACTTCTCGATCTCTGGCGCACCGACTTCGATCCGTCCGCGCGACGCCTGCCCTTCGCCGGCGGCGGTCTGCGAGCGCAGCAGGATCTCCTTGACTACCTTGCGGCAAATCTTGGCGATCTCGCGATCGAGGTTGCGTACACCGGATTCGCGCGTGTAGAAGCGCACGATGTCGCGCAATGCGTCTTCGTGAATGTTCAACTCGTCGGCGGACAAGCCGGCCGCCGCCATCTCCTTGGCCACTAGATAGCGCGAGGCGATGCTGATCTTCTCGTCCTCGGTGTACCCCGGAATGCGGATGATCTCCATGCGATCGAGCAGCGGCGGCGGAATGTTGAGGCTGTTCGCCGTGGCGATGAACATCACCTCGGACAAGTCGAAGTCGACCTCGAGATAGTGGTCGTTGAAGGTATGGTTCTGTTCCGGGTCGAGCACTTCGAGCAGCGCCGAGGACGGATCACCGCGGAAATCCGTGGACATCTTGTCGATCTCGTCGAGCATGACCAGCGGGTTGCGCACGCCCACGCGCGCGAGATTCTGGATGACGCGGCCGGGCATCGATCCAATGTAGGTACGGCGGTGGCCGCGGATCTCGGCCTCGTCGCGAACACCGCCAAGCGCCATGCGCACGAACTTGCGGTTGGTGGCCTTGGCGATGGATTGTCCGAGCGAGGTCTTGCCCACGCCGGGCGGACCGACCAGACACAGGATCGGGCCCTTGAGTTTGCGCACGCGCTGCTGCACTGCCAGGAACTCAAGGATTCGCTCCTTCACTTTCTCCAGACCGTAGTGGTCGGCATCGAGCACCGACTCGGCCTGCTTGAGGTCGCGTCGCACCTTGGTGCGCTTCTTCCACGGCGTGCCAACCAGCCAGTCAAGATAGTTGCGAACGACCGTGGCCTCCGCCGACATCGGCGACATCTGCTTGAGCTTGGCCAGCTCCGCGCGCGCCTTTGCCTCCACCGTCTTCGGCATGCCGGCGTTCGCGATCTTCTTGGCCATCTCCTCGAGTTCGTTCGGCGCCGCCTCGTCGAGTTCGCCGAGTTCCTTCTGGATCGCCTTCATCTGCTCGTTGAGGTAATACTCGCGCTGGCTCTTCTCCATCTGCGACTTCACGCGGCCGCGGATGCGCTTCTCCATCTGCTGCATGTCGATCTCGCCATTGACGAAACCGATCAGCAATTCGAGCCGTTCGAACACGTCCACCGCCTCCAGAACGCGCTGCTTGTCCTGCAGGCGGATCGACAGGTGTGCGGCAATGGTGTCGGCAAGTCGACCCGGATCGTCAAGCCCGGACAGCGTGGTCATCAGCTCCGGGGGAACCTTGCGGTTGATCTTGATGAACTGCTCGAACATCGACAGCAACGATTTCGACGCCGCTTCCAGTTCGCGCTCGTCGCGCTGCGAGAATGATTCGATCGCCTCGGCGCGGGCGCTGACGAAGCTCTCGCCGTCGGCGAGGTGCGAAACCCGCACCCGCGAGCCGCCCTCGACCAGCACCTTGATCGTGCCATCGGGCAGTTTCAGCAGTTGCAGCACCGTCGCCAGCGTGCCGACGTGGAACAGATCCTCGGCTCCCGGATCATCGGTATCCGGGCTCTTCTGCGCGAGCAGCAGCACATGGCGATCGCCTTCCATCGCGGCATCGAGGGCGCGGATCGACTTCTCGCGCCCGACGAACAGCGGAATCACCATGCTCGGATAGACGACGACGTCGCGCAACGGCAACACCGGCACGCTCACTTCCGCTACTGCGGGGGCCTTGGCAGTCATGCAAATCTCCGAACGGGGAGCGCAGGCGCACATTGCGCCCGCGGTCATGCTGCGTCAAGTAAGGCCGGCGCGCGGGATTGCAAGCGCGCGGACAGCCGGGGCATCACTCGCCGGAAGCCGCTCGTACCACCGGCTGCGGCATGCTGCTGTAGATCAGGTATGGCTCGGCGGAACCGTTGATGACACCCTCGTCGAGCACAACCTTGCTGACGTTCTCGAGCGAAGGCAGCTCGTACATGGTGTCGAGCAGCACCTGCTCGATGATCGTGCGCAGGCCGCGAGCGCCGGTCTTGCGCTTCAGCGCCTTGCGCGCGACCGCCCGCAGCGCATCCTCACGGAACTCGAGCTCCACGCCTTCCATCTCGAACAGCTTGCGGAACTGTTTGGTGATCGCGTTCTTCGGTTCGCTGAGGATCTTGATCAGCGCATCCTCGTCCAGCTCATCGAGCGTCGCCACCACCGGCAAGCGTCCGACGAACTCTGGAATCAGACCGAACTTGATCAGGTCCTCCGGTTCGATGGTCTTCAGCACGTCGCCGACGCTGGCCTTGCGCTCCTTGCTGCGGATCTCGGCCGAGAAGCCGATTCCGGTCGACTCCGAACGCGCCTGGATCACCTTCTCCAGGCCGGCAAACGCGCCGCCGCAGATGAACAGGATGTTGCGCGTGTCGACCTGCAGGAACTCCTGCTGTGGATGCTTGCGGCCACCTTGCGGCGGCACCGAGGCGATGGTTCCCTCGATCAGCTTCAACAGCGCCTGCTGCACGCCCTCGCCGGACACGTCGCGCGTGATCGAAGGGTTCTCGGACTTGCGCGAGATCTTGTCGATCTCGTCGATGTAGACGATGCCGGTCTGCGCCTTCTCGACGTCGTAGTCGCACTTCTGCAGCAGCTTCTGGATGATGTTCTCGACGTCCTCGCCGACGTAGCCGGCCTCGGTCAGCGTCGTCGCATCAGCGATCGTGAAGGGCACATTGAGCAGCCGCGCCAGGGTCTCGGCGAGCAGCGTCTTGCCCGACCCGGTCGGACCCACCAGCAGGATGTTGCTTTTCGACAACTCGATCTCGTCGCTGCGTTGACGCGACTCCAGGCGCTTGTAGTGATTGTATACCGCGACTGCCAGCACCTTCTTGGCACGCGACTGGCCGACGACGTACTGGTCAAGCGTATCCAGGATCTCGCGCGGCTTCGGCAGGTGGCTGCGTGCGGTGGCCGCCTTCTCTTCCAGTTCCTCGCGGATGATGTCGTTGCACAGCTCGACGCACTCGTCGCAAATGAACACCGAGGGACCGGCAATCAGCTTCCGCACCTCATGCTGGCTCTTGCCGCAGAATGAGCAATAGAGAACCTTGGTGGATTCGCCGCGGGTGCTTCGATCGTCGCTCATCTTGCCTAGTGTTCCTTGCTGCGGAGCCGCTCGGGTCGCAGAATAGCACAGCAGCCCCGGCGCGCTTTTCGCGCGGGAGCCATGGAATTGCTGGGGTTTCGCGTTTCCGGATCAGCCCGCTTTCACGCTCTCGCTGGGCCGCTGCGCGAGCACCGCGTCGACCAGACCGTAGTCCCTGGCTTCCGCGGCGCTCATGAAATAGTCGCGATCCACATCGCGCTCGATCTGTTCGAGCGAGCGGCCGGTATGCTCGGCCATCATCGCATTGAGCTTGGCCTTGATCGCGAGGATTTCCTTGGCATGGATGGCGATGTCCGAAGCCTGCCCGGAGAAGCCGGCGGAGGGCTGGTGGATCATCACGCGCGAATTCGGCAGGCAATAGCGCTTGCCCTTCGCACCCGCCGACAGCAGGAATGCGCCCATGCTCGCCGCCTGGCCGATGCAGATCGTGCTCACATCGGACTTGATGAACTGCATGGTGTCGTAGATCGCGAGCCCGGCGGTGACCGAGCCACCCGGACTGTTGATATACAGGCTGATGTCCTTGTCCGGGTTTTCCGACTCCAGGAACAGCATCTGCGCGACGATCACGTTGGCCATGTAATCCTCGACCGGCCCAACGCAGAAGACCACGCGCTCCTTGAGCAGCCGCGAGTAAATGTCGTACGCACGCTCACCGCGCGAGGTCTGCTCGACCACCATCGGGACCAGATTCAAGCCTGTGATCACTGCATCTCTCCCTGGGGACTCACGCAGTCATGGGGGCGACGGCGCATGAATTCAATCAACGCGGGGCTTGCATCAGCTGCTGGAAGGTCACCGCCTGCGGCGTGACCTTGGCATGCCCGAATACCCAGTCGACGACCTCGTCTTCCATCGCGCGGATGCGCAACCCGGACATCAGTTGCTGGTCGTGCAGATACATCTCGATCACTTTCTGCGGCTCTTCGTAGGTCGAGGCGATCGTCGCCAGCATCTCCGACACGCGCTGCTGCGTCGGACGGATCTGGTTGCGGATCGACAGTTCCTCCAGCAATACGCTCGCGTGCACGCGATTGCGTGCAACGGTGCGCATCTGCTCGGTCGGTTCGGTCGGCGCTTCCGCCGCGCGGCCGGCGCGCGATGCCGACTCCTGCGCCTGCGCCAGCAACGCGCGCGCCTCGGCTTCGATGCGCGACTTCGGCAGATCGAAGCCCTTGTAGGTGAACACCAGGGTATCAACCGCATGCAGCTTGTTGCGGCCGTTCAGCGCGCTGCGCATCTCGCGCTCGAGATTGGCGCGCACGTCCTGGCGGAACTTGTCCAGGCCACCGGGAATGCCGAAGCTGGCGGCGAAGGCTTCATCGACCACCGGCAGGCTGCTTTCCTGCACGCGCACAACCTTGATCTGCACGTTCGCGGTCTTGCCGCCGAGATCGCCGCCTCGGAAATCCGTCGGAAACGCGAAGACCGCGTCCTTGGCATCCCCGGCCGAGAGGCCGAGCAGCGCCTCCTCGAATTCCTTGAACAACGCGCCGGAACCGATCACGGTACCCGCACGCTCTACGCCCGCGGCCGGGAAGCGGCTGTCGCCAGCCTGCGCCGCGAACTCGAAGACCACCATGTCCCCGGCGCGCGCGGCGCGCTCCACCGGATTCCACTGCCGCCGCTGCTGGCGCAAGGTCTCGATCATGCGCTCGACATCGGCGTCTTCGACCTGGGATTCGAGCCGGGTGAGCGCGAGGTTGGCAACGTCGATCTCGCCCACTTCCGGCATCACGTCGAACGTCGCGGTGAACACCAGTTCCTCGCTCGGCGCATCGGCGTCGCGCGCAATCCGCGGCGACATCGCCGGGCGCAACTTCTCCTGCGCGATCGCTTCCTGGAACGAGCCGCCGATCACGTCACCGAGAATCTCGGAACGCACCTGCGCGCCGAAGCGCTTCTCGATCACCGTGCTCGGCACCTTGCCGGGGCGGAAGCCTTTCAACCGAACATTCTGGCCCAGCTCGCGGATACGGTCGCGCACACGATCTTCGTAGCGCGAAGCCGGAACGCGCACCGTCATCTTGCGTTCGAGCGTGCTGATCTGTTCGACCGAAACTTGCATGGAAACTCCTGGAGCTGAACGTTGTTGGGGGCGCGAGGCGCCGATGGTGCGAAAGGAGAGACTCGAACTCTCACGGGTTGCCCCGCTGGAACCTAAATCCAGTGCGTCTACCGATTCCGCCACTTTCGCATGAAGCCGCCGACCGCAGTGAGCTGAACCTGAGAGTGAGAGGAGTTGGTGGGCCGTCTAGGACTCGAACCTAGAACCTGCGGATTAAGAGTCCGTTGCTCTACCATTGAGCTAACGGCCCACACTGAAACTGGGGTGGATAATGGGATTTGAACCCACGACCCTCGGAATCACAATCCGATGCTCTAACCAGCTGAGCTATATCCACCATATCAAAAACACTTGCTCCGGTGGCGCGCCCGACAGGACTCGAACCTGCAACCGCCGGCTTAGAAGGCCGGTGCTCTATCCGGTTGAGCTACAGGCGCTGAAACCTGGGACCGAATGGTCGGGGTAGAGGGATTCGAACCCCCGACATCCTGCTCCCAAAGCAGGCGCGCTACCAGACTGCGCTATACCCCGCTGGTTCCAGTCGCGTCGCGTTCCAAGCGGCGACAGAAGCCGCCGAATGGTACGCACCGTGACTGACAACGTCAACGAAGAACCGTACGAACCGCCTCGCTCAAACCGCATCATTCAAACGAAGCGGGGCGCTTTCGCGCCCCGCTTCGTCTCAACATGTTGGCGCGCCCGGAGAGATTCGAACTCCCGACCACCAAGTTCGTAGCCTGGTACTCTATCCAACTGAGCTACGGGCGCAAGCAAGGAGCGGAATTATGGATGGCTCCGACCGAGTCGTCAACACTTCGCCGCAACTTTCTTGTTCCTGGCGATACGCTCCGACCACAAAAACAAACGGCCCCTCGGGGCCGTGTCATGACTGGCGGAGAGAGAGGGATTCGAACCCTCGATAAGGCTTTTGACCCTATACTCCCTTAGCAGGGGAGCCCCTTCGGCCTCTCGGGCATCTCTCCGTATTCTTCAGACTTTCGCGGCTTCCGCGCCCGCGTCGCCCGGGTGTTCCTTCTGTCCTTCCTGCTCGCGGCGGATCCGCTGGTAGATCTCCTCGCGATGCACGGCGAGATCCTTGGGTGCGTTGATGCCGATGCGAACCTGATTGCCCTTCACGCCGAGTACCGTGACCGTTACCTGGTCTCCGATCATCAGCGTCTCACCTACACGACGCGTCAGAATCAACATGTCCTACCTCCCCCGGTGCGGACGGAACTGCTGTCTCACCGTGCAGTCCGTCGCGTAGCTCGGCCGAAGCCGCCATGCGCCGGATACTACAGACCACCCTATCCCTTCGCAATGAAAACGAAGGCCGCCCGCAGGCGGCCTTGGCATGGCGTCCCCAAGGGGATTCGAACCCCTGTTACAGCCGTGAAAGGGCCGTGTCCTAGGCCTCTAGACGATGGGGACTCTCTTGCAACCTTTCGTGGTGGAGCCAGCCGGAGTCGAACCGGCGGCCTCTACAATGCCATTGTAGCGCTCTACCAGCTGAGCTATGGCCCCCGCGAAAGGGCGCGCATCATAACAGCTGACCGGCGTGCGTCAACAGGCGCGACACGGAGAATCGCAGGGATTTCATCGAAGGTCGCAGTCCTCGACTTGCGACCTGCGCTTGCTTGTCTGGATATGACCCCTGTGCTGCAATCCGGACGAATCGGATGCGGCATGCATCCTGTGGCCATCGGTTGTGGATTCGGGAGAAGCACGCATGCAGATCGAACGGCCCTGGTTGGCCACCTATCCGAAAGGGGTTCCGGCCGAGATCGACGTCAATGCCTATGCGTCGATCGTTTCGGTCCTGCGCGAAGCATGTGACGGCTACCGGCAGAAGCCCGCATTCACCAACATGGGCAAGACCATCACCTACGACGATCTCGACGCGCTCAGCGCCAACTTCGCGTCGTACCTGCTGAACGAACTGCAGCTGAAGAAGGGCGATCGCATCGCGATCATGCTGCCGAACCTGCTGCAGTACCCGATCGCGATCTTCGGCGCGCTGCGCGCCGGACTGACGGTGGTCAACACCAACCCCATGTACACGGCACGCGAGCTGAAGCACCAGCTCAACGACGCCGGCGCCAGCGCCATTGTCGTGCTCGACAACTTCGCTGCCACGCTGAGCGAGGTGCTGAAGGACACGCCGATCCGCCATGTCATCACCACCGCCCTTGGCGACCTGCTTGGTTTCCCGAAATCGCTGATCGTGAATTTCGTCGCGCGGCACGTGAAGAAGATCGTGCCTGACTACCAGATCACCGGCGCCATCCGCTTCAACGATGTCCTCGCTGCGGGCTCGCGCAAACCGGCACCGAAGGTCGACCTGGTCGCCGACGACATCGCCTTCCTGCAATACACCGGAGGCACCACCGGCGTCGCCAAGGGCGCGATGCTCACGCATCGCAACCTGATCGCGAACATGCAGATGGTGTCGGCCTGGTTCGGCGCCAACATCAAGCTCGGCGAGGAAGTGATGATCACGGCGCTGCCGCTCTATCACATCTTCGCGCTCACCTGTAATTGCCTGGTGTTCATCAAGTTCGGCGGCATCAACGTGCTGATCACCAACCCGCGTGACATGCCCGGCTTCGTCAAGGAACTGGCGAAGACGCCATTCACCGCGATCACCGGCGTCAACACCCTGTTCAATGGACTGCTCAACACGCCGGGTTTCGCCGAGGTCGACTTCTCGCACCTCAAGATGAGCTTCGGCGGCGGCATGGCGGTGCAACGCGCGGTCGCGGAGCGCTGGAAGAAGGTCACCGGCTGCACCCTGATCGAAGGCTTTGGCATGACCGAGAGCTCGCCAGTCGCCACCATCAACCCGCTGGAAAACACCGAGTACAGCGGCTCGATCGGGCTTCCCGCCCCGTCGACCGACCTGTGCATCCAGGACGATGACGGGCACATCCTGGGCATGGGTGACATCGGCGAGATCTGCGTGCGCGGCCCACAGGTGATGAAGGGCTACTGGCAGCGCCCGGAGGACACCGCCAAGACCATCGTCGATGGCTGGCTGCGCACCGGCGACATGGGCAAGTACGACGAGCGCGGGTTCTTCTACATCGTCGATCGCAAGAAGGACATGATCCTGGTCTCGGGATTCAACGTCTATCCGAACGAGATCGAGGATGTGGTCGCGACCATGCCGGGCGTGCTGGAAGTGGCCGCAGTCGGCGTGCCCGACGACAAGTCCGGCGAAGCGGTGAAACTCGTGATCGTGCGCAAGGATCCGAATCTGACCGCAGAACAGGTCAGGGCGCACTGCAAGGAGAACCTCACCGGCTACAAGCAGCCGAAGATCATCGAGTTCCGTGATTCACTGCCGAAGACCAACGTCGGCAAGATCCTGCGCCGCGAACTGCGCGACGCACCCAAACCGGCAGTCTGAACAGATCGAGGTCCGAAGACCTCGATCTCTTCTCAGCGCTCGACTTCCGGACGCATGTACGGAAACAGCAGCACGTCGCGGATCGACGGCACGTCGGCGATCAGCATGACCAGGCGGTCGATGCCGACACCGAGCCCGCCGGTCGGCGGCAGGCCGTATTCCAGCGCGCGGATGTAGTCGGCGTCGAAGTGCATCGCCTCGTCGTCTCCGGAGTCCTTGGCTTCCACCTGCGCCAGGAAGCGCGCGGCCTGGTCTTCGGGATCGTTCAACTCCGAGAAGCCGTTGGCGAGTTCCTTGCCGCCGATGAACAACTCGAAGCGATCGGTGATGCCGGGGTCCTGGTCGTTGGCGCGCGCCAGTGGCGAAACCTCGGTCGGATGCGCAGTGATGAAGGTCGGCTGCACCAAGTTCTGCTCGACGGTCTTCTCGAAGATTTCGAGCAGGATCTTGCCCCAGCCGTAGTCCTTCTTGACGTGGATGCCTAGGCGCGCGCAGTGGGCGACCATCGCCTCGCGATCGCGCAACTGCTCGCGACGGATCTCGGGATTGACGGCGAGCACCGCGTCGTCCATGCGCGTGCGCGCGAAGGCCGGCCCGAGGTCGATGGCGCGACCTTCCCAGTTCAAGGACGTGGTGCCGGCGCCGGCCTGGGCGGCACAGCGGATCATCGCCTCGGTCATGTCCATGACCTCGTTGAACGTGGCGTAGGCCTGGTACGACTCGAGCATGGTGAATTCGGGATTGTGGCGCGTGCTCACGCCCTCGTTGCGGAAGTTGCGGTTGATCTCGAAGACACGATCGAGCCCGCCGACGACCAGGCGCTTCAGGTAGAGCTCGGGCGCGACGCGCAGATACATCTGCAGATCCAGCGCGTTGTGGTGCGTCACGAACGGCCGCGCGGTGGCACCGCCCGGGATCGGGTGCATCATCGGCGTCTCGACTTCGACGAAGCCGCGCCCCTCCATGAAATCGCGGATTGCACGCACGGCACGCGAACGCAGCGCGAACACGCGCCGCGAGTCTTCGTTGACGATCAGGTCGACGTAACGCTGGCGATAGCGCTGCTCGACGTTCTCCAGGCCATGCCACTTGTCCGGCAGCGGCCGCAGCGACTTCGTCAACAAGCGCAGGCGGTCAACCTTGATCGACAGCTCGCCGGTCTTGGTGCGCATCACCTGCCCTTCGGCGCCGAGAATGTCGCCGACGTCGAAGCCCTTGAACGCCTCGTAACTTTCACCGAGCGTGCTCTGCTGCAGGAACAGCTGGATGCGCCCGCTCTGATCCTGGATCTGCGTGAACGCAGCCTTGCCCATGATGCGCTTCGCGAGCATGCGTCCGGCCACGCGCACTCGGCGCGCGATGCCGTCGATGGCCTCGGCGCTCCACTGCTCCTTGTCGGCGTAGTCGTCCTGCAACTGGCCGGCGAATGCATCCGGATGGAAGTCGTTCGGATAGGCGTTGCCGTGCGTGCGCAACTCATGCAGCTTGGCGCGACGCTCGGCAATCAGGCGGTTCTCGTCGACGATCGGCGTAGTGGTCTCGGTCATGGTCGTTCCCGGGTTCAGGCGTCGGCGCGCTTGGAGCCGGCTTCGAGGCCGGACTTGAGACTGGCTTCGACGAACTCGTCGAGGTCGCCGTCGAGGACTTTCTGGGTATCGGTGCGCTCGACGCCAGTGCGCAGATCCTTGATGCGCGACTGGTCGAGCACGTAGGAGCGGATCTGCGAGCCCCAGCCGATGTCCGACTTCGAGGCTTCGAGCGCGCTCTTCTCGGCATTGCGCTTCTGCATCTCGAGCTCGTACAGCTTGGCCTTCAGCATCTTCATCGCATGGTCGCGATTGGCGTGCTGGGAGCGCTGCGTCTGGCAGGCAACGACGGTGTTCGTCGGCACATGCGTGATGCGCACTGCCGACTCGGTCTTGTTGACGTGCTGGCCGCCGGCACCGGACGAGCGGTAGACGTCGGTCTTGAGGTCGGCGGGGTTGATCTCGATGTCGATGTCGTCGTCGACTTCTGGCGACACGAACACCGAGGTGAACGAGGTGTGCCTGCGATTGTCGGAATCGAACGGCGATTTCCGCACCAGGCGATGCACGCCGGTCTCGGTCTTGAGCCAGCCGTAGACATAGTCGCCTTCGACGCGGAAGGTGGCGCTCTTCAGGCCTGCCACTTCGCCCGCGGATGCCTCCAGCAGTTCCGCCTTCCAGCCGCGCTTCTCGGCGAAACGCAGGTACATGCGCAGCAGCATTTCCGCCCAATCCTGCGCCTCGGTGCCACCCGCGCCCGCCTGGATGTCGACGAAGGCGTTGTGCGAGTCCATCTTGCCCGAGAACATGCGCTGGAACTCGAGCTTGTCGACACGCGCCGCCTGGGCATCGAGGTCGTCGCGCACCGCAATCGCGGTGCTTTCGTCATCTTCGGCAATCGCGAGCTCGAGCAACTCCTGCGCTTCTTGCAGGGAGTTGGTCAAGCCGGAGATTTCCCCGACGATCTTCTCGAGCAATGCGCGCTCGCGCCCCAATTCCTGGGCACGCGTCGGATTCTCCCAGACGCTCGGCAGTTCGAGCTCCCGACTTACTTCCTCGAGGCGCTCGCTCTTGGTGTCGTAGTCAAAGGTACCCCCTGAGCGAAGTGACTCGCTCCAGCAGGTCCGCGATGCGGGCTGCAATCGGATTGGTTTCGATCATGGCGTTGGTCGCTGAAAACGGCCGGCGAGAATACCAGAGCCGCTCCCGCGGCTGCGCTCGCTGGCCGCGTCAGACCGGCTCGAAATGGCGCAGCAGCAGCTTCACGCGGCGCTCTCCGCGCCAGTCGTCGACGATCGGTTGGAACACCGCATGGATGCGACCGTCGGGCACGCGCCCCTGGTACGCGGAAAATGCGATCGCATCGAACGCGCGACCGCCGGCGTGAAGCAGGCGCATCGCCACATGGCGGGAGCCGACGACCTTGGCCGAAGCGACCTCGAACTGGCCATCGAACTGCGGCTCTGGAAATGCCTGGCCCCAGGGTCCGCCATCTGCCAGCGCTTCGGCGAGAGCGAGGTCGATCTCCGAGGCCTCAAGCGCACCGTCGGTCCAGATCTCCGCCGCAAGCAGCGCGGCATCGATGCGTTCGCGCGCAAGCTGCTCGATCGCGACGCAGAACCTCGGCAGCAATGCGGCGTCCAGGCTCAAGCCGGCAGCCATCGCATGACCGCCGAAACGGCGCATCAGGCCGGGCTCGCGGCGGTCGAGTTCGACCAGCAAGTCGCGCAGATGCACACCCGGCACTGACCGCGCAGAGGCCTTCAGTTCCTCGCTGTCGCCGGCCGCCGCGAACGCGAATACCGGGCGATGCACGCGTTCCTTGATCTTCGATGCGACCAGCCCGACGATGCCTGCGTGCCAGTCCGGCTCATGCAGGCAGAGCACCGGCGGCAGTTCGCCATCGAGGCGCAGGCTTGCGACCAGCCCCTCGGCCTGGTCGACCATGTCCTGCTGCACGCCGCGACGTTCGGAATTGATCGCATCCAGGCGCGTGGCGAGTTCGCGCGCCGCGCCGACGTCGTCGCTGCACAGGCAGGCGATGCCGATGCCCATGTCCTCCATGCGCCCCGCGGCATTGACCCGCGGTCCGAGGCCAAACGCCAGATCGCTGGCCGTGAGCGTCTCCGCCCGCCGCTTGGAAACCTCGATCAACGCGGTGATTCCGGCACAGGCGCGCCCGCTGCGGATGCGGCGCAAGCCCGCAGCGACCAGCACGCGGTTGTTGTGATCGAGCGCGACCAGGTCGGCCACGGTGCCGAGCGCGACCAGGTCGAGCAGCGCCGATAGATCCGGCTCCGCCCGCATCGCGAACGCCCCGCCCGCGCGCATCGAGGCCCGCAGCGCGAGCAGCAGGTAGAACACCACGCCGACACCGGCCAGCGTCTTGCTGGCAAAGGCATCGCCGTGCAGGTTCGGGTTGACGATGGCGTCGGCTTCCGGCAACCGCTCCGGCGGCAGATGGTGGTCGGTAACCAGCACCTTGCAACCTGCGTCCTTGGCGGCACGCACACCGGCGTTGCAGGCGATGCCGCTGTCCACGGTGAACAGCAGATCGGGGACGCCGTTGGCGACGATCTCGGCAACCAGCGCCGGGCTCAGCCCGTAGCCGTGCAAGACGCGGTTCGGCACGCGCACTTCCACGCGCGTCGCACCGAGCATGCGCAGTCCGCGCAGCGCGACCGCGGCACCGGTGGCGCCGTCGCAGTCGAAGTCGCCGACGACCACGATGCGCGCGTCATTGGCGATCGCGGTGCGCAGCAGATCGCACGCGACGTCGATGCCATCGAGTCCATCCGGCGCGAGCAATCGCGTCAGACGCAGGTCAAGCTGCTCGGGAGAGGTCACGCCACGCGCTGCGTAGACGCGCGCCAGCACTGGATGCAGGTTGCTGCCGCCTCCCAGTCCAATGTCCGGAACGACGCGTCGACGCAGCTGCATCACGCCGGCTCCAGTCGCCAGAAGCGCCAACGGTGCACCGGCCGCCAGTGAAAGCGCTCGCCGCTTTCGAGTTGCAGCAGCAGCGGCCGGCGCCACGCCAGCACTTCCTGCAGCGCCGGCGCGGACGCGAGCGCGTCGCGCGCGTCGAGCAGCCACTCGCGCTCGGTAGCGACCGGCAGTTCCGCCACGCGCACACTCGCAGCGTCGGCACAACCGAGCAGCAACGGATCGCGCGAACAGACCAGCGTGCTTGGCGACCGCAGCTGCGCGGGCGCGACGCCGTCTCCGTGCAACCAGACGCTGTTCACTTCCGCCAGGCCGCGTCCGCGGCGCTGCGCCTGCAGCGGATGCGCATGAAGCACCATCTGCGCCGCATTGAGCCACTGCCGCGTGGCCCGACCGGCATCGCCCGCGGCCAGACCGGCGTCGACGAAGGCACCGAGCACCTGTTCCGGCGCGGCGCCGCCAAGGGCCGGATGCTCCGCCGGCGGCTGCAGGTACCAGCGCTCCGGATGGCTGCCGTCGAAGCGCCAACCGGCCTCATCGAACAGCGGCTGCAGCGCCAGCGCGAATGCGGCCGATTCCTCGCGTGCCAGCCCGAGACCGCTGCCGCAGGCGAGCATGCGCACGCCCGAGGCTTCGACGCGCAGGTGGCAGGGATCGGCACGCAGCCAACGCCCGCTGTGGTCGCCCGGAACATCGAAGCGCCGCGTCAACGCCGCCTCCGGAATGCGCTCGCCAAGCCCGGAAAACGCGCCGGCAAGCAGCGCCGCGCTGCCCGCCGCAGCATCGGCCAACCGCGTTGCCCGCGCCAGCACCTCGCGCAGCAGCGGTACGCGCTCGGCGAGCGCACCGATGCGGCTGCGGCGCGGCAGCCAGACGCAAGCCGGCACCGGGCTACTCGTAGCGAACCGCCATGATCTCGAACTCGCGACTGCCGCTCGCGGCGTGCAATTCGACCGTGTCGCCTTCGCTCTTGCCGATCAGCACCCGTGCCATCGGCGAGGTCACCGAGATCAGCCGCTGCTTGATGTCGGCTTCGAGCTCGCCGACGATCTGGTAGGTGATCTCGTTGTTGTTGTGCAGCTCCAGCAGATCGACGGTGGCGCCGAACACGATGCGCGTCCCGGCGCTGAGCTGGCTGACATCGATGACCTCGGCGAACGACAGCGCCGCCTCAAGCTCGTTGATGCGCCCCTCGACGAAACCCTGCTGTTCGCGCGCGGCGTGGTACTCGGCATTTTCCTTGAGGTCGCCGTGCGCACGCGCCTCGGCGATCGCCTGGATGATGCGCGGCCGTTCGACCGACTTCAGCCGTTCGAGCTCGTCGCGCAGGCGTTCGACGCCGCGCTTGGTCAATGGGGGTCTTCTCATGACTGCAGTTCCCGGTGGAGTTCCTGGAGCGAGCTGACCCGCTCCGAATCGCGGTGGTCGAGCGAATGCAGCAGCGCGCGCGCGCCGGCCACGGTGGTCGAGTAGGTGACGCGGTGCTGCAGCGCGTCGCGGCGGATCGAGAACGAGTCGGCGATCGCCTGCTTGCCTTCGGTGGTGTTGATGATGAACACGATGCCGCCATTCTTGATCGCATCGCCGATGTGCGGACGGCCTTCCAGCACCTTGTTGATGCGTTCGCACGGGAAGCCCTTTCGACGCAGATAGTCGCAAGTACCGCTGGTGGCGACCATGGTGTAGCCGCGGCGCAGCAGCTCCTCGGCGACCACCTCGACGCGCGGCTTGTCGGCGTCACGCACGCTGACGAACACCTTGCCGAGCGGCGGCGCCTTGATGCTGGCGGCTTCGTGCGCCTTGGCGAAGGCCTCGCCGAAGTTGCGGCCCACGCCCATCACCTCGCCGGTCGAGCGCATCTCCGGGCCGAGGATCGGATCGACGTTCTGGAACTTCAGGAACGGGAAGATCGCCTCCTTGACCGAGTAGTAGCCGGGGATGATCTCTCGCGTCGCGCCCTGGGCCGCGAGCGTCTGGCCGGCCATGCAGCGCGCGGCGATCTTGGCCAGCGCCATGCCGGTGGCCTTGGACACGAACGGCACCGTGCGCGAGGCGCGCGGATTCACTTCCAGCACGAAGATGGTCTCGCCCTGAATCGCGAACTGGGTGTTCATCAGCCCGACCACCTTGAGCGCCTTGGCCATCGCCTGCACCTGTTCGCGCAGCCGGTCCTGGATCGCCGCCGACAGCGAGTACGGCGGCAGCGAACAGGAGCTGTCGCCGGAATGCACGCCGGCCTCCTCGATGTGCTCCATGATGCCGCCGATCAGCGTGGCGCCGGTCGCATCCGCGATCAGGT
The DNA here is from genome assembly GCA_016182785.1 of Lysobacterales bacterium. Lineage (GTDB taxonomy): Bacteria > Pseudomonadota > Gammaproteobacteria > Xanthomonadales > Ahniellaceae > JADKHK01. Next base: position 51,745 of record JACPFU010000043.1, on the reverse strand, counting down.
CGACATCGACCTCGACCGCATTGTCGAGGAAGCGGTCGAGCAGCACCGGCGACTCGTTCGACACGCGCACCGCATCGGTGATGTAGCGCTTCAGGTCGGCGTCCGAATGCACCACTTCCATGGCGCGACCACCGAGCACGTAGCTCGGACGCACCACCAGCGGATAGCCGATCTCGCGCGCCAGCGCGAGCGCCTCGTCGGGATTGCGCGCGGTGCGGTTGGGTGGCTGCAGCAGGCCGAGTTCGGCAACGAGCTTCTGGAAACGCTCGCGGTCTTCGGCCAGGTCGATCGAATCCGGCGAAGTGCCGATCACCGGCACGCCGTTCGCTTCGAGCGCACGCGCCAGCTTGAGCGGGGTCTGCCCGCCGTACTGCACGATCACGCCTTTGGGCTTCTCCTTGTCGACGATTTCGAGCACGTCTTCGAGCGTCAGCGGCTCGAAATACAGGCGATCCGAAGTGTCGTAGTCGGTCGACACCGTCTCCGGATTGCAGTTGACCATGATCGTCTCGTAGCCGTCCTCGCGCAGCGCGAGCGCAGCATGCACGCAGCAGTAGTCGAACTCGATGCCCTGGCCGATGCGGTTGGGGCCGCCGCCGAGGACCATGATCTTGTCGCGGCTGCTCGGTGCCGCCTCGCACTCCTCCTCGTAGGTGGAGTATAGGTACGCAGTGCTGGTGGCGAACTCGGCGGCACAGGAATCGACGCGCTTGAACACCGGGCGCACGTTTAGCGCACGACGCAAGTGGCGCAGCGCGTCTTCGTTGGTGCCGACGAGCTGCGCCAGGCGCGCATCCGAGAAACCGACGCGCTTGAGTTCGCGCAGGCGCGCCGCGTCGAGCGCGGCCAGCCCGCGCGACGCAACTTCGCGCTCCATCTGCACCAGCTGCTCGATCTGGCGCAGGAACCAGTGGTCGATGAAGCTGAGTTCGTAGAGCTGTTCCAGCGTCAGACCGGCGCGGAACGCATCGGCGACGTAGAACACGCGGTCCGGGCCCGGCTCGCGCACCTGGCGCTTCAACTCGATCAGCGCGTCTTCGCTCGCGAATTCGCCGCGCGTCGGATCGAGGCCGACCTTGCCGGTCTCAAGCCCGCGCAACGCCTTCTGCAGCGATTCCTGGAAGTTGCGCCCCATCGCCATCACTTCGCCGACCGACTTCATCTGCGTGGTCAGGCGCGAATCGGCGGCCGGGAACTTCTCGAACGCGAAGCGCGGAATCTTGGTCACCACGTAATCGATCGCCGGCTCGAACGAGGCCGGGGTAAGACCGCCGGTGATGTCGTTGCGCAGCTCGTCGAGCGTGTAGCCAACGGCGAGCTTGGCGGCAATCTTCGCGATCGGGAAACCGGTGGCCTTCGACGCCAGCGCCGAGGAACGCGAGACGCGCGGATTCATCTCGATCACGACGACGCGGCCGTTCTCGCTGTTCACGCCGAACTGCACGTTCGAGCCGCCGGTGTCGACGCCGATCTTGCGCAGCACCGCGATCGAGGCATAGCGCAGGCGCTGGTATTCCTTGTCGGTCAGGGTCTGCGCCGGAGCAACGGTGATCGAGTCGCCGGTATGCACGCCCATCGGATCGAAGTTCTCGATCGAGCAGACGATGATGCAGTTGTCCGCCTTGTCGCGGACCACCTCCATCTCGAACTCCTTCCAGCCGAGCACCGATTCCTCGACCAGCACTTCGCTGGTCGGCGACAGTTCGAGGCCGCGGTTGACGATCTCGATGAATTCCTCGCGGTTGTAGGCGATGCCGCCACCGGAACCACCGAGCGTGAAGCTCGGGCGGATGATGGTCGGATAGCCGACCCGGGTCTGGATCTCGAGCGCCTGTTCGAGCGTGCGCGCCACTTCCGCCTTCGGGCATTCGAGGCCGATGTCGAGCATCGCGCGGCGGAACAGTTCACGGTCCTCGGCCATGCGGATGGCATCGCGCGAGGCGCCGATCATTTCCACGCCGTACTTTTCCAGGACACCGTGGTCGGCGAGATCGAGCGCGGTGTTCAGCGCCGTCTGGCCACCCATCGTCGGCAACACTGCGTCCGGTCGTTCCTTGGCGATGATGCGTTCGATCGTGCGCCAGTGGATCGGCTCGATGTACACCGCGTCGGCCATGTCCGGGTCGGTCATGATCGTGGCCGGGTTCGAGTTCACCAGCACGACGCGATAGCCCTCGGCCTTCAGCGCCTTGCACGCCTGCGCGCCGGAGTAGTCGAACTCGCAGGCCTGGCCGATGACGATGGGGCCGGCGCCGATGATCAGGATGGTCTTGAGGTCGGAACGCTTGGGCATGGACACCTCGGCCCCGCGCTCGCGCGCGGAACGGTTCGATGGTTTTGGGGTGCGCGGATTCTAGCCGGTTCGCGCGCGCGATTCGCGCCGCGGCACGCCCCGCCTGCGCAAGGCCAGAGTCAGTCCCGGACCTGCACTTCGGCCACGGTGCTGCGCGGAATGTCGATGTCCATCGAAAACCCGCGGCTCACGTCCTCGATCACCAGCCCGGCGCGGTTGAAGCGCTTGAGCGTGCCCTTGCGGGTGGTGCGCATGCTGGTGCGGATCACGACCGACTTGCCGACGTAATGCTCCAGCTCGTCGAACGCGATCACGCGCGGACCGGCCGGATGCAGCGGATCGAAGGCCGGCTTGGCCGCGGCTGCAGCGGTCGGTGTCGCCACCGGTGTCGGTGCGGGAGCCGGCTTCGCGCCCGCGGCCGGAGCAGCCGGTGCCGCCGCGACTGGCTTCGGTTCGGGCTTGGCTGCCGGAACGGGCGAGGTCAGCGGATCGAACGGCGGCTTGCCGGCATGCGCTGCGGGCAACCCGGCCAGCGCCATCAGGCAAAGCAGGCGAATCGGTCTGGACATGGCAATGCTCAGGCAGGGATTCCCGCTTCCGAAGCAGGAATCGCGCCATGGCGGGCATGCATGGCGCGCAGGAACGGCGCGAACACGCCGGAGACGTCGTGCGGTCCGGGGCTGGCTTCCGGGTGACCCTGGAAACCGTAGGCCGGGGCATCGGTCAGGGCGATTCCCTGCAGCGATCCGTCGAACAGCGATCGGTGCGTCGGAACCACGTTCGCCGGCAGCGAAGCCTCGTCCACCGCGAACCCGTGATTCTGCGACGAGATCATCACGCGGCCGCGTTCGAGGTCGATCACCGGGTGGTTCGCGCCATGGTGGCCGAACTTCATCTTCATGGTCTTCGCACCGGCAGCGAGCGCCAGCAGCTGGTGGCCAAGACAGATGCCGAAGGTCGGGATGCGCACGGCGATGAACCGGCGGATCGCCGCGATCGCGTAGTCGCAGGGCTCCGGATCACCGGGACCATTGGACAGGAACACACCGTCGGGCTGCAGCGCCAACACGGCGTCCGCGGAGGTCTGCGCCGGCACCACCGTCACCCGGCAACCGCGATCGACCAGCATGCGCAGGATGTTGTGCTTGATGCCGAAGTCATAGGCGACCACATGCAGTTCGCCGCGTTCTTCGGTCGCGACACCACGGTCGAGGTCGAAGCTGCCCTGTTCCCAGGCATGCGACTGGCGCGTGCTCACGACCTTGGCCAGATCCATGCCCTTGAGCCCCGGGAATGCGCGCGCCGCGGCCAGCGCCGCCGACTCGTCTCCGGCCACGGCACCAGCCACGATGCAGCCGTTCTGTGCACCGCCCTCGCGCAGGATGCGGGTCAGCCGGCGCGTGTCGATTTCGGCGATGGCGACGATGCCATGCCGACGCAGGTAGTCGGGCAGGCCGATGCGGCTGCGCCAATGGTCGCTGCGCTCGGTGGCGCTGCGCACCACCAGTCCGGCAGCATGCACGGCGTCGGACTCGACGTCGGCCTCGTTGCAGCCGGTATTGCCGATGTGCGGATAGGTCAGCGTGACGATCTGCCGGCTGTAGGAAGGATCGGTCAGGATCTCCTGGTAGCCGGTCATCGCGGTGTTGAACACCACTTCGCCGGTGGTGCTGCCTTCGGCGCCGATCGAGACGCCGCGGAACAGACTGCCGTCCGCGAGGGCCAGCAGGGCAGGTTGGGTCGACATGGGACGCTCCGGGAGCGGCAGGGGCCGCGAGCGGGCCGGGATTCTAGCAGCCGCGACCCGAGCCCGGGGCGGCGACCGCCTGGTCGAGCGTGTATCTGCCCGCGGATCGCCCGGCGATCCAGCGCGCCGCAAGCAACGCACCACGCGCGAACAGCGCGCGCGTGCCGGCGCGATGAACGAACTCCATGCGCTCGCCATCACCGGCGAACAACACCGTGTGGTCGCCAACGATGTCGCCGCCGCGCACGCTGGCAAATCCGATCTCGCCGCGCGCCCTGGCCTCGTCCGCTCCGTGGCGGGCATAACACGCCACGTCGTCCAGATCCTGCCCGCGTGCCTCGGCCACGGCACGGCCCAGGGTCAGCGCCGTGCCGGAGGGGGCGTCGCGCTTGCGATTGTGGTGCGCTTCGATGATCTCGACGTCGAACTCGTCCCCGAGCACGCGCGCCGCCTCGGCTACCAGGCGCCGCAGCAACGCCACGCCGATGCTGAAGTTCGCCGACCACAACACCGGGATGCGCTGCGCCGCGGCATCGAGCTCGGCGCGCTGCTGCTCCGACAGCCCGGTGGTGCCGCTGACCAGCGCCATCTCGCGCTGCAACGCCAGCGCCAGCGCTGCATCGAAACTGGCGGCATTGGAGAAGTCGACCAGCACCTCGCCCTGCAACTCGGGTTCGAGAGTGCTGCCAAACGCGAGCGAGGCGCTGCGGTTTGGCCACACCGGCTCGCCATCGAGCGGCGAGCCAGGCCGGACCAGCGCCGAAACCAGCTCGATGCCGGACTGCGACGGCGCGACACGGAGGATCTCCTGGCCCATGCGACCGGAGGCTCCGAACAGGATGATGCGGGTCGAGGCGGACATGGGCCGATGCTAGTGGCTGGCCCGAGGGCGTCAAGCGACCCCTCACTCGACGCCGCGCCCGGTTTGGACTAGGGTCACGCGCTCGCGTCGGCTCTGCTCCGGTGGCAGTCACCCCAGTACACCGACGGCGGCGGAAGGGGAAGACAACGATATGAACACGCGCCATTGTTCCATCGGCAGCCTCGGGCTGCTGCTTGCCTGCGTCGTCCTGCCGGTGCGGGCCGAACTGCAGATCGCCGAAATCAACTCGGCCGCAATCCCGACCGAAGCGGAACTCAGCGCAGGCAAGCCCGCGACGACAGCGAGCCTGCCGGCAGGGTTGCAGCGGCTGCCGGACGCACCCCTCGGCATGGGCTACGCCAGCGAAGTCGAGCCAAATGGCACGCCGGCGACTGCCTCTCCGTTGACGGGCACCAGCGCGGTGGTGCGGGCCAGCGTCTACCCGAACGCCGACGAGGACTACTACTCGTTCACGGCCACCGCCGGCGACAGGCTCTACGCGGCGGTGACGACCTCGACCAGTTCGAATGCCAGCACCGATTCGCAGCTCTACCTGTATCAGGCCGACGGCACGACCCAGATCGAGTTCGACGAGAACGACGGCACCTTCGGCGCTTCGAGTTCCACCATCGCCGGCGCCACCCTGACCGCCGGCGGTACCTACTACCTGCGCGTGAAGCACAACAGCGCCACCGGCCAGTTGCGCCCCTACGACTTGTTCGTCCGCCTGCAAAGCGGCGCACCGACTGCCGAAGTCGAAGCCAATGATTCCACCGCGACCGCGACCGCCCTGCCCGCGAGCGGCTGGGCCAACGGCACGCACGGCACACCGACCGATGTGGATTTCTTCAGCTTCACCGCGAATGCCGGTGACACCGTCTTCCTGAGCCTCGACCTCGACCCCGAGCGCGACAACGTGCAATGGAACGGCCGCCTTGGCCTAGCCCTGTTCGGCGACGCCGCCGACCAGATCCTCGTCATCAACGACGCCAGTACCGGCTCCGCGGCCAACCCGCTGTCCGAGGCGATGGTGCTGACGGTGAAGGACGCGGGAACCTACTACGCCTACGTCGATTCCACCGTCGCCACCGGCGATGGCACGCACACCTATCAACTCAGCATGACCAAGCTCGCGGAAGCGGACGAGGGCGTGAACTGCACGACTTACACCAGTACCAACGTGCCGCAAACCATCGGACCCGGCGCGGGTCTGGTCTCCTCCACGATCACCGTGCCCGGCAATCCGCGCATCGCCGACATCGACGTGAACATCGTGCTCAACCACACGATCATGAACCAGATCGACGCGCACCTGCGCTCGCCGGCCGGCAATGACAACGGCATCTTCAGCGACATCGGCGCGAGCGTAGCCGGCGGCCAGGCCCAGATGGATGCGTGGTTCGATGACGAAGCCGCCATCCCCCCGGCCTACACGGTCCTGAAGGGCTTGCGGCTGAAGCCGGAACTCGCCTACCGCATGTCCTGGTTCGATGGCGAGGACGCCGGCGGCACCTGGACGCTTGACCTGCGCGATGACATTGCCGACGCCAATGGCGGCACGCTGACCGGCTGGAGCCTGCGCATCTGCGAGGCCGCCCCCGCTCCGACCTGCGCCCCCGGCTTCGCAGCCACCACGGTCTACACCACCGATTTCGAGTCGGGCGCTGCCGGGTTCACCCATAGCGGCACGGCCGACGAGTGGGAACTCGGCCTGCCCGCCACGCCTGCCAGTGGCGCTTCCTCAGGGTCTGCGGTTGCCGCGTTCAACTCCTGCAACAGCGGCGTCAACTGCTGGAAGACCGACCTCGACAACACCTACAACAACGCTGTGGCGGTTCCGCCAAACGTGACGCAGGACCTGCTGTCGCCGAACATCAATCTGACGGGCCTAACGGCACCGGTGGTCGTGACCTGGGCGCAGCGCCACCAGATCGAGAGTGCGTCGTTCGACCATGCCTACATCGATTACCGGCAAGTCGGCGGCGCAACGCCCGTGCGCTTGTTCGAGTGGATGGACGCGACACCCAGCGAGGGCGTCGGCAATCCGGCGGTCAACCTCGGCGAATCGTCGGGCTGGAGTGTGTTCTCCCGCCGCGCCGACAGCCTCGCCGGCTTGAACACGGAACTGCTCTTCCACGTGGATCAGGACGACTCGGTCGCCCTTGCCGGTCTCGCGATCGACGACGTCACCGTCACCGCCTGCCGCGCGCTCTCGGCCGATCTGTCGATCACCAAGACCGACGGCGCCGCAACCGAGGTTCCCGGGACCACCGTCACCTACACCATCGTCGCCAGCAACGCCGGTCCAGACCCGGTTACCGGTGCGACCGTGACCGACACCTTCCCGGCAACGCTGTCCGCCTGCACCTGGACCTGCGTCGGCGCGGGTACCGGCACCTGCACCGCAGGGGGCGCTGGCAACATCAACGACGTCGCAGTGAACCTGGCCGCCGGCGACAGCGTGACCTACACCGCGACTTGCACCATCGCCGCGGCGGCCACCGGAACAATCGTGAATACGGCAACCGTTTCCAGCGCGATAACCGATCCGGATCCGGTCAACAACAGCGCCACCGACACCGACACGCTGACGCCGCAGGCAGACCTGATCATCACCAAGAGCGACGGCGTGGGGACGGTGCTCAACGGCGGGGTGCTGACCTACACGATCGTTGCCAGCAACGCCGGTCCGAGCGATGCACCCGGCACCCAGGTCACCGACACCTTCCCGGCCGCGCTCACCTGCAGTTGGACCTGCATGGTTTCCGTGGGTGGCACCTGCGGCGCCGGTGGACCCGGCAACATCGCCGACACGGCGAATATTCCGGCCGGTGGCAATGCGACCTACACCGCGACCTGCACCGTGACCGGCGGTGCACCCGGCATGTTGCTGTCCAACACCGCCACGGTGGCGAACGCCGGGGTCACCGACCCCGACGGTGCCAACAACGCGGCGACCGACACCACCACCGTCCTCGCCCCGGCCGCAGTCACCGGCACCAAGACCGTCAGCGGCTCCTTCCTCGTCGGCGGCAACATCACCTACACGGTGGTGCTGTCGAACACGGGCGGCGTCAACCAGGCCGACAATCCCGGCGACGAATTCACCGACACGCTCTCCGCGATGCTGACCTCGGTGGCCGCGAGCGCCACCTCGGGCACCGCGACCGTAGTCGGCAACACCGTCACCTGGAACGGTGCCATTCCCGCCGGCGGATCGGTGACGATCACGATCAACGCCACCATCCTGGCCTCGGCCTCGGGCATCATCTCCAACCAGGGCACGATTGCATTCGATGCCGACGGGAACGGCGGCAACGAATCGACTGCGCTCACCGACGACCCGGCCACCGGCGCGGCCGCCGACCCGACCAACTTCGGCGTCAACGTGCCGCCCACGCCGGTACCCGCACTCAACTGGATCGGGTTGGCGCTGCTGGCGCTGTTGCTCGGAGGCTTCGCGATGCGTCGACGCATCGCCTGATCGCGCACTGATCCGCACGCAAAACGGCCCGGGAAACCGGGCCGTTTTGTTTGTGCGCGATGCCTGCCAATGCGAAACGCATCAGGCGCAGCGGAGGACTACGCGAGATCGGTGGCCTTCGCTGCCCGATCGATCGCCAGCAAGGTCTCCAGCAGCGAACGCATGCGATCCAGCGGCCAGGCGTTCGGGCCGTCGGACAAGGCGTTGTCGGGATCCGGATGGGTTTCCATGAACAGGCCGGCGATGCCGACCGCGACCGCGGCCCGCGACAGCGCCGGCACGAACTCGCGCTGTCCGCCGCTGGTCGTGCCCTGCCCGCCCGGCAACTGCACCGAATGCGTGGCATCGAACACCACCGGGCAACGCGTCTCGCGCATCACCACCAGCGAGCGCATGTCGGAGACGAGATTGTTGTAGCCGAAACTGGCGCCACGTTCGCACACCATCAGCTGTTCATTGCCGACCGCGCGCGCCTTGTCGACGACGTGCTTCATGTCCCAGGGCGCGAGGAACTGGCCCTTCTTGATGTTGACCGGTTTCATCGTGCGCGCGACCGCCTGGATGAAGTCGGTCTGCCGGCACAGGAACGCCGGCGTCTGCAGCACGTCGACCACCGCCGCGACTTCGTCGAACGGGGTGTACTCGTGCACGTCGGTCAGCAGCGGCACGCCGACCTGGCGCTTCACTTCCGACAGGATGCGCAGTCCCTCGGCCATGCCCGGCCCGCGGAAGCTGCTGCCCGAGGAACGATTCGCCTTGTCGAAGCTGGACTTGAAGATGAAGGGAATGCCGAGTTGCGCGGTGATTTCCTTGAGCGCACCGGCGGTGTCGACCTGCAGCTGCTCGCTCTCGACCACGCACGGCCCGGCGATCAGGAACAACGGCCGGTCGAGCCCGACCTCGAAATCGAGCAACTTCATGCCGCGATCTCGCGCGACTGGTGGTTGCGCTGGTGCGCCAGCGCCGCGGCGACGAAGCCGATGAACAGCGGATGCCCGCGCAGCGGCGTCGACAGGAACTCCGGGTGCGCCTGGCAGGCCAGGAACCACGGGTGGTCGCGGTACTCGATCATCTCGACCAGGCTGTCGTCCAGCGACTTGCCGGAGAACACCATGCCGAGTTCGGCGAAGCGGTCGAGATAGCGGTTGTTGAACTCGTAGCGATGGCGATGGCGCTCGCTCACCACTTCCTTGCCGTACAGCTGATAGGCCAGGGTGCCGAGCTGGAGCCGGCATTCCTGCGCGCCGAGGCGCATGGTGCCGCCGAGGTCGGAGCTCTCGCTGCGCTGCTCGACCTCGCCGCTGCTGGTGCGCCACTCGGTGATCAGGCCGATCACCGGGTGCTGCGTCGAGCGATCGTTCTCGGTGCTGTTGGCGTCGGCGAGACCGGCAACGTTGCGCGCGAAATCGACCACCGCGGCGTGCAATCCGTAGCAGATCCCGAAGTACGGAATCTGCTGCGTGCGCGCGTGCCGGGCCGCGGCGATCTTGCCCTCGAAACCGCGCTTGCCGAAGCCGCCGGGCACCAGGATCGCATCGACGCCGGCGAGCAGGCCGGTACCTTCGGATTCGACGCGCTCGCATTCGATCCAGCGCAGGTCGACTTCCACCGACTGGCGCAATCCGCCATGCTTGAGTGCCTCGCCCAGCGACTTGTACGCGTCCTTGTGCTCGACGTACTTGCCGACGATGGCGATGGTCACGCGCGCCTTCGGATGCGCCTCGCGCTCACACACTTCGTGCCAGGCCGAGAGATCGGCCGCGGGCCGCGCCGGGAGCTTGAGCTGATCGACCGCGAGCTGGTCCAGCCCCTGCTGCTGCAGCCATTCCGGAATCTGGTAGATCGACGGCAAGTCGACCGCCGAGATCACCGCCTTCTCCGGCACGTTGGTGAACAACGCGATCTTGCGCCGCTCGGCATCCGGAAGCGGTTGCTCGCTGCGGCACAACAGCACGTCGGCCTGGATACCGATGTTGCGCAGCTCCTTCACCGAATGCTGGGTCGGCTTGGTCTTGATCTCGCCGGCAGCCTTGATGTACGGCACCAGGGTCAGGTGCATGAACATGGCGCGGTCGGCGCCGCGCTCGATGCGCAACTGGCGGATCGCTTCCAGGAACGGCAGCGACTCGATGTCGCCAACGGTGCCGCCGATCTCGACCAGCGCGACGTCATAGCCGGTCGTCGCTTCCTCGACCGCGCGCTTGATCTCGTCGGTGATGTGCGGGATCACCTGCACCGTGGCACCGAGGTAGTCGCCGCGACGTTCCTTGCGGATCACGTTCTCGTAGATGCGACCGGTGGTGATGGCATTGCGCCGGGTCAGGCGCGTGTTGACGAAGCGCTCGTAGTGACCGAGGTCGAGGTCGGTCTCGGCGCCGTCGTCGAGCACATAGACCTCGCCGTGCTGGTACGGGCTCATCGTGCCCGGATCAACGTTGATGTAGGGATCGAGCTTCATCATCGTGACCTTGAGGCCGCGTGCTTCGAGGATGGCGCCAAGCGAAGCAGCGGCGATGCCCTTGCCCAACGAGGACACCACGCCACCGGTAACGAAAATCAGGGGAGTCATGAAACACCGGGATCGCGTGAAAGCGGCATTCTACCGGATGCCCCGGTTCACCGCCCCTGAATCGCGCCGCAGCGTGCGCCGCCTTGACCGCGAACCGGTCCGCGCCCACCATGCCCGCCCCCCGCAAGCCAGCCGAGCCACCCGATGAGTCGTTACAACGCCGCCGACATCGAAGTCCTGTCCGGGCTGGAGCCGGTCAAGCGGCGCCCGGGCATGTACACGGACACGACGCGGCCGAACCATCTGGTGCAGGAGGTGGTCGACAACTCGGTCGACGAGGCGCTGGCCGGGCACGCCGACAGCATCGAGGTGAGCGTGTTCGAGGACGGTTCGGTCGAGGTCACCGACAACGGCCGCGGCATGCCGGTCGACATCCACCCCGAGGAAGGCATTCCCGGTGTCGAATTGATCCTCACGCGGCTGCATGCCGGCGGCAAGTTCTCGAACAAGAACTACCAGTTTTCCGGCGGTCTGCATGGCGTCGGCGTGTCGGTGGTGAACGCGCTGTCGCACAAGGTCGAAGTCGTCATCCGCCGCGACGGCTGCGTCCACCAGATGGACTTCCGCAACGGCGACCGCGCCAGCGACCTCAAGGTGATCGGCTCGGTTGCGAAGAAGCAGACCGGCACGCGCGTGCGCTTCTGGCCGGACCCGAAGTACTTCGACTCGCCGAAGATCTCGCTGTCGCGCCTGAAGCACGTGCTGCGCGCCAAGGCCGTGCTCTGCCCGGGCCTGACCATGAAGCTGTTCGACGAGGCGAGTGGCGAGCGCAGCGAGTGGCGCTACGAGGACGGTCTGCGCGACTACCTGCGCTCGATGCTCAAGGACCAGGAACTGCTGCCTCCGGAGATCTTCGTCGCGACACTGAAGAAGGAAGTCGATGCGGTCGAGTTCGCGGTGTGCTGGACGCCGGACGGCGAACTGGTGCAGGAGAGCTACGTCAACCTGATCCCGACCGCGCAGCACGGCACCCACGCCAACGGCCTGCGCTCGGGCCTGACCGAGTCGCTGCGCGAGTTCTGCGACTTCCGCAACCTGCTGCCGCGCGGCGTCAAGATCGCGCCCGAAGACGTCTGGGACCGGCTCAGTTTTGTGCTCAGCTACAAGACCGCCGACCCGCAGTTTTCCGGGCAGACCAAGGAACGGCTGTCCTCGCGCAATGCCGCGGCCTTCGTCGAGGGCGCGACGCACGACGCGTTCTCATTGTGGCTGAACCAGCACGTCGACCTCGGCGAGCGCATCGCCACGCTCGCGATCGAGCGCGCCCAGGCGCGCCTCAAGGCCGACAAGATCGTGGTGCGCAAGAAGGTCACGCAAGGCCCGGCGCTGCCGGGCAAGCTCGCCGATTGCATCAGCCAGGACCTGTCGCGCACCGAACTGTTCATCGTCGAAGGCGACTCCGCCGGCGGTTCGGCCAAGCAGGCGCGTGACAAGGACTTCCAGGCGATCCTGCCGCTGCGCGGCAAGATCCTGAACACCTGGGAGGTGGAGTCGAGCGGAGTGCTCGCATCGAACGAGGTCCACGACCTCGCCGTGGCGATCGGCTGCGATCCCGGTCACGACAAGATCGACGGCCTGCGCTACGGCAAGATCATCATCCTCGCCGATGCCGACTCCGACGGGCTGCACATCGCGACCCTGCTCTCGGCCCTGTTCCTGCGCCACTTCCCGACCCTGGTGCGTGCCGGCCACGTGTTCGTGGCGATGCCGCCGCTGTTTCGCATCGACATCGGCAAGCAGGTGTTCTACGCGCTCGACGAGGACGAGAAGCGGCAGATGCTGGAGCGCATCGAACGCGAGAAGATCCGCGGCACCGTTTCGGTCACGCGCTTCAAGGGCCTCGGCGAGATGAACCCGCCGCAGCTGCGCGAATCCACCATCCACCCGGACACGCGCCGTCTGATCCAGCTCACCGTCGCCGAAGACGACGGCACCCGCAAGCTGATGGACATGCTGCTGTCGAAGAAGCGCGCCAACGACCGCAAGGACTGGCTCGAGAGCAAGGGCGATCTGGCGTCGATCGAAGTCTGATCGTTACAATGCGTGAAGCGTCGCGGGGGCGACGCCTCTCTCGATCACGACAGGAATCCCCGATGACCCGCCATCTCTCGCGCCGCGGGGCGCTCCTCGCGCTGACGCTCTGCCTCGCGCCCCTCGCCCACGCCGAACGCCTGCCGGCGAAGCTGTTTGCACAGAACCCCGGATTCAGCGCTGTTGCGCTGTCTCCGGACGGCAAGCATCTCGCGCTGACCACGCCGATCGAAAACCGAACCGACCTGCTCATCGTCGATCTCTCGGGCAAGGATGAACCCACTCGCATTCGCTACCGCGCGAACGAGCACGTGATCGCGCCGTCAGCGCACTCCAGCGCCTGGGTCAAGGCGCGGAAGCAGGTGATGACCCCGGTGGAAGTACTGATCAAGGCCGGCGAGGCCCACGGCTTCTACGACGAAGAAAACCGCATCGAGCTGTACCAGAGGATGGAAGCGTTCCTCGACCAGCACATCGGGACGAAGGCGAAGTGAGGCGTTGCACGTGGCTTGCGACGGCGCTGTTGGCGGCCGTTGGGTCGGCTTGGGCCGGGACCTTCGAGCAGCTGGCGGCGTTTCCGGAGGTGCGCGACATCGCGATGTCGCCGGACGGACGCCACGTTGCCGTCGTCGCGCCCTTTGAGGACCAGCAATCGCTGCACCTGCTCGCGGTCGACGACCGCGAGCAGCGGCGGGTGTTGCGCTTCCGGCCCGGGCACACCGTTGCCAACGTGACCTGGGTCGACAACAAGCGCGTCGTGTTCCAGAAGGCCTTGCAGATCGCCGCGCTCGAAACGCCGATGCTGACCGCGGAGTACTTCTCCGCCAGCGTCGACTCCAAGCGTCAGCGTCTGGTGTTTGGCGGCCGGCACGCGCTGCTTGAGTACAGCGGCTTCGGCCACGCCCGTCAGGTCTTCGTGGTCGACGAAGTGCCGGGAAGTTTCTTCGCGCAGTTCCTGCCTTGGCGTGGCGGCGACGACACCGGGCTGGAACTGTGGCGGGTCAACGCACGCACCGCGCGCCAGCAACTCGTCGCCAGCGTGGACTCGAACCAGGGCACGCTGTTTCTCGATCGGCAACAGCAACCCCGGGTCCTCTACGGAATCGACGCCAAGCTGGAACCGATCGCGCGCTATCGCGCGACTGCCGATGCCAAGTGGCAGCCGTTCCCGCGTGAACTGGTCGGGCGCGGACTGGTCCCGCGCTTCTTCGATGCCGACGGCAAGCTGTATGCGCTGATCAGCGACGCCGGCGAACCAGGCGCGCTGTATCGCGTCGATCTGGAACATGGCCAGCGCCAGCGGCTGGCCGGGCGCAGCGATGCCGAGATCGCCGATGTCATCCGCTCCGGTCGCAATGGCCCGCCCGCCGCGGTGCTGTATGACGCCGGCGTGCCGGTGGTCGACCTGCTCGATGACGCCGATCCGGACTTCGCGGCGATGTTCAAGGCCCTGCTCGCGAAGTTCCCCGGGCAGCTCGTGCATCCGTTGCAGTTCAGCCGTGACGACCAGCGCGTGCTGCTGCAAGTCGACTCGGACCGCGATCCGCCAGTCTGGTATGTGTTCGATCGCGGCACGCAGCGGTTGATGCCGGTCGCCGCGGCCTACCCCGCATTGCGCGGCCAGTCGTTCGCGCCGACGCGCGCGGTGCGCCTGCGCACCGACGACGGGCTCGATCTGCAGGCGCTGCTGACCCTGCCCGCAGGCATCGCGAAGCCGTCGCTCGTGGTCATGCCGCACGGTGGTCCGCACGGTCCCTACGATCGCTGGAGGTTCGACGCCGAAACGCAATTGCTGGCCCAGGCCGGGCACGCGGTGCTGCGCGTCAACTACCGCGGTTCGGGCGGACGCGGCGAGCGCTTCCTGCGCGCCGGTTTCGGCGAATGGGCGGGACGCATCCAGGACGACATCGCCGCCGCGGTTCGTCACGTGATTGCCGAGGAACTGGTGGATGGCAGCCGGGTCTGCATCTTCGGCGGCAGCTTCGGTGCGTATTCCGCGCTGATGAACGCGATCCGCAACCCCGACCTGTACCGCTGCGCGATCGGCTACGCCGGCGTCTACGACCTGAACCTGATGCACATCGTGGGTGATATTCCGGAGGCGAAATCGAGCCGCAATTACCTCGACCTCGCCGTCGGCAACGACGTCCTGAAACTGGCCCGAGACTCGGTCACCAGCCACGTGAAGCGTCTTGATGCGAAATTGCTGCTGATCCATGGCAGCGCCGACCAGCGCACGCCGATCGAGCAGTTTCATGTGCTCACCCGTGCACTGGACCGAGCCGGAAAGCCGCACGAGGATCTGGTCGTCGAACACGAGGGCCACGGGTTCTACAAGCAGGCCAACCGCGAACACATGTACCGGCAGCTGCTGCAGTTCCTCGACGCCAGCCTGTCCACCGCGCCGCCCTGAGGCGGCGCAATCACTCGAAGCTGTTCGCGAACAACGCGCCCGCGTTGCTCAGCTCGACCACGTAACCGCTGCTGCTGCCGCGCACGTCGAGGCGCCAGCCCGAGTAGTAGGTTTCATCGGGACCGGTGCGCGTGGTCCAGTCGAGCGCACTCAGGGTGGCGCCCGCCGGCGCGAGCACGCGGATCTTCAGGTTGCCGGCGGTGGCGGTGTTGCCGCTGATGATCGGCTGCACCGGCGTGTTGACCTGGAAGATGGCTTCGGTACCGCTGCCGACACTGAACTGGTCGCTGACCGTGAGCTTGCGGTTGGCGAAGTCGATGGTGCGCTGCCACGCCACGACGGCGGGGTCGCCGTCATAGGCCGGCAGCAGGTTCGCCACCGCATGCACCGCGCCGTCCGGCCCCGGAGTCACGGTCATGGTCGAGGTGGTACCGACGCGCTGCGGCACGAGCTGGCCGTTCTGCTCGAAGCGCAGCAGGTTGTGGGTATCGGTGCCCTGCTGGATGCCGCTGTGTGTCCAGATGTTCTCGGTCGCGGCGAGCCAGTCGCCCTCGAACAGCGTGAACGCGCCCTGGTCCTGGTGCGCATGGCTCTGCACGTACGGCCCGGCCGAGAACTGCAGCCACATTGCCGCGCTGTCCCAACCGGTGCGCGCAAACAGCTGCCCGGTGCCGGTGGCGTGGTAGACCAGTTGCGCCGGCGGCGTTCCGGTCGGCCCCGCCGGCAGCAGGTTGTGGCGGGTGTTGAAGCCCGACTCCATGTCCTGGTCGGAGATCGAATGCAGCCACCAGGCGGCATCGTCGCGCGCCGTGGCGTCGTTCGAGATGGCTCGCGCCTCCAGCATCAGGTGGCGGTGATAGTCGTAGATCACCGGTTCCGACACGCGCGCCTGGTCGCCGATCGGCGCCACGCGGTCGAGCGTGGGCACGGTCGCGTGGATCCACCAGGCGATGCTGTCATTGACGTGGGCATTGGCGTTGCCGATGTCCGCGGCCATCGAATCGCGCCACACCCGGTACAGCATGAACAGGGTTCCGTGCGACAACCCGTAGGCGGTACCCTCCTCGCTGCCGCCGCCGGGGATGCTCGCGGTATAGGCCAGTTGCTCCGGCCACTTCTCGTTCTGCAGCAGGTTCTTCCAGGTGGTGCTGTTGGAAGCCAGCCCCCAGTACAGCGTCGCGCGCAGGAAGCTGTAGTGATAGTTGTTGGCGGGATCGTCGACGCCCCAGCCCGCCCACGGGTGCGCGTTCCCGCCCCACTGGGCCTGGTTGTTGTGCCAGACATTCCAGACCGCCTGTTCGGCATAGTTGGCCCAACGCGTGCGCTGCGCAGCGCTCGTGTGCGCGGCACACCAGTCGTAGGTCAGCGCCAGGTCTTCGATCATCGGACCGACATCAAGGTACTGGTCGCCGGCGATCGGCGGCGCATTGCCAGCGGCGATCGCGAGTTCCGCTTCCTGCACCTGGGCTTCGACGGTCTGCACCGCCAGCGTGGCGTATTGCAGCTGCCCGGTCAGGCGATACATGTACGCGGCGTCGGCGGCCGAGAACCCGTAACCGGGGTTGTTGGCCACGGCCGCATCGACGAATGACTTGAAGCGCTGGAACTCGGGCGACTGCTGGTCGACGTAGGAGAAGTCGACCGTGATCGCGGCTTGCGCGGAGGCAGCCAGGCCAAGCAACCATGCGCAGGCAATGCGTGCGCAGCGCGCCGAAGTGGACCGTCCAATCATGAGGCGAACGCCTTGCAGCCAGGGAAGCGCGCAGACTAGCGGCTGCGGGCGAGACAAACTGTGACCGTGCCCCGCGCTCTGCGTCGCAGTGCCGGCGATGCGACCGACTCAGGCGCGCCCACCGCCCTCCTTGGCAGCGTCGGCGACGCGCCACAGGTACAGGCTCGCCGCGGTGCGGTACGGCGCCCAGAGTTCGCCATGCGCGAGCAGTTCCTTCGGCTTCATCATCTCGTCGTGACCGAGCACGATCTGTGCGCCCTTGCGGATCCCCAGATCGTCGATCGGCAGGATGTCCGGGCGGCCGAGCCAGAAGATCAGCATCATCTCGACCGTCCAGCGACCGATGCCACGCACTTCGGTCAGGCGCTCGACGATCTCGTCGTGATGCAGCCGGCGCATCGCCGCGAGCGTCGGCACCACGCCCTGTTGCGACTTCGCGGCCAGGTCCTTCAACGCGGCGATCTTGTTGAACGACACCCCGCACTCGCGCAATCCGCCCTCGGGTGCGGCCAGCAAGCCGCCCGGCGTGAGCTTGCGCCGCACCCCGTAACGTTCCAGCACGCGGCCATGGATGGTCGCCGCAGCCTTGCCCGAGAGCTGCTGGTAGAGAATCGAGCGCGCCAGCGAATCGACCGGATCGAAGCGCCGATGCCACTGCGTTTCGATCCCGCCGATGCGCTTCATCCACGACCCGAGCGCCCGGTCGCGGCGTGCCAGGATTCGGCACGCCGCGCCAAGATCGAAGCCGCGCGCATGGTCCGCACGCGGCGCTGCCGGCGACTTCGCTGTCACGGATTTCCCGCGGGCACGAAGTGCAGCGTGCTGGTGACCGCGGCCGCATGCGCGGCCTGGTCGATCGGCAAGGGCTTGTAGGCATTCACCAGCCAGCGCGGCAACTGCGAGATGTAGCCGGGCGTGCCGAGCACGGCGTTCTGTCCGCCCGGGTAGATCTGGTCGGCAACGATCGGCATGCTCATCTCGCCGACGAAGCGCCGTGCCGGCCCCGATCCGAACATGAAGCCGTTGACTGAGTTCGCGCGCGAACTGTGGCTGGAAGCATCGACCGCCTCGTAGCCACCCTGGCGCGCCAGACCGAGCAGGTCGCTCGACACGTTGGTCAGTCCGTACAGACCGGGCCCCGGGATGTTGAACGGACCACCGAGGGCATGATCGAACACGATGCGGTGCAGCTTGCCCCAGCGGTAGTCGTCCTGGTCCAGCGAACCGCCGAATGCGGCGGCGAACGCGGGGCTCGCGGCCAGATCCAGCGCGTCGGCCAGCGACTTCAGCAACACGTAGTCGCGCGCGGCGTTCGCGTTCGGTGCGCCGCTGACCTGGAAGAAGTTCAGCCCGGAAACGCCCCGCCCCTGCTGCACGTCGTGGCGCTCGAGCAGGCGCTTCAGCGCGATGTAGGCCTCGTTGCTGCCGGGCAGGTAGTTGCCGAGACCAACGCGCGTGAGCGTGGCATCGACGCTGTTGCGCACCGCCTGGCCGCGCCACAGCGACCAGATCGTCGCCGCGACCGAGTTCGCGATCTCGAGCTCGCTCGGTGCGCCCATCGCCAGCGGATTGTCGCCGGCGTCGAAGCCCTGCGTCAGGCCGGTCGGGGACGAGTAGTCCCAGTCCTGCAGTCGCTTGATCGCCTCGTCGATGCGCGGGTCGGCACCGAGCGCGTGCAGGTCCGCCCAGCTCGACGCCTGCGCATTGCTGAATGCGGCATCGAGATACGGGAACACCAGCTCGGCGTCGAGCAGTTCAGTGTTCGCCTGCAGCGCCTTCATGTGCGATGGGGTGATCGGCGTGGCAGTGCCGATCAGCGACTGCAGCTCGCGGTCGATGCGTCCCTGGCGCAGGCTGGAATAGCCGAAGCTCAGGTAGTGCAGGCCGCCGCCCGGGCGCAACTGGTTGAAGGCGTTGTTGTCGAAGGTACTGCCGATCGGGTCGTTGTTCGCATTCGCGATGTAGCCCGAGGACGGATTGATCACGTACGGCATCTCGCTCGGCGGCAGGATCTCGAAGGGCACCGCCTGATTGGCCTGCGGATGCGTCACCGGCAGCCATTCGTTGCGTCGGGTCCCGGAGCCGTCGCGGATCAGGAACGGCGGCATGCCATCGACGGTATTGCCCTGCAGATCCTCGCGCACCGGCGCCTCGGCGCTGGTGAAATAGGCGATGGTGCCGTCGGTTCCGGCATACGCGAAGTTCTGCGAGCCGACATCGAAGTAGCCGAGCGCGGTGCGGAACTCGTCGAGACTGGTGGCACGGTTGATGCGCCGGATCGCTTCCAGTTCGCGCGTCGCGCCCCAGCCGGTGTAGGCCACCGAGATGCCGGTGTCGTTGGTGATCGACAGCACCGGCCCGTTGTTGCGGCGGGGAATGGTGATGGTCAGCCCGCCGTTGGTGTACCCGATCGAGTTCTCGCGCGCGGCATTGTCCGGCACGCCGTCGAGCCTGTTGACGTAGTAGCTCTGGAAGGTCCAGTTCACCGGCTCGGCCACGCCCTTGTACAGCGTGTGCGTCGGCAAGCCGTAGGTGTTGAGCAGGAACTTCTCCTGGTAGGTATCGGAGACATCCATCGGGTTCGTGGTCAGGCCCCAGCAGAACACCGGCGTGCAGCCGAGCAGGATCGACGGCACGCCGGGCGGCGCCAGGCCGGAGACGTTCATCGTCGTCGGATATGCGGGGTCGGTCGAGACGATGTGCGCCTCGTGCATGATCGCCGGCAGGTCGAGACCGAGGTGCGGATCGTTGGACAGGATCGCCTTGCCCGAAGCCGTCTTCGAGCCATGCACCAGCCACCAGTTCGAGCCACCGCGGTTCTCGCGCGGCGCGAGCTTGGGTGCGATCCACTCGTTGCCAAGCAGCGCGTCGCGCAACGCCTCGGTCTGGCGGAGGAAGTCGGCGTCGTAGTCGGGAACCGTGTAGCCGAGTGCCTTGGCGTCGAGTGTCGCGGCTGTCGGATGGAAGTCGGCCGCGCTGATCGACGCCCGCGTGTCGAACGGCTGTACCCGATGCGTGTCCTCGAAGAACAACGCCTGGCCGTTGAAGCCAGCCGCGGTACCCGCGGCGGCGTAGGCACCGAGGCGAACGGTGTAGTCGATGTCGAGGTCGAAGCTGAGCTGGAACGCGAGCAGCTTGCCGATGATCAAGGAATCGACCGGTGACCAGGGCTCGAACCGGGTCAGTTCCAGCGCGCCGTATTCGGCGGGCAATGCGTTGCTGCGTACCCACAGGTTGACGCCTTCGGCATAGGCGCGCAGCTCGCCACGTGCGACGTCGGGCATCGCCGACCAGCTCGACTGCGCGGCGCGGCGCAGACCGAGCGTGCGCAACTGGATGTCGTTGGCCAGCGCCGGTGCGCCGACCAGTTCGGCCAGGGTGCCGCTCGCCGCGCGGCGCAGGTAATCCATCTGCCACAGGCGATCGCGCGCATGCACGTAGCCCATCAGGAATGCGGCGTCGTAGTCGTTCGCGGCCTGGATCAGCGGCACGCCCTCGGCATCGAAACCGATGCTGCCCGGCGCGCGCAGCCCGGACGCGTTGATGGTTTCAGCGGAAACGGAAGTCGCGACAAAGGCCGCAGCCAGCGCGACGCAGATCAGACGAGGCGCCAGGCGGCGCACCGGTAGATTGAGCATGGTGGAATCCCTCCCGCCCCGGCATGGGGCCTCGGGATTATCCGCCGCCAGCCACCGCTGGCAAATGCAGTGCAGCAATGTCCGCGTCTTCGAGCACGCGCCATTCGCCCTTGCCCAGCGACCCGAGTTGCAGGCGCCCGATCGCCACCCGCACCAGACGCAGCACCGGATACCCGAGCGCCTCCAGCATGCGCCGGATCTGGCGGTTGCGGCCCTCGTCGAGCACGATTTCCAGCCAGCAGTTCTTCGCGCCGCGCCGCAGTTCGCGCACCCGTACCGCCCGCCAGCATTCGCCGTCGATGGGCAGCCCCGCCTCCAGCGCCGCCAGCGCTTCGGCCGCCGGCAGTCCCTCGACCTGCACGTGGTAGGTCTTCTCGATGCCGTGCTGCGGTTCGGTGATCGCGGCGGCGAATGCGGGATCATTGCTGAACAACAGCAGCCCTTCGCTGGCGCGGTCGAGCCGGCCGACCGGAGCAACCCAGGGCAGGCCGGCGCCGGCGAAGCAGTCGTAGACCGTGGCGCGTCCGTGCTCGTCCATGCGCGTGGTGATCAGCCCGCGACGCTTGTTGAGCATCAGGTGCAGCGGGATCACCAGCTCGACCTGCTCGCCATCGACCACGATCTCGGCATCGAGTGCGGTCGCGGATTCGGCGTCGCGCACCACCTTCCCGGCCACGCGCACGCGCCCGGCGGCGATCCAGCGCGTGGCCTCGCTGCGCGAACACAACCCGCGCTTCGACAGCACCCGCGCCAGACCGTATTGCCCGGCCATGGCTCAGGCGCCCGCGTCGATTTCCGCGGACGCCGATCCGCCCGGTTCCACCAGCAGCACCAGGCATCGCGGCTCCAGCTCGCGCACCTGCAACGCGATGCCGCGCGCAACGATGCGGAAGTGCCCGTCCTGCATGACGATGCCGAGCTCACCGTCGTTGATCGCCGTCAGCTGCGCCTCGGTGCAGTACACGCGCTTGATCTTGCCGCCGTGCTCGAAATGCCGCGGCTGTTCGGCGTCGGGCTGGTTCAGGGCCTGGCCATCGAGCAGTGCCGCCATGCGCAACTTGCGTTCGCGCTTCTCGGCTGCCTTGCGTTCGGCCTCGCGTCGCACCTGTTCGGCTTCATGGCGCTCGGCCTGCGCACGCAGGGCATAGGCACGCGCCAGATCGATCTCCTCCTGCGCACGCGCCGCGCCTTGCGACCCGGGTGCCGGTCGGTGCTGCGGGCGCGGCTTCGGCGCCGAACGGGCAGCGCCATCCGGCCGCCGCATGGGTGGTCGCGGCTTGGCCGCTTCCGGCTTCTTTGTGGCAAAGCCCAGCTTCAGCAACTGGTCGCGCAGGGAGTCGGTCATCGTGTACGGAGATCAGTAGTGCGGTGGCGGTGGCTCGTCGGCGGCATCGTGCCCGAGCGCCGCGCGCAGCAAGGTCACCTCGCGGCGCAACTGGCGCAGCTCCTCGACGATGTCGACGAGCCGGCGTTCCTGCGTCGCCACCTGCGGATTCAAGGTCGCCACGACGTCGTCCTGGAACGCGAAGCGCGATTCCAGTTCGGCCAGTCGGGTGTTGATCTCGGCGAGGGTCGAGGGCATGGCGGAAGTGTACTGGAGTGGCGCAATTCAATTCGCGGCGAGTGCCGGGAAATGCATGGCAGCGATGCGCGCCGGACGCAACGCCGCCAGTTCCCACGATGCCGCCTCGCCCACGATCTCGGCCGCGACCACGCGCCCGGGCTCGATACGCGGCGGTTGCCGCACCAGATCATGGGCATTGCTCGCGAGCACCGTGACCCAGCCCTCGCGCAGCAGCCGCAGCGAAGTTTCCTGCGCGAACGGACCGCAGCCGCCGGCCAGTGCGTCGGCATCGACCTGCAGCAGCAGACCGGCGCCCACCAGCGGCGCCAGCGACTGCAGTCGCAACTGCACCTCGCGGATGCGTTCTGGATGCGCCAGCATCGGGCGGATGCCGCGCGCACGCATCCATTCGATCGCCGGCACGATCTTCGCCGGCAGGCGCGCGTCGGAGAACTCGACCAGCACCACGTACTCATCCTGCCAGCGCCCCAGCCACGGCAGGTCGCCGGTCTGGATCGCCTGGTGCAGGAACGCATCGAAGCGACACTCGCCGGCCAGCGCAACCTGCATCGCCAGGCCGCGATCGGCCAGCGTCTCGCGCAACCGGATCAATCGGCTCGACAGGCGCGCGATGCGCTCGGCGTAGGGTTTGCCGCGGAAATGCGGCGTCAGCACGGCGTGCCCGATGCCGTTGTGCGCGGCCTGCACACACAGCTCCACCGCCGCCGACCACGAGGTCGGCCCGTTGTCGACCCCGGGCAAGGCATGCAGGTGCAGATCGACGAATGGGTGCAGCGGCGCCAGCGCCGTGGCGCCGCCGAGCACCTTGTTCTGTCTGCGCGGCTCAGCCATGGCGGGGGGAAGCTTCTCCTGCGAGCAGGCGTTCAAAGTAGGCGATGGTCGCGCGCAGGCCGCTGTCGAGATCGACCTTCGGCGTCCAGTCGAGCAGGTGCGCCGCTCGCGTAATGTCGGGCTGGCGCTGCTTCGGATCGTCGGTCGGCAGCGGCCGCATCACGATGGCCGACGCGGAGCCGCTCAGCGCGATCACGCGCTCCGCCAGTTCGCGGATGGTGAATTCGGCGGGATTGCCGAGGTTGATCGGCCCGGTCACCGCGCCGGGCGTGGCCATCAGCCGGGTGAAGCCCTCGATCAGGTCGTCGACGAAGCAGAACGAGCGCGTCTGTTCGCCGCTGCCATAGAGCGTGATCGGCTCGTTGCGCAACGCCTGCACGATGAAGTTGGAGACCACGCGCCCATCGTTCGGGTGCATCCGCGGTCCGTAGGTGTTGAAGATGCGTGCGACCTTGATCTGCAGGCCGTGCTGGCGGTGGTAGTCGAAAAACAGCGTCTCCGCGCAGCGCTTGCCCTCGTCGTAGCAGGAACGCGGGCCGATCGGGTTGACGCGGCCCCAGTATTCCTCGCGCTGCGGATGTTCTTCCGGGTCGCCGTAGACCTCGCTGGTCGATGCCTGGAAGATCGGCACGCGCAGGCGCTTGGCCAGGCCGAGCATGTTGATCGCACCGTGCACGCTGGTCTTGGTCGTCTGCACCGGATCGTGCTGATAGTGCACCGGCGAGGCCGGGCAGGCGAGGTTCCAGATTTCGTCGACCTCGATGTACAGCGGCAAGGTGACGTCGTGGCGCAGGAACTCGAAGCGCGGGTGCCCGTGCAGATGCGCGATGTTGCGCTTGCTGCCGGTGAACAGGTTGTCGGCGCAGACGACCTCGTGGCCCGCAGCAAGCAACCGATCGCACAGATGCGAGCCGAGGAAGCCGGCGCCACCGGTGACCAGCACGCGCCGGGTCGATTCATAGTGGCGTGCGCGCGCGCTCAAACGACCTCCGGACGCGCCACCGAGCGTCCGCGCCCGATGCCGTAGTAGGCGAAACCGGCGGCTTCGAGTGCGCGCGGGTCGTAGATGTTGCGGCCGTCGAACACGACGCTGGATCGCATCAGTTCGCGCATGCGCCCAAGGTCCGGGCTCCAGAACATCTTCCACTCGGTCAGCACGACCAGCGCGTCCGCACCCTCCACCGCCGCCATCGGCTCGGCGCACAGCACCAGGTCGTTGCGCTCCCCGAACACCTGCGCCGCTTCCTTCATCGCCTCCGGGTCGAACGCGCGCACGCGGGCACCGGCACCCCACAACTGCGCCAGCAGCACGCGCGACGGTGCTTCGCGCATGTCGTCGGTATTCGGCTTGAACGCGAGCCCCCACACGGCAATGGTCTTGTCGCGCAGATCGCCGCCGAAATGCTGCAGCAGCAGCGCGAACAGGCGTTCCTTTTGCGCCCGGTTCACGGCCTCGACCGCTTCCAGGATGCGCGGCGCGTAGCCGTGCTGGCGGGCGGTGCGGTCGAGTGCCTGCACGTCCTTCGGGAAACAGGAGCCGCCGTAGCCGGCGCCCGGATAGATGAACGAGTAGCCGATGCGCGGGTCCGAGCCGATGCCGTGGCGCACCTGCTCGATGTCGGCGCCGACGCGCTCGGCGATGTTGGCCATCTCGTTCATGAAACTGATCTTGGTCGCCAGCATCGCGTTGGCCGCGTACTTGGTCAGCTCCGCCGAGCGCACGTCCATCAGCACGATGCGCTCGTGGTTGCGGTTGAACGGTGCATACAGCGCCTTCATGCGCTCGATCGCCTGGGCGCTGTCGGAACCGATCACGATGCGATCGGGTCGCATGCAGTCCTTGACCGCATCGCCCTCCTTCAGGAACTCGGGGTTGGACACCACGTCGAACGCGACCTGCACGCCGCGCACTGCCAGTTCAGCGGCGATCGCCGCGCGCACCCGGTCCGCAGTGCCGACCGGCACCGTCGACTTGTTCACGACCACGCTCGGCGAAGCGATGTGCCGGCCGATGGTGCGCGCCACCGCAAGCACGTGCGAGAGATCGGCACTGCCATCCTCGCCGGGCGGCGTGCCAACCGCGATGAAGATGATCTCGGCCCTGGCGATGGCCGCCGCCGCATCGGTGGTGAACTGCAGCCGGCCGGCCTTGTGGTTGGCATGCACCAGTTCCTCCAGGCCCGGTTCGTAGATCGGGATGACGCCGCGGTTCAGGCCGGCCACCTTGCCGGCATCGATATCGACGCACTGGATCTGGTTGCCGACCTCGGCGAGGCAAGTGCCGGTGACCAGCCCAACGTAGCCGGTGCCGAAGATGGTGACGTGCATGAGTCCTTCCCTGCGTCGATCTGCGCGACGCTATCTTATCCGCCGATTGTGCCCGCGGGCGCCGGATACGAGAACGCCGGCTTGCGCCGGCGTTTCGCGAGTCCGTGACAACGGTGGCTCAGTTGACGATTTCGATCAGTTCGACGTCGAAGATCAGCGTCGAGTTCGGTCCGATCGGACCCGGGTTGGCGCGATCGCCATAGGCCAGGTTCGACGGAATGAAGAACTTGTACTTGGAACCGACCGTCATCAGCTGCAGGCCTTCGGTCCAGCCGGCGATGACGCCGTTCAGCGGGAACTGTGCCGGCTCACCGCGATCGACCGAGCTGTCGAACTTGGTGCCGTCGAGCAGGGTTCCGGTGTAGTGCACCTTGACCGTCGACTCGGCAGTCGGCTTCTTGCCGGTGCCTTCCTTGACGACCGAGTACTGCAGGCCCGATGCCGTGGTCTTCACGCCCGGCTTGGTCTTGTTCGCAGCCAGGAACTTGTCGCCCTCGGCCTTGTTCTTCGCTGCCAGTTCGGCGGTCTTCGCCTGCTGTGCCGCCTGCAGCTTCTGCATGAAGCTGTCGCGCACCGCCTTCGATTCCTCGGCGGTCATCAGCAGCTTGCCGCCGGCGAGCTGGGTCTTCATCGCTTCGACCACGATGTTGATGTCGATCTCGTCCTTGATCTGGCCGACGCCATTGGCGAGGTCGAGGCCGACCATGTAGCTGACCTTTTCCTTTTCCGTGGTCAGCTTGTCGAGCGCGCTCGCCGACAGCGGCAGGGCCAGGCCGACCGCAACCGCGGCTGCGAGAGTGCTGCGAAGGAACTGCTTCATTCTTGTGTGCTCCAGGTTGGAACCGGCGTTGGCCGGGAAAATTGGCCGCGTATTGTCGCGGCGGGTCGGCCTGGACGCAAACGGGCGGGCGGGTTGGATCGTGGGGTGCGCGGCAAGTTCCCGCGCTGCGTGGCGGCGTTGTCGCGCGTTCAAGACAGGTCGGCGGGAAACCCGGCCAAAAAAGAGCCCGCTGGGGTCAGCAGCGGGCTTTGAGTTTCCCTGAAGCAGCACTACCGGCCGAAGAAAGCCGGCAGATATTCGGCCATTACCCTTCGCCGACGACCGACAACTTGACGGTGCAATGCACATCTGCGTGCAGCGCAACGTGGATGTCGAATTCGCCGGTTCGACGGATCGGTCCTTCCCCGAGGATCACTTCGGCCTTGGAAAGCGGGAAACCCGCGTTCGTGAAGGCGTCAGCGATATCTCGCGGACCGACCGAGCCGTAGAGCTTGCCTTCCGTGCTGGCATTGGCGCGAACTGTTACCGCGGCGGCTTCGAGCTTTTCCTTGCGGGCAGTCGCGTCGGCCAACAGGTTGTTGGCCTTGGCTTCGTACTCCGCGCGGCGCTTCTCGAATTCCGCCACGTTGGCCGCAGTGGCCGGAGCGGCCTTGCCCTGCGGGACCAGATAATTACGCCCGTAACCGGGCTTGACCTTGACCTTGTCGCCGAGGGCGCCGAGGTTCACAACTTTCTGCAGAAGAATCAGTTCCATCGCGAATCGCTCCTCAGTGGTTGTCGCAATACGGCAGCAACGCCAGGAAACGCGCACGCTTCACCGCAGTGGTGAGCTGACGCTGGTAGCGCGACTTGGTGCCGGTGATGCGGCTGGGAACGATCTTGCCGGTCTCGGTCAGGTACTGACGGAGGGTGTTGAGATCCTTGTAGTCGATCTCCTTGACACCTTCGGCGGTGAATCGGCAGAACTTCTTGCGGCGGAAGAACTTGGACATGTTGGCTCCTCGTGGCTCAGGCG
The DNA here is from genome assembly GCA_016182785.1 of Lysobacterales bacterium. GTDB lineage: Bacteria > Pseudomonadota > Gammaproteobacteria > Xanthomonadales > Ahniellaceae > JADKHK01. Next base: position 24,436 of record JACPFU010000043.1, on the reverse strand, counting down.
GCGTCTTCGAATTCGGCGTCGCTGAAGCCTTCTTCGCTGGTGCGACGGCTCGGTTTCTCATCCTTCATCTTCGCGATCGGCGACTGTTCGGTCACCGCGTCTTCGCGAGTCGTGATCAGATGCCGAAGCACGGCGTCGTTGAAGCGGAACGAGGACTGCAGTTCGTTCAGGACCGGCTGGCTGCACTCGATGTTCATCAGCACGTAGTGGGCCTTGCCCAGATCCTGGATCGGATACGCGAGCTGACGACGACCCCAGTCTTCAAGACGGTGGATCGTGCCGTTGTCTCCTTCGATGAGCGTCTTGTATCGCTCGATCATCGCTGGAACCTGCTCGCTCTGGTCGGGATGGACCAGGAAGACAATTTCATAGTGACGCATCAAAAACTCCTTACGGACTTGTCGGCCTCCCGACGTGAAACCGGTGAGGCAAGGTCCTGTCGGCCGGCGGCTGACAGGGGTGCGAAGCTTAGCCGAGGCCGCCCCCTGCCGCAACGCAAAAGTCGTGAAAAATCAGCGGATTAGTTCAGCTTTCCCAAGTCGTATCAGGGACTTAGGCGATCTATCCACAAGCACAAAAATATTTCCGCCGCGACTTCAGGCGGAGAGCAAGGAAGTACGTCGATGCATCTGTTTTGGCAGGTTTTTTCCGGCAGGCGCCGACTGCCATCTCAAGCCGTGGTGAAACTCTCGCCACACCCGCACTGGGCGGCCACGTTCGGATTGCGGAACACGAACTGGGCGTTGAACCCCTGGCGGGCGTAGTCGATCTCGGTACCGTCGACCGAGGCCAGGCAGTCGCGATCGACCAGCACGCGGATCCCGTGCGACTCGAATGCAATGTCGTTGGGCTCGACGCGCTCTGCAAGTTCGACCACGTACGCGAAGCCCGAGCAGCCGGTGCGACGCACACCGAAACGCAGACCCACCGCGGCCGGGTTCTCGTGCAGGAAACCGCCGACGCGTTCTGCCGCCGACTCGGAAAGTTGAATGCCCATTGCGCCCCACTCCATGCCGTCCCGGGCACGCCCTCGGATATGATGGCGCGTTCCCGCGCGACCGATCTGGTCGCTTTCAACGGAGTTTCAAGGCATGAGTGTAGCAAGCGTGCGCGATGCGCTCGCCGGCCGCGTCGCGGTAGGCGAAACTGTCACGGTCCGCGGCTGGGTTCGCACCCGGCGCGATTCCAAGGCCGGCATTTCCTTCGTAACCGTCAACGACGGCTCCGGACAGGACTCGATCCAGATCGTCGCCCCGAGCACCTTGTCGAACTACGCCAGCGAGATCGTTCACCTGACCGCGGGCTGCGCGGTGATCGCGACCGGGACACTGGTGCAGTCGCAGGGCAAGGGCCAGAGCTTCGAGATCCAGGCGACGTCGGTGGAAGTCACCGGCATGGTCGACGATCCCGAGACCTATCCGATCCAGCCCAAGCCGCACACCATGGAGTTCCTGCGCGAAGTGGCGCACCTGCGCCCGCGCACCAACACCTTTGGCGCGGTGGCGCGCATCCGCCACAGCATCGCCCAGGCCATCCACCGCTATTTCCACGAACGCGGCTTCTTCTGGGTCAACACGCCGATCATCACCGCCAGCGACTGCGAAGGCGCCGGCCAGATGTTCCGCGTGTCCACGCTCGACCTCGCGAACCTGCCGCGCACCGATCAGGGCAAGATCGACTGGGACAAGGACTTCTTCGGCAAGGAGGCCTACCTCACGGTTTCCGGCCAGCTCAACGTCGAGGCCTATTGCCTGGCGCTCAGCAAGGTCTACACCTTCGGCCCGACCTTCCGCGCCGAGAACTCGAACACCACGCGCCACCTCGCCGAGTTCTGGATGATCGAACCCGAGATCGCGTTCGCCGACCTCAACGACGACGCGACGCTGGCCGAGGATTTCCTGAAGTACATCTTCAAGGTGGTGCTCGCCGAACGCGGCGACGACATGGCCTTCATCAACGACCGCATCGAGAAGACCGCGATCGCGCGCCTGGAGAGCTTCATCCAGGCGCCGTTCGAGCGCATCGACTACGGTCGCGCGATCGAACTGCTGAAGAACTCCGGCGAGAAATTCGACTATCCGGTCGAATGGGGTCTGGACCTGCAGACTGAACACGAACGCTGGCTGACCGAGAAGCACGTCGGCCGCCCGACCGTGGTGATGAACTACCCGGAGCAGATCAAGGCGTTCTACATGCGCATGAACGAGGACGGCCGCACCGTTGCCGCGATGGACGTGCTCGCGCCGGGGATCGGCGAGATCATCGGCGGCTCGCAGCGCGAGGAACGCCTCGATCTGCTCGACGCGCGCATGGCCAAGTTCGGCCTCGACCCGGCGCACTACCAGTGGTACCGCGACCTGCGCCGCTACGGCACGGTGCCGCATGCCGGCTTCGGGCTCGGCTTCGAACGCCTGGTAGTCTACGTTTGCGGTCTCGGCAACATTCGCGACGCCATCCCCTACCCGAGGGTTCCGGGCTCGGCCGAGTTCTGATCCGTGCCGGCAACCGATCCCTCGCCGCTGCTGTTGCGGGTCGCGCTCGGTGACCTGGTACTCGCGCTGCTGCTGGCAGTGACGGCCTCATTGCTGCTGCGCGCCTTCCTGCTCCGACTGGTCGAGCGCCACCGCAAGGTCGCGATGCAGTTGCTGGAGCCGGTGCAAGGACGCGGGCTGCGGCTCTATGCGTACCTGAAGTCGCGCGCGTCCAGACACCTGAATGATCCGCGCGCGCATGCCCTCGCCTTCTCCGCCTACCTGTGCGTGATCTTCGCGGCGCTGCTGGCCGGGCTGTCGGTGCTGACGCTCGCCGCCGCCCTGCTCTTCTGAATCCGAACAAGGAACCCCGATGTCCCAGCAACAATGGTGGATCGTCACCTTCGGCAACCGGCTGCACTGGGCACGGCTCACGCTGCTCGCCGACGGCAGCGCCGAGGTGTTCAGCGCCAACGGCGAGACCGAGCACTTTCCCGACGAGGACGCCGCGCGGGCAGCGCTGTTCGACGCCGAATACCGCGCCTTCGACGGCATCGACGAGGACGATGCGGAACTGATGGGCTTCGACCTGGACTGCGTCGCCCCACCGCATACCGGCATGGACGCATCGGAAGCGGACAACGAGTCGCTGCTGGAACAGATGACCCAGCAACTGCCCCCGCGCGATTGAGGCCCACGCGATGAAACCCGACCTCGCCGGCAAACACGCGCTGGTCTGCGGCGCATCCCGCGGCATCGGTCGCGCCGCGGCCGAGGCGCTGGCCGGCCTCGGCGCGGACGTGACCGTGCTCGCGCGCAATCGCGATGCGCTCGATGCACTGGCCCGTACGCTGCCGAAGAACCACGGCGCGCAGCGGCACGGCTGGCTCGCCGCCGATGTCGCGGATACCGGCGCGCTGCGCAGCGCGGTGGAGGCCATGGTTGCGGCGCATCCGGTGCAGATCCTGATCAACAACACCGGCGGCCCGAATCCGGGGCCCGCGATCGACGCCAGCGGCGACCAGTTCGTCGACACCTTCCGCCGCCATCTGCTCGCAAGCCATGCACTGGTGCAGGCCACGATCGGCGGCATGCGATCCGCCGGCTACGGGCGCATCGTCAACGTCATCTCGACCTCGGTGAAGGAGCCGATCCGCAACCTCGGCGTATCCAACACCATTCGCGGCGCCGTTGCGAACTGGGCCAAGACGCTGGCCACCGAACTCGCGCCCGAAGCCATCACCGTCAACAACGTGCTGCCCGGTTTCACGCGCACCCAGCGCCTGGAACAGATCATCGAGGAACGCGTCGCCAGCACCGGCAAGTCCCGCAATCAGATCGAGAGCTCCATGCTCGCCAGCGTCCCCGCCGCCCGCTTCGCCGAAGCCGCGGAAGTCGCCGCCGCCATCGCCTTCCTCGCCTCACCCGCCGCCAGCTACATCACCGGCATCAACCTCCCCGTCGACGGCGGCCGCACGCAGTCGCTGTGAAGCCGCTTTCCTTGGCGATGGACAAGCGCCTCGCCGGCGCAGCACCATCGCCGCTTCGGAGCTCATCCATGAATCGATTGTTCGGTCTGTTCCTGATGTTCTGGCTCGCAATCGCACCGTCCACCGCTACGGCGACCGAGCCAGTTGCAGCCGTTGCCCTCAAGCCCGCGGTCCTGCAGGCGCTGCAGCGAGCCGGCGCAGCGCCCAAGCCCGCGACGAAGGGACCATCCCGATCACCGCTTGATGCCGAGGGCATGATTCACTTTCCGGCGGCAATCGCCTTCGGTGCAGACGGCTGCTTCGCCGGCTACTTTCCTTACCGCGATCTGAAGCAGTTGAAGTTCGACTGCATTGGCGGGCTTGATCGACTCGCGCTTGCGGAGGTGCATCCCGAAGCGAGCAAGCAAGCGAAGGGCTCGCTGGTCGTGCTGGAGCTGATTCCGAGCTTCGCAATTGGAATGTGCACGGAGTGCGAGACGATCAGCGCCGATCTGCGTGAGCTGCTGAAGTCGCGCTCCATCGACGCGAAGATCTTCCGCGTAGATATCGGCTACTGATGCCACGCAATCGCTCGCTGTCGGGCGCGCTGGCGGTCTTGTCCGGCGTGGCGCTGGCCGGGGTGCTCGTGGCGTTCTCGCTGGCGCGGCTGGCGGCGCACCCGAGCGTGCCGGGCACGCAGCCGCGCGCGGACTTCGTCACCCTGGTTCCGGTCGGAATCGGCTCCGAGTTCAGCGACGGCGGCCACATCAGCTACCACTCGCTGGCGCACTGGTTCCCCGCCCCGAGCCAGGCGGTCACCGCAATCGCGACGCAGCGGCAGATCGTGCGCGGCGACGGCAGCGGCGAGCGCGTTGCCATGGGTTTTTTCGGCGGCCCGTTGTTCGAGGGGCTCGGGGTCGAAGTGGAGGGGCACATTCCAGCGCAACCGAGCCTGGAAGCTTCGCTCGCAGGACCGCGGCCGGCACAGCCGGAACTGCTGCTGCGCCGCGCGCTCGCGCTGCGCTGGTTCGGTTCGGCGCGCGCCGCGCTCGGTCAGCGTGTCGACATCGACACCCTGGTCGCAGCGATGACCGGTGAGCGCGTCGCGTTCACCATCGCCGGTGTGTTCGACGACGACTTCGCCGGCCCGTCGGCAGCGACCCGGGCCGATGTCTGGATTCCGCTGAACACCTGGCCGGACATGATGATCCCGGCACAGCAAGAGGACTTCATGCGCTTGCTGCCCACCGAGTTCATCGGCGCGCTGACCGGGGATGGCATGGCGGCGATGCAGTCGCGCCTGCGCACGGCCATGCAAGCGGATGGCAGCGAGCGTGACCTGCGCCTGCTGGCGATGGCCGGGCTGGGCCTGGAGGGAAGCACCCGCCTCGTGTACGCACGCTGGGCCCGCACCCTGCAGCTGTTTGCCGGTGGTCTCGGCGCCATGTTGCTCGCGTTCGCGTTCGCGATGCGCTGGCTGGATCTGGCGAACCGCGAAACCGAAGACCGCACCCGCGCCGCACTCGGCGAGCGCGCGAGCCACTGGTGGCGGCGCAACCTGCGCATTTCTGCTCAGCAAGTGGCCGGCACGCTGGCATCGACCGCGACCGCGCTGCTGTTCGTGCACTTCGCATCCGGTTCCGCCGGCGAGGGGCCGCTCGCGACCGCCATCGGCGGCATTGCCGGCGCGCCCATTTCCTGGTTCGTCGTCGGCGTGTTTGTACTGCTGCTCGCGCTGGCACCGCTGGCGGCGCAGCGCTTGCAGCGGCGACTCGGCCAAGGCGGCGCGTACGCGCACCCGCCACTGGCTGTCGCGCGCATGCTGATCGTCCTCGCGATTTCCGCGGTGGCAGCGCTGGCGGCCGCGTCCGCGGTCGGAGTCTTGCAACTGGAGCACTTGCGCGAACGCGATCTCGGCTTCGCTGCAGATCGACTCTCGATCACAGCGCGATCCTCCGCCACATCCAACAACGATCTCGCGCGCATGACCGATGGCCGTACGGCAACACCACTGCTCGCCGACCTGGCGCAACTCGGCGTTGCCGGAGCCGGCGCCGGCCCGGTGCAACGCCCGGCGGTGATCCAGGGCAGCCTGGCCAGCGATGGCGGCATGGGCGAGATGCAGCTCTTCGCGGTGAACTTCGTCTCCGCAAACTACTTCGATGTGATCGGCCTGCGCACCGAAAGCCACTGCGGTGCCCTCGCCGCATTTGCGCCGACCCAGGCCATCGCCAACCGCGCCTTCCTCCGCAAGTTCGGCCTGCACCCGGACCAAGCCATGCCGAAGCTGTCGCTGGCGCTGCCAGACGGCGAGTCGCAGATCACGTTGTGCGGCAGCGTCGCCGATGGGCAGTTCGACGATGTGCGCGCCGATCCGCGGCCAACGCTGTACCTGCCGCTGCAACGACTGGGGGATCTGGGCGTACTGATCGCTCCCACGAGCCTATCCAGCAACGGCGGCGGTGCGCTTGCGTCCGTGCTAGATCGCGAAGCGCACGGCATCGAGTGGCAGCCCTGGCAGACGCTTCCGGCGCAAATCGAGACGCAACTTCAGGACGAGCGCATGCTGAGTCAGTCCGGATTGCTGGCGCTCGCGCTCGCGCTGGCGCTCGGTGTCGCCGTCTGCGCCGCCACGGTAATGACCGCCGCCGCCATGCACGCGCGCCAGCTCGCCATCCGCGCCGCCCTCGGCGCGTCGCGGCGACGTCTGCTGCTGCATCTGTTTGTCCCGGCGAGCGCGACCACACGCGGCGTATTCGCGGCAATCGCAGCAGGTTCGGCATGGCTCGCTCTGCGGCAATTGAACGCTTCGGGCGGCGACGCATGGCTCTCGCTTGTGGGCGCTGCGGCAGCGGCGGCGAGCGCCGTCTCCGCTGCCATGATCTTCGTCGCTCGCTCGATCCGCGAAGACCGGCTGCGCGACTGGCTTGCCGAGCGGCAGTGACGCCGAGGCCTGCTGAGATGCGACAATCCGCGCCCCGCGCCCGTTTCCGAGGTTGAGTCTCGACCAGGCGCGCTGTACGCACGGCGGAGCCACGATGGACGAACTCGACGAATTGCTGGAACGCAATCGCCACTGGGCCGAGTCGGTCAAACTGGGCGATCCGGAATTTTTCCGGCAGCTGTCGCAGCAGCAGAATCCACGCTACCTGTGGATCGGCTGTTCCGACTCGCGGGTGCCGGCGAACCAGATCCTCGGCCTGCGCCCGGGCGAGATCTTCGTGCATCGCAATGTCGCCAACGTCGTCGTGCATGCCGACCTGAACTGCCTGTCGGTGCTGCAATTCGCCATCGACGTGCTCAAGGTCGAGCACATCATGCTGGTCGGACACTACGGTTGTGGCGGCGTGCGTGCGGTGCTCGATGGCGCCCGTCTCGGCCTGGTCGACAACTGGTTGCGCCATGTCGGCGACGTGCTGCAGAAGCACCGCGATGTCTTCGGCGGGATCGACACCGCCTCGATGCAGCATGCGCGGCTATGCGAACTCAACGTCATCGAGCAGGTGGTCAACATCTGCCAGACCACGATCGTGCAGGACGCCTGGGAGCGCGGCCAGAAGCTGGCGGTGCACGGACTGGTCTACTCGCTGTTCGATGGCCGCCTGCGTGACCTCGGCATCACCACGACGCAGCACGGCGCGCTCGCGGACAGCTACGCGCGCGCGCTCGCCCGGCTCGGTGCAGCGCGCGGCGCGGATTGAACGCGATCCCGGTTCAGGTCGCGCCCGGCCCCGGTCGCAACCGCGCGGACTCCTCCTCCTGCACGCGGCCGCGCTTGTGCACGATCATCATCGCCAGTTCCAGCGACTGCTCGTAGTTCAGGCGCGGATCGACACTGGACTTGTAGGCGCGTTCCAGGTCGATCTCGGTCAGGTCGCGCGCGCCGCCCATGCACTCGGTCACGTTCTCCCCGGTCAGCTCCAGGTGCACGCCGCCGAGGCGCGTACCGGCGGCCGCGTGAATGTCGAAGCCCTGCTCCAGTTCGGCGCGGATGTTCTCGAAGCGACGGGTCTTGTAGCCATTCGCCGTGCTCTCGGTATTGCCGTGCATCGGATCGGCGCACCACAACACGTTGCGTCCTTCGCGTCGTACCGCTTCGAGCAGCGGCGGCAGCGTGGCACCGATCCTCCCGGCACCCATGCGGTGGATCAGCGTCAGCTTGCCCGGCTCGTTGTGCGGATTCAGGAACTCCACCACCGGCAGCAGTTGTTCCGGCGTCACGCCCGGGCCGACCTTGAGTCCCACCGGATTCTGGATGCCGCGGCAGTACTGCGCGTGCGCGCCATCCAGCGCCGCGGTGCGCATGCCGATCCACGGGAAATGCGTGGACAGGTTGAACCACCCGGGGTTGCGCGGCACCTGCCGCGTCACCGCCTCCTCGTAGTGCAGCAACAAGGCTTCGTGCGACGTGAAGAAGTCGACTCGGGTGAAGCTGCCGATCGGTTCCCCAGCCAGCGTTTCCATGAAGCGCACCGACTCGCCGATGGCTTCGACCATGCGCCGGTACTCGCGCTGCAGCGGCGAATACTCGACCCAGCCCAGATCCCAGTATTCCGGGTGGTGCAAGTCGGCAAAACCGCCGTCGATCAGTGCCCGCACGAAGTTCATCGTCATCGCCGAGTGCGCGTGCGCACGCAGCAATCGCTCCGGATCGGGAATGCGTGCCGCGGCCGTGAATTCAGGTGCGTTGACGATGTCGCCGCGATAGCTCGGCAGCGCCACGCCACCGCGTTCTTCCAGGTCAGCCGAACGCGGCTTGGCATACTGCCCGGCGAAACGGCCGATGCGCACCACCGGCAGCTTGAGGCCATGCACCAGCGCCACGCTCATCTGCAGCAGCACCTTGAGGCGGTTGGTGATCGTGGTCGAATCGCACTCGGCGAAGCTCTCCGCGCAATCGCCCCCCTGCAACAGGAAGCGCTTGCCCTCGGCGGCATCCGCGAGGTGTCGCTTCAGCGTCAGGATCTCAAGCGAGGTGACCAGCGGCGGCAGGCTCCGCAACTGCGCCAGACAGCGCTCCAGATGCTCTGCATCGGGATAGGTCGGCTGTTGCGCGGCGGGTCGTTCACGCCACTGCGCGGGCGTCCAGGTGGTCATGCGTTGTGGTGTCCTGTCGAAGGCCGCACTCAACGGACGCGGCGAAAACCGTAGTAGAGCGCCGCGACGAAGAAGGCGATGAAATAAAACAGCACCCAGTTCGGCATGGACAGCCCGAGAAAGGTCCAGTCGATCACGCCACAGTCCTGGTCGCGGATGAAGACGGTCTTCAATACCTTCAACGCATCGTAGTATTCAAGCGCATATTGCAGCGACGGCGCACAGCCATCGAGTTCTTCCGGCGGCAGGCTCTGCAGATACACGTGCCGCCCGGCGATGTAGGTGCCAAGTGCCGCCCACAGCGCGGTCAGTGCGCCATACCAGCGCCAGCCCCAGCCCTTCGGTGCATGCAATGCAGCGACCAGAGCGGTCAGCCCCACGGCGCAGACGAAGACGCGCTGCACCATGCACAACATGCACGGCTCGAAGCCCCGCACGTACTGCGCGTAGAAGGCGTAGCCCATAAGCCCGGTGCAGATCAGGAAGGCTGCGAAAAACGCTGCGCGATTGCTCCAGGCGAGCGGATTGAGGCTCATGTGTTCTCCTTGTGTGCGGATGCCGGAAGACGAAAAGGCCCCGGTCTTGCGACCGAGGCCTTTGCGCGAAAGTTCACTGCGGCAGAAGCTTAGGCTTCGACAGCGGCTTCGGGCTGCGGGCGATCGACCAGCTCGACGTAGGCCATCGGTGCCGCGTCACCGGCACGGAACCCGCACTTCAGGATGCGCAGGTAACCGCCCTTGCGCTCGCGATAGCGCGGGCCGAGCTCGGTGAACAGCACGCCGACCGCGGCCTTGTCGCGCAGACGGTCGAACGCGAGTCGACGATTGGCGACGCCATCGACCTTGGCGAGCGTGATCAGCGGCTCGGCAACGCGACGGAGTTCCTTGGCCTTGGGCAGGGTGGTCTTGATCAGCCCATGCACGAACAGCGAGCTGGCCATGTTCTTGAACATGGCTTCGCGGTGCGAGCTGGTGCGGTTGAACTTGCGACCGGATTTGAGGTGGCGCATAAGTGATTTCCTTTAATCGCCTCAGCCCAGCATGCCGTGTTGCACGCCGGCCGGGGGCCAGTTTTCGAGCTTCATGCCGAGCGAGAGACCGCGGGCGGCGAGCACTTCCTTGATCTCGGTGAGCGACTTCTTGCCAAGGTTCGGCGTCTTCAGCAGCTCGACCTCGGTGCGCTGCACCAGGTCGCCGATGTAGTAGATGCTCTCGGCCTTCAGGCAGTTCGCCGAACGGACGGTGAGTTCGAGATCGTCGATCGGACGCATCAGCAGCGGATCGATGCCGGTCGCGGCCGGCTTCGCAGCGGCGCTTTCGCGACGCGTGAAGTCGCCGAACACCGACAGCTGGTCGGCCAGGATGTCGGCAGCGCGACGCACCGCTTCTTCCGCTTCGATGGTGCCGTTGGTCTCGATGTCGAGCACCAGCTTGTCGAGGTCGGTACGCTGCTCGACGCGGGCGTTGTCGACCTCGAACGCGACGCGACGGATCGGGCTGAAGCTCGCATCGAGCTGCAGGCGGCCGATCGGACGCGATTCCTCGTCCGGACGACGCCGCGACAGCGCCGGCTGGTAGCCGACACCGCGCGCGATGCGCAGGCGCATGTTGATCTGCGTGTCCTTGGTCAGGTGGCAGATCACGTGCTCGGGATTGATGATCTCGACGCTGTGGTCGACCTTGATGTCGCCGGCGGTGACGACACCCGGCCCCTTCTTGACCAGCGTCAGCAGGGTTTCGTCGTGGCCGTGCATGCGCAGGGCGACGTCCTTCAGGTTCAGCAGGACCTCGATCACGTCCTCCTGAAGTCCTTCCAGCGTCGTGTACTCATGCAGCACGTTGTCGATTTCGACTTCGGTGATCGCACAACCCGGGATCGACGAGAGCAGCACGCGACGGAGCGCGTTGCCGAGCGTATGGCCGAAACCGCGTTCCAGCGGTTCGACAGCGACGCGCGCCCGATTGGACGAGAGTCGCTCGGCGGTAATGCCGCGGGCGCGCATGACGCTTGTGGCGTTTGCAACCATGGTGATGGGGCTCTCCGGTTACTTCGAGTACAACTCGACGATGAGGTTCTCGTTGATGTCCGACGGCAAGTCCGCGCGGTCAGGCGCAACCTTGAACGTGCCGGCCATCTTCTTCGCGTCCACTTCGATCCAGCCCGGCGTCAGGTCCATCTCCTGGGACAAGGTCAGCGCCTCCTGGATGCGCAGCTGCTTGCGCGCACCTTCGGCGACGGCGACTTCGTCACCCGGCTTGACCTGGTACGAGGCAAGATTGACCTTCTTGCCGTTGACGGTGATCGACTTGTGCGCAACCAGCTGGCGCGCACCGGCGCGCGTCACCGCAAAACCCATGCGGAAGACGACGTTGTCGAGGCGGCTTTCGAGCAGGCGCAGCAGGTTTTCGCCGGTTGCACCCTTCAGGTTCGAGGCCTTTGCGTAGTACAGGCGGAACTGGCGTTCAAGCAGACCATAGATGCGCTTCACCTTCTGCTTCTCGCGAAGCTGGACGGCGTAGTCGGACATCTTGCCCTTCTTGGCAGCGCCATGCTGGCCGGGCTTCTGTTCGAGCTTGCACTTGGAGTCCAGCGCACGCGCCGGGCTCTTGAGACTGAGGTCGGCGCCTTCACGGCGCGCGAGCTTGCAGGTAGGACCGATATAACGAGCCATGGCAATTCTTCCTTAGACGCGACGCTTCTTCGGCGGACGGCAGCCGTTGTGCGGGATCGGCGTGATGTCGATGATGTTCGACACCTTGTAGCCGAGGGCATTGAGAGCACGAACCGCGGATTCGCGGCCCGGGCCCGGGCCCTTGATGCGCACTTCGACGGACTTCAGCCCGTAGTCGAGCGCGGCGCGACCGGCCTTCTCCGCTGCCACCTGAGCGGCAAACGGGGTCGACTTGCGCGAGCCGCGGAACCCGGCGCCGCCGGAGGTCGCCCACGACAGGGCGTTGCCCTGGCGATCGGTGATCGTGATGATGGTGTTGTTGAACGAAGCTTGGACATGCGCGATGCCATCGGTGACGACGCGCTTGACCTTCTTCCGGGGCTTTGCAGCCGCTTGAGTCTTGGCATTCATGTGGAAGGTTTCCCGGCTCGATTACTTCTTGATCGCCTTGCGCGGACCCTTGCGCGTGCGCGCATTGGTACGCGTGCGCTGTCCGCGCACCGGCAGACCACGACGATGACGCAGGCCACGGTAGCAACCGAGATCCTGCAGGCGCTTGATGCTGATGCCGACTTCTCGGCGCAGGTCGCCTTCGACCGTGAACTTCGCGATCTCCTGACGCAGGCGCTCGACCTGGGCGTCGGTAAGATCCTTGACCTTGGTGGACGCTTCGACTCCCGCCGAAACACACACCTTCTTCGAACGGGATCGACCGATCCCGTAAATGCTCTGCAGGCCGATCCACGCATGCTTGTGGACCGGGATATTCACACCGGCGATACGCGCCATCGCGTCTTCTCCAAAACTGTTAGCGCAGGGAACTCATCATTGTACACGGATAATCACCCACCGGCAGCACCGGCGGCGACCCGCACATCCTGTGCAGTTGCCTCAGCGGACTGAACCGCTGCGGCCGTAGTTCTTCAGGTTCGTCTTCTTCAGCAGGCTCTCGTACTGCGAGGAAACGAGGTGCGCCTGGATCTGTGCGGTGAAATCCATCACCACGACAACCACGATCAGCAGCGAGGTGCCACCGAAGTAGAACGGCACGTTCCAGCCGGTCTGCAGGATTGTCGGCAACAGACACACCGCAACCAGGTACAGCGCACCGATACCGGTCAACCGCGTCATCACGCCATCGACGTAGTCGGCCGTGGACTTGCCGGGACGGATGCCCGGAATCAACGCTCCGGACTTCTTCAGGTTCTCCGCGGTCTCGGCGGAATTGAACACCATCGCGGTGTAGAAGAACGAGAACACGATGATCAGTGTCGCGAACGTGACCAGGTACAGCGGCTCGCCCGGCATGAGCAGGTTCGAGACCCGCCGCAGGAACGTCGACAGCTGCGCCAGCCAGCCCTCGCCGCTGATGTTGCCGCCCATCGCCGCGATCGTCGCCGGGAACATGATGAACGACGACGCGAAGATCGCCGGGATCACGCCCGACATGTTGATCTTGAGCGGCAGGTGCGAGCTCTGGTTGTTGTAGGCGCGTGATCCACCCATGCGACGGGCGTAGTTCACGGTGATGCGGCGCTGGCCGCGCTCCATGAACACCACGAACAGGATCGTCGCCACCACCACGATCAGGATGCCGATGCCGATGAACACGTTCAATTCACCCGAGGCCAGCTTCTGCAGCGACATGCCGACCGCACTCGGAAGCCCGGCGACGATGCCGGCGAAGATGATCAGCGAAATGCCGTTGCCGACGCCGCGCTCGGTGATCTGCTCGCCCAGCCACATCAGGAACATGGTGCCGGCGGTCAGGCCAATGACCGCGCTGATGATGAACGCCGGGCCGGGGTTGACCACCACCGGGAAACCTCCGGCTGCCGTGGTCTGGCTCTGCAGCGCGATGGCAACGCCAAACGCCTGGAACGCCGCCAGGCCGACGGCGCCGTAACGCGTCAGCTGCGAGATCCGCCGACGCCCGGCCTCCCCTTCCTTCCGCCATGCCTGCATCGACGGCACCATCGTCGCCATCAGCTGGATGATGATCGATGCCGAGATGTAGGGAACCACGTTCAGGGCGAACACCGAGAGGCGCTCGAGCGCACCACCCGAAAACATGTTGAACATGTCGAGGATGGTTCCACCCTGGCTGTCCATCAGCTGCGTCATCGCCTGCGGGTTCACGCCCGGTACCGGCACGAAGGTGCCGAGGCGGAACACGATCAGCGCGAGCACGACGAAGATCAGGCGATCGCGCAACTCGGTCATGCGACCGAGATTTGCGAGCGGATTCTGTGCGGGTGTCGGGGGATTCGCCACGCCTTACTCCATCTTGCCGCCGGCTGCCTCGATCGCAGCCTTGGCACCGGCCGTTGCCAGCAACCCTTTCAGCGTATAGGCGCGCTTCACCTCACCCTTGGCGACCACCTTGCACTTCTTGGCGCGCGCGTCGATCAGGTTGGCAGCGATCAACGCGGCCAGGTCGACGTTGGTGTCGGCCAGCGACTCGAGCTGGTACAGACGGATCTCGGCGGTGTCAGCCTTGAGCTTGGAGCGGAAGCCGACCTTGGGCAGGCGCCGCTGCAGCGGCATCTGGCCGCCCTCGAAGCCGGGCTTGATCTTGCCCTTGCCGGTGCGCGCGTAGGAACCCTTGTGGCCGCGACCCGCGGTCTTTCCGAGACCGGAACCGATGCCGCGGCCGACGCGGGTACGCGCGGTGCGTGCGCCGTCGGCGGGCTTGATGGTGTTGAGACGCATGAGAATTCTCCTGTGCTTCGCGGCGATCAGTTTTCGACGCGGACGAGGTAGTTGACCTTGTTGATCAGGCCACGTACCTGCGGTGAGTCCTTGAGGGTACGAACGCTGTTGAGCTTGCCGAGGCCGAGCGCCTTGACGCTCAGGCGGTGGATCGCCGGGCAGCTGTTCGGGCTCTTGACGAGGCGAACGGTAACGGTCGAATCGGTCTTCTTAGTCATGGCTTGGCACCAGGTCTTCAAGCTTCTTGCCGCGCTTCGCCGCGATGTCGGCCGGCGACTGGATCGCCTGCAGGCCCTTGATCGTGGCGCGCACCAGATTGATCGGGTTGCGCGAGCCGACCGCCTTGGCCAGCACGTTGCGCACACCCACGACTTCAAACACGGCGCGCATCGCGCCGCCGGCGATGACGCCGGTACCTTCCGATGCCGGCTGCATGAACACCCGCGCCGCACCGTGGTTGGCCTTCACCGCGTACTGCAGCGTGCCGTTCTTCAGCGACACCTTGACCATCGCCTTGCGCGCGCGGTCCATCGCCTTCGCGATCGCGGCCGGCACTTCGCGCGCCTTGCCATAACCGAGGCCGACGCGGCCTTCGCCGTCGCCGACGACGGTCAGTGCGGTGAAACTCATCTGGCGGCCACCCTTCACGGTCTTGGCCACACGATTCACTGCGATCAGCTTCTCCTGGAGGCCGTCGCCTTGCTCACGATCGTTGTTGCTCATATCTCACCTGTGGCTCGCCGCGCACGGGGCGCGGCGGCATGATTTGCGGCTGGGCCGCTTGGAGTTGTGGGTAAATCCTGACGCTTAGAACTTCAAGCCACCCTCGCGGGCGGCATCGGCGAGCGCAGCAACGCGGCCGTGATACAGGAACCCGGAACGGTCGAAAGCGACCGTCTCGATGCCTGCGGCCTTCGCACGTTCCGCGATGGCCTTGCCGACCGCAGCCGCGGCTGCCTTGTTCTTGGTTCCCTTCAGCCCGGCGACGACGTCGTCCTGCAGCGTGTTGGCAGCGGCAAGCACCTTGCCATCGGCCGAAAAGACCTGGGCATAGAGATGCTGGCTCGAACGATGCACCGACAAGCGCGCGACGCCGAGGTTGCGAATGTGCGCGCGCGTCTTCTTGGCGCGGCGCAGACGGGAAAGGTTCTTTTCCATGGTGGGTATCCTCAGTCGACCCGCACTTACGCTTTCTTCGCTTCTTTCAGCGTGATCTTCTCGCCGGCATAACGCACGCCCTTGCCCTTGTAGGGCTCCGGCGGACGGAAGGCGCGGATCTTGGCCGCGGCCTGCCCGACGACCTGCTTGTCGGCGCCCTTGATGACGATTTCCGTCTGGGTGGGCGTCTCGATCGTCAGACCGGCAGGCGGCGTGAACAGCACCGGGTGCGAGAACCCGAGCGACAGGTTCAGATCCTTGCCCTGCATCGCCGCGCGGTAACCGACGCCAACCAGCTCCAGCTTGCGCTCGAACCCATTGGCAACGCCGGAGACCATGTTGTTCAGCAACGCGCGCAGCGTGCCGGCCATGGCCATGTCGTCGCCGGACGCGGCCAACGTGACCACGCCGTTCTCGATCTTGACATCGACATTCTGCGGACGCGCCGTCGTCAACGTGCCCTTCGGGCCCTTGACGGTGATGACACTGCCGGAAACACTGCACTCGATGCCCTTGGCGAGGGCGATCGGCTTCTTGGCAACTCGTGACATGGGGCTGTCTCCTTAGGCGACGAGGCAGATGACTTCGCCACCCAAGCCCTTCGCGCGGGCCTGCGCGTCGGTCATGATGCCGGACGACGTGGAAACGATGGACACACCGAGGCCGTTCAGGACCTGCGGCAGCTGGTCCTTGCCGCGATACTGACGCAGCCCGGGCTTGCTGACACGCTGCAGGCGATCGATCGCCGGCTTGCCCAGGTAGTAGCGGAGCGCGATTTCGAGCTCCTTCTTGTTGCCTTCGAGGTCGCGCACGGCGACATCGTTGATGTAGCCCTCGTCTTTGAGGACCTTGGCGATTGCCAACTTGACCTTTGAAGCCGGCATCTTCACCGACACCTTGCCGATCGCGAGACCGTTGCGGATGCGGGTGAACATGTCGGCGATAGGATCAGTCATGCTCATGGGATAAAGCTCCGTGAGATAGCACCGATATCCGGTACCGATTGTGGATGGGACTTACCAGCTCGCCTTGCGCAGGCCCGGCACGTCGCCACGCATGGTGGCTTCGCGGAGCTTGTTGCGGCCGAGACCGAACTTGCTGTACACGCCGCGCGAGCGTCCGGACAGCTCGCAGCGATTGCGCTGGCGGCAGGGACTGGCATCACGCGGCAACTTCTGCAGTTGCTTGATCGCTTCCATGCGATCCTCGAACGAGACCTTGGGGTCGACCGACTGACGCTTCAGTTCGGCGCGCTTCGCCGCGTATTTCTTGACGGTCTTGGCGCGCTTGATGTCGCGATTGACCATGGACGTCTTTGCCATGAAGGACTCTCGGTTCTGATTAGTTGCGGAACGGGAACTTGAAGCCTTCGAGCAGCGCCTTGGCCTCGGCATCGGACTTCGCGGTCGTGGTGATCGCAATGTCCATGCCGCGCAGCGCGTCGATGGCGTCGAAGTTGATTTCCGGGAAGATGATCTGTTCCTTGATGCCGAAGTTGTAGTTGCCGCGGCCATCGAAGGAACGCCCACTGACACCACGGAAGTCGCGCACTCGCGGCAACGCGATGGTGATCAGGCGATCTAGGAACTCGAACATGCGCGCACGGCGCAGCGTGACCTTGGCGCCGATCGGCCAGCCGTCGCGGATCTTGAAGGTCGCCACGGAAACGCGCGCCTTCGTCGCGACCGGCTTCTGGCCGGCGATCTTGGTCATGTCGTCGAGCGCGTTGTCGAGCACCTTCTTGTTCGCGGCAGCCTCGCCCACGCCCATGTTCAGGGTGATCTTGACCAGGCGCGGCACCTGCATCGGGTTCTTGTACCCGAAGCGCTGCATCAACTGCGGGACGACGACGTCTTTGTAATGTTGTTCAAAACGGGTAGCCATGGTGATTCCTTATGCGTCCACCATTTCACCGGACTTGCGGAAGACACGAACCTTGCGGGGCTTTTCGCCCGGCGCGGTCGGTGCCAGCGTCTTGAAACCGACGCGTTCGCCCTTTCCGGTGACGGTGTTCAGGAGCATCACGTTCGAGACGTGAATCGGAGCCTCGCGCTCGACGATGCCACCAGGCTGGTTGGCCTGCGGATTCGGCTTCGTGTGGCGCTTGATCAGGTTGATGTTCTGCACCACGACCTTGTCTTCGACAACGCGCAGCACTTCGCCCTTCGAACCCTTGTTCTTTCCGGCGATCACCAGAACCTGGTCGCCTTTCTTGATGCGTTTCATCGGCTAGTCCCTCAGAGCACTTCGTGCGCCAGCGAGACGATCTTCATGAACCGCTCGCCGCGCAACTCGCGGGTCACCGGTCCGAAGATGCGCGTGCCGATCTGCTCGAGCTTGTTGTTGAGCAGGACGGCGGCGTTGCCATCGAAGCGGATCAGCGAACCGTCCGGCCGACGCACGCCCTTGCGGGTGCGCACGACGACGGCGTCATAGACCTCGCCCTTCTTGACCTTGCCGCGCGGAATGGCGTCCTTGATCGACACCTTGATGATGTCGCCAATTCCGGCATAACGGCGCTTCGAGCCGCCGAGCACCTTGATACACATCAGTTCGCGTGCGCCGCTGTTGTCGGCCGCCGCGAGATGGGATTGCATCTGGATCATGGTGTCTGGCTCCTCAGCCCGCGCTCTCGACGACTTCGACGACGCGCCAGTTCTTGGTCTTCGACATCGGCGCGCATTCTGCGATGCGCACCTTGTCGCCTTCCTGGCACTTGCCGCTCTCGTCGTGGGCATGGACCTTGGTCGTGCGCCGCAGGGCCTTGCCGTACAACGTGTGCGACTGGAGGCGTTCGATCACCACCGTCACGGTCTTCTGCATCTTGTTGCTGACAACGCGACCTTCGATCGTGCGCAGCGCCTTGTTGGTATCAGTCATGACGGCCTTCTCACTTCTTCTCGCCGAGCACGGTCTTGGTGCGGGCGATCTCTCGACGCACGCGCTTGATCTCGTGCGGGTGCGCGAGCTGACCGGTCCCGCGCTGCATGCGCAGATTGAACTGTTCCTTGCGCAGCTCGCCGACGTGCTTCTGCAGGTCGACGGCTGACTTTTCGCGAAGTTTCTTGATATCCATTAGCGCACCGTACGCGTCACGAAGGTGGTCTGAATGGAAAGCTTCGCCGCGGCAAGCCGGAACGCTTCGCGCGCCGTAGCCTCGGGTACACCTTCCATCTCGTAAAGGACGCGACCGGGAGCGACGACCGCGACCCAGAATTCCACGTTGCCCTTGCCGCTGCCCATGCGGACTTCAACCGGCTTGCGCGAGATCGGCTTGTCCGGGAACACTCGGATCCAGAGCTTGCCGCCACGCTTGACGAAGCGCGAGATTGTACGACGGCCGGCCTCGATTTGGCGAGCAGTCAGGTGACCATGGGTGGTCGCCTTCAGACCGTATTCACCGAAACTGACATTGGCTCCGTTGTGCGAGAGCCCGCGGTTGCGGCCCTTGAATACCTTGCGGTACTTGGTTCGGGATGGTTGCAGCATGACTTAAGCTCCCCGGCCCGAGCGGTCGCCACGGTCACCACGGTCGCCGCGATCCTGACGATCGCCGCGCTCGCGGCTCGGACGTTCCGAACGCTCGTTGCGCTCGTTCTTGTCGGCATTGGCGGCTTCCGCCGTCGCCGCGGCGAGATCGAAGATGTCGCCCTTGTAGATCCAGACCTTGATGCCGATGATGCCGTAGGTGGTCTTGGCCTGGGCAAAACCGTAGTCGATGTCGGCGCGCAGCGTATGCAGCGGCACGCGACCTTCGCGATACCACTCGGTGCGCGCGATCTCGGCGCCATTGAGGCGACCGGCGACGTTGACCTTGATGCCGAGGGCACCGAGCCGCATCGCATTGCCGACCGAGCGCTTCATCGCGCGGCGGAACATGATGCGGCGCTCCAGTTGCTGCGCGATCGACTCGGCCACGAGCTGGGCGTCGAGTTCGGGCTTGCGCACTTCCGACACGTTGATGTGCGTCGGAACGCCCATCATGTCGGACACGTCCTTGCGCAGCTTCTCGATGTCCTCGCCCTTCTTGCCGATCACCACACCCGGACGTGCCGTGTGGATGGTGACGCGTGCGGTCTTGGCCGGGCGCTCGATCTGGATGCGCGAGATACCGGCGGCAGCCAGTCGCTCGCGCAGCATCTCGCGAACCTTCAGGTCGGCAGCAAGGTAGGCGGCGAAGTCTTTCTTCCCCGAATACCAGGTCGAATTCCAGTCCTTGGAGATTCCAAGGCGGATGCCGGTGGGATGAACTTTGTGACCCATCGTCGTCCTCGCTTACTTGCCGGAACCCACGACCACAGTGATGTGGCTCGTGCGTTTGATAATGCGCGTACCGCGGCCCTTCGCTCGGGCATGCATGCGCTTCATGGTCGGGCCTTCGTCGACGAAGATCTGGGTGACCTTCAGTTCGTCGATATCGGCGCCCTGGTTGTTTTCTGCGTTCGCGATCGCGGACTGCAGCACCTTCCGGACGATTTCCGCAGCCTTCTTGGTGCTGAACGTCAGGATGTTGGTGGCGCGTCCGACCGGAAGGCCGCGCACCTGGTCTGCGACCAGGCGCGCCTTCTGCGGCGAAATGCGGGCGGTACGGTGGATGGCTTTGGCTTCCATGGTCATCGCTCCTTACTTGCCCGACTTCTTGTCGCCGCCGTGCCCCTTGAAGGTGCGCGTGACAGCGAATTCGCCAAGCTTGTGCCCGACCATGTTCTCGTTGACGAGAACCGGGACGTGCGCCTTGCCGTTGTGCACGGCAATGGTCAGCCCGACCATCTCCGGCAAAATCATCGAGCGGCGCGACCAGGTCTTGATCGGACGCTTGCTGCTGGTGGCGACAGCGGTATCAACCTTCTTCGCCAGGTGCAGGTCCACGAACGGACCCTTCTTGAGTGAACGTGGCATAGTCGATTAACCCCTGCGGTCGCGAACGATGGAACCCTGCGTGCGCTTGTTCTTGCGCGTCTTGTAACCCTTGCTCGGCTGGCCCCAGGGCGAAACCGGATGCGGGTTGCCCTGTCCGGCACGCGCCTCACCACCACCATGCGGGTGGTCGACCGGGTTCATCGCTGCACCGCGAACGGTCGGACGGATACCGCGCCAGCGCTGGGCGCCGGCCTTGCCGATCTTGCGCAGGCTGTGCTCGTTGTTGCCGACTTCGCCGATCGTCGCGCGGCAGTCGGACGGCACCTTGCGCATCTCGCCCGAGCGCAGACGCAGCGTGGCGTAACCCTGGTCGCGGGCAATCAGTTGGGCACCCGCACCCGCGCTGCGTGCGATCTGCGCGCCCTTGCCGGGACGCATTTCGATGCAGTGCACCGTGGTACCGACCGGGATGTTGATCAGCGGCATCGAGTTGCCGACCTTGATCGGCGCATCCTTGCCGGCGATCAGTTGGTCGCCCACCTTCAGGCCCTTGGGCGAGATGATGTAGCGACGCTCGCCATCGGCGTAGCAGACCAGCGCGATGTGCGCGGTCCGGTTCGGGTCGTATTCGACGCGCTCGACGCGGCAGGCAATGCCTTCCTTGTCACGCTTGAAGTCGATGATGCGGTAGTTCTGCTTGTGACCACCACCCTGATGCCGGGTGGTGATGCGACCGTGGTTGTTGCGGCCGCCGCTCTTGCCCTGCGACTCGGTCAGGGCAGCCAGCGGGCCGCCCTTGTGCAGACCCTGCGTCGACACGCGCACCATCTGGCGGCGCCCGGGCGAAGTCGGCTTGAATGTAATCAGTGCCATGTGTGCTTACCTCAGGCCTTGGCCACGATGTCGATCGTCTGGCCCTCGGCAAGGCTCACGTACGCCTTGCGGAAACCACCGCGACCACCGAGTCGACCCTTGAACGCCTTGGTCTTGCCCTTGACGTTCAAGACGTTGACCGCCTTGACATTGACCTTGAACAGTTCTTCGACAGCCATCTTCACGTCCGCCTTGGTCGCGGTCGACGCGACCTCGAAGACGTACTGGTTGGCACTTTCCTGGATGCGCGCGCTCTTCTCGGAAACGAGCGGCGACCGCAGAACCTGCAACAGTCGTTCGTTGCTCATGCCAGCCACTCCTCGATCTTCTTGACCGTGTCCACGGTCATCAGGACGTTGTCGGCGTACACCAGATCCACCGGACTCAGGCCGGCGACATCGACCACGCCCACGTAGGGCAGGTTCTGCGCGGCGAGGAACAGGTTCTGGCTGCCGTTCTCGGTGACGATCAGCGTCTTGCCGCCGCCCAACGCCTCGATGCGGGCGTTGAGCTGCTTGGTCTTCGGCGCTTCCACGTCGAAATTCTCGACCACCTTGAGCCGACCGCTGCGCGCCAGTTCCGACAGGATCGTCGCGATCGCGCCGCGGTACATCTTGCGGTTGACCTTCTGCTCGAAGCTGCGCGGACGCGCGGCAAAGGTGACGCCGCCGCCGACGAAGATCGGGGCGCGGTAGTCGCCATGACGCGCACCGCCGCCCTTCTGCTTCTTGAACTTCTTGGTCGTGCCCGACAGGTCCGAACGCGACTTCTGCGCCTTGGTACCGGCGCGGCCGGCAGCGCGGAATGCGTTGACCACCTGGTGCACCAGGTCTTCGCTGTAGGCGCGTCCGAACACTTCGTCCGAGACGCTCAGCGGCTTCTTGCTGTCAATGATGTTCAGTTCCATGACTGGGCTCCTCACTTCGCCGCTTTGGCTGCGGGACGCACGATCACGTCGCCGCCCGGAGCACCCGGCACCGCACCGCGGATCGCGATCAGGCCGCGCTCTGCGTCGATGCGCACCACTTCGAGGTTCATCGAAGTCTGGTTGACCGCACCCATGTGGCCGGACATCTTCTTGCCGGGGAACACACGACCCGGAGTCTGGCGCTGGCCGATCGAGCCCGGGGCGCGATGCGACAGCGAGTTACCGTGGGTTGCGTCGCCCATCGTGAAATGGTGGCGCTTGATCGTGCCCTGGAAGCCCTTGCCCTTGGTCACACCGGCGACATCCACCGCCTGCCCGACCTTGAACAATTCGTCCGCCTTGAGTTCGCCGCCGACGGCGTACTTGGCGACTTCCGCATCTTCCAGGCGGAACTCCCAGAGACCGCGACCGGCCTCGACCTTGGCCTTGGCGTAGTGCCCGGCCATCGGCTTGGTCACAAGCGCAGCGCGCTTCTTCCCGGCCGTCACCTGGATCGCCGAATAGCCATCCGTTTCCTTGGTCTTCACCTGCGTGATGCGGTTCGGGGACGCCTCGATCAGCGTCACCGGTACCGACACACCGTCTTCAGTGAAGACCCGCGTCATGCCGCACTTGCGGCCTACCAAACCAATACTCATGTTCCTGTCCTAATTGCGGCGCTTTAATACAGCTTGATCTGGACGTCCACGCCAGCGGCGAGGTCAAGCTTCATCAGCGCATCCACGGTCTTGTCGTTGGGATCGACAATATCCAGAACGCGTTTGTGGGTACGGGTCTCGTACTGGTCACGCGCGTCCTTGTCCACGTGCGGCGAGACCAGCACGGTGTAACGCTCGATCTTCGTCGGAAGCGGAATCGGACCGTGCACTTGCGCGCCGGTACGCTTCGCGGTTTCGACGATCTCGCTCGCGGACTTGTCGATCAAGCGGTGATCGAAAGCCTTGAGACGAATTCGGATTTTCTGGTCTGCCATTGCCGTGTCCTTCTTGTTGACGGATCGCGGGGCGCGCACACCCCGCGATGCTCGTGATGTTTCGGTCGTTGCTTAGACGAGGATCTTCGCCACCACGCCGGCGCCGACGGTGCGGCCACCTTCGCGGATCGCAAAGCGCAGGCCTTCTTCCATCGCGATCGGGTGAATCAGCGTCACCACCATCTTGGTGTTGTCGCCCGGCATCACCATCTCCACGCCTTCCGGCAGCTCGCAGGCGCCGGTCACGTCCGTCGTGCGGAAGTAGAACTGCGGGCGGTAGCCGCGGAAGAACGGCGTATGACGGCCGCCCTCTTCCTTCGACAGCACATACACCTCCGCCTCGAACTTCGTGTGCGGCGTGATCGTCCCGGGCTTGCAGATCACCTGCCCGCGCTCGACGTCCTCTCGCTTCGTGCCGCGCAGCAGCAGGCCCGCGTTGTCGCCCGCCTGCCCCTGATCCAGCAGCTTGCGGAACATCTCCACGCCCGTCACCGTCGTCTTCACCGTCGGCCGGATCCCCACCATCTCCACTTCCTCGCCCACCTTGATCACGCCGCGCTCAATGCGCCCCGTCACCACCGTGCCGCGTCCGGAAATCGAGAACACGTCTTCCACCGGCATCAGGAACGGCTTGTCCACGTCGCGCTTCGGCTCCGGGATGTAGCTGTCCAATGCCTCCACCAGCTTCACGATTGCCGGCACCCCGATCTCGCTCTGGTCGCCTTCCAGCGCCTTCAGCGCCGATCCCTTGATGATCGGCGTGTCGTCGCCAGGGAAGTTGTACTTGCTCAGCAGGTCGCGCACTTCCATTTCCACCAGCTCGAGCAGCTCGGCGTCGTCCACCATGTCCGCCTTGTTCAGGAAGACCACGATGTACGGCACACCCACCTGGCGCGCCAGCAGAATGTGCTCGCGCGTCTGCGGCATCGGGCCATCCGCCGCCGAGCACACCAGGATCGCGCCGTCCATCTGCGCCGCGCCCGTGATCATGTTCTTCACGTAGTCCGCATGCCCCGGGCAGTCCACGTGCGCGTAGTGCCGCGTCGGGCTCTCGTATTCCACGTGCGCCGTCGAGATCGTGATTCCGCGCGCCTTCTCTTCCGGCGCCGCGTCGATCTGGTCGTACGCCTTGAACTCGCCACCAAAACGCTCCGCGCCGATCTTCGTCAGCGCCGCCGTCAGCGTCGTCTTGCCGTGATCCACGTGACCAATCGTCCCCACGTT
>JACPFU010000042.1 GCA_016182785.1 Lysobacterales bacterium | reverse complement strand
GGGAACGTGCGCCCGCAGCGCGCCGAAACCGCCGTTCTGCGGCAAAAATTGCCGCGCAAACCTCACTCAAGACACCGCGCAACGCTGTGTCCGGCAAACAATCCGCTCGCAGCGGGGTGTTTTTCAACAGGCTGCTAGGCGCGTGGCTTAACCCGGTTTTCCGTTCCACTGCGCCTCAAACCCCAGTTCGAGCCGGGGGCAAGGTGACCTGCCACTGATTGTTTCCTTGCACCGACATGCGCCAGACAAAGCCCACACTGAAGGCTAAAAGCGCGTAAGCCTTGCGATACCAGAAACCTACCGAACGAGAGCTGTCAGACAAGAAGGGCTAGTGCGGTCTTCCCACACTAAAATCCGGATACCCAAAAAAAATCAGATGGTTCTTTCGAACCATCTGATCGAACCGGCATCAGCCGGAGGGGGAAGCTTGGGCGCTGTTAGAGTTCTTTGTCGTCGTTGTCCGGAGAATCCGATGGACGAAGAATAACTTGACGCCACAAGCTTATGCAATACTTTAATTGAAGTCGGTTAGACCGTTGATTTGTATTACTTTTTCTCCATGGGCGCCGGGTTCGCCCACCAATCGACCGCGCGCAGGTGCCGCGCCTTTTCGAGCCTGCGGCGCTCCTGCTCGGCCCCGAAGGTGTGGCTGGCCGCGTCGATCGCGCCGTTTCCGAGTGCGTCTTCCCAGGACCCGTACATCGGGTTTGGCAACACGATCCAGCGATCGCCCCACCACGTGGCGTGCTGGTCGACCAGGGCCGCCCGCTCCTCGGGGGAGACGTACACGCCGTCGAGGAAGTCACCCAGGTTGTCGCCCATCACCAGCACCACGCGATGCCCGGCCGCAACCATCTTGCGGCGGCTGCCCTTGTCCTTGGTGCGCCCCTCGGCGTCGTTGCGCGTCAACACCTGGGTGGCGCAGTCCTTGAGCGGCAGCTTGGCCTGCACCAGGTTGTTGCAGGTTTCCGCCTTCTCCGGGTCCTTGCGGTTGGTGATGTAGAAGACGGTGATGCCGTTCTTTTCAGCGTCGGCGAGCAGCTCCGCGGCACCGGGGATCGGCAGCGCCTCGCGTTGCGCGACCCAGTCGTTCCAGCGTTGCTCGAAGGCCTTGCGCGCTTCCGCCGGCGCCAGCGCGGGGTTGATCGGGTTCTGGATCAGGTCGACGCTGAAGGCCGAGTTGTCGAGCACGGTCTCGTCGATGTCGGTGATGATCGCAAGCGGCGCATCGGCGCCGATCTTGCCCTGCTCCGCCTCGGGCAACGCGCTGAACGCCGCATCGGCGCGGGCCTTCGCCAGGGTGCGCGCCGCCTGGTTGAACGCCTGTGCGGCCAGCGCCCGGTACTCCGCCGAGGTCTGCGTCCACAGCACCGCATTGAGGTTGTCGTGGACCGGGTCCTTCAACGCCCCGGGCGGAGCGACGCGGGGCACGCCGGACAGGTCGTCGAGCGGCGCTGCGGGCTTGCTGCCACCGTTCCCGGCACACGCCGACAAGGCCAGCAACACGAGGATGGCGGGGCCACGAACGATCGACTGCATGCGTTTCTCCGGATCGATGGGATTGCGAAGTGTAGCCGGATGCGGCGGCCGCGAGACGCCCCTCAGCCGCCGGCAAACAGCTCGGCCAGGCGCGCCAGATGGGCGCTGCCACGGGCGCGCTTTTCGGCCTGATCACGCTCCGGGTCGTCGCCCTCACGAACGACGTCGGCGGCGGGCAGTTCGTCGAGGAAGCGGCTGGGCTTTTGCGCCAACAGCTCGCCGTAACGCTGCTTGTGCGCGGCGTGGCTGAGGGTCAGCGTGTCCTTGGCGCGGGTGATCGCGACGTAGAACAGACGCCGCTCCTCGTCGAGGCGGCCCTCGTTGATCGCGCCTTCATGCGGCAACGTCCCATCCTCCAGACCCACCAGCCAGACGTGACGAAATTCGAGGCCCTTGGATGCGTGCAGGGTCGAGAGGCGGACCGCATTGCCATTGTCATCGCGGTCGAGATTGCCGAGCAGGGCCAGCTGCGCGGCGAGGTCGCCGAGCGCGTCGCGGCCCTTGCCATTCGCCTTCAGGAAATCGATCAGTTCCTGCAGGTTGGCATGGCGGCGCGCACGCGCGGCCGGGTCCTTGACCGTCGCTTCCAGGTGCTGGGCGTACCCGCTCTCCTGGATCAGCTTCTCGCAGAGCGCCGCCGCATCGAGGCTGGTCGCGCTGATGCGCCAGCGCTTGACCTGTTCGGCGAAGTTCGCAAGCGCTGCCGCCGGCCGCGCCGCGAGCTGCTTGTGGATCTCCATCGACTCGGCCGCGCGCGCCAGCGACAACCCGCGCGAGCCCGCGAGCTGGGCCAGCTTCTCGAGCGTGCCGGTGCCGATGTCGCGCTTCGGCGTCTGCACGATGCGCAGGAACGCGCTGTCGTCGTCCGGGTTCACCAGCACGCGCAGGTAGGCGAGCAGGTCGCGCACTTCGGCGCGATCGAAGAACGCGGTGCCGCCGGACACGTGATACGGCACACGCAGCAAGCGCAAGGCCTGCTCGAACGCGCGCGACTGGAAGTTGCCGCGATACAGGATCGCGAAGTCGCTCCACGGCGTCTTGCGGGTCTGCTGCAGGTGCGCGATCTCGGCGGCGATGCGTTCGGCCTCGTGGGTCTCGTCCTTGCATTGCAGGATGCGCAGCGATTCGCCCTCGCCATGCGCGCTCCACAACTTCTTCTCGAACAGGTGCGCGTTGTTCGCGATCACCGCATTCGCCGCACGCAGGATGCGTCCGCTGCAACGGTAGTTCTGCTCGAGCTTGACCAGCTTCAGTTGCGGATAGTCGCGCGCCAGCTCGTTGAGGTTTTCCGGATTGGCGCCGCGCCAGGCATAGATCGACTGGTCGTCGTCGCCGACCGCGGTGAAGCGGCCGCGTTCGCCGACCAGATGCTTGAGCAGTCGATACTGCGCGCGGTTGGTGTCCTGATACTCGTCGACCAGCAGGTAGCTCAACTTCTGCTGCCAGCGCGTGCGCACTTCGTCGTTGCTCGCGAACAGGCGCTCGGGCAGGAAGATCAGATCGTCGAAATCGAGCGCGTTGAAGTTGCGCAGGCGGCGCGTGTAGGCGGCATAGAGCTCGGCCGCCTGCAGCTCGCGCGGCGAGCGCGCGGCGGCGAGTGCCTCGTCCGGGTCGAGTCCGTTGTCCTTGGCCTTGCCGATCAGGCCACGCAGCAGGTCGAGCGCGTCCGGCTTCAGCCCGGCCGGGGCGAGGTCCTTGACCAGCGCGAATGCATCCTCGGCATCGAGGATCGAGAAACCGCGGCGCAGGCCGACGTGGTTCGCTTCCTGCTGCAGGATGCGCAGGCCGAGCGCATGGAAGGTCGAGACCGGCAGTGTTTCCGCCGCTTCGCGCGAGATCAGCTTGCCGACACGCTCGCGCATCTCCTTCGCGGCCTTGTTGGTGAAGGTGATCGCCGCCACGCCTTCGGGGCGGTGCCCGCTGCGCAGCAGGTGCGCGATCTTCTCGGTGATCACCCGGGTCTTGCCCGAACCTGCGCCGGCGAGCACGAGCAGAGGGCCATCGCAATAGGCGACGGCTTCGCGTTGGGCGGGGTTGAGGCTCATCGGGACTACCGGAATGCGGGCGCGGATTCTATCCGGGCGGGTGTGGCCGGCGCTGCTAAAATCGCCGGCCCGATCCCAAGCGCACAGCGATGGCCAAGCTCTATTTCTATTATTCGGCGATGAACGCCGGCAAGACCACGACCTTGCTGCAGTCGGCGCACAACTACCACGAGCGCGGCATGCGCACGCTGATCCTGACGCCGAAGCTCGACGACCGCTACGGCCGCGGCGTGGTGCAGTCGCGCATCGGGCTGAAGGCGACCGGGGTGATCTTCGAGCGCGACGACGACCTGCTGCAACTGGTGCGCAACGACCTCGAGGCCTATGGCCCGCTGCATTGCGTGCTCGCCGACGAAGCGCAGTTCCTGAGCAAGGCCCAGGTCTGGCAACTGACCGAGGTGGTCGACCAGCTCAACATCCCGACGCTCGCCTACGGCCTGCGCACCGACTTCCAGGGCGAACTGTTCGAGGGCAGCCAGTACCTGCTGGCCTGGGCCGACTCGATCACCGAGATCAAGACCATCTGCCACACCGGGCGCAAGGCGACGATGGTGGTGCGCGTCGACGAACACGGGCGCGCGCTGACCCAGGGCGCGCAGGTCGAGATCGGCGGCAATGACCGCTACGTGTCGGTGTCACGCGCCGAGTTCAAGCGCGTGTTCCGCGGCGAGGCCGAGATTCCGCTGAAGCAGCAGGAGTTGCCGTTGTCGTCTTGAACCTGGGTTCGCAAAGGGCGGCCACAGGGGGCCGCCCCTACGCGAGGGCCGCGATCGAATGCAGGGGCGGCCCCCCGTGGCCGCCCATCGCCCGGCCCCTGAAACAGCAACGACCCCGAAGGGCCGTTGCGGTAATGCGAACGCGTGCGGAGATCAGGCGACGAACAGCGCGCGGATCTTCTTGAACGCGTTTGCCTCGATCTGGCGGATGCGCTCGGCCGAGACGCCGTACTCGTCGGCCAGTTCCTGCAGCGTCGCCTTGTTTTCGGCCAGCCAGCGGCGGTTGACGATGTCGCGCGAACGCTGGTCGAGTTTCTCCAGTCCATCACGCAGCACGTCGACCTGGTGGTCGCCCTCGTCCTGGGCGAGCAGGGCTTCGGCCGGGCCGACCGTGCTGTCGACCAGGAACGCGACCGGCGACGGACGCGCGTGTTCGTCGTCCTCGTTGGCCGGCGCGTCGAACCCGATGTCGCGCCCGTTCAGACGCGACTCCATCTCGCGCACGTCGGACGGATCGACATTGAGTTCCTTCGCGACGGTGTTCACTTCCTCGTTGTTCATCCAGCCCAGGCGCTTCTTCGACTTGCGCAGGTTGAAGAACAGCTTGCGCTGCGCCTTGGTCGTCGCGACCTTGACGATGCGCCAGTTCTTGAGGATGAACTCGTGCATCTCGGCCTTGATCCAGTGCACCGCGAACGACACCAGGCGCACGCCCTGCTCCGGGTCGAAACGCTTCACCGCCTTCATCAGGCCGATGTTGCCTTCCTGGATCAGGTCGGCCATGCCGAGCCCATAACCCTGGTAACCGCGCGCGACATGCACGACGAAGCGCAGGTGCGCCATGATCAGCTGCTTGGCAGCGGCGACGTCGTTGTCGAGGCGCACGCGCCAGGCCAGATCCTGTTCCTCGGTCACGTCCAGCATCGGCACGCGGTTGACCGCGCCGATGTAGGCGTCGAGCGAACCGACCGCGCTCGGGATCGGGAAGTTGCTGGTGATCAATGCTTGGGACATCGAACTCCTCCTTGGGGAGACGAGGTTAGCAGTCGGGTGGTTCGAGTGCTAATCGGGCCAAAAGTTCCGGAATCAAGTGCTTGATTCGGCAGCGTTTGACGATTGGCTACCGCCGCCACAGGCCGCTACCACCCGCCACCCGCTGCTGGACGCGAGCCCCGGAGCCTGGATCTGCCAGGGCGGCGCGGCCAGCGTGGCGAGCGCGAGATGGAAGTCGGCCGCATTCCACAAGCGTAGATCGGCGCTCGTGGGTTCGGCGTGATGCAGGCGGATCGCGGCCAGGTGTTCGGGCAGCGCGCTGCCGTGATCGCGCTTGATCCAGGCTTCCTTGACCACCCAGCGTTGCAGCAGGGCGTCGTTGTCGAGCGAGCCCGCGACCTCGCCTTCGGCCAGCAGCAGTTCCTCGAAGCGGTGCAGGGCTTCGCGCGGGCGGCGTTGTTCGAGGTCGATGCCAAGCGCGGTGTCGGCGACTGCGGCGGCGATCCAGTCGCCGCTGTGGCTGAGCGAGAGGTGCAGGCTCGCCTCGTGACCGACCACCGCCGGCGGCAGGCTGCGGCGCTCCTGCAACTGCCAGGCCGTCGCCACGCCACCTGCCAGCGCCGCGAGCTGCTCGCGTGCGAGCCAGTGCCCGGCCAGGTACTGCTCGCGTCGCGCCGGCACGCGCAGTCCGACGAGGCGCTCCTGTTCGCTGGGCGATAGCCAGGCTGCCGCGTCGGCGGGCAGCCGTGGCAGCAGCTCGGCGATGCGCGCCACCTGCAGCACCAGCGCCACGCCGCTCAGCCCCCGCCGTCGACGATGCGCACACCGAGCCCGCTGGCCTCGTAGATGCGTTGGCCGTCGACCCAGAGGCTGGCCTCGGCAAACGCAAACTCGCCGCGTTCGTCGCGACCGCGCGCAGTGATTTCGAGCGTGGTGTGCACCTGCCGGTGATGCGGCAACACCTGACCGCGATATTTCCAGGAATGCATGTGGTCGAGTGCGATGGTCTCGAAGCGGGGCGACACCATGCCAGCTCCGGCGCCCTGATGCAGCAGCAGCGCCTGCAGCGCCTGCAGCATCGCCTCCAGGCCGAGCGATCCCGGCTGCACCGGGTCCTGGAAGAAGTGCGCCTTGAAGAACCACTCGCCCGGATCGACGTCCTTCACCGCGCGGATCTGCCCAAGCCCGGCGCCACCGCCTTTGGGCCACACGCCTTCGATGCGGTCGATCATGCGCAGCATCGGTCCGGCCAGGCGCAGCGTCGGGTGGGCGACGAACGCGGCGGGCGCGGCATCGAGGTCAATCTCGGTGTTGTTCGCGCGCTCCAGCAGTTCGCGATGCGGCGGCGTGATCGGCAAGCCGGCCTGCGCGGCGAGCGCGGCCGGCGGGAAGAAGCCGAACACGGTGCGCAGCTCGTAGACCTTGCGCTCGCCAAGCCAGCAATTCACGACGAAGGTTTCGATGATCATGCCGGCGGTCGCCGACACTGCGGTCAGCTCGACCTCGGTGCGCAGGGTGCCGGCGCCGCCAGCGAGTTCCGCGAGCACGCGGCCTTCGCCATCGAGATTGCGGAAGCCGAGTTCGCTGTCGACGGTCAGCGCCGAGCCGACGTAACTCGACAACCAGCCGCAAGGTTGCAGCACCGCTTCGAGCAGCACCGCGAACGGCATGCGCCGGCAGCCGTTCTCGTCCAGATACCAGACCTGCTCCGGCACGTCGTATTCGGCGACCACGCGCGCACCGGCCTGCATCACCCCGATCGGCCCGTGGATTTCGGCGATGCGGCTGATGAAGTGATACGGCGAGCTCGGCAGCCGCGCCACTCGCGTCGGCCCGTCGAAGCGGCGATACATCGGTCCGAACGCCTGCGAGGGCCGACCCATCGCACAGGCAAGCAGGCTCTCGCGGTCGAAGCGGAAGCCGTCGACGACAGGGGCAGCAGCGTCCGAGCGGAGCTCGGAGCCACCGGAATGTGCGGCGGCATCGCCGTCTTCGAGCGGCCAGTCCGGCACCAGCTCGAGCGCGACGCGGCGCGCATGGAAGGCCTTGAGCCCATCGACCGTGCACAGCAGGTCGGCGTACAGCGTCGGCGTCGGTCCGGCGCTGCGTTCCTCGACGAAGACTTCGGTGACCAGCAGCTTCGAGCTCGGGATCACCTGGCCGCGGCACTGCAACTGGTACGGCACGTCCGGCACCGGCTGGAAGCGCCAGCCGTCGCGCTTCAAGGTGTAGCCGAGCGCCGCGAGCTGGATCGCCATCGCCTGCAGGCAGGCCTCGAACATCAGCGTGCCGGGCATGCACGGGTCGTTCTTGAAGTGGCCATCGAAGAACCACTGGTCGGGACGGATGTCGAGTTCGGCGCGCAGGTAACCGCGCTGCCAGGGTCCGCCGTCCGGCTCGAGGGCGGTGACGCGATCGAGCAGCAACATGCGCCCGCCGGCGATGTTCGGCGTGCGCGTATGCGTGCGCACGAACTCGAAACCGGGCCCGAAGCAGGCGTGCGCATCGCCGCGCGCAAGGGCTTCCAGCTGTTCGCGATCGAGTGCGCTGCGGGTGCAGGCGACCGCCGGCGGATCGAGCCGCGGCTCGGCGACGATCTGCTGCTGCTCGGGCGACCACAGGCAGCCGGCGGAATCGGCGAGTTCGGCGTCGGTGAAGAAGCCGGCCTGGCCCTTGCGCACCGACAGCTGCTTGCGCGCGCCGTTCCTGCAGTCGTAGTGGAAAAACATCAGGCGCACGTCGCCCTGGGCGGCATGACCGTCGAGCACGATGTCGAACTCGAGTCGGTCGCCGCGGCGCGGCAGGTCGCCGTGATAGGTCAGTTCGCAACCGAGCAGGCGATACACGCGCTCGCCGCGGTTGTGCGCGTCGACGCCGAGCCAGGAGATCAGCATCAGGTCGGCCTGCCCGGCCTCGATCATCACGCCCGCTGGCATGCGACCCCGGTGCAGGTACCAGTCCTGGCTGCCGACGTCGGTCTCGGTCCAGATGCGGCCGCGACCCATGCTGCCGGCCTCGCCTTCGATGCCGGTGACGCGATCGGCCAGCAGCAACGGCGGCTTGGGCATGCGCACCTGGCGCACGAAGCGGTCCTGGCCGAGGAACTTGGCACCAAACAGCTCCGAGATGCGGCCATCGGCATGGACCAGCAGTTGCGCGCGGTCGAAGCACGGGCCCGGTCGCTGCGGCCTGGTTTCACTGCGCGCAACCGGCGCGGACGCAGCCACCACGCGCAGCGGTGCCGGCGCCGGTGCCGCTGCCGCCGGCACCGTCCCGGCAGTTGCGGCCCGCCCCAGCGAGTCGGCGCCGGCGAGCAGCAGCGCCTGCGCCTGCATGCGCAGCGCCAGAAAACGCTGATGGGCATCGGATTGCAGCAGGAGGAATTGCTGGTGCGCACTGGCCAGGTCGGCGAGTGCGACGCGGGTGATCGCGGATCGGCGCGGTGCGACCTCGGTGGCAGCCACCCTCGTGGCAGCGACCTGCATGGAAGCGACCCTCGTCGCCGCGGCTGCTGTGGGAGCGGCCTCTGTGGGAGCGGCCTCCGGCCGCGATGCCCACCCCGCCCCCAACCCCAGCACCGGCGGCAACCACGGTGCCGGCGCCATCGGCTGCAGCGCGCGTTCGATGCGCACCGGCGGCCAATGCGCGGGCAGGCGCAGGGGGCGCTGTGCCGGCGCCAGTGAACGCGCCGGCGCGAGTGCGGCGTCGAGCGCCGCCAGATCCACCGGCACGCCGGCGGCAACGAGCGCGGCGATCGCCGACAGCGTCGCCTCGACGCCCTGACCGCGACGATCGAAGCTGACGACCAGCGCCTCGCGCTCGCCGAGGATGCCGCGGATCACGCGTGCGAAGCCGCCCCCCGGGCCATGTTCGATGAACACGCGCACGCCATCGTCCCAGGCCTGGCGGATCAGCGGGCGCAGGTCGAGGCAGCGGTCGGCCTGGTCCAGGATGGCGCGCGCACATGCCTCGCGAGCGGGTGCGTAGGCACGGCCGGAAGCGGTCGAGTAGATCCGCCCGCAATGCGCAGGATGGGTTTCGCAGCGATGCAGGTCGAGCCAGGCGTCGGCCACCGTGCTCAGTTCCGGCACGTGCACCGCGAGCGGGTAGTCGAGCTGCAGGCAGCGCGCGGCACCGATGCGCGCGACCACGTCCGCACAACCGGCGGCATCGCCGGCGATCAGCGCCTCGTCGTCGCCGTTGATGATCGCGATGTGCACGCGTTCGACCGCCGCGACCGCGGCACGGATCTCGCGAAGCGGCGCGGACACGGTCCAGCTCGCCCACTGCACCGGACGCGCCCACGCCGCGGCGATCGCGGCGAACTCGCCCCCGAGCCAGTGGGTGACCAGCCGGCTGCGATCCATCGCCTGCATCAGCGCGTCCGGATCGCGCCAGATGCCGGCGGCGACCAGCGCGTTGGTTTCGCCCGAGGAGTAGCCGATCCATGCGTCGGGGCGCAGGCCGAGCAGGCCCAGGCTGAGCTCGGCATGCAGCTGCGACAGCGCCGATGCGCCCCACAGCTGCTGGCGCACGTCGGGCGGCGCGGCGTCCGCGGCCAGTGCCCAGTCGAGTGCGGTGGCGAGCTCGCGGCTGCGTGCCGTCAGCCGATTCGCGAGCTGCGGCCACTGCCGCAGCAGATCCGCGCCCATGCCCGGATACGCCGAACCGGCGCCGGAGAAGGCGAAGGCCACTTCGCCAGCGATCGGCGCGTCGCGGTAATGCACGTTCTGCCCGGCCGGCGCAGCGTCGCGCAGGTGCGCCAGGGCGCGCTCGCGCACGCTGTCGAATTCCTCGTCGCGGGCGACGAGCACGAGCCGCGCCGGACCGGCATCGCCCTCGCGCGCAGCGAGCAGCGCCGCGATCACCGCGTCGCGATCGTCCCCGCCGAACACGCGCAGTCGCGGCAGCGCGGACTCGGCCACGCGTGCCGCCGACCACGCCTCGCGCAGCCGCCAGCCGTCCAAGCCGGGCAATGCCAGCGACCACGAGCGCGGCGTTGCCGAAAGCCAGTGGCGTCCATCGCCGCGCACGCGGTGGTGCAGGCACAGCGCCGCGGTCGCGGTCGCAAGCAGGCCGCTGGCAGCGCCGGCATCGCCGAGGCGACGCGGCAGTTCCAGCTCCGCATCCGACGCGCCGTCTCCCGCCTCGGCCGCCAGGATCGCGTAGATCCGATCGCCGTCGCGCTCGGCGTCGGCGAGCCGTTTCAACACCAGCGCCACTGCGGCGTCGGCGGCATCGACGTTGCCGGCGGCGCGGGTGACCGGTTCGGCGCAGAGGTCGACAGCGCCGACCAGCGCCGCGTCGATCTCGTCGTTGCCAAGCGCGCGTGCCGCGATCGCGAGCGCAGCCAGCCCGGATGCGTGCCCGGCCGAGACGGTGAAGGCCGGGCCGGCCAGGTCGAACTGCGCACTCACGCGGTTCGCCGGGATGTTCGGCATGCAGCCGATCACGCCGGCCGACTCCAGCGCCGCGATCACGCCCTGCCCGGCACCGCGCCGCCAGCGCGTGCCATAGCGCGCGACTTCGGCGTCGGGCTCCATGCCGATCAGCACCGCGCTGCGTTCGCGCGGCAGCGAGCCGGCTTCGGCCAGCGCCTCGCGCGCCGCCTGCAGCATCGCGAGTTGCTGCGGCAGCGTCTGTTCCAGGTCGCGCGGCGGGAAGCGCAGGCCGACCAGGTCGAGACCGACCGTGTCGATGCGGCCGCAGCCCTCGCCATCGCGCAGGCTGCGGTTCGCGAGCAGCGCCGCGGTGTACCCGGCACGGTCGCGGGCGCTGCCGGCGAGCACGCCGAGCGCGGTGATCGCGAGCGGCACCCGCACCGCCGCGGGCGGCGGCGCAGGCAGGCCGGGATCGTCTTCGGACAGCACCAGGTGGGCGTTGTTGCCGCCGAAGCCGAAGGCCGAGATCGCGGCGATGCGCGGCCCCTGCGCCGGCCATTCCTCGGCGTGGTGCAGGACGCGGAACGGCGTCTGCGCCAGTGCCGGCGTTTCCTCGTCGGCGTGCAGCGTCGGCGGACGGATGCCCGCACGCATTGCCTCGATCAGCTTGATCATGCCGGCAGCGCCGGCGACGGTGATCAGGTGCCCGAGGTTCGACTTCAGCGAACCGACCGCGAGCGCCTGCGTGCCGGCAAACACCGCCGCGCTCGAGCGCAGTTCGGTGGCATCGCCGACGCTGGTGCCGGTGGCATGGCATTCGAGCAGCGACACCGCTTCCGGGGCGATCGCGGCGGTGGCGTAGGCGGCGTGCATCGCGCGCCGCTGCCCGGCCTCGTCCGGCACCAGCAGCCCGCGCCCGCGGCCGTCGTTGGACAGGCCGATGCCGCGGATCAGCGCGTGGATGGTGTCGCCGTCGCGACGCGCATCGGCGAGTCGCTTGAGCGCGAACATCGCGCAGCCTTCCGCCGGCAGCAGGCCGTCGGCGTCGCGATGGAACGGGCGCGAGCGGCCGCTGCGGCTGAGCGCATTCAGCGCCGCGAAGCCGATGTGCAGGAACAGGTCGTCGGCGCGCTGCACCGCGCCGGACAGCATCAGGTCGGCGCTGCCTTCGTGCAGGCGGTCGCAGGCGAGCTTGAGCGCATACAGTGAACTGGCACAGGCGGCGTCGAGCGCGTGGCTGCCGGCGTCGAGCGCGAACGCGCGCTCCAGCAGCGCGGCGGCACCACCGCTCATGCAGCGGTTGCGCGCGTCGCTGGCGTTGTCCTCACCGCTCCAGACATGGTCGGCAAACGCCGCCATGCCCTCGCTCGGGAAGCCGAGGTGACCAAACACCGCGCCGATGCGCGCGCCGGGCCGGGTGCTGCACTCGCCCAGCGCCTCGCGCGAGCAGTGCAGCAACCAGTGCACCAGCGGGTCGAGCCCGGCCAGCTCGGCCGCGGGCACCGCGAAGCCCTGCGGATTCCACAGCGCCTCGAAGCCTTCGACGTAGCCGCCGCGGTCCGACCAGGCGCGATCCGGCAGCGCGGCGTCGGCTGCGCACAGCGCCCGTTCCGGCGCCATCCGCCAGCGCCCGGAGGGCACCGCGCGCACCAGGTCGCGACCGTTGCGCACCGCGTCCCACAACGCCTGCGGCGAGAGCGCGCCGGGCAGCACGCAGCCGCGCCCGACGATCGCGATTGGCGAAAAGCGCACGCTCAGGCCTGCGCCAGCGCGTGGTTGTGTACGCCGATCAGCTCGGCGAAACGCTGGCCGTTGGCGTCGACGAAGTAGATGTCGGTGGTCACCGCCGCGCTCGCGATCGCACGCCGGTGCGCCGACGCCGTGATCGGCCCGCTGCAGGCCGCGGTCGGATAGCAGCGCACCGCGTCGATCGAAGTCGGCAGGTTGGCGCCGCCGAGCATGCGGCGTCCGTACAGCACCGCGAGCTGCATGCCGCCATCGAGTGCGGCGACGTCGAACTGCCAGTCCTGTTCCGGCCACGCTGCGGCCTGCACGCCACGCACCCGCGCCGCCACGCCGTCGTCGGAAATGCCCTGCACCTCCTCGATCAGCTCGAAGGCCCCGCGATGGAACAGCTGCGCCGGATAGGGCGCGTCCCCGGACCACGGTTCCAGCGCCAGCAGCGGCAGCTCCGCCGCCGCCGTCGCGGGCTGCGCCTGCAGTTCGGCGCGGGCGCTGTAGCGCGGGCGTCCGGACTCGTCGCGCAGGTTCATCTGCAGCAAGATCGCGGTCGCATCGCGCAGCGGCTGCGCCTCGATGCGGAAGCGGTCGCCGCCGTTCTCGAAGCCATCGAGACGGATGCCCTTCAGCACCTTGAGCTCATGCAGCGCGATCAACGCCAGCCCGGGTCGGAAGCTGCACGCGGCGCGCGCCAGCCACTCGGCGACCAGCACCACCGGCACCACCGGCGCGCCATCGACGGCGTGGCCCTCCAGCCAGCCGTGGCTGGCACGCTGCACCGACAGTTCGAGCGCGTCGACGCGCATCTCGGCACCATCGAACAACAGTGCCTCGGCGCGCGGCGCACCACCGAGCACCAGTTCGACACCGTCGCGACCGGCGTCGGCCATCTCGTCGGCGAACATGCGCGCGCCAAGCGCGAGCGGGATCATCGGCACGCCCAGTTCGGCGAAGCGCTGCTTC
This sequence comes from Lysobacterales bacterium, assembly GCA_016182785.1. GTDB lineage: Bacteria > Pseudomonadota > Gammaproteobacteria > Xanthomonadales > Ahniellaceae > JADKHK01. The sequence goes on along the minus strand of JACPFU010000042.1, from coordinate 84,692 downwards.
AGCTGCGGTGACACCATGCCGCCCTCCCACGGCCCCCAGCCGAGCGACTTGACGCGCAGCCCGGGGCGGCGCCGCGCTTCGGCCGCGGCAACCTTGGCCAGCACTTCGTTCGCCATCGCGTAGTCGGCCTGGCCGGTGTTGCCGCAGCGCGCCGACACCGACGAGAACACGCACAGCAGTTTCAGCGGATCGCCCGCGGTGGCCGCGAGCAGGGCGCGCAGGCCGCGCACCTTGGTGTCGAACACGGCGTTGAACTGGGCGTCGGTCTTGTCGGCGATGCGCTTGTCGGCGAGCACGCCGGCGGCATGCACCAGCCCGCGCACCGGGCCCCAGTCGGCGCGCACGCGCCCGAGTTCGCGTTCCAGCGCGACGCCGTCCTCGACCGCGACCGCGCAGTAGCGCGCCTCGGCGCCGACCGCGGCGAGCGCCGCCAGCGTGCGCCGGATCTCGCGCTGCGACAGCACCTGCTGCACCCGCGCCAGCAACGCGCTCGGCGCGAGCTGTTCGCCGGCGGCGAGCGCGGCCGCGAACAAGGCACGCTTGAGACCGGCCTCGTCCTCGATGCCACGCAGCGCCGGCGCCTCCTCGACCAGCGCGGTACGGCCGAGCAGCACGAAGCGCGCACGCACCCGCTTCGCCCATTCCACGATGCAGGCGGCAGTGACACCGCGCGCGCCACCGCTGACCAGCACCACGTCGCCCTCGGCGATCAGCGGGGCGTCGGCAACGACGCTGCGCGCGACGCTGGCGAGCGTGTAGCGCCCGCCGGCCGCGGGCAGCGCCACCTCGATCTCGCCGCCGCCATCAAGCAGTTCGTCCGCGATCGCCGCGGCAACCTGCTCGGGCGTGCGCCCGGCGCATTGCACGTCGATCGCCTTGACGCTGGCCCGCGGCCATTCCAGCGCGCAGGTCTTGATCAGCGCCGGCAGGCCGCAGGCCCACTCGCATCCGGCGGGCATGGCGTCGAGGCCGAAGCTGCCGCCGCTGTCTTGCACGGTGACGAACAGCCCTGCGCCCTGCTGCAGGCGCGGCGCGAGCCGGCGCGCGACGCCGAACAGCTCGCGGTTGACGGCGATCGCCGCGTCCTCGCTGCGCATCCGCGCAAGCCCGCCGAGGTGGACGCAGGCAGTGCTCGACTCCGGCAACACCGCCACCGCCAGCGCCAGCACACCGCGCGCGCGCAGTGCATCGGCGACCCGCGGCGCCAACTCCTCGTCGCCGGTGACATGCACGCGTTCGCCGCGCAGCAGGCCCGGCATCGCGAACCCGGTCGCCGGTGCGGCGATCCGCTCCAGCGCGAAGCGGCCCACGCGATCTTCCGAAGGAGCGACGCGTGTGTCGCGACCGGGCTCGCGATCGTCGGCAACAGCGGTCGCGCCCAGGTGCGCTCCTACATCGCCAGAACCGGCACCGAGGTAATCGACGATCTCGCGCAAGGTATGCAGCGCCGACAGACGTCCGCGATCGACCTTGGGCAACTGCGGCGCGCGCTCGTCCACTGCCGCCAGAATCTCGACGCGCTTGATCGAATCGACACCAAGATCGCCCTCCAGGTCCATGTCCAGGTTCAGCATGTCCACCGGATAACCCGTCTTCTCCGCCACCACCGCCAACAACAACGCCGCGACGCTCTCTGTAGGAGCGCCGGCCACGGCGCGATTCGATTCGACGGCCACGGCGCGATTCGATTCGCCGGCCACCGCTCGATTCGATTCGCCGGCCACGGCGCGATCGGGTGCATGTGGCGCCTGTGTGGGCGAAGGCATCGCGCCTGCCGGCGCTCCCACATCGCCCGAACCGGCACCAAGGTAGTCGACGATCTCGCGCAACGTGTGCAGCGCCGACATGCGTGCGCGATCGAGCTTCGGCAGGTTGGTCGCGCGCTCCTCGACCGCGGCGAGGATCTCGACGCGCTTGATCGAATCGACGCCGAGATCGCCCTCCAGATCCATGTCCAGATTCAGCATGTCCACCGGGTACCCGGTCTTCTCCGCGACCACGGACAACAACAAGGCGGGCAGGTCGATCGAACCCTTGGCTCGCGCCAACTCGGGTGCTCGCGATGTAGGAGCGACCCCGGTCGCGACCGGCGACGGCGTCGCGACGATCGGTGGCACGACGATCGGTAGCACGGCGATGGGATTCGCGACCGGGGTCGGTGCTACCACGCCCGAGGTGATCGCAGACTGCGCTGCCGGTCCGCTGCCGGCCAAGCCGAGCAACGCCGATTCGGCCAAGCGCAGATAGGCGGCATGGCCTTGGGCGAGCGTGCGCTGGAAGGCTTCGTGCGCGGCGGCAGTCTGCTGCTGCATCTCCTGGAACGCGGCGAGCCAGCTTTCGCTGAGCGGGGACGGCACGGACATGGCTTCATTTCCTGATTCGGTGGCGGCAGCAGGTGCCGCGGTCTGGACCACCGCGGCGGGCGCGCGCGGCGGGTTGGGTTTCGGGATCGCGTTCGCGTCGGCGGGGGGATAGGGCTTGCCGTGGTTGGCACCGCTGATCGCCACCGCCAGCTTGGGCTGCACCGCGGTCGGCGCCGGCAAGCGCACGTCGGCAAACAGCCGCGACGCCTGCATCGACACGCCCGCGGCCGCGAGCCGGGCGAGACCGGTCAGCAACGCCTCGACGCCATCGCGACCCTTGCGGTCGAGCGCGATCGCGCGATGCGGGCGGTCGCCGAGGATGGCGTCGACCAGGCCGCTCAGCACCTGGCCCGGACCGACCTCGACGAAACAGCGCACGCCGGCGGCGTACATCGCTTCGACGCTCTCGACGAAGCGCACCGGTGCCGCGATCTGCGCCGCCAGTTGCGTCGCCATCGCGGCACTGCTGCGCGGGTAGGGGCTGCCGTCGGCATTGCCGAACACCGGCTGCGTCGGCGCTGCCAACGGCAACCCGCCCAGGGCCGCGGCAAACGCGTCGGCGCAGGGCGCCACCAGCGGCGAATGGAACGCGGTCGCGACCGGCAGCCGGCGCGCAGCAATGCCGGCCTGCGCAAGCGCGGACTCGAACGCCTCGATCGCCACGCGCGCGCCGGACACCACCACCTGGTTCGGCGCGTTGTGGTTGGCCAGCACCAGGTCCGGCGCGTGCCGGGCAAGCAGCGCGCGCACTTCCTCGACCGGGCGCGCGACCGCGCTCATCGCGCCCTCGGCGGCGGCCGCGGCATCGCGCATCAATTCACCGCGACGCCGCGCGATGGTCAGCGCCAGGCGCGCATCGAAGGCGCCCGCCGCATGCAACGCCGTGACCTCGCCGAAGCTGTGCCCGGCGTGCGCGTCGGCGCCGATCCCGAGCTCGCCGAGCAATGCGAACAGCGCCGCGGAATGCGCGCCGATCGCCGGCTGCGCCCACTCGGTGCGCGTCAGCCGCTGCGCCTGCGCCTGGCGCGCGCTCTCGGAGAACACCGGGCGCGGGAACATCACCTCGTGCAGGCGCGTGCCGTCGTCGATGGCGAGATCGGCGGCGGCATCGAACACCGCGCGCGCGGCCGCAAACTGCATCGCGATCGCCGCACCCATGCCGAGGTACTGGCTGCCCTGGCCCGGAAACAGGAACGCGACCCGGCCGCAGTCCTCGCCGACGCCATAGCTGCTGCCATCCGGCAACTCGAACGCCTGCCCCGGCTGCGCCGCGATGCGCGTGCGCAGGATGCCAAGGCGCTCGCGCAACTGTGCCGGATTCGCCGCGACCACCGCGGCGCGATCGCTGCGCGCCGTCGCCGCATCGAAGGCGACGCGCGCTTCGTACGCGGTGCGCGCGAGCGGTGCATCGCGCGCGAGCAGCGCGTCGATCTGCTGCAACAGTTCGGCGACGCTCGCAGCGGCGAACGGCACCAGTTCGCAGCACTGCGTCGGCAACCGCTGCGCGCATTCGCCGGGGCCGGTGTATTCCTGAAGCGTCACGTGGAAGTTCGAGCCACCGAAGCCGAACGCGCTGACCGAAGCCCGCCGCGGGTGATCGCTGCCGCGGATCCACGGCCGCGCTTCGGTGTTCAGGTAAAACGGGCTGCGCTCGATCTCGAGTTTGGGGTTGGGTGCGTCGATCTTGATCGTCGGTGGCAGCACCTTGTGGTGCAGCGCCATCACCGCCTTGAACAGGCCGGCGGCACCGGCGGCGGCCTTGGTGTGGCCAATCTGGCTCTTCACCGAACCGAGCGCGCACCATTGCCGCTGCGTCGGTTCGGCCTCGTCGTAGACCATGCGCAGGCCCTCGAACTCGGCGACATCGCCGGCCTTGGTGCCGGTGCCGTGCGCTTCCATCAGCTCGACGCTGGCGGCCGAGTACCCGGCCGCGTCATAGGCACGGCGCAACGCCTGCGCCTGGCCGGCGGCGACCGGCGCGTACACCGACTTCGAGCGCCCGTCGGAACTGGTGCCGATGCCGCGCAGCACGGCGTAGATGCGATCGCCATCGCGCTCGGCATCGGCGAGGCGCTTCAGCGCGACCATGCCGAGGCCCTCGCCGAGCATGGTGCCGTCGGCCTGGTCGCTGAACGGGCGGCAGTCGCCGCTCGGCGACAGCGCCGGCGTCTTCGAGAAGCACATGTACATGAAGATGTCGTTCAACGTGTCGACGCCGCCGGCGATCGCCAGATCGCTGTGGCCGAGCAGCAACTCGTTCACTGCCATCGACAACGCGCTGAAGGTCGATGCACACGCCGCATCGGTGACGCAGTTGGTGCCGCCGAGATTGAGCCGGTTCGCGATGCGCCCGGCAACGACATTGCCGAGCAGTCCGGGGAAGCTCGCTTCCTGCCACGGCACGTAGTGCGCGGCGATGCGGTCGCAGGCCTGCTGCACCTCTTCTTCCGGCAGTCCGCCCTCGCGCAGCGCCTTCACCCACACCGGGCGCTGCAGGCGCGAGACCATCGAGAACAACAGTTCCTGCGCCGAGGTGACGCCGAGCACGACCGAGATCTTCGAGCGGTCCATGCTCGCGAAGTGTTCGCGCGCGGCGTCTTCGAGCACGGCCTGAGCGACGATCAGCGCCAGCAGTTGCGAGGTGTCGGTCGCCGGCAGCATCGCCGGCGGAATGCCGAAGCCGAGCGCGTCGAAGTCGATCGGCGACAGGAAGCCGCCGCGACGCGCATAGGTCTTGTCCGGCGCCGACGGGTCCGGGTCGTAGTAGTCGTCGATGCGCCAGTGGCTCGGCGGCACGTCGCTCAGCAGGTCACGACCGCGCAGGATGTCGTTCCAGAAGCCGGTCGCGTCCTGCGAGCCGGGAAACAGGGCGCTGACGCCGACCACGGCGATCGCCGGATGACGCGGGGTGGACTCGCTGCTCATGGGAACCTCGGTGCGCTTCAGGCGAGCGGGCGCGGACGGAAATCGAAGGCGGCGGCCGGCACCGGCACGCCATAACTGCGCAGTTGCTGCGCGCGCGTGACCACCGCGGCGCCTTCGAGCAGGTTCAACGCGACCTGGGCCACGGTGCGCGCTTCGGGTGCTTCGAGGAAGCTGCCCTCGACCCAACGATTGAAGCCGCCCATCGCCGGTCCGCACCAGATCTGGTAGTCGGAGTCGCGGTCCTCGACGCCGTCGATCGCCCAGCGTGCCGCGAGGCCGAGGTAGGAGCGGAACACCAGCGCCATGCGGTGCTTCGGGTCGCGTTCGCCGCGCTCGGCCTGCGCCGGTTCGCGCTTCTCCCAGAACGCGCGGGTCGAAGCCCAGGCGCTGACGTAGTCATTGCGCAACAGCTGGCGCTCGATGCGCTCGCGTTCCTCGGCCGCAATTTCCTCGAAGCTCGCATGCGCGCGATACAGCTCGTACAGCTTCTTCGCGCGCGGCGCGAACAGGGTGCCGCGCTTGAGCACTTGCACGTCGACGCCCATCTCGAACATGTCCGCGGCCGGGGCCATGATCACGTCGGCCATGCCGGCCTTGGCGAGCATGCTGCGCGCGCGCGGATGCAGCCCGGCCTCGACGCAGCTCTGGTGGACCGATCCGGTCTGCACGTACGCGGCACCGAGCGCGAACGCGGCGGCAACACTGCCTGGCGTGCCGAGACCACCGGCAGCACCGATGCGGATCGTGCGTGCGTCGCCGCGCCTGGCGACGATCTCGTCGCGCAGGCGCAGGATCGTCGGCACCAGCACCGGCAGCGGCCGATTGTCGGTGTGGCCGCCGGAGTCGGCTTCGCAGGTGAGGTCATCGGCCACCGGCAATTGCGCGGCGAGATCGGCTTCCTCGCGCGTGAGCCGGCCGGACTCGACCAGCGCGTTCAGGATCTTCGCCGACGGCGCTTCCAGGAAGCGGCGCGCCACTTCTTCGCGCGAGACCTTGCCGATCACGAAGTTGCGCCGCTGGATGCGGCCCTCGGCATCCCGGTGCAGACCGCTCGCGGCGTAGCGCACGATCGCCGGCGACATCGCCATGAATGCGCTCGCCTCGACGCGGCACACGCCACGACGCAGGAACAGGTCGACGATGGCATCTTCGAGCGAGGGCTCGGCCGGGCTGTGGATCAGGTTCACGCCCCAGGGTTTGCCGAGCGGATCGAGCGCCTGGCCGATGCTGTCGATCGCGGCCTCGACCCGCGCCGGCGTCAGCCCGGCCGCGCCGAACATGCCGAGCGCGCCGACCTTGCCGAGCTCGATCACCATCTGCGCCGAGGCGATGCCGTTGGCCATCGCGCCGCCGATGTAGGCGTGACGGGTGCCGTGGACCTCCTGGAAGCTGCGATCGCCGAGCCATTCCGGGTACAGCGGCGGCAGCAGGCCGAGCAGCGGCCACGCCGTCGCGTCGGTTTGCGCGCCAAGGACACCGTCGCGGCCGACGCCGATGCCGCCATCACGACCACGGAGGATGTGCAGCGGCTCGCGCACTGCGGCGGCGGCGGCGGTGATGCCGGCGCCATCGAACGCAGCGGCGTGCGCGCCGGCGGTCCACGCCAGCGCCGGGGTTGCGCCGTGGGCGCGGGGAAGGGAATGAACCTGGCTCACGACGAATTTGGCACTCAGTGGCACTTTGCGGGCAGACAGCTATATCCTCTCAGCGATGAAAAAGCCACCGTCGCTGCGCCGCGAGATGAAGAAAGACGCCACCCGGCGCGCACTGGTGCGCGCCGCAAACCGGCGTTTCCACCATGCCGGCTTCAGCCAGACCACGCTTGACGAGATCTGCGCCGACGCCGGGGTCAGCCGGCGCACCTTCTTCCGCTACTTCGAGAACAAGGAAGCGCTTGCCTTCCCGCATCGCGCCGAGCGGCTGGAGCGCTTCCTGGAGTTGCTGGCCGCCGCGCCCGAGGGCGAAAGCCCGCTCGCCAGCCTGCGCCGCATCGCGCAGATCTTCGCCGCCGAATACGCCGCCAACCGCGAACAGCTGATCGCCCAGCAACGCGTGGTCGCGAGCACACCTTCACTGATCGCGGTCGAGCACGAGATCGACCGCGACTGGGAAGAGGCGATGTATCGCAATTTCGTGCAGCGCCTTGGCGGCGGCGGTGACGCCGAGCTGCGCGCGCGCGTGCTGGCCGGAGCCTGCATCGGCGTGATCCGCGCGACCATGCGCCACTGGTTCGACGTCGACGGTCGCGCCGACCTCGGTCAGCTCGGCCTGCAGGCGCTCGCCGCGCTGCAGGACCCGTTGCCGCCCGCCCCGAACTGACCGCGTCAGCGCTCGCGTCGCTGGCGTTGCGGGTCCTCGCCCGCGGCCAGGCCGGCGCCCTCGCGGCGCGGACCGAACGGGAACATCAGGCTGATCACGATGCTGGTCGCGAGGATCGCGACCACGATCGCGAGCGAGGCCAGCGCGTGGAACTTGTAGAACTCGACCACCAGCATCTTGCCGCCGACGAACACCAGCACCAGCGCCAGCCCGTAGGTCAGCAGGTGGAAGCGCTCCTTCATGTCGGCGAGCAGGAAATACAGCGCGCGCAGACCGAGGATCGCGAAGATGTTGGCGGTCATCACGATGAACGGGTCTTCGGTGATGGCGTAGATCGCCGGGATCGAATCGACCGCGAAGATGACGTCGGTGACCGCGATCAGGATCACCACCGCGAACAGCGGCGTGAACCAGCGCTGGCCGTCGGCGACGAAGCTGAAGTCCTCGCCCTGGAAGCGGTTCGCGATGCGCAGGTGCGAGCGCATCCAGCGCAGCACCGGGTTCTGCTCCAGGTCCGGCGTGGCGTCGGCAAACCACAGCATTTTCAGCCCGGTGACCAGCAGGAACAATCCGAACAGGTACAAGATCCAGTGGAACTTCGCGATCAGCAGCGCGCCGAGCAGGATCATCACCGCACGCAGCGCGATCGCGCCGATCACGCCGATGATCAGCACGCGCTTCTGGAACTCGATCGGCACCGCGAAATAGGTGAACACCATCAGGAACACGAAGATGTTGTCGACCGACAGCGACTTCTCGATCAGGTAGCCGGTCAGGAACTCGCTGGCCTTGGCGTTGGCCAGTTCACGTCCGCCGCTGCCATCGAGGTACCACCACAGCCCGGCGCAGAACAGCAGCGCGCAGGCGATCCACACCAGCGACCAGACCAGCGCTTCGCGCGCCGACACCTTGTGCGCGCCCTGCGCCCGCATCACCACCAGGTCGACGACCAGCGCGACCAGCACGAAGCCGGCAAAGCCCGCCCACATCCACCATTCACCAATTGTTTGCATCGCGATTCCCCGCTGCCCCAGCCATTCGACGAACCGTCGCGGCGGGGCGGGAACGAAGCGTTCGACCCGGCCCCCGCACGCGCGGCGACAGGCCGGACGTGGGTCCGGGCTGTCTCAAGGCCAAGGTCTTGCTCGCAGTGCCTGGCACTGCCCGCAGGACCGGGAACCGGCGGTTCCGTACTGACGGTCGTTGCGGCGGGAGCTACTCCCCTTGGAGCGTCCCGGCCAAAGCATGCCGGGACCGGTGCAGTATGCCGCACCCGCGTGATCCGCGCGTCAACTGCGCGCACCCCCGCGCGCCGGTCACCGCGGCGGTGGCATCATCGGGCGCCCCGCGCCGTCGACGAGCCAACATGCAAGACCGCGACACCCTGCATGGACCTGGATTCGAGATCGAGCTCGGCGAGCGCCAGGGCTACCTGCGTGCACACGTGCGCGGCGGCGCCGACTCGGTCGAGGTCTCGGTCGCGTACTGGGCCGCGCTCGGTGCCGAGTGCCGCCGCCGCGGCGTGTCCTGCGTGCTGGTGATCGAGGAACTGGAGCCGTTCGGCGACCCCGGTCCGGACGTGTTCGAGACCGTCACCGACGCCATGGTCGGCGCCGGGTTCCGCGACATCCGCCTGGCCTTCGTCGACGCGCGCGAGGAGGTCGAGGCGAACGAGATGGGCATGATCGTCGGCGCCGACAAGGGCCTGGCGATGATGATGTTCTCGAGCGAGAGCATCGCCGACCACTGGCTGCGGTTCGGCGGCAGGGGCCGCGGCTGATCAGGCCAGCGCCGCCCGCGGCGGCAGGCTCCAGTCGATCGGTGCCAGCCCGCGCGCCTGCAGGTGCGCATTCGCCGCCGAGAAGTGGCCGCAACCGATGAAGCCGCGATGCGCCGACAGCGGCGACGGATGCGGCGCCTTCAGCACCAGGTGCCGCCGCCCATCGATCGCACGGCCCTTGGCCTGGGCGTGGCTGCCCCAGAGCAGGAACACCAGCCCCTCGCGCTCGTCGCTGAGGCACCGCACGATGCGGTCGGTGAAGCGCTCCCAGCCGCGCCCCTGGTGCGAACCGGCACAACCCTGCTCGACCGACAGCACCGCATTCAGCAGCAACACGCCCTGCCGCGCCCACGGCAACAGGCAGCCATGGTCGGGGCGGGCGATGCCGAGATCGCGCTGCAGTTCGGCGAAGATGTTCTGCAGCGACGGCGGCGGCGGCGTGCCCGGCAACACCGAGAAGCACAGCCCGTGTGCCTGGCCCGGGCCGTGGTACGGGTCCTGGCCGAGAATCACCACCTTGACCTGCTCGAACGGGGTCGCGTCCAGCGCCGCGAACAGGTTGGACGCGGCCGGATACAGGATCTTGCCGGCTTGCCGCTCGGCCACCAGGAACGCGCGCAGCTGTTGCAGGTAGGGCGCCTCGAACTCCCCGGCCAACCGCGCCTTCCAGCCCGGTTCGAGGCGTACCCGGCCGGCGCTCACGCGCGCGTGGATTGCGTCTGGCGGAAGTTCTTGCCGACGCGCAGCTGGAACAGCAGCTTGGTGATCAGCAGGCGTTCCTCGACCGGCTTGCTGACCAGGTCGTTGGCGCCGGCGCGCAGCAGCGCCGCCTGGTTGGCCGGGTTGTCGTCGGCGGTCATCACCAGGATCGGCAGCTGGCCCTTGGAATAGCCGTAGGGGCCGCGGATGTGTTCGAGCAGCTCCTTGCCGGTCAGTCCGCCCTTCAGGTAGACGTCGGTCAGGATAAGGTCGGCACCGGGTCCGCCACCCTGGGCCTTGGCGGTGTCGACCAGGGCGAGTGCGTCCTCGACGCTGACCACGTGGGTGACCTTGAGCCCGTACTTCTCGAGCATGCGCCGCGTCGCCAGCGCCACCACCTTGCTGTCTTCGACATAGAGCACCTGGCCGTCGGCCGAGGTCTGCGCGCTGATGTAGCCGCGGATGAACTCGCCGAGCGCGGCGAAACCGAGCGCCTTGTCGAAGTAGTCGGTGACGTCGTCGGACATGCCGCGCGTCTCCAGCATCTCGGTGACGCTGCCGGAGACGACGATGATCGGGATGTAGGCCTGCGGCGTGTGCTCGCGGATGTAGCGCGCGAGCTCGAAGCCGTCCATGTCCGGCAGGGTCAGCGCCATCGTCACCAGGTCGACGACGCCGGCTTCCAGGTGCTGCTTGGCCTGCTCCCCGGTCTCGCAGCTCATCACCACCACGTTCGGCAGCTCGCTGCGCAACACCTGCTCGATCATCCGCCGCGCCACCTTGGATCCGTCTACCACCAGCACGCGCGGCTCGTCGCTCGCAATGTGGGAGGTCAGTACGGCGCTCATGGTGCTTCAGTCGGCCCGGTCGGAGAGGAGTTGCAGGGTAGCGGCGACCAGAGCGCCAATCCAGCCCAGCGCCGCGCCCGCGACCAGCGCCACCAGGCTCGACGACGCGCTCGGTGCGGACAGGCGGAAGTCCGCGCCGTAGGTCGCGGCAAGCGCTGCCACCGGTTCGCGCACCAGCAGGTAGACGAGCCACGACAGGCCGATCGCGAGTACCGCGCCGAGCGCGCCATACAGCGCCCCGCCATAGAGGAACGGACGCCGCACGTGGGCGTCGCTGCCGCCGAGCAGCGAGACGATGCTGATCTCCTCGCGCCGCGCCATCACGTCGAGCCGGATCGCGTTCGCGATCAGCAGCATCGCGCCGATCCCGAGCAGTCCGGCCAGCACCTGCACGATGCGCCGCAACAGGCCGAGGATGCGATCCAGGCGCTCGCGCCAGGCGGCGTCGTGCTGCACCAGATCGACACCCGCGACCGCCTCCAGGCGCGCCGCCAGATCGGCACTCGCCACGCCCTGCGCCGGCGTGACCAGCGCCACCCACGGCAACGGATTGCGATCGAGCGCCGCGGCCGCGGCCTCGAAACCGGGCAGCTGGCGCAGCTCCTCCATGCCCTGCTCCGGCGTGCGCCGGCGCAACGCCGCGACACCGTCCACCGCGTGCAGCGCGCGCATGCCGGCATCGATGCCGGCGGCATCGAGCGCGGGGTCGAGGAACACGGTGACGTCGCGCTGCTCATCGAGCGCACCGCCGACCTGCGCCAGATTGCGCACGGCATGGTCGAGCAGCAGCGGCAGCGCCAGCGCCAGTCCGATCACCAGCACATGCACGGCGCTGCCGATGCGCTGCGCCGCGAACTGCGCAACTGCGGCGCGGCACGCGGCGCGGTGCTGCGCGAGCCACTGCACCAGGCTCGGCCGGCCGAGCCCGCGGTTGCGCGCGACGCGGATGTTCGCTGGCGGCTGCAATGCCTCGCCGGCCGGCTTCTGGCGACGCGCGCGCCGGCTCATGCGTGCTTGCCCGGGCGGAAGTCGTCGATCAGCCGACCCTTGTCCAGCACCAGCACGCGCCGCTTCATGCGCTGGATCAGGTGCAGGTCGTGCGATGCGACCAGGATCGTACTGCCGGTGTGCGCGAGCGCGACGAACAGCTGCATGATCTCGCTCGCGAGCTGCGGATCGAGGTTGCCGGTCGGTTCGTCGGCGACGATCAGCGCCGGGCGCGCGACGATGGCGCGGGCGATGCCGACGCGTTGCTGTTCGCCGCCGGAAAGCATGCTCGGACGCGCGCGCTCGCGGCCGCCGAGGCCGACCAGGTCGAGCGCGGCGCGCACGCGCTTGTGCAGCTCGGCCTCCTCGCAGCCGGCGATCCGCAGCGGCAACGCGACGTTGGCGGCGACGCTGCGGTCTTCGAGCAGGCGGTAGTCCTGGAACACCAGGCCGAGGCGCCTGCGATAGGCGGCAATGCGCGCGCCGCGCGTGTTCGCGAGGTGTTCGCCGTCGACCACGATGTGGCCGCGCGTCGGTCGCTCGATCAGCGCCAGCAGCTTGATCAGCGTGCTCTTGCCGGCGCCGGAATGGCCGGTCACGAACACCATGTCGCCGGTGCCGATCTCGAAGCTGAGTTCCGCCAGCGCATCGCCGCCATTCGCGTAGCGCTTGCCGACGTTGTCAAACCGGATCATGCGCGGCCCACGAGCGAGTTCAGCTCGAAGATCGGCAGCAGGATCGCGAGCACGATCGCGAGCACCACCGCGCCGACCAGCAGGATCACTACCGGGCCGAGCACCGCCGCGAGCACGCCGAGGTGCGTGCGCACTTCGCGCGACTGCTGGCTGGCCGCGGCCTCGAGCATGGCCGCGAGCTGTCCGCTCTTCTCGCCGCTGCCGATCAGGCGCAAGGCCACCGGCGGCATCGCCTTGTGCTCGCCGAGCGCGCGCGCCAGCGTCGCGCCTTCGCGCACGCGCACCGCGGCCTGGCGCAGCGCGATGCGGATCGGTTCGCGCCGCACGGTGCCGACCGCGAGCTTGAGCGCTTCGAGCACCGGCACACCGCAGCCGATCAGCACCGCCAGCGTGCGCGTGGCGCGTGCCGTGTCCATCGCGCGCAACAGGCGCCCGAGCCCGGGCAGGCGCAGCAACAGCGCGTCGAGGCGTTCGCGCACCGCCGGCCGGCGCAACGCGGCGGCCGTGGCCAGGGCCGCGGCAACCAGCGCCGCGCCCGCCCACAGCCCCCAGGCCGAGAGGAATCGCGACAGCGCCACCATCGCCACCGTCAGCCACGGCAATTCGCGCCCGAGGTTCTCGAACACGTCGATGACCTTGGGCACCACCGAAGTCATCAGCCCCATCACCACCGCACCGGCGACGATCAGCAGCAGCATCGGGTAGGCCAGCGCGGTCCACAGTTCGCGCTGCAATCCGTCGCGCTGATCGGCATAGTCGGCGAGTCGATGCAGCGCGCCGTCGAGCTGGCCGCTGCTCTCGCCGGCGGTGACGGTGGCGACATACAGGTCGTCGAACGATTCCGGGAATTCGCCGAGCGCCGCCGCCAGCGAACGGCCTTCGCGCACCCGACCGCGCAGCGCCGCAACCAGATGGCGCAGCTTCAGGTCGTCGGTTTCATCCGCGAGCGCCGCGAGCGCCTCGTCGATCGGCAGCCCGGCACCGAGCAGCGTCGCCAGCTGCTGCGTAAACACCGCCAGCCTGCCGGCCCCGAGCCCGCGCGGCGCCGCGGCGCCGGCGGCCACGCTCTCCATCGCCGCAACCACCGCCAGCGGATGCAGCCCGCGATCGCGCAACTGCTGTCGCGCCGCCCGCGCGGTGTCGGCATCGACCACGCCGCGCTGCTCGCGCCCATCTGCATCCAGTGCCTGGTATTGGAATGCCGCCACGAAATCCTGCCCAGCCTCGATCAGGTGGCATTCTGCCTGATCGCCATGTCCCGCGACGAGGCTGGCGATCGCCCAAAAGAAAGCCCCGGGCGCTTGGGGGCACACCCGGGGCTGGGGTCGCAGGCCGAACTGGGGAGTGAGGGCCTGCTTTCAGTTCACTCAGGGGATGGGAGTGAACGGATGCGTTGGGGGACGCGATCCGGGGTCTATGATCCGGATGCGGAGCGCAAAGTTCGCATGCCAAAGGTCCCGAATTCAGAAGCGGTTCATCGCCGTGTACGGGACGCGAAGACCACGCCTTCACGACGCGCGCGGCACTCAGTGCGCCTCGTCCCAGTTGGCGCCGGCGCCGATGCCGACTTCGAGCGGCACGCGCAGATCGGCCGCGCCCATCATGCGTTCGCGCAGGCCGGCGCTGAGTTCCTCGACCACGCCCGGGCGCACCTCGAACACCAGTTCGTCGTGCACCTGCAACAGCATGCGCGCGTCGTCGCGGCTGCCGAGCCAGGCGTCGACCGCGAGCATCGCGCGCTTGATCACGTCGGCCGCAGTGCCCTGCATCGGCGCATTGATCGCAGCGCGGTCGGCGCCGGCGCGTTGCGCGGCATTGCGCGAGTGGATCTCGTTCAGGTACAGGCGCCGCCCGAACACGGTCTCGACGTAGCCGTCGCGACGCGCACGTTCGCGGATGTCGTCCATGAACGCGCGCACGCCGGGATAACGGTTGAAGTAGCGGTTCACGTAGTCCTGCGCTTCGCCACGGCCAACGCCGATCTGTTTGGCCAGGCCGAACGCGGACATGCCGTACATCAGCCCGAAGTTGATCGCCTTGGCGGCGCGGCGCTGGTCGCTGCCGACATCGTCCGCGGCGACCCCGAACACTTCCGCCGCGGTCGCGCGATGCACGTCGACGCCATCGCGAAACGCGCGCAGCAGGCCTTCGTCGCCGGACAGGTGGGCCATGATGCGCAGCTCGATCTGCGAATAGTCGGCCGCGATCAGCACGAACCCGGGGGCGGCGATGAAGGCGCTGCGGATGCGGCGGCCGTCCTCGGTGCGGATCGGGATGTTCTGCAGATTCGGATCGGTCGAGGACAGCCGCCCGGTCTGCGCCGTCGCCTGATGGAACGAGGTGTGCACGCGGCCTGTGCGCGGGTTGATCTGCCCCGGCAGCTTCTCGGTGTAGGTGTTGGCGAGCTTGGCCGCGCCGCGGTAGTCGAGGATCAGGCGCGGCAGTTCGTGCTGCTCGGCGAGATCCGAAATCGCGTCTTCGTTGGTCGATGGCTGGCCGGTCGGCGTCTTCGCCAGCACCGGCAGCTTCAACTCGTCGTACAGCACCGCCTGCAGCTGCTTGGGCGAGTCCAGGCTGAAGCTGTGCCCGACCAGCGCCTGCGCGCGCGTCGCGATCTCGTGCATGCGCCGGCGCAGCACCTGCGTCTGTTCGCGCAGGCGCTGCGCGTCGATCAGTATCCCGCGCGCCTCCATCCGCGCCAGCACCGGCACCAACGGCATCTCGATCTCGGCGTACACCCGCTGCAGCGCCGGAATCGTCGCCAGCTTCGCCTGCAGCACCTGGTGCAGGCGCAGGGTGATGTCGGCGTCCTCGGCGGCGTAGTTCGTCGCCGTCTCCAGATCGACATCGGCAAAGCCGATTTGCTTGGCGCCCTTGCCGGCGACCTCTTCGTACTTGACGGTCTGGTAGCCGAGGTATTTCTGCGCCAGCGAATCCATATCGTGGCGGGTCGCGGTCGAGTTCCAGACATAGGACGCGAGCATGCTGTCGTGGCGATAGCCACGCATCGTGATGCCGTAGTTCGCGAGCACATGCATGTCGTACTTGCCGTGCTGGCCGATCTTCGCGAGCGCCGGGTCTTCGAGCAGCGGCTTGATCAGGGCCAGGGCCGCGTCGCGATCGAGCTGCAGCGGCACGCCCGGATAACGATGCGCAAGCGGCACGTAGGCAGCTTCACCGGCTTCGATCGCGAACGACAGGCCGACGATCTCGGCCTGGTGCGCGTCCAGGCTGCTGGTCTCGGTGTCGAAGGCGAAGCTGCCGGCTTCGCGCAGGCGCTGCAGCCAGTGCTCGAACTCGTCGCGGTCGCGGATGCAGACGTAGCGACCCTTCGCGGCCAGCGCCGGATCGGGCGCGGGGTCCTCGGCCACCGCCACCGCGGCCGGCGCACGCGCAGCGCGCGGCGGCGCCCGATCGACCGCGGCGGCACCGTTCGTCTCCAGGTCCTGCAATGCGGCGCGGAAGCCGTAGCGCGCGTACAGCGCGCGCAGCGCCTCGACGTCGGGGGCGGCGCGCACCAAGTCCTGCGGCGCCTGCGCGAGTTCGAGGTCGGTCTTCACCGTCGCCAACTCCTGCGACAACGGCAGCCGATCCATGGCCGCGCGCAGGTTCTCGCCGATCTTGCCGCCGACCTCACCGGCATGTTCGATCACGCCGACGAGTGAGCCGTATTCGCCCAGCCATTTCGCCGCGGTCTTCTCGCCGCACTTCTCGACCCCGGGAATGTTGTCGACCTTGTCGCCCATCAGCGCCAGGTAGTCGACGATCTGGTCCGGGCGCACGCCGAACTTCGCGACCACGCCGGCCGGATCGAGACGCGAGTTGGTCATGGTGTTGACCAGCGTGACCTTGTCGCTGACCAGCTGCGCCAGGTCCTTGTCGCCGGTGGAGACCACGACCTCGATGCCGGCGGCCTCGGCCTGCTTCGCCAGCGTTCCGATCACGTCGTCGGCTTCGACCGCAGGCACGCGCAGCAACGGCACGCCGAGCGCCTGCACGATCTGCATCAGCGGTTCGATCTGCGCGCGCAGGTCGTCCGGCATCGGCGGCCGGTTCGCCTTGTAGTCGGGGTAGCGCTGGTGGCGGAAGTTCTTGCCGCCGGCGTCCATCACGAAGGCCAGGTATTCGGGCTTCTGCGCCAGGTGCTGGCGCAGCATGTTGACCACGCCGAACAGCGCGCCGGTCGGCTCGCCCTGGGCGTTGCTCAGCGGCGGCAGCGCGTGGAAGGCGCGGAACAGGTAGGCCGAGCCATCGATCAGGATCAGTTTGGGCATCGTGCTCTCCGCCGCGTTCAGCCGCGGACGCGGTTGCGGCCGTCGGACTTGGCGCGGTACAGGGCGCGGTCGGCGGCGTCGATCAGCAGCGCCGGCTCCAGCTTTGCGCTCGGCGCGAACGCGGCGAAGCCGACGCTGATGGTGACCACCGGCGCCACCGCCGAGCGCGGATGCGGCAATGCCTCGAACTCGACGCGCGCCCGCAGCGCTTCGGCGAGCAGCGCCGTATCGGTGCGCTGCGCGTCGTCGATCAGCACAGCGAATTCCTCGCCGCCGTAGCGGGCGACCAGGGCGCCGCTGGCCGCGGCCTCCGCCTCCAGCGCACTGGCCACGCGCTTGAGGCAGTCGTCACCGGCGAGGTGGCCGCGGGCGTCGTTGTATTCCTTGAAGTGGTCGATATCGAGCAGGATCAGCCCTGGCGTGCGCGCCTCCTGCCTCGCCCGCGACCACGATTCGAGCAGGCTGCCGTCGAACAGGCGGCGGTTGGCGACACCGGTCAGGCCGTCGCGCTCCGAGAGCTGGCGCAACTGCGCATTGCTGAGTTCGAGCCGGCGCGTCGCTTCGAGCAACTCCTCATTCAGTCGCGCCAGCTCGGTGTTGCGCTCGCCGACCTCGCGCTGCATGCGCGCGATGCGCACCTGGTTCTCGACGCGCACCAGCACTTCCTCGATCTGGAACGGCTTGCCGATGTAGTCGGCGCCGCCGGCACCGAACGCCTGCACCTTGTCGATGGCGCCGTTCAGCGCCGACAGGAAGATCACCGGAACCGCCGCAGTGGCCGGCTGCGCCTTCAGCTGGCGGCACACCTCGTAGCCGTCCATGCCGGGCATGGCAATGTCGAGCATGACCAGGTCGGGCACGTCGGCGGCGGCCGCGACCAGCGCCCGCGCGCCGCTATTGGCGACGCGACAGCGGTAGCCGTGGCTGCCGAGAATGGCGACCAGCAGCTCGATGTTCGCGGGGTTGTCATCGACCACCAGAATGTCCGCCCGCTGTGTTGCGACGGGCGCGGGAGTGGCTTGCATCGGCGCGTTCCTGGGGCAACGCAAGGGGGCGCGAGACTAACATGCACGGCGGTCGCGACGGCGAGCGCACGCGGGCTATGATCGGCGCTCCCTGGCCCCGGTGATGCATGCCCATCCGCCCCGCAATCCGCTGGCTTGCGATGCTCGTGCTGGCGCTGCTCGCTGCCGCCGCGCACGCGTCGCCGGCAGCCGAACGCGCCGAACTCGGGCAACCGCTGCTGCGCAACTTCACGCCGCGCGAGTACGGCGCGCACAGCCAGGTGTGGGCGCTGGCCCAGGACCGGCGCGGGCTGATCTACGCCGGCACCGAGGACGGCGTGCTCGAATACGACGGGCTGCGCTGGCGCCTGATCCGGATCGCGAACGGCTCGATCGCCCGTGCGCTCGCGGTCGATGGCGAGGGCCGCGTGCATGTCGGCGGCCTGCGCGAGATCGGTTATCTCGCCCCCGACGACGCCGGCCGCATGCACTACCTCTCCCTGCTCGACCGGTTGCCGCAGTCTGCGCTCGGCTTCGACGACGTGCACAACGTGTTCGTGCGCGACGACGGCGTCTACTACGCGAGCTACGCGCGCCTGATCCGCATCGCCGGCGACGCGGTCAAGGTGTGGAACCCGGCGAGCGCCTTCCACCGCGCATTCCAGGTGCGCGAGCGCATCTTCATCCGCGAACGCGGCCGCGGCCTGCTGGAACTGGTCGACGACGAACTGCGTCTGGTCGCCGGTGGCGAGCGCTTCGCCGAGGAGCGCGTCGACGCGATGCTGCCGTTCGGCGACGACGGCGTGCTGGTCGGCAGCCGCGGCTCCGGCCTGTTCGTGCTCGATGCGGCCGGGCTGCGCGCGCATCCGACCGCGATCGACGCCGAGCTGGCCAGCGATCTGCTGTACAGCGGCGTGCGTCTCGACGACGGTCGCTTCGCGCTCGGCACGATCCAGGGCGGCGTGCATTTCCTCGCCGCCGACGGCCAGTCGCGCGGACGCATCGACAAGCCGCTCGGGCTGCAAGACGACACCGTCTACTCGATGCTGCTCGACCGCCAGGGCGGGCTGTGGGTCGGACTCGACCGCGGCCTCAGCCGCATCGAGACGCGGGCCGCGCTCAGCCGCTTCGACGAACGCTCCGGCCTGCCCGGCGGCGTGCTGGCGCTGCACCGGCATGGCGGGCGCCTGTACGTCGGCACCGGCCAGGGTTTGTTCCGACTCGAACCCGGTGCAAACCCGCGCTTCACGCCGATCCGCGGCATGCGCGGCCAGACCTATGCCTTCCTCTCGGTCGGCACGCGCCTGCTCGCGGGCAACAACGACGGCACCTTCGAGGTGCGCGGCGACGAGGCGGTGCTGCTGCAGTCCGGCGGCACCGGCACCACCATGGCCCTGCACCCCTGGCCCGGCGATCCGGCGCGCGTGCTGGTCGGGTTGTGGGACGGATTCGCGTCGCTGCGCCTTGAGAGCGAACAGTGGATCGACGAAGGCCGCATCCCCGGCATCAGCGCCGAGGTCAGCTCCTTCGCCGCTGCCGACGATCACTCGCTCTGGGTCGGCACCTGGAACAGCGGCGTGCTGCGCCTTGGCTTCTCCGGCGCGACGCCCACGGTCGAGCGCTTCGGCGTCGAGCACGGGCTGCCCGCGCTGGACGACAACTACGTGCAGCCGATCGCCGGTTCGGCGCGCTGGAGCACGAACCGCGGCATCTACCGTTTCGATGATGCGAGCCAGCGCTTCGCCCCCGACCCGGCCTTCGCCGAGCTGTTCCCGGAAGGGCCGCGACGCATCGTGCAGCGGGCCGCGGAAAGCCCCGACGGCAGCGTCTGGATGCAGACCCTGGACGAGAGTCGCGGCGTGCGCGAGGCCGGGGTCGCGCGCAAGGACGCGAACGGCCAGTACCGCTGGGCGGCGCAGCCGCTGCGCGCGCTTTCCGGCAGCTGGATCGAGATCGTCTACGCCGACGACGACGGCGTGCTCTGGTTCGGTGGCGCCGATGGGCTGGCGCGGCACCAGCCGGGAGCGCCGGCCGCGGCCCGCGCCGACTACGCCGCGCACCTGCGCCAGGTCAGCGTGCTCGCCGATGGCCGCGTGTTGCACGGCGGCGCCGGCGCAGTGGCGCTGGCGACGCTGGCGTACGCCGACCACGGATTGCGCTTCGACTTCGCCGCACCCGGGTTCGCTGCCGCCGACGACACCCGCTTCCAGGTGCTGCTCGAAGGCAACGACCGCAACTGGTCGGCCTGGAACCGCGAGGGCTTTCGCGAGTACACCAACCTGCACGAGGGCGACTACCGCTTCCGGGTGCGTGCGCGCGATCTCGATGGCGTCGTCAGCAGCGAGGCGGAATACCGCTTCCGCGTGCTGCCGCCGTGGTACCGCAGCTCCTGGGCGTGGCTTGGCTACGCGCTCGCGGCGTTGCTGCTCGGGCGCCTGCTGTTGCGCTGGCGCCTGGCGCGGCTCGAAGCCGAGAAGCACGAACTGGAAACGACGGTGGCGCTGCGCACCGGCGAACTGCAGACGCGCAACCGCCAGCTCGAGGAAGCGCGCGCCCGCGCCGAAGCCGAACGCCACGCCGCCGACGCGCAACGCGCGCGCGCCGAGGAAGCGAACCGCGCCAAGACCGTGTTCCTCGCCAACATGAGCCACGAGCTGCGCACGCCGCTGAACGCGGTACTCGGTTTCGCGCAACTGATGGAACGCACGCCGCAGCGCTCGCCCGAAGACCGCCGCCATCTGGCGACCATCCTGCGCAGCGGCGAGCACCTACTGGATCTGATCAACGACGTGCTGTCCTTGTCGCGCATCGAAGCCGGGGCGATGGCGCTGGAGCGCTCCACCTTTGATCTGCGCGCGCTTCTCGACAACGTCGCCGAGCTGATGCGCGTGCGCGCCGAGGCCAAGGACCTGTGGCTGCGCGTCGAGCTCGGCGAGCTGCCGCGCGCGGTGGAGGGCGACGCGCGCAAGCTCAGCCAGATCCTGCTGAACCTGCTCGGCAACGCGGTCAAGTTCACCGCGCACGGCGGCGTCACCCTGCGCGCGAGCTGGGCGCAGGGCCGCGCCGAGTTCGTGGTCGAGGACACCGGCCCTGGCATCGCCGCGGCCGACATAGGCCAGCTGTTCGAGCCGTTCGTGCAGGCGGAGAGCGGCCGCGCCGCGAAGGAAGGCGCCGGCCTCGGCCTGGCGCTGGCGCGCGACATGGCGCGCATCATGGACGGCGACATCGAGGTCGCGAGCACGCCCGGGCAGGGCAGCACGTTCACGCTGGCGCTGGCACTGCCGGCGAGCGCCAGCGATGCGCCGCTGCCCGAACGCGGCCCGCGCCGACGCGTACGTGCACTCGCGCCCGAACAAGCGCCGCGGCGCGTGCTGGTGGTCGACGACCACGACGACAATCGCGCGCTGCTCGCGGGGTTGCTCGGCAGCGTCGGCTTCGAGGTGCGCAGCGCCGCCAGCGGCGAGGAGGCACTGGGCATCTGGCGCGAGTGGCATCCGCACCTGATCTGGCTCGACAAGCGCATGCCGGGCATGGACGGCACCGAAGTCGCGCGCCGCATCCGCGCCGAGGAACAACGCGATGGACGCGAGCGCGTCGCGATCCTGGCGCTGTCGGCCAGTGCGCTCGAACACCAGCGCGCCGAGATTCTGGCCAGCGGCTGCGACGATTTCCTGTCGAAGCCGTTCCGCGAGTCGCTGATCTTTGCGCGCATGGCCGATCACCTCGGCGTGCGCTACCTGCACGATGCCGACGGCGAAGCGGCCACGGCGACGCCGGCCGCCGCCCCCGACCAGGCCCGCGTGCAGGGGTTGCCGGCGCAGTGGATCGCGACCATGCGCCACGCGCTCGCGCTCGGCGACACCGAGCGGGCGAGCGCTGGCATCGCCGAGATCGAGGCGCGCGACCCCGAGCTTGCGGCGCAACTGCGCGCGCTGCTCGCGGCCTATCGGCTCGACGAACTCGACGCCCTGCTCGCTGCGGCGGATCGCGGCCGCTGACGTGCGCCGGCGCTGATAAGCTTGCGGCCATGCGTACCCTGACCCTGCTCCTCGCACTCGCCGTGCCGCTCGCCGCCCTCGCCGCGGCGCCGGCGTCCAAGGATTCCGCGCCCGCCGCCAAGACCACGGGCAAGCCCGCAGCGACCCCGGCCAAGGTGGCCGATGCGCCGCGACCGAACGATCCGCCGTTGCCGGACAAGGCGCAGCCGCCCGAAGACCTGCCGCCGACGGTGACCATCCGCAACGTCAAGGGCGCGGTGATCGAGGAGTACCGGCATGGTTCGCAGCTGTACATGATCCGCGTCGTCCCCGAGCGCGGCGTGCCCTACACCTATCTCGACACCGACGGCAACGGCCGCCTCGAATACGAGGGCGAGGACGGCCCGGTACGCCCGGTCTACTACACGCTGTACGAGTGGGACTGAGATGGCACGGCACGAGAACACGGTGACGATCCGCAAGGCGAACTCGATCGGCGCACTCAAGGCGGCGTTCCCGGTGATGCGCGAGCTGCGCCAGCATCTCGATCTCGATTCCTTCCTGGCCGCAGTCGCCATCCAGCGCAAGGAAGGCTACGAGATCGCGGTGCTGTGGGACGGCGACCAGGTCAAGGCGGTGGCCGGCTATCGCCTGATGACCTTTCTGGTATGCGGTCCGACGATGTACGTCGACGACTTCGTCACCACCGCCGAGTCGCGCGACAAGGGCTACGGCAAGCTGCTGTTCGCCTGGCTCTACCGCGAGGCAAAGCGCCTCAAGTGCGAGGCCCTGCACCTCGATTCCGGCGTGCATCGCCACGCCGCGCATGCGTTCTACCTGGGCCAGCGCATGGCCATCACCAGCCACCATTTCTCGATCGACATCAGCTGAGACGATGCGTTTCCTGCAGGCGGCATGCGCGCGCATCGACGCGCTGAACGAATGGATCGGGCGTGCGCTGGCGTGGCTGACGCTGCTGCTGGTGCTGCTGGTGTTCGCCTTGGTCGGTGCGCGCTATGCGTTCTCGCTCGGCTCGATCGCGGCCCAGGAAGCGGCGCTGTGGTTGCACAGCATGGTGTTCCTGCTCGGTGCCGCGTTCACCCTCAAGCGCGACGCGCACGTGCGCGTGGACCTGCTCTACCAGCGCCTGGACGCACGCGGTCGCGCCCGCGCCGACCTGCTCGGCACGCTGTTGCTGCTGCTGCCATTCAGCGCGTTCCTGTTCTGGGTCAGCCTCGACTACGTGGCGATGGCCTGGTCGGTACGCGAGGGCTCGCGCGAGCCCGGCGGCCTGCCCGGGGTGTTCCTGTTGAAGACGCTGATGCCGGTCGCCGCGGCGTTGCTCGGGCTGCAAGGCGTCGCCCAGGCAGTGGCGGCCTGGCAGCGCCTGCGCGCCGGCGGCGACGCGCCCGCGCCCACGCATGGAGTCGGACCGTGAGTGGAGGCGGTTGGGCGATCCTGATGTTCCTCGGGCTGTGCGTTGCGCTGATGCTCGGCTATCCGGTGGCGATGACGCTGGCCGGCGTTGGCCTGATCTTCGCCGCGATCGGCACCGCGCTCGGTGCCTTCGATCCGGTGTTTCTCGAAGCCCTGCCGAATCGCGTGTTCGGCACCATGAGCAACGACACCCTGGTAGCGGTGCCGCTGTTCGTGTTCATGGGCGTGATGCTGGAGCGCGCGCGCATCGCCGAGAAGCTGCTGCTGACCATGGGCGCGCTGTTCGGCGGGCTGCGCGGCGGGCTCGCGGTGTCGGTGATGCTGGTCGGGGCGGTGCTCGCCGCCTCCACCGGCATCGTCGGCGCGACCGTGACCACGATGGGCCTGATCGCGCTGCCGACCATGCTGCGCTTTGGCTACGACGCGCGCCTGGCCAGCGGCACCATCTGCGCCGCCGGCACGCTCGGCCAGATCATCCCGCCCTCGGTGGTACTGGTGCTGCTCGGCGACGTGCTGTCGAACGCCTACCAGCAGGCGCAGTTGAAGCAGGGCATCTATGCGCCGAAGACGGTCGCGGTCGGCGACCTGTTCAGCGGCGCGCTGCTGCCCGGGCTCGCGCTGGTCGCGTTGTACCTGGTCTACATCCTGTGGACCGCCTGGCGCCATCCCGAGCGCGCGCCGGCGATTCCCGCCAGCGAACGCGCGGCGATCGGCCCGGCCGACCTGCTCAAGGCGCTCGCGGCACCGCTGCTGCTGATCCTCGCCGTGCTCGGTTCGATCCTCTATGGCATCGCCACGCCGACCGAGGCGGCGGCGGTTGGCGCGGTCGGCGCGATGCTGTTCGGGCTGCTCGCCCGCGAACTCGATCTGGCGCGGCTGCGCGAGGTGATGCAGCAGACCGTGCTGGTCAGCAGCATGGTGTTCCTGATCCTGATCGGCGCGGCGCTGTTCTCGCTGGTGTTCCGCGGCTTCGGCGGCGACGACGCGGTGCATGAACTGCTCACCGACCTGCCCGGCGGCAAGTGGGGCGCGCTGTTCTTCGTCAGCCTGGTGATGTTCCTGCTCGGCTTCGTCATCGACTTCATCGAGATCATCTTCGTGGTCGTGCCGCTGACCGCGCCGGCGCTGCTCGCGCTCGGCATCGACCCGGTCTGGCTCGGCGTGCTGTTCGCGGTGAACCTGCAGACCAGCTTCCTGACGCCGCCATTCGGCTTCGCGCTGTTCTACCTGCGCGGCGTCGCGCCGCCGACGCTGCGCACCGGCGACATCTACCGCGGCGTGGTGCCGTTCATTGCGTTGCAGGTGCTGATGCTGCTGATGATGTGCCTGTGGCCGCAGCTGGCGACCTGGCTGCCGGCGCGCATTGCCGCCGGATGACGGACCCCCGGCACGCCGGGGGCCCGTTGCCGTGCGCGATTTGGCGCGCGCCTACATCGAGATCGACCAGCTGTTGATGTAGCCGGTATCTCCGCTGGCGTTGTCGTTCACGCGCAGCTTCCAGGTGCCGTTGATGGTCTCGCTGGACAGGTTCAGGGTCACCGTCTTGATGATGTTGTCGGTGCCCGAACCGGTGCGATTGTGAATGTTGTAGAGCGTGCCATCCGGCGCCACCAG
This sequence comes from Lysobacterales bacterium, assembly GCA_016182785.1. GTDB lineage: Bacteria > Pseudomonadota > Gammaproteobacteria > Xanthomonadales > Ahniellaceae > JADKHK01. Next base: position 59,770 of record JACPFU010000042.1, on the reverse strand, counting down.
GTCCACTTTCAGGTCGCCCTGGTAGGTGTGCACGATGTTCACCGAAACCGATGTCGAACTGGGCGCATTGCCACTGCGACCGCTGACCGTGATCGGCGAATCGACGGTGGCGTTGTCGGCGATCGGGTAGTCGGTTGCGTTGCTGTAGGTCTGCGTCTGCGGCGGCGTGCCGGTGTTGTAATTGCCGACGATGCTGAGGCCTGCGAACGCCGCATAGGCCTTCATGCGCACGTAGTAGGTGCCGGTCGCGGGCGTCGCGAAGGTGCAGGTCTCGGCATTGCCCGACTTGTACGGACGGCAGTCATAGCTCGCATCGGTCGGGGCCGAACCGAACTTCACGTACAGGTCGGCATCGCCGCTGCCGCCGGACATCGTGAACGTCAGGTTGCTGGCGCCCGCGGGCACGTTCATCACGTAGTTGACGCTGGCACCGGTGGCCGCCGAGAGGTTGTTGACCGGCACCCCCTTGCTCAGGATCAGCGCGGTGCCCGAGGACACCGTGACTGCGCTGGTCTTGCTCGCGCTCGCACCGGCGTTGTCGGTGACGGTCAGGGTGACGTTGTAGGTGCCGCCCGCAGCATAGGTCCGGCTCGGATTGGTCGCGGTGCTGCTGCTGCCGTCGCCGAAGTTCCAGCTGCGGCTGGCGATGCTGCCGTCGCTGTCGCTGGAGCTGTCGCTGAAGGTCGCCGTCAACCCGGAGGTGCTGAACGCGAAGTTCGCGACCGGCGCCTGGTTGCCGCCGCCGCCACCGGTGGTTTTCGCCAGTTCGCCGAGGAAGGCGAGGCCGAGCTTGGCGAACTTGACGCTGTTCGCTGCCGAGTTCGCCATGTTCGCGAGCGTGTCACCGGTGCCATGGATGTTCGGGTTGTAACCGCTGCTGCTGCCGGCCTCGAACATCATCGCCGCCGGGTAGCCGGCGCTGGTCCAGGAGGCATGGTCGGAACAGCCGTAGCCGCAGGTGTAGGTGCTGCGCGTCAGCCCGCCCGGTGCCAGGTAGGTGTCGAACAGGTTGGTCAGGAACGTCTTCATCTCGGCGTTCGAGTAGTCGGTGATCAGCTGCATGTCGGCGACGGTGCCGGACTTGTAGTTGGTCATGTCGAGCTGCAGCACGCCGACCACGTTCTTGCCGGCGGTCTTGAACGACTGCGCGATCGCGTTCGAGCCACGCAGCCCGACTTCCTCGGCGGCGTAGGCCATGAACTTGACCGTGCGCTTGGGCTTCCAGCCGCTCGCGAGCGCGATGCGGATGGCTTCGGTCAGCGTGGCCACGCCCGAAGCGTCGTCGTCGGCACCGGGTGCGACCTGGGTGTTGCTGCCCCCGGCCGAGCTGTTGATCGAGTCCAGGTGCGCGCCGAGCACCACGATCTCGTTCGCCAGCTCGTTGCCGTTCAAGGTCAGGATCACCGACGGCTGCGTCGAGCAGTTGCTGCACGAGAACAGCTCGGTGCTGGCATCGGTGCGCGAACCCGCGAGCGTCTGCCAGCGCGAGCGGATCCACTCCGCCGAGGTCTTGCCGGTGCTGCTGGTGTAGTAGCGGTTGGTGTTTGCGGAGAGCGTGGTGATGGTGCCGCGGATGTTGGCTTCGCTCGCCTGCGACAGCCACGGGTTCACCGTGGCCTGGTTGTCGATGGTGTAGCTGACCAACTTGGCGCGCGCCGCCTGCAGCGAAGCTTCGCCGCGCAGGAAGGCCTCGGCCTCGGCGCGCGTCGCGAACGCGAAGAAGCCGCCGCAGCGCTTGCGCTTCTCGTGGATGGCGCGACTGATCGGTTCGAGCTGGTACTCGCGCACTTCCGCGAGCACCAGCGGCGTGCCGATGCTGTCGCGCACGCCGATGCCCTTGCCGTTGCCGACGATGGCCTGCAGGTCGCTCTGGTAGATGTCGCTGGAGGTGACGATGAATACCGCAGCCGCGGGATCGCCGCCGGCTGCGGTGTCGATGGTGCTGTCGCGGTGGGCGCGGCTCGCCGGCGCAAACGCGAGCAGCGCGGCGAGCAGGGTCGTGAACGGAATCGGGTGCAGCAGTTGCATCTGAACTACTCCTTCAAGGTCCCGAAAGACACAACCCCGGACGAGCCGGGGTTGTGCGTGGTTCAAGCTTGCGGTGTTGCGTCGATCACATCGTGATCGACCAGCTGTTGATGTAGCCGACATCGCCCGCGGCGTTGTCGTTCACCCGCAGCTTCCAGGTGCCGTTGATCGCCTCGGAGGACAGGTTCAGGGTCACCGTCTTGATGATGTTGTCGGTGCCCGAACCGGTGCGGTTGTGAATGTTGTAGAGCGTGCCATCCGGCGCCACCAGGTCCACTTTCAGGTCGCCCTGGTAGGTGTGCACGATGTTCACCGAGACCGAGGTGTCGGCCCAGGCATTGCCGCTGCGACCGCTGACCGTGATCGGCGATTCCACCGTGGTGTTGTCGCCGATGTTGTAGTCGGCGGTGTTGCTGTAGGTCTGGCGGGTGCCGCCACCGGTGCTGTAGTCGCCGACGATGCTGACGCCGGAGAAGGTCGAGTAGGCCTTGATGCGGACGTAGTAGGTGCCGGCCGAGGGCGCCGCGAAGGTGCAGGTCTCGGCATTGCCGGACTTGTACGGACGGCAGTCATACACGGTGTCGGTCGGCGCGGCGCCGAACTTCACGTACAGGTCGGCATCGCCGGTACCGCCGGACATGGTGAAGGTCAGGTTGCTCGCGCCCGCGGGCACCACCATCGTGTAGTTCAGCGAGGCGCCGGTGGCTGCACCGAGACCGGTCACCGCAACGCCCTTGCTCAGCACGTTGCTGGTGATGACGGTGCCGGTGAAGTTCTGCGCGGTCTGGTTGGCGCCGCTGATCGTCACGGCGCGGTTGACCGGCGAGAAGCTGTAGCCGGCGAGCGATGGGGTCACCGTGTAGCTGCCGTTGGCGAGGTTGGCGATGGAGTAGGCGCCGCTGCTGTTGGTGGTGGCGCTGGCCGCACCGGTGCTGACCGTCACGCCGCTGATCGCGGCGCCGCTGCTGTTCGTGATCGTGCCCGAGATCGAGTACGTGGTCGGCGTGGTCGCGGTACCGGTGAAGTTCTGGCCGGTCACGTTGGCGCCGTTCACGGTCACGGCTCGGTTCGCCGGCGAGAAGCTGTAGCCGGAGAGCGTGGGCGTGATCGTGTAGGTGGCATTGGCCAGGTTCGACAGCGTGTAGGCACCGCTGCTGTTGGTGGTGGTGCTGGCCGAACCGTTGCTGACGCTGACGTTGGCGATGCCGACGCCGGAGCTGTTCGCGATCGTGCCCGAGATCGAGTAGGTGGTGCCGGTGGTGCCGCAGTTGCTGAACTTGAAGTCGGCAATGCGGGTGTTCCACGAACCGGAGGGACGATACGAACCGACCAGGTAGAAGGTGCAGTCATCCACCGGATCGACGGTCATCTGGTAGTAGTCGCCCCAGCGACCCGAGGTCTCGGCGGCGGAGCCGGTCGCGACTTCGTTCTCGCCGAGCGACATCACGCCGGATGCGTCGGACGGGGTGCGGCCGGTGTAGCGCAGCGAGGCATAGACGGTCGGCGAGGTCGTCTTGGTGACGTTGTAGGCCATGCCGATGTTGCCGTTCTTGTCCATCGCGACGGTGCCGAGCAGGTGGTGCGTGCTGGTGTCGCCCGGGCTGTAGGTGCCTTCCTGGTGCAGCGCCCAGTTGCCGGTGCCGGACTTGCGCAGTTCGAACCAGCGGATGCCGGAGTCGACCGTGGTGCCGGTACGCGCGCTGTTCTGGTTGGTCGCGAAGGTGCCGATGATGGCTTCGTGCGTGCCCATGTTGCGGTACACGAGCTGGTTCAGGATCACTTCGCGGATCGGGTCGAGGCGCGAGGTGGAACCCGGCTGCGGCACGGTGGCAAAGGTCGAGTAGTCGCGGAACCAGCTGTTGAACTCGGTGATGGCGACGCGCGGCAGCGTGGTGATGCCGCTGTTCGCGGGCGTGGTCCAGTCGATGTTCATCGAGTACAGGTCGATGTAGTCGGCACTGCCGTTGGCACCGCTGCCGGCATGCGCTTCATCGTCGTTGTGACGGGCGAGGATCTGCTTGCTGCCGGCGGGGATCGCGTTGGTGCCGTAGTAGGTCGCCGGCGTCAGGATCTGGAAGCCGTAGCCCGCGAGCTTCGGCACCGAGGCGAAACGCTGCGCAGCGCGTGCGGTCTGGCCGAGCAGCATGCGCTCGCGATCGAACGCATAGACGCTGACCTGGGCGTTGCCCTCGTTGTCGCCGCAGACGTAGGCGTTGTTCCAGATGCCGCAGTGCGGGTAGTCGGGCGTGCTCGGCGCCGAGAAGCCGTAGTACCACCAGCCGCCGCTGACCGGGTCACTGGTCTTGGAGACGTAGGTGCACAGGTACGGCGACGAACTGGAGCCGCCCATTTCCAGCATGAACCAGCGGTTGGCCATGCGGTCGAACATGATGATCGGGTCGGACACCGAGGTGGCGCACGCGCTGCCACCGGTGGCCAGCGACTTGAACGTGGTCGGGCCGGCGACCAGCGAACCGGTCTTGTTGTAGACGGTGAAGGTGGTGCCGCTCGAACCATTCACGCCGTAGAGGATGTGGTTCGGTCCGACTTCGACCACCGGGTCGCCCGGGCTGACGCCGGTCGAGCCGTTGTTGATGCTGATGCGACCGCCGGCGTTGGTGGCGCCGAGGCTGCGCGCGTTGCTTTCGTCCCACATCTGCTGCAGCTCGGGCAGGCCGTCCGGCTTGGTCGGCTTGTTCGCCGGCGTATGCGGCGCACGCGCATCCGGAGCGCGGAACTGGCGCTTGTGCGCCTCGCGGATGCTCATGCCGGGTGCCCACGGCGCCGCCGTCGGCAGATTGCGGATGTCGCCGCTGAAACTTTGTGGTGTTACCGGCTCGCCCACCTGCGGTGGATTGGCACCGGCCGCGAACGGCAACAGCAGGGCCAGTGCGGCCGTCTTCATCATGCGTGAAACATTCATTCCCTAACTCCCCAAGAGTGGATGTGTCTGAGCGTCTGTTCGCTTCTAGTACTGCATGTTGCGTGTTGCGTTGCCTTCGTGGATCAGCCGGAAGGCGCGGGTGTTGCAACCGGTGCGTCGACATAGACCGCACGCCGCAGCAGGCGGATCTCGCCGCGCAGGCTGTGCAGTTCGAGGATCGAAGGCTGCTTCGGGTCGGGTTTGCCGATGCGCGCGAGCGCCGTCTTGTTCGGCTCCTGCCCCGGATGCGAGCTCACTTCGAGCGAGTAGTCGGTGGCGAACGGAGCGGAGCTGGCCAGCTGCACTTCGGCATCGAGCGCGTCGGTGACCCCGACGATGATGGCGCCGGTGCGCGTCGCCAGGCGCTGGCGCGACCCCTTGGCGGCGGCCGCGGCAAACGCGACCTCGATGCTGCCCGAGGCGGTCTCGGCCTGGACCAGGCCTTCGCTGCCGCGCGCGGCCAGATCGCCGCTTTCCGAGCGCATGCTCAGGTCCGACTTCAGGCCGCGGCTCTCGATCACGCCGTCCAGCGTGCGCGCGTCCACGGCGTGTTGTTGCGGTACGTAGGCGACCAGATCGAAGCGCTGGCCGGGTGCGACTGCCGCCCCCTTGGCCAGGCGCGGAGCGATCTCGAAGCCGCGTTCGGTCGCGCGCGGCGCGAATTCGATCGGCGCCGCCTGCGCAGGTTGTTGCAGGGTCGTGTGCAGACCCAGTTGGTGCTCGTAGCCGCCGAAGCGCAGGAACACGCTGCCGTAGGGGTTGTCGATGTGCACCGACTGCCCGGCTTCGAGCTTGAATTCGAGGTCCTGACGGACCGGTTCGGCCACAGCCGTGGTCGGTTCGGAAACCGGCGCCGACGCAGAAGCCGCCGCGCACGCCGCCAGCAGCGCAGCCGCGGGCAAGGTCGCGCGGCGCCGGAACCCCGGGCGCTCGCGATCAGGTGCGGATACGACTTGGCTGGCAGTGGACATCATCGGCGGATCGGCCTTGGATGCTGCTTCGCGATGCAGGAGGTCCTGCAAGACACAGCCCCTCCCCGCGGGTGCGGAGAGGGGCTGCGCCGGTTTGCTGCCATTACATGGTGATCGACCAGCTGTTGATGTAGCCGACATCGCCAGCGGCGTTGTCGTTCACACGCAGCTTCCAGGTGCCGTTGATGGTTTCCGACGACAGGTTCAGGTTGACCGTCTTGATGACGTTGTCGGTGCCCGAGCCGGTGCGGTTGTGGATGTTGTACAGCGTGCCATCGGGAGCAACCAGGTCCACCTTCAGGTCACCCTGGTAGGTGTGCACGATGTTCACCGAGACCGAGGTCGAGGACGGAGCGTTGCCGCTGCGGCCGCTGACCGTGATCGGCGAATCCACCGTGGTGTTGTCGCGGATCTGGTAGTCGCTGGTGTTGCTGTAGGTCTGCGTCGAACCGCCGCCGCCGGTGGTGTAGCTGCCGGTGATGCTCATGCCCGAGAACGCGGCGTAGGCCTTGACCATCACGTAGTAGGTACCGGCCTGGGCGGTCGCGATGTTGCAGGTCTCGGCATTGGTGCCGCCATCGGACTTGCAGGTGTAGCTGGTCGTGGTCGGGGCGCTGCCGAACTTGACGTACAGGTCGGCGTCACCGGTGCCGCCCGAGGTCACGAACTTCAGGTTGGTCGCGCCTGCCGGCACCACCAGCGTGTAGTTCAGCGAGGCTCCGGTCGCAGCCGACTGGCCGGTCTTGGCGACGCCATTGGTCAGCACGCCACCGCCGGACGGCGGCGGGGTCGTGGCGCAGGACACGCCCACCGAGGTGAACGCCGCGGTCACGTCGGCCTTGGTGAAGCCGAGGTCAGTCGCCGCCGTCTCGACACCGCAGGCACCCTGGTTGAAGGTGCTGCTCGCGGTCCAGTACAGATCATTGGCGCGGGCGAACACCTGGAACGCCTTCTTGGTGTTCCAGTTGGCCTTGGTGGCGAGCAGGTAGAACGCCTTGTTGTAGACGCCCGACGAGTAGTGCACGTCCATCGAACTGGTGAAGTTCGCGGCGTTGTCGATCGAGCTGCCGTCCTGCGGCGGGTTGTTCATGTAGCGCAGCGCGCCGGTGCCCTTGAAGATGTCGGCGCCGACCTTCCAGTCGTTGCTGCCCTTCATGTAGTACTCGGCGGCTTCGCCGGCCATGTCCGAATAGGCTTCGTTCATGCCGCCGGACATGCCGGAGTAGGTCAGGTTCGAGTTCTGCTCGGTGAAGCCGTGCGAGACCTCGTGCGAGGAGACGTCGAGCGAGACCAGCGGGTAGAAGGTGCTGGCGCCGTCGCCGAACGACATCGCCGAACCGTCCCAGAACGCATTTTCGTAGTTCGAGCTGTAGTGCACCTTCATCGCCAGCTGGAAGGTCAGCGGCGCCTTGCTGATGTAGCTCTGGTACATGTTGTAGATGACGCCGCCGAAGTAGTGGGCGTCATTCAGCGGCGAGTAGGCGCCGTTGATGGTCTTCACGGTGTTGCGCGGGCAGGTGTAGGAGAACGCCGTCGAGCCCGAGGTGGCGCCGTTGAGGTTCACGGTCTTGACGTTGCTGTTGGTCATCGTGCACGTCGAGCCGCTCTGCGACACGTCGTTGTAACCGTAGGTGGTGCCGTACTCGTACTGGCCGGTCTTCTGGTTGCCGCCGGGGCCGGTGCCGACCAGCGCATGCGCGAGGCCGTCCCACTGCTTCAGCACCTTGCCGGTGTTGGCGTCGAGGATGGTGAACATGCGGCTCGGATTGCCGCCGCCGGCCTTGTCGGACAACACCTCGACCAGGAACGCCGAGTGCGCGCTGTCGACGTCGTCGACGAACACCACGCGCTGCACGTTCTGGCGTTCGATCAGGGCGCCGGCGAGGCGCTTGCCGAGCGCGGCACGCTTGCCGAGCTCAAGAGCGGAGGATTCGTCGAAGCGCGACTTGGCGCCCATCGGCAGCTCGCGGTCGAGTCCGAGCACGGCGCGGCCGAACAGGCTCTTGACCTGGCCGTTCTTGGCTTCGGAAACGACGACGTGTTCACCGAACACGGGAATTCCACGGTGCATCTGCTGGTAGCGGTAGTGCGTGGTGCCATCGGCATCGACGGACTTCTCGAGCACGCGCAGCGTCGAGGACGCATGCAGCCCGAGCATTTCCGCGTGCCGTTCTTCCGAGCGTGCGCTCTGGCCGAGCTCGGCGACGATCTTGGCGTACTGCTGGTTGATCGCCTTGACGTCCTGCTGGTGCAGGTCGGGGCGCTCGGCGGCGAACGAGGTGCCGGCCGCGATGGCCAGCGCGAGTGCCGAGAAAGAGGTGAAACCACGAACCACAGGCTTATGCGTGAAATTGCCCACTGTACGATTCCCCTTCTAAGGAATGTGTTTCTTATGAAGTCTCCCCGATGGCTTCCGAAACCCCTTCGCGTCGCAGACCGCACTTCTCTGTGCCGGCACTGCGCCGGCGGCAGAAGGTGACTGGATTGCGCGCGATGAAAGCCCCCTGGCCATCGCCCCGCCTGCCCGGACCCGGGAAGGCCGGGCGACTATACGCAGGCTGAACCGCAGGTCACGCTGCTTTGCAACAAATCGCGAGCAACTGGATTCTGTGACTTCGTTCACAGTCGCGGCACCGTCCGTCGCCCGGCATGCGCCGCTCGCGCCACCGCGCGCGGCGCGCAGGCGCGCGCCGGCAGCCGGGTGCCGATCGGCGACCCGGTTCGCAATTCGGCTCTGACGTCAGGCGCGCGCCTGGTAGAAGGCGACTTCCGAGACCGCGGCCCAGGCCCGCACCTGGGCGCGGTAGGCGACGTAGCTGTCGTGCACGCGCTTGGCGAAGGCATCGCTTTGCGCAAGGTCCGCGAGCACCGCGTCGGCCTGTTCGCGCAGCGCCGCCAGCACCGGGTCGGGCAGGCGGCGGAACTCGACCTTGTGCGTGTCGACCAGCTGCCGCAGCGCGTCCTGGTTGCGCGCGGTGTACTCGGCCAGCATGTCGTCGTTGATCGCCCGGCAGCAGGCATCGAGCAGCGCCTTGAGGTCTTCCGGCAACGAGTCGTAGGCGTTCTTGTTGACCATGCATTCCAGTGTCGGGCCGGGTTCCTGCCAACCCGGGTAGTAGCAGTACTTGGCCGCGCGATAGAGACCGAAGGCGAGGTCGTTGTAGGGACCGACCCACTCCGCCGCGTCGATCGCGCCCTGCTGCAGCGAGGTGAAGATCTCGCCGCCGGGGATGTTCACCGGCACCGCGCCAAGCCGCGCCATGACCTCGCCGCCGAGCCCGGGGATGCGCATCTTCAGCCCCTTGAGGTCGTCCACCGAGGTGATCTCGCGGTTGAACCATCCGGCCATCTGCACGCCGGTGTTGCCGCACGCGAATGGCACCAGGTTGAACTTCGCGTACAGCTCGCGCCACAGCTCGAGCCCGCCGCCGTGGTAGAGCCAGCCATTCATCTCCTGGGCATTGAGCCCGAACGGCACCGCGCAGAAGAACGGCGCCGCGGGCGACTTGCCCTTCCAGTAGTAGGCACCGCTGTGGCCCATCTCGGCGGTGCCGCGCGAGACCGCGTCGAACACCTCGAACGGCGGCACCAGTTCGTTGCCGGCGTAGATCTTCAGCGTCAGCCGGCCGCCGCTGGCCTGCGCCAGCAGCTCCGCGAGACGCAGGACGCTGCTGCCGAGCCCGGGAAAATTCGGTGGCCACGAGGTGACCATCTTCCACTGGAAGCGTTGCGAACTCTGGCCGCCGGCCGGGCCCTTGGAGCCGGGTGCGCAGGCGGCGAGCGCAGCGGCGCTGCCGGCTGCAATCAGATGGCGTCGTTTCATGTGCGGGTCTCCGTCGAAGCCGCGAGTCTATCCGCCAGGCGCCCGCTTCCAACCGTCGATCCGGTTGACCGAACGCTCGGGCACGGCTTGGGAGCCGTTCAGAATGCAGTGATATTCTCGATTGACGTTTGGTGACAGGGGCCGCCGGCCAGGTGCGCTCCTCCCGGGCGATCCATCGGGGAGTCGAGTCATGAGAAGCAAGGTCGGTCATTACGATGTCGTCTGCGAACTCGGTCGCGGCGGCATGGGGGTTGTCTACAAGGGCTACGAGCCGGCGCTGAACCGCTACGTCGCGATCAAGACCCTCTCGGAGTCGCTCTCGCACGACGAGTCGGTGAAGGAGCGCTTCCTGCGCGAGGCGCGCTCGATGGCGCAGCTCAACGACGCACACATCATCCAGATCTACTTCATCGGCGAGGACGGCGGGCAGCCGTTCTTCGCGATGGAATTCGTCGAGGGCGAGTCGCTATCCTCGTTCCTCAAGCGCGAAGGCAAGATGACGCCGGCGGCCGCGGCGAAGGTGATCCACCAGACCGCGCTCGGCCTGTCGACCGCGCATGACAAGGGCGTCGTGCATCGCGACATCAAGCCCGCGAACCTGATGCTGACGACGCGCGGCACGATCAAGATCGCCGACTTCGGCATCGCGCTCGCGCAACATGATTTCTCGAAGAAGCTGACCGCGACCGGCGAGTTCGTCGGCACCCCGGGTTACCTGTCGCCGGAAGTCTGCCTGGGCAAGCCGGTCGACCTGCGTTCGGACGTGTTCTCGCTCGGCATCGTGCTGTTCGAGATGCTGACCGGACGCATGCCGTTCACCGATGAATCGCCGCTCGGCCTGCTGCTCGAAGTGGTCAAGGCCGAGGTGCCGGACGTGCGCCAGCTCAACAGCGACGTCGACCCCGAGCTCGCACGCATCCTGACGCGCATGGTCGCGAAGGACCCGGCCGACCGCTATGCCAGTTGCCATGAACTGGTCGCCGACCTGCAGAAGCACCCGGCGGTGATGGCCGGCGGCCCGATTTCGGTGCAGGCCAAGCTGCCCGCGGCCGCCGCCACCGTGATCGGCATGGCGACCCCGGCCGAGGCCATCGCTGCGGCCACACAGCGCGAAGCGGCGCTGAAGCCGACGCCGCCGACGCCCTTGCCGCAGGTGCATTCGGCGCCGACGCCGGCCACCCACCAGCGCGCCATCGCGCCGCCGCCGGCGCCAGCCGCGGCAGCACGGCCGTCGGTGATGGAAGCGCAGCAGCAGCGCGCGGGCGGATCGAAGGCATTCTGGCCGATCGCCGCCGTGATCGCGCTCGGCGCGCTCGGTGCCGCGGGCTACGCCTTCAAGGACCGTTTGCTCGGCACCGCGCCGCCGCCGGCAGCGCTGGCGCTGAGCGCACCGGCCACCGACACCGCGACCAGCCCGGCGGCCGCAGCCACGCCGGCCACCGCCAGCAGCGATGCGCAGCCGGCCGCCGTCAGTGCACCCGCCGGCAGCGGCGATGCGCTCGACAGCGCCGCTGATGCGCTGGCCGGTGCCAGCGAGGCGCTGCAACACACCGGGCTGGCTGCAGCCGCGGACGCGGACGACAGCGCCGCCGATCCGGCCCCCGGCCTGGCCGTGCTCGACGAGCTCGCACAACGGCGCAAGGACGTCGAGGGCGGACGCGATCCGGTCGCGGTCGAACGCCCGCTGCTGCGCGGCGATGACCGCCCGGCGCGCGGCGATCGTCCGGCGCTGGCGCGCAACCTGCCGCCGCCGGAAGACCGGCCGCGGCGCCCGATGGGTCCGCCACGAGTCATGGTGATCAGCATCGGCGACCCGGCCATCGCGCAGGCGGCGGAAGGCGTGATCGAGGAAGCGCTGGAATCCGCGGGCTTCCTGCTCGCCGACGAGGAGAGCACGCCCGGCATCGCGGCACTGATCAACTCCGGCGCACCGGACATGCCGCGCCTGTTCGCGGCGCTCGCGCGCGCCAACAACGTGCGTGCGGTGACCGTGATTCGCGCGCAGCCGCTCGGCTCGACACCGATCACCTTCTACGGCCAGACCGACACGCTGTACTCGGCCAACCTGACGGTGAAGACCTGGGACGTGTTCGAGGGCCAGCCGCTCGGCCCGGCGGTGACGCAGAAGGTCGACTTCACCAACCTGAGTGCGTCCGACAAGGCGCGCGAAGCGATCGAGGAACGCCTCGGCCGCTACCTCGGCTCGCTCAGCGCGTTCCGCCCGAAGGGTGGCAATCGCTGAACCCTGACGCCATCGCCGTATACGAGGGCCGCGCGAGCGGCCCTCGTCCTTTCCATCTCAGCCGCGGCAGTTCAGCGGCAACAGGCGATCGGCCAGCTCGGACGAGCACTTCCAACTGCTGCCGTCTTCGTCCAGCCAGAGCCAGAGCTTCTTGTCCTTGCTGTCGGCCAGACCGGGAATCGCCTCGAAGACCAGCTGGATGCCGCAGGTTTCGTCCTCGAACCGGCCGACCCAGACCTCGCTGAAACCCGCGGGCACATCGCTGCTGTCGACTTCGATATCCACCGGGCAATCACCGAGTCGCCGGTAGTCGGCCATCACCCTCTCCTTCAGCGAAGCCGCGCTCCCGATCGCCACCGCGACCTTGGCGCGGTGCGTGTAGTCCTGATAGGCCGGAATCGCGATTGCGGCGAGCACGCCGAGGATCATCAGCGCGCCGAACGAGCCGAGCACGATCGCGATGGCGCAGCCACCACCGGCGCAGCCGGCGCGCGCCGCGGGTTTGGCGACCCCAGCCGCGGGCAACGGTGGCGGCGCCACGGGTGCCAGCGCTGCATCGCGCACCCAGGGCAACTCCGCAGCGAGCGAGGCGAGCGGCTGCCAGCCCGCCATGCCTTCGCGCCACAACAACGTCTGCGCGTGGATGCGTCCCTCGCGCCACAGGCGCTGCAGCGTCTCCGCGTCCACCGGCTCCTGCTGCTGACCGCCGGCGTCGGCGTAGAACCACTCGGCATTGCTCATGGATGACTCCTTTTCTGCGCGCAGGACTACAGCGACTTCAGGTTGGCGAATGCAAGCACCAGCCATTTCGCGCCACCGGCGGCGAAGTTCACCTGCACCCGTGCCGAAGCGCCGGCGCCCTCGAAATGGGTGACCACGCCCTCGCCAAAGCTGGCATGCGCCACGCGTGCGCCGAGCGGAATCGCCGGCAGCTCGACCACGCCGCCGCGCAGCAGACCACGTTCGGCGAGAAACCCTTCGGCGCTGCGGCCAAACGCCATCGGCCGGCTGACCTGCACCTTCGGACGCACCTCGGCCAGCACTTCCTTCGGGATCTCCGCGAGGAAGCGCGAGGGCCGGTTGTAGGTCTCCTGGCCATGCCAGCGCCGCGACTCGGCATGGCACAGCACCAGCTTCTGGCGCGCGCGGGTGATGCCGACATAGGCGAGGCGGCGCTCCTCTTCCAGGCGGTCCTCCTGCTCCAGCGACTTCTGGCTCGGGAACAAGCCATCTTCGAGCCCGACCAGGAACACCAGCGGGAACTCGAGGCCCTTGGCCGAATGCAGGGTCATCAGCTGCACGCAGTCTTCCCACGCTTCACCCGCCGCCTCGCCGGCCTCGAGCGTGGCGTGCGCAAGGAACGACGCGACCTCGCTCAGTCCCGCTTCGGCGTCCTCGACGCTGCGCTCGAAGCGAGCAGCGACGTTGATCAGTTCATCGAGGTTGTCGATGCGCGACTCGGCCTGCCCCTTGCCTTCCGCCTCGTAGTAGGGCTTCAGCTGCCCGGCCTCGATCGCGCGCTCCATGCGCTCGGCGAGGCTGGCCTCGGCGGTGGCGGCGGCGAGTTTCTCGATCAGCTCGATGAACGCGCGCAGCGCCGACTTGGCGCGCGCGGCCAGCGTGCCGCCGGCGAGTTCCGCCTCGGTCGCCGCCCACAGCGAGGACCTCGCATCGCGTGCGCGCTTGCGCAGCGCGTCGAGCGTGCGCTCGCCGATGCCGCGCGGTGGCGTGTTCACTGCGCGCTCGAATGCAGCATCGTCCTCGCGCAGCAGCGACAGGCGCAGGTACGCGAGTGCATCCTTCACTTCGGCGCGTTCGAAGAAGCGCAGGCCGCCGTAGACCCGGTACTTCATGCCTTGCACCATCAAGGCCTCCTCGAACAGCCGTGACTGCGCGTTCGAGCGGTACAGGATGGCGGCATCACGCGCCGAGCCGCCGTCGCGGACCCAGCGCTGGATGCGCTCGATCACGAAACGCGCCTCGTCCTGTTCGTTGTAGGCGGCGTACAGGTCGATCAGATCGCCCTTGCCCGAACTGGTCCACAGCTCCTTGCCGAGGCGGCCGCCGTTGCGCGCGATGACCGCGTTCGCGGCGCTCAGGATGTTGGCGGTCGAGCGGTAGTTCTGTTCCAGCTTGAAGGTGACCGCGCCCGGGAAGTCGCGCAGGAACTGCTGCACGTTCTCGACCTTGGCGCCGCGCCAGCCGTAGATCGCCTGGTCGTCGTCGCCAACCACGAAGGCGGACGCGCGATCGCCCGCGAGCAGGCGCACGAAGGCGTATTGCAGGGTGTTGGTGTCCTGGAACTCGTCGATCAGCAGATGCTCGAAGCGGCTGCGGTAGTGCTTCAGCAGTTCACTGTCGCGCAACAGCGTCTCGTGCGTGCGCAGCAGCAGCTCGGCGAAATCGACCAGGCCGGCGCGCTGGCAGCGTTCCTCGTAGGCGGCGTAGATGTCGATCAGGGTGCGCGTGGCCGGGTTGTAGTCGGTCGCGATCGCGCCCGGGCGCTTGCCCTCGTCCTTCATGGTGTTGATGAACCACGCCGCCTGGCGCGCCGGCCAGCGCGATTCCTCCAGTCCGAGATCGGCGCTGACGCGCTTGATCAGGCGCACCTGGTCGTCGGCATCGAGGATCTGAAAGGTTTCCGGCAGCAGCGCCTCGCGCCAGTGCTGGCGCAGCAGGCGATGCGCGATGCCATGGAAGGTGCCGACCCACAAGCCACGCGTGCCTTGCGGCATCAGCAGTTCCGCGCGCGAACGCATTTCGCCGGCGGCCTTGTTGGTGAAGGTCACCGCCAGCACCGACCACGGCGAGGCACGCTCGACCTCGGTCAGCCAGGCCATGCGATGGGTGAGCACGCGCGTCTTGCCGCTGCCGGCGCCGGCGAGCACCAGGTAGTGGCCACGCGGCGCGCACACGGCTTCGCGCTGCGCCGGGTTCAGCGCGTCGAGCAGGTGGGAAACATCCATCGGCCGATTGTAGCGGGCCCGTTTCAGCGGGCGGCGACGCGACTCCCGCCGCCGCCACCAGCAATTGCCGCCAGCACCACGCCGAGCGGACGCGCCTCGCGCTCCAGCAGCTTCGCGAACTCGGCTTCGACTTCGCCGAGCTCGCGTTCGAGCACGTCGATGCGCTGCAGCTGGTAGGAACCGGGGCGGCCTTCCCAGCCGACGATCGCGCCGTAGAGCGCGTCGAGGTGTTCGCGCAAGCGCTCCTCGCCGGTCACCGCACCGCCTTCCTTGGTCGCGACGATCTGCCGGCGCACGTCTTCGATCCGCGTCACCAGCTGCAGCAGGCGCTTCTTCGAGCGCTCGCCTTGCGGCAGCGCCGCGGCCTTGGCCGTCGCCTGCTCGCGCAGTGCGACGATGCGCTCGGACAGGTCGGACATGCGCTCGAACAGCGCATGCACGCGCATCGCCGCCGCGAACTGCGCCTTGCGGTCGTCGCTCGTGTATGGCGCGCGCGGGTCCAGATCGACGCGCAGCGGTGTTTCGTAGACCTTGCCGTTCTTGGTCAGGCGCACGCGGTAGGTCCCGGGCAGCACGCGCGGACCGTAGGTCGCGGCGCCGGCCAGCGTCGCGCCCTGCGGCGTGCGCGGCGGCTTCACGCTCATCGACCACTGCACGCGGTTGATGCCGCGGCGCTTGGAGGCCGGCAGCGTGTCGAGGACCTTGCCTTCGGCATCGAGGATTTCGAGCTTGAGCTTGCCGAACAGGTGCCGCGTCTTCTGGTGGTAGCTGATCACCGCCGCGTTCGGTGCGTTGCGGCCGACGAAGACGGCATCGCCGCGCGACCAGCCGCCGAAGCCGGGAACGCGCTGCTGCTGCGGACGACTCGGCAACAGACTGACCTCGGCGGCCTGCGTCGCCGCATCGAGATGGCGCAGCGGCGTGAGGTCATCGATGATCCAGATGCCGCGGCCGTGGGTGGCGATGACCAGGTCGTGGTCGCGCGGCTGGATCGCGAGATCGCGCACCGCCACGCTCGGGAAGCGCCCGCCCTTGAACGCCGCCCAGTGCGCGCCGCGGTCGAGCGAGATCCACAGCCCGAACTCGGTGCCGAGGAACAGCAGATCGGGATTGACGATGTCCTCGCGGATCACGTGCGCATAGCCGCGCACGCCCTGCGCAGCGGCCGCGATGCGCGTCCAGCTGCGGCCGTAGTCGCGGGTCATGAACACGTGCGGGTCCATGTCGCCGAAGGTGTGGCGGTCGAACGCGGCGTAGGCGGTCGCGGCATCGTGGCGACTGGCTTCGACCCAGCTCACCCACGACGCCTTCGGCAGCCCGGGAATGTTGCGCACGGTGTTGTTCCAGGTCTTGCCGCCATCGCGCGTGAGCTGGACGTTGCCATCGTCGGTGCCGACCCAGATCACCTGCCCGTTCTGCGGCGACTCGCTGATCGAGTAGATCGTGGTGTGCATCTCGGCGGCGGAGTTGTCGACGGTGATGCCGCCGGACTTCTCCTGCTGCTGCTTGGCCGGATCATTGCTCGTCAGGTCCGGCGAGATGCGTTCCCAGCTCTGGCCCTGGTCGCGCGAGCGGTGCAGGAACTGCGAACCGAGATAGATCGTGCCGCGCTCGCTGGAGCTCAGGTGCAGCGGCGCATTCCAGTTGAAGCGCAGCTTCTCCTTGTAGCCGGCCTTGGGCTGGATCTCGCGCTGCTGCATGGTGTGGCGGTTGGCGCGCACCAGGTATCCGCCCTGCGACTCGAAGTAGACGTAGTCGCGCGGCGCGACCGGGTCCGCGAACATCCAGAAGCCGTCGCCACCGGAGAACGGTTCCCACTGCGCGTTGGTGATGCCGCCGGGGTAGCTCGATGGCGCAATCCAGCTGGTGTTGTCTTGCAGCCCGCCGTAGACCTCGTAAGGATCCTGGTCGTCGACGCTGACGTGATAGAACTGCGACACCGGCAGGTTTTCGCTCTTGATCCACAGCGAACCGCCGTCGTGGCTGGTCCACAGCCCGCCGTCGTCGCCGCCGATCAGGTGCTTCGGGTTGGCCGGATCGATCCAGACGTCGTGCCAGTCACCATGCGCGCCGCCGCCGGTGCCGGAGAAGCTCTTGCCGCCGTCCTCGGACACGATCAGCGACAGGTTGGCCTTGAACACGCGCTCGGGATTGGTCGGATCGACCACGAGATTGGCGAAGTAGAACGGCCGCCACACCATCATCTGGCTGCGATCGCGTTCCTCCCAGGTGGCGCCGCCGTCGCTGGAGCGAAACAGCGCGCTGCGCTTGCCCTCGACCACGGCGTAGACGATCTTGGGGTCGCTCGGTGCGATCGCGATGCCGATGCGGCCATACGGTTTCGCCGGGAAGCCCGCGTGCGTCGCCGGCGTGAACTCGCTCCAGTGCGCGCCGCCGTCGCTGCTGCGAAACAGGCCGCTGCCACTGGCCGCGTTCTCGCTCTCGCCGCCGGAGCGGAAGGTCCAGCCCTGGCGGCGGAAGTCCCACAGCGCGGCGATCAGCACATCCGGCTGCTTGGGATCAAACTCCAGGTCGGAACAGCCGGTGGAACGGTTGCCGCCGGCGAGCACCTTGCTCCAGGTCTGGCCGCCGTCGCTGGTCTTGAACAGGCCGCGCTGGTCGGAGTCGCTCCACAGCGGGCCGGGGGCGCAGACGTAGACGATCTTGCCGTCGCGCGGATGCACCAGAATCTTCGAGATGCGCTCGGTCTGCGGCAGGCCCATGTGCTGCCAGGTGTCGCCGCCATCGCTCGTGCGATAGACGCCGTTGCCGATCGAGACCGAGTTGCGCGTCCAGCTCTCGCCGGTGCCGACCCAGACCTGCTTCGGGTTCGACGGGTCGAGCGCGATCGCGCCGATCGACTGCACCGGCTGGTCGTCGAACTTCGGCTCGAAGGTGGTGCCGCCGTCCTGCGACTTCCACACGCCGCCGCTGGCGGCGCCGACGTAGACCGTGGTCTTGCCGTCGCGATTGAACGCGGCAATGGCGCTGATGCGGCCGCTCATCGCCGCCGAGCCGATGTTGCGCACGCCAAGCCCGGAGACGGTGGCGCTGTCGAATGCGAGGGCTTCGTCCGCCGCCGAGATGGCGGCCAGACCGAACACGATCGGCCCGACCGCGCGCAGCAGGGATTGCGGGTTGCGCTTCATGGCTTGGCTCCCTGCGGGAATGCGAACAGCGCGTCGTCGAGTGCGACGTTGGCTTCGGCGCGTTCGTAGGTGATGGTCGCTTTCTGGGTCGAGCCCTTGGCGCCGGAGGCCACCGAGAACGGCACCCAGACGCCGTTGACCTGTTCGTAGTCGCCGAGGTCGGCCTCGCCCTCGAATTCGCTGCCGCGGTACCAGCTCTTGCTGACGATGCGGATCTCCAGGAAATAGTCGGGATCGAAGTAGTAGACCGCTTCGTTGCCGGTCGCGTACTTGACGCGCAGCTTGTGCGCCTCGGTGCCGTCGATGTCCTCGGTGCCGAGGTACTCGATGCTGTGGCCCTTCTTGGCGTAGTCGACCAGCGGACCTTCGAGGTCGGCCTCGATGCGCATGTCCTTGAGGTCGTCGCCGGAGAGCTTCTCGGGGTCCTTGCGCCCGCCGAATGGCGAGATCGTCCAGCCCGAGCTGCCATCGAAGGCCCGCACCTGGGTCATGCCCTGGATCGAAAACTCGCTGCGCAGGCGGCCACCGCCGCGCATCACCGCCACCGCCGCCTCGAAGCCGCCCTGTTGCAGCTTGCCGGTCAAGGTCATCGACTGGATCGCGCGGATCGCGGCGATGCCGCCGCGCGCCTCGATGTTCTTCGCGACCAACTCTTCGGCATCCATCGCCGACAGCGACCACGGCAGCGCGAGCATCAGCCCGGCCAGACTCCACAGCGCACGCATGTTCTTCTCCCGCCCCAAGCCAGGAGCGAAGCCTAGGCCCGGAAACGATCCGTGACAGCGCCGGAAGTCATGCCTGTGACGAGCCGTGGCCTGCAGGGTTTGCGGCGCCGGTTCGGCTCAGCGCAGCTGCATGGCCCTGGCGAACGCCATCAGCCGGCGGAAGTAGAACTCCGGGAACCAGCGCTTCAGGCGCCAGTGCATGCGTTCCTGCGCGGTCGGGATGATCAGGAACCGACCCCGTTGCTGCGCCCGGAACACGTAGGCGGCGATGTCGTCGGCGGACTCGCGCGCGCGCTCCATCAGGCGCGTGGCGACGCCGCTGAACTTGGCGTCGGCGCAGCGCGCGCTGTCCATCAAGTTGGTCTTGAAGAAACTCGGGCAGATGACCGAAACGCGCACGCCGAACGGTTCCATCTCGGCGCGCAGCGCCTCCGACAGCGCGACCACGCCGGCCTTGGCGACGCCATAGCTGGCGATATTCGGCGCCCCGGCCAGGCCGGCAAACGAGGCCGTGCTGAGCACGTGCCCGCGCCGCTGCTGCTGAAACATCGGCGCGAACGCCTTCATGCCGCGGACCACGCCGAGCAGATCGATGTTGGTGACCCAGCGCCAGTCGTCGAGCGAGCTGTCGGCGACCGACCCGGCAGTCGCGACCCCGGCGTTGTTGAACAGCAGGTCGAAGCAATCCCAGTGCGCGCGCACGCTGTCGCGCAGCGATTCGACCGCGGCATCGTCGCCGACATCGGCCACCAGCGCGAAGTGCGCGCCGCCGTGGGCAGCCAGCTCCGCGACCACGGCTTCGGCGCGCGCGCGATCCAGATCGACCACGGCAATGTCGTGGCCGGCACGGGCATAGCGATGCGCCAACGCACGGCCGAGGCCGCTGCCGGCGCCGGTGATCAGGGCTCTGGGTCGGGTCATGTTCGGGCTCCGCGACGGGGCGCGCAGACTAGCAGCGCCGACCCTGCGCTTCTGTCGCGACCCCCGGCCGCGCCTACAATCGCGGCTCCCGTGCTTCGAGGTGATCGCGCCATGACCAAGGCCTTGTTCGACCTGACCGGCAAGACCGCGCTGATCACCGGCGCCAGCCGCGGCATCGGCGCCGCGACGGCGCACCTGCTGGCGCAGCAGGGCGCGCACGTGATCGTGTCGAGCCGCAAGCTCGATGCCTGCGAACAGGTGGTCGCCGCGATCCGCGCCGAGGGCGGCGTGGCCAGCGCCATCGACGCGCACATCGGCGACCTGGACTCGATGGACCGGCTGTTCCAGAAGGTGATCGACCGCGGTTTCGGCCTCGACATCCTGATCAACAACGCTGCCGCCAACCCGTACTTCGGTCCGATGCTGGAGATGGGCCTCGATGCCTTCGAGAAGACCGCCGCGGTCAATCTGCGCGGCTACTTCTACTGCTCGCAACAGGCGGCGCGGATCATGCGCGAGCGCGAGCGCGGCGGCTGCATCCTCAATGTCGCCTCGGTCAACGCACGCCGCGCCGCGCCGGGGCAGGGCGTGTACTCGGCGACCAAGGCCGCGATCGTGTCGCTGACCGAAGGTTTCGCCAAGGAACTGGCGCCGCTCAAGATCCGCGTCAACGCCGTGCTTCCCGGCCTCACCGACACCAAGTTCGCCTCGGCACTGACCCAGAACGCGCAGATCCTGCAGCAACTGCTGCGCCAGATCCCCCTCGGCCGCGCCGCCGAACCCGCCGAGATCGCGCCCATGCTCCTGTTCCTCGCCTCCCCCGCCGCCAGCTACATCACCGGCGCCAGCTTCGTGGTCGATGGCGGGTATCTGGCGTGAGCACCTCCCCACCAGCGAACGCCGCCGGCGCGATGATCGTCGCGACCGGGCTCAGCAAGCAGTTCGGCGACAAGGCTGCGCTGCGCGGTGTCGACCTGTGCGTGGAACGCGGGCAGGTCTTTGGCCTGCTCGGACCGAACGGCGCCGGCAAGACCACATTGTTTCGAATCCTGATGGGCGTGATCAAGGCGAGTGCCGGTTCCCTGCGGGTCGACGGTCGCGACGCGTTCGACGATCGTTTGGAGATCAAGCGAACGCTCGGTTTCCTGCCGGACGAGCCGATGTTCCACAGCTTCCTGAGCGGCCGCGACATCATCGAGCTGTCGGCCTCACTGCACGGTCTCGACCCCGCAGCCGAACTGCGGCGTTTGCGGTCGCTGATCGCGCGTCTGCAGCTCGAAGACGCGCTTGATCGCTTCGCCGACGACTACTCGCGCGGCATGAAGAAGAAACTCGGTTTGTTGCTGGCTTTGCTGCACCAACCGCAGCTGCTGGTGTTGGACGAACCGACCAACGGCCTTGATGTCGAAAGCACGCGTCTGTTCTTCGACGTCATGCGCGAACAAACTGCGCTCGGCACCACGATTGTGTTTTCGACGCACTTGCTGGCGCAGGTCTAGCAATCGTGTTCGCACATCGCGATCTTGCACCAAGGCACGATCGTCGCCAGCGGTGCACTCGAGCAAGTGGCGGCCTCGGTGCCAGGCGCCCAGTCGCTGGAGCAGGCGTTCCTGTCGCTGACCCGACCCAAGCCAGTAAGCGCTGCAGACCGATTCCGCGCGCAGGTCATGGCGAGCAGAAAGTGAGCTCATTGGCGCCATCCACCTTTGCCGCGTTGCGCAGCATGTTGCGCATGTCGATACGGCAGAGCGGCAACCGCATCCATCACCTGCAACAGCGCAAGCGTTCGCCCTCGTTCGCATACTCCATCGCGCTGCTCAGTTCGCTGATGATGACCTTGATGATCGGCTTCTCGATGTTCCAGGCGAGCCGGATGAGCGCAGCGGCTGAAGCCGATCTCCGCGGCATCCTGGCCATCGATGACAGCACCGTCGACGAGTGGCGACGCCGCGACGCATTGGCGGAGAACCTGCGCTTGCTGCGTGCGTCTCTCGCCAAGGACGGGCGAGCCGCGAGCGACACCGCATTGCAGAAGGACATCACCGAAGCCGAGCACTGGTTGCGCACGTGGCTCGAGTTCGACGCGCAGAAGCTGGCGCGTGAACGCGGCGGTAGCGTCGCCTCCTGGATGAGCAGGCTGACAAAGCTGGCCCAGTCCGCATTACCCGACAGCATCGTGTCGAGGAAGCGCCTCCCAAGCTCCGCTGGCAACCCGACATCGTGGCGCGTCTTCGCGACTCTTGGCCTGATCTGGTGGCTGGCGCTGGGGCTGCAGGGCGATGGTTTCGCCATCGACATGAATCGTCGTCGGCACCCGCTCTGGGAGTGGTATCTCGCATTTCCGATACCGCAACCAACGGTCTATCTGGCGGAAGCGCTGAAGCCAATTGTCTCGAACCCGTTCCTGCTGACCAGCCCATTGCTGGTGATGCTGCTGGCGGCGCTGGTCAACAGCTCGGTTGCCGCGGGGGCTGCGGCATTCGCGGTGGCGCTGCCGTTCACGATCAGCGCCGCGATCATGGCCAAAGCGATCGAAGTGCAGGTGATGTTGCGCGCTTCGCCACGCAATCGCAGCGCGTGGCTGGTCACGGCTGGCGCACTCGGCTTTGTGCTGCTGATGACGCCATTGATCTCGCTCTCGACCCCGAGCCTGAGCTGGGGCTTGGCGCGCTGGCTCGCGGGCGCAGGCGCTGCCATTCCTTCGGCAGAGTCGTTGCTGCACTACCCAGATTTCGCTGCTTGGCTGAAAGCAGTTGCGCTCTCGCTGCTGCTCAACGGTGTGCTGAGCGCGCTTGCGCTTGTTGCGATGCATGCCGCGACACTGCGCGGATTCGAGGCTGGCTTCGGAGACGCCGAGGAACGCGTCGATCCGACAGCAGTCGGTGCAGTGGCAATCAACGCGTCGCGCTGGCGACGCTCGCCGCTGCTGCGCAAGGAGTTGTTGTGGCTGCGTCGAGATCGCGGCGCATTGGTGCAGATGCTGCTGGTGCCGTTGCTGCTGGTAGGGCTGCAAGCGTTCTATCTCGGGCACTACCTGCGCAACGTCGAATTCCACTGGCATCACTGGGCCGGCGTGGTGCTTGCCGCCGGCGCCTACATGATCGCTGTTTCGGCGCCACGCATGCTTGCGGCCGAGGGCCCTGCACTTGGCTGGATGATGAGCTGGCCACGCAGCTTGCTGGAGGTGGCGCGCACCATGGCGATGGTGCTGACTGCATTCGTCAGCGTGATGGTGCTGTCGAGTCTGGCCGTGGTGGCCTGGATGCATCCCGCCGACGCATGGAGGATCGCTGTGATCGGAGTGCTCTGGATGCTCTCCGGAACAATGATCGCCCTGAAGGCGGTCACCGTGTTCCCGACCTACAGCGCCACTGGCGAAGTCATGCCGATGCAGGCCAGTCGTGGCATGGCCGCGGCGGTCGGAAACATGGTGATCGCGATTGGCGTATTCAGTGCGAATTGGCCTCTTGCGTTCGCGGGTCTGCTGATGAATGGCGTCTTCGCCGCGGCGCTGTGGAGCCGCCTGCGAGGCCAACTGGCGTATCTGTTTGATCCGGACGCCGAGCCACACGAGGCGCCACCGACGATGCTCGGCGCCCTGATCGCAATCGTCGCGCATCTGGAGTTGGTCGCAGTGTTGCTCGCGCTGATCGGCGGTGTGTCCGGATCGAAAGCGAGCGCGAGCGCGTTGTTGATCGCATCGGCCGCCAGCGCCGCGCTGGTCAGCTTCTACGTCTGGCGATGGAATCGCCGATTTGGTGTCGGCCTTTTCGACATCCTGGTTCCCTCGCCGATCGGCCGGTCCACGTTCGCGTGGCTCGCTGGCGCGACTGGCTTGGGTATGGCGCTGGGAGCAATTGCCCTTGGCTACGTGGCCCTGCTCCATCGACTTGGCCCGATCGAACTTCGAGAGCAGCTTGATTCTGGAGCGGCTTTCTTGCGCGGATCGGAAGGAGCCTTGTACGCGCTTGCCGGTGCAACCATCGTCGTCGCACCGCTGGTCGAGGAGTACCTTTTCCGCGGCCTCCTGTTCCGCGCGATGCAACGCGAGTGGCCGCTGTGGGCGGCGGCAGCGCTCAGTGCGGGGTTCTTTGCCGTGATGCATCCATTCGCCGCTTGGCCTCCGGTCTTCGTGCTCGGCATCGCCAGCGCATGGCTGTTCGCGCGGTCCGGAAATCTCTTGCCCAGCATGATCTTGCACGCGACCTACAACGCAGTGGTGGTGCTGGTCCCGTTCTCGACGCAGGTGCAACGCACTTCGGGACTTTGACGCCGACACCGGTGCGCTGCGAGCATGACGCCGATGCCAACTGCTAACCCACTGCCGCGGGACGATTTGCAGCCGCACCCGCCCGCGGCGACCGCCGATGCGCGGGTCAGCCTGCGCTTTGTCGCCGGGATCAGCGTGTCGCTGGTGGTGCATGGCCTGCTGCTCGGGTTGCTGTTGCTGCAGCAGGGCGGGGGTGCGGAGACGGCGGCGCAGGCGACGTCGCCGCTGCTGGTCGAGTGGCAGGTGGCGGATCCGGCGCCGTTGCCGCTGCCGCGGGTGAAGCCGCCGCAACCACAGCCGCAGGCGGCGCCGCTGCCGCGCACTGCCCCGGCTGCGGCCAGCAACGATGCCGCGGCTTCGCTTGCAGTCAGCGACGTGCCGGCGCCGGAGCCGGTGCGCGAGCCGCAACGCGCGCCGAACGCCGCCAGCCGCAGCAGCAGCGAGGACGCGAGCGAGTCGCTGCCGACGCCGGCGCCCGCCGCGAGCGCCGCGGCGTCTGCGGCGGATGCCTACGTCTGGGACGTGCTCGCACACTTGCGCCGCTTCCAGCACTACCCCGAGCGCGCGCGTCGGCGCGAGATCGAGGGCACGGTGTGGTTGCGCGCGCGCATTTCACGGCGTGGCGTGGTGCTGCGCTCGGACATCGAACGCAGCTCCGGGCACCACCTGCTCGACAGTGCCGCCACGCGCCTGATTGCGCGCTCGTCGCCGCTGCCGCCGCCGCCGGCGGGGGCGTTCGCGATCACCGACCTGCGCCTGCCGGTCGAGTACCGGCTGCGCCGCGAATGAGTCCCTGGACCGCGGTCTTCGCCGCGCATGCCCCGGAACTGCGCGCGGTGTTGACGCGCGTGCTCGGCGACCGCGCGCTGGCCGAGGACTGCGTGCAAGACACTGCGATGCGCCTGCTCGATGCCGCGTTCGACGGCGTGCGCGACCCCAAGGCATTCCTGTTCCAGGTCGGCTACAACCTGGCGCGCGACGCGCTGCGCCGACGCAGCACGCGCGGCGCCGAAGTCGACGACGCCGACGCCGCGATCGATGCCAGCGCCGCCGACGAGGCCAGCCCGGAGGCGCACGCGCTGGCGCGCGAGCAGCTCGCGTGCGTGCAACAGGCGTTGACGCAACTGCCGGAACAGCGCCGGCGGGTGCTGTGGATGGTGCGCGTCGAGGGCCTGAGCCTGAAGGAAACCGCGGACGCGCTCGGGATCACCGCCAAGACCGTCGAGAATCACATGACCCAGGCCCTGCGCCAGCTCGGCGCGCTGATCCGCGGGGAGGCCCGATGAGCCGCCAGCACCCGTCACGCGCGCCCGCTGGGGGAATCCCGGCCCGGCTGCGTCGGCCGAAGCAGGGAGGTGTCCGGTGAACGAATTGCTGCTCGCCGATGCGGTGCAATGGCTGGTGCGACTGCGCGACGCGCCGGCGGACGGCGACGTGCAGCGTGCCTTCGACGCCTGGCTGGCGCGCGGCGACGCGCACCGCATCGCCTACCTGGACGCACTGCTGGCGATGAACGCCGCCGCCGAATGCAGCCCGCCGCGGTCCGCGCTGCCGCGCCCGGCGGCCCTGCGCCGGCACGCCCCGTGGCTGGGTTTCGCCGCGGCTTCGCTCGCGATCCTGGCGTTCGTGTTCGCACCGCGCCTGCTCGACAACGCCCGCGCCGACCTGCGCAGCGACATCGGCCAGGTCGCGGAACTGGCGCTGGCCGACGGCAGCCGCATCGAGCTGGACCCGGATTCCGCGGTCCGCGTCGATCTCGGCAGCGACGCGCGCACGATCGAGCTGCTGCGTGGCGGCCTGCGCATCTCGGTCGGCGCCGATCCGCGCCCGTTGACGGTGCGCCATGGCGAGTTCCGCGTGCGCGACATCGGCACCCGCTTCGAGGTGCAGGCCGCAGACAGCGCCCTGCGTGTCGGCGTCATCGAAGGCCGGGTCGAGGTTCGCCGCGCTGCCGATGCGGCGCTGGCGCTCGCCGCCGGCGAAGCTGCGCAGTGGCGCGGCGCCGCGGTCGAACGCTTCGCGCTGCACGCCACCGCCACCGCCGCCGATCCGCGGCTGCTGGTGCTCGATCATGCCGCGCCCGAGATCGCGTTCGCGCGCTGGTCGGCGCGCAGCGGCGTGCGCGTATTCGGTGCCGGTGCCGCGCACGACGTGCGCCTCGACGCGGCGCTGCCGATGGGCAGCGACGGCGAACGCCGCGCCGCGCTCGATACGCTCGCGCAACGCTACGGTCTGCGCGTGGCCGCCTTCGGTGCCGGCATCGCCTGGTTGCGCGCGGCGAGCGACGCGGGCGCGAGCCGCTGAAGCCGATGCCGCGGCGCGTCCCTCCCGGCCCGCTGCCACTCCTGCTGCTGGCCGCTGCGCTGGCGACCCCACTCGGCGCGCGCGCCTGCGCCCTCGAGCGACCGCTGCCGGCGGTCGAGCACGACGGCACCCTGCTCGCCGCCGCGAGCGCGCTGGCGACCGCGAGCCATTGCCGGATCGTGCTGGCACCGGCGCTGGCGCGGCGTGCCGGAGTACGGCTTGGCGCGGGAATCAGCACCGCCGACGCGCTCGATTTGCTCGCCGCCGGCGCCGGCCTGAACTGGCGCCAGGGCAACGACGGGGTGATCGAACTGGTCTCCGCCGATGCCGCCGCCGCGATCGATGAGGGCACGCTGACCGTCGCCGCGGATGCCGATGCCGACGCGCGCGCCGCCGCCACGCTGGTCGAACTGGCACGGCTGCCGAGCGAACGCGGCGCCGCGATCGCGCGCACGCGTCTCGACGCGGCCACGCTCGGCGATGCGGCGCCGCACGACTACACCAGCGCCGTCACGCGTGCGCCGGCGGTGTATGGCATGGCCGCGAGCGACGTCATCCGCGGCGTCAGCGCCTCGCGCCTGGCGCCGAACCAGCGCGCCAGCCTGATCACCATCGACGGCGTGCCGGTGCCGGCCGAAGCCTGGCTGTTCAACCGCCCCGGGCTCGGGCTGATGCAGTCGCTGGAGATCACGCGCAGCGCCACCGGCATGGCCACGGCCTATGGTGCCGGGGCCGGTGACGTGGCGATCGGCACGCGCGCGCCGGCAGCGGCCTTCGCGGCCCGCGTCGGCGCTTCGCATGCGCCCGACCTGGCGCCGATGGTGAACGCCAGCACCACCGGCGGCCTCGGCGTGCCCGGCCTGCGCGGTGCCTTCGGGCTGAGCCGGCAGATCGGCGCCGAGGCGCTGGAATCGACCCGCGAGCCGGACGTGCAGCGGCAACGCCAGTACGCGCTGCGCCTGGCGTGGCAGAGCCCGCAGCGGGAGCACCAGATCGAGGCCGGCGCGATCGACTTCGCGCGCGCCGATCTGGGCGGCGGCGAAGGCCCCTGCGGCGGCGGCCCGCCGCATTGCCGGATGGGCGCCGATGTCCGCATCCGCGGTGCCGCGGCCGCCTGGCAATGGCGCCCCGGCGATCACTGGCAACTCGCCGCGCAGGCCGCGTCCTCGGACACGCGCGCCGCACTGACGCGCCAGCGCGGGCAGGAACTGGCGCCGGAGACCCCGGCATTCGTGCACCTGCAGCACGCCGACCTGCGCCTCGAGGTGGATGCCGGCGCACACGGCCTGATCAGCGCCGGCCTGCTGCAGGCACAGCGCGGCTATCGCGTGTATGGCAGTCGCCGCTTCTCGATCACGCCCTCGACCTCCTCCTCGCTCGGCATGGTGCCGGCAGCGCCGGGCCCGGCGCGGATCGGCTACGAAGGCGCCGAGACCATGCAGTCGCAGCTGCCGCAGGCCTACGTCGAGTTCCTCTATGACGACGAGGCGCGCTGGGATGCACACCTCGGCCTGCGCCAGGTCGTGGCCGATTCACGTTCGCACCTGCACACCGACAGCATGCGCGAGGACAACTGCGCGTTGGTGCCCGGTCGCTACGATCCCGCGATCCGCAGCTGCAGCGACGCGCTCGCGCTGCTGGTGCGGGAGCGCAACGCGCGCATCCGCCACCCGGAAACGCTGTGGCTGCCGAGCCTCGGCCTGCGCCGCCGCTTCGACGACGGCCAGTGGCTGGCGTTGCTGCGGCGCGAATCGTTCCTCGCCTCCGACCTCGACACCCTCGCGCTCAGCCCGCGCTCGGCGCTGGAGGAGCTGAGCACCACCGAGCTGGCCTGGTCGCGACCGCTCGGCAGCGCGGCGCGGATCGAGGCGCGCATGTTCCATCACGACTGGCGCGACCGTGTCGCCAACTTCAACCGCCCGGGCGACCCGGCGGCGATCGGCTTCGACAGCGAGATCGTCGGCGCCGAACTGCAGTGGCTGTGGCAACCGCGCGACGACGCCGAACTCTGGGCGAATGCCAGCGGCCTGCACAGCCGCTCGACGCTGCAGCCGCCAGCGCTGGCCGCGGCCGCGGTGCGCGGCGCGCCGGAATGGTCGGCCGGATTCGGCGGCCGGCTGCGCTGCGCCGGCGGCGGTTATGCCGGCGGCCAGTTCAGCCATGCCGCAGCAACCTGGATCGTCAACGATGACGCCAGCATCGAGCGCCTCGGCGCGCGCAACCTGCTCGACCTGCGCGTCGGCTGGCGCCGCGGGCATCTCGATGTCGCGCTGTGGGGCAGCAATCTGCTCGACGACGACTACATCGCCGACAGCTATGGCGGCAGCATCGAGCTGACGCCCTACCACGCCTACGACCGCATCGTCGGCATCGACCTGCGCTACGAGTTCTGAACCGCTGCGGCCGGCATGGCCGGGCGGCAAGCGGCGAGCGCGGCGCCACGCAGCAGCACCCAGTCGCGCCGATTGCTGCTGCCGAGCGCGGTCGCTTGACGCGTCTCGACGCAGGCCGGAACCAGCGCCGCGTCGACGAACAGCGCGCGTCGCTCCGGCGCCAGCCGCAGCCAGGCGACGGCGGCGTCGAACTGCGCCGCGGCAGGTCGCTTGAATCCGAATTCGGCGACCGGGCCGATCGCCTGCAGCAGGTGCTGTTCGCGCCAGCCGACCAGGCCGAGCGCGGTGTCGGCACCGGCAGCCTGGCGTGCGCGCTGCATCACCGCGCGCCCGGAACTGTGGGCATCGAGCAGCGGATAGGCGACCGTGCTGAGTCCGATCCACAACGTCGCGAGCAGTACGAAGCAGGCACGCAATGCATGCCGCGTGCGCGCCAGCGCCGCCGCCACGACA
Organism: Lysobacterales bacterium; assembly: GCA_016182785.1. Lineage (GTDB taxonomy): Bacteria > Pseudomonadota > Gammaproteobacteria > Xanthomonadales > Ahniellaceae > JADKHK01. The sequence continues at coordinate 30,602 of JACPFU010000042.1, read as the reverse complement.
CCGATGCAGCCGACCGCGCCGAGCATCCACCACAGCGCGTCGGCGCCCTCGGCCAGCTCGTAGCGCGCCTCCTGGCGTGCCTCGAATGCGGGCTCGCCGAGGGCCGCCAGCAAGCCGCCGACCGCAAGCGGCAGCGCCAGTGCCAGCACGAAACCGAGCACCAGCCGGCGAAACCCGCGACGCCGCGCCGCAAACACCAGCCCCGGCGCCAGCGCCACGCACAGCAACGGCAGCAGCGGCAGGATGTACATGTCGCGCTTGCCCGGGGACAGCGAAAAGAACAGCAGCACCAGCGCCGCCCACAGCAACGGCACGAACACGCGCGCGTCGCGCCGCCGCTGCAGCTGCCGCCAGGCGAACGGCAGCGCCCACGGCCAGGCCAGCATGAACGGCAGCCAGGTGGTCAGCATCACCTCACCGAAATACCACCACGGCTGGAAGTGATGCTCGGGATTGGCATAGCGGCGCGCGGTCTGGCCGAGCAGGATCTCGCGCGCGTAGCCCTGCACCTCGACATCGCCCCAGGTCGCCACCGCGATTCCCAGCGGCACCAGCCACACCGAACACGCGGCAAGGAACGCCAGCAAACCCCAGCCCGGATGCGCGGGGGCCAGCGGTCGATCGCGGCCCGGGGCCGCGATCCCCGCGGCTTGCCAGCGCCGCCCGAGCGCAATCACCGGCAACATCAACAGCGCCAGCGCGCCAACGCCCTTGCTGATGGTGCCAAGCGCTGCCATGAACCAGCCGGCGGCGTGCGTCGCCCGCGACGGCGCGAGCAGCGCATGGCTCAGGAACGCGTGCGCCGCCGCGGTCATCGCGAACACCAGGAACGGGTCGATCTGCGCGCGCTTGGCCTGGTAGCTGAACTGGAACGCGAACAGCAGCATCAGCGCCGCCAGGCGCGCCGCACGCCGGCCCCAGAAGCGCAACGCCAGATCGAAGGTCAGCGCCAGCGTGCCGAGGCTCGCGAGCAGCGACGGCAGCAGGAAACTCACGCGCCATTCGCCGGTGAACTTGTGCGCGGCGACCAGCAGCCACATGAACAACGGCGGCTTGTCCGGATAGATCTCGGCACCGCGGTGCGGCACCAGCATCTCGCCGCTTTGCACCATCTGCTGCGCGACCAGCACGAAGCGCGGCTCGTCCGCCGGCCACGGATCGCGCAGGCCGATGCCGACGCCGAGCACCAGCAACGCGAGCGCCAGCAGCAGCCACAGGTCACGACGCGCCGCGGCACTCATGCGGCCGCGCCCGCGGATGGCAACCACAGCACGAAGCGGGCGCCGCCGCCCTCGGCATTGCCGGCGCGGATGCGGCCGCCGTGCTCCTCGGCGATCTTCTGCACCATCGCCAGGCCGAGCCCGCCACCCTTGGGCTTGGTGCTCATGTACGGCTCGAACCAGCGGCCGTCGAATTCCGCCGGCAGCCCCGGACCGTGGTCGCGCACGCCGAGTTCGACGCCGCCCTCGCCCGCCACGAGCTTCACCTCGACGGCGACGCCGTGGCCCCCGGCCTCGACCGCGTTGGTCAGCAGGTTGATCAGCAACTGGCGCAGGCGTTCGCGATCGCCGCGCACCGGCGGCAAGGCGGCGGCGAGGTCGCGCTCGATGCGGCACTGGCCGCTCGACTCGTACAGGTCGAGCACCTCGCCGACCAGCGCCGCGAACGCCAGCGGGCGCAGCTCGATGCGCACCGGTCGCGCGTAGTCGCCGAATGCGTTGACCAGACCCTTCAGCGCCTCGACCTGGGCAACGATGGTTTGGGTCGCGCGCTCCAGCACCTGCGTGTCGCCGGGGTCGAGCTTGCCCTGGAAGCGATGGCGCATGCGCTCGGCGGCGAGCTGGATCGGCGTCAGCGGGTTCTTGATCTCGTGCGCCAGCCGCCGCGCCACTTCCGACCACGCCGCCTCGCGCTGGGCCTGCGCGATCACGCTCATGTCGTCGATGATCACCACCTGGCGCGCGCCGTCGCCGCCGAGCCGGACCGCGCGCAGCAGCAGCGCACGCGGCGGGTCGCCGGGCAGCGCCAGTTCCTCGCGCCATTCGCCGCGCGCATCCTGGCCGCGCTCGCGGATCGTCGCCATCACCTGCGCCGCCACCGGCGACGCCGCGCTCGCGGCGGCGAGCGGCTGCTCGATCAATGCATCGAGGGCACAGTCGAGCAGTTGCGCGGCCGCGGCATTGGCCATGGTCACGCGCTCGCCATCGACGCTGACCACGCCAGCCGACAACCGCGACAGCACCGCCGCCAGGTGCGCGCGCGCCTGCTCGGTCTCGGCGCGGCTGGCCTGTTCGCGCGCGTCGAGCTCGGACAGGTCGCGGCTCATGCGGTTGAACGCGGCGGTGAGCGCGCCGAGTTCGTCGCGCGACTGCACCTCGATGCGGGTGCCGAAGCGGCCCTCGCCGATCGCCGCGGTGGCCTCGGCCAGGCGCGCGATCGGCCGCGTCAGCCGCCGCGTCGCGGCCAGCGCCGCGAGCAGCGTGGCCAGCAACGCGAGCAGGGTGACCAGGCCGAGGATCAGCGCGAACGTGGTCTTCAGCGCGCCGCGCTGGAAGCGCAGCTGGGCGTAGTCGATGCTGCTGCGCTCGAGCTCCGCGAGCTGCGGCGCCAGTTCCGCCGGCAGCGGCTGGATCCACTGCAGCAGGTGGCGGCGACCGAGGCGGTCGGTGGCGGTGGCGAATGCGCGCACCACCAGCTGCCCGGTCATGGTCAGGCTTTGCGCGACGCCCCCGGACTCGGCGATCTGCAGCCGGAGTGCCTCGTCCGGTGCACCGGGCAGCGTGATCGCGGTGGTGCTGTAGGCGAGCGCCTCGACGCCGCCATTGCCGTCGTAGCTCGCCAGATGCACCGCGAGCGCGGAATCGGCTTCGAGCAGGCGGTCGAATTGCGCCTGCACGTCGGCATCGGCGTCGTCCGCGATCGCACGCGCCAGCGCCTCGACGCGCGCCAGCGCCTGGCGCTGTTCGCCGACCAGCACCTGTTCGCCGAGCGCGCGCGCGGCTTCGTGCGCTGCCTCGAGGTCGACGCGGAACCAGGAGTCGACGCCGGCATCCAGAAAACGCAACGCGAAGCCGGCGACGAGCAACGTCGGCGGCAACGCGATCAGTCCGAACAGCGCTGCCAGCCGCGCGTTCAGCCGCGCCCCCGGACGCGCTTCGGCGCGCTCGCGCCACAGCCGCCACAGCTCGCGCGCGATCGCCACGACCAGCACCAGCACCGCCGCCGCGCACACCCCGAACAGCCAGCCATAGGCGGCGCCGAGCCGGCTCTCGGCGCTCTCGGCATCGGCCGCGATCCACAACGCCGCCACCAGCAGCGCAAGCACCGCGACCATCGGCAACCATCGGAGCAGGCGACCGCGCATCAGCGCCCCCAGGGCCGCGCCGGGGTGGCCAGCTGCCACTCGCGCTCGACCAGCGCCGGCAACCGCAACGGCGCCGGCAGCGCGCTGCTGCGCAGCTGCACGCGCACCGCACCGGCCGCGGCCGCGGGCGTCATCGGCAGCACGATGCGATCCAGCGCAGCGAGCAGGCGGGCGCGGCTGCCGAACACGCGCGCACCGGTTTCACCGGGCAGCGACAGCTCGTACTGCCGCGACAGCGGCCGGTAACGCAGGTCGATGTACTGCACGTTCGCGACGGCGCCAGCCAGCTGCACCTCGAGCTGCAACGGGATGCCGTGGTCGAGCGCCTGCAGCAGGGTGTCGCTGAAGTGCAGGTCCAGATCCAGCCGCAGTGCATCGCCCTCGACGCGCGCGCTGCGCACCGTCGAGCCGTGCGGATCGCCGCCGCAAGCAGCCATCGCGAAGCTAAGCGCGATGGCCCAGAACCGCGTAGTAGAAGCCATCGCAGCCGTTTTCGCCGGGCAGGTTCTGGCGCCCATGGCGCTGCGCGCGGCCGAACCACTGCGGCACGAGATCGAGCGCGACCGCGTCGCGACGACGTTCCAGAAACGCTGCGACTTGGCCGTCGTTTTCATCCGCGAGCACCGAACAGGTCGCATAGACTAGCCGTCCACCCGGGGCCAGCAAAGGCCACAGCGCGTCCAGCAGCTCTCCCTGGGCGCGTTGCAGCGCGGCGATGTCGGAGTCGCGGCGCAGCAGTCGGATGTCGGGGTGGCGGCGGATCACGCCGGTGCCCGAGCACGGCGCGTCGAGCAGGATGCGCTCGAAGCGCCGCGTGCTGTGCAGGTGGCGACCACGCAGGTCGGCCGCGGCCAGATCGGCCTGCAGGTGCAGTCGTTGCAGTCCCTGGCGCGTGCGCTCGACGCGAACCGGGTCGATGTCGACGCCGGCCAGCAACGCCAGCGCGGGCTCGCGCTCGGCAATGTGCGCGAGCTTGCCGCCGGGTGCGCAGCAGGCGTCGAGCACGCTCTGGCCCGGGGCCAGGTCGAGCAGCTCGACCGCGAGCTGGGCGGCACCATCCTGCACCGAGAACTGTCCCTCGGCGAACCCCGGCAACTGCGTCACGTCGATGCCGTGCTCGATGCGCAGCGCATCTTCGAGGCCCGGCTGCAACTGCGCCTCGATCGCGTGCGCCGCGAGCAGTTCCTGCAGCCGCTCGCGCGAGGCCTGGCGACGGTTCACGCGCAGCCAGGTCGGCGCCGGACGGTTGTTCGCCGCGGCGATTGCCACGGCTGCCTCGCCCCAGTCCCGCTCGAAACGACGCAGCATCCACGACGGATGGTTGTGCGCGATTTCCGGCGTCGCCGGCAGCGCCTGCAGCAATGCCTCGCGCTCGCGCTGGAAGCGACGCAGCACCGCGTTCACCAGGCCGGCCAGGTTGGTTTCGCCCAGCGCGCGTGCGGCCGCGACGCTGGCGTCGACTACCGCATAAGCCGCATCGATGCCGAGTTCGAGCTGCGCCAGACCGTTGATCAGCAGCGCCTCGACCGCGTCGTGGCGCCGCGGCAGCGGCTTGGCCAGCAGCATGCGCAGCAGGGCCTCGTAGCGGAAGATGCCGCGCAGGCTGGCGTACAGGATCGCGCGCAACTGGGCGCGGTCGCGCGCGTCGACGAGCAGCAGGTCGGACTCGGCCAGCAGGTCGGTCAGCGACGCGCCGCCGCGACGCAGGTTGGCCAGCGCGCGCGCGGCCAGGGCGCGGATCGGCAGCGCCGGCTTCATCGGCGGCGCAGGTCGCTGCGCGCGTTCAGGTATTCGTGGGCGGCGAGCGGACGCCCACCGTCGCGCTGCACGCGCGTCAGCCGCAACAGGCCGGCGCCGGTCGCGACGTCGATGCCGTCGCGCCCGGCATGCACGATTTCTCCGGGCAGGTGGTGGCTGTCTGCGGCCAGCGCCTGCGCCGCATGCACGCGCAGGCGCTCGCCTGCGAGCACGAGTTCGGCGACCGGCCACGGCGTGAACGCGCGCACCCGGCGTTCGAGTTCGCGCGCCGGCTGTTCGAGATCGAGCAACGCTTCGCGCTTGTCGAGCTTGTGCGCGTATTCGACACCCTCCTGAGACTGCGCCTCGGGCGCCGGCAGCGTCCCGGCTGCAAGCCGGCGCAGCCCCTCGGCAACCAGTTCCGCACCGAGCGCGGCCAGCTTGTCGTGCAGGCTGCCACCGGTCTCATCGCCCGCGATCGGCAGGCTGCGTCGCAGCAGCACCGGGCCGGTATCGAGGCCTTGCTCCATCTGCATCAGGCAGACGCCGGTCTGCGCATCGCCGGCGGCGATCGCGCGCTGGATCGGTGCCGCACCGCGCCAGCGCGGCAACAGCGAGGCATGCACGTTCCAGCAGCCAAGCCTCGGTATTGCGAGCACCTTCGGCGACAGGATCAGTCCGTAGGCGACCACGATCATCAGCTCCGGACGGTAATCCGCGAGGCGCTGGCGACTCGCCACTGATCGGAAGTTCTCCGGCTGCTCCACCGCCACGCCGGCGGCAAGCGCACGCTGCTTCACCGGGCTTGCGCAGAGCGCGCGGCCGCGCCCGGCCGGGCGGTCCGGCTGGGTGTAGACCGCGACCACTTCCTCGCCGCTCGCGAGCACCGCGTCGAGGCAGGGCAGCGCGAACTCCGGCGTGCCGGCAAAGACGATGCGCATCAGAGCGAGTGCTCACGGTCACCGGCACCGCGCTTTTCGCGCGCCTGCTTGGCCAGCTTCTTGCGCACCATGTCGCGCTTCAGCGACGACAGGTAGTCGACGAACACCTTGCCGGCGAGGTGGTCGAGCTCGTGCTGGATGCAGACCGCGAGCAGGCCATCGCTTTCGATCGCGAGCGGCGCCCCGGTGCGATCCAGCGCCTCGACCCGGACCGAGTTCGCGCGCGTGACATCGGCGTAGATGCCCGGCACCGAGAGGCAGCCTTCCTGGTACACCTGCTCGCCGTCGCGGCGCGTGATCTTCGGGTTGATCAGCACGATCGGCTGGTCCTTGCTCTCGGAGACATCGATCACGATCAACTGCTTGTGCACGTCGACCTGGGTCGCTGCCAGGCCGATGCCGGGCGCGGCGTACATGGTTTCCAGCATGTCGTCGATCAGCGCCTGCAGTGCCGCGTCGATGCTCTCGACCGGCGTGGCAAGCGTGCGCAGGCGCGGGTCCGGGAATTCAAGGATGTTCAAGATGCTCATCGCGTTCTCCTGCCCACGGAATGGAGGCGGGAGTGCCTCGATCAAGCGGCGTGATGGGGGGCGCATTTTATCGCGGATGGAATTGGGTTACACTCGGCCCAGTCCTCGCCAAATCAGAGGCTTAGCCGCCATGCTTAAAAGATCGCTTGCAGTGTTGGCCGGAATCCTGTTCAGCGCATCCGCTTTCGCGCTCGATGCGGATGACCTGCGACCCGACCATCCCGATTCCTACACCGTCGTCGAAGGCGACACCTTGTGGGCAATCGCCGGTCGCTTCCTCAACAACCCTTGGCAGTGGCCGGAGATCTGGCAGGCCAACGACCAGATCAAGAATCCGCACCTGATCTACCCCGGTGACGTGATCAGCCTGGTCTACATCGATGGCAAGCCGATGCTGACCCGCGGCCTCGCCGGGCAGCGCCCGAGCAACGAGAAGCTGTCGCCGCGCGTGCGCGACATGGGCGGCAAGCGCGCCGTCGGGCCGATCCCGCTGGATGAACTCAAGGCCTTCCTCGAGCACACGCGCGTGCTGAGCGAAGCCGATGCCGACGCGCTGCCCTATGTCGTCGGCAACGAGGAAACCCGCCTGCGTACCACCGAACTCGGACTGGTCTACGTGCGCGGCCTCGACGCGCGACCGGGCACCGAAGTCGACATCGTCCGCCCGAGCTTCGTCTACACCGAAGTGCAGAAGGGCTGGCCGTGGCAGCACAAGCCGCGCGAAGCGCAGTCGCGCGACTGGAACCCGAGCCAGGGCTTCACCCTGGCCAGCATCTGGACCGACCACATCGGCCGCTACTTCCGCGAGCGGCGCTCCGAGATCCTCGGCCACGAGGTGGTGCAGGTGGCGCGTGCGCGTGTCATCGCCGAGGGCGACCCGGCCACGCTCGAAATCCGCGACGGCGACATGGAAGCGCGCGCCGGCGACCTGATCCTTCCGGTCGACGACTCGCCCTACGACCCTTCGTATTCGCAACATGCGCCCGAATCGGTGCCCGAGAACATGCGCGTGCTCGCGGTCTCCGACGGCTTCTCGGCGACCGGCCCGGCGCGCGTGGTCGCGCTCTCGCGCGGCGCCCGCGACGGCGTCGGCAATGGCCAGGTGTTCGCGCTGATGAACCAGGGCGAGCGCGTGCGCGACACCGTCAAGCACCCGAGCGGCGACATCCGCAGCGCGTTCCAGACCAAGAAGAAATACGTCACCCTGCCGGAGGAATTCGCCGGTCACGTGATGATCTTCCGCACCTTCGAGAAGATCAGCTACGGCCTGATCATGGACGGCACCCGCCCGGTATTCGTCAACGATCTCGCGCGCGAACCGCAGTCGCTCTGAGTCGCACCACCGTTCCCCCCAAAGGGCGCGACCCACGGTCGCGCCCTTTTTCGTTTCTGCGAAATTTCCCGGTCAAGTTTGCGAGCGCCGCGGATGCACGGGTCGGCGGCGGTGATGCACGCTCTGGCGATGAACGATGACTGCACCGTCGACCTGGCCGAGCGCGAAGCCTGGCTGATCGCACACCGCACGCCGGGGCTTGGCAACCTGCGGCTGGCGGCGTTGCACGAGCGCTTCGGCAGCATGCGCGCGGCGCTCGCTGCGGACCGCGCCATGCTGCGCGCCTGCGGGTTGCCGGAAGCCCTATGCAGCGAATTGGCCCACGCCGGCCGCGCGCCGGTGGCCGCCGACCTCGGCTGGCTCGAAGCCGCGCCCAACCGCCACCTGCTCACGCTCGCCGATCCCGACTACCCGCCGCTGCTGCGCCGGCTCGAGAATGCGCCGCTCGTGCTGTTCGTCGAGGGCGACCTGAATGCGCTGTGGCGCGCGCAGATCGCCATCGTCGGAAGCCGCAATGCGAGTCGCTCCGGACTCGGCATCGCGCGCGACTTCGCCGCGCACTTCGCGCGGCTCGGCATCGTCGTGAGCAGCGGCCTGGCCGAGGGCATCGACGGTGCCGCGCATGCGGCCTGCCTGGATGCCGGCGGCAGCACCATCGCGGTGTGCGGCACCGGCCTCGACCGCGTCTACCCGCACCGCCACCGCGAACTCGCGCAGCGCATCGTGCAGCAGGGCGCGCTGGTGTCCGAGTTCCCGATCGGCACACCGCCGCTGCCCGAGCACTTCCCGCGCCGCAATCGCATCATCGCCGGGCTCGCACTCGGTACGCTGGTCGTGGAGGCGTCGCTCAAGTCCGGCTCGCTGATCACCGCCCGGCTCGCGGCCGAATGCGGGCGCGAGGTGTTTGCGGTGCCGGGTTCGATCCATGACCCGCGCGCCCGCGGCTGCCACGAGTTGATCCGCAACGGCGCCACGCTCGTCACCGCGGCCGAGCAACTGGTCGAGGCACTGCAGCCGATCGGGCACGAACTCGGTGCGGCGCTGCGCGCGCGGCTCGCGGCGCAGCCCGCGCCGGCCAGCACCGCCGCCAGTTCCGACGCCGGCCATGCGCGCCTGCTCGATGCGATCGGTTTCGCGCCCACCGATTTTGACAGTCTGGTCGCCGCCACCGGGTTGACCGCCGGCGCGATCTCTTCCATGCTGACGGCGCTCGAACTCGACGGGCACGTCGCCGATCTCGGCGGCGGCCGCTATCAACGACTGGCGCGGTGACTGCATTGGTTGAATCCGCATGGATTTCCAAGGCTGAACCCCTCCCGCAGCACGACGCGCGGTCCTCCCCAACTCCCTCCGAATCCGGCGTGTCGCGCGCCGGTCGGGGCTTGTTCACGCCGCCCATCCGCAGGAGAGCAAGATGAAGGAATCGGTGCTGTCGGTGCTGGTCTACCTGTTCCGCAACTACTTCCTCGGCGAGCCGGACACGGTGCATGACCGCGACTCGCTGCAGTCGGAGCTGATCGACGCCGGCTTCGATGCGCTGCATATCGGCAAGGCCTTCGACTGGCTCGCGGAACTGCAGGAGGAGAAGACCACCGCCCCCGACCTCGCGCGCCAGCAGCCGTTGCGGCTCTACGCCGCAGAAGAGCTGGACGTGCTCGATGCCGAGTGCCGCGGCTTCCTGCTTGCGCTGGAACAGCGCGGCGTGCTCGACGCCGACGCGCGCGAGCGCGTGATCGAGCGCGCGCTGGCGCTGGAGCAATCGCCGGTCGACCTGCATGACCTGAAATGGGTGGTGCTGCTGGTGCTGTACAACACGCCGGAGCGCGAGGCCGGCTATGCGTGGATGGAGTCGGAACTGCTCGGCGCGCACATGGCACGCAACTGACCGTTCGCCGGCTGTGGCTTGACAGCACTATCCCGGCCGTGAATCACTGGAATAAGCACGCGCGCGTACGTGCGTGAGGGCGAGGCCGCACCAGCGAGCCGTTCCTCACGTGCCCGCCACCCCGAACCAACAACGATGCCGTGGCGTTCCCACGGCACTGAAGGACTATGGCCAAGAACCTGCTCATCGTCGAATCGCCCGCCAAGGCCAAGACGATCAACAAATACCTCGGCAAGGACTTCCACGTCCTCGCCTCCTATGGCCATGTCCGCGATCTGGTGCCGCGCGAGGGCGCGGTCGATCCCGAGCGCGATTTCGCGATGCGCTACGAACTGATCGACAAGAACGAGAAGCACGTCGACGCCATCGCCAAGGCCGCGAAGGTTGCCGATGCGCTCTATCTCGCAACCGACTTGGATCGCGAGGGCGAGGCGATCAGCTGGCACATCAGCGAGATCCTGCGCGAGCGCGGCCTGCTCGATGGCCGCAAGCTGCACCGTGTGGTGTTCTCGGAGATCACGCCGAAGGCAATCAACGAGGCGGTCGCGCATCCGCGCAAGCTGCAGCACGACCTGGTCAACGCCCAGCAGGCAAGGCGCGCGCTCGACTACCTGGTCGGCTTCAACCTCAGCCCGGTGCTGTGGCGCAAGGTCCAGACCGGCCTGTCCGCAGGCCGTGTGCAGTCACCGGCGCTGCGCCTGATCGTCGAGCGCGAGGAAGAGATCGAGGCGTTCAAGGCGCAGGAATACTGGAGCATCGCCGCGCAGTGTGCGCATCCGGCGCAAGCCTTCGATGCGCGCCTGCTGAAGTACGACGGCCACAAGGTCGAGCAGTTCAGCTTCCGCGACGGTGCCGCCGCCGAGTCCGCGCGCGCCGAACTGGTGCGCGCCGCGAACGGCGTGCTCAAGGTTGCCGAAGTCAGCCGCAAGCAGCGTCAGCGTCGCCCGTCGCCGCCGTTCATCACCTCGACCCTGCAGCAGGAAGCGGCGCGCAAGCTCGGCTTCGGCACCAGCCGCACCATGCGCCTCGCCCAGGGTCTGTACGAAGGCGTGCAGATCGGTGACGAAGGCCTGGTCGGTCTGATCTCGTACATGCGTACCGACGCCGTGCACCTGGCCAACGACGCGATCACGGAGCTGCGCGAAGTAATTGCGAGCCGCTACGGCGCCAAGGCCCTGCCGGATGCGCCGAACCTGTACAAGACCAAGTCGAAGAACGCGCAGGAAGCGCACGAGGCGATCCGTCCGACCTCGGCGCTGCGCACGCCCGAGTCGGTCGCGAAGTACCTCAACCCGGACCAGCTCAAGCTGTATGAGCTGATCTGGAAGCGCACCGTCGCCTGCCAGATGGCGCCGGCGCTGATGGAAACCGTTTCCGTCGACCTCGCCGCGGGCAGCAAGCATGCGTTCCGCGCCACCGGCACCACCGTGATCGAACCGGGCTTTCTCGCCGTGTACGAGGAAGGGCGCGACCAGAAGACGGAAGAGGACGACGACGAAGGTCGGCGCCTGCCGCTGATGAAAGAAGGCGACGTCATCGCACTGACCCAGGTGCTTGCAGACCAGCACTTCACCGAGCCGCCGCCGCGCTATTCGGAAGCCTCGCTGGTGAAGGCGCTGGAGGAATACGGCATCGGCCGCCCGTCGACCTATGCCAGCATCATCCAGACCCTGCTCGGGCGCGAATACGTGATGCTCGACAACCGCCGCTTCCGTCCGACCGATGTCGGCCGCGTGGTCGCGAAGTTCCTGTCCAACCACTTCGCGCAATACGTCGACTACGAGTTCACCGCGCGCATGGAAGACGAACTCGACGCGGTTTCGCGCGGCGAGGAGGAGTGGGTGCCGCTGCTGCGCAAGTTCTGGACGCCGTTCAAGGCCCAGGTTGCGGACAAGATGGAAACGGTCTCGCTCGACGAGGCCAAGCAGAACCGCGTGCTCGGCAACGACCCGGCGACCGGCAAGCCGATCTCGGTGCGCCTCGGCCGCTTCGGGCCGTTTGCGCAGATCGGCAGCAAGGACGACGAGGACAAGCCGAAGTTCGCGTCGCTGCAGGCCGGCCAGAGCCTGCATACGATCACGCTCGAGGACGCGCTGGAGCTGTTCAAGCTGCCGCGCATGCTCGGCCATGCGCCCGACGGCAAGGAAGTCAGTGCCGCGGTCGGTCGCTTCGGTCCGTTCGTGAAGCACGGCAGCACCTATGCGTCGATCAAGGCGCCGGACAATGCCTACACGATCGAACTGCCGCGCGCGCTGCAGCTGATCGAGGAGAAGGAGGAACAGATCCGCAACCGCATCATCATGAGCTTCGACGATGGCGCGATTGAAGTGTTGAACGGCAAGTACGGCCCCTACATCAGCGACGGCGAGCGCAACGGCAAGATCCCCAAGGATCGCGACCCGAAGTCGCTGACGCGCGAGGAATGCGTCGCCTTGCTCGCCGCCGGCAAGCCGGTGAAGAAGAAGGCCGGGCGCTTCGGCCGCGCGGCGAAGAAGGCGCCGGCGAAGAAAGCTGCGAAGAAGCGGGTCGCGAGCGAAGGCGCCACGCCGATCAAGGCCGCGGCGAAGAAGGCGGCGGTGAAGAAAGCGCCGGCCAAGAAGACTGCGGCCAGGAAAGCGGCAGCGAAGTCACCAGCCAAGAAGGCGACAGCCAAGAAGCTGGCGGTGAAGAAGTCGGCCTGAGCCGGGCGCGGCGGCGCATGCCGCCGCTGCCGTATGATCGAGCCATCTCGGTCACGGCCCGCCCATGTTCGGTCTGGAACTCCTGCTCGCACTGATCCTGAAGTTCTGGGCGATCCTGTACGGGCTCGTCTACGGCGCGATCTCCAGCCTGCCGCGGCTGCACCGGTCGCTGCTGGCGCGACAGCTCAAGGTCGAATGGCACGACGCCGAGTTCCTGATCGTGCAGAGCCAGGGACGCGACTTGCATGTCGGCGACCTGACCGTGATCGTGCTGGTCGCCGGCCGCGGCCACGTCGCCTACCGCGAGCGCGACACGCTGTTGCTGCAGGGACAAACGCTGCGCATCGCAGTCAATCCCGAAGCCGATGCCCTGGTCCTGCTCGGCAACATGCTCGACCTCGGCAAGGGCCGCGAAACCCGGCTCTACCGCCGCATCGAACGCGAGCGCGGAGTGCTGCCGCCGTGAGGCGAGCGCCTGCGCGCCTGCGCAGGGAACCGCCACCGACTCATTTCAATCCGGCAAGCATCCCGGCCTTCTGCATTTCTTCCACGAGCGCCGGTTCTTCCACCGAATAGATGCCGCGCGCGGCGCGCCAGACCAGCTTCTTTTCCTGCAGCGCCGTGAGCGCGGCCTGGACGCCCGGCACGTCGGCTCGGACGTCGGATTCGGGCACACCAGCGAGCCGCAAGGCGCGCCGATACTGCTCAAGGGTCTTTGCCTCGAACGGCGCATAGTCCGCGCCCGCTGCCGCCATCACGCGCAGCACCGCGGCCTGTATCGGCGTCAGACTGTGCACCACGTTCATCAACTCGGAATTCATCACCTCGATCTGTGCCCGCACCTCGGCGGCAAAGCGGGACGCTCCATCGACCGGGTCGGGCGAGAGGTCGAAGCGAAACACGTCAGCGGCCGCGTACATCACTTCCGGGCGATGTCCTGCCAGCTGGAACAGATGCATCACTTCGTTCGTGTCCAGCCGGAAAGGAAGATCGACGTGCGCGCAGAACCAGCTCACGAAGTCCGCGCCCAGTGGCGGAAAGCTGACCATCGGCGCTCCGAAAAACGCCTGGTCCTTGCCGTTGCGCAGCATCGCCAGCTTCTCGCGATTGGAGCCAGTACATACCAGCCGCAAACCATGGTGAGCGGAACCATTGAGTTCGTCGCGGGCCGCCTTCAATGCGAACAGCGCCTCGCTGCCTTCCTGCGTGGTGATCGCGTGCTGTGCTTCATCGATGATCAGGACGATGATCTGGCCAGTGTCGTCGGAAAGGGCAGCCAACGCGTCCGCGAGCGAGACGTCGCGTCGGAGGCCGACCCGATCCAGATCGAACTGCGCGCCGCCCACGGTCACACGACCCAGGCCCGCACGCTTCGCCAGCCGCTGCACCACGCTGGCGCGGTCGGCAAGCGCGGCGCGTACCGCAGCAACGATCACCTCGCCCGGGTTGGCCGCGGGATTGGCCCACAGATCGACGTAGAGCACCAACGCGCCTGCGCTCTCGAGCGCCGGGCGCAAGTCTTCGCGCAGGAACGTGGACTTGCCGGTTCGCCGCGGAGCGGCGAGAAACACGCCCGACGCGGCAGCGCTGCCGACGGCCACGTTCAAGATCTTGTCGGCCAGCGAGCGTGCCAGCTCCGGTCGGAAGAACACATTGCCGCGGTCTCGCGATGCCATAGCGCGCCTCGTTTATAGCGAATTATGGCGTTTTATAGTCGATTATAGGCCGCGACGCGAGTGCCGCGCCGGGAGCCGCCCGCCAGCACGCTCAAATCCCGTGCTGCTTCCGCACCGAGGCGATGCGTTCGCGCACCTTCGCGGCGAGCGAACTGGAGGACTCGGCACGCTCGAAGATCGACTTGAGCACGCGCTTCTCGTCCTCGTCGACGATCTTGTCGCGCAACGCGAGGCCGAGCAGGAAGTTGAGTTCGCCCTCGTCGAGGGTGCCGTCGTCGGCGAAGACCTTGATCGCGCTCCAGGCGATCTCGGTGTAGCTCTTGGGCTGGATCGGGCTCATGCGGCGTGCTCCGTGGAAGACCCGACGCTAGCAATCGCGCGATCGGTTCGACAACCCCTGCACCGGCCACGCCACCTGCACTGTATTGGTGCGGATTGCCCCGTGTTCGGGCACAGCGTGCGCCGCACCCGCGACCGCCCCGCACAAGTCATTGATCGGCAAAGGCTGCGAGTTGGCACGCGGATTGCGCGGACAGGCGCACCTCAACCCAACGGAGTGCTGCGATGTCGGTCGAAAACGTGCTGAAGATGATCAAGGACCACGAGGTCGAATTCGTCGACCTGCGCTTTGCCGACATGCTCGGCAAGCAGCACCACGTGACCTTCCCGGCCCACGCCATCGATGCCAGCACCTTCGAGGACGGCAAGATGTTCGACGGCTCGTCGATTTCCGGCTGGAAGGGCATCAACGAGTCCGACATGGTGCTGATGCCGGACGCAGCCACCGCCGTGCTCGATCCGTTTACCGAGCACCCGACGCTGATCCTGGTCTGCGACGTGCTCGAACCGAGCACGATGCAGGCCTACTCGCGTGACCCGCGCACCACGGCCAAGCGCGCCGAGGCGTTCCTGAAGTCCTCGGGCATCGCCGACACTGCGTTCTTCGGACCCGAGCCCGAGTTCTTCATCTTCGACAGCGTGCGCTTCCAGAACAACATGAACGCCGCCGGCTTCGAGATCGAGTCCGAGGAAGCCTCGTGGAGCTCGAACAAGAAGTTCGAGTCCGGCAACACCGGCCATCGCCCGGGCGTCAAGGGCGGCTACTTCCCGGTCGCGCCGGTCGACTCGCTGCACGACATCCGCAGCGAGATGTGCAAGGTGCTCGAAGCGATGGGCCAGACGGTGGAGGTGCATCACCACGAGGTCGCCAACGGCGGCCAGTGCGAGATCGGCGTCAAGTTCAACACCATGGTCGCCAAGGCCGATGAGCTGATGAACCTGAAGTACGTGATCAAGAACGTCGCGCACCGCAATGGCAAGACCGCGACCTTCATGCCGAAGCCGATCGTCGGCGACAACGGCTCGGGCATGCACGTGCACCAGTCGCTCGCCAAGGGCGGCCAGAACCTGTTCGCCGGCGACGGCTACGGCGGCCTGTCGCAGCTGGCGCTGTGGTACATCGGCGGCATCTTCAAGCACGCGCGTGCGATCAACGCCTTCACCAACTCGACCACCAACAGCTACAAGCGCCTGGTGCCGGGCTTCGAGGCGCCGGTGATGCTCGCCTATTCGGCGCGCAACCGCTCGGCCTCGTGCCGCATTCCGTGGGTGTCGAGCCCGAAGGCGCGCCGCATCGAGATCCGCTTCCCGGATCCGGTGAACTCCGGCTACCTCGCCTTTGCCGCGTTGATGATGGCCGGCCTCGACGGCATCCGGAACAAGATCGACCCGGGCGCACCGAGCGACAAGGACCTCTACGACCTGCCGCCCGAGGAAGCCAAGGACATCCCGACCGTGTGCCACTCGCTCGACCAGGCACTCGACGCGCTCGCTGCCGACCGCGAGTTCCTCAAGGCCGGCGGCGTCTTCACCGACGACATGATCGACGCCTACATCGAGTTGAAGATGCAGGAAGTCACCAAGTTCCGCGCCGCGACGCACCCGCTCGAGTTCCAGCTGTACTACTCGATCTGAGCCCGCACTCCGCACTGGCAGTGAGCAAACGCCCGGCCCAACGCCGGGCGTTTGGTTTGCGCGTTTCCTTGACCAGTGCTCGACCCGCGGCGCAACATCGGACCGCCGAATGCGATGGGTGCGATGAACACCCGCATCCGACACGCGTCCCCGGCGGCCGTGACCTTCTGGTGCAACCACCCCTGCCGACGGTTGAAGCTGCGACCTCATGAGCCAAGCACCGCCATTCCAGCTCAACCACGCCATGCTCGGCCGCGTCGCCGAGATCGCAGAGCTGGTGGCCACATGGTCCGCGGCGAGCCCCGCGACCTTGCTGCCGCAGTTGCGGCGCGGCAACCGCATTCGCAGCATCCAGGCCTCGCTGGCGATCGAGCAGAACACGCTGTCGGTCGAGCAGGTGACGGCCGTGCTGGACGGCAAACCGGTGCTGGGTACGCCGCGCGAGATCCAGGAGGTGCTCAACGCCTTCGCAGCATATGAGGCCATGGCGGACTGGCAGCCGACGCACCTCGACGACCTGCTGGCCGCACATGAGCGTTTGATGCGCGGACTGGTCGAGGACGCTGGGCGCTTGCGCGCGAGTGGTGTCGGCATCTACCAGGGGCAGCAAGTGGTGCACGTCGCACCACCGGCCAGCCGCGTTCCGGCGCTGACGCAGAACCTGCTGGACTGGCTTGCCTGCACCAACGCCCATCCGCTGATCGCCTCCTGCGCCTTCCATTACGAACTGGAGTTCATTCATCCCTTCAGCGACGGCAATGGGCGCATCGGCCGGCTCTGGCAGACACTGATCCTGGGCCGCTGGCAGCCGGTGCTGACCTTCCTTCCGGTCGAAACCGTGATCAAGCGCCGTCAGGCCAACTACTACCGGTTGCTGGGCGAGGCCGATCAGGCGGGCGACTGCAGCGACTTCATCGACTTCCTGCTGGATGCGATCTTCGATGCCCTGAAGCAGGCGATCGATGCCTCACGGCCCGACCTCGGCAACGCGGTCGCGCCGGTAGAAACGCCGGTAGAAACGCCGGTGATCGGACGGGCCAAGACCCCCGAGCGCATCCTGGCGATTCTGGCGGCCCATCCCACGCGCACATTGGCCGAGGTGGCCACGAGCGTAGGCAAGTCGGTGCGCGCGGTGGAGCGTGCGGTGGCCCGCCTGCAGCAGCAGGGGCGGCTACGCTTCGTCGGGCCACGCAAGGGCGGCCGCTGGGAGGTGCAGGAGTGACCCGTACCCATGTCGGCCAGCGCGAAGCACTCCTTCCCCAATGACCCTGAGCGAATCGCTGCCCTTGCTGGATGCGTTGAGCCTGCCGGTGCTGCTGGTCGATGGCACGCATCGGATCGTCGTGCCGAATGCGGCGTTCTGTGCGTGGACCGGGGCCGGGGCGCGGCGCTGGAGTGGCATCGCGGTGCGCGAACTGGGCGGCATCGGTCAGGCGCTGGACACTGCGCTGGCGCGTTGCGCGGCGGAACGGCAGACGCAGCGGCTGGCGAATGCGCTATTCCAGCCGAAGCCGGATCTGGAGCTGCGCGCGGACATCGTTTGCAGCGCGGTCGCGAACGGCGACATCGCGTTCTTGATCGAGTGGCACCGCGCCGCCGATCTGCCCGAAGCCGAACGCGCTGCGGCGCTGCCGAGTGCACTGGCGGCGACGCTGAAGGGGCTCGCGCACGAGGTGCGCAATCCGCTCGCCGGGCTGCGCGGCGCGGCGCAGCTGCTGGCACGACGCATCCACGACGCCGATGCGCGCCGCTACATCGAGGTGATCGACGCCGAGACGCAGCGCCTCGCCGAACTGGTCGAGCGCCTGCTCGATCCGCATCCGAGCCGGCCCTTCGCGCTGCTGAACATCCATGACGTGCTCGAACGCGTGCGCGCGCTGGCCGAGGCCGATGCCGGCTGGAGCGCGCGCATCACCCGCGACTACGACCCGAGCCTGCCCGAGTTGTTGGGCGATCGCGATCGGCTGATCCAGGCGGTGCTGAACCTGGTGCGCAACGCGCTCGAAGCCGGCGCCAACGAGGTGCGCCTGCGCACTCGCGCCGAGCATGGCGTGCCGATCGGCGACGCCACGCACAAGCTGGCCCTGCGCGTCGACGTGATCGACGATGGTCGCGGCATTCCCGAGGCGCTGGCACCGCGGGTGCTGCTGCCGCTGGTGTCCGGGCGCGCCGAGGGCAGCGGGCTTGGCCTGGCGCTGGCACAGGAAATTGCGCGCGAGCACGGCGGCGGGCTCGGTTTCCTCAGCCGCCCCGGGCACACCGTGTTCACGCTGTTGCTGCCCTATGAGCGCGATCCCGGCGACAATGGCGCATGAGTGAAATCTGGATTCTCGACGACGACCGCTCGGTGCGCTTCGTGCTCGCCGAGTCGATGCGCGACGCCGGCTACACGGTGCGCGATTTCGACAACGCGCGCGCCGCGCTGTCGGTGCTGGCGCACGCCACGCCCGATGTTGTGTTCACCGACGTGCGCATGCCGGGCACCGACGGCTTCCAGTTCCTGGAAATGCTCAAGCGCTCGAAGCCGGATGTGCCGGTAATCGTGATGAGCGCCTACACCGACATCGCCAGCACCAGTGCCGCCTTCCGCGGCGGGGCCTTCGACTTCCTGCCCAAGCCCTTCGACCTGGACGCCGCCACCCGACTCGCGCAGCGCGCATTGGCTGGCGCCGCGGCAAGCGCGGAAGTGGTGGCGGTGGCCGACGAAGCGTTGTCGCTGCTCGGCGAATCGCAACCGATGCGGGAACTGTTCCGTGCCATCGGCCGGGTCGCGGCGACGCCGCTGAACGTGCTGATCACCGGTGAGACCGGCACCGGCAAGGAACTGGTGGCGCGCGCGCTGCACCAGCACTCGTTGCGCGCGCGCAGCCCGTTCGTGGCATTGAACACCGCCGCGATCCCGGCCGAGCTGCTGGAGTCGGAATTGTTCGGCCACGAGGCCGGCGCGTTCACCGGCGCGCACAAGCGCCATATCGGCCGCTTCGAGCAGGCGCAGGGCGGCACGCTGTTCCTGGACGAGATCGGCGACATGCCGATTGCGCTGCAGACGCGTCTGCTGCGCGTGCTCGCCGAGGGCGAGTTCTACCGCGTTGGCGGTCGCGAATTGATCCGCGTCGACGTGCGCGTGGTCGCAGCCACGCACCAGGATCTCGAACAGCGCGTGCTGCGCGGCGACTTCCGTGCCGACCTGCTGCATCGCCTCGACGTGGTGCGACTCGACATCCCGCCGCTGCGCGCGCGCCGCGACGACGTCCCGCTGCTCGCGCAGAGTTTCCTCGATCGCGCCGCGCGCGAGACCCGGACCGAACCCAAGCGCTTCAGTGTCGCGGCCATGCAGCGCGTGCAGGCGCACGACTGGCCGGGCAACGTGCGCCAGCTCGAAAACCTGTGCCGGCGCCTGGCCGTGATCACGGCCGGACGCGAGATCGGCGTGCACGAGTTGCCGGCGTTCCTGACCGATCCGCAGATTGCTGCGATCGCGGCCGGGGGCCGCTCCCACAGTGCCGAAGAGGTTGTGGGAGCGGCCTCCGGCCGCGCTGGACACGATACCGACTGGCCCCAAGCCCTGCGCCACGCCATCCAGCGCTCGCTGCGCGATGGTCGTGCCGGCGTGTTCGACGAAGCGCGCGAACTGTTCGACAAGACCCTGCTCGAAGCCGCGCTCGAACTCACCCGCGGCCACCGCGTCGAAGCCGCGAAGCTGCTCGGCATCGGCCGCAACACCATCACGCGCAAGCTCGGCAGCTCGCGTGGGCGGCGGGGGTGAGCGATTGCGCTTTCTCCTCTCTCCCCTCGCGGGAGAGAGGTCGGGAGTGAGGGGGCACGCCGCGACACCGCTCCGAACTCACCCTCACCCCTGCCCCTCTCCCATCGAGGGAGAGGGGGAGAAGCAACGGCCGCGCATGCTCAGGCCGACACCGCCAGGCTTTCGCGGTGGTAGATGCGTGCGGTGATGGCCGCGGCGATGCCGGCGATCAGCAGGCCGCTCCCCGCCAGCGTCAGCCACTCCATCGAACCGATGTGCTCGGCGCGCACCAGTTTCATGATCGCGTGGTGCTGCGCCAGCAGCGGCACCGCGAACATCCACAGCTGCGTCTTCACCGGCACCACCATCATGATTATGGTCGGGATCAACGGGATCATCGTGAACATGCCGAGCCAGCTCTGCGCCTCGCGGTAGCTCTTCGCATTTGCGGCGATCAGCGTCTGCAGCGACGACGCCAGCAGCACCACCGGCCCGAGCGCCGCCAGCATCTGCAGGAATACCACTGGTCCGAAATTGAACTTGAGCCCGAGCTTGGTCAGCGGCAATTGCGGCAGCAGCAGCGCAAACGCGATCAGGGTCAGCAGCAGCGAGGCGATGGCGAAGGCCGAGGTCGCTGCGAGTTTGCCGAGCATGATCTGGCCGCGCGGCACTGGCGTCGCCAGCAGCGGCTCCAGCGACTGCCGCTCGCGCTCGCCGGCGGTGGTGTCGATGGCCAGGTACATGCCGCCCATGAACGCGCCGATGATCAGCATGTACGGCAGGAACATGAGGAACTGCGCGCCGCGCGCGACCTCGGAGGCCTGGTCGCGCTCGACCACGGCCAGCGGATGCGTGAGCAGCGGGCTGATGCCGCGCGCCACCAGGCGCAAGGCCGAGACCTGTCGCCCGTAGGCCTTGAGCGCGTCCTCGACGCGTTGTGTGGCGGCGCCGGTATCCTGGCGCGACGAGTCGAAGAGCATCTCCACCTCGGCCGGCTTGCCCTCGGCCCAGTCCTCGCCGAAGTCCTTGCCGATGCGCAGCACGATCTCCTCGTCCTGGTCGCGGATCGCCGCCTCCGGGTCCTTCGGCGCCGGTTCGATCTTAAGGTTGCGCGTGGCCAGGAATGCGACCAGGTTCGGCGCCCGTTCGGCGCCCACCACGGGCAGGTCGAGCGGCTTTTCGGCGCGGCCCAACTCGCGCGTCAGCACGGTCGACATGATGATCGCGAACAGCAGCGGTCCGATCACCGGGCCGAGGATCAGCGCGTTGATCACGGTCTTGCGGTCGCGCAGGTTTTCCAGCACTTCCTTGCGGAAGATGGTCCAGATTGGGTTCTTCATCCGAACAGCCCCTCGTCGGTTCCGATCGCCTTCACGAAGGCGTCTTCGAGATTCGCTTCGCCGGTCTGCGCGCGCAGCGCGTCCGGCGATCCCTGCGCCACCACCTTGCCCTTGGCGATCACGATGATGTGATCGCACAGCGCCGCCACCTCCTGCATGATGTGCGAGGAGAACAAGACGCAGCGGCCTTCGTCGCGCAGGTTCTTGAGGAAGCCGCGCATGGCGCGGGTCGACATCACGTCGAGGCCATTGGTCGGCTCGTCGAGGATGACGTTCTTCGGGTCGTGGATCAGCGCACGCGCGATCGCGGTCTTCACCCGCTGCCCCTGCGAGAAGCCCTCGGTGCGACGGTCGGCGATGTCGTGCATGCCGAGCGCCTGGATCAGCGCGTTGCTGCGGGTATCGGTCAGCGCGCCGTCCATGCCGTGCAGGTCGGCGAAATAGCGGATGTTCTCGCGTGCCGTCAGGCGCTTGTACAGACCGCGCGAGTCCGGCAACACGCCCAGGCGACGCCGCACCTCGACGGTCTCGGTCTGGGCGTCGAGCGCGTCGACCAGCACGTGGCCGTGGTCGGGCTTCATCAGCGTGTACAGCATGCGCAACGTGGTCGTCTTGCCGGCACCGTTCGGGCCGAGCAGGCCGGTAATCTTGCCGTCCTCGGCGCTGAAGCTGACGCCATCGACGGCCTTCACCGCGCCGAAGGCCTTGTGCAAATCACGGACTTCGATCATGGCTCAGGGACCCCAGCCGTTCGCATGCAGGAACGCCGGGATCGCCGGCATCACGTCGAGGCAGGCCGCATCGAGCGCCTTGGCCTCGTTCTTGTCGATGAACTCGGCAGCGAGCTTGGGCATGCAGCCGGCGGTCAGCACGATGTGGCCGCGCCCGCGCACCACCAGATGACGGCCGTTGCGATAGCCCTTCGCGGTTTCCTCGCCGTAGCGCGGCGGTGTCACCGGATCGAACTCGCCGGACATCAGCAGCACCGGCACGTCGCTGCTCAACGGATCGTGGAAATCGGCGGGTCGCTCGCCCTTCGGCCAGGCGCTGCACTGCGCGTGCATCACTTCGATCATCTCGGTGCCGAGCAGGCTGTCGGCATCGTCCGGGTCGACCACCAGGCGCGCGGCGTCCTCGCTGCAGATCACGCTCAGCTGCATGCCGTGCATGATCGACTCGCCGAGTTCGCCGGTGAACATGTCCGACTGCGCCATCAGCGTCTCGAAGCGCCCTGCGGACGCCTCCTGCAGCGCGTGCGGCAACAGCGCCGCGACTTCCGGCGCGTAGGCGAACAGGCGCACGGTCGATGCCAGGTGCCCGAACGCGAATTCCTGATCGCGCAGCTCCCAGGTCATCGGGTCGCGATAGTGCACCGGCTTGGCTCCGCTGCGCAGCTGCAGCTTGAGCCGCGACAGGTCCTCGGCGGGGTCGCCGAACGCGGCGAAGCAGGCCTTGTCTTCGCGACAGCGCTGGAAGATGGAGGCCAGGGCCGCTTCCAGGTTCTTGGCGTGGTCGTTGCCGAGCGCGAGCGTCGGTGGCACCACGCCGTCGAGGATCATGCCGCGCACGCTGTCCGGGTAGTAGCGCAGGTAGGTCTGCGCGGCACGGGTGCCATAGGAGCCCCCGACCAGATTCACCTTGGGTGCGCCGAGCGCCTTGCGCACCGCCTCGAAGTCGGAGACCGCCACCGTGGTCGTGTATTGCCGCGGGTCGGCGGTGCCGGCGAGTTCGCGCGCACACTTCGCGGCGAAATCACGCTGCGCGTCGGGGCTGTCGACGGACTCGTCGGCGAACGCGCTCTTGTCGCCTTCGCCCTTGCACACCAGCTTGTTCGAGCCGCCGGTGCCGCGCTGGTCGATCAGCACGATGTGCCGCTTCTCGCGCATGCGCTCGAAGCCGGCGGCGATTGCCGGGTAGCTGTCCAGTGCCGATTGCCCAGGTCCACCGGCGAGGAAGAACACCGGGTCCGGTGCCGGTTCCGCACCGCGTGCCGGCACCAGGCCGATGCGCAACGGGATCTTGCGCCCGCCCGGCTCATCCGGGTTCTCCGGCACGTCCAGCGTCGCGCACAGTCCGCCCATCACCTCGCCCGCCATCGCGTTCTTCAGGTCGCAATCGCGGAAGGTCAGCGACCCCACCTTGCGCTCTGCGGCCACTGCCGGCGCCATCATCGCGGCCGCGACCACTGCTGTCGCCACCACCTGTTGCCACTGTTTCATCGCCATCCTCCGTGCGCAGGGGACGCATCGTAGAGGAGTGGCCGGGAATTGCCACGATCCGATGGTCACGATGCCGGCCGTGGCAGAATCCGGCGCCGACGCCAGTGCCCGAGATGTTCCAACGCAATCGCCCCCTGCTGCTGTTCCTCGCGCTGGCCTGCGTGGTCGTGGCCGCGCTCGCGTCGATTCCGGGGTACTTCAGCGCCGATGAGCTGCAGTGGCTGGCGCGTGCGCGGTCGGCAGCGTCAGTCGCGGCACTGCCCTTCGTGCCGTTCACCGATCCGAGCCCATTCCAGTATCGGCCGCTCACCTTCAACCTGTGGCTGCTGCTGGCCCACGCAGGCGGCGATCGACCCGGGTTCGTGCACGCCGCATTCGCGCTGGCGACGGTGGGGATCGCGCTGCTGCTGCGACAGTGGTTGCTCGCACTCGCGGTGCCGGCTTCGCGTGCATGGGGCGCTGCGACGCTGTTCCTGCTGCTGCCGACGACCGTGTTCAGCGCCGGCTGGGTCGGCACCCTGGCCGACCTGCTGGTCGCGGCAATCACGCTCGTCGCCTTGCTGCTCGCCAGCCGCACGCGCGGCCATCGGCGCGCGCTGGCGGCGCACGCGACGATCGCGTTGTTGTCGACCGCAGTGGCGTTGCTGGCCAAGGAGTCGGCGCTGGTGTTGCCGCTCGCGTGGCTGCTCTACGGAGCGGCAAGTGGCGAACGGCGCGCAGGCGTTGTCGCCGGCGCCGCGGCCGCGGTCGCGGTGCTGGCGTACCTGGTGCTGCGCATCGACCCGCTGCTGCACCCGGCCACGCCCGATCCGTACTACGCGTGGCTGCTGTCCTACCTGCCGCGACGCGTGCTCGACTACCTGCTGTTCCCGCTGCTGCCGAGCGTGGAGGAAGCCCATACGGTGGCGCTGCGCAGCATCGCGACGCAACTCGGCGCCGGCCTGCTGTTGCTGCTCTGGTGGCGCGACTGCTGGCAACGCGGGCGCTGGGGCGGCCTCGCGGTGACCGCCGCGAGCCTGGCCCTGATCGGACCGGCACTGCTGCTGCCGAAGGCGTCGGCGCATTTCGCGCTGCTCGCCGGCCTCGCGCTCTGCGCCGGACTGGCGCTGCTCGCCCCCGCGCATCCGCGCAGCGCGCGCTGGCTGCATCCGCTGCTGTTGCTGCTGCTCGGCTGGCACGACCTGAACCTGGTGCGCCGTTTCCATCGCGATGCCGCGGTCCAGACCGCGCTGCTCGACGACGCGGCTCGCATCATGGCCACGCGTGCGAGCGATGAGCCGCTGCGACTGCGCGCAGTCAGCGCCAGCGTCGCGCACGTGCTGGCGCGCAGCGCGTCGGTCCCGTCCTGGCGCGGCCAGCCCTTGCAGCTGCGCGCGGTCGGGGACGCATCCGCATCCTCCGTTGATTTCGTGGTGCGGGCAGACGGCCGCCTGCAACCCGCGGCGCCGCGCTGAGACCTCAACGCGCGCTCAGGTACTTCTCGCGACGGATCGCCGGCACCGTCAGGCCGCAGGCCTTCAGCGCCTCGAAGCCGGCGTCGACCATGTCCGGATTGCCGCACAGGTAGGCGATGTCGCGCGCGGGATCGGGTACCAGTTCGGCGAACGCATGCTGCACGTAGCCGCGGCGGTCGTCGCGACCGGGCACGGGCCGCGGCTCGCGCGACAGGCAGGGCAGGTAGCGGAACCAGGGATGCGTGGCAGCGAAGGCATCGAACTCGTGCGCGTACAACAGATCGGCGCCACTGCGCGCGCCCTGCAGCAACACCACGTCGATGCCGCGCTCGCGATGCAGCCGCACCAACTCGGGCAGCATCGCGCGATAGGGCGTGACCCCGGTGCCGGTCGCGACCAGCAGGTAGCGCGCATTGCGATCGCTCGCGCCCAGCACAAAGCGCCCGTACGGCCCGCTCGCCTGCACCAGTTCCCCGGGCGCGAGGGCGCCAAGCAGACGCGTCGCGGCGCCGCCCTCGACATAGGACACCGCGATCTCGATCAACCCGGTGGGGTTGGCGGGATCGCCGGCCACGGTCGCGATCGAGTAACTGCGCTTGAGTGCGGCACCATCGGCGCCGGCGAAGTGCAACTGCAGGAACTGGCCCGGCAGGAATGCGCCCGGCGCGCCGTCCACGCGCTCGAATGCGAGCTCGCGCACGCGCGGCGCCAGCATGCGCGCACGCGCCAGCCGCAGGTCGAATGTCTGGCTCATGTGCCGTCTCCGTCGAGGCCGGCATTCTATGCGCTGTGCTAGCCTCGCGCGCCGATTTCCGGAGCGGTGCATGACCGAGCTCGCGCTTTCCATCCGCGGCCTGCGGAAGACCTACGACAACGGCGTGACCGCGCTCGCCGGCATCGATCTCGACGTCGCCACCGGCGACTTCTTCGCGTTGCTCGGCCCGAACGGCGCTGGCAAGTCGACCACCATCGGCATCGTCACCTCGCTGGTCAACCGCACTGGCGGCAGTGTCCAGGTATTCGGCCACGACCTCGGCAACGAACGCGAGGCGGCACTGTCTTGCGTCGGCGTGGTGCCGCAGGAAATCAACTTCAACCAGTTCGAGAAGCCGTTCGACATCGTCAGCAACCAGGCCGGTTTCTACGGCCTGCCGCGCAAGCTCGCGCGCGAGCGCGCCGAGAAGTACCTGCGCCAGCTGTCGCTGTGGGACAAGGCGCACGTCGCCGCGCGCACGCTCTCGGGCGGCATGAAGCGGCGCCTGATGATCGCGCGCGCGATGGTGCACGAGCCGCGCCTGCTGATCCTCGACGAGCCGACCGCGGGCGTCGACATCGAGATCCGGCGTTCGATGTGGCAGTTCGTGCAGGGCATCAACGCCGCCGGCACCACCGTGATCCTGACCACGCACTACCTGGAGGAAGCCGAGAGCCTGTGCCGCAACATCGCGATCATCGATCGCGGCCGCATTGTCGAGCACACCTCGATGAAGGCGCTGCTCGCGAAGCTCGACCGCGAGACCTTCGTGCTCGACCTGGTCGACAGCATGGATGCGGCGCCGACGGTGAGCGGCGCGGTGCAATTGCGTCGCATCGACGCGACCACGCTCGAGGCCGAGGTGCCGCGCGACACCACGCTGAACGAGCTGTTCGCCGAACTCGGCCGCAGCGGCATCCGCGTGCGTTCGCTGCGCAACAAGGCGAACCGCCTGGAGGAGCTGTTCCTCGGCCTGGTCGAACGCGGCAACGGGGTAGCGCAATGAACGCCGCCGGCAACTGGGAAGCGCTGAAGACCATCGTGTTCCGCGAGGTGCATCGCATCCTGCGCATCTGGGGCCAGACGCTGGTGCCGCCGGCGATCACGATGACGCTGTACTTCGCGATCTTCGGCAAGCTGATCGGCGCGCGCATCGGAGAAATGGACGGCATGCGCTACATCGACTTCATCGTGCCCGGCCTGATCATGATGGCGGTGATCCAGAACAGCTACGGCAACATCGTTTCCAGTTTCTTCGGCGCCAAGTTCCAGCGCTTCATCGAGGAACTGCTGGTCAGTCCGACCCCGAACTGGGTGATCCTGCTCGGCTACACGCTCGGCGCGGTGGCGCGCGGGCTGATGGTCGGCGCGATCGTGCTGGTGGTGGCGATGTGCTTCACGCGCATCCAGGTGCAGCACCCGCTGATCACCCTGATGACGCTGCTGCTGAGTTCGGTGATGTTCGCGTTCGCCGGTTTCATCAATGCCGTCTACGCGAAGAAGTTCGACGACATCGCGATCGTGCCGACCTTCATCCTGACCCCGCTCACCTACCTCGGCGGCGTGTTCTACAGCGTCGCGCTGCTGCCACCGTTCTGGCAGCGCGCATCCGAGCTGAATCCGATCCTGTACACGGTGAACGCCTTCCGCTACGGCCTGCTCGGGGTGTCCGACGTGCCGCTCGCGACCGCGTTCGCGGTGATGCTCGGGTTCACCGTCGTGCTCGGCCTGATCTCGATGCACCTGCTCTCGCGCGGCAAGGGTTTACGCGCCTGACCACGAGCGCCGATACTCGCCGGCGCAGCGAGCGCTCGGGGGCGGCGACCGCCGCGCCTCCCACAACCAACCGGGGTATCCATGTCCAAGACCGTATTCGCCGCGGCGTTCGCCGTGCTGCTGGCACTCACCATCGCTCCCGCTTCGGCGCAGGAGCAGGAGCAGGAGGCCGATCCGGCCGAACTCGTGCGCCAGTTCAACGCCTCCCTGCACTACCAGAGCGGCGACGTCGCGATCGCCGCTGCGCACGCCACCCTGCACCTCGACGGCGGCTTTCGCTACCTGGCCAGCGCCGACTCGCGTCGCGTGCTCGAGGAGCTCTGGGGCAATCCGCCCGACGAGGACGTGCTCGGCATGCTGGTGCCGGGCGGGATCGAGATCACCGATGACAACAGCTGGGCGGTGGTGCTGACCTATTCCGACGACGGCTATGTCTCCGACGAGGAGGCGGCCAAGATCGACTACAGCGAGATGCTGAAGACGATGCAGGAGGAAACCGCGGCCGCCAACGACGAGCGCGAGAAAGCCGGCTATGGCCGTGTCGAACTGGTCGGCTGGGCCAGCCCGCCGCGCTACGACGCCGAGCACAAGAAGCTGCACTGGGCCAAGGAACTGAGCTTCTCCGGCGCCGAGCAGCACACCGTCAACTACGACATCCGTGCACTGGGCCGGGGCGGCTATCTGAGCATGAACGCGGTCGGCGGCATGGCCGACCTGGCGAGCATCCAGCAAGGCATGAACCGCGTCATTGGCATGGTCGAGTTCGACAGCGGCCACCGCTATGCCGACTTCGACGAAAGCACCGACAAGGTCGCCGGCTACGGCCTGGCCGCGCTGGTCGCCGGCGCCGCAGCCAGCAAGATGGGCCTGTTCGCCAAGCTCGGCGTGCTGCTGCTCAGCCTGAAGAAGTTCGCGGTGTTCATTCTGGTCGGCATCGCCGCGTTGCTGAAGAAGCTGTTCGGCAAGAAGGACAGCTCGGCGGCCTGAGCGCCTGCCTCAGCCCGGCAATCGGAAGAAACGCTTCGCCGTCGCCGCGCTGTTTGCGGCGGTGACGGCGGGCGTTTCGTTGCGCTCGCGCGCGATTTCGGCGCAGAGGTGCGCGAGGAACGCCGGCTCGTTGCGACGGTGGCTGGGCTTGGGCTTGAGCGTGCGCGGCAGCAGGTAGGGTGCGTCGGTCTCGATCATCAGCCGATCGGCGGGAATCAGCCGCACCAGTTCGCGCAGGTGCTCGCCGCGGCGTTCATCGCAGATCCAGCCGGTGATGCCGATGTGGAAGCCGCGATCGAGGCAGTCGACCAGCTCCTGGCGCTCGCCGGTGAAGCAATGCACCACCACCGGCGGCAATGGCCCGCGCACCGCATCGAGGATGGCGATGAAGTCGACGTGCGCATCGCGCTGGTGCAGGAACAGCGGCTTCTGCACTTCGATGGCGATCGCGAGTTGCTGCTCGAACGCAAAGCGCTGCGCATCGCGCGGCGAGAAATCGCGGTGGTAGTCGAGTCCGGTTTCGCCAACCGCGACCACTTCCGGATGCGCGAGCAGGCTGCGCAGCAGCGCGTCGAGCTCGGCGTCGTACTCGTGGGCGTGATGCGGATGCAGGCCCGCGGTGGCGTACAGAAAGCCCGGATGTTCGACGGCCAGCTGTTGTGCCTCGACACTGCCGCTGCGCGAGGCCCCGGTGACGAGGATGCGTTCGACGCCGGCCGCGCGCGCGCGTTCGAGCACCCCCGGCAGGTCGTGCTGGAAGCTCTCGTGCGTCAGGTTGGCGCCGATGTCGATCAGGGTCATGGCCATCGCGGGCTGAATGGGGGCGCGAGTATAGTGGCGCGGTTAACCACGGATTCAGTGCGCTCGCCGCATCGTCCGCCGCGCATCCACAGGAGTCTTCGATGAAACGCGCTCTCGCCGCCCTGGCTTTCGCACTTGCCGCATCGACGTCCGCCGAGGCCTACACACCGGCATCCGGATTTTGGTACAACCCGAACGAGTCTGGCACTGGCATCGCCATCGAGATCGAGGACAAGCTGCTGTTCATGGCCACCTACGTCTACGACACGCAGGGACGGCCGACCTGGTATCTGAGCGCCGGCAACCTGACCACCAGCAGCAGCGGCGGCAGCACCTACTACAACGTCTACAACGGCAACCTCGACGCCTATGCCAACGGCCAGTGGATCGGCGGCCCGTATTTCGCGCCGCAATACTTCCCGAATGCCGGCGGCCCGGTGCAGATCGTCTTCAACCCGAACGACGAGACCCGCGCCACTCTGACCTGGGGCGGACGCACCACGCAGATCGAACGGCTGGACTACTACGCCGGCTTTGGCGCCGACAAGGAGATCCAGCGCATGATCGGCGAGTGGTCGGTGGTCATCGACGCCTACACGCGCGGTGGCGACTACTCGGTGTTTCCGTACTACGGCGACGTGCTGGTGTTCGATCTGATCAATCGTGATCCGACGCCCGACTTCTTCGAGGGCTGCCGCGCCGACACTTCGCTGATCGGCTACTGCACGTCGAACGCGATCCACTACCACGATGCTGCCGGCTACTACGACGCCACTCGCGACGAGCATGTCGTGGTGGTGACCGACGTGATCCAGACCTCGAGTTCTCCCGCGCAGTATTGGGCTTACTACTTGAACGTGAACACCTCCGACTTCGAGGGCGTGGTCGAGTGGTACTTCGGCAACGACCCGAATTCCCCCGGCAACGGCCCGTACTATCCGGTGCGCGGTTTCCGTTCCGGCAGCCGCAGCTTCGTGCTGAACAACGGCGCCGGCCCGGCCGCGGCTGCAGATGCGCCGAAGCAGGCCCACACCCCGCGATCGCTGGCCAAGATGATCATGGACCAGAACGGCGGCGTGATGCCGGAAGGCCTGAATGCCGAACAGGTGCAGGAGCGCTACGGCATCGATGTGCAAGCCCACCGAGCCAAGGTGCAGGCGTTGCAGGCTTCGTTGGACAAGTAGAGGTTCACGGTTGCGGCGTTGCCGCGGCAATGGTCGCGGCAAAGTGCCGCTCCTACATCGCTTCGTAAGCTGACCTACGCAAGCGATGTAATTGGATGGACTCGCCCCTCGCCGAGGCGTCATTCGCGCCACGGTGGTATCCAATGAGGACCAACGACAGCGAGGGGCGGGCCCATGAAAGAGCGTACGGCAAAATTCGAGGTGTTGGCGATCGACCTGGC
>JACPFU010000040.1 GCA_016182785.1 Lysobacterales bacterium | reverse complement strand
GTGCTCGAAGACGCCGGTCCGCAGACGGTGAATCCGTGGGCGACCGCGATCAGCGCCGGCCCGCCGGACGAAGCCGGCCAGACGCTGACCTTCAACATCACCGGCAACACCAACGCCGCGCTGTTCAGCGCCGGCCCGGCGGTGTCCGCCGCCGGCGTGCTGACCTACACCCCGTCCGCGAACGCGAACGGAACCGCCACCATCACCCTGGCGCTGCAGGACAACGGCGGCACCGCGAACGGCGGCGTCGACACCTCCGCGCCGCAGACCTTCGTGATCAACGTCACCGCGGTCAACGACGTGCCGGTGTTCACCGTGCAGACCCCGGTGACGGTGGCCGAAGATGCCGGCGCGCAGACCGCGACGGTCGCGACCGCGATCGGACCCGGTGCGGCGAACGAGTCCGGCCAGACGCTCGCCTTCACCGTCACCTCGAACGACAACGCCGGCCTGTTCAGCGTGCAGCCCAGCGTCTCGGCGGCTGGCATCGTCAGCTTCACCGCGGTCGCCAATGCCAGCGGCGTCGCCAACCTCGGCCTGCGCCTGCAAGACGACGGTGGCGTCGCCAACGGTGGCGTCGATACCTCAGCGATCCAGAACTTCACCATCAACGTGACCGCGGTCGATGATCCGCCGGTCGCGGCCAACCTCACGCCGCCCGCGCTCAACGAAGACAGTGCCGGCACGATCACGCTCAGCTACAGCGACGTCGAAGGCGATCTCGCGACCAGTTGCGCGTTGAGCGCGCCGAGCAATGTCAGCGTGAGCACGCCTTGTGCCTGCGCCGCCGGCGTATGCACGGTCGGCGTCACCGGCAGCCCCGACTACAGCGGCGCCGCCGGGTTCTCGTACACCGTGACCGCGCTGCAGCTGTCGAATACCGCGACCGCGAGCTTCACCATCAACGCCGTCAACGACGCGCCGGTGAACAGCGTGCCGGCGACGCAGACCACCGGCGTCAGCGTGGCCCTGGCATTGAACAGCGGCAGCGGCAATGCCGTCGCCATCGCCGATGTCGATGCCGGCGCCGGCAACGTCACCACCACGCTCAGCACCACGCTCGGCACCTTCAGTGCGACCGCGGCGAATGGCGCCGTGGTCGTCGGCAGCGGCACCGCGACGCTTTCGATCACCGATGTCGTCGCCGACGTCAACGCGACGCTGCAGTCGCTGAGCTTCGTCAGTGCCGGCGGCGGCAGCGCCGCGGTGACGGTGCTGACCAGCGACAACGGCA
The DNA here is from genome assembly GCA_016182785.1 of Lysobacterales bacterium. Lineage (GTDB taxonomy): Bacteria > Pseudomonadota > Gammaproteobacteria > Xanthomonadales > Ahniellaceae > JADKHK01. The sequence continues at coordinate 49,875 of JACPFU010000040.1, read as the reverse complement.
ACACCGGCAGCGGTGGCGCCCAGTCCGACAGCGACACCTTCACCATCAACATCGACGCCGCGCCGACCGTGAACGCGACCACGCCGGCGAACGGCGCCACCGCCGTGGCCGTCGCCGCCAATGTCAGCGTGACCTTCAGCGAAGCGGTCAACGTCGCCGGCAACTGGTTCCAGATCGTCTGCCCGATCTCCGGCACGCGCAACTTCGCCGACACCGTCGTCAGCGGCGGGCCGGCGAGCTTCACGATCAATCCGAACGCGGACTTCGCGCAGGGCGAAACCTGCACCGCGACCGTGTTCGCCGCGCAGGTCAGCGACCAGGACGCGATCGACCCGCCGGACACCATGGTGGCGGACTTCGCGTTCTCCTACACCACCGTCGACGCGGCCCCGACCTACACCGGCGGCACCGCCTCCGGACCGATCGCGAACAACGCGACGATCACGATCAACTTCAGCGAGTCGGTCAACATCGCGGCCGGCGGCATCACCTGGGCCTGCGCAGCGGGCTTCACCCCGGCACTGCCGCAGAACGGCGTCAGCACGATCACCCTGACCCCGACCGGCGCGCTGCCGGACGGTTCCGCCTGCGACGTCACGCTCGAATCGACCCTGATCACCGACGCCGACGCGGTCGATCCGCCGAACCAGCTCGATGGCGACAACAGCGGCGACGTGACCGACGGCGACGCCGACGATCGCGTGATCGCGTTCACCGTCGATGCCGCGCCCGCCTTCGTCAGCAGCAGCCCGGCCAGCGGCGCGTTGAACTTCGACCCGACCGCGAACCTGACGCTGAACTTCAGCGAGCCGGTGAACGCGACCGCGGCCAGCTTCACCATCGACTGCGGTGCCGGTGACCTCGGCGAAGTGGTCGGCGGCTCCGGCAGCGCGGTGATCACGCTGAACCCGAGCGCGGACCTGCCCGGCGGCGCCAGCTGCACCGTCACCGGCGTGCCGCTGCAGATCGACGACAGCGACGCCATCGACCCGCCGGCAAATCCGGCGCCGTTCGCATTCAGCTTCACCACCGCCTCGCTCGCCGCCGACGACAGCTACAGCGTGACCCCGCAACTGACGTTCGCCGCGAACAGCGGCACCCAGGGCGAGGTCGATGCCAACGATCAGCTCGGCAGCGGTGTCATCACCGGATTCGGTCCCACCCTCGGCAGCGCCAACGGCACCGCTCCGAACGGAACCAACTTCATCACCGCCGGTGGCAGCGGCGGGCGCGTGGTGCTGGCTGCGGACGGTACCTTCAGCTTCTTCCCCGATGCCGGCGATGCCGCGCCGCTTGCGGCGACGTTCTTCTACACCGTCACCGGCGGCGACACCGCGATGGTCACGCTCACCTTTGCCGCCGGCGAGCTGGTCTGGTTCATCGACGACAATGCCGTCGGCACCACCTGCACCGGCAACAACACCGGCGCCCAGGCCTGCCCGGCGACGACCTTCGCGGCGATCTCCGCTTCCGACACCGCGGGCGACACGCTGTATTTCGCCGACGGCAACCACAGCGTCACCGCCGTGCTCGAAAACAACGAGCGCGTGATCGGCCAGGGCTCTACGCAATCACTGGCCGTGTTCAGCGGCGTCACCCCGGTCAGCGGCAGCAGCTTCGCGGTGCTCGCCGGCCCGGCCCCGGTGCTGAGCAGCGCCGGCGTCGTGCTGACGCTCGATGCCACCGCCGGCAACCAGCACCGCCTGCGCGGCTTCGACATCGGCAACTCCGCCACCGACATCGCCGGCCTCAACTTCGGCACGCTCGACGTGGCCGAGGTCGCGCTGACCGGTACCGGCATGGCGCTGAACCTCAACAACGGCACGCTCGCGGGCGGCTTCAACGGTGTCGTCTCGACCGCAAGCAGCGCGCAGGGCATGGCGCTGCAGAACATCAGCGTCGGCGGCACCTTCAGTTTCGGCGGCACCAGCATCAGCGGGTCGACGACGCAGGGCCTGCTGGTCAGCAACAGCCCGGCCAACCTCGACTTCGGCGCGACCGTGGTCAACCTCGCCGGCGGCTCCGACGCTATCTCGCTGCAGTCGTCCTCGGCGGGCGGCACGCGCAGCTTCAGCTCGGTGACGGTGACCAACGCCGCCGGCGTCGGATTGCTGTTGTTCAACGCCGGCAACACCAATATCGCCAGCGGCAGCATCGCGACCACCAACCGCGCCGCGATCGACGCCTCCGGCACGAACGCGCTCGGCATCTCGCTGACGAGCGTCTCCTCGACCAACTCGACCGGCAAGGGCATCAACATCGACTCTGCCACCGGCTCGCTCAGCATCGCCGGCGGTTCCATCAGCGGCAGCAGCGCCGAGGCCTTCGACCTGAATGCGGGTTCCGCGGTGATCAGCTACGCCGGCACCGTCGCCAAGACCAGCGCCGGTCGCCTGGTCGACATCAGCAATCGCACCGCCGGCAACGTCACGCTGTCCGGGAACTTGAATTGCACCAGTCCCTGCACCGGCATCAACGTCGCCAGCAACAGCGGCGGCACGATCGCGTTCAGCGCCGCGGTCAAGACCCTGAACACCGGCACCAGCAATGCGGTGACGCTGGCGACCAACGGCGGAGCGACGATCAACTTCAGCGGCGGTGGGCTCGACATCGACAGCACCAGCGGCGGCGGCATGGCCGTCAGCGGTGGCGGCACCGTCAGCGTGCAGGGCACTGGCAACAGCATCGCCAGCACCACCGGCACCGCGCTCAGCGTGGTCAACACCGCGATCGGCGCCGGCGGCCTCAACTTCCAGAGCGTCAGCGCCAACGGCGCCACCAACGGCATCGTGCTGAGCGCCACCGGAGCCAGCGGCGGGCTGGTCGTCACCGGCACCGGTGCCGGCGGCAGCGGTGGCACCATCCAGAACAGCGTCGGCGATGCGATCCAGCTCAGCTCCACGGTCGGACCGCAGCTGTCCTTCATGAATCTGAGCAACAACGGCACCGGCGGTGCGGCCAGCAATGCCATCGACCAGGCCAACGTCAGCGGCACCGTGCTGACCTCGCTCGTGATCAGCGGCAGCCTCAACGACGCGATCCTGGTCAACGGCGGCACCAACCTGACCCTGACCAACACCGCGGTCAGCAGCTCGGGCAATCTCGACAACGAGGACGGCATGGAGCTGAACAACCTCGCCGGCACGCTCAACCTGTCCGGCGTGAACTTCAATGGCGCTGCCGAGGAGCTGGTCGAGATCAACCAGACCACCGCCAATCTCGCGATCAACGTCAGCGGCGCCTCGCAGTTCAGCTATCCGCTCGGCATCGCCCCGACCGCGGGCAATGCGATTCTGATCGGCGCCACCGGCAGCGGTGCGATCACCTTCAGCGCCACCGGCGGCAACACCTTCAGCAACATCCCGTTGACCGCGGTGCAGCTCGGCGGCAGTGCCGGCTCGACCGGCAGCCACAGCTTCACCTTCACCGGCAACACCATCAGCAACACCATCGCCAACCGCGCCGGCAGCGTGAACGTGCAGGCACGCAACAACCAGACCATCGTCAGCACCATCACCGGCAACACCCACACCAATGCCGGCGGCGGCGTGATCAACATCGGCTCCGACGAGACCTCGCTGCATCGCGCCACGGTCGATGCGAACACGCTGACGGCACCGGTCAGCAACGCCATCCTCGGCGCCAACGACGATGGCAACCGCCTGCGCCTGCTGGTCAACAACAACAACATCAGCAGTGCCGCGGCCGACGGCATCGAGGTCGCGAACTTCGGCGGCGTCGGGGTTTCCGAACTGGACACGGTGATCACCAACAACATCGTCAGCGGCCACAGCCTCAATGGCGCGGTGGCGTTCCTCGGCGGCATCGTGGTGTTCAACTTCGAGGACGGCGGCTGCCAGGCGGTGACCGGCAACAACGTCTCCGGCAACCCCAGCCCCGGCACCTACTTCGATGCCTACCACGAGGAGATCGGCGGCGTGCACGTGCACGAGGAGGTGCCGAATACCGGGCTCGTCACCCTGAACGCCGCGCACCTGCTTGCGACCAACACCCTCGCCGCGGGTGGCGCGGGTACGCTGGTGGTCGGCACCATCGACATGAGCAACGGCGTCGCTTCCTGCGACCGCCCCTGATCCGAATCCAACGCAAGGAGAACCGCGATGGCCGAACCCTTCCTGTCCGAGATCCGGTTGATGAGCTTCAGCTTTGCGCCGCAAGGCTGGGCGCTGTGCAACGGCCAGCTGTTGCCGATCAACCAGAACCAGGGGCTGTTCTCGCTGCTCGGCACCACGTTCGGCGGGGATGGCCGCGTCAATTTCGCGCTGCCCGACCTGCGCGGGCGCACGCCGATCCACGTCGGCTCCGGGCACACGCTCGGCGAACGCGGCGGCGAGGCGGCGCACACGCTCAGCATCGCCGAGCTGCCGACGCACACGCACGTGATGTACGGCGCGCAGGACACCGCGGACCAGATCGCACCGACCGGCAACCTGCTCGGCGCCGTGAACTTCGCCACCTTCACCACCCAGCTCTACGGGCCGGCGCAGAATCTAGGTGCAATGGGGGCCAGCGCCGACGCCAACCAGGGCGGCAGCCAGGCACACCTGAACCTGCAGCCGTTCCTGACGCTGAACTTCTGCATCGCCCTGCAGGGCATCTTCCCGAGCCCGACCTGAGGACACCGCCATGGCGCAACCCTACGTAGGCGAAATACGCATGTTCGCGGGCAACTTCGCCCCCGCGGGCTGGATGTTCTGCGAAGGCCAGCTGCTGCCGATCAGCGAGAACGAAACCCTGTTCCAGCTGATCGGCACCACCTATGGCGGCGACGGCCAGAGCACCTTTGCATTGCCCGATCTGCGCGGCCGCGTGCCCATCCACCAGGGCAACGGGTTCACGCTCGCCGAGACCGGTGGCGCCGAGGAGGTGACGCTGACCACGGCGCAGATTCCCTCGCACAACCATCCGCTGCTCGCGACCAGCGACAGCGCCAGCGCCAGCGGTCCGGGCGGCAACGTGCTGGCGGTGACCAACGCCTCCAAGCGCGTCTACTCGGCGAACCTGACGCCGGTGGCGCTGGCACCGCAGTCGGGCGGGGCCACCGGCGGCTCGCAGCCGCACACGAACTTCCAGCCGTATCTGTGCGTGGACTTCATCATCTCGCTGTACGGCATCTTCCCGAGCCCCACCTGAGGACACGATCATGGCCGACCCCTTCGTTGCCGAAATCCGCATCTTCCCGTTCAACTTCGCGCCGCGCGGTTGGGCCTGGTGCGATGGCCAGCTGTTGCCGATTTCGCAGAACACCGCGCTGTTCTCGCTGCTTGGTACGACCTACGGCGGCAATGGCCAGAGCAACTTTGCGTTGCCCGACCTGCAGGGGCGGGCGCCGATGCACCCGGGCCAGGGTCCGGGGCTGTCGCTGCACGATCTGGGCGAGACCGGCGGCAGCGAGACGGTGAGCCTGCTCGAATCCGAGATCCCGGCCCACGCGCACACCATGCAGGCCTCGATCTCGGCCGCCTCGAACCTCAATTCCCCGATCGGCAACCTGTCGGCGCGGCCGTTCGGCGGGGGCCAGATGTACAAGGCACCGGCAGGCGCGACGCTAGTGCCGATGTCGAGCTCGGCCGCGGCTCCGGCCGGCGGCGACCAGCCGCACAACAACATGATGCCGTACCTGACGTTCTACTTCTGCATCGCGCTGCAAGGCGTGTTCCCGCCGCGCACCTGAGGAGATCCCCATGCAACGCCGTTCGTTCCTGAGGAATGCTGCCTGCGTCGGCGCCTGCGCCAGCCTGCTCGCGCCGGTGTCGCGGGTGTTCGCCGCCGCGCCCGCACCGGAAGTGTCGATGCGCCTCGATCGCGTCGGCGACTGCAGCCAGCCCGTCGCAACCGGCGCGCAGCTGCAATTGCGCGTCGCGCCACGCGTGCTGCAGGCGCAGCGCGAGCCGCTGCGCGTGCGCGCCTGGTTCGCGACCGATGCCGGCGCGCAGGCCTTCGATCTGGCCTCATTCGGAGCCACCGGCGCAAGCCAGCGGCTGCGCTTGCCGGTGGACCCGCGCCGACTGATCGGCTTCGAGGCAGCGAACGGGCGTGTGCACGACGACTGCATCGCGACCGCTGCCTGCGCCGCATCCACCGGCATGGGTTCGGCGTTGTCGGCGGGCCGCTATTGCCTGACGTTGTGCCGCGACGGCGTTGAGATCGCCGCGGTCGACCTCGACGTGGGTGCGGTCGCGGCGTGAGCCGCGTGCTGCTGGAGCGAGCCCTCGACGCAATGGTCGCGGCGCTCGCGCTCAAGGGCCAGGGCTGGAGCTGGCGCGAAGAACGCGCGGCCGACCAGCCCTTCGTCGATGCGTTGTACGCAACGACGCGGTGGGACGAGCTCGCACCGCTGCCGTGGCCGGATGCGGCCAAGCACGGTTTCCTGCACGAGCAGTCGCGGCTGCAGGCGGCGCACTACCGCCAGAACTACCCGGGCGCGCTGCTCGCCCTGCTCGAATGTGCAGCGGAGCCGTTCGGGCGCGTTTACCTGTACGCATCGGCCGGAGAATTCCGGCTGATGGACATCGCGCTGCTGCCGAACTGGCGCGGGCGCGGCATCGGCCAGGAACTGCTGCGTGCGCTGATGCTGGCGGCGGTGGCGCAGTCGCGCCGCATCACCCTGCACGTCGAGCCGAACAACCCGGCGCAGCGGCTGTATGCGCGGCTCGGCTTCGAGCTGGTCGAGGACCGCGGCGTCTACCATTTCCTCGGCTGGACACCGCCCGCGCTTCAGTTGAACACCGCCTCGTAGAGCGCGCCGCGCGCGTCCGGCTGCAGCGGCACCAGGAATAGGTCGAGTTCACCGAGGTCGGGATGCCCGAGCCGGAACGTGGACTGCAGCAGGCGGTGCGTGTTCGAGCCGAAGGTCAGCGAGAACGGCTCGGCGCGCGGCGAGGGCGATTGCAGCCTGGTTACCGACAACAGTTCCAGCACATCGGCGATGCCGTTCACCGCAAAGCGGCTGCCGAGCAACGGCTCGAACTGGGCGGGAGTGAGGGAGGCGAGATCGAGCATGCGCGGCGTCCTTTCGGGGCGCGCAGACTCGCTCCGGAACTGCCCGCGGTCAAGCGCATCGGCTACCCTGCAGTCCCGCTTCCGGAGCCCGTCATGAGCGAATCGATCCAGCTGTACAGCTTCGTGTCCTTCGACCGTGGTTCGCGCGTGCGCTGGCTCGCGAACGAACTCGGCCTGAGCATCGAGGAACACCGCCTCGACGCCCGCGCCGGCGAGCATCGCGGCGCCGAGTACCGCAAGATCAACCCGACCGGACTGGTGCCCGCGATCGTGCAGGACGGCGTCACCCAGTTCGATTCGGCGGCGATCTGCCTGCACCTGGCCGAGACCCACCGCGGCGCGCAGCTGGCGCTGTTCGAGGGCGAGCCCGGCCGCGCCGAGTTCCTGAGCTGGTACTTCTTCGCCGCGAGCACGCTCGACGCCGCGACCTATCCGCTGATGGTCTACAAGATGTTCCAGCCCGACCCGGCGATGCTCGAAGCCTCGACCCAGCGCCTGATGCCGCACCTGGCCACCCTCGACCGGCGCATGCTCGGGCGCGAGTGGGTCTGCGCGCGCTTCACCATCGTCGACATCCTGCTCGGGCATGGCCTCGAACTGCAGCAGCGCTGCGACGTGAACTTCGCCGAATACCCGGCGCTCGCGGCCTATCACGCCCGCCTCAAGGCGCGCCCGGCCGCCGCCGGCCTGTTTGCGCGCTGAGGCGGCACACGGCTTGCCGAAACCGCGTCGCCGTAGCCAGAATGCCGGGCCCGCTGGGGCGAAGCTGCGGTTCAAGGGATTGGGGAGAATGGTGTGACTGGCATCCTCGTCGTCGAGCGTTCGGCGACCCTGCATCATCTGCTGACGCGCACGCTGCAGGCGGCACAGATCGCCTCGTGGTCGGAGCTGTCGAGCTACGCCGATACCCTCGATCACCTCAGCCGCGCCACCGACATGGGCCAGCCCTATGGCCTGCTGATCCTCGGTGCGCCGGCGCGCATCGGCCGCGACTTCGAGGACCTGCTGCTGTACCTGCGCAATCCGCGCGTGCGCCGCACCGCGGTGCTGCTGCTCGGGCACGAGAAGAACCCGCTGCTCGACGCCTTCGTCGCCGAACGCGCCGAAGCGGTGTTCCTGCTGTGGGCGAACTTCTCGCGCATTCCGGCGGTGATGCGCCAGCTGCTGCCGAATGCGCCGACGGCGGCCGCGACGGCCGCGGTCGATGCCCAGGCAACGGCTGCGCCCGCAACCGCGGTGCAGCCGCAGGCCGTGGCAGCGGCCGAACCCGCTGCCGCAGCGACGAGCGAGCGCCTTGGCGTGCGCGTGCTGTTCGTCGACGACTCGGCCAGCATCCGCCTCGCCTACAAGCAGTTGCTGGAGCGCAACGGCTACGACTGCGAAGTCGCCGGCACCATTTCCGAGGCGTTCGCCAAGGCCACGGCCGCGTCCTACGACCTGTTCATCCTCGACTACTTCCTGCCCGACGGCAGCGGCGACGAGCTGTGCCGTCGGTTGAAGGCGCTGCCGGCCACCGCGGGCGCTTCGATCGCGATCATCACCGGCACCTATCGCGAGGACATCATCAAGCGCTGCCTCGAAGCCGGTGCGGTCGAATGCACGTTCAAGAACGAGGCCAAGGAGCTGTTCCTCGCGCGCATCGGCGGGCTCGCGCGCCAGATCCGCATGCAGAAGAACGCGCAGTCCGAGAAGCAGCGCCTGGATGGCATCCTCGGCTCGGTCGGCGACGGCGTGTTCGGCGTCGACCGCGATGGGGTGATCAATTTCGTCAACCCGATGGCGTTGCGCATCCTCGGCCACGACGACGAGGCGGCGCTGATCGGCATGAACGCGCAACAGGCGATCCACCATTCCGACGAGCACGGCAAGCCGGTGGCGGACGCGGATTCGCCGCTGCTGCAGGTGTATCGCAGCGGCGAGTCGGTGGCGCGCATCGAGACCGTGTTCTGGAATGTCGAGCGCGCGGCGGTGCCGGTGGAGGTGTCGGTGTTGCCGCTGACCATCGGCGCCCGCCGCGAGGGCTCGGTGGTGGTGTTCCGCGACATCGGCGAGCGCAAGAACACCGAGCAGCTGCGCTGGGAGCTGGTGCACGACCCGCTCACCGGGCTCTACAACGGTCGTCATTTCGCGCAGCTGCTGGCGCAGGACATCGCGCGCCGGCGCGAGCACGGCGGCTACGGCGCGCTGCTGTATTTCGACATCGACCGCTACACCCACATCGTCGATGCCGGCGGGCCGGCGGTCGGCGATCGCCTGGTGGCCGACCTGGCGCAGGCGCTGGCCAAGCACCTGCGCGAGGGCGACGTGCTCGCGCGCCTGGAGGGCGATCGCCTGGTGCTGTTGCTGACCGGCGTCCAGCTCGACAACCTGTTCACGCTCGCCGACGGCTTCCGCGAACTCGCACACGGTTGCCGCTATACCGTCAACCAGCATCAGCGCAACGCCACCGTGTCGCTCGGCGTCGCCGTGGTCTCGCGCGACACGCCGAGCGCCGAGTACGTGCTGGAGCACGCGCGCGTCGCCTGCAAGACCGCCAAGCATCGCGGTCGCGACCAGACCCAGATCTGGGTCGGCGAGCAGGACACGCGCATCGCACGCGAACTCGAAGCCGGCTGGACCAGCAAGCTGCGCGACGCGATCGAGGAAAACCGCTTCGAGTTCGAGGTGCAGCCGATCGTGCCGCTGGCGGCGCTGGCGCACGAGGAAGCGGGAATCGGCGCGCGCGATGGCTGGCGACTCGGTGCGCCCGGCCACGAGATCCTGTGCGAACTGCTGCTGCGCATGCGTGACCGCCGCGGCGAGCAGGTGTTGCCGGGGGTGTTCGTGCCGCTGGCCGAGCGCGTCGGGATGATGCCGAAGATCGACTTGTGGGTGGTGCAGCACGCGCTGGCCGAGCTCGGCCAGCGCGCCGACCTGGTCGGACGCATCGCCTTCAACATCAACCTGTCGAACCAGACGCTGGCCGATTCCGAATCGATGGCGCTGATCACCAATGCCATCCGCGCCTCGAACGTTCCGCCGCGCGCGCTGGTGTTCGAGATCACCGAGACCAGCGAGATGACCTCGATGCACACCGTGCGTCGCTTCATGAACCAGCTGCGCGAGATCGGCTGTCGCTTCGCGCTCGACGACTTCGGCACCGGCTTCTCCTCGTTCACGCACCTGCGCCACCTGCCGGTCGACTTCGTCAAGATCGAGGGCAGCTTCGTCGAGGGCATGGCCGACAACGAGCTCGACCACACCATGGTGTCGTCGATCGCCGGGTTGGCCAAGTCGATGAAGCTGGCGGTGATCGGCGAGCATGTCGACTCCTTTGCGACGCTCGCGGCGCTGCGCCGCTGCGGCATCGAGTACGCGCAGGGCAACTGGCTCGGCGAACCGCGCCGCCTGGCCGGGCTCGATCTCGCGGCGCTGCTGCCGCGTTGACCGTGGGCGGCGAGCGCAGCCTGCGCAGCGCCATCGGCTTGTTCGTGCTGCTCGCCTGCGCCAGCCTGGTCGGGCCGTGGCTGCGTCCGTTCGACGCCTGGCACAGCGACTGGGAACTGCTGCAGGTCGCGCCCGGCTGGGCGCACGGGCACTGGCTCGGATCGGACGCGATCGGCCGCGACGTGTTCGTGCGCACGCTGCTGGCCGGGCGCGTGTCGCTGCTGCTCGGCTTCGGCGCCGGGCTGTGTGCGCTCGCGTTTGGGCTGGCTTATGGCGCGCTCGCCGGAACCCTCGGCGGCGGAAGCGAGCGGGTGATGATGCGCGCGCTGGACGTGGTCTCGGCGCTGCCGTTCCTGCTGATCGTGGTGCTGCTGCTCACGCTGTTCGGGCGCAGCGGCGTGCTGCTGGTGCTCGCGGTCGGGGCCTACGCCAGCATCGACCTCGCACGCATGCTGCGCGCCGAGGCCGCGCGCCTGCGCGTGCTGCCGTTCGTGCAGGCGGCGCGCGCGCTCGGGGCCGGGCCGTGGTGGCTGCTGACGCGACACATCGCGCCGAACCTGCTCGGCTTCGCCTTTGTCTATCTGAGTCTGGCGATTCCGCAGGCGATCCTGGTCGAGTCATTCCTGAGTTTCCTCGGCCTCGGGCTCGACGAGCCCGCAGTCAGCCTCGGCGGGCTGCTCGCCGAGGGCGTGCAGGAACTGGAGGACGCACCCTGGGTGCTGCTGGCGCCGGCAACCTTCCTGGCGCTGCTGCTGGTCGCCTTCACCCTGCTCGGCGACGCGTTGCGCGCGCGTCGCGATCTGCGCGCATGAATGCGCCGCTGCTCGCAGTCGATGCGCTCACGCTGCGCCATCGCGGCGGTGCCGAAACGCTGCGCCAGATCGGGTTCGAGCTCGCGACCGGCGAATGCCTGGCGGTGCTCGGTGAATCCGGCAGCGGCAAGTCGACGCTGGCGCGGGCGCTGATCGGGCTGCTGCCGCCCGGCGCCAGCGTGAGCGGCACGCTGCGCTTCGCTGGCGAGCTGCTGACGGCGAAGCGCCACGCGCAACTGCGCGGGCGACGCATCGCGATGGTGTTCCAGGACGCGGCCGCGAGCCTGCATCCGCTGCGGCGCATCGGCGTGCAGCTGGACGAAGCGCTGCGCCGGGCCGCATCCGCCACCAGTGTCGCCGCGGCGCTGCGCGAGGTCGGCCTGGACGAAGCGGCGGGTTTCGCGGCGCGCTATCCGCACCAGCTTTCCGGAGGCCAGCGCCAGCGCGTGATGATCGCGCTGGCGCTGGCCGCCTCGCCGCAACTGCTGATCGCCGACGAGCTCACCAGCGCGCTCGACCCGCTCGCCGCGCAAGGCGTGCTCGAACTGCTCGACCGCCTGCGCCGCGAGCGCGCGATGGCCTTGTTGTTCATCAGCCACGACCTGCACGCGGTGCGCCGTGTCGCCGGGCGCGTGTTGCTGCTGCATGCCGGCGCGGTCGATGCGCTGGCGGCGGCGGATGCATTCTTCGCGCAGCCGCCGAGCGCGCTGGCGCAGCAGCTGGTCGCGGCGGCAGCGCTGCGGCGGCCACCGGCGGAAGTGGTTGCGGCACCGATCGTGGAGGTGCGTGGGCTCGGTGCGGACTACGCGCGGCACCCGGCGCTGCGCGAGGTTTCGTTCGCGCTGGCACGCGGCGCCGCGCTCGGCGTGGTCGGTGCGTCCGGCAGCGGCAAGTCGACGCTGGCGCGGGTGTTGCTCGCGTTGCAGCGCGGCCACGCGCAATCGCTGCGCATCGCCGGCGCCGACCCGTTCGCGCTCAGCGCCTCCGCGCGCAAGGCGTGGCGGCGCAAGGTGCAGATCGTGTTCCAGGACCCGGGCAGCGCGCTCGATCCGCGCCTTCGCGTCGCCGATTGTCTGAGCGAACCGCTGGCACTGCACGGCCACGGCGCGCGCGCCAGCTGGCCGCAGCGGGTGCGCGAGTTGCTGGCCGCGGTCCAGCTCGCGCCGGAGCTGGCGCAGCGCCTGCCGCATCAACTCTCGGGTGGACAGAAGCAGCGCGTCGCGATCGCGCGCGCGCTGGCGCTCGATCCCGAGGTGCTGGTCTGCGACGAGGCGCTGTCGGCGCTGGATCGGACGGTGCAGGCCGGGATTCTGGACCTGCTGCAGCAACTGCAGCGCGAGCGGAAACTGACGCTGGTATTCATCTCGCACGACCTGGCGACAGTGCGCGCACTGTGCGACCGCGTGCTGGTGCTCGAACATGGTCGCGTGGTCGAGCAGGGCGCGACCGCGGCCGTGCTCGCCGATCCGCAGCACCCGCACACCCGCGCGCTGATCGCGGCAGCGGGCGCGGGTGCGCCACTACACTGCGCCGATGCCGCCGCCGAAGCCCGACCGTCGTGACTGCTGATCCCGACCACGATCTGTTGCGCACCCTGTTCCTGCCGTGGCGCGAAGGGTGGTTGGCCTGGCCGCAGTCGGGCGGCGCGCTGTTCCTGAATGCGCGCGCAGGCGGCGGGCTGCAGCCGCAGGACTGGCCGGGACTGCAGTGCGTGAGCGCGTTCAAGCCGGCGTTCGATGCACTGCAGGCCGCGGGCCTTGCGGTGCGCGCCGATGCCGGGGCGCAGCGTTACCCGCTGGTGATGCTGCTGCCACCCCGCAGCCGGGAAGCCGCGCGCGCCGCGTTCGCGCAGGCGATGTCGTTGCTGGAGCCGGGTGGCGTGCTGGTCGCGTGCCAGGCCAACGAGGAAGGCGCACGTTCCGGCGAGGCCGACCTGCAGCGTCTGGTCGGGCCGCTGCAGGTGCGGTCGAAGCACCGCTGTCGCGTCTACTGGAGCGCTCCCGACGCCAGCCTCGACGCCAACCTGCAGGAACAGTGGCGCGCGCTCGTGACTCCGCGCGTGGTCGCGGCGCACGGCCTGCTGAGTCACCCCGGCGTGTTCTCGTGGGATCGCGTCGATGTCGCCTCGGGTCTGCTCGCGCAACATCTGCCCGAGGACCTGCGCGGGCACGCCGCCGATCTCGGCTGCGGCTACGGTTACCTGTCGCGCGCGCTGCTTGCGCATTGCCCGGGCGTGGTCGCGCTCGATGCAATCGAGGCCGACGCCGCGGCGCTGGCGCTGGCGCGCGCCAACCTGGAACCGTTCGCGGCCACGCATGCGCTCGACTTCCTGTGGCACGACGTGGCGCGCGGCCTGTCGCGCCGCTACGACTGCATCGTCAGCAACCCGCCGTTCCATGCCGAGGGTCGCGCCGATCGTCCCGACATCGGCTGCCAGTTCATCGCCGCCGCCGCCGCGGCGCTGCGCCCGGGCGGGCAGCTGTGGCTGGTCGCGAACCGGCACTTGCCCTACGAAGCGGCGCTGGCGACGCATTTCGCGCAAGTGCGTTGCGTGGCGCAGGCGCACGGCTTCAAGGTCATCACGGCCCGCCACGCGGGCGTCGGAGCAGGTTCATGAAACTGGTCAAGCACCTCGCCAATCTCGGCTACGGCAGTCGCAAGGAAGTCGCGCAGATGTTTCGCGCCGGGCGCATCACCGATGCCCGCGGCGAGGTGCTCTATGCCGACGACCAGCCCGCGCATGCCGACATCCGCGTCGACGCGGAACCGCTCGATCCGCCACCCGGGCTGCTGCTGATGCTGCACAAGCCGGTCGGTTACACCTGCTCGCGCAAGGACCAGGGGCGGCTGGTCTATGACCTGCTGCCGCCGCGGTTTCGCCTGCGCGATCCGTTGCTGTCGACCGTCGGCCGCCTCGATCGCGATACCAGCGGTCTGCTGCTGCTGACCGACGACGGCCAGCTGCTGCACCGGATCACTTCGCCGAAGTCGGAACTGGCCAAGGTCTACGTCGCGACGCTGGCGCAGGATCTGGCGGACGACGTCGCCGCGCAGTTCGCGAGTGGCACGCTGCTGCTCGAATCCGAGCACACGCCGCTGCTGCCGGCAGAACTGGAAGCGCTGGCGCCGCGCCGCGCGCGCCTGACCCTGCACGAGGGCCGCTACCACCAGGTGCGGCGCATGTTCGCGGCGGTCGGCAACCATGTCGAAGCGCTGCATCGCGAACGCATTGGCGGACTCGACCTCGGCGATCTGGCGCCCGGGCAGTGGCGCGTGCTGGGCGAGGACGAGCGCGCTCGCTTGTTCCAAGCCGCGGACTGAACTGCCGGCAATCCGTCGCCTTGCGCCCGAACCTGGGCCGCAATCAGCTTGCTTGCCGCCATTCTTGAGGTGTAGATTCAAGAACATCTTGCAAGAGGCTGATTTATATGTGGCTTCTGATTGCCGTTCTTGCGACGCCGCTGATCCTGCTGGCCAGCCTGCGGCGCGTCCGCGAAGGCGAGGCGGCGCGCCTGCAGCGCTTTGGTCGACCCGCCGGCGTGCTGCCCGCCGGCGTGCACTGGCTGCTGCCGGGCGAAGCCATCGCCACCCGCGTGTCGTTGCTCGGGCGCCATCTCGAACTGGCGCCGCGGCGCGTGCATGCCGGCGCGCACACCGCGCGCGTCTCCGGTCGTGCCTACTTCCAGGTGCTCGATGCCGAGCGCGTCCAGGCCGCCGACGAAGCGATTTCGCTGCAGGTGCGCGACGCATTGCTGACGCAGCTGATCGGGTCGCTGCCGCAGCTCGCCGAACTCACCCCGGCCGAGCGCAACCAGTGCCTGCGCGACGACCTGCGCCGCGTGCTGCGCAGCGAAGGCATCCTGCTGACGCGGCTCGAACTCGCGATCACTCCGAACTGACCGCGGCCTCGATCGTGGTGTCGAAGCGCACGCGGATGCGGTCGCCCGCGAAGTCGTAGTCGAGCGCGCCGGCGACGCGGTCGTCCGCGAAGGCTTCGAGCGTGAACGCCGCCAGCATCGACTCGTCGCTCTGGTTGCTGCCGCCGGTGGGGCCGTAGGCACCGACGTCGCGCAGGATGCCCTCGCCGTCGAAGCTCAGCACCAGGTAGCGGGCGCCATCGGGTTGGTGCTCGTGCACATCGACGCTGTCGATCACGCCGTCGGCGAGGAATGCGGCGCGGTCGAAGCGCGCCGCAGCGATCGCCACGCAGGTGCCGCCGTCCTCGCAGGCGTAGGCGATCGCGTCCGCCGCGCGCCAGCGTTCGCCGGCGTAGTCCACGTCGCCGCTGACGGTGGCCGCGGTCGCCACTCCGCAAACCACCAGGCCGATGAGCAGTGCGCGCATGCCGTCTCTCCGCGAAACCCGACGCGCATGCTACGCGCAGCCGGAGCTGCGGCAATGCGTTGCCGCCGGGCGCCGCGGCCCCGATACTCGCGGTTTGCCTGCCACCGGTTGCCCCATGCGCGCGCTCGCCATTGCCCTGCTGCTGTTTGCCTCCCGGTCGTTCGGCGCGATCGCACCGGCCGACCTGATCGTTCACGATGCGCGCATCCACACCGTCGATGTGCGGCATCCGCTGGCGCGCGCGATGGCGGTGCGCGCCGGGCGCATCGTGTTCGTCGGCAGCGAGCGCGAGGCAATGAGCCTGCGTGGTCCGCGCACGCGCCTGCTCGATCTCGATGGCGCCAGCGTGATCCCCGGCATGATCGATGCGCATGCGCACCTGCTCGGCCTCGGCCAGAGCCTGCAAACGGTCGACCTGCGCGGCACCACGTCCTACCAGGCGGTGATCGAACGCGTGCGCGAGCGCGCCCGCAGCACGCCCGCTGGGCGCTGGATCGTCGGCCGTGGCTGGGACCAGAACGACTGGGCCGACACGCGCTTTCCCGACCATGCCGCGCTGAGCGAAGCGCTGCCGGCGCATCCGGTGATGCTGGAACGTGTCGACGGTCATGCGGTGCTGGTCAATGCCGCGGCCCTTGCCGCCGCCGGCATCACGCGCGACACGCCGCACCCGGGCGGCGGCCGCATCGAGCACGGTGCGGATGGCGAGCCGAGCGGCGTGCTGGTCGACAACGCCATCGACCAGGTCGCGAAGGTGATGCCGGCAGCGAGCGATGCCGAGCTGCGCGACGCCGTGCTGCGCGCGATCACCGAGTTGCAGCGCTTCGGCCTCACCGGCATCCACGATGCCGGGGTGTCGCGCGAGCTCATCGCCGTGTACGAAGCTCTGGCGCGCGAACAGCGCTTCGGCATTCGCAACTACGTGATGGTCGTCGGCAGCGATGCCGACATCGACTGGGCGCTCAAGCGCGGTGTGCAGAATGGCCTGCACGACGGTCGCCTGTGGCTGCGTTCGATCAAGCTCTCGGCCGACGGCGCGCTCGGTTCGCGCGGTGCCTGGCTGCTCGAACCGTATGCCGATGCGCCGGGACATTCGGGCCTGGCGACGCTGCCGCCGGGGCGTGTGCGCGAGGTGGCGACGAAAGCGCTGCGCGCCGGCTTCCAGGTCAACACCCATGCCATCGGTGACCGCGCCAACCGGGTGGTGCTCGACGAACTCGCCGTCGCGCTCGACGCGGTGCCGGTCGCCGACCACCGCTTCCGCATCGAACACGCGCAGATCCTGCACCCGGACGACATCGCCCGCTTTGCCGAGCTCGGCGTGATCCCGAGCATGCAGGCCAGCCACCAGACCAGCGACATGTACTGGGCCGGGGCGCGCGTCGGGCCGACGCGCGAACTCGGCGCCTACGCTTGGCGCTCGCTGCTCGACAGCGGCGTGATCATCCCGAACGGCTCCGACCTGCCGGTCGAGCTGCCCGATCCGCTGATCTCGTTCCATGCCGCCATCTCGCGCCAGGACGCGAAGGACTGGCCCGCGGGCGGCTGGCATCCGGAGCAGCGCATGCGTCGCGAGGAAGCATTGCGGTCGATGACGATCTGGCCGGCGCAGGCCGCGTTCATGGAGCACGAGGTCGGCTCGCTCGAAGCGGGCAAGCGTGCCGATTTCGTCGTGCTCGACCAGGACCCGATGCGCGTGCCGGCGCCGTTGATCCTGCGCACCCGCGTGCTGCAGACCTGGCTCGGCGGCGAGCGCGTGTACCTGCGGACCGCGCCATGAGCGGCGCTTGGTCGCAGCTGTTGGCCGGCCTGGCTGCGCGGCGTCGGCGCGCGCTGATCCGCGCGTTGCTGGCGCAGGCCGACATTCGCGAACTGGTCTGGCTGCCGCCGCCGGGCTCGCCGTTGCACCATGGAGAGAGCACGGTGAAGCTGGCGATGGATCAAGTGATCGGCCCGCGCACGCTCGCCTTCGGCCACTGGCACGACGAACACTGCGAGTTGCTGCGCGCGCGCCTCGCACCAGGTCAGCGCTACCACCTGATCGACGTCGGCGCGAACGCGGGCCTGGTCAGCCGGCAACTGCTCGCGGCGCCCGCCGCGCCGTTCGTCGGCGCCGACTGCTTCGAGCCCGATCCGCACAACCACGCCCTGCTCGCACACAACCTGGCGCCGTTCGCCGGCGTGCGCACGCACGAAGCGGCGCTGTCCGATGCCGACGGCGAGGCCGAGCTGTTCCGCGGTGCGCGCAACGCCGGCGACATCTCGCTCGCACCGGGCGCGAGGCTGCGCGCCCAGGGCGATCTGCAACGCCGACTCGTGCGCCTGGTCGATGGGCACCGCTTCGGCGAGGCCTTGCTCGCCGCGCTGCCGGCGGACGTGCGCCTGGTCTGGAAGTCCGACACCCAGGGCCACGACATCCGCATCGCCAACACCATGCCGGACGCGCTGTGGGAACGCGTCGACGCGGCCATGATCGAAGTGCGCAGCGTGCCGCTCGAACCCGCCGCGCGCGACCGCTTCCTCGCCCTAATCTCCCGCTTCCCGCACTGCCACTCGATCAAGCGCGGACTGCGCCGCTTCGGCCCCGACGAACTGCGCGCCTTCCTCGCCCGCGAAAGCGAACAGGAACTCGATCTGCTGCTCGCTCGGCGGGGTTGAAAACGGGGTCAGAAAACGGGGTCAGAATGCATTTCCCAGGCAAGGTATGAATTCGCCGTTCCTGGGTCAGGAAATGCACTCTGACCCCGTTTTCTCACACCGCCGCGATGCGCGCGCTGATGCCCTGGAACAGCGCGACCGCGACGAGCAGGACGGTGAGGCCGTCGCGGGCGATGGCGCCGACGTGGGCGGCGACCGGCAGCAGGCCGTCGAGGCCGCGGTTGCGTTCGAGCCAGCGCAGTGCGAAGCGTGCCGCGAGCCCGAGTACCTGCAGCGCCAGGCCGAGGCCGAGCAGCAGCGTGGGCGAAGCGATCGGTGCGTTCGGAAGCTGCGGCAGCCAGGCGAGCAGCAGCGCGATCAGCGCGATGATCGCGCCGCGGGCCGCATCGGCGCTCGCGAAAACGGGGTCAGAGTGCATTTCCTGACCCGGAAGCAGCGGATTCCCGCGGGGGAAATGCACTCTGACCCCGTTTTCCGGCGCCGGCGAGGGCGGTGCGGAATTCGCGCAGCTTGGCCTTGACCGCGGCCTCGTGCTGCGTGCCCATGCGCATCAGGAATTTCTGGCCGGCGGAGGCGGCTTCGAGTTCGCCGTCGACGTATTCCCAGGTGCCCTTGTCGTTCAGCGCCACGGCCACCGGCGCGGGCGGTTCCGGCGCGGCGATCAGGTGGTCGAGCACGACGACGAAGCGGTCGTTGAAGTGGCCCTGCGGATAGCCGAGTTCGCGGTACGCCTGCTGCATCAGCGGGTACAGGCGCAGGTACAGCGCTACCGCGGCGGCGGTGTCGACGCCGGTGAGCGCGGCGACGTGGGCGTCGTAGCGCGCGCTGTTGGCGGCGCCGATCACGCTGCGCGCATCCTGTTCCTGCACGAAGAACTTGCCGGACACCGGCTTGGCCGGCCACAGGTTCATCGACACCTTGCGGTTCGGCGCCGCATCGACGAACGCGACGAAGCGCGCGATCAGGTGTTCCGGCACCAACCACTGCGCCAGTTGCGGATGCGCGAACAGCGCGTTCAGCGCATCGAGCACGTAGCCGTCGCTGCCGAACAGGTCGGGCAGCGGATCGCCCGGCTGCGGCGCCAGCGCCTGCTCGATCGCCTCGACCGGATACTGCGCTGCCTGCGGCGTCGTTGCCGGCTCGACGGCCTGCGGAACCGCCGGCGGCGGTACCGGGCGGGTTGGGGGTCGATCCAGCAGGTACCAGGCACCGCCGCCGAGGGCGGCGAGCACGCCGGCGATCGCCAGCATGCGCAGCAGCGGGTTGCGTTCCTGGTCCATCCTGCTCTCCTCGGGGGCGGCGCTGATGCCTGGCAATCTGCGCCGTGGCGGCTGAACGCGGGCCGCATTCGCGGTCGCGCTCTGGCCTGAAGCCCGGCGCGCCCGCTAAGGTCGCGACTTTCCTTCCCGGGGGCAAGCATGTCGGAGCATTCGATCACTTTGCGCGACCGTCTGCGCTACCGCTTCGAGAACACGCTGTCGCGCGGCGCGATCGCGATCATCGCCTGGCTGGCGCTGATCTCGACCCTGGTCGTGCTGGTCGCGGCGCTGGCGCTGGTCGTGCTTGGCGTTGGCCAGGACCCCGCCGACCCGAGTACCCGCTACGGCTTCATCGAAGGTGCCTGGCAGGGGCTGATGCACTCGCTCGATGCCGGCAACCTGGCCGGCGACAGCGGCTGGGTGCTGCGCGTGCTGATGCTGATCGTGACCATCGCCGGCATCTTCCTGGTCTCGATCCTGATCGGCACCATCACCTCCGGGCTGGAGTCGCGCCTGACCGAACTGCGCAAGGGCCGCTCGCGCGTGATCGAGCGCGAGCACACCCTGATCCTCGGCTGGTCGAGCAAGGTCTACTCGATCATCGGCGAGTTGATCATCGCCAACGCCAACCAGAAGCGACCCTGCATCGTCATCCTCGCCGACCGCGACAAGGTCGAGATGGAAGACGACATCAAGGCCAAGTTCGCGAGCACCGGCAACACCCGCATCATCTGCCGCAGCGGCGATCCGCTCGATCTGGACGATCTGGCCGTGGTCGATCCGCACGGCGCGCGTTCGATCATCGTGCTGGCGCCGGAAGAGGACAACCCGGACATCCACGTGATCAAGTCGGTGCTCGCGATCACCAACAATCCCGAGCGCAAGGCCGAGCCTTACCACATCGTCGGCGAGATCCGCGACGCCAAGAACCTCGAGGCCGCGGCGCTGGTCGGCAATGGCGAGGCGATCTACGTGCAGGGCGAGGACCTGATTGCACGCGTCACCGCGCAGACCTGCCGGCAGTCCGGCCTGAGCGTGGTCTACACCGAACTGCTCGACTTCGACGGTGCCGAGATCTACTTCAAGGAAGAGCCGGCGCTGGTCGGCAAGCGCTATCGCGAGGCGCTCGGTGCGTACGAGGAATCGGCGCTGATCGGGCTGATGCGTGCGGATGGCGAAGCGCTGGTCAATCCGCCGATGGACTGCGTGATCGGTGCCGGCGACCAGGTGATCGCGATCAGCGAGGACGACGACACCATCGTGCTCGGCAAGAGTGCGCCGCCGAAGCCGAATCGCGGCGTGATCGTGCCGAAGCCGGAGCGCGTGGCGACACCCGAGCGCATCCTCGTGCTCGGCTGGAACGAGAAGGCGACCGCAACCGTGCGCGAGCTCGACCAGTACGTCGCGCCCGGCTCCGAGCTGGTGGTGCTGTGCGAACGAGAAGGTTCGCGCGAAGCGCTGGTCGCCCTGTCGAAGTCGATGCAGCGCCTGCGCATCCGCTTCGCCGCCGGCGACATCGGCGACCGCGCGACGCTCGACAAGCTCGGTGTCTGCGACTACGCGCACATCATCCTGCTCAGCTACAACGAGCTGCCGATTCAGGAAGCCGATGCCAAGACCCTGATCGCCCTGCTGCACCTGCGCGCGATCGCCGACGCCGCCGGCCGCGACCTGTCGATCGTCAGCGAGATGATGGACCTGCGCAATCGCGCGCTGGCCCAGGTCGCGAAGGCCGACGACTTCATCGTCAGCGACAAGCTGGTGAGCCTGATGCTGGCGCAGCTGTCCGAGAACAAGCACCTGGACAAGGTGTTCCGCGTGCTGTTCAGCGCCGAAGGCTCGGAGATCTACATCCGCCCGATCGGCGACTACATCCGCCCCGGCGTGCCGGTCGATTTCCATACCCTGCTGGAAGCGGCGGCGCTGCGCGGCGAGACCGCGATCGGCTATCGCATTGCCGCGCAGGCGCAGGACAAGGACCGCGGCTTCGGCGTGCGCGTCAACCCGAAGAAGTCCGAGGCCGTGGCCTTCCACGCCGCCGACCAGATCATCGTGCTGGCCGAGGATTGAGATGGACGGCTGCGGGCTGTTGCGTCGCGGCGACGTCGAGATCGAGTACGCCGTGCACGGGCCCGACGCCGGCGAGCCGTTGCTGCTGATCATGGGTCTCGGCATGCAGCGCATCGCCTGGCCGGTGTCGCTGCTCGACGCATTCGCGCGCCAGGGCTTTCGCGTGATCAGTTTCGACAACCGCGACAGCGGCCTGAGCACGCGCTACGACGCGCACGGCGAGCCGGCGCTGGCGCAGGTGGTCGCGCGTCGTCTGTTCGGGCGGCCGATGCGACTGCCGTACACGCTGGCCGACTTGGCCGACGATGGCGTCGCGCTGCTCGATCATCTCGGCATCGAGCGCGCGCATGTGCTCGGCATTTCGATGGGCGGCATGATCGCGCAGCACCTGGCGCTGCGGCACGCGCCCCGGCTGCGTTCGCTGACCCTGATGTCGACCAGCAGCGGCCGCCTCGGCCTGCCGCTGCCGGCGGCCTCGGTGTTGCGCCTGATGCTGTCGCGGCCGCGCAAGCGCGTCAGCGTCGATGCCGCGATCGACTACTGGGTGCGCCTGTTCGAGCGCATCGGCAGCCCGGCCCATCCGATGCCGCGCGCCGAGCTGATACGCCGCGCCGAAGCCGGCCTGCGGCGGGCCGCGACCGGCAGCGGTGTCTCGCGCCAGCTGGCCGCGATCATCGGCGACGGCGATCGCAGCGAGCGCTTGCGCCACCTCGCCACGCCGACCCTGATCCTGCATGGCACACACGATGCGCTGGTGCCGCTCGCCCACGGCGAACAGCTCGCACGCGTCATCCCGCAATCGCGCCTGCACCCCCTGCTCGGCTGGGGTCACGACCTTCCGGATGCGCTCAGTGACGAGTTCGCAAGGCGGGTCGCGCAGCACGCGCGGGCGGCCCGCGGCTAGCGGGTGCGTGCGCCGACTCAATCGACCGCGGTCGCCTCGATCTCGATCAGCAGGCCGGGGAAGGCGAGTTCGGAGACGCCGATCAGCGAGGCAGGCGGCTTGCTGCCGACCGCGCCGAAGTGGGTCATGTACACGTCCCAGTGCTTCGCGGCCGCGCGCAGCGAACGCGACGCACACGCGCCTCCCGTACACTTGCCGGCCATTGTCAGGAGGTTCCCCATGGGCGGCTGGATGTTGTACGGCGCCAACGGCTACACCGCGCGGCTGATCCTGGAGCTGGCGCTGAAGGCCGGAGAGCGGCCGGTGCTGGCCGGGCGCAACAGTGCCGAGATCAATGCACTGGCGCGCGAACACGGGCTGCCGGCGCGGATCTTCGACCTGGAGCACCCGGACACGCTGGCCTCGGCGCTGAATGGCATCGATGCGGTGCTGCACTGCGCCGGGCCGTTCTCGGCCACCGCGGCGCCGATGCTCGAAGGTTGCCTGCAGGTTGGCGCGCACTACCTCGACATCACCGGCGAGATCGGCGTGTTCAAGCATTGCCACGAGCAGCACGAGCGTGCCCGCGAGCGCGGCATCGTGGTGCTCCCGGGCGCCGGATTCGACGTCGTGCCGACCGACTCGATGGCGGCATTGCTCAAGCGCGCGTTGCCCGAGGCGCACGAGCTGGTGCTTGCCTTCGATGCCGGCGGCGGACCCAGCCAGGGCACCGCCAAGACCGCGGTCGAGGGCCTCGCCGCTGGCGGCAAGGTGCGTCGCAACGGCGAGCTGGTCACGGTGCCGCTCGCGTATCGGACGCGCGAGTTCGAGTTCGACGGCGAACGCCGCTTCGCGATGACAATTCCCTGGGGCGATGTCTACACCGCCCATGTCTCGACCGGCATTCCCAACATCGAGGTGTACATGGCGGTACCGCCCGCCACTGCGGCTCGCGTGCGACGTCTGAACTGGGTGCGACCGCTGCTCGGGATCGGCTTCGTGCAGCGTTGGCTCAAGGCGCAGGCGAGCAAGCGCGGGCCGGGGCCGAGCGAGGAGAAACGCGGTCGCACCGGCAGCGTCATCTGGGGCGAGGCGCGCAGCGCCGGCGGGCGCGAGGTGCGCAAGGTGCTGACCACACCGAACGGCTACGACCTGACCGCGCACTCGGCCTTCGGCATCCTGCGCCACGTCCTGCAGCATCGCCCGGCGGGCGGTTACTACACGCCCTCGCAGCTGGTCGGCCCGGAGTTCGTGCTCGGCCTGCCCGGCGTGCGCCTGCACGGGTGAGGGCTTCACGACGAGCCGCTAGACTGCGCCGCCCGACCTGCCAGGAAACCCGTGATGAGCGAGACCCCGGAACACATCGAAGAGAAGCGGTTGCAGGCGTTGCCGTGGCTGATCTTCTCCTCGCGCTGGCTGCAGCTGCCGTTGTACCTGGGGTTGATCGTCGCGCAGCTGGTCTACGTGGTGCTGTTCGTGAAGGAACTCTGGCACCTGATTCTTGGCGCCACCGAGCTGAGCGAGCAGAAGATCATGCTCGCGGTGCTCGGTCTGATCGACGTGGTGATGATCTCGAACCTGCTGGTGATGGTGATCGTCGGCGGCTACGAGACCTTCGTCTCGCGCCTGCGCCTGGAGGGCCATCCGGACCAGCCCGAGTGGCTGTCGCACGTGAACGCCGGCGTGCTCAAGGTCAAGCTCGCGACCGCGATCATCGGCATCAGCTCGATCCACCTGCTGAAGACCTTCATCGAGGCCGGTCAGATCGGCATCGCCGGGGCCAAGGTCACCTGGGATGGCGTGTTCTGGCAGACCACCATCCACATGGCCTTCATCCTCTCCGCAATCGGCATCGCCTATGTCGACCGCCTGATGAATGCGCCGCCGGCGCACAAGGCGAAGCACTAGTCGGGGCAGCAGGTTCCGGCCCGCGAACCCTAGTGCTCGATGCCGAGCGCGCGATACAGCGCGTCGCGGTAGGTGCGTGACAGACCGAGCTCGGTACCGTCCTTGAGCACCACGGTGTGGTCGCCGTTGTACAGCGGCAGCAGGCGCGCGACGCGGCTCAGGTTGACGATGCGCGAGCGATGGATGCGCGCGAATCGCTTCGGGTCGAGCCGCGACTCCATCCGCGTCAGCGTCTCGCGCAGGATCAGGGTCTCCTTGCCGGTGCGGATGCACAGGTAGTTGCCGGCCGACTCGATCCAGTCCAGGTCGTCGAGTTCGAGCAGGCGGATGCCGTGGTCCACCGGCAGCGTCAGCCGCTCCGGATAGTGCGCCTCGCCACCCAGCTGCTGCAGCTGCGCGACCAGTTCCGGACTCCAGTGGCCGTGCCGCGCGCGGGCCCGTTGCACCGCCTGTTGCAGGCGCTCGGTCTCGACCGGCTTGAGCAGGTAGTCGATCGCGCCGGCCTCGAACGCGCGCAACGCGTGCTGGTCGTAGGCGGTGACGAACACGATCGCCGGGCGCAGGTTCGGCGGCAGTGCCGCCACCAGCGCGAAGCCGTCGCGCTCGGGCATTTCGATGTCCAGGAACACCAGGTCCGGGGCATGCTCGTGCACCAGTTCCAGCGCATCGGTGACGGTGGCGGCTTCACCGACCACCTCGATCTGCTCGACCGCGCCGAGCAGGCGGCGCAAACGGTCGCGGGCGAGTGCGACATCGTCGACGATCAGGCAGCGCAGCGGCGTGGTCATGCGATCTCCGGCGGTGGCACGGGCAGGCGGATCGACACCTCGAAGCCGCCCGCGGACGATGCCCCGGCGGTCATTGCGGCGCTGCCGCCATACAGCACCTGCAGGCGCCGGCGCAGGTTGCCAAGGCCGATGCCTTCGCGCAACGGCATGCTGGCGCCGCCGCCGTCGTCGACCACGCGGATCGCGATGTGCCCGTCCTCACGTCGTGCCTGCACGCGCACGCGGCCGCCCTCGCGCTTGGGCGCGAGGCCGTGGCGGATGGCGTTCTCGACCAGCGGTTGCAGCAACAGGCTCGGCACGCACTCGCCGCGCAGCGACGCATCGACTTCGATCTGGACCTGCAGTCGTCCGCGCATCAGCGCGTGGTGGATCTCCAGGTAGGCTTCGAGGAAGTCGATCTCCTCGGCCAGCGTCGAGAAGTGCTGCTCGCTGCCCGACAGCGAACGCCGCAGCAGTTCGGACAGGCGCAGGATCAGGCGCTCGGTCAGCGCGGCGTCCTGGTGCGCGAGTTCGGCCAGCGCGTTCAGGGTGTTGAACAGGAAATGCGGATCGAGCTGCGCGCGCAGCGCGGTCAGCTGCGCCTCGACGCGCAGCCGCTCGACCTCGCGGTAGCGCTGCCACCAGCGATAGCCGTGGCAGGCGATCGCGGTCAGCGCATAGAGCATGATGTTGGTCGCGGTCACGCCCGAGAGCTGCAGCACCACCAGCTTCGGCACCGGCTCGCTGCGCCCGATCAGCTTGAGCCAGGCGACCATCAGCCCGAGGTGCACCGCAGCCAGCACCAGTGCCGCCAGCGCATGCACGCCGAAGTGGCGCGCCGCCTGCGCCTCGCGGATCGGCCAGCGCCGGGTGATGCGCCAGACCAGCGGCGTGAAAAACGCCCACAGAATCCAGATGCCGAAGTTCGACAGGATGATCACCGGGTCCGGGTCGCTGGCGCCGCGTACCGCCGCCATGATCAGCTGCTGCGGCACGTAGAGCATGCCGAGCGCGAGCCAGAACAGCGCCACCCAGGTCATCGGGTGCGCGCGCAGGCGGCGCCAGGAAGAAGTGACAGCGGGTTGGTTGGCCATGGCCGCATTGTGCCGGTCGCGCGTGCGCCGCGGCACCCAAGCGGGCCCAGTGGTGTGCGGCAGGGGACGACCGGGCGGCTGCCGCGCGCACGCCGCTGCTGCTAGCCTCGCGCCCTGTTTGCCCGGAACCCGCATGTCCGCAATCGCCATCGCCGCGCCGCGCAAGGCCGCCACGATCTTCATCCTGATCACGGTCGCGCTCGACATCCTCGCGCTCGGCATGATCATCCCGGTGTTGCCGCACCTGTTCGAGCAATTCCTCGGCAACGACACCGCCACGGCGGTGCGCTTCTACGGCTACGCGGGCATGCTCTGGGCGGCGATGCAGTTCCTGTTCTCGCCGGTGCTCGGCACGCTCTCCGACCGCTTCGGGCGCAGGCCGGTGGTGCTGATGTCGAACCTCGGCCTCGGCCTCGACTACGTGCTGATGGCGCTGGCGCCGACGCTGGCCTGGCTGTTCGTCGGCCGCGCGATTTCCGGCATCACCGCGGCCAGCATCACCACCGCGGGCGCCTACATCGCCGACGTCACCCCGGCCGAGAAGCGCGCCGGCGCGTTCGGCATGATGGGTGCCGCGTTCGGCATCGGCTTCGTGATTGGCCCGGCACTCGGCGGCGTGCTCGGCGACATCGACCCGCGTCTGCCGTTCTGGGTTGCGGCCGCGATGAGCCTGTCCAACTTCTGCTATGGCCTGTTCGTGTTGCCGGAGTCGCTGCCGCCGGAGAAGCGCACGCCGCGCTTCGTCTGGAAGACCGCGAACCCGCTCGGCTCGCTGCTGTGGCTGCGCAACCACGACCGCCTGCTGCCGCTCGCCAGCGTCCACTTCCTGTCGAGCTTGGCGCACTACGTGTTGCCGAGCACCTTCGTGCTGTACACCGCCTATCGCTACCACTGGGGCCCGAAGGAAGTGGGCATGGCGCTCGGCCTGGTCGGCGTCGCTTCCGCGATCGTGCAGGCGGCGCTGACGCGACGCATCGTCGCGCGCGTCGGCGAGCGCCGCGCGCTGCTCGCCGGCCTGGTGTTCGGCGCGCTTGGCTTCGTCGTCTACGGACTCGCGCCCGATGGCTACTGGATGCTCGCCGGCATTCCGGTCATGGCGTTCTGGGGCATGGCCGGGCCCTCGGGTCAGGCGCTGATGTCCTCGCACCTCGAAGCGCACGAGCAGGGACGCTTGCAGGGTGGCCTGTCGAGCCTGATGGGTGTCGGCGGGCTGCTCGGTCCGGGCTTGTTCACCGCGACCTTCGCCTACTTCATCGAGCCCGGCGCGCGGTTGCGCCTGCCCGGCGCGCCGATGCTGGTCGCGGCCGTGCTGCTGGTTGCCGCGCTGCTGGTCGCATCGCGTGCCACGCGCGGCTACACCGTGCGGACCTGAGCGCCGCCGCTCAGTCCAGCTTCTTCAGCCATTTCAGCAGCGGCGCCCAGTCGTCCTGGTGCGAACGCGTCTGCTCGCTGTGGTAGTCGAACAGGCTCTTGCCGATGCCGGCGAGCAGCACGTAGCCCTGCGAATCGCGCAATTCGGCGACCAGCGGGAACGGTCCTTCCTTCAGGCGCGCGATCGCCATCTGGGTCGCGTTCGTCCACGGTTTGGTGCGATTGGCGATGATCGCGACCGGGAACTTCCTGCGCTTGATTGCCGGCAGTTCCGCGAGTTCGGCGAAGAACGCCTCCGAGGCTTCGAGGTCGATCACCGAGGGCAGCACCGGGATCACCAGCGCGTCTGCCGCCTCGATCAGTTCGGCGACCTCGCCGATGCGGATGCCTGCCGCCGAATCGATCACGCAGCGCTTGGTGCCCTCGGGCAGCTTCGCCGTCACCTTCGGCCCGACCCGCCCCTGCATCCCGAGCACCGGGCTCGCCAGGGCCGCGCGCTTCTCCGCCCAATGCAGCGACGACCCCTGGCGATCGCAGTCGATCAACGCCGTCTCCTTGCCCGCGGTCGCATAGAACGCGGCCAGGTTGGTCGCCACCGTGGTCTTGCCGCAACCACCCTTCGGACTCGCAATCAGGATCGTGCGCATCGCCCATCTCCGCTGCCGTTTCCCCGAAGATAACGGCTGCGGGGCGCGGGGACCAAACATCCGTTCGGAGCGAGCCCGCCCCCCGCTGCTAAACTCCGCGCCCGTTTTTGCTGCCCCCGAGACTCGACATGGCCGTACCCGCCGAGCAGTTGGACCGTTCCTACACGCTGGAAGACAAGTACACGCGGCGCGAAGGGCGCATATTCCTGTCCGGGGTGCAGGCGCTGGTGCGGTTGCCGATCATGCAGGCGCTGCGCGACCAGGCCGCGGGTCTGAATACCGCAGGTTTCATTTCCGGCTACCGCGGCTCGCCGCTCGGCGGCTTCGACCTGGAGCTGTGGAAGGCGAAGAAGCACCTGGAATCGCAGAAGGTGAAGTTCCAGCCCGGATTGAACGAAGACCTCGGCGCGACCATGGTCTGGGGCTCGCAGCAGACCAACCTGTTCCAGGGCGCGAAGTACGACGGCGTGTTCTCGATGTGGTACGGCAAGGGCCCCGGCGTCGATCGCTGCGGCGACGTGTTCAAGCACGGCAATGCCGCCGGCACCTCGAAGTTTGGTGGCGTGCTCGCGCTCGCCGCCGACGACCACGCCTGCCGCTCCTCGACCCTGCCGCACGGCTCCGAGCATGAGTTCGTGTCGGCGCTGATGCCGGTGCTGAATCCGGCCGGGGTGCAGGACATTCTCGACATGGGCCTGCTCGGCTGGGCGATGTCGCGCTTCACCGGGCGCTGGGTCGGCTTCAAGACCATCGCCGAGACGGTCGAATCCTCGGCCTCGGTCAACGTCAACCCGCACCAGCTCGACATCGTGCTGCCGCAGGACTTCGAGTTGCCGGCGGGCGGGCTCAACATCCGCTGGCCGGACCCGCCGCTGAACCAGGAAATGCGCCTGCACCAGTACGCGGTGGCCGCGGCCGAAGCGTTCGCGCGCGCCAACCGCATCGACAAGACCGTGATCGATTCGCCGCGGGCGCGCTTTGGCATCGTCACCACCGGCAAGAGCTATCTCGACGTGCTGCAGGCGCTCGAATACCTCGGCATCGACCGGCGCATGGCCGAAGACATCGGCATCCGCGTCTACAAGGTCGGCATGACCTGGCCGCTGGAGCCGATCGGCATCCGCAACTTCGCGCGTGGCCTCGAAGATATTTTGATCGTCGAGGAGAAGCGCAGCTTCATCGAGTCGCAGATGAAGGAGGCGATGTACAACTGGGACCACGCCACGCGCCCGAGCATCGTCGGCAAGTACAACGAGGCCGGCGACTGGATCCTGCCGAGCACTTCGGAGCTGACGCCGGCGATGATCGCGATGGCGATCGCGGCGCGGCTGTCGCGCTTCTTCACCAGCGAGACGATCCAGGACCGGCTGCAGTGGATTGCCGAAAAGGAGAGGGAGCTGGCCGCACCGCGCGCCAACTTCCCGCGCGCCGCGCATTACTGCTCGGGCTGCCCGCACAATTCCTCGACCGTGGTGCCGGAAGGCTCGCGCGCGCTCGGCGGCATCGGCTGCCATTACATGGTCACCTGGATGGACCGGCGCACCGACACCTTCACCCAGATGGGCGGCGAAGGCACCACCTGGTGCGGCCAGGCGCCGTTCACCGATGAAAAGCACGTGTTCCAGAACCTCGGTGACGGCACCTACTTCCACTCCGGTTCGCTGGCGATCCGCCAGGCGATCGCGGCCAAGGTCAACATCACCTACAAGATTCTCTACAACGACGCCGTTGCGATGACCGGCGGCCAGCCGGTCGACGGCACGCTGACGGTGCCGGACATCGCGCATCAGGTGCGATCGGAAGGCGTGAAGACGATCGTCGTGCTGAGCGACGACATCGAAAAATGGTCGCGCCCGGAGATCTTCCCGGAAGGCGTCGAGTTCTTCGACCGCGAGGAACTCGATGCGGTGCAAAAGCGCCTGCGCGAAACCCCCGGCGTCAGCGTGCTGATCTATGACCAGACCTGCGCCGCCGAGAAGCGCCGCCGCCGCAAGCGCGGCAAGATGCCGGACCCGGCCAAGCGCACCTGGATCAACCCCGCCGTCTGCGAAGGCTGCGGCGATTGCGGCGTGGTCTCGAACTGCGTCTCGGTGCTGCCGCTGGAAACCGAGTTCGGCCGCAAGCGCGAGATCGACCAGAGCAACTGCAACAAGGACTTCAGCTGCGTCAAGGGTTTCTGCCCGAGCTTCGTCACCATCGAAGGCGGCGCGTTGCGCAAGCAGAAGGGATCGGGTGCCAGCATCGACGTCGCCAACCTGCCGTTGCCGCCGGTGCGCACCGACCTGGAGCAGCCCTGGAACATCCTGGTCACCGGTATCGGCGGCACTGGCGTCGTCACCATCGGCGCGCTGATCGGCATGGCCGCGCACCTCGAAGGGAAGGGCACCTCGGTGCTGGACCAGACCGGTCTGGCGCAGAAGGGCGGGGCGGTGACCACGCACGTGCGCGTCGCGCGTTCGCCGCACGACATCCACGCGGTGCGCATCGCCGCCGGTGAAGCCGACCTGGTGCTCGGCTGCGACATGGTCGTGGTCAACGACTACTGGGCGATGTCGAAGATCCGCGCCGGTCGTGCGCACACCGTGCTGAACGGCTACGAAGCCATGCCCGGCACGTTCACGCGCAACCCCGACCTGCAGTTCCCGAAGACGCAGATCGTCGACGCGGTGCAGACCGCGATGGGCGGCGACAAGCCGGACCTGGTCGATGCCACCGAGCTCGCGACCGCGCTGCTCGGCGACTCGATCGCGACCAACACCTTCATGCTCGGCTACGCCTGGCAGAAGGGCCTGGTACCGGTGAGCCTGGACGCGCTGATGCGTGCGATCGAACTGAATGGCGCCGCGATCGAGCTGAACAAGCGCGCGTTCTACTGGGGCCGACTGGCCGCGCACGACCTCGCCGCGGTGAAGAAGGCCGCGGCACTGAAGACGCCGCCGGCGTTCATCGACTTCGTCGGTGCCTCCGAAGCCGCCACCGATGCCCAGGAGCATCTCGCGACCTCGGCCGCGTTCGAGGGCTTCGGCCGGCTCGCGCAGACCCTCGACGAAACCATCGCCCTGCGCGCCAAGTACCTGACCGAGTACCAGGACGGCGCCTACGCACAACGCTACCGCGCACTGGTGGCCAAGGTGCGCGCGGCGGAGAGCGCGCGCGCCGGAGCCGGCAGCGCGCTCACCGAGGCCGTTGCGCGCCATGCCTTCAAGCTGATGGCGTACAAGGACGAGTACGAGGTCGCGCGCCTGTACACCACCGGCGATTTCGAGAAGCGCATCCGCGAGACCTTCGACGGCGACTACAAGATCCACTTCAACCTGGCGCCGCCACTGTTCGCGCGCAAGGACGCCGAAGGCCAGCCGCTGAAATCGGCGTACGGCCCCTGGGTGTTCAGCGCGTTCAAGCTGCTCGCCAAGATGAAGGGACTGCGCGGCGGCTTCTTCGATGTCTTCGGCAAGACCGCCGAGCGGCGCATGGAGCGGCAACTGGTCGAGGACTACTTCCGCACCATCGACGAACTGGTCGCCCGCCTCGACGCCTCGAACCACGGCCTGGCGGTGCAGATCGCCGAGATCCCGGAGCACATCCGCGGCTATGGCCACGTCAAGGAAGCGCACCTGGCCAAGGCCAAGGCGCGGGAAGCCGAGCTGCTTGCGCAGTTCCGCAACCCGGGTTCCGTCGAGGCCGCGAAGGCGGCTTGAGTGGGAGCGGTGTCCACCCCGCGCTCTGTGGCTTCGGCGCGCCGCTTCCTCGCGATCCCGCTGCCGAATGCGTTGCGCGCGACGTTGCTGGCGGTCGCGCCGGTGGCGGCGTCGGGCGTGCGTCCGGTCGATCCGGATGGACTGCACCTGACCCTGCACTTCCTTGGTGATGTCGAACCCGGGCTGGTCTCGGCCGCGCTCGCCGACCTGCGCCTCGATCCGTTCGAGCTGGAGCTGCGCGGCGTCGGCCAGTTCACGCCCGCGACCGGCGACACCGTGCTCTGGGCGGGCGTTGCAGCCCATGCGGCGCTGACCCGTCTGCATGAGGACCTGGGCCAGCGCCTGCGCGGCGCCGGGCTCAGGACCGAGTCCAGACCCTACGCCCCGCACCTGACCCTGGCGCGCTGCGCGCCACGGGTATCCAAGGCCTTGATCGAGGAGTGGCTGCACGCCCAGCACGACCTCGGACCCCTGTCCTGGCCGGTCTCGACCCTGCACCTCTACCGCAGCGAACGTGTCGCGCAGCAGTCGCCGCGGTATGTCGTCGAAGCCACTTGGTGAGCCGTCCGGTTCCTGGACACCACCCTCCTCGTGCCGATCTTCGAGATAGCACCTGTCAGTGAACTACTAATTCGTGCGATATTAGTAGTTAGTTGATAGCAGGCTGCGATGATGAAACTGCCGCTGAGTCCGACGGCGCTTGAACTGATCTTCAACAAGTACCCGAATCTGTTCAGGGACTTGGAGCGGCACTTCCGATCAGGAGCGGATGTCGATGGCCGCTACGAGCATTGGGATCATCTGCGCCATCTGACGCCACCGGAGGGCCTGAACAGCGAGACCTGGTGGGCGTCCCTCAAGCTGGCGCGAGCGGCCAGGTCCAGGCCCCTGCCATTGACCGACAAGGCCGGTCGGCCGATGACAGTCGTGCTTACCGATGCATTTCAGCGCCGCCTCCACCTCCTCGATCGAAGCGCATCAGGCTCCTTTGCCGAGCTCGTCGAGGACACAGATCGTCGTACGCGTGACGGCTATCTGGCGCGCTCCCTCATCGAGGAAGCCATGACTTCCTCGCAGCTGGAAGGGGCCTCGACCACTGCGAGCGTGGCCAAGGCAATGTTGCGAAGCAACCGCTCACCGCGCGACAAGAGCGAACGCATGATCGTCAACAACTACCGTGCGACATTGGAGCTTGATCGCTGGGTTCAACAACCATTGACGCCAGGCCGCATCTTCGAGATCCATCGCGTGATCACCGACGGCACGCTCGACGATGCCGACACGGCCGGCCGATTGCGCAACGACGACGAAGCCGTGCATGTTGTCGACGACATTTCGCAGCGCGTGCTGCATGAGCCACCCCCTGCGCGAGAGCTGAGCGAGCGGCTCGAACGACTGTGCGCCTTCGCCAACGACGACCATGCCCAACCGTTTCTTCATCCGGTGATTCGCGCAATCGCGATTCACTTCCAGGTTGGCTACGACCATCCATTCGTAGACGGCAACGGGCGCACCGCGCGCACGCTGTTCTACTGGTCAATGTTGCGTTCCGGCTACTGGCTCTCGCGTTTCCTCTCGATATCTTCGGTCATCCGACGCAAACCCGCGGACTACAAACGCGCCTATCTCTACGCCGAGTCCGATGCGAACGATCTCGGCTACTTCATCGAGCATCAGCTGGACGTAATGGAGCGGGCTTTCGATGGACTGCAGCAATACGTCCACCGGAAGCGAGCCGAACGACGCGACGGTGCCGGTCTGCTGCGCGCGGACTCTCGGTTCGGCGCATCCTTGAATCACCGCCAGCGTCGCTTGCTGGAGCATGCACTGAAACACGGCGACCACGCCTACACCATTGCCGAGCACCAGCGACGACATGCGGTGACGTACCAGACAGCGCGCACCGATCTTCTCGATCTGGCGGATCGAGACCTGCTCGAACTACGCAAGGAAGGCCGCGCTTTCACGTTCTTTGCACCGCCGGCACTGGCCGCTCGCATTCGCGAAGCGGGCGGCAAGGCCGTCGAGCTGCCTGCGGATCGATAGGCCCGCAATCCGGACGATGGACGCGGGACTTCGCGCGTGATCAGGGCGCTGCAGCTCTACTCCACCCGCAACGGCTGGCGGTCGAGGATCTGTTCGCCGCTCTCGCCGGCGAGCACGAACACCAGTTCGTAGTCGCCGGGCGCGTCCGGGGCGGGGAAGCGTGCCGGGCTCGGGGTGTTGGTGTAGGCGTAGCCGAGATAGTCGGCGCTGCTGCCGCCCTTGCGGATGCTGCCGATCCAGTTGCGATGGCCATTCGGTCCGGTCCACTCGATGCTCATCATCGCGCCCGCCTTGGCGTTGCGTGGCGGGTCGAGCAGGCGCGCCTTGGCCGGCAGCACCGTGATCGGTTGCGCGGCCGCGACCTTCTCGCGTTCGTTGAGCACGTAGCGCACTTCGTATTCGCCCGCGACCGAGGGTGCGGTCAGCGTCACCGTGGTGGTGCCGGATGCATCGGGGCGCACCCAGTCGCGGTACTCGCCGGGGCCGCTGCCCTTGGGCGCGAAGCCGATCCAGTGGCGCGCTTCGCCCGGCCCGCGCGCGCGGATCTCGACACGTGAGCCGGCCATCGCCGCCTTTGCCGCGACCACGCTGGCTTCGGCCGCGCTCACCTGCACCTGGAGGCGCGCCAGCACCGGTGGCTTGCGTCGCGCGCTGACGTAGCGCAGTTCGTAGCGACCGGGTTCGCCCGGCACCATCACCCGGACCGAATGCGGACCGGGTTTGACCCAGGCCCAGCCCAGGTAGGCGTCGTCGCGGCTGCCGACCGGCGCGAAGCCGATCCAGTCGCGCTCCTCGGCCGGGCCGGAAAAGCCGATCTCGACTTCGCTTGCGGCGATCAGCGTCTTCGGTGCGTTCAGCGCCGCCGGCGCCGCCGGCAATGCCTGCTCGGTCGCTTCCACCGCCATTTCGCCGAGCGCCTTCTGCAGCGAGGCGGCATCGGTCGCATTCAGGTAACGACCACCGGTGTTCTCGGCGAGGCAGCGCAGCTGCGCCTGGTGCGCCGGGTTCGGGACGTCGAAGCCGATTACATGCGCGGTGAAGTCGACGCCGCGCGCTTCGAGTTCCTTGCCGACCGTGCACGGGTCCAGGTTGCAGGTCTCCTCGCCGTCCGAAATCAGGATCACGGTTGCCTTGCGCTCGCTGGCCTTGAGCGCATCGGCGG
Source organism: Lysobacterales bacterium (assembly GCA_016182785.1). Classification (GTDB taxonomy): domain Bacteria; phylum Pseudomonadota; class Gammaproteobacteria; order Xanthomonadales; family Ahniellaceae; genus JADKHK01. The sequence goes on along the minus strand of JACPFU010000040.1, from coordinate 14,707 downwards.
CATGGATCACCGCCTGCGACAGCGGCGTCATGCCCTTGGCGGCAAGACCGTTGACCTTGGTCAGAAACGCCTGCGCATTCAGAGGCGCCGCCGGCAACAGGGTCTCGATGTCGGCGCAGTCGCCCTTGCGACGATGGCCGTAGGCGACCAGGCCCAGATCGACGTCCGCCTTCCAGTCGCCGACCAGGTCCTTGACCGCATCGCGCGCGATCTCGACCTTGCTGCGCCCCTCGATCTGGCCCCACATCGAGCCCGATGCGTCGAGCACCAGCATCACCTGTTCATTCGCGGCCCATGCCGGCGTCGCCAGCACCAGGGCCAGGGGGAAAACACGGACGCGGCGCAGCATGGGCGGACTCCGGCAGCAGTGTTGGCCGCGAGTGTGCGCGTTTCCCGCGGCGCTGCAAGCGCCGGGGGCGACGATGACGCGACAACGATGTCGGATCCGCTGCGCTTGATCCGACCTGCATTCGGGCCGTGACCTACATTCGGGTTGCGGGTTGCGGGTTGCGGGTTACGTTTTGGTCGCGACGACGCGCAGGATCTCGTCGCCGTAGCGCTCGAGCTTGCGCGTGCCGATGCCGCTGATCGCGGCCAGATCGGCGTGCGACTGCGGATGGGCGGCGGCGATCGCGGCCAGCGTCGCGTCGTGGAAGATCACGTAGGGCGGCAGCCCGGCCGCGCGAGCGGTCTGCGCACGCCAGGCGCGCAGCTGCTCGAACAGCGCGTCGCCATGGCTGGTGGTGCCCGCGTGCACGCCGCGGCGGCGGCGCTCGCGGCGCTGGACTTGCGGCGTGCGCAGTTCGACCTTGAGCTCGCCGCGCAGCACACGCCGGCTGGCGTCGTTCAGTTGCAGCGAACCGAACTCGCCGGCGACGTCGAGCAGCCCGGCGGCGAGCAGCTGGCGCACGACCGCGCCCCACTGTTTCGCGTTCAACTCGGCGCCGATGCCGAAGGTCGAGAGCTGGTCGTGGCGGAACTGGGCGATGCGTTCGTTCAGTTCGCCGCGCAGGATCGCGATCACATGCTGGGCGCCGAAGCGCTGGCCGCTGCGATAGATCGCGCTCATCAGCTTCTGCGCGAGTTCGCTGCCATCGATGCGGCTCGGCGGCTCCAGGCAGTTGTCGCAGTTGCCGCAGTGGCCGGCGTGCGTCTCGTCGAACGCGGCGAGCAGCGGAATGCGCCGGCACAGGATCGACTCGCAATACGCCAGCAGCGCGTTCAGGCGCTGGTGCTCGAAGCGCTTGCGCTCCTCGCCGGCCTCGGACTGCTCGATCCACAGACGCAGCAGCACCAGGTCGCCGAGGCCGTAGATCAGCAGCGCCTCGGAGGGTTCGCCGTCGCGGCCGGCACGGCCGGTCTCCTGGTAATAGCCTTCCAGTGACTTGGGCAGGTCCATGTGCACGACGAAGCGCACGTCCGGCTTGTCGATGCCCATGCCGAACGCAATCGTCGCGACCATGATCACGCCGTCCTCGCGCAGGAAGCGGCGCTGGTGGTCGGCGCGTTTCACCGCGTCGAGCCCGGCGTGATAGGGCAGTGCGGTGTAGCCGAGGTCGCGCAGATACTCGGCGGTCTCCTCGACCTTCTTGCGCGACATGCAGTAGACGATGCCGGCGGCGTCGCGATGGCCGTCGAGGAAATCGCGCAGCTGCCGTTTCGCATCGTCCTTCTGCACGATCCGGTAGCGGATGTTGGCGCGGTCGAACGAAGACAGGAACACGCGCGCGTCGGCGAGCGCCAGACGTTCGACGATCTCGGCGCGGGTGCGCTCGTCCGCGGTCGCGGTCAGCGCCATGCGCGGCACGTTCGGCCAGCGTTCGTGCAGAACGCCGAGCTGGCGATACTCGGGGCGGAAGTCGTGGCCCCACTGCGACACGCAGTGCGCCTCGTCGATCGCGAACAACGCGATCTCGCCCTGGGCGAGCAGGTCCAGGCATCGTTCACTGAGCAGGCGCTCGGGCGCGACGTAGAGCAGGTCCAGCTCACCGGCCGCAAATCGCGACTCGACCTCGAATGCGGCGCGCGCCTCCAGCGAGGAGTTCAGGAACGCGGCGCGCACGCCGAGCTGGTTCAGCGCCTCGACCTGGTCCTGCATCAGCGCGATCAGCGGCGACACCACGACCGCGCAGCCGGAACGCACCAGCGCCGGGATCTGGTAACACAGCGACTTGCCGCCGCCGGTCGGCATCAACACCAGCGCGTCGCCGCCGGCGATCACCTGCGCGACGATCTCGTCTTGCGGCGGGCGAAAGCGCTCGTAGCCGAAGACACGGCGCAGGGTGGCGAGGGCGGAATCGCTTGTCGTCGTGTTCAATGCGGCCGACCCCGCTGCATTGCGAGCTTTTCGGCGCTCAAGCGCAACCCGTCGAAGACCTGCTGTGCGACCGATTGGGGAAACGAAGACGGCAATTCCGCCTCCACCCTCGCGATTGCCCCCGGCGTTTGTTCGATCAGCCTGTCGATCATGGCTTCGATATCGGCACCGAATCCGCATTTGCGCGCGGTCGATGTCCAATGCCGGCGCTGGATAGTGTCGTGGTCGTAATGCTTGCTCTTGCCGTGTACTGCCATTGCCATCTTCAACTTTCTTCGCGGCATTCTTCCGGCACCCGAGCCGACGAACGGCCAGGCGGAGAGGACGTCGTACAGCGGCGTAGCACGATACGCCCCGCCCGCTTCGATGAACAGGCTGAAGTTCTTCGCATGGCCGTCGATGGCGGCGAGCATCCAGAACAGAATTTGGGCCCGGAAGAAGCGTTCGCGGTCCAGTTCACGGTGCTCCGGCTTCGAGCCTTGCAGCACCCGCATGATCTCGGGGATGCCCGGTCCTTTATCCGACTCGTACTTCCGCTCCGGCGGCAGGGCCAATGCCTGGCAATAGTCCTCCTGCGGCAGTCGCAGCCACCACTGCTGGTCCGCGGACAGCCGGCGATCGAAGCGTTCGACAATCAGCACCGGAGACTCGCCGAATCTGGCCATCTCGCAGTTCGCGATCGGCAGTTCATAGGCCGCGAGCAGTCTGGAGCACAGCCATTCGTTCTCTACCGAGGTCGACAGATCCACGCCCAGGGTTGCGATTCTTCCGAGGGGCAGCTTGAACAGGTGGGTCGTTGGTGTGGCACCCATCGGTAGTTGCCAGCGTCCTTCGTGCCAGAGCAGCGCGGTCTTCTCTTGCGCTCCGGCAATCGAGATGCGCAGGCCATCTTCGCGACCGGTCGGATGCCATCCCGCGGTGGTGGGGACTCCCGCCAGCAAGTCCGCAACATCATCGACAGTCAGTGGCTGGCCCCGAATGTGCCGCAGGTGCTCGGGCTGCTCGTCTTCGCGCAACAGTTGCACGGCCCCGACGCAGTCCGCACCAATCTCCCGCAGCAGCGCAAACGCGTCCCTCGACTCGGTGCGATATCGCGAGGCGATGCGGTCTCGAATCGGCTTGCTGTCTGGCAGCAGGTTGTCGAAGTAGTTGTAGACAGCCGGGCCGCGATGCGGAGCGTTGTCCGGGAGGAAGGGAAGAGACAAGGACAACGGACGGGCAGCAGCCGAGTCCAACCAGTTCGGGTCGTAGCGGAAGCTTTGCTGATCGCGTTCGGCGTCGTGCCAATCACCAACCCGTTCCCCATTCATCCAGACGGCCAGCGTTTTCGTCGCGCGCGACATGGCTTACCACTCGCTCGCCATACGGTGTTCCTCGGGCTCGGGCTTGCGCAGAGCCAACTCCACGTCCAGCACGGCCAGCATCCTCATCAAGCTCTGGACGCTCATGTTTTCCGGCTGCTGCAAGGCCTTGGAAATCGCCTGTGGGGAGACGCCCAGCTTCTGCGCCACCTTTCGCTGATTGTGGCCGCTCGCAGCGATGAAGCCCTTCAACAGCGTGCGGAGCTGGTGCGGAGAACGAATCGCGTAGTCCATGCAAGCTGCTCGTTGGATTGACGAGCATCAACGTATCAGTTGATATTCAAAGAATCAACCCGTGAGTTGATTTCATGAAACGCAACCTTAAGGTTGATAACTGCCCTCACCGCCCCGGTCCCATGTCGATGAAGTTCAGGAACTCGGCGCGGGTGCGGGCGTCGCGGCGGAAGCTGCCGAGCATCTTCGAGGTGACCATGCTGACGCCGCGCTTGTGGATGCCGCGCGTGGTCATGCACTCGTGCGCGCCGACCACGACCACGCCGACGCCGCGCGGCTTGAGCACGTCCTGGATGCAGCGCGCGATCTGCGCGGTCATCTTCTCCTGCACCTGGAAGCGGCGCGCATAGGCTTCGACCACGCGCGCGAGCTTGCTGATGCCGACCACGGCACCGTCGGGGATGTAGCCGATGTGCGCCTTGCCGATGATCGGCGCCATGTGGTGCTCGCAGTGGCTTTCGTATTCGATGTCGCGCAGCACGATCATCTCGTCGTAGCCGGCCACTTCCTCGAAGGTGCGCTTGAGGTATTCCTCGGGGTCGAGCGCGTAGCCGCTGAACCAGTCGCCATAGGCCTCGACCACGCGGCGTGGCGTGTCGAGCAGGCCTTCTCGCGCCGGGTCGTCGCCGGCATAGCGCAGCAGGGTGCGCACTGCCTCTTCGGCCTGTGCGCGGCTGACCGTGTGCATCGACTCGCCCATGGCATCCTCCGGTGTGATCGACGCATGCTAGCCGACGCGAAGTGGCGGTGTATTTCACGCGCGTGTCTGCGAAGATGGGCGGTCCTTTGCCCGCCACCATGACCCTGACCGACTACCTGCAATCGCATGCCGAACGCTTCCCGATCGAGTTCGGGGCGGCGTGGGCGCGTGGCACGGCGCTCGCCGACCGCAGTTCGGTGCGCGAACTGCTGCAGGTCGACGAACACCGCGTCAGCGCGCAGGTGCTCGGCTCGCGCGGCCAGGTCTACGAGACCGGTCTGACCCTGATGCATCCGCGCGGGCGCGGCCCGAGCCTGCTCAGCGACTGCACCTGTCCGGTCGGCTTCGAGTGCAAGCATGCGGCGGCGCTGATCCAGCATCTGCTGCGCGCGCTGGTGCCGGCGCGTGGCGACGAACCGGGCGCGAGCGCCCCGAGCCTGTGGCAACTGCTGGCCGAGCACACCAGCATCAGCGACCTGCCGCGCGAGGCGACCGAGCTGGTGGTGCTGGTCACGCTCGACGAGTCCACACGCATGCTGTTCCGGCCGCTGCGTGCGCGTCGCGGCAAGGAGGGTCGCTGGTCGCATCCGCGCCGCGTCGATCTGGAATCGCCGCGCGTGCTGCAGACGCTGCAGTCATGGCCGATGCACGAGCGCCTGGCCGGGCTGTCGCTGCTCGGCTTCGACGGCATCGAGTTCATCGACGGCGAATACTGGCTGCTGTTCGACGGCCCGATCGAGGCGCTGCTCGCGCAGCTGTTCACGCTCGGCATCGAGCTGCGCCTGCACCACCTGCAGGGACCCGTGCTGCATGCCGGGCCGGTGCGGCCGCTGCTCGCCGAATGGGTGCTGGCAGCGAGTGGCGACCAGCACCTGCAGCTGCGCGTCGAGCCCACCGGCATCGCCATCGCCAACACCCGCTACCGGCGCTACCTGGACGCGGCCGGAGCCTTGCTCGGCCCGACCTTGACCGACCTCGACGACCAGGCGCTGGCACGGCTGCGCGACTTGCCGCCGGTTGCCCCGGACGAGGTGGAGCTGGCCAGCACCGCGCTGGCACGGCTGTTCCCGCGCGGTGCGCTGCCGATGCCGCAGCAGCTGGCGACGACCCCGGCCTCGCCGATCGCACCGACCGCGGTGGTGCTGATCGGCGGCGCGCCGTACCTGAACCGTCCTGACCTGCTGACCCAGGCCACCGCACACCTCGGCTTCCGCTACGGACGCCACGAGGTGCGCGCCGGCGATCGCGCGCCCGAGCTGCGCTGGCGTGGCGACGATGGCCGCGTGCACGTGCTCGCGCGCGACGTCGAGGCCGAGGCGCGCGCCAGCCAGTTCCTCGCCCGCCACGGCTTCAAGCCGGGCAGCGCGCATGCGCTCGGCGCTCCGGCCGAACACTGGTACTGGAACGGTCGCCTGAAGAACGGCGAGCTGCAGGCATGGATTGCCGAGCTGCGCCGCGACGCCGGCGCGAACCGCATCGAGCTGCGCTCCAACGACGAGTTCCCGATCGCGCTCGAGCCCGAGGTCGGCGCGCTCGACCTGCGCGTCGAGGAGGACGGCAACGACTGGTTCTCGGTGCGCCTTGGCATCGACGTCGAGGGCCAGCCGGTGGACCTGGTGCCGGTGCTGCTGGAGGCGCTGTCGCGCCCGGAGGAGCAGCGTCCGGACGGCTTGCGGCTGACGCTGCCGGACGGCCGCCGCGTGTTCATCGCCAACGAACGCCTGACGCCGCTGCTCGATCTGGTTGCCGACCTCGACACCACCGGCGACGGTCGCCTGGGCCTGCCGCGTGCGCGCATCGCCGCGCTCGACCCGGCGCCGGACTGGCGTTTCCTGCCAAGCCGGGAAGCCGCCGATTTCATCGAGCGCGTGCGCGCCTTCCGCGGCGTCGACGCGCGCGAGCCGCCGCCCGGATTCAACGCCGAGCTGCGTCCGTACCAGAAGGAAGGCCTGGCCTGGCTCGACTTCCTGCAGGAGTTCCAGTTCGGCGGCGTGCTCGCCGACGACATGGGCCTCGGCAAGACCGTGCAGGTGCTGGCGCACGTCGCCGCACTCAAGCACGAAGGCCGGCTCGACGGGCCGGTGCTGGTGCTGTGCCCGACCAGCGTGGTCGACAACTGGCGCGCCGAAGCCGAGCGCTTCGCGCCGATGCTGCGCGTGCGCGTGCTGTCCGGCGCCGAGCGCCACGGGCACTTCGACGCGCTCGCCGAGACCGACCTGGTGATCACCAGTTACGCGCTGCTGTGGCGCGACATCGAGCAGCTCAAGGCGCAGCGCTTCGCGCTCGCCGTGTTCGACGAGGCGCAGTGGCTGAAGAACGCCTCCAGCCGCAGCCACGGCGCCGCCTCGCAGCTCGATGCCGCACGCCGCCTGTGCCTCACCGGTACGCCGGTGGAGAACCATCTGGGCGAACTCAAAGCGCAATTCGACCTCGCCTTCCCCGGCCTGCTCGGCAGCCACGAGCAATTCCGCACCCGCTTCCGCCAGCCGATCGAGCGCGACCGCGACAGCGACGCCGCCGAGCGCCTGCGCAAGCGCATCGCACCGTTCCTGCTGCGCCGGCGCAAGTCCGAAGTGGCGCGCGACCTGCCGTCGCGCACGCTGATCGTGCAGCCGGTGGAACTCGAAGGCGGCCAGCGCGACCTGTACGAGACGGTGCGCGTGCAGATGGAAGCGCGGGTGCGCGAAGCGCTCGCGGCGCAGGGCTTCGGCGGCGCCCAGATCACCATCCTCGACGCGCTGCTCAAGCTGCGCCAGATCTGCTGCGACCCGCGCCTGATCGAGGCCGGGCGCAAGGCCGAGGACGTCAGTTCGGCCAAGCTCGACGCGCTCATGGACCTGGTGCCGACGCTGGTCGACGAAGGCCGCGCGGTGCTGGTGTTCTCGCAGTTCACGCGCATGCTCGACCTGATCCAGGAGGCGCTGATCGCGCAGGGCATCACCTATGCGCGGCTCGATGGCAGCACCAAGCGCCGCGAAGTGCAGGTCGCGCGTTTCCAGGACGGCCAGGTACCGGTGTTCCTGATCTCGCTGAAGGCCGGCGGCGTGGGCTTGAACCTGACCCGCGCCGACACCGTCGTGCTCTACGACCCGTGGTGGAATCCTGCTGCGGAAGCCCAGGCGATCGACCGCGCGCACCGCATCGGCCAGGACAAGCCGGTGTTCATCTACGAACTGCAATGCCGCGGCACCGTCGAGGAGCGCATGCACGCGCTCAAGCAACGCAAGCGCGAGATCGCCGATGCGGTGCTGGAGCAGGGCGAGGCCATGCTGTCGACGCTGTCGGCCGAGGACCTGCTGACCTTGTTTGACGCCTGAGCGCGCAGGCCGCGCTCGGCGCTTCCGGCTAAGCTCGGCGCGCGGAGGCAAACCCGATGCGAATCGCTTTCCGGCGCTGGCGGCTGCGGATGGGACTGCTGTGCGCTTGCGCGGTGGCGGCAGGCACGTGCGTCGCGCAGGCAACGCAGGACGAAGTGGCGCGCCTCAACGCCGAGGCGCGCGCGTTGTTGCGCAGCGACCCGCAGCAGGCGCAGCAGCGCGCGCAGCAGGCGCTGCAACTGGCGCAGCGGCAGCACGACCGCAGCGGCGAGGCGGCGGCACGCGTCAATCTCGGTTCGGTCGAACGCCAGCGCGGGCGCTACGGCTCGGCGGTACTCGAGTTCGAGCGCGCGGTGGCGATCGCGCGCGCGGCCAGCGACCAGGCCGGCTATGCCAGCGCCCAGGCCAATCTCGGCATCACGCTGGACCTCGGCGGGCTGCATGCCGACGCGCTCGAGGCGCAGGGCGAAGCGCTGAAGATCTACGAGGCGCAAGGCAAGTACGCCAGCGCCTCGGCGGTGCTGATCAACCTCGGCAACACTCTCGACAACCTCGGCGACCCGGCACGCGCGCGCGAGCACTACCAGCGCGCGCTGGAGATGAAGCAGGCGCACGGCATCGAAAAGGGCATCGGCGCGGTGCTCAACAACCTCGCCGACCTGACGCTCGAAGCCGGCGCCACGCAGCAGGCGATCGAGCTGCTCGACCGTGCCATCGCCGCGCACGAACGTGATGGCGATCGCGTCGGCCAGGGCCTGGCCCTGTCCAACCGCGGTGTCGCGCATGGCCGCGACGGCCACTTCGACGCTGCGCTCGCCGACATCCAGCGCGGCGAGGCGATCGCGCGCGATCTGGAGCATGCCGTCGGCATCTCCGCGGCACTGCGCGCGCGCGGCGAAGTGTGGCTGCTGCGCGCGCACGGTCTCGAAGGCGAGGCGCGTGACTATGCCCTGCTCAACGCCGAACGCGAGGCGCGTGCGGCGGTGGTCGCGAGCAACGAGCAGGACGACCCGGCGCGCCGCGCGCGCGCCAAGCGCCTGCTCGCGAACATCCTCGCGGCCAAGGGCGACGCGGTGAACGCGATCGCGCTGATGGAGGAAATTGAACGCGAGGCCGCGGCGCAGCGTCGCCAGCGCGACGACGCGCGCGTGGCGCTGGTGCGCGCGCGCTACGAGGGCCAGCAGGCCGAAGCCGAGGTGACGCTGATGCGCGAACGCGCCGCGGCGCAGGCGGCGGAGCTCGGGCGCAGCCGCATCCTGTTGCGCAGCGCGATCGGCGTCGGCATCGCCGCGCTGGTGGCGATCGTGCTGCTGGTGTGGATCGGACGCGACCGTCGCCTGCGCGCCGAGACCCTGGCGGCGCAGGACGAGGTGCTGCGCGATGCGCTGGCGCAGGCCGAGCACCAGGCGCGCCGTGCGCGCGAGGCGGCGGAGTTGAACCAGCGCCTGCTCGCGCTCGCCGGCGAGGACCTGCAGGGACCGCTGGCCGAGATCCGCGGCAGCGCCGAGCGGCTGCTCGCGGTGCATCACGCCAATCCCGAGTGGTCGCGGCCGATGGCGGCGATCGCGCGAACCGCCAACGATCTGCTGCAGACCGTGGTGCGGCTGCGCGAAACCGCGCAGCAACGCGACGACCTGGCGTCGCCGCACGTCGATCTGTCCGAGTTGCTGGCGCGCTGCGTCAGCGAGGCCGAGGCGCGCGCGCGGCAACGCCAGCAGCGGCTGCAAGCGGCGATTGCACCCGCGATCGCGGTCTGCGCCGACGTCGACTCGATGGTGCGGCTGTGTGCCGAACTGCTCGACCAGACCCTGCGCCGCAATCCGGCCGACAGCAACATCGCGGTGGCCCTGCGCGCCGAGGCCGCGCACGCGGTATTGACCCTGTCCGACCACGACGGTGAGCTGCGCGCACTGTTGCTGGATGCGCAACGCGCCTCGGGTGCCGGCGACAGCGAGACGCCGCGCCGTCTTGGCCTCGGCCTGCTGCGCGAGACCATCCTGCGCGCCGGCGGCAGCATCGACAGCATCGCCGCCAGCGCCCCCGAAACCGGGCAGTTGCTGCGGGTGCTGTTGCCACTCGCGGCGTAGTCAGTCGATGAACTGCGCGACGGTGGTGAGCGGCAGGCGCTCGATGGCAGGCACTACGCAGTTCGCGGCCGGGTGGCCGACCACCAGCAGCAGGAACGGCATCTCCTGCTTCGGCCGTTGCAGCAATTCACCGAGGAACCCCATCGGGCTCGGCGTGTGCGTGAGCGTGGCCAGCCCGGCCTGGTGCAACGCGGCGATCAGCAAGCCGGTGGCGATGCCGACCGACTCCTGCGGGTAGTAGCGCTTCTGCTTGTGGCCTTCGCCATCCACGCCCCAGCGTTCGTAGAACACTGCGATCAGCCACGGCGCGGTCTCCAGGAACGGCTTGCACGCGTCGGTGCCGAGTGGGGCGAGCGCGTCCAGCCATTCTTCCGGCGCGCGACGCGCGTAGAACTCGCGCTCCTCGGCTTCGGCGGCGCCGCGGATCTGCGCCTTCATCGTCGCGTCGGCGACCGCGACGAAGCGCCACGGCTGCTGGTTGGCGCCGCTCGGCGCGCTCGCGGCCGCGCGCAAGGCCTGTTCGATCAGTGCGCGCGGCACCGGTGTCGGCGCGAAGTCGCGCACCGTGCGTCGCGTCGCCATCGTCGCCGCGAACTCGCGCGCGCGCTCGACCGCCGCCTCATCCCCTGGCCATGGCCGCAGCGGCAGCGGCAGGAATCCCGGCCGAGTCACGCGCGGTGGGCCTTCGGCTTGGCCGCGGCGCGAGTGCGGATCTCGGCGCGCGGCGTCGGTCGATGCGCGGCCCGCGCCGCCTCGTAGCCGGCGATGAAGCGTTCCGCGGTCATGCGCCGGAAAAATTCGCCGATGACCTCAAGCGGCAGGTCTTCGAGCTTGCGAAAGCGCACGCAACCCTTGCCCATGTCGAGCTTCTTGCCGCTCGCCGCCCACGCCTCGCGCAACCAGCGCGACTGCGCGTCGCTGTCGCTGCCGGCGTAGGCACTGCACAGGTACAGCGACAGGTATTGCTTCTGCGAAGCCAGCCCGGCGAACGGCAGCGGCTGCTTCGGATTGCAGTGATAGCCGACGGGATAGCGCGCGTGCGGCACCGCGTAGCCGATCATGCCGTAGGCCATGCCCTCGCTGAATTCGGGGTCGATGTGGTCGAGGATCACCTTGCGCACCGCGGCGAGCGCGACGCGGCGCTCCTCGGGCAGGCTGGCCAGGTATTCGTCCACCGTGTTCGCGTTCGATTGCATGCCTCACCCCCGGGTTCGTCGTACCGCCTCGTTCCAGTCGCGATACAGACCATCGCGTTCACCGCCATCCATCTGCACCTCGAAGCGCTGCTCGCACGCCCACTGCGCGGCGATCTGCGCCGGCGACGAGAATACCCCGGCGCCCAGCCCGGCCATGCAGGCGGCGCCAAGCGCGGTGGTCTCGACCACGCGCGGTCGATCGACCGGCACCCCGAGCAGGTCGGCAAGCGCCTGCGCGAACCAGCGGTTCGCCGCCATGCCGCCGTCGATGCGCAAGGTGCAGGCGCTGCTGGCGCCGTCGCGCTGCATCGCGGCGAGCAGGTCGCGGGTCTGGAAGCAGACCGATTGCAGCGCGGCCGTGACGATCTCGCCGATGCCGCTGTCGCGGGTCAGCCCGAGGATGGCGCCGCGCGCATGCGGGTCCCAGTGCGGCGCGCCGAGGCCGGTGAACGCGGGCACCAGATACACGCCGCGGTTGCCGTGTGCATGCGCGGCGATGGTCTCGCTCTGCGCCGCGTTCGCGATCAGCTTCAGTCCGTCGCGCAACCACTGCAGCGCCGCGCCGGCGACGAAGATGCTGCCTTCGAGCGCGTACGTGGGCACGCCATCGATGCGATAGGCAACGGTGGCGAGCAGGCGGTTGCGCGAGCGCACAATCTCGGCGCCGGTGTTCATCACCACGAAGGCGCCGGTGCCATAGGTCGCCTTGATCATGCCCGGTGCGAAGCAGGCCTGGCCGACCAGCGCCGCCTGCTGGTCGCCGAGCACGCCACGAATCGGAATCGACACGCCAAACAGCGCGGCATCGGTGCTGCCGTAGTCGCCATTCGAGTCGCGCACCTCGGGCAGCAGCGCGCGCGGCACGCGGAACAGCTCCAGCAGTTCTGCATCCCACTGCTGCGTGCGCAGGTCGAACAACAAGGTGCGCGAGGCATTCGTCGCATCGGTCGCAAACGTCCGCCCCTGAGTCAGCTTCCACAGCAGCCAGGTGTCGATGGTGCCGCAGCACAACGCACCCGCCTCCGCGGCCGCGCGCGCACCATCGACATGGTCGAGCAGCCACGCGATCTTGGTCGCCGAGAAATACGGATCGAGCAACAACCCGGTCTTCGCCGCGACCCACTCCTCGTGGCCAGCGGCGTGCAACTGCTCGCAGCGATCCGCCGTGCGCCGGTCCTGCCACACGATCGCGCGATGCAACGGCCGCCCGCTCGCGCGTTCCCACAACACCGTCGTCTCGCGCTGGTTGGCAATCCCCAGCGCCACAATCCGATCCGCCGCAATCCCGCCCTCCAGCAACACCCGCCGCACCACCGCCAACGCCGTCGCCCAGATCTCCCCCGCGTCCTGCTCCACCCACCCCGCCTGCGGATAGTGCTGCCCAAACTCCTGCTGCGCCGCAGCCACCGCGCGCCCCGCCGCATCAAACACGATCGCGCGAATGCTCGTGGTACCGGCGTCGAGGGAGAGGAGCAGGGGGGAAGTCATGGGGCACGCATACCACGCTCTGACAGGCTGGCTCCAAGCCTAGCCATCTCGCGATGCATCGGCACGCAGCACACGGCAGCTGGGCAGGCAAGCTGTCAGTTCTGACAGTTTCTCGCTGGGTCTTCCCGCAGCAACAGTGCCATCCCACGGCAGAGGACTGAAAGATGGATGGCCCCCACATGGCACTGATGAGAGCGGTCCTTGGTGTGGCGCTCGCCAACTTGCTTTCTGGCTGCGGGGCGAACTTCAAGGAAGAGCACTTCTTCGCCACTTACAGTGGGCAGAACAGCGTGGAGCCGAAGAACTTCTTTCGCCTCAAAGTCACTGGGAAAACGTCCTTTTCTAACGCCAGGTATGTCGCTGGGTACTACGACGAAAGAGCGGTCGACCTCTTCTTCAACGAGGTCAAGCCCACCTCGACACAGCACGTCTTCTTGGCAGACCAGAAGGAACCGGGCACCGAAGACAACGTAAAGCCGCTGACACCCGCTGACGGACGGGGACGCTTTGTGATGATTCTGAGCACCAACGCCGACAGCATCGCAAACACTATCGGAGCGATGAGTGAGAACCAGGCAGCGATGGAGGCGCTCAACAATCTGGTGAACAAGAGCCAGATCGAGCACATTCAGCAGAGCGCCGCTGAGACGCCGGGGCACAAGGCCAGCGCTGCGGCCACAGTGCGACAGCTCACGAGTCTATCGAATTCCTTGGCGGACGATTCGGACGTGACCACTGCCAACGGCTCGGTGTTGGGCATCCTCAACGAGCTCGCTCGCGCGGCGGGGCATCCGGTGTCATTTGCGTCCATCGGGGACGCCGAGAGCTGGTTTATGCGGCAGGAGGCATCCCCATGAAATTGAAACTGGCAATCAGACTGCTCGCAGTTCTGACCGTACCTCTACTCGGATGCTCCGCGCGGTTGAGCATCAAGACCGACGTCGCCAACCCATCCGCCATCGGGGCGGTCCGCGTGGCCGCGACAGCCCATAGCGTCTGCAGAGCAGTTCTTACCGGCGAGGATGAGGCTGTCATGCAGGAAGCGAGATCCGCCCTCACGCATGCGTCCGCGACCTGCGCTGCGAAACTCCGTGAACTGGCGAAGAGTGCTGCGACACCTCAAGCCAAGAACTTGCTCCGGGATTCCGCCGCTGCAGTCGAAGACATTAAGAGCGAATTTGAGCCAGGGCTTGAAGCCGTCTCTTCGCGCCGCGAAGCTGCCAGATCCACACTCGGGCAGACTTCGGAGGCGCCTTGTTTGGCTTCCGAGAGAAACGCGTTGGTATTCCTGCAGTATGACGAGCAGAGAAAGGACGCATTGGCAGAACTTGGGGATTGGGCGGAATACCTCGCCAGCGAATGCGGAGAACTGGAGGGAGTGAGTGAGGAGGTGGAGGTGGCGACCGAGAAGACCAAAGCCGCCGACTCGATCATCGGATCTGGCTCGCTCACCCGCTCCGACTACGCGTTCGCTGTGGCCACGCTCGACGACAAGAATTGGAAACGATTCAACGTCGCCACAGCCGATGCCCATGGCGGGAACTTGGATGTGGCGATCAAGATGAATGAGCCGGGCGACTTCACCATCAAGGGCATGCGCTTCGACGCAAGCAAGAGCGCAGAGTTGGTGGGTAAGTCGCTGACGCAGGTGCTCTTGCTCGCGGCTGGTCACGTCGGATTGGCCCCAACCAGCACCAATGGCGGAAGCATCGCGATGGCGCCGCAGAACGCCTTCGCTTCAGCCCAAGCCACTGAAATCAAGCGCGAGGCGATGGTGACAGCGTACAGAACCTCCGCTGTCGAGATCGCACTACTGGTCGCCGCGGAGGCCCACAACATGAGCTCGTCACCCCAAGACCGCAAAGCGGCTGTCACTGATCGCCCCAAAGGCGCCACCGATGATCGCCGTAATGGCGCCACTTTTGGGTGGCTAGAACGGGACTCGAACGGGGTCTCAGGATGCGGGGTTTTTGGGGTGTTTTGCAACCGCTGATTTGACCGACTTTT
>JACPFU010000041.1 GCA_016182785.1 Lysobacterales bacterium | reverse complement strand
TGGCATTCCGCGTGCTCAACCAATGGTGGCCCAGGGTGCACACGCACCCTCTCGATGAGGCCTGATACATAGATGCAGCCGGCTTCCGGCGATCAAAGCGGCGTTGACGAACGGGGCGAGTCCATACATAGGAGCGCCGCGTGCGGCGCGATCGGGTCTGCGGCTGGGTTGCAGAAGAGCGATCGCGTCACAAGTGGCCCTCCCACAGGAGGCCAGAATCAGTCCCCATGCAATGCGATGCGCTCGTCCTCGCTGAGGCCAAGCGCGTCGCCGAGCGTGCGCAGGAAGCTGCGCTCGGCCTCGCTGTCGAGGTCGATCGCGAGTGCGGCGGCGGCGTAGGCCTCGCGTGCCAGGCCGGGGCGGGTCATCGCGCCGATGCTGTCGGCCGACTTCGGCACTGCGAGCTCGGCTTCGAGGAAGGCGCGGGTCCCGGCATCGACCCCGGCGGTGCCGGCACGCTGCAGCACGCGCTCGCGCTCGGCCGGGTCGATCACGCCATCGGCCGCGGCCGCGGCGATCATCGCGCGCACCAGCAGCACGGCGTCGGCCTGCGCCTGCGGCAGCGTGGACAGGTCGAAGGCGGCCGGGGGCGGCGGCGGCGCCTGGGGCATCGACAGCGCCGGCGCGAGCGGTGCCGGAGGCGGTGTCGATGGCATTGGCTCCGGCGCCGGCGCCGGACGCTGGCTGCTGTAGTGCTCATACGCCGCCATCGCCAGGCCGAGCGCGCCAAGACCGAGCTGGGCCTTGGTGCCGAAGCTCAGCCCGCCGCGGCGGCGGCGGTGGCCGAAGTCGCCGCCGATCGCGTCGTTGAGGATCTGTCCAAGCAGTCGTTGCGGGTCGAACATGGCTTCATCCTGGCGGCGGTGGGGGTGTCGGAGATGGTGGCTGGGGGCGCGGCCGACAAGGCCGTGATCTTCGCAACTTGTTGTCGCGACAAGTGCTTGGCATCATACGCGCCGCCTTTCCGCGGGAATCCCCCCGATGTCGATCCACGAGCAAGCCTGTCCCGGGCCTGCCGCCCAAACGCCTGTGCCGCCCAGCGGAGGCCGCTAGATGGCGGATGAAGTGAGCGTGCTGCCGCGTGGCCCGGGCAAGGTCTGGAACGCGCTGCGCTGGTCGCTGAAGGGCATCGCCACGGCATTCCGGATCGAGTCCTCGTTCCGCCTCGAGTGCTATCTGGTACTGCTGCTGACGCCGCCGGCGTTGCTGCTCGGTGCCAGCGGCGTGGAGCGCGCGCTGCTGTTCGGTTCGCTGCTGCTGGTGCTGTCGGCCGAGCTGCTGAATTCCGCGATCGAGCAGGTGGTGGACAAGATCAGCCCCGAGTTCGCGTTGTTCGCCGGTCGCGCCAAGGACATGGGCTCGGCGGCGGTTTTCTTCACCATGATGAATGTGATCGCGGTCTGGGGCTTGCTGCTCGCGCCGCGCTGGATGTGACGGATGGAAGTGCTGTTCACCCCTGAAGGCCTGTTGTCGCTGCTGATGCTGGCCACGCTCGAGATCGTGCTCGGCGTCGACAACCTGGTCTTCATCTCGATCGCGGTCAGTCGCCTGCCGCAGGAGCGCCGCTCCGAGGCGCGCAAGTTCGGGCTGGCGCTGGCGTGCATGACGCGCATCGGCCTGCTGATGTCACTGGCCTGGCTGGCGCGCATGAAGACGCCGCTGTTCAGCGTGCTCGGCAACGACATCTCGGTGCGCGACCTGGTGCTGATCGGCGGCGGCCTGTTCCTGCTGATCAAGGGCACCATGGAGATCCACGAGTCGGTCGAGGGCGAGGACGGCGAGGGCCCGAGCGCGCGCGCCTCCTCGGCGTTCGGCTACGTCATCGCGCAGATCGCGGTGATCGACATCGTGTTCTCGCTCGACTCGGTGATCACCGCGGTCGGCCTGGTCAACAACGTGCCGGTGATGGCGGCAGCGATCATCGCCGCGGTGCTGGTGATGATGCTCGCGTCCGATCCGGTCGGCGAGTTCATCGACCGCCATCCGACGATCAAGATGCTCGCGCTGGCGTTCATCATCCTGGTCGGCGTGGCGCTGATCGCCGACGGGTTGAACTTCCATATCCCGCGCGGCTACCTGTATTTCGGCATGGCGTTCTCGGCCGGCGTCGAGTCGCTGAACCTGATCGCGAAGACGCGGCGCCAGAAGAAGGCTGCGCTGCGCGCGCAGCGGGACGACACCGAGTGAGTACCGCGGATCGGGAAGGCGAGCCGGAAGCGACCGAACTGCCGGGTCTGTTCCTGAAGCGTGGCGAGGACGCGCGCCTGCGCCAGGGGCATCTGTGGGTGTTCTCGAACGAGGTCGACGTCAAGCGTTCGCCGCTGTCCGAGTTCGAGGCCGGCGAGCAGGTTGCGATCGTCGATGCCTCCGAGCGCGTGATCGGGCTCGGCTACATCAACCCGAACGCGCTGATCTGCGCGCGCATGGTCGAGCGCGGCGCGCACCATCCGCTCGACCAGTCGCTGCTGGTGCATCGCCTGAACGTGGCGCTGGCGCTGCGCGAGCGGCTGTACGACACGCCGCATTACCGGCTCGTGTTCGGCGAAGCCGACGGCCTGCCCGGCCTGGTCATCGACCGTTTCGGCGACGTGCTGGTCGGACAGGTCGGCACGCTCGGAATGGAGCGGATGAAGGACTGGGTGGTCGCGGCGGCAGCCAAGGTGTGCAAGCCGCGCGCGTTCCTGTGGAAGAACTCGGGTTCGGTGCGCAAGCTCGAAGGCCTGCCCGAGTACGACGAATGCGCGCTCGGCGAATGGCCGCAGTACCTGGAAGTGGTCGAGGGTGGCGTGCGCTTTCGCATCGACCCGCGCGACAGCCAGAAGACCGGCTGGTTCTACGACCAGCGCGACAACCGCGACCGCCTGCCGAAACTGGTCCGGGGTCTGCGCGTGCTCGACGTGTTCTCCTATGGCGGCGGCTGGGGACTGCGCGCCGCCGCTGCGGGTGCGAGCGAAGTGCTCTGCGTCGATGCGTCGGCGACCGCGCTCGCGGTGGTCGAGCGCGCCGCGCAGGACAACGCGCTCGCCGACCGCGTGAAGACGCGGCAGGGCGACGCCTTCGACGTGCTCAAGGAACTGCGCCAGAACCGCGAACGCTTCGACGTCGTGATCGTCGATCCGCCGGCGTTCGTCAAGCGCAAGAAGGACTTCGCCGAAGGCCGCCTCGCCTATCGCCGCATCAACGAGATGGCGATGCAGTTGCTGGCACGCGATGGCCTGCTGATCAGCTGCTCCTGCTCGCACCACCTGCCGCGCAGCGTGCTGCTCGATGCCATCCACCAGGGCGCGCGCCATCTCGACCGCAGCGTGCAGGTGCTCGCCAGCCTGCAGCAGTCCGCCTGCCACCCGGTGCATCCCGCGATCCCGGAAACCGAGTACCTGAAGGGCTACGTCTGCCGCGTGCTGCCGTCGTGAATGAGGAATCCCGTGCCCTACGTCCATGACATCGACCCGATCGTGCTCAGCGTTGGGCCGCTCTCGATCCACTGGTATGGCGTCATGTACCTGCTCGGCCTCGGCGCGGCGTGGTGGATCGGCGTGCGGCGCGTGCGCGCCGGGCGCTTCGGGATCAGCGAGCAGCAGTTCTCCGACCTGATCTTCGAGGGCATGCTCGGCGTCATTGCGGGTGGACGCATCGGCTACATGCTGGTCTATGGTCGCGCCGAGCTTGCGGCCGATCCGCTGTCGCTGTTCCGCGTCTGGGAGGGCGGCATGTCGTTCCACGGCGGGCTGGTCGGGGTGATGGCCGCGCTCGCGTTCTGGTCGTGGCGACAACGCCGGCACGCCTTCGACACCATCGACTTCATCGCGCCGCTGGTGCCGGCCGGGCTCGGCTTCGGGCGCATCGGCAACTGGATCGGCGGCGAATTGTGGGGACGCCACACCGACGTGCCCTGGGGCGTGATCTTCCCGCAGTCGCTGGACCACCTCGGGCTGTCGATTGAGCAGATCAAGGCGCAAGCCGCGGCCGGGCTGCTGAACCACGAGATGCGGCATCCGTCGCAGCTGTACCAGGCGTTCCTGGAGGGCGTTCTGCTCTGCGGCGTGCTGCTCTGGTTCACCCGTCGCGAACGACCGCGCTACGCCGCCAGCGGCGTGTTCGCGCTGGTCTACGGTCTTGGGCGCTTCGTCGTCGAGTTCGCGCGCGAACCGGACGCGCACATGGGCTACATCGCCTTCGGCTGGATGACCACCGGACAGGCGCTGTCGCTGCCGCTGATCGGCGTCGGCCTGTTGCTGCTGTTCCTCGCCCAGCGCCGTCGGGTTGCCTGATGCAGGCCTACCTCGATCTGCTGCGGCATGTGCTCGAACGCGGCGCCGACAAGGCCGACCGCACCGGCACCGGCACGCGCAGCGTGTTCGGCTACCAGATGCGCTTCGACCTGGCCGCCGGTTTTCCGCTGGTCACCACCAAGAAACTGCACCTGCGCTCGATCGTGCACGAGCTGCTGTGGTTCCTGCGCGGCGATACCAACATCGGCTACCTGCGCGAGCACGGGGTCACGATCTGGGACGAGTGGGCCGATGCCGATGGCAATCTCGGGCCGGTCTACGGCAAGCAGTGGCGGCGCTGGGCCACCCCCGATGGCCGCGTGATCGACCAGATCGCGGAGGTGATCGAGCGCATCGGGCGCGACCCCGACTCGCGGCGCCTGATCGTCAGCGCCTGGAATGTCGCCGAGATCCCGCAGATGGCGCTCGCACCCTGCCATGCGCTGTTCCAGTTCTACGTCGCCAATGGCCGCTTGTCCTGCCAGCTGTACCAGCGCAGTGCCGACATCTTCCTCGGCGTGCCGTTCAACATCGCGAGTTATGCGCTGCTGACGCAGATGGTGGCGCAGGTCTGCAAGCTTCAGGTCGGCGACTTCGTGCATACGCTTGGCGATGCGCACCTGTACGCGAACCACGTCGAGCAGGCACGGCTGCAACTGACGCGCGCGCCATTGCCGTTGCCGACGCTGCGCCTGAATCCCGAGGTCCGTGCGATCGACGCCTTCCGCTTCGAGGACATCGCGATCGAGGGCTACCAGTCGCACCCTTCGATCAAGGCGCCGATCGCGGTGTGAGGCGGTTCGCAGGCACGCGCCGGCCGGCGCCGATGGCCATCGACAGCGCGATCGCGACCGCAGCCGCCAGCCATTCCAGCGCGTTGCTGTGCGCCAGCACGAGGTCCAGGGTCATTGCCGCGCCCATCGTCTGCAGTGTTTCCATCGGGCCGTAACCGAACTGCTGCGCCACGAAGACACTGGCGGCGAGCGACTGCGCATAGGCAATGCCCGCGAATGCGGCGAGGCCATGCAGCAGCAGTCGCGTGCCGCGTGCCAGGAAGCCGAGTTGGCCGCGCATCAGCAGCAGTGCGGCCGGCATCATCAGGCTCGCGAAGGGCAGGTCGCTGCCATTGGCGCTGGCGGCGGGGCCGGCCACCGGAGTGGGTCGGTGACAGCCCGGGCTCGCCACCGGAGGGCGGGGTCTCGGACAACAGCAACAGGTAGGCGATTTCCTACGCTGCGCCGCGCCGATGTCTTCCCCGTGCGCGGGAGAAACGCCGATGTGCGGCGATGAGGCTGCCGCTACATCACGCGCCCGGCGATCAGCGACAAGCGCCTGTCGATCTCGCCGCAGGGCCGGGTTCGCTACCAACTCAAGACGCCGTGGAAGAACGGCACGACGCACATCGAGTTTGAGCCCATCGAGTTCATCGCCAAACTCGCAGCGCTGGTGCCGCCGCCACGCGCGCATCTCACCCGCTTCCACGGCGTCTTTACTACGGGCATCCTGCCCTTCGCCCTCCGGGCCAGCCTTCGGCTGTTCAAATTCGCTCCAGGCGAATTTGTGCGCCCAACGCGACCTTGCGCGCGCAGTTGACGCCATCGGGGCGCGGCAAGCGGCCTGCCATCGATGCGGAATCGACCGAGGCGAGCACCGACCAATGCACTCCCGACGAACGCCGCCGCGCGATGAGCTGGGCACAACGCCTCAAGCGCGTGTTCGGTATCGACGTGACCACCTGCATCCACTGCGGCGGCGCAGTGCGGATCGTCGCCAGCATCGAAGAACCCGCCGCCATCCGCGCCATCCTCACCCACTTCGCAAAGCACGGCGCGAGGGAGGAAGCGCACTACCGGCCGGCGGCGGGCGCACCGCCCGCTGCGGCCGCGTGACGCGCCACCGGCCACGACGCATGAGCGCAGTCGAAGGGTCGAAGAGGAAACCAGCAAGAGAACTCGATGCGGCAACGATCCCGCAGGGCTGCGCTCGGCCCGCAGTCGGGGTTCGGCGAAAAACGGCCACGGCGGGCGGGACTGTGTGGTCCTGCAAGGCCAAAACCCCACGCACGGAACCCCGATCCGCGCTCAAGCAGCACCCAAGCCGTGTCCTTGTGCGACCGCCGCCTAGCAGCCTGTTGAAAAACACCCCGCTGCGAGCGGATTGTTTGCCGGACACAGCGTTGCGCGGTGTCTTGAGTGAGGTTTGCGCGGCAATTTTTGCCGCAGAACGGCGGTTTCGGCGCGCTGCGGGCGCACGTTCCC
>JACPFU010000039.1 GCA_016182785.1 Lysobacterales bacterium | reverse complement strand
GGTTGCTCGGCCGCGGGCCAACTCGTGACCTGCACCATCGCTGCCGGCCTCGCACCGGCCGCGAGTGCAGCGTTCACGATCCCGGTGACGCCGACGATCAGCGCAGTCAACGGCAACAACACCGCCGTCGTCAGCGGCGGCGGCGACCCGACTTGCCCCGGCGATCCGCGCTGCGACGACACCGTGCTGGTGCCGATCAACGCACCGATCCTCAACGTGACCAAGACCGCGACGCCGAATCCATTCGTCATCGGCCAACCGGCGGCCTACGTGATCACCGTGTCGAACAGCGGCGCCGCAGCGACCACCGCGCCGATCACCATCACCGACAACCTGCCGGTGGGCATCTCGCTGCAATCGGCGACCGGTGCCGGATGGGGCTGCGTCGGCACCAGCAACCTGAGCTGTACCTACGGCGGCGTGCTCGGCGCCGGTGCCAGCACGGTGCTGACGTTGAACGTGATCGTCGGCGACTCGGCAACCGACGCGACCAACACCGCAGTGGCGAGCGGTGGTGGTGACCCCGGCTGTCCGGCCGCACCGCGCTGCGACGACACCGTCGTGGTACCGGTGACGCGACCCGACCTTGCGCTGGTCAAGACGCACAGTGGCAACTTCATCCGCGGTCAGAGCGGCGGCCTCTACACGCTGACCGTCAGCAACGTCGGCAGCGCCGCGAGCAGCGGCTTGGTGACCGTGGTCGACACGTTGCCCGTGGGCCTGACCGCGGACAGCATTGGCGGCACCGGCTGGAGCTGCGTGCTGGCGACGCTGACCTGCACGCGCCCCGACCCGCTGGCCGCGGGCGCGAGCTATCCGCCGATCACCATCGGCGTCACCGTCGACGCGGCCGCGCCCGACAACCTGCTGAACACGGCCGTGGTCAACGGCGGCGGCGACACCGATCCGAGCAACAACAACGACGACGACCCGGTCACCGTGATCAACGGCGGCCCGGCCACTCCGTTGATCCCGGTGCCGGTGGATTCGCGCTTCGCCTTGCTGCTGCTGGCGCTGGCGATGTGGGGGATGGCGCTCGTCGCGCGTCGACGCGTCGTCTGAGCGGCAGCCGCCGCGGGCGCCGGACGCGCTCGCGATCGCCAGCACTTGTTGGCGTAACGCCGCGGTACTAGCCTGCCGCGGCGCGCACTGCGGGTGCCCCGGCAGGGCCGGTCGGTCACCCCGGAACCCGCCCTCGTTCGCGCGAAGGGGGTTCCATGCGTCGTCTGGTCCCGGTCTTCTGCGTCGCGCTGCTCACCTTGCTGCCGTGTCTGTGGCCGGCGGGTTCGGCGAAGGCGCAAACCCTGATCGGAAACATTGGCGCCAGCGGCTCGCCGCTCGCGGTCAATCCACGTACCAACCGCATTTATCTGAACAACAGCGGCGGCGAGTCGATCGTCGCGGTCGATGGCTACAGCCACGCCGTCACCAACCTGCCGATGCTGCCCGGCACCTTCGTCGCCGGCGTCTCGGTCAATCCGCTCAGCAACCGTCTCTACGTGCACAGCAGCGGCGGTTCGATGCCGGTGCTGGACGGGTCCACGCACGGCCAGATCGGCACGCTCAGTGGTTCCGGCGCGGTCGCCTTCGATCTGGCGCGCGGACGCGTCTATCTGCCCACCGGTTCCAGCCTGCGCGTGCTGTCGATGTTCGACGACAGCCAGATCACCGAGGTTGCCGGCGTCAGCGGCTTCGTGATCGGCGTCGACCCGCTGGCGAACCAGATCTTCGTTGCCAGCGCGAACGCCGGCACCATGGACGTGGTCGACGGCAGCAGCTTTGCGGTGCAGAACATCAGCGGGTTGTCCGCGCCAGTGGCGATCGCGGTGCAGGCGCAGACGCGGCGCGTCTATGTCGCCGAATACTGGAACTCGAACGTCGCCGAGTTCGATGCGCAGACCTTGGTCCGCACCGACATCGCGGTGCCGGAGCGGCCGAGCGACCTGGTCGCAGATGCCGTCGCGAACCGCATCTTCGTCGGCCACAACCCGACCTCGACCGACCCGGCCGCGGTCACCGTCATCGACGGCGCCACGCGTGCGACCACGCCGATCGCGGTCGGCGCGCGCCCGGCAGCGCTCGCCTTCGATGCCGGCACGCGCCGACTGTTTGCGGTCAACCAGCTGTCCGGTTCGACCAGCGTGATCGACGCCGACACCCAGGCCGTGGTCGCCGGGCTCTCGACCTGTCCCGGCAGCCAGGCCACGCACGCGACGGTGAATCCGGTGACGCATCGTGCCTACGTGCACTGCCTGAACAGCGGCACCCTGGCGGTGATCGATGGCGCCACGCTGGACGTAGTGACACACAGCGCCGGGACTTCGGTCAGCGCGATGGTGTTCGATGGCGTGCAGCGGCGGCTGCTCGGTCTCGACTACAGCGCCAACCTGCGCCTGATCGATCCGGCCAGCGGCAGCGTGACGCCGTTTGCGCCGATCCCCGGCGACGCGGTGCAGACACTGGCCTACGACGCCGGCGCCAATCGCATCGTGACGCGACATGCGAGCGGGCAGCTGGCGCTGACCGATGGCGCCAGCCTGGCCGTGGTCCCGCTGACGCCGGGCGGCGGCTACGTCAGCCAGATCGGCGTCGACGCGGCACGTGGGCGCTACTTCCTGGTCGACAACGCCGGCGATGCGGTGCGCGTGCTCGACGGCGCCACGCTCGCCGTCACCACCGTGGCGGTTGCCGACGCGCCGTACTACGTCGAGGTCGATCCGGCCGATGGCAGCGCGTTCATTGGCCACAACGGCACCGTCAACCAGGTGACGCGCATCGATGGCGGAACGCCCGCGGTGAGCAATCACGCCACCACCGCGAAGCCGCAGGGCATGGTCCTCGACCGCGCCCGGCAGCGGCTGTTCGTCGGGCTGCAGAACACCGCGCGGGTGGCGGTGCTGAACACCTCGACGCTGGCGGTAAGCGACGTGAACCTGGTTTCCGCGGCTGCGAGCATGGGGCTGAACGCGCACCGCGGGCTGCTTTGGCTCGGGCACGCCGGAGTCGGCGAAACCCGCGCCAGCCTGCTCAACACCAGCACGCTGGCGGCGCCGACGACAGTGGTGGTCGGCGGCAATACCCAGCGCATCCTGGTCGATGCCGTGAACGACCGCGTTGGCCTGGTGGTGATGAATCCGTCCACCGCCGCCTACTCGCTGGTGGTTGCGCGCGGGCCGTCCAACGCGTTGGTCACGCGCGCGCTGAGTGCCGGTCCCGCGGGCGCCAGCCTGAGCCTCGATCCGCTGTATGGGCGGATGTACTTCGTCGTGGGAGGCGACGTGCTGCGGTTGAACACCGAGCCGCTGCCGTCGGCGCTGCTGACCACCACCGTCAGCGGCGGCCACAGCACCACGGCGGCATCGGCTGCGCTTGGGTTCAACGTCGTCTCCGGCTCCACGCCGAATCCGACCACGCCGCTCGCGGTGTTCGCGCGCAGCGACTTCGGCGCCTGGCAGGCGGCGACGCCGGTTGCTCCGGGTGCGTTCTCGCTGAGCTTGCCGCTGGAACTCGGCGCGCATGATCTGCAGGCATTCGCGCTCGACCAGTTCGGCGCGACCACGCAAGGCGGGCTGGGCACGGCGTCGGTGCCGATCAACACCCTGCATGCCGGCGCCGCCGGGCGCGTTGCCGGACAATCGATGACGCGCGTGGTGCCGACCTCGATCGCGACCACGACCACGTTCGAGTCGATCACGCCGAGTCCGAGCGTCGTTGGTCAGGCCTACGTCGTCGCGGTGATCGTCGGCAGCAGCGGCCCGACTCCGACCGGCACGGTCAATGTCGACGACGGCGCCGGGCATGCGTGCGTGGTCACGCTCAGCGGCGGCCGCGGTTCGTGCCAGCTGACCGGCAGCAACAGCGGCAGCTACACGATCACCGCGGCCTATGCCGGCAGCGGCCTGCTCGAACCGAGTTCGGCAACCACCACGCACGTGGTCACGGCCGCCGCGACCACGACGACGATCGTTGCCGATCTGCCCGACCCGTCGGTGCCGAACCAGACCGTTACCGTGCAGGTTGCGGTGGCCGCGCAGGCGCCAGGCGCCGGTGTGCCAGGGGGCAGTGTCGAAGTGACGGTGATGCCCGGAGGCGCGACCTGCAACGGTGCGCTGGTCGCCGGCGCGATGAGCTGCACCCCGGCATTCAGCGCCAACGGCGACTACACGTTGACCGCAACCTACGCCGGCAACACGGACTTCGCCACATCGGCCTCAGCCGTGGCATCGCATCGGGTCGAGGCGGGCGCCGACCTGGTGGTGACGATCAGCGATGGCAGCAACGAGCAGGTCGCCGGCACCGCCACCAGCTACACCATCACGCTGGTCAACGGCGGCCCGATGCCGGTGGCGAACGCGCGCCTGCACGAGCAACTGGCGGCGACGATGACGCCCGGCGCATGGACTTGCAGCGCCAGCGCGGGCGCCAGTTGCATTGCCGGGCAGCCGGCGGGCACGGCCGCGGCCGGCAGCGGTGCGCTCGACCAGTGGGTCGATGTCCCGGTCGGCGCACAGGTTCAGATCGCGCACTCGGTGACGCTGGCCTCGGCGCACGCCGGAGCGGCGATCGCGACCGCGCTGGTCGAGAGCGCGGTGGCCGATCCCGATTGGGGCAACAACAGCGCCAGCGACAGCAACGCCACGCGGCGCGTCGCCAACCTGGCGGTGACCAAGTCGAACCAGTGCTTCTTCGTCCCTGCCGGTGGCTATGCGCTGTATGCGATCAGCGTCAGCAACAGTGGTCCGAGTGATGCGCCTGGAACGCGCGTGGTCGATGCGCCCACCGGAATCCTGAGCGCGGACTCCTGGTTCTGCAGCCCCTCCGGCGGTTCGGCCTGCGCGCCCTCCGGTGTCGGCAACCTGGATGCGCTGGTCGACCTGCCGGCGGGCGGACAGGTGCTGATCGGATTCCTGGTCGCGGTCGGCGACGGCCCGCCGGACACGGTCACCAACACCGCGACGATCAGCGCCGACGCCAGTGTCGAGGACAGCACGCCCGGCAACAACAGCGCCAGCGACACCGATCGTGTCGCGCTGTTTGCGAGCGGCTTCGAGTTCGACTGCCTGCCGCCGTGAGCGCGGCCCTCAGCCGGCCGCGTCGTCCGGCAGCGGCGGCTGGCGGCCGTAGCTGCGGTAGCGCTCGCGCACGTCGGCCATCTCGGCATCGCTGAGCAGCACCGGCGGGCCGCCCTGCAGCGAGCGCCAGTACAGCTCGCTCAGCAGCTCCAGCTCGAAGGCCATGTCCAGCGCTTCCTCGATGCTGCGGCCCATCACCGCGGCGCCGTGGTTGGCCATCAGGCAGGCGCGGCGGTCCTGCATTGCCACCTGCAGCGCCTGCGACAGTTCCTTGCTGCCGAACGCGGCGTAGGCTGCGCAGCGCACGCTGTCGCCGCCGAAGCGCGCGACGGTGTAGTGGAACGGCGGGATCTCGCGGCGCTGGCAGGCGAGCGTGGTCGCGAACGGCGAATGCGTGTGGATGATCGCGCTGATGTCCCCCCGCGCCGCGTACAGGTCGAGATGGAACGGCCACTCGCTCGACGGCGCACGGCGGCCAGAGTGGCTGCCATCGGCGTGCAGCACGACCACGTCCGCAGGCGTCGTCTGCTGCGGGTGCAGGCCGCTTGGCGAGATCAGGAACGCGTCGCCGAAGCGCGCGCTGACATTGCCGGCGGTGCCGGTGTTCAGGCGTGCGTCGAGCAGGCGACGCGACGCCTCCACGATCGCAAAGCGCAGGCGTCCTTCATGTTCCGCGGCGGTGCTCATCAGGATCTCCAGGGTTGCAGACCGGGCATCACAACATGCGCGCGCCGAGCTCGACAAGCCGCCGACGCCACGGCGCCCGCCGCTATTTCGTCGGCGGGCAGGGTTGTGCCTGGAACACCTCGCGGCCATCGCTGCGGCAGCGGTACACCGGCTTGCGGCTGCGTTCCACCGCAGCCGGCGGTGCCGGGGCCGGGGCCGGCGCCGCCCGTCGCTGCACGCGGATCTCGAACTGCGGGTGGCCCTCGCGGTCGAGCTGGATCTGCAGCAGATCCGGCTTCTCGAAGTCGGCCGCGCCATCCAGCACGCGCAGGAAGTCGCTGACCTCGGCGTTGCGTCCGGCGCGACCGCCGATCTGCAGCACTTTGCCGTCGCCGTCGAGCATCTCGACGCGTTCGATGACCACGCCGGGAGTGGCCAGCTGCTTCAGCGCCTGCGTCGTCTCCACACTCGCCGCGCCGGTGGCGAGCGCCAGCATCGGGCTGGCCAGCAACGCCAGCGCGATCGTGGCGCGGGCCGCCAGCGTGCGCATGACTTGCGAATTACGTGCCATCGGTTTTCCTCCGGAACTGCGAGCGGGCCGTATTTGTGTTTATAGCCCATCTTCCGCGGGTCCTTTCGATCGGCTGCGCGACGGGCTTCTCGGCACAGGCGGACGAGGCCGCATGCACACCACATAGGGGCCCGATGCGCGGCGGCCTGTCGCCTCGGTGCCCGTTCCATCGCTACTTGCCTGGCGGCATGTCGCCGCAGGCTGGAGCTCGTGCATGAACCTGTTTTCCGGACTGAGGCTGGTCACCGTTGCATTGATGCTTGCGGGCGCGGCCGACGCCGCCGTGTTCACCGTAGGATCGGATGCCGCCTGCACCCACAGGAGTCTCGGGGCGGCGCTAAACACCACCGCGGCGAACGGTCCGGGCGTCGACGAGATTCGACTCGTCCCGGGATTCGCGTTTTCCGATTTCGCCGATCCCTGGGCGATCCGGAACCAGTCGGTCACGCTCCGCGGCGGCTTCCCGACGTGTGCCGCGAGCGCGCAAAGCGGACCCCGGACGACCATCGTCAGTCGCGAGGCGGGCAGCCTGTTCACCGTCAGCAATTCGCAGGCGCTGCGGACGACGGTCACGCTGGAGCGGTTGGAGCTGACTACGCCCGAGGGCAGCAGTGTGAACAGCGTGGCGGCGGGCGGCGCGCTGATGTTGCGCGGGAACGTCCGCGCCATCGTCGCGGATTCGCGCGTTCATGGCTTCCGTGCTTCGGGCGGTGGCGCCATGGCACTCCGCGATGAACCCGATGGTGTACCGCGGATCGACCTGCGGCAGACCGAGATCCGCGGCAATCGGGCATCCCATGGTGGCGGCCTGCACTGCCTCGGCCAGGGCATGATCCGGCTGGAACCAGGCGCCATCGTTGCGGGAAATGTTGCCAACGGCGAAGGCGGCGGCGTCTGGTCGCAAGGGTGTTCGGTCGTCATGCTGAGCCGAACCGCGCTCCAGGACAATCAGGCGAGCCAAGGCGGCGGCTTGTACGGCAGCGGCGGGGCCATCGTTTCGATGCTGTGGAGCGAGCGGACGCAAGGCCCGCGCGTGATCGGGAACCGGGCCAGCTTCTGGGGTGGTGGCATGTTCCTGACCGGATCGGGTACCGAACTGATGGCCTGGGGGAGCCAGTGGCTCGCCAATCGGGCCGAGCCGGCGGACGTGGGCGGTGACGGCGCGGCCCTTCTGGTGGGCTGGGGCGCCCGCGCGAGACTGCTGCGGGATCCCTCGTGTCCTGCCTCGGTCGATGGCTGCACGCGCTTCTACGGGAACTCGGCGCAGTCCGGAGGATTTCCCGAGTACCCGAGCATCGTCGACGTTCGCGCCGGTGGGCACCTGACGATTTCGTCAGCCTTGTTCGACTACAACCGCGTCATCTCGGTGGGCAATCGCGGCGGCGCGATCGTCAGCGTGCAGCCCTACGTGCCCGGCGGCAGCCTGGCCGAGATCGACAACATCGTGTTCAACCAGAACCGGGCACGCCATCTGTTCGGCGCCGAGAGGACTGCCGGGGACGATGCATCCGCAGCCGGGCGCGTGCGTGCGCAATCGATCACCAGTCTGGACGGCCAGTTCACCACAGTCCTGGGATCGCAATACGCGCCACCGATCGCGGACACAGCGCTGCCGGTCGACCTCCGTGCATCGATCTTGCTGGGCGCTACGCCGCTGACCGATCCGGGGCGTGTCGTCACCGGCGCGCTGGATTGCCTGCTGACGACCATCGCCCCGGAGCTCCCGGTGACCCGGTCGCGACTCGTTGCCGGCGCGCCGGTGTTCGAGGGTGGGTCGTTCGTGCCAGCCTGGTCCTCGCCCGCGCTCGACTACTGCGACACGGCCGGGCTCAGATCGGTGTCCAGCGATGCCCACGGCCGGCCGCGACTCGACAACGACCCGCTGCGCCACGACCGATATGGCCCCCTGGATCTCGGTGCCGTCGAGCGCGAGTCGGAGCCCTTGGTGGTGGATCCCGGCTGACCTGCGCGCCGCGTTCGCGCGCGGGCTGTTACGTGGCCGCTGCGTCGAGCAGCTGCCACGCGCCTGCGCGCAGGACTTCGAGCGGGGCGTAGTGGCGCTTGTAGCCCATCTTCGGATGCCTATCGATCCAGTAGCCGAGGTAGAGGTGCGGCAACTGCATGCGTCGTGCCAGCTCGATCTGCTGCAGGATGCAGTAGACGCCGAGGCTGCGCGCGTGTTCATCGGGATCGAAGAAGGTGTAGACCGCGCTCAGGCCGGCGCTGGTGACGTCGGTGACGGCGCAGGCGAGCAGACGTTCGCCGTCGCGCACGCACAGCATGCGCGTGTCGCACCAGCGCGCCTGCAGGAACTGCTCGAAATCGGCGGCCTGCGCGCCATCCATGCCGCCGCCGGCGTGACGCGAGCCGAGGTAGCGCTGGTACAGCGCCAGGCGCTCGTCGCTGCAGAACGGCGGTTCCAGCGACGTGCGCAGGCCCTGGTTGCGCTTCAGGCAGCGGCTCTGGCTGCGGTTCGGCGTGAAGCCAGCGACGACGATGCGGCTCGACACGCACTCGTGGCAGCCGATGCAGTCCGGCCGGTACACGCGCGGACCGGAGCGGCGGAAGCCCGAGCCGAGCGCGCCGGGGAACACGTCGCGCAGTTCTGGCGAGTCCGGGTCCAGCACCAGGTCACGCGCCAGCCGGTCGCGGTAGTAGCCGCACGGATGTTCGTTGGTACGCAGCAGCTTGATGGTGATTTCGCGGGCGCTCATCGGGTTTCCGTGGGTTGCGGTTGGGTCGGTGCCGTCGGCCCGGGGGTGACCGCAATGCTTGCGTGATTCTGGGATTGCGAAGTGGGTTCGCAGACAGCGCCGACGGTGCGGTGCATGCTGTGGCCGACGGCAGTATCGGCCGGTTACCGAACGGAGTGCAACGATGCTGTTGCGAAACCCGATCCGCGTGGCGCTCGGCATCCTCGGCGGCCTGCTGTGCTCCGCCGCATTCGCGCAGACGCTGCCGAGCTTTCCCGGTGCCGAGGGCTTCGGCGCGCGTGCGACCGGCGGCCGTGGCGGCAGCGTGCTCAAGGTGAACACGCTCGCCGCGAGCGGCCCGGGCAGCCTGCAGTGGGCGATCGACCAGCCCGGTCCGCGCATCGTGGTGTTCACCGTGTCCGGCGTCATCAACGGCGACATCGAGATCGGCCACGGTGATCTGACCATCGCCGGGCAAACCGCGCCGGGCGCGGGCATCACCATCGCCGGGCACCTGTACACGCCATTCCCGACCAGCTTCGGGAACCTGGTCATCCGCCACCTGCGCGTGCGTCCGCCGATGCCGGACAGCAACTGGCCGCCGCAGCAGCACGATGCGGTGCAGTTCTCGGCGAACCAGCTGTTGATGCTCGACCACGTCGATTTCTCGCATTCGGTCGACGAGATCCTCGACCTCTACGACGGCGCCCGCGACATCAGCGTGCAGTGGTCGAACCTCAGTTTCTCGGTGTATGGCGGCGGCCATCCGGATGGGGCGGGGCACAACTTCGGCATGCTCAACGGACCGAACGGCGGGCGCATCTCGGTGCACCACAACCTGTTCGCGCACAATCGCGCGCGCTCTCCGGCGATCTCCTACGGGCCGGCCGAGGTGATCAACAACGTCGTCTACAACGCCCGCGAAGGCTTCGTGCACCACAACCCCGCGGTCGGGCAGTTCAACCTGATCGGCAACACCTACAAGGACGGGCCGAGCGGAACCCTGATCCCGATGTTCTTCGACCCCGAGAACGAGCCGCCGCCGTCCGCGTACCACGTGGGCGGCAATCGCGTGATCGACCCCGGCGTGTTCGAGGGCATCGTCGACAACCCGTTCACCACGCCCGGTTTCGGCGACGCCTATGGCTTCTATTGCTGCGGCATCGAGCCCATGATGTTCGCGAACGCGTCGCCGTTTCCCTACGGTGGCTATGCCGGGCGCGTCGCGGTCACGGTGCAGAACGTCGATCTCGCCTACGCCGAAGTGCTGGCCAAGGCCGGTGCCTGGCCGCGCGATCGCATCAGTCAATGGTCGGTCGAGGAAGCCGCGAACCGTACCGGCAGCTGGGGCAACCGCCGACCGTCGAACTGGATGGAGGGCCTGACTGCGGGAACGGCGCCGCTCGACAGCGACGGCGACGCCATGCCCGACAGCTGGGAACTCGGTCGCGGCCTGAATCCGAATTCCGCGGCCGACGTGCATCAGGTGCTCGCCGGCGGCTACCCGGCGGTCGAGACCTGGATCAACGAGATGGCGGACGCGCTGATCGGCGCTGCCGCGGCGAGCTTGTTCCTCGATGGTTTCGAGTGATCCCGCGACGCGTCTTCAGGGCGCGGGCTGTGTCGGCAGTGGCGCGGCGACGCGCTGCGGCAGGTCGATGCGCAGGCCGAAGCCGCGGCGGGTGAGTTCGCGCTGGGTGCGCATGGTCGCTTCGCCGTCCAGCCACAGTTCGCGTTCGGCGGCGCGCAGCGCGGGATCGTCGAACAGGTTCGCCACCGGTTCGGTCCAGCTCAGCGCGTCCACCGGCATCGGCACCACCAGCACGCCGTCGATGCGCGCGACCAGCATGTTGCCGGCGCGGCCGAGCTGCACCTGGCTGCCCGCTCCGCGATGGGTTGCGAGCAGTTCCAGCGCACGCACCAGATAGCGTGCCTCGGCGTCGCTGCGGGTCGCGCCGAGCAGCGCGATCAGGTCGTGGCATTCGTGCACGCGCAGCGCCTCGACCGCATCGACCAGGCGTTGCCACTGCGAAGGCGTGGGCGCACCGACGTGCATGGCGCGGGCGATGGCCTCCGCCTCGCCACAGTGCCCGGCCAGCCGCTCGCGCTGCTGCAGGCCGAGCGCGACCGGGTCGAGCCGCCAGACCACGTCGTCGATGCGTTCGGACCAGCCGACCGCCTCGCTGACTCCAGGGGCGGCGGCGTCGATCGCGGCGCCGAGGCTCTTTTCACCGGCCAGGCTGGCCCAGGCGATGCGGTCCAGTTCGCGGTTGAGCAGGACGTTGCGCGAATACGGGTCGACGCCGAAGCGTCGTGCCAGCTCTCGCCGTGCCTGGGTGAACCCGAGCCAGCGCTTGGCCAGCTTGCCGGTGCCTCGTTGCGAACTGGTCCACCAGTCGGTGTTGGCTTGGGCGTCTGCGGGCGCCTGCGGACCGATGCGTGGCGCGTCATCCTGCGCCAGTTGCGCGGCGGCGCGGTCACGGGCCTTGGCGCTCTGCTCGCGCAGGTCGCGCCACTTCGAGCGCAGGCTGCGCATCAGGCCGCGCGGGATGCCGGTGACGGTGCGGATCGGGTGCGTGCCCAGCCGCCCGATCAGCTGCGCGACCTCGCGCCCGGCCTTGCCCACCGCCTGCGCGAACGCCTCGCCGCGCGAGATCGCGGCCAACTGCTCGACCACGGCGAGTTCATGCACACGCTCGTGCATTTCGGCGCGGCCCTCGACCAGCAGTTCGCCGAGCCCGGTGACCACGTGGAACTGCGCCAGATAGCCGCGCACCGGCACCACCGAGTCGACCTTCCAGCCCGGTCCCGACAGCAGCGCCGGATCGAGCAGTTGGTCGGCGCTGTAGGACGGCTCGGTCTCGTAGGCCGGGACGGGCTCCGGTGTCAGCGTTTCGGCTTGTGCCGACGCGCTGCCGAGCAGCACGAGCGCCAGCAGCGTGCAGGTGCGGGCCAGGTGCGGCGTAGCGGCGTTTGGGCGGGGTGTCGGCACGGAAGGCATGGTGTCGGTGAGGGCAGGCAATCAGGCGGGGCGCCAGTATAGGCGGCTGCCTGCGGGCGTGCGCCCGCGGCCGGTGGCGAACGTCGAGGGTCGGGTGGGCCAGGCGCTCGGGGCAGCGCGCCCGGGATTGACCGCGTTCCCGACGACACGTACTGTACGTACGTGCCGTCTGCGGAGTCCTCGCGTGGAACTGTCCCTGACCGAATTGCGCCAGCGCCTGTTCGAACTTGCCGATCGCGTGCTGGACACTGGAGAAGCGATCGTGATCATGCGGCGTGGTCGCAGGTTGCGCATCGTGCGCGACGACGAAGCGGTGAAGCCTTACTCCCGGCTCGCGAAATTGCGCCCTCAGGAGCTGGAGATCGGGCCGCCGCTTGATCCGCACGAATCGCCCGCCCGATGGTCCGAGCTGGACCGCGTCGCCGAACCTCCGGTCGAGGATGCGATCAAGCGAACGTCAGGCATAGGCCGGTCCGGCAAGCGCGTGGCTGCCAAGCCGCGTCCGGGTTCCGGAAAGGCCCCGCGATGAACCGCGTGATGATCGACACTCAAGTCGCCGTCACGCTGTTCAAGGGGCGGACGACCGGGCTGTCGCAGACTGCGCAACGACTGCTCGATCGCGCAAACATCCAATACTCGCCGATGGTGTCCTTCGAGCTCGAACTGCTGCACGAGATCGGGCGCATCCGCCTGGGCGCAGCGGATGTCTGCGGATATCTGGCGCGTGAGCTGAACGTCGTCGAGAGTCAGGAGCGACTGTCAGAAATCGTTCGCCATGCGCTGCCTCTGCGTTTCACGCGGGATCCTTTCGACCGCATGATCGTTGCTCACGCCGACTTGCTGCGAGTCCCGCTGATTACCCTCGACACGACCTTGCTCGCGCACTACCCGCGCGCGATCAACTGATCAGTTCCAGCTGCACACCACCTTGCCGCAGAGACCGGATTCCATCAGCTCGAAGCCGCGCTGGAAATCGTCGATGTGGATCTGGTGCGTCAGCACCTTCTGCAGCGGGAAGCCGGTCAGCACCATCTGCGTCATCTTGTACCAGGTCTCGTACATCTTGCGGCCGTAGATGCCGTGCATGGTGAGGCCCTTGAAGATCACCTTGTCCCAGTCGATGCCGGCGCCCTTCGGCAGGATGCCGAGCAACGCGATCTTGCCGCCGTGGTACATGCAGTCGAGCATGTCGCCGAAGGCGCGCGGATTGCCGCTCATCTCCAGGCCGACGTCGAAGCCTTCCATGTGCAGGTCCTTGACCACTTCCTTCAGCGACTGCTTGCTGACGTTGACGACGCGCGTCGCGCCCATGTCGGCGGCGAGTTTCAGCCGGTAGTCGTTGACGTCGCTGACCACGACGTTGCGCGCGCCGACGTGCTTGCAGATGCCGGCGGCGATGATGCCGATCGGGCCGGCGCCGGTGATCAGCACGTCCTCGCCGATCACGTCGAACTCGAGCGCGCAGTGCGCGGCATTGCCGTAGGGATCGAAGAACGCCGCCAGTTCGCTCGGGATCTGGTCCGGGATCGGCCACAGGTTGCTCGCCGGCATCGCCAGGTATTCGGCGAACGCGCCATTGCGGTTGACGCCGATGCCGATGGTGTTCGGGCACAGGTGCTGGCGCCCGGCGCGGCAGTTGCGGCAGTGGCCGCAGACAATGTGGCCTTCGGCCGAGACGCGGTCACCGACGCGGTAGCCGGTCACGCCGGGGCCGACCTCGACGATGCGTCCGACGAACTCGTGCCCGATCACCAGGCCAGGCTGGATCGTGCGCTGGCTCCACTCATCCCACTTGTAGATGTGCAGGTCGGTCCCGCAGATCGCGGTCTTCTCGAGCTTGATCAACACCTCGTTTGCCCCGGCCACCGGCACCGGTACCTGCTCCATCCAGATGCCCTTCGCGGCTTCCTTCTTGACCAGGGCTTTCATCATCGCTTGCGGCATCGGGACTCTCCGGAGGGGCCGCCATTATCGTGCAGATGACCGCCCGCGGCGATGGCAACGGACGTGGACTTGCTTCCCGCCGGCACCGGTGCTCAGGGATGCACTGCCTGTGCGGGTGGCGCGATGCGGCTGCCGGGCAGGGGCAGGGCGACCTCGGGGGCTTCGTCCTCGCGTTGCTCGCGGCGGCGGAGGACGAGGCTGCGTGCGTCGGGTGCGAGGGTGACGGGAAGCGCGCGGTACAACTCCGGTCGCGCCGCGAACGCTGCGCCGATGTCCGGCTGCGTTGCGAGCCAGTCGGCGAGGGCGTGGGTTTGCAATAGCGCATCGATATCTTGCTCGCGCTGCTGGTAGCGCCCGTAGTCGGGCTGACCGACATCGGCCAGGATGCAGCCGAGCGGATTGAACACGCGCGCCGTGAGGCTGCAGCGGGTCTCCGGTGCGGGTGCCGACGTGGCTGCAGGTGCGCGCAACGTGGCGCAGACTTTCGCAAGCTCGGTCGCCAGCAGCGCGCGCGTGTGCTCGCCGCTGTAGACGAAGCGTGCCGCGAAGGCCTTGGCGTGGTCGCCGAGGCCAGGTTCCGGCCCCGACGCGAACATCGTGCCCGGGTCCAGGGACGCGTCCATCCCGGCGAACTCGGCGCGGTACACGTCGCAGGACTGGCGCTCGGCTTCCACGAGTGGCGCCAGCGCCGCCGCACATTCGGCTGGCAATGGCTGTCCCGCCGGCAGTTCGGCGCGGATATCTGCGACCAGTTGCACGCCGCCGCGCAGCCAGGCCAGCGCAATCATCTCGAAGACCAGACTGTCGCTGCGACCCTTGAGCTGGCGCCAAGCGCGAAGATCGCGACAGAGCCCGGTGAGCGCGGCGCCGGTATCGCCATCGACGTGGCGCAGTGCCGCGCGCGCCAGCTGCAGTGGGCCGGCATGCTGGAATTCGGGGAATGGCGCGGAGAACGAGCGGCGATGTGGCGTGCGCAGGTGGTCGTAGTCGCCGAGCCGGTCGAGTTCGGCCAGCATCGGCGCACGCGCTGCGAGTGCGCTGCGGAAGGTCTCTGGATTCGCGCGCACCGCAGCAAGACATCCGGGCTTGCGGCTGCATCCTTCGGGCATTCGCTCATCCGCTTCGACATGGCGCGGATAGCGGGCGCTGGCGAGGTCGAGGTCGCCGCCTTCCATCGGAGGCAACGCATCGATCGCCGCCATGTCCGCTGCGAACACCTTCGCGCGTTCGGCTTCGGGAATATCGCGTGGCAGCAGCCACAGCAGCTCGAACGCGTTGCGTTCGCCGCGCGCGTGCTCGTTCGGCGCGCGCATCAGCGCCAGCGCTTCGTGTTGTTGCGGTGTCAGCCGCGGCATCAGGCCGCTCATGATCAGGCCGGTCCAGCCGAAGAACAGCACGAACAGGGTCCAGAACAGATTGCGCAGGGCCTTGGGTATCGCAGGTCGTCGATTCATGCGAAAGACAATAGCGCACGCCATGGCCCGCGGTGGGAAGCGGCCTCCGGCTGCGGTTCAAACCACCCAGCCCACGCCCCGCACCAAGCCAGGAGCCAACGGTTTGCGCCGGAGACCGGGGTGGGGCATAAAGCGCGCCCCGATCCTGTCTGCGAGGCCGCCATGCGCATGCTTGTCCGAACCGGTTCCCTGCTGCTCGCCGCCGGTGTCGCCTGCGCCGACGAGGGCATGTGGCCACCTGCACAGTTGCCCGCGATCGAGGCGCAGCTGCGCGCGCGTGGGCTCGAGCTCCCGGCGCGCGAACTGTCGTCGCTGACCGAGTACCCGTTGAACGCGATCGTCGGGCTCGGCTACTGCACCGGTTCGTTCGTCTCCCCCGAGGGACTGGTGGTCACCAACCATCATTGCGGCTTCGGCATCGTCCAGTTCAATTCGACCCCGCAGAAGAACCTGATGGTCGATGGCTTCCTGGCCAACGATTTCGCTGCGGAGCTGCCGGCCGACCCGAACCAGCGCCTGTACGTGACCGAGGCGATCACCGACGTCAGCGCGCGCCTCACCCGTGGACTGGACGGCGTCGGCGGGCTCAAGCGGTTCCAGGCCGTGGACCGGCGCTCGAAGCAGGCGGTGGCCGAATGCGAGCGCGACGCCGGCTACCGCTGCGACGTCTACAGCTTCAACGGCGGCCGCAACTACCTGATGATCAAGCAGCTCGAGATCAAGGACGTGCGACTGGTCTACGCGCCCTCCGAGCAGATCGGCAACTTCGGTGGCGACGTCGACAACTGGATGTGGCCGCGTCACACCGGCGACTTCACCTTCCTGCGTGCCTACGTCGGGCCCGACGGCAAGCCGGCGCCACACCACAAGGACAACCGGCCGTACCGGCCAAAGAGCTGGCTCAAGGTGGATCCGAATGGTGTCGCCGCCGGCGACTACGTGATGGTCACCGGCTATCCGGGGCGCACCAACCGCTCGCGCCTGGCCGAAGAGCTGCGCGATGCGATCGAGTTCAGCTATCCGCGCAACATCCGCAACATGGGCGAGGCGTTGAAGACCATCGAGGACGCGACCCGCGACCGCCCGGAGGCGGCGATCAAGTACGCATCGACGGTGCAGGGCATTGCCAACGGCTACAAGAACCAGCAGGGCCAGCTTGAGGGCTTTGCCAAGACCACCGCGGTCGCCGACAAGGAGGCCGAGGAGGCGAGGCTCCTGGCCTGGATCGAGGCGGACGCGGCGCGCAAGACGAAATACGGTGCCGCGGTGGCCGGGCTCAAGGCCGAGTTGGCGCGCATCCGCGCGCGCCGCGAGACCGAGCTCCACGGCAACAGCTTGCTGGCGATGGGGCCGACGCTGTACGGCGTCGCCCGCGACCTGTACAAGCTTGCGCGCGAACGGCGCAAGCCCGACGCCGAGCGCAGCTTCGGTTTCCAGCAGCGCGACGAGATCAAGTTCAAGGGTCGCATGGCGACCATCGACAAGCGCTACGACGCCGCGGTCGACCGCGCCCTGTTCGAGCTTGGGCTTGGCCGTTACCTGAAGCTGGCCAAGGCCGAGCGCATCGCCGAGATCGACGCAGCGCTTGGCATCGACCGCGACGGCATGGTGGTCGCCGACCTTGATGCCCGGCTCGATGCGCTCTATGCCGGCACCAGACTCGGCGAACTGGATGCGCGCATGGCGCTGATCGACGCCAGGCCGCGCGACTTCGAACGCTCGCGCGACAGCTTCGTCCAGTTCGCGGTCGCACTGTTCCCGGCCTTCGAGCGCATGGACAGCGAGGCCAAGGCGCGCATCGGCAACGATGGCCTGTATCGCGCCGCCTACCTCGATGCGCTGATCTCGTTCCGCGAGGCCGAAGGCCGCCCGGCCTACCCCGACGCCAACAACTCGCTGCGCGTGACCTACGGCAGCGTCACCGGCTATTCGCCCAAGGATGGCGTGGCCAACACCGAGTTCACCACGCTCGAAGGCGTGCTGGCCAAGGTCACCGACCAGGACCCGTTCCTGCACCCGAAACGGGCGGTCGAGCTGATGCGCAAGGGACAGTACGGACGCTACGCGGCCCCCGCACTCGGCACCGTCCCGGTGAACTTCCTGAGCAACGTCGACATCACCGGTGGCAATTCCGGCTCGCCGACCCTGAACCGCCGTGGCGAGGTGGTCGGGCTGGTGTTCGACGGCAATTGGGAGTCGGTCAGCGCCAGCTGGGTCTACAACCCGAAGCTCACCCGCGCCATCCACGTCGACATCCGCTACATGCTCTGGGTCATGGACGAGGTCGACCAGGCCGACCGGCTGGTGCGCGAAATGGGCTTGGTGGCGGCGCCTTGAGCCGTTCCGCGAGCGAAGTCGGGGCACGCACCGGCCGTTGGGCGGCCGTTCGGCGCCCGCGCGCGGGTCTGAACAGCCCATTCCCGGATCGTAAAATTAGCGTTATGCTCTCAGGGACACCCACGTGCCCCGGGGAGTGTCATTCGTCCGAACCTGTTGGCGGGGGAGGGCTTCAGCACCCAGCCAAAGCGCCCATTCGTGGGCGCCAGGTCTGAGCGGCGCACACCGCCGGAAGATTCCAGAAACACTCAAACCGTTGGAGAGATCAAATGTCCAAACGCAACAAGCTGTCCGGTGCGATCCACTTCGCACTCTTTGCGAGCGCCGTCTCGCTGGTCGCCCAGCCTGCCTTCGCGCAGGAAGAGGAGAAGAAGGACGACACCACCCTCGAACGCATCGAGGTGACCGGTTCGAAGATCAAGCGCGTCGAGATCGAGACCTCGCAGCCGGTGTTCGCGCTGACCCGCGAGGAAATCCAGGCCCAGGGCCTGACCTCGGTTGGTGACGTGCTGCAGAACCTGACCGCCAACGGCTCCACGCTGAACACCACGTTCAACAACGGCGGCAACGGCGAAACCCGCGTCAGCCTGCGCAACCTCGGCTCGAACCGCACCCTGGTGCTGGTCAACGGCCGTCGTTGGGTCGGTGGTACCGGTCTCGGCGGCGCGGTCGACCTGAACACGATCCCGACCGCAGCGGTCGAGCGCATCGAAGTGCTGAAGGCCGGCGCGTCCTCGATCTACGGTTCCGACGCCATCGCTGGCGTGGTCAACCTGATCTTGCGCAGTGATTACACCGGCGCCGAAGCGAACGGCTTCTACGGCGTCACCGATGAAGGCGACGGCGTCAAGGAAGCCTACGACATGACCATCGGCACCGCCGATGACCGCATGTCGGCGATGTTCTCGGCGTCCTACGTGAAGGAAGAGCCGATCGGCGCGGGCGACCGCGAGATCTCGGCGATCCCGACCTACGGCACCGGCCTCGCGTTCGGCAGTTCGACCTCGCCCTTCGGCCGGTTCGCGCTGTGCACGGGTACGGTCAATCCGGTCAGCGGCGCTTGCTCGGTGGCCCAGACTCGTCCCGATGGCACCGGCGGTCAGTTCACCTACTCGCCTGGCCAGAGCGGCAGCAACTGGCGCAACTGGACGTTCCCGGCGGACATGTACAACTTCGCCCCGGACAACTATCTGGTCACTCCGCAAGAGCGCAAGTCGATCTTCGGCAAGGCCGCGTTCGCACTGACCGACGACATCCAGTTCTCGATGCAGGGCACCTATAACAACCGTCGTTCCGAGCAACTGCTCGCGGCGATGCCGGTGGTGCTCGGTACCGGCCCTGGCGCTGGCGTGCAGGCACGCACCATCTCGATCAGCCCGAACAGCATCTACAACCCGTTCGGTGCGTCGGTATCGCGCATCCAGCGCCGCGTCACCGAGACCGGTGGCCGTTCGTTCAACCAGGACGTCGACACCTACGCCTTCGGCATGGGCCTCGACGGTGCGTTTGAGGCCGGCGAGCGTTACTTCACCTGGGACGCGGGCATGGTCTATGCGCGCAACGACCAGAACGACACCACCTATGGCCTGTTCAACATCCCGGCCTTGCGCGCTGCGCTCGGTCCGTCCGAGATGCGCAATGGTGTGCCGGTGTGCGTCAGCGCCCCGGGTGGTTCGGTGATCACCGGCTGCGTGCCGCTGAATCTGCTCGGTGCCGAAGGTTCGATTACCCAAGACATGCTCGACTACGTCACCTTCGTGGCGCACGACGAGTATGGCTACAAGATGAAGCAGTACTACGCCAACATCACCGGCGAAATCGTGGAACTGCCGGGCGGCATGATGGCGTTCGCGGCCGGTCTCGAGCGTCGCGACGAGGAAGGCTTCGACCAGCCGGACGCGCTGATCAACTCGGGCAACACCACCGGCAATGCGCGCACCGCTACCGCGGGTGCGTATTCGGTCGATGAAGCCTATGTCGAGTTTTCGATGCCGCTGCTGACCGACGTGGCCTTCGCCAAGAGCCTCGAGTTCAGCCTGTCGACCCGCTACTCCGATTACTCGAACTTCGGCGATACGACCAACTCGGCGTTCGGCTTCAAGTGGCGCCCGATCGACCAACTGCTGGTTCGCGGCAACTGGGCCGAAGGCTTCCGCGCGCCGTCGATCGGCGAGCTGTATCAGGGTGTCTCGGATTCGTTCCCGCAGATGTCCGATCCGTGCTCGACGACTTATGGTGGCGTCTACAACCAGCTGAGCGCCGAGCAGCAGGCACGCTGCCACGCACAGGGCGTGCCGGTTGGCGGCTACGATCAGGGCAACCCGCAGATCCGCATCAGCACCGGCGGCAACCCGCTGCTCGGGCCGGAGTCCTCGGTCACCAAGACCCTGGGCATGGTGTGGAGCCCCGAGTTCATCGAAGGCGCCGACGTCTCCCTCGACTGGTGGCAGGTCAAGCTCGAGAATACGATCACTGGCTTCAGCGGTCAGTTCATCATTGACCAGTGCATCGTCGAAGGCATCCAGGTGTTCTGCGACCAGTACTCGCGCCTCGGCGATGGCAGCATCGACACCCTGCTCTCGAGCGGCGTGAACATCGGTGCCCAGCTGACCGAAGGCTGGGACATGACCCTGAACTACCGTCTGCCGGAAACGCGCTTCGGCACGTTCTCGTTCGGTTGGGACACGACCTACATGTCGGTCGACCAATCGGACAACGACGGTGATGGCGACATCGACGAACTCGATGGCGGCAGCCGCGTTGGCGAGTACTTCGACCGCAACAACGGTTGGCGCATCCGCAGCAACCTGATGGCGCGTTGGGAGAAGGGCGACTTCGGTGCGACCATGTTCACCCGCTACTTCTCGCGCCAGGACGAAGCCTGCCCGTTCTATTACAACGACTACGGCTTCGGCGAACTCTGCAGCGATGCAGTGGTCGACGGCGACGGCATCATCCAGCCGGGTGGCGAAAACTCGATCGGTGGCAGCACGTACCATGACGCCAGCTTCTACTGGAAGGCACCGTGGGACGCGAAGGTCACGCTCGGCATCAACAACCTGTTCGACAAGGATCCGCCGGTGTCGTTCACGACGTTCGCGAACAGCTTCGATCCGCAGTACGAAGTGCCGGGTCGTTTCTTCTACGTGCAGTACAACCAGAAGTTCTGATCGGGTTCGCCCGCAAGTGCTTCGCTACGGCCCCGCAAGGGGCCGTAGTCTTTATGGGGGCAGCAATTTCCCCGCTTTTTCGCACCACCGGGTTGATGGTGCGCTTCGAGGATCCGACATGACCACGATCGAACAGGCGAACCGGCTCTGGTTGCAGGCGGAACAGGCGGCAGAGCGCAAG
This sequence comes from Lysobacterales bacterium, assembly GCA_016182785.1. Classification (GTDB taxonomy): domain Bacteria; phylum Pseudomonadota; class Gammaproteobacteria; order Xanthomonadales; family Ahniellaceae; genus JADKHK01. The sequence continues at coordinate 16,040 of JACPFU010000039.1, read as the reverse complement.
CAGACCGCCGAGGCCGAGGCCCTGTTCCGTCGCGCACTGACGTTGGTGCCAACACACGCGGCCTCGCTGATCGGGTTGTCGACGGTGCTTGGACGCCGCGGCGCGCATCGGGAAGCGCATGCCGCGATCCTGCAGGCATTTGCGGCGCAGCCGAAGGAAGCGCCGCTGGTCTATGCACTGGCGCAGCGCCTGCGCTATTTCCATGAGTTCGAACGACTGGTCAGCTGCCTGTCTGCTCCGGCGTTTGCGGTCCAGGCGCCGCCGGAAATCATCGCCAAGGCCTCGGTCATGCTCAGTTCGATCGGCGCCCATGCGCAGGCCACGGCTTTGGCGGAAGCCGCCGTGAAGCGCGATCCGCGCTGCGCCGCTGCCCAGCATGTGCTTGGCAACTACCACCAGTTTCTCGGCGACTACGATGCCGCCGAGCGATGTCATGAGGCGTCGTTGCAGGCCGATCCAACGCTGTTCCAGAACTCGCTGATGCTCGCCGGCGCGCGCACCCAGACGCCCGAGCGCAACCACATCGAGCGCTTGCAGGAACAGTTGCTGCGCGCAAAACCGCGCGGCACCGGCGAGGTCTATCTGTGCTTCGCGCTGCACAAGGAGCTGCACGATCTGGGACGCCACGAAGAGGCCTGGGTCGCGCTCGAACGTGGCTGCCGGGCCAAGCGTCGGCAGCTGAGCTACCAGTCGCAACAGAGTGCACAGCTGGTTTCGTGTCTGGTCTCGATCTGCACCCCGGAGTTCGTTGCTGCACACAGCGATGTGCAGCAGTCCGCCACGCCGATCTTCATCGTCGGCATGCATCGCTCCGGAACCACGCTGCTCGAACGCATGCTGTCCGGACATTCAGAGATTGCCGATGCTGGGGAGACCTCGGCCTTCCACGCTGAACTGGAACTGGCGATCGATACCGCTGCGCCGGCTGGGCCCGATGCGGCCTTCGCGCAGCGACTGGCCGCCGCGGACTTCGCTGCCGTGGCACGCGGCTATGCGGAGCGCGCGCGCTGGCTGTCACGCGGCAAGCCCTGCTTCACCGAGAAGTTGCCGCAGAACTTCCTCAACGTCGGCTTGATTGCGAAGGTGCTGCCGCAGGCGCGCTTCCTGCATCTGGTCCGCGACCCGATGGACACCTGCTTCTCGAACCTGCGGACGCTGTTTTCGGGTGCGGCGCTCTATTCATACGATCAGGCCGAGTTGGGCGCGTTCTACTTGCAGTACCAGCGCATGATGGCGCACTGGCGCCAGGTGCTGCCGGGGCGCGTGCTCGACATCCACTACGACGAGTTGGTGTCCGATCCCGCGGTGGTGGCGGCGCGGGTCGCAGCGCACTGCGGCGTCGATTTCGAGTCGGGCATGATCGACATCGGTCGCAGCAGCGGCAGCGTGGCAACGCCGAGTGCAACGCTGGCACGGCAGGGTTTTCGACGCGACCGTGGGCGCGCCTGGGCGCCCTACGAGCAACACCTGGGGCCATTGCGTGCGGCGCTGCAGGCAGCCTATGCCTGAGAATTGCGGACTCTTGTCGCCGTCCGCTCAGGCGCCTTCGGTCTGCGACAGGAACAGGTAGGCCAACAGCTCCTTGCCGCGCGGGTGGCCGGCGAGCCAGCCGCGCAGTTCCTTCGCGCGTGCATAGTCGTCGCCGAGCTGCTCGCGCCAGCGCGATTCTGCGCGGCGCTTGGCCTGCTCTTCGCGCAGGCGCTTCTGCCAGGTCATGTCGAACACCTTGGCGAACTGGCCGCTGCGCGCAAGTTGCTCGACCAGCCGCCATTCGCCATGGTCGAGCCAGACCAGGTCGCAGCGGTCGCAATGGTCGATGTGGTTCGCGGCGTCGGCCAGGAAGCGGAACTTGGTCATGAAGCCCTTGCACTGCGGGCAGCGCAGCATCGCCTTGTTGTCATCGACGTGGCTGGCTTCGCCGGCATCGGCCACCGACTCTTCCGGCGCTGCGTGCGCGTCGCGCCAGTCGCGGTAGTGGATCAGGGACAGCACCGCGCCACGGCAGTCCGGGCACGATTCGGCGGGCAATTGGTCGGTCAACGTGGTGCCGTGGAGCTGGCTGTTGGCACAGGTCGGGCAGGACAGGCTCATGGCGTTTTCCTCGGGACATGACCGGAATACGCGGTACGGTGCCTGAAGCAGTCAGCCAGTTCAATCGTGCCGGTCGCGATTCCTGTATGCCAGCCGACCGGAAGGCAACATGCACGTTGGCGCTGCTGGCTGATCGGCGTACAACGGCGGCAGCGACCCACTGCGGAGACTGCTGCCATGAACCGAACCCAACGCCCCCTGCTTGCTGCCTTGCTGTTCTGGATGGCGATGCTTCCCGCCAGCGCCGGGGACCGTTTCGTGCAGACCACCGAGGATGGACTGGAGCGCGTGCCACATCAGCGGCTGGATGCCCTCTACCAGCGCGCCGGCACCTCGCTCGCGCAATACCGCAAGGTCGCCGTCCAGGAATGCAGCGTGGCGTTCCGGAAGAACTGGTTGCGTGACCAGAACCGCGATCGGCCGTTGACGTTGCGGGTCGACAGCCGTGACATGGAGCGCATCGGCGCACGCCTGGCCACTGCCTGCCGCGACATCTTTGCGAAGGCGCTGGCGGATGCCGGCCTGGAAGTGGTGATCGGCGCCGGCGCAGACGTGCTCGTGCTGCAGCCGGCGATCGTTGATCTGGACCTGTACGCGCCCGATGTCGACTCCCCCGGGCTGGTTCGGATCTGGTCCGAGTCGACCGGCGAGATGACCCTGAATCTCGACCTGCGCGCTGGCGACGCCGCGATTGCGCGGATCATCGACCACCAACACACCCGCCGCGACTCCTCGATGCAGCAACGCAGCCGCGTGAGCAACGACTTCGACCTGCAGTCGGTGCTGCGGCAGTGGGCGCGCCTGGTGCGCAGCGAACTGACCGGCTAGTACCCGACTACTGCCGCAGCCGTACCGCATACACCCCATCCAGAGCGAGTTCGGGGGCGAAGCCGGTCTTGCCCAGGCGTTTCGCGACTTCGGTGGGTACATCGCGGCCGCTGGTCTTGCGGTTCGGCGCGCCGGTGTAGTGGAACAGGCGCCCGCCCGGACGCAGCACGCGCGCGAGCTGGTCGTAGAACACCCGTGCATACAACTCGCCGGCGATGCCGAAGCGTGGCGGGTCGTGCAGCACCGCATCGAACGACTGCTCGGGCAGGGTGCGGATCGCTTCGGCGACATCGCCGTGCACGAGTTGCAGGCGTCCGCCGGCCTCCGCGCTGTCCGGGTCCGGCGACCACGGATTGTGTTCGCGCAGCCACAACACGCTCGCGTTCTTCTCGAAACTGAGCACGCGCGTCGCACCCTCGGCCAGGCAACGCGCCGCGAAATAGCCGAGCCCGCCGCAGGTATCGAGAATCTGCTTCCCGCGCGGCTGCACCAGCGCGACCTTGCGTTGCGCATCGGCCATCGGCGCGATCTGTGCCGAAACCAGCATCTTGATGCCATCGATCTCGAAGGTCGGCGTGCCCCATTCGGTCGGCACCAGCTTGATCAGCGAACCGGCATAACGCTGCAGCGGCGCGAACGACTCGCCATCGAACCAGTAGATCGTGCGGTCCTTCAACCCTTCCGGCCAAGGAAAACGCGTGCCGCGCCATTGCCAATGATCGGACTCAATCGTCGCTTCGCTCTGCGTGCGACCGAGATCGAACGACCTGACCACGCGCGCCGCACCGCTGGCGTGAGCCGCAAGCAGCGCATCGGCAACTTCACGAGTCAGCAGCGGGCCGGGGCAGCGGGGCATGGGAAAGGTTTGAGCGCAGGGCGCGCAGTATCGTATGAATCGGCGGTCGCGTCTCAGCTGCTGAGACGCGGCGGGAGGACGCTCGCCGCACTCGCCCCAGGCCAGGACCGACGCCATGCCCATCTCCGATCCGCTGCGCAGCCCGATCTACGAAACCGGCACGCTGATCCAGGCCTGTGATGCCTGCAGCTGGATGCAACGCGGCCACCGCAGCGAGCTGTCCCACTGTCCGCTGTGCGGCGTCGAATTGCGCGCGCCGCTCGCTATCCAGTTCGGCGGTCTCGCGGTCATGAAGCGTGCCTACAACTTCGAGGTGTTCGACCGCGAGTTCCGCCGGGTCGTGCTCGAGGACGCGGACCTGCCGGAGATCATCCAGTTCCTGTGCAGGCACACGAAGGACACGCGCACCGGCACGCCACTCAATGACATCGAGAAGCCGCGTCGCGTCGCGAAGCGGCGACACTTCCAGGACCACTTCTTCGCCAGCGAGTGAGCTCGGCTACTTCCCGAGCTCGACCAAGAACTGCGCGAACGACAACGCGGCGCCGTCGAAGCCATCGATCTTCGGGTTGGCCGATTCGATCACGTAGTACTCGTTCGGTGCGTGCGCGCCGGTGCCGTAGCCCAGGCCGAAATGGCCGGCGGGCAGGCTGAGCGGCGGGTCGGTGAACACGAAGCCGGGGTAGGAGCCGGCGTTGCGCGGCCACAGCAGCGGGTCGATGCCGCGGCTTCTCAGCGCGGCCTGCGCAGCCTGGATCAGCGCGCTGTCGGCGCGGGTTTCGGTCGGGTTGTAGCCGCCGGACACATTCACTTCGATGTCGCCGTAACCGCGCTTGGCCAGGTGCGACTTCAATGCCGCAACGGCGTCGTCGAAGCGCATGCCCGGCACCAGGCGCAGGTCGATCTTGGCTACACCTTTGTGCGGCAGCACGGTCTTGCCGCCCGGGCCGGTGTAGCCGCCGACCAGGCCTTCGATGTTCACCGTCGGCTGCGAGACCAGCCGCTCCTGCGCCTGCTGCCACGGCAGGTCGTCGATCCAGTGCGCCACGCCGAGCTGCTTCTTGAGCAGCGCCTCGTCGCGACGTGCCGACGCCGCGGCGATCATCGCCTTGTGCTCGTCGCTCAGCGGCGGTGCCTGCGGATAACCCTCGATGGTGATGGTGTTGCCGTCCTCGGACACCAGGGTGTCCAGCGCCTTCACCAGGCGCCAGACCGGGCTGTCGACCATCGCCTTCAGCGAGGAGTGCACGTCCTTGCTCGGGCCGCGGCCCCAGCGCTCGCCGCTCGCGATCAGTTCCAGCTCGACGATGCCCTTGGCGCCGAGGGTGACGGTGACGACGCCGTCGAGTCCCTGGCTGGCGCTCGGCATGAACACGCCGACCGTCTTCGCCAGCGCCGCCTGCACCTTCGGCGTGTGCACGAGCTGGCGAATATGCACCGAGCCGATCTCTTCCTCACCCTCGGCCACCAGCACGAGGTTCACCGGCAACTTCTGGCCTGCGGCCTGGTACGCATGCAGCGCCGCCAGGAACGCCGACTGCGGCCCCTTCTGGTTGACCGCACCGCGGCCCATCATCACCTTGCCGACCTCCGGCACGTCGACAATGCGCCCCTCGAGCGGCGGCGAACTCCATTCGGACGCGTCGTACTGCTTCACGTCGTACATGAAGTACACGCCCACCGTCTTCGCCGCCCCAGCATCCAGCGTCGCGAACACCCCCGGCTTGCCATCGGTCGGAATGATCTCGACCTGCTGGAAACCCGCCTCCCGCAACAACCGCGCCTGATACTCCGCACCCTGCGGATAGTTCAGGTCCTCCGCCGCAATCGACGGCAACGCGATCCAGTCCTTCAGCCGCTGCACGTTGGCGTAGTGTTGGGCCGTGAGCTGCGCGCAGATCGGGGCGAGGGCAGTGTCGACTGCGAGCGTCGGACCAGTGGCCATCGCCAGTGCGAGTAGAGTGGAGATTGCAGCGGCGCGCGGGTGCGCGCGCGTGGTGATGGAATGAGCAGTCATCGACGTCATCGGGATTCCTCGGCGTGGCGTGCTGGTTCTGAAGCGGTCCAGTAGTTCTACCAGACGACTCGCGGATCGTGGTCGCAGTCCGGGCGCCACGGGAAACGCTCCGTCCCGTTCGCGCGGCTCGATCCTCGGCAGATTACTCGCCGTCCCGTCTCGCAGTCCGGCGATCGGGAGTAGACGCCGCGCGAGATTCATTTCAGCTCGAATGGAACCTGCTCGGCCGGCCTCCGATTCGATGGGCGGTCACAGTTGTTTTCCGCGAGCGCGGGAACGAATCTATCGGATGCCCCAAACTCCGACGTTTCAACGTTGCTGTGGAACGATCAAGGAGTTGAAGGATGAAGCCACGAGACTTGGCCAAAGTGCTAATCGCAGTACGAGAAGACATCGACGATGATTGCAGTGTGCAGAAGCTACTGATCCTCATGGCTGTGGCCGAAAGCGGCTCACCGGGAACCACTCAGCAGGCGCTTCAGGAACGTGCTCGTACCGGTCGGTCAAACACGAGCAAGCTCGTCGCTGACCTGACTCACCTGACTTACCGAAAGAAGCCCGGCCCCAATCTGATCCGTTCGACTCCAGACCCACAGAACCTCCGAACACGGATCATCACCCTGACCGAAAAAGGCGCCCAGGTGCTCAAGAAGGTGATGGCAAGTGACACCAAGTCGATGAGCTGACTCACTCCTCGTCCGCGCCGCCGGGCAGAGACGAAAGGCCAATTTCACACAGGAGCCCGTTGTGTTTTGCATTGCGGCCCGAATCCCACCCTCGACGGCCACGCGCGGGCTTCGCCTGTGTCGCGCCGAGGTCAATATCTGTATCGGCTTGTCAGCCCTTTGTCGCGGACGCCGACAACGGAAGCTCATTGAGCTCCAACCGCGCCTCACGCCAGGTTGGGTAGTGATTGTCGAGTAGAGCCACGAATCGCTCGTTGTGCGTCGGTGCCAGCAGGTGAACCATCTCGTGGACGACCACATACTCCAGCAAGTCCTTGGGCTTCTGCACCAACTCCGTGTTCAGTCGGATATGCCGCGCCGCCGGATTGCAGCTGCCCCACTTGGTCTTCATGCGCTGAAGGAAGTAGGCCGCGACGCGGACCCCGAGACGCGTCTCCCATTTGGCGATCAGGCTCGGTACGACAGCGTGCAGCAGCGACTTGTGCCAATGATGCATTACTGCCGATCGTTGCTCGGCATCGCTGCCGGGCCGAACGGTTAGCACGATTCGCTTGTGGTCCAGCGACACCGAAGGTTTGGCGTCGGCGAATTCGACGCACAGCAAATGGCGACGACCCCACACGTAGTGGCTCTCGCGGGGAACGAAGCGGCGGGGCGGTTCTCGCTCTTGCCCACGAAACTTTGCTTGCTGGTTTCGGATCCAGCCGAGCCTGGAGATGACGTACGCGCGGGCAGCTTCGAGCCGCGTGCTCGTCGGAGCGACGAGCGTTACAGCGCCCTTCGGTGGGTGCACCGACAGGTGGACGTGCTTCACGGCCTTGCGCGTCACCGAGATCCGGATGTCACCGAGTTGGATGATGTCCACCTTCAGTAGCCTGCCTGTTGCTTGACCAGCTCAAACAGCCTTCTTGTTGCCTCATTGTTCTTGTCCAACAAAGGGAACAAGAGGTTCTTCACCACGCGCTCCTTGACCTCGTCACCCTTCCACCCCGCGGGAGCCTGTTCGCGCATCGTTCGATCGATCTTTGCGGCGAGACCCATATAGTGGGAGCCGTGAGGTTCGACGGAATCACTGATTGAGTTGTCTGACGGTTGTGAAGCCAGAATCGACGGCAAGTTGCGGAAAATGACCGCGGCCTCCCGATTGCCGCGCAGTTCGATCGGAGTGTCGTCATCGGCAGTCGCATGGCCGACCCCTTGCTTGGCGAGTGCCTCCGCCATGCGCAAGAATTTTTCGTATGCTGCCGCATCCAACCGATCCTGCTTGATCAGGTCGTCGAGCAGTTTTGACATCTGCTCGTAGAACTTGGGGTCGGTGAGTTCGTTGCGGATGATGGTCTTGCGGACGTTGTTGATGATCGCTTCCGCAATCGCGTTTCGCGACAGCTTGGACTTGGCATTGAGCTTCTTGGCAATGGCGTCGTGGATGCCGGTCTCCACGATCAACTCGGTCAGCGACAGGTCCTCGAGGTCGCCCAGGGCACTCGCTGGATCGGCCTGGATGTAGGTGTTGAGCAGGTGGCGCATGTCGGCTTCGAACGGCTTGATATCCAGCTCCTCGCCCGAATGCTTCTTGATGGCGGAACGGATCTCGCCATAGAAGTCCACCGCTTGCTGTAACGACGCGGATTCGGCGTCGCTGTAGCCGGCTTCGGAGAGGTCCTGCGCAATATTGGCGAAAGCACGGACGAAGTTGGCGACTGCCTTGTAGAACGAAATGCGCAGCGGCTCAGTGTTTGCAAGCGCCTGCGGATCGTTGGCGTCTCCGCAGAAGTAGTGCAGAAATTGCTCGATCTCCTGCGGTGGAGGCACGGCGTCACGAAGGTAATGGAGCGCTTCGCGAGCCGCATCGAGCTGCTTCTTCCCTGCCTTGAGCCAGTCCTTCAGCTCGACATTGTTCGTGCCGCCGTTGCCAGCCTCGGTATCGAGCTCATCGGAGCTATAGACGGCGATGGCTTCCTGCACGTCTGCGAACAGCTTCTTGAAGTCGACGATGTGGCCGTAATCCTTGTCGTCGCCGTCGAGCCGGTTGGTTCGGCAAATGGCCTGGAACAGGTTGTGCTCGGTCAGCGCATTGTCGAGATAGATGTAAGAGCAGCTCGGCGCGTCGAAGCCCGTCAGGAGCTTGCTCACCACGATCAGCAGCTTCATGTTCGCCGGCTCTTCGATGAAGCGGCGCTTGGCTTCGTCCTCGTAGGCCTTGGTGGTTTGGCCTTCCTTGAGCACGTACCGGATGTAGGTGTCGAACTTGTAGCGCTCGTCGCTGTTGGGTGGCTCGCGGGAGATCGCGTTGTGGTTCGGCTCGAACGACGTGATGATCCCGCAATGCTGACCGAACGGCTTGCTCTGGAAGATCCGGTAGTAGTGACAGGCGTCGTAGATATCGGCGGCGACGAGAATGGCCGTGCCGCGGTCGTCGTACAGACGCGGCTTGGTGTCGAAGTCGTGAATGATGCTGGCGGCAATGCGCGCCTTGCGCTCTTCCGCACTCATCAATTCTTCCATCGTCGCCCAGCGCCTGCGGACGATGGCCTTCTGGAAATTGTTCAGCGATTTGGTCTTCTTCGCGAAATAGTCTTCGATCGCCTGCGCTGAAGTGATGCGCTGCGGCACGTCGCGGGCTTCGTATTTCAGATCGAGCACCACCTTGTCGGCCACGGCTTCGTGGAATTTGTAGGTGTGGATGTAGGTGCCGAAGATGTCCTGCGTACGCAGTTTGGCTGCGTCCTTCTTCAGCAGCGGCGTTCCGGTGAAACCGATGAAGATGGCATTGGCAAGCCAGCGTTTCATCTGCGTGTTCATGGCGCCGCCCTGCGTACGGTGGCATTCGTCCACGAACACGTAGAACCGGCCGTGCACAGTCGGCGGTGCACCGTTCAGGTCGTCCGGGTCGAACTTGTGGATGAGGGCGCAAAGCAGCCGTGGCGAGGCGGCACCCAACTTGGTGACGAACTCCGCCCGGTTCAGGATGCGAGGCGGCGGTGAGTTCTCGCCAATGACGCCGGCGTTCTTCATCACGCCCTCGATTTGCTTGTCGAGTTCGTCGCGGTCGGTCACAACGAGGATGCGAGCCTCCGGATCGTGCTCCAGCAGCCACTTTGCGAGCAGCACCATCAGGATGCTCTTGCCGCTGCCCTGCGTGTGCCAGATGACGCCGCCCTCGCGTCGGCGGATGCGTTCCTGCGCCGCTTTCACGCCCGCGAACTGATGCGGCCGCGGCACCTTCTTGATGCCACCGTCGAAGATGATGAAATTGCGAATCAGGTCAAGCAGTCGCGACTTCTCGCATATCTCGGCGAGCGGCCGGTCCAGGAGCGCACCGGCGGTGAGCGGGGCAGTGCTGGACGATTTCCAGTCCACGAAGAATTCTTCTCTTGTCGTCACGGTGCCGTAGCGAAGTCCTTGTGAATCGCTGCCCGCGAAAACGAGTTGCACCGTAGGGAAGAAGCTCTTGTTGAAGATCTCTTCCTGGTTGGTGACGAGTTGACGTACGCCGTCTGCGATTTCGACCGAGCTGCGTTTGAGCTCGATGACGGCGATGGCGATGCCGTTGAGGTACAGCACCAGGTCGGGGCGCCGCTCGTAGCCGCCGCGCAACGTCACTTCTTCGGCGAGGGCGAAGTGGTTTCTCTCCGGGTGTTCCCAATCGATCAGGTGCACCTGGTCACTTGGACGTCCTGCGGCGACTTGCACGGATACGCCATAGCGCAGCAGTTGGTAGGTGCGCAGGTTGGCCTGATACAGCGTGATGCCGGTGGCGTCTGCAGCAGCCATCAGCTTTTGCAGCGCGGCGGAAATATGCGCTTCCGAATACCCGCGTGCCTTCAGGTTGGCGCGGAGTAGTTCCGCCTCGATGCAACGGTTGTCGTCCCGCTTGTTCCACTCGCCCAAGTAGTCGTAGCCCAAACCGCCCGGCCCGGTGAAGCGCTGGATCACACGGTTCTGCGTCTTGCGTTCTGAGCGCGGGAGCTCGGGCATGGTGGTTACTCTTTCGATGGCTTCGGTTTGCGCCGCTTCGGCAGCTGCTTCAGCGCTTTCGCTGCCTTCTCGAACTCTGCGTCCACCCGCTGCGGCTGGGCTTCCAGCAGCGTGCGATACCGTGCATATTCCAGCTCGGCCTTTGCTCTGGCGGACTCAGCGGAAATCTTCCCGGCATGATCCAGCAGTTGGCGTCCGGAGATTTTCAGGAACTCATCCAGCTTCGTGATCCAGTCCTGCATCGTCATCGCCTTGCGCTCCAGCGCCTGCAGTTCCGCGTATTCGATGTAGAGGTTCACGATGCGGTTGAGCACTTGCAGCTCATCCTCCGTAAGGTAGTTCTTGGCAATGCCCACGTCGTCTCTGCGCACGACACCGCCGGGTCGCGTGCTTTGCAGACCCATGAAGGGCTTCGCCGCATCCACCCGTTCTACGATGACCTCGGCGGCGGTGTGACCGTGCGTGGCCCAGTGCATCTTGTTCTGCACGGTGGCGAAGAACCGTTGCGACTGCTCTGCGTCCGGCGTGTAGTCCACACTCGTCGCGTAGATATCGAGCACCTTCTGGTAGAACCGCCGTTCCGATGAGCGGATGTCGCGGATGCGCTCCAGCAGCTCATCAAAGTAGTCCTTATGGCCTTTGCCCGGCGGGTTCTTGAGCCGCTCGTCATCCATGGTGAATCCCTTCACCAGATACTCACCCAGGCGTGCCGTGGCCCACTGGCGGAACTGCGTGCCCCGATGGCTGCGGACCCGGAAACCCACGGCGAGAATGACGGGCAGGCTGTAGTGCAGCACGGGACGGGACACCTGCCGCGCGCCCTCCAATCGAACCATTAAGTGGGACTTAATAGTTGCCTCCGCCGCCAGCTCGCCTTCCGCGTAAATCGCCTTCAGGTGCAGGTTGATGTTCGGCACGCTGGTCTGGAACAGTTCTGCAATCTGGACTTGCGTCAGCCACAGCGTCTCGTCCTCGAACCGGCACTGCACTCGCGTCCGCCCATCCTCCGTCTGGTAAAGGATGATTTCAGACTGGCGCAAGGGCTTGTCGCTCATGCTGTCGCCTCTGCGTCTACGCGTGAGACCAAACGTGTCCTTCCGGTGAGCAGTTCCTGCATCATAGCCTGCTTGAGCGCGCGGGCCTTCTCTCGCCGCTGCTCCAACACCGCCAACTCCGCGGCCATCTCACTCAACACCGACGCGATGGCGGTTTGTTCGGGCTGGGGTGGCGCTTGAAATGGAAAGCGTCTCAGTTCGACGAGTGAAATGCCCTTCACGGTGCTTCCGCTTCCGAGCTCATCTATCAGGCTCCCGAAATGCTCGAACCAGTAGGTGACGTAGGCGACACTCACTTCTGGCTTCAGGAAAAGCGCTTTCAAGTCTTGGTTGATCGAAACATCGACTTCATAGACCACCGCCTTGCCGAGTGCCATGCGGGTTGAAGTAATGAGCGTGCCTGCTGGAATCAGATGCGAGGCGCTGCTGCGCAAACCTAGCCGCGTGATGCTCTCTTGCGAGTGCCGGGGGTTGAACGTGGCGAAATCCTTGACGGTGACCCACGGAATTTCGTTTCCCCAGAACTCACTATTCGCTCGGCTGGGCGTTCCGCCACCCACAATCTTTTCGACAATGTCGCCGATCGTCTTCACCACCCACTCGCCATGGAAGCCGGGAAGGCGGGTCTCGCCGGTGAGGAGTTGCTGCATGGCGGCCTGTTTGAGGTCGCGCTTCTTGGCGATGAGTCGGTCCAGTCCGCCCAGCAGCGCATCCACATCGCTCAGAGCCTCTGCGATGGCGCGTTGTTCTTCCTTGTCCACTGGCAGGCGCACCGCTTCACGGTGGAGGTCGTTCCGATTGACTCCGGGAACACCGCTCTTGCCGCTAAAAGTCTTGAAGTCGAACCTTTGGAGTAGGTAGTAAACGAAATGCGGTTCGTTGCCGTGGAAATCTCGAACGAATAGGGTCGTGTTTAGAGGCCAGAACGCTTCAGTCAGAAAGAACAACTCTCCGATCGTCCCGTATCGCCCCGTCACTACTCCCGGTGGCTGGACAATTGGCGAGTCATGGAAATCGGTGATTCCTGCAGAGCTGACGATCGGCACTTCACCGGATCGGCGAACCCTTTGAGGTAGATCGAATCCACGCTGAAGCGTCACGACCATTCCGAGCGGTTTGCTAACCCACGAAGTGGTTACGCACATACCGCGCCCATCTTTTTGAGATGTTCGTCCACGCGAGCGGCGAGCCTGGCCACTTCGTCGGTGAGTTGCGGTAGCGGGGTGGCGTAGCGTTCGGCGAGTTGGCGGATGCGGCCAGTGAGGGTTTGCGAGACGCGGTCGAGTTCGGCTTGCACGTCGGCGGCGATGGTCGCGAGCCATTTGTCGTCGACTACGAGGGTCTTGATGTCGTCTTCGGTGAGCTTGGGGTACTTGGCGTCGAGTTTGGCTTCGAGGTCTTCCTGCGCTGCTTTGAGTCGGGCCTTGGCGTCGGTCTGCTGGTCGAGCAACGCAGCGTAGTCTTCGAGTGCCTCGCGTTCTTCGGTGTAGTCCGGATCGCGACCGATTTCCTTGAGGCGAGACTTCACGGCCTTGGCGGTGATCTTCTGTTTGTCGCCTTCGCCTTCGATGACTTCCGCGAGCAGACCTTCCTCGCCGCTGTTCTCTTCGCGCTTTTCGTCGAGCTGCTGCTCGATGCTGGCGAGTTCGGATTCCAGCGCCGCGATGGCGTCGCGCTCAACAGCGAAATAGCGGGCGATGAGCAGGGTCGCGGGGACGAGGTCGGACTTGAAGCGGCGTTTGCCCTTCTTGAAGTCTTCCTTTTCGGGCCACACCAGCTTGCCTTCCTTGTTCTTGACCTGACGGATCTCGCGCGGCATCGCGCCCGCCTTCCAGCCGGCATCGGCGATCAGATAGCAGTCGTCCTGCATGGTGTCGGCCCAGTAGTCCATCAGGTGCTGATAGACATCATAGGCGTCGAGCAGCGGCGCAGCCTTGAATGTTGCGAGCAGGTGTTCGGAGATGGTTTCGATCAGTTGCTTGGGATGGCCATCGACGGCGAAGCTCTTGAGCAGCGGAACGGACGCGTCCTGCCATTGCGTGAAGCGTTTCCGGGCCTGAGTAGTGAACGCGGTGAATTCCGCGTGGCCAAAGATGGCGGGCTTCACCTCGGCGACGGGGAGTTTCAGCGTGGCATAGCCTGGGCGATTGAATTTCGCGAACAAGGCAGCGCGCAGGCTCGGCATGATCCTCCAGTAGGCGTCGAAGGCATCGATGTCGCGCTCCGGAATGCCGCCGCGCAGGTGGCCGTCGATGTCCTGCAGGTCTTCCGGCTCCGTGCTGTCGATGTAGCGCGGGAGGTTGAGGTTGTAGTCGTTCTTCGGGTCGGCGATTTCGGCGACCGCAACCATGCGCGCGTAGCGCAGGTCGCTTTCATCCTGACGCATGAACGTGTCCACGATCTTGTGGATGTCCTGCTCGCGCAGCCGGTTCTTCGGACCGTCTTTCTTGAAGCCTTTCGACGCATCGATCATGAAGACGCCCTTGCGAGCGGTCGCGTTCTCCTTGTCGAGCACGATGATGCAGGCCGGGATGCCTGTCCCGTAAAAGAGATTGGCAGGCAGACCGATGATCGCCTTGAGATAGCCGGAGCGCACAAGCTGCCGACGGATGACTGCCTCGGCATTGCCGCGGAAAAGGACGCCATGCGGCAGAATGCAGGCGCCTTTGCCCGTGCTCTTCAACGAGCGAATGATGTGCAGCAGAAATGCGTAGTCACCCTGTTTCTTCGGCGGCACGCCCCAGGCGAAACGCTGGAAGCGATCGCCGCTGCCGCTTTCGCCGAGGACGAGGCCGGTGGACCATTTCTTGTCAGAGAAAGGCGGATTGGCAACGACGTAGTCGTAGGTACGCAGCTGTTCGCCGTCCTTGAATTTGGGGTCGAAGAGCGTGTTGCCCGAAAGCACATTGGCTGTCGGGAAATCGTGCAGGATCATGTTCATGCGAGCGAGACCGGCGGTGGTCACGTCGTTTTCCTGGCCCTCGAGCGTGATGTGCTTGCCCGCCTCAGCAGCGACCTTCAACAAGAGCGAGCCTGAGCCGCAGGTCGGGTCGTACGCGGTGGTCTGGGCAGTTGTGTTAGCGGGCGAGATCCCGATGACTTTCGCCATGATGCGGCTGACTTCGGACGGCGTGTAGAACTGGCCCTTGCTCTTGCCACTCTCGGTGGCGAAGTGACGCATCAGGTATTCGTAGGCATCGCCGAGAATGTCGTCGTTCTCGGCGCGGTTGTTCGAAAAATCGAGCGCCGGGTTCTGGAAGATGGCGATGAGGTTGCCAAGCTTCTCGACCTTTTGCGCGCCGTCACCGAGCTTGTTCGAGTCGTTGAAGTCGGGGAAGTCAGTGCGAGCGAGGCGCGTATTGGCGTCACTCAAGGGCTGAATCACCTGAGTGTTGATCAGGTTGCCGATGTCACTGTTGCCCTTGAGCGCGATCATGTCCTTGAAGCTCGCGCCCTTCGGGATGACCACCGGCGCCTCGAAGCCATCGAAGTCGCCGTACTTGTCGGAAACGTACTTGATGAACAGCATGAACAGGACGTAGTCCTTGTACTGGCTGGCATCCATGCCGCCGCGCAGTTCATCGCACGAAGCCCAGAGAGAGGAGTAGAGGTCGGATTTCTTGATGGCCATCAGATGCTCAGAAAATGGTGAACTGATACGGATTGAGAGCCAGGGACTATAGCTCCCAGCCTCGGGCCGATGGTCGGTCAACCGGTCTTCGAACGCTGCCTCGGAATGCCCGCTGCGGTCCTCGCGGCAGTGATTACTCTTGCAAAAGTGCTGAATTGAACAGGGCAGCGAGAACGTCAGCTTGGGAATTGTGCGCCTTGCCAGGTTCTGGGCACATGACGCGCCAAAGTGCGGATCGATCGGCAGCGAGTGCGGGATCGGATCTCAATGCAACTGCGCCGCGGACTGCATACTCCGCGTTGAGTTTGGATCGCGTGTACCGACCGGAGGGGATCCCTCGCACCATTCCAGCGCCGCACAGGCCAAGGAAAGCGCCTCTGGGGCAGCCCTTCATTTGTAGGGAGCGGCTGTGCGGGAATTGCTTCGCGGCGGCTGCAAGCCAAGCTTCGGGTGGCGCGTGCGCGCCCGTCGCGGCAAATCTCGCGGCCAAAACTGCTGCTTCTCCGTATGCAGTCATGTCGAGCACCGGGCATCATCAGGGAAACGCGATGAGGCGAATCTTATGGCTAACGTAGGCACTGGTGTGGGCGTGGATGGTGCCGGCTCCGGCTGGATCGGCGTTCGGCGTGAAGGCGACGTGCTCGATTGGCACTGGTTCGATGACGCTGAGCAGGTCGTGCGGAAAAATCCGAAGGCATCGGTGATTGCGGTGGATATTCCGATGGGACTGGCGGATTGTGATGCTCGTCCGAGCGATTGTCACTGATCGCCCCAAAGGCGCCACCGATGATCGCCGTAATGGCGCCACTTTTGGGTGGCTAGAACGGGACTCGAACGGGGTCTCAGGATGCGGGGTTTTTGGGGTGTTTTGCAACCGCTGATTTGACCGACTTTTCGG
>JACPFU010000037.1 GCA_016182785.1 Lysobacterales bacterium | reverse complement strand
GCGAGGCAAGCAAACGCTGGCGCGGCGTGCATCACTGGAAAGCAGCGCTGCAGGTCTTTCAGATACTGTTCGGCGAGGATCGCGTGCCGGTCAACGGATGACTCAACAAACGGCAGTTACACAGTTGGAATTACAGACTCGGGAGATCAAGTACTCGAGGAAATCCAGTGATTGCTGAGTTTTGTAGCTGCAGCGAGCGTGAAGCGCGTAGACATTGACAACACGCTGGACTGTGTGCTCCACTAAAATGGCCTATCGGATGGTGGGCGGAAAACGAACCTGGTGAAGGTTCTGGAAAACGACGCCGTCGGATGATGGCCCAACACTGCGAGACCCGCAGTGCAAAGGAAGTCTGTCTTCCAGCGCCGGATCCTCTATCAACTTCAGAGGACCGCAATCATGAATCCCGAAACTCTTATTGTGCGCTTCGACACCGTCGCCGAGCAGATGGCTGGCCCTGTTCTGCGGATCGTCGGCTTTGCGAAAGCACGTAACCTAATCCAGCTGCTCGATTCTGCCGATTTGGAAGCGAATCCCCGTTCTGCGAAGACGGGGCCCGTCACACAAGACATTCTCGAAAGCATCGTCGATACGCCGGACATCTTTGTGTTTAAGACCAAGGGCATTCTGGTCGGCGCCAGCTACTACGAGAAACTCCAGCGGAATCGCTACAGCCTTTCGTTCGAGAACACCAAGATCGAGGGCATTCTCGATGGTGGCCATAACTCACTGGCGATCGGCATCCATATCCTGACTCGCGCCGTTGGTTCAGAGGTGGCACGCAAGATTAAGCGCTGGCCCGACTTCAAGGCCGCGTGGGAAGCCAATCGGGAAGCGGTAGAAGAGCTGCGCAAGATCAAGCCGGAAAACGACGGCTATGACGAAACTACCCTCGACTTTCTGGTTCCCATCGAGATCTTGGTCCCTTCCGACCTAGACGACGAAAAGGTGGTTGAGGAATTCAACCATTCCCTGCTGTCAATCTGCTCAGCGCGAAACAACAATGTTCAGTTGACTCTCGAGACCAAGGCGGCAAAAAAGGGATTCTACGAAGTGCTACGCGCAGCACTACCGCCTCAGATCGAGAAGCGGGTTGAGTGGAAAACGAATGATGGCGGCGAGGTCAAGGCACGCGACCTTGTTGCCATGTCATGGATTCCTCTTTCTTGCTTGGAGCTGAAAGATCTACCTGCGATCCCGCCGCAGAATATTTATCGGAACAAGGGTGAGTGCGCCAAGCTCTTCGACGAGCTAATGAGCCGTGAAGACGTTTCCCAGCCGACAGACGGTGAATACACGCGCGAGGTCAATAACCCTGCTGTCATCAGCGCCCTGAAGATCGCAGCGGAGCTACCGCTGCTTTACGACCGCATCTACACCGCGTTCCCTTATGCGTACAACAAGGCGGGAGGGAAATTCGGCAATATTTCGGTGGTGAAGCCGGCTGCAGACATGCGGTCTAAGCCAAAGACTTACTTCACGCAGCAGCCTGTTGAATACAGCTATCCCGACGGTTTGATTATGCCTCTCGTATACGGACTAAAGGCAATGATGGCGCTGGACGAAAGTGGAGAGCTGTGCTGGACGCAAGATCCCGCTAAGTTCCTGGACGAGTACCTTCACGTGATTGTTAAGAAGTACCGGGTAGTCCTAGATGCCTTCAAGTTCGACCCGCAGAAGATCGGCAAGAACGAAGGCTCCTACGATCTTGTTCTCGATGCATTCGAGACGCAGTTGATGAAGGACGCGTACGAAAACTCGTAACGCAAAGGATCCCCGCGGAACTAATCCTCCGCGGGGATCTTGCGAGGAGAGGCGAAGCTCCGCAGTGGGAGTAGCCGAGTGTCTGCCTTGGGTCGAGATCTGTCGTTCGACCGACTTGCTCAGACTTTGCCGTGCAGCTCTGGTCAATTTCGGCTTGTTGACTGACCAGGTCAGCGGTTGGCGCGTTGCGTCGGAAGTCGCGGGGGCGTTGGTTGGGGTGGGTCGTTGAGGCTCGGGTGCCTGGCATTCGCGTCTGACCACCGCCCATGGCGCAAGCGGCACTTATACTGCGGCGGTCCCAGCTGCCGAGCGTGAGTCCCCGGTGATCGCCGATCTGCGCTTTCTCGTTCCCGGAATCGTGCTCATCCTCGGCGGCCTGGCGTTGCCGCCGTGGGCGGCGCTGTTGCTGCTGGTGCTGGCGCAGCCGCTGCTCGCGGCGGGTGCGGCGCGCGTGCTCGGCTACGAGCTCGACGACGATTTCGCCGGCCTGGTGCTGCGCCGCGGCCCGGTGCAGCTCGGCTGGTTGCTGCTGTATGCGGCGCTCGTGCTCGGGCTGATCGGCTGGCCGCTGCAACAACTGCTGCACGCGCATACGCCGCTGCTGGCGCTGGCGCTGTCGGCCGGTTTCCTGGTCAGCATCGGCGCCGCGCTGCGGCTGTGGCCGGCGCCCGGACTGGCGCTGCTGTGGGACGACGCGCACGTATCCGGGCGCGCACCTCAAGCCTTCGACCGCTGCGCGGCGTTCGCGCTGCATCTCACCGGGCGCCAGGGCGACCGCCACTTCGGCGTCGGCGTGCTGGTCGCGCTGCTGCTGGTGCTGCTCGTGCTCGGCGCCGCGCTCGCCTCCGGATTCGTGCCGGAGTGGCCGCCGCGCTGGCAGCAACCGGCGCGGGTCGGTTACGCCTTCGTGCTGGCGCCGGCGGTGCACCTGTTGCTGCTGTGGCGCACCGCGGCACTGCTGCTCGGCCCCGACGACGAAGCGCCTGCGAGCGAAGCCACCGTGGTCGCCGACGGCGGCGTGCCCGAAGGCACCCGCGACCTCTGGGACGAGCCCGCCGGCGCGGCCACACCGGCAGCGGTCGACCCGGCCGATCGCGGCCTGGCCCTGCTCAACGCCGCCGCTGCCGGCCAGACCGCGCAGGCACTGGCGCTGCTCGAAGCCGGTGCCGACGCCAACGTCGCCCCCGGTCCCAACGACCGCGACCAGCGCAGCCCGCTGTGCATCGCCGCGACGCTGTCCGACCTGAGCCTGCTGCGCGCGCTGATCGCGCATGGCGCCGACCCGAACCTGGCGGTGGGCGGCATCAGCGCGCTGCACGCCGCGACCCGCGACTCGCTGCACGGCCGCCCCGACGCGGTGATGACGCTGATCGCCAACGGTGCCCGCCCCGACCGCTGCGACCCCGACGGCAACACCCCGCTGCACCATGCCGCGCTGAGCGAGGACCCGACCATCAGCGCGATGTTGCTCGATGCCGGCGCGCCGCCCGACCAGGTCAACCGCGAAGGGCTGAGCGCGCTCGCGATCAGCGCGCGCGCCGGCAACGAGGCGGTGCTGCGGCTGCTGCTCGAACGCGGCGCCCGGCCCGAGCCGGCACGCGGACTGTCGGCGCTGATCGCCGCCGCCAGCGGCCACGAGGACCGCGCCGCGATCCTCAAGCGCCTGCTCAAGGCCAAGGCCGACCCCGCGGCCACCGACAAGCTCGGCCGCAGCGCGCTGCACGCGGCCGCGCTGCATGGCCATGGCGACTGCGTCGACGCGCTGGTCGCGGCCGGCGCCGACGTCAACGCGCGCGATGCGCACGGCGTCACGCCGTTGATGGAAGCGGCACGGGCCGGCGCCAACCGCGTGCTGGCGCGGCTGCTGTTCCGCAAGCCCGACCCGTGTGCGACCGACGCCCACGGCCGCACCGCGCTGCATCTGGCCTGCGCCTCGAAGCAGGCGAACCTGGACACGGTCAAGGCGCTGCTCGCGACCGGGATCGACCGCGACGCCGCCGCGCGCGACGGCCGCCGCGCGATCGACATCGCCGCTGCCGCCGGGCGCTGGGACCTGGTCGCCGCGATCGACCCCGCGGCCGAGCGTCCGGCCTCGATCGACGCGACCGAACCCGAACCGGTGCCGGCGCACGCGTCGCGCGAACCGCTGCTGCTCGACGCATTGCGCGCCGGGCACGTGCATGTCGCCGACGAACTGCTCGCGCTCGAACCTCCGCTCGCCACCGAGACCCTGCTGCGCGCGCTGCGCATCGTGCTCGAGCGCGACCACCTGGATGCGTTCGACGCGCTGCTGCGCCACGGCTTCGACCCGCTCGCGGCGCCGCTCGACGACAACGAGGCGCTGCAGCTCGCGGCGCGCATGCAGCCGCCGCCGCTGCGGTGCCTGCAGCGGCTGCTCGATGGCGGCGCCAGCGCCTCCGGTGCCGGCGTGCTGCTGCCGTTGCTGGCCAACGCGGTCGAGGCCGAGCCTGCGGCACGGCCCGCGGTCGATCGCTTCGCGCAGGCGCTGGTCGATCGCGGCGCCGACTGCTTCGCGCGCATCAGCAGCGGCGAGAGCGCACTGCACCTCGCGCTGCGTGCCGGTCTCGACGGCTGCGCGCGCCTGCTGCTGGCGCGCGGCTTCGACCCGAACGCGCGCGACCGCGCCGGGCTGATGCCGCTGCATCTGGCGCTGCGCCTGGAGCCGCAAACGCGCGCCACGCTGCTGCCGCCGCTGCTGCGTGCCGGTGCCGACCCGGAACGCGCCGCCGCCGATGGCGAAACCCCGCTCGGCCGCGCCACCTTGCTGCGCCAGGCGGATTCGCTGCGCCTGCTGCGCTGGGGCCCGTGGCGGCTGCCGCGACGCGCGCTGCTCGATGCCGACCTTCCGGCCGCGGCCCAATCCGGCGACCGCGACGCGGTGACGCGCCTGCTCGCACTCGGCCTTGCGGTCGACGCGCGTGATGCACAGGGTTGCAGCGCGCTGCTGCGTGCGGCCGGTGGCGGACAGGAAGGCATCGTCGAAGACCTGCTCGCCGCCGGTGCCGACGCCAGCCTGGCCGCGCGCACCGGCGCCACCCCGCTCAGCGCCGCGGTCAGCATGGGCCACGATCGCATCATCGCGCGGCTCGCCGCTGCCGGCATCGACCTCGACCAGCCGCTGCCGGGCGGCGTCACCGCATTGATGGTCGCGGCTGCACTCGGCAACGACCAGCTGGTGCAGGCGCTGCTGGTGCGTGGCGCATCGGCACTGGCGCAGGACCAGATCGGCAACACCGCGCTGCACGCGGCGGCGCAGTACGCCTATGCGGCCGAGGCGGCGCAGCCGGCGGCGCGCGTGATCGAGCGCCTGCTCGACGCCGGTGCGCCGATCGACGCCGGCAACCGCGAAGGCCAGACGCCGCTGCTGCTGCTGCTCGGGGCGCACGCCGAAGCCGGCACGCGCTCGCCGAACCGCGAGCTGGCCGAGCTCATCTCGCGCCTGTTGCACCGTGGCGCCGACCTCGACGCCCAGGACCGCCGCGGCATCTCGGTGCTGCACGCCGCGGCGATGCACGGCATGCGCGACATCGCCGAGCGCCTGCTGCAAGCCGGCGCCGACCCGCGCCGGCGCGACGCACTCGCACGCAGCGCCCACGAAGTCGCGGTCCTGCTCGGCTACGTCGACCTCGCCGCGGTGTTGAAGCGCGACTGATCCGCCAAGAAAAAAGGCAGCCGCAGCTGCCTTTTTTTCACTGCACGACGAAGCCGCTCAGCGGAAGCGGAACAGACTGCCGCCGGCGCTGCCGCCGTGGTTGTAGCTGTCGCGATCGCGGCGGCGACGCATGCGGTCCTGCAGCTCGCTGCGCCGTTCTTCCATCCAGTCGGCGCGCACCATGGTCGCGGCGTCGAGACCGCGCTCCTCGGCCTCGTGCTTGCGGAACGAGCAGAAGTCCTCGTAGGCCTCGACCTCGTGCTTCAGCTCGCGCACGCACAGCTCGATCATGATCGCGTCGTCGAGGTAGCCGACCACCGGCACATTGTCCGGGATCACGTCCTTGGGGTCGGCGAAGTAGGTCAGCGCGGTCAGCACGCGCGCCTTGTCCTCGTCCGGCAGACCCCAACCCTCGTCGTGGACCATGCCGATCAGCGCATCGAGCTTGCCAAGACGCTCGGTGATGAACTCGGGTGCGTGGCTCGAGTGCGCGTCCTTGAGCAGCGCCGCGGCGGCATCGGTGATCTCGCGCGACGACTTGCTGCCGGCGGTCTGGTGGGCGCGCCGCAGCACCTCCTGAAAGTGGTCCAGGTCGCTATCGGACAGCTCAATGTTGATGGAAAGACCCATGGCAAACCCTCGCGTAGAAACCGGGTCAGACTAGCCAGCGGCCGGGACAGCGTCAATTGCAGGAAGCGGGCGTCAGAGGATCGGCGACAGCCCGACACCGAAGGCGGTGAGGATGCGCGTATAGATGCCCTTCGGCGCCAGGTTGACCTCGGGAAAATCGCCAACGCGCACGTAGCACGCATGGAAGTCCGGGTGCGATGGCGGCAGCGGCGCGCAGTCCGGGCGCAGCTCGTAGCTGGTGGCGTAGCGCCACGGCCAGAGGTCGAACAGCGGCAGGCGTTCGGAGATGAATTCGATGCCTTGGTTGATCGGCGTGAGCACGCCGCGATCGGGCTTCTTCGCGACCACCCAGCTCTGGTCCGGGGCGATGTCGCCGGCGATCGCCTGCTTGAGCGCGCTGGCGAAACCGCGGTCGCGCACGATCACGCCGTTTTCACTATTCAGCCCCTCGGAGCGCGGGTCGAAGTTGTGCGAGCCGATCAGGCTCACCTCGCCGTCGACCACCATGGCCTTGGCGTGCAGGCCGCGACGCACGGTGTCCCGGCGCAGCGGCACCGCCTTGCGCGTGCGGATCTTCAGCGCCGAACGCAATGCCCCGGGCCGCTTCGGGGCGTTGATCGCCGCCTCGCTGCGCCCCGGGTAGGGCTTGAATTCGTGGATCTCGAAGCCGAGCTTGCTCAGGTAGAAGCGCCGCCGCTTGTGCGAGATCGCATACACCGGAAAGGCGTCGGTCGCCGCCAGGCTGTTGGTCGAAACGATCACGCGCAGCGCCGGGTGCTCGGCGCGCAACTTCAGGAACTCGCGCCGCGCCGGCGCCGACAGCACCAGGTACGGGGTCTGCAGCACGATCTCGCGCTCGGCGGAGGTGACGACGCGGGCGATCAGCGCGGTCAGGTCGCTGTGCTCGGCGCGTTCGGACACGTTCGGCTTGTTCGGCGGATCGGAGAAATACTCCACCTCGGCCACCGTCAGCGCGCGCTGCAACAGGCTGCGTCGCAGGTAGTCGTCGTCGACCGCGAGCTGCTGTACCCGCGTCAGGCGCCCGCCGTGGTTCAGTTCGCGCGCCGGCATCGGCGGCGGCGTCGCTCCGGCCTCGACGATGCGCCGCGCCACGTCCTTGAGCCGCGCCAGCGGCAGCGTCCGCGGATGCGACCAGAATGCGTCGAACGACGCCTGCATCGACGCACCGACGCTGCCGTACACGAGCAGGTCGCGGTCGTAGTAGTTGTACTCGCGACCGAAGTCGAAATAGCGCTCCTCGATGTTGCGCCCGCCGACGATGCCGAACCGGCGGTCCACCAGCAGCAGCTTGTTGTGGTTGCGCTGGTTGAAACGCAGGAAGCAGCAGACGATGCCGGCGGCGAACTCGAGCGGCGCGGTGCGCGCCTCGTCGAAGGTCGGGTTGTACAGGCGGAAGTCGAAGTTCGCGTGCGCGCGCGCCAGGCGCGCCAGGAAGCGGCGGTTGTCGATCGAGAACAGCTGGTCGCTGAGCACGCGCACGCGCACACCGCGTCGCGCCGCCGCGAGCAGCTCGCCGAGCACGAGCAGGCCGACGTCGTCGTCGGCGAAGATGAAGGTCTGCAACTCGATCGACTCGCGTGCCGCGCGGATCAGGTGGATGCGTGCGACCAGCGCCTGCTCGGCATCGCTGAGCAGGATCGCGCCATGCGCGGCACCGCGCGCGCGTTGTTCGGCGTCGGCATACAGCGGCGAGGCGAGCGCGCAGCGGTCGGCCTGGGTGCAGGTGCGGGTGTCGGGCCGGGTCTGCGCCACCAGCGCCTCGGCCTCGCGCACGATCTCGCGATGGTTGGCGCAGGCGCCAAGCAGCAACGCCAGCAGGCAGGCCACGCCCTTGCCGCAGGCACTCACGGCACCGGCACCAGTTGCAGGTCGAGCTCGATGCGGATGCGGTCGCCGAGCGTGAAGCGGCGCGAGCGCATGCCGAACGTACGCCGCGACAACTCGCCCGCGGCACGCACGCGGCAGGGCGCCGCGCTCGCCGCGCAATCGCCCGACGCCAGCACGAAGCGCGCCGCGCGCGTGCGTCCGCGCACCTGCAGTTCGCCTTCGATCACCCCGCCCTCGCGCAGCCGCTGCAGGGCGATGCCATGCGCGCGGAATTCGAGCTGCGGATGCCTGGCCGCGGCGAAGAACTCGGGCGACAGCGCCCATTCGCGATAGCCGGCGCGCGCCATCGTCAGCGACTGCAGCGGAACGCTGGCGTCGATGTCGGCCAGTTCGTCGCGCACCACCACGCTGCCCTGCGCGACTGCGCTGCCGCGCACCGGCCACCAGCCGAGCGCGTACAGCTCGAAGCGGATCGTCGACTGCGCCGGCTCGATGCGGTAGTCGACGGCATCGGCCGCCAGCGCACGCGCGGCGGCGAGCAGCAGGAGCAAGCCGGCGACGCAGACCGCGCGCATCTCGGTCCGGCTACGGCGCCCAGAATGCGCGCAATTGCCCGCGTCCGGGTTCGACCATGCCTTCGGGCACGTCGATCACCGCGAACGCGGCGGTGGGCATGCCGCGATGCGCCTGCGAACGCCCGTCGACCAGCAGCGCCACCAGTTCCTCGATGCCGGGGTTGTGTCCGATCACGAGCACGGTCTCGGTCGGGCCGGTGGCATTGAACACGTCGAGCAGGTGCCCTGGGGTGGCGTCGTAGATGCGCGCATTGAAGCCGACACTGTCGCCGAGGCGCTCGGCGACGATCTGCGCAGTGGCCTCGGCGCGCGCCGCCGGTGACGACAGGATGCGCGGCACGCGTCCGTCGAGCAGCTTCGCCAGCGCGTCCGCGGCACGCCGGGCTTCCTCGCGGCCGCGTTCGGACAACTCGCGACTGAAGTCGGCGCCATCGCTGCTTTGCGCTTCGGCGTGGGCGTGGCGCAGGACAATCCAGTGTCGAATCATGGGCTCGGGCTCAGCGGTGGGGTGATCATCTGGATCGGCAATGCGGTGCGGTTCCAGCTACCAACCAAGGGTGCCGGCAAGCTGATCGCGGTGTCCAGCGTGGCGGTGGTCTGGCTCTGGAAGCTGCGCGTCATGGTGCCGGCCGCAGTGACCGTAGCGCCGAAGTCGTCGAAGCTCGCGCAACTCGGGCAGTGCACGAAGTACGTGCGGTGCGCCACCGTGTTGCTGGTGTTGTATTGCTCGCCGAGCGTCCAGCGCGGCTGATTCGCGCCGTCGTAGAAGTACGCCACCATGCCGGTGGACGGTTGGCCGCCGATGCGATGCTCATCCACCGCCAGACCCCATCCGGACTCGGACGGGTTGTACCAGCCGCCGGTGTGGTTCGGGCTCGGCAGGTCGCTGCTCGGATACAGACGCACCAGCTTCTCGCCACCCCAGACACCGTCGAATTGCCAGGTGTTGATGTACACCGAATCGTCGTCGCCACGAGTGAACTGGGCGGTCCCGACCGCGGTCGACGCCACCGTGAACGGGCTGCTGGAGGTGCGCGTGAAGCGGTTCATGGTGGTCGTGGCCTGGCTGTAGGTCGGGTTCCAGGGCCCGGCCATCAGGTACCAGACCGGCGAACGATCGGCCTCGCCGGTGAACCAGGCCGAGGAGAACATGCTGCCGATGTTGAAGATGTTCTGGCCATTGCCGGAACGGTTCGGGTTGTAGTAGCCGCCGCCCGGAACGGTCGGCGCACCCAGGCTCGCGAGCTGGGCCGCGCATTGCGTCGCGACCTGGCAGTTGCCGGGGGCGGGCACCGCGACATTCAGCACCTTGTTTGGCGCGAAGCTGTAGGCGTAGTCGTCGACGCCGCCGAGGAAACTGACCACGGCGCGGCTGCCGCACTGCGCGGCGGGGTCGAGATAGGCGCTGACGGTGACATCGCGACTGGCGCCGGCAGCGAGGTCCTCCAGCGCATTCGCCGCCGAGACCACGTGCAGTTTGGCGTCGCTCGCGCCGAGCGCCGGAGCGCTCGGGTGGAACAGGCACACCGCGGTTCCGGTGGGTGCCGCGTTGGCGGCATCGCAGGCATAGTTCAGGCGCACCGTTTCATCGGGCTTCTGCAGGCCGATCGAGGCGCTGCCGCCATTGCCGGAATCGGCGGTGAGGTACTGGTAGACGATCTCGTAGCTGCTGTCGTAGAGGATCGCCTGGAACACCGCGTTGCCGGTCGGCGAACCGCCCTGCACATAGCGGCCCATGTTGCGCCACTCGAACACGGTGCAGCCCTGGCTTGCCGCGCCGGCGTCGGAGGCGCGCGGGCAGGTCGCGAAGTGCTGGTGGCGGACGCTGCCGCCGGACTGGATCACCAGATCATCGTGCAGCACCTGGATGCGCCCGTCGACGACACCGGCATGGCTGTCCACGCCGCAGGCGGCCGCGTAGTCATCGCCGCCATCGGTTGCATTGGTCGACAGGTAGCCGTTGGTCGACAGCATCAGCGTGTGGACGGTGCTGTCATAGAACTGGAAGCCACCACTGCCGCCCACCGCGAGGTTGGCAACATAGCCTTCGTCGCTGGCCGATGCGCTGGTGACGTGCGGACCCACCGTCGGGGTCAACACCGTGGCGCCACTCATGTCCACCACCTGGAAGTCGCAGTCGCTCGAACTCGCACTCGACAGCGCCCGATAGCCGAAGCTGTCGCCAACGCCGCTGGTGCTGCCGCTGGTACCCGGCGCGCTGCCGCCGGTGAAGATCGCGAAGCCGTCGTTCATCGCGTCATTGCCGCCGTTGGTGACGCGCACCGGCACGTTCCAGATTTCACCGGGCTCCAAGTTGCTGTCGCCGTCGCCGCAGACCTGGCTGATCGAACCCTGCGGCGTCGCGCTCAGCTGCGGACCGGCCACCGGCAGGTTCCAGCTGTCGATCGCTGCGCAACCCGTGGCATCGGTCGCGGTGACGGTGACCAGTGCGGTCTTGCGTGTCGGATAGGTCACCCGCAGCGTGTGCTGGCTGGTGACGCCGGCTTGCCGGCGATCGACCACCGTGTCGCCATCCACGTCCCAGGTCAGGGTGTAGGGCCCGGTGCCGCCGGAGACATGCGTCGTCACCTCGATCGCGGCGTCGGTGCTGCCCGGGGTCGCCGCTGACCACAGCGTCGGCGCCGTGCAGGTGCCGCGGCCGTCGATCCCGCTCACGCCGCTGCTGGTCGGGTCCAGATAGTCCTTGACCCGCGAAGCCGCGCTGCCGCCACCCTCCCAAGCGACGTTGAGGCGACCGTAGTAGTCGGACTCGCTGTTGTCGCAAGCGGCGTAGCCCCCAGATAGCACGCCAATCAGGCGCTTCTGCGGATTCAGCAGCACCGATCCGGAGGAGCCCTGCTCGGTGGTCCCGAGGTCCCAATCCGGAATCTGCCAGTGCTTGCTGCCCGGGGCCGGCGCGCCGCCTTCGGACGCGACCAGCGGATCGTTCTCGAAACTGATGCGTTTCTCATGACCCAGGGGATGATGGATACCGACGCCCGAAGCCGGCACCGTGCTGCTGCGATCCCAGCCCAGCCAGAACGGATTGGCCGCGGTCGGCACTTCGGTATTCAACTCGATCAGGGTGGTGTCGGCGGGCTGGTAGGTTGCAAGCAGGGTGGCGCCACCGGGCTGGGGAATCGAGTTCCCATCCACCGGGATGAACGTGCCGCTCTCGGTCGACCCCGGGGTGCGGCAGGTCGGGTTCTCGTACTTCCAGTAGGCAACCACCGCGCTCGCCTCGCTCTGCGCGCTAAGGCAGTGGTTGGCGGTGCTGAACAGACGGCGATTGTCCTGCGCCGTGTTGTTCATCAACTGTCCGGTGCACATGAAGCCAGAAAACGTATAGCGCGCCACCGCATTGATCTGGTTGCGGTAGCCATCGCCCTGGGAACAGACCACATCAACATTGCAGCTGCCGGACTTCGCATAGGGCGAGTCGCCGCTCTCGATCGAGCGATAGGCCTGCTGCACGCTCAGGACGCCAAGCCGCAGCTCGTTGCGCACGGCCTTCGGCACCAGCACTTCGAGATAGGCGACATCGCCCGGCACGTAGGGTGTCCAGAACTGGCCGGACTTCGGGTTGTCGGCCGCGGTGTAGGGGCCGCGCAGGAATTTGCCGCTGGCGTCGCTCAACCACACCTCGGCACCCGCGGGCAGCTGGAACGGCGCCAGCGCCAGGTCGATCGAGACCGCGCCGGGCGCGTCGATGCGCACGCGCCACAGGTCGTGTGCGGCATCGACTTCGCTCCAGCGACCGGCCGCGGACTTGCGCTCGTCGCGCAGGTCGATCCCGGCCTTGTGCATCAGCGCGTAGCGCAGCGGCCGGCCCTTGTCGGCCTGCGCGTCCTCGGCCAGCGCCTTCTCCGCGTTCAGCGGCGGCAACTGCAGCGCACGCGCCGCCGGATCGATCGGCAGTTGATATCGCCGGCTCGGCAACTCGGCCGCACTCGCCAGCAGCGGAATACTCAGGACGGCGAGCCACAGCCCGCGAATGCAGTGTTTCATCTGGATCTCCCGACCACGGTTTGGTCAAGCATACAACTCGCGCCGCGGCGCACCGTGATGCGTCGCACCGCCGTTCAGGGCCAGCGCCGGCTTCGACAAAACCCGCGATTCCGGACAAAGTAGCGCTCTTGTCCATCCCCTGCCGCCATGCCCGATCTAGACAACCTCGCCAGCTTGATCCGTGCCGGACACCCGGTGATCGCCGTCGACACCGCCGAAGAGGCGCGCGTGGTCGAGAGCTTTCGCCACGTCATCGGCAAGGTCTGGCGGCCGCTGTACAAGTGGAGCCTGAACGACGGCCTGCAGCGCCTCGACATGACCCTCGACGAACCGCCACTGGCCACGCCCGAGGCGACCGCGACGCTGCAGTTCATCAAGGACCAGCGCGAGCGCGCGATCTTCCTGCTCTGCGACTTCCACGGCTACCTGCGCTACCCGCTGACCATGCGTCTGGTGCGGGAGATCGTTGACCGCAGCAACACCGCAGCGCACACGCTGGTGCTGGTCGGCGTCGGCATCGAGATCCCGAAGGAAATCGAGGCGCACACGGTGCGCGTCCCGCTGAAGCTGCCGGACGAAGCCACGCTCGGCAAGCTGGTGCGCGAGGAGGCCTTCCAGTATTCGCGCGAGCACGGCGGCAAGCGCGTCGAGATCGACCCGGTCGCGTTCAAGACCATCGTGCGCAACCTGCTCGGACTGAAGCTGCCGGACGCGCGCCGCATTGCGCGCCAGCTGGTGTTCCGCGACGGTGCCGTCGGCATGTCCGACCTGCCGGAACTGGCCAAGCTCAAGTTCGAGCTGCTGAACCGCGACGGCGTGCTGCACTTCGAGTACGAGACCGCGGCCTTCGCCGATGTTGCCGGGCTCGCGCGGCTGAAGCAGTGGGTGGAACAGCGCCGCGCGATCTTCCTCGGCGAGAACAAGGTCGCCGGGCTCGACCCGCCCAAGGGCCTGCTGCTGCTCGGCGTGCAGGGCTGCGGCAAGAGCCTGGCCGCGAAGGCGATCGCCGGTTCGTTCGGGGTGCCGCTGGTGCGCCTCGATTTCGGCGCGCTGTACAACAAGTACCACGGTGAGACCGAGCGCAACCTGCGCGAGTCCTTGCTCAATGCCGAGGCCCTGTCCCCGTGTGTGCTGTGGTGCGACGAGATCGAGAAGGGGCTCGCGACCTCCGACAGCGACGACGGCGTCTCGCGTCGCGTGCTCGGCGCCTTGCTGACGTGGATGTCCGAGCGCAAGAAGCCGGTGTTCCTGGTCGCGACCGCGAACGATGTCTCCAGGCTGCCGCCGGAGCTGCTGCGCAAGGGCCGCTTCGACGAGATCTTCTTCATCGACCTGCCTGCCGACGACGCCCGCGATGCGATCTTTCGCGTGCATTTCGACAAGCGCAAGCTCGACCGCGAGGACTTCGACCGCGATGCGCTGGTTGCGGCCAGCAGCGGCTTCTCCGGCGCCGAGATCGAACAGGCGATCGTCGCCGCGCTCTACGCCGCGCATGCCGAAGGCGTGCCGCTGCAGCAGCGCCATCTGCTCGCCGAACTGAACGCCACGCGGCCGCTGTCGGTGCTGATGGCCGAGCCGGTGCAGCAACTGCGCGACTGGGCGAAGACGCGAACGGTCAGCGCCGACTGAGCGGCTAGCGCGTCGCGGCCTCGCTGGCTTCGGCCGCGGCGAGCCAGGCGGCTTCGGCCAGGTCGAGCTTGCGTCGGGTTTCGGCTTGGCGCTGGGTGGTGGCGAGCACCCGGAACTTGTCCTGGGCGAAGAAGCCGGGCGCGGCGACCTCGGCATCGACCTGCTGCATCTGGCGCTGCAACTGCTCCATCTCGGCCTCGGCCTTCTGCAGCGCGTCACGCAGCGCGCGTTCCTGCTTCTTCTGTGCCTTGTCGTTGCCGCGCGCGGGCCGGTCGGACGCCGTCGCGCGCGCCGCACCCGCCTCCGCGCGCGGCGCATTGCCGCGCGACCCCAGCCACTTGGCGTAGGCATCGAGGTCGCCATCGAACTCGCCGACGCTGCCGTCGCAGACGCGCACCAGTTGGTCGCAGGTCGCGCCGACCAGATGGCGGTCATGCGAGACCAGCACCACCGCACCGTCGAAGTCCGAGAGCGCGATTTCGAGCGCCTGGCGCATGTCGAGATCGAGGTGATTGGTCGGTTCGTCGAGCAGCAGCAGGTTCGGCTTGCGATAGACCACCATCGCCAGTGCCAGCCGCGCCTTCTCGCCGCCGGAGAACGGGCCGACCTTCTCGAACACGCGGTCGCCGACGAAGTTGAAGCCGCCAAGCACGTTGCGCAGTTCCTGCTCGCCCTTCTTTGGGTCGAGTTCCTTGAAATGTTCGAGCGGCGACGCGTCCGGGTTCAGCTGTTCGAGCTGGTGCTGCGCGAAGTAGCCGACGCGCAGGTCCGGGTGGCGCGTCATTTCGCCGGCGCGGATGTCGAGTTCGCCGGCGAGCAGCTTGACCAGGGTCGACTTGCCCTCGCCGTTCGGACCAACCAGGCCGATGCGTTGTCCCGGTTCCAGGCTGAGCTTGATCCCGGACAACACGGTGCGCTCGCCGTAGCCGACCGCGGCATCGTGCAGGCGGATCAGCGGCGAGGGCAGCTTGTCCGGCGCCGGGAACTCGAAACTGAACTCACTGTCGGCAACGACCGGCGCGACCAGCTGGATGCGCTCGATCATCTTGACGCGCGACTGCGCCAGCCGCGCCTTCGCAGCACTGGCCTTGAAGCGGTCGACGAAACTCTGCAGGTGCGCGATGGTGCGTTGCTGCGCGGCCGAGATCGCCGCCTGCTGCGCCATGCGCTCGGCGCGCAGGCGCTCGAACTGCGAGTAGTTGCCGGTGTACAGCGTCGCCTTGCTCTCGGCCAGGTGCAGGGTGTGGGTGCAGATCGCGTCGAGGAATTCGCGGTCGTGCGAAATCACCAACAGCGTGCCTTCGTAGGCCAGCAGCCAGTTCTGCAGCCAGACCACGGCATCGATGTCGAGATGGTTGGTCGGTTCGTCGAGCAGCATCAGGTCGGCGCGGGTCATCAGCACGCGCGCGAGGTTCAGGCGCATGCGCCAGCCGCCCGAAAACGAAGCGACCGGGTGGCTGATCTGGTCCGGCTTGAAGCCGAGGCCGTCGAGCATGCGCGCCGCGCGCGCGGCGGCGGCATAACCGCCGATCGCGTGCAGGCGCTCGTGGCCATGCGCGATTTCGTGTGCGTCGTGGGTGATCTCGGCCTCGCGCAAGGCCGCCTCGACCGCGCGCAGTTCGGCGTCGCCGTCGAGCACGTACTCGATTGCCGGCTGGTCGGTATGCGGCATTTCCTGCGCCACCGTCGCGATCGTGAGGCTCTTCGGCAGCGAGACATCGCCCTGGTCGGGCTGGATCTCGCCAAGGATCATCGCGAACAGGCTGGACTTGCCGGTGCCATTGCGCCCGACAAAGCCGACGCGCTGGCCACGGTGGATGGTTGCGGACAAGCCGTCGATAAGCACCCGCGGCCCACGCCGCAGGCGGAGATTGGAGAAACTGAGCATGGGCCTAGTCTAGCGGCTACGTGGTCGATTCCAGCATTGCGGAGCGTGTACCGCGATGGGACGGTGCGCCTCGCGTTGCTCGGCACACCCTACGGATACACGCGCCTTGCCGGAGCCCGTAGGGTGTGCACCGCAACGCGGTGCGCACCGACGCACGTGCCGACATCGGAAACGTGTTTGTTGGGTGAATCCACCCGCGATGCACTGGTCCGGGGGCGTGCGGGCGGGCATGCTTGGCGCCGCGCCGCCGTCGGGACCTGCATGCCATGAGCACTGTCGCCGTACCAGCAAGCCCGTATCGCGACCGCAAGCGGCATGCGTGGTTGTTGTCGGTGCTGCTGCCGCTGCTTGCGACGTTCGGGCCGTTCGCGTTTCTGGCAAGCGGCGATGCGCGCGTGCTGTGGTTGCCGGTGCTGCTGTTCTATGTGCTGCTGCCGCTCGCCGACCTGGTGTTCGGCGAGGACGCCAGCAACCCGCCGGAGTCGGCGATGGCGGCACTGGAGGCCGATCGCTACTACCGCGTGATCACCTGGATCATGGTGCCGCTGCTGTGGCTCGCGTTCGGCTTCGTGGCCTGGTTCGTCGCACGCCATCCGCTGCCGTGGCACGGGCTGGTCGCGGTGACCATCGCCACCGGCGTTATCGGCGGCTTCTGCATCAACCTCGGCCACGAACTCGGGCACAAGCGCGGTGCGTTCGAGCGCTGGCTGGCGAAGCTGGTGCTGGCGCCGACCGGCTACGGGCACTTCCACGTCGAGCACAATCGCGGCCACCACCGCGATGTCGCCACGCCCGAGGATCCTGCGTCGTCGCGACTCGGCGAGTCGATCTGGCAGTTTCTGCCGCGCGAAATGCCGGGCGCGCTGCGCCGTGCCTGGCGGCTCGAATGCGAGCGCATGGCCGCGGCCGGGCGATCCCGTTTCAGCCTGTACAACGACATCGTGCAAACCACGTTGATCACGCTTGCGCTCTGGTCCGTGCTGCTCGTCTGGCTTGGCGTCGGCGTGCTGCCGTTCCCGCTCGCGGCCTCGTTCTGGGCCAACTTCCAGCTGACCAGCGCGAACTACATCGAGCACTACGGCATCGCCCGCCGCCGCCTCGACAGCGGCCGCTACGAACCGTGCCGGCCCGAGCATTCCTGGAACAGCAACCACATCGTCTCGAACTGGGCGCTGTTCCATCTGCAACGCCATTCCGACCACCACGCGAACGCGACGCGCCGTTACCAGTGCCTGCGCCACTTCGGGGAGGCGCCGCAATTGCCGACCGGCTACTTCGGCATGTTCCTGCTCGCCTACGTGCCGCCGCTGTGGTTCCGGGTGATGAACCCGCGCCTGGTCGCGATGGTCGGCGCCGATCCGGAGCGCATCAACTTCCAGCCCGGCCAGCGTGCGCGCCTCTGCGCCGAACTCGGGCTTGCCGCAACGCCGTGATCGGGCCACCCTCGGCGCGCGTACCGCAGGCACCGGAGTAGCTCGATGCATCAGGACGACCCGCGCTGGACAGCCATCGACGCCGCGCTGCGCGGCGACCGCATGATCGAAGCAATCCTCAGCTATCGCGAAGACACCGGCTCCGAACTTGCCGATGCGCTGCGCGCCATCGAAGCGCGCAAGGCGCTGCTGGCAGCGGTCGCCGATCCGCCCTTGCCGGCGATGGTGCAGGCCTATCTCGACAGCGGCCATGCGCGCCGCGGCGATCTGGTCGGGCATTGGCGCAATCGCGCCGGCGAGTTCTGCGTACTGGTGCTGTACCAGCGCCAGCCGGCGCCGATGTTCGAGCTCGGCGTGTTTCCGCCGCAGGTCGGCCACTGGGGCCACCAGTTGAACGGCTGCAGTGTCAGCCGCAGCGAACTGGACGCAGCGCTGGCTGGGCAACGTCCGCTGTACGGCGCGGAGTTCGCCGACGAAGGTGCCAGCGTGGCGGCGCTGCAACAGCGGCTGGCCGTCCTGTTCCCGGCGACGCGGGCGCCGATTGCAGCCACCGGCGCCGTGCATTGGCGCGCATCGCGCACGCGCCTGTTCGCGCTCGCCGCGGCACCCTTCGAGCGCGGCTTCCTGCTGCGCCCGGCAACACTGGCTGCAGCTGAATGGTCGGACCTGCTGGCACGCGCCGCGGACGACAGCGCACTCGCCGAACTGATCGATGAACTGCCGGCCGCCGCGCGCGCCCTGGTCGCCGGCGAACCCAATGTCGCGGCGGTGGCGCAACCGCTACTGTGGATCGACTGCGTCACGCGATGCCAGGCCCGCGCCTGGACCACCGATTCCTGCGACACGCTGTTTGCCGATCTCGCGGCGCGGCCGCTCGGGGAATTCACCGCGTCGCCTGCGCTGGCCGCGACAGCGGCATTGTTTTGCGCCAGCGTCGATGTCGGCGCGCATCGCCGGCGGCAATTGCCGTGGTGGCTGCAGGGCACGGCCACGGCCAGCGACTGCGCAGTCGGCTTGCTCACGCCGCACGAGCTGCGCGAGCTCGCCGACACGCTCGGTGATCTGATCGCGGCTGCGCGAAGCGCCGGCTGCTGGCCGCTGTCTCCGACCGACACCTCCGCGCTGTACGAGTTCGTCGCCGCCGCTGCCGCCGAAGGCCGCTGGCTCGTCGGCATCGAGCCCGGCACCTAATAACGGTGGTGCGCACCGCTGCGCGGTGCACACCCTACGCCTGGCAGCGCATTCGCGGCATGCTTCCCGTATCGACCACAAACGAGTGCAACATGCGCGATCCCCGTTACGCTTGCGGGCGCATTCGCGGCATGCTTGCGGGATCGACCACAAACGAGTGCAACATGCGCGATCCCCGTTACGACGTTCTTTTCGAGCCGGTACAGATCGGTCCGGTGCGTGCGCCGAACCGCTTCTACCAGGTGCCGCATTGCAACGGCATGGGCCATGCCTACCCGCAGACCTTGGCGCGCATGCGCGGGATCAAGGCCGAGGGCGGCTGGGGCGTGATCTGCACCGAAGAGGTCGAGATTTCGCCGCTGTCGGAAATCGCGCCGCATCACGAAGGCCGCCTCTGGGACGAGCGCGACATTCCCGCGCTGCGGCTGATGACCGACGCCGTGCACGAACACGGCGCGCTCGCCGGCATCGAGCTGATGTTCAACGGCTACGCCACGCCAAACCGCTACAGCCGCGAGATCCCGATCGCGCCTTCGCATCTGCCGGTGCGCGGTTCCGATCCGATCCAGGCGCGCACCGCGACCAAGCGCGACCTCGCCGACGTGCGCCGCTGGCACCGCACCGCCGCGCTGCGCGCGCGCGACGCCGGCTTCGATCTGGTCTACGTCTACGCCGGGCATGATCTCGGCATGCCGATGCACTTCCTGTCCCGACGCACCAACCGGCGCAGCGACGAGTACGGCGGTTCGCTCGAGAACCGCGTGCGATTGCTGCGTGAACTGATCGAGGAGACCAAGGACGCCGTCGGCGATCGTTGCGGTGTGGTCGTGCGCCTCGCCGTCGACCAGCTGCTCGGACCGGATGGCATCACCGCCGCGAGTGAAGGTCGCGATGCGATCGCGCTGTTGGCCGAACTGCCCGACCTGTGGGACGTGAACATCGCCGACTGGAGCAACGACAGCCAGACCGCGCGCTTTTCCGAGGAAGGTTTTCAGGAGCGCTACATCCGCGAAGTGAAATCGCTGACGACGAAACCGGTGGTCGGCGTCGGTCGCTACACCTCTCCGGATGCAATGGTGCGCGTGATCAAGTCCGGGATCATGGACCTGATCGGTGCCGCGCGGCCGTCGATCGCCGATCCGTTCCTGCCGCGCAAGATCGAGCAGGGCCGGCTCGACGACATCCGCGAATGCATCGGCTGCAACATCTGCGTCACCGGCGACAACTACTGCGTGCCGATCCGCTGCACGCAGAATCCGACCATGGGCGAGGAATGGCGCCGCGGCTGGCATCCCGAGCGCATCGCCGGCAAGCGCAGCGAGCGCAACGTGCTGGTGGTCGGCGCCGGCCCCGCCGGGCTCGAACTGACGCGCGCGCTCGGCCAGCGCGGCTACGAGGTGATGCTGTGCGATGGCGCCGAGGTTGCCGGCGGGCGCCTGCGCTTTGAATCAAAGCTGCCCGGGCTCGCGACCTGGCAACGCGTGGTCGATCATCGCCTGCTGCAAATCG
The DNA here is from genome assembly GCA_016182785.1 of Lysobacterales bacterium. Classification (GTDB taxonomy): domain Bacteria; phylum Pseudomonadota; class Gammaproteobacteria; order Xanthomonadales; family Ahniellaceae; genus JADKHK01. Next base: position 20,785 of record JACPFU010000037.1, on the reverse strand, counting down.
CCAAGATGCCGAACGTGCAGTTCCTGCGCGGCAGCGAAGTCAGCGCCGAGGACGCACTCGGTTTTGGTGCCTCGGCGATCTTCGTCGCCACCGGATCACGCTGGCGCGGTGACGGGCTCGGTCGCACGCACCGCGCACCACTGCTCGATGCAGTGTCGCCACACGTGCTTTCCGCCGACGCCGCATTGCGCGGCGAACCGGCCCGCGGCCCGCTGCTGGTCTACGACGACGACCACTACGTGCTCGCTGGGGCACTCGCCGAACGCTACGCCCGCGATGGCGTGGCTGTGCATTACGTGACGCCGGCGACCAAGGTCTCGGAATGGACCGAGCAGACCATGGAGCAGTCGCGCGTGCAGGCGCGGCTGATCGAACTCGGCGTGCAGATCCACACCGCGCGCCAGATCGCGACGCTGACGCCGGACGGCAGCGCGCTGCGCGTCGAGCTCGCCTGCATCTACAGCGACCGTCGCGAGACACTGGAGGTCGCGCAGCTGCTGCCGGTGACCATGCGCGATCCCGACGACGCGCTGTATCAGGCCCTGCTCGCGCGCGAAGCCGAGTGGAGGGATGCCGGCGTGCGCGAAGTGCATTGCCTTGGCGATGCGTTCGCCCCCGGCACCGTCGCTGCTGCCGTGCATGCCGGCCACAAGGCCGCACGTGCGTTCGACGAGCCCGAGGCCGATGCCGACGCGGTGCCGTTCGCACGCGAACGAGTCGCGCTCGGCTGACGCTGGCGGCGCAGCGGCGCCATCGCTAGCCTTGCGCCATCGCGGCAACGGTGGACGGCGAGATGAGCGGCGATCGCTACAACGAGGCCAAGCGCGTGTTCCTGGCGGCGTCCGCGCAGCCGCCGACGCTGCGCCTGGACTACGTCGCCGAAGCCTGTGGCGCCGATTCCGAACTGCGTCGCGAAGTCGAGGCGCTGCTGGCCGCCACCGACTCCGAGCCGACCATCGCGCACGCGCACCTGGTCGCACAGCCCGCACCGGAGGTGACCGGATACCGGCTGCTCGGGGAAATCTCGCGTGGCGGCATGGGCGTGGTCTACCTGGCCGAGCGCGAGGACGGCGGCTTTCGTCAGCGCGTCGCGCTCAAGGTGCTCGGCGTTGCCGGCTATCGCGACCCCGAGGCGCACGCGCGCTTTCGCGCCGAGCGCCAGATCCTGGCGACACTCGACCACCCGAACATCGCGCGCCTGTTCGACGGCGGCACCACCGCCGATGGCTCGCCGTTCCTGGCGATGGAGTACGTCGAGGGCACGCGCATCGATCTCTGGTGCGAGCAGCACACGCAGACGCCGCGCGCGATCGTCGCGCTGCTGCTCAAGGTCTGCCGCGCGGTGCAGTCGGCGCACCGGCGCCTGGTCGTGCATCGTGATCTCAAGCCCGGCAACATCCTGGTCGATGCCTACGGCGAGCCCAAGCTGCTCGACTTCGGCATCGCCAAGCTGCTTGGCGCCGGCGACATCGAGGTCAGTCGTGCCGACACCCGCACCGGCCAGCAGCCGCTGACGCCGCGCTACGCCGCCCCGGAACAGATCCGCGGCGAAGCGGTGACGACCGCGACCGACGTCTATGCGATGGGCGTGGTGCTGTACGAGCTGCTGACCGGTCGCTCGCCCTACGGCGAGGCGATCTCGCGCCCGCACCAGTTGGCGCAGGCCATCTGCGAACAGGCGCCGAGCCTGCCGAGCACCGGGCCAGCGCGCGACACCAGCCCGGGCGGCGAACGTGCGCGACTGCTGGCGCGCGGCCTGCGCGGCGATCTCGACGCGGTGGTGCTGAAGTGCCTGCGCAAGCGCGCCGACGAACGCTATGGCGGCATGGATGCGCTGATCGCGGATCTGGAAGCGTATCTGGCCGGCGCACCGGTCTCGGCACGACGTGGCAATCGTCTGTACCGCACCCGCGTGTTCGTGCGCCGGCACTGGGCGGCGCTGCTCACCGCCGCCGGCGTGGCCGCGCTGACGGTCGGCTTCCTGGTCTCGACCCGGCAGCAGCTCGCGGCCACCGCGATCGAGCGCGACAAGGCCGAGCACATCGCCACCTTCCTGACCGACATGTTCCGCATCGTCGATCCCGGCGAGTCGCGCGGCAACTCGATCACCGCGCGCGAAGTGCTCGACCGCGGCGCCGCCTCGCTGCGCCAGGACCGCTCGCTCGATCCGGCGGTGCGCGGCGGCCTGCTGGTGACGATGGGCCAGGTCTATCGCCAGCTGGGCCTGGTCGACGTCGCCGAACAGACCCTGCGCGAAGCGATGTCCGGTCTCGCCGACGGCCCGCCACTGGAACGGGCGGCCGCACGGAACGCGCTGGCATCGGTGCTGCTCGATCGCGGCCGCTACGCCGAAGCCGATGCACTGATCGCCGAGGTTGCTTCGTCGCTCCCGAACGACGCGACGGCCGACGCCGCCCGCGCGCGCATGCTCTACAACCAGGGCGAATCGGCGCTGCGCCAGGGCCGGCTGGACGCCGCGGTCGCACCGCTGGAGCAGAGCATCGCAGTGCGTCGGCGCCTGTTCGGCGAGCCCTCGAAGGAGGTCGCCGAAGCGATGGTCGCGCTCGGCAGCGTGCGCCGCGACCAGGGCGACCTGGAGCGCGCCGAGCCGCTGTATCGCAACGCGCTCGCCCAGATCGAGCGCGACGGCGCCGACCCGTGGACGCGCACCAAGGTGCTGAACAACATCGCCGTGGTGGCCGGCGACCGCGGCGACCTCGAGGCCGCGGCCACGGGATTCGCCGGGGTGCTCACGAGCATGCGCGCGCTGCTTGGCGACGAACACGTGCTGGTCAGCGCCGCGCTCGGCAACCTCGCCAGTGTGCGCGGCCGCCAGGGCCACTGGAGCGAGGCGCTCGACCTGCAGCAGGAGGCGCTGCGCATCCGGCGCAAGGTGTTCGGTGAACGCCATCCGGCGACTGCCACCGCGCTCGGCAATCTCGGCTACAACCACTTCGCGCTTGGCGACCTGGCCGCGGCCCGGACCGAACTGGAGACGGCGCTCGCGATCCACCGCGAAACCGCGGGTCCGGCGCATCCGCACACGCTCAACGACCTGCGCAACCTGGTCGCCCTGCACCTCACCCGCAACGAGATCGATGCGGCACGCGCGCACAACAGCACGCTGATCCGCGACGCGCTCACCGGCAATGCCGGCAACCATCCGTTCGTGGCCCAGGCCGAAGTGCGCGCCGCCTTTCTCGACTGCATGGCCGGCACCACCTGCAACGTCGAGGCCCTGGGCACCGCCAGCGAGCGCCTGCTCAAGGCCAGCGGCGAGAAGCACCCCGACGTCGCCACCGCCCGCCTGCTGCAGGCCCTGGTCGCACGCGCCACCGGCGATGCTGCCGGCGCCTGCCGCAGCGCCGAACTGGCGTTGCCGGCGCTCGCCGCGCAATTGTCGGAAGACCACTGGGACCGCAGCGCCGCGCAAATCCTCGTCGACCAATGCCGCGCCACCCGCACCGACCACCGCCCCGCGCTGGCCGCGCTCGAACAACGCTACGGCGCATCGCACTTCATCCTGCAGCAGCTGCGATCCGGCGAGCACCCTCGAACGTAGGTCGCCCCTTCGAATGTACGCCGCATCGTCGAATGTAGGTCGGATCAACGAGCGCAGCGAGGGATCCGACAACCGCGGAATCATCCGACAACCGCGCGACCGCCCGACGATGCCGCGATCAACCGAAGACGAGGCCGCGGCCCCATTGCACCACCCGACACGATGCCGTGACCCGACGTCGGATCCGCTGCGCTTGATCCGACCTACATTCGTTCGTCGGGCCGGCATTGCGCGGCGAGGAAGGCCAATTTCTGCGCCCGCGGCAACTGGCGGATGGCGTGCTCGGCCTTGCTGGCGCTGCTGCGGTCGGGGAAGGCGCGGGTGCCGAGCAGGCGCAGCGGCGGATGTGCGCGCGTGTACTTCGCGCCGCGGCCGGCGAGGTGTTGCGCGTAGCGCCGTTCGACATCGTTGCTGATGCCGGCGTAGAAGCTGCCGTTGCGGCATTCGATCAGATACAGGTACCAGGGCGAGGGCGCGGTCATGCGCCGATCATCGCCGATCGCTTGCCAGCGCGAACGTCGCCGCAGTACAACAACGCGGCGTTCCCGGGGGAATGCATCCTGTCCACGACGCGAGCGCGGCGTGGTTCGTGCTGTCCCCGGAGCCCGCCATGTCCTCGATCACCCCCGCCCAATGGCAGTCCCTGTCCGAACGCTTGGACCTGTCGCTGCCGACGCTGAAGGCGGTGGCCGAGGTGGAATCGGCGGGCAGCGGGTTCCTGAGCGATGGCCGCGCCAAGATCCTGTTCGAGGGCCATGTGTTTTCGCGGCTCACGAAGCGCGCGTTCGATGCCAAGCACCCGACGCTCAGCCACCGGAAGTGGACGCGCAAGCACTATCTCGGCGGCGGTGCGGAATGGACGCGGCTCGAGGCGGCGCGTGCGCTCGACTTCGATGCCGCCAATCAATCGGCAAGTTGGGGCGCGTTCCAGATCATGGGCTTCAACTACCGCGCCTGCGGGTTCCTGACGGTGTCGGGCTTCGTGCAGGCGATGATGCGCGATGCAGCGGGCCAGCTCGATGCCTTCGCCACGTTCATCGCGCGCGAGCCGTTCCTGAGTGCCTTGCGTGCGCAGGACTGGGCGCGTTTCGCGCGCGCCTACAACGGCAGCGGTTATGCGCAGCTGCAGTACGACCAGAAGCTCGCCGCCGCGTTCCAGAAGCACGGCGAGAAGCCGCTCGCGTTCAAGACCAACAACGACACGCCGATCGGGCGCAGCGATCCGCCGCGGCCGGCGAAACGAGCGCGCCACAAGGATGTGCGCCCGGACCCGGTCGACCTGCGCGACTTCGTCTATCGCCCGCCGGTGGGCACGCGGCCGCCGTCGGAACTGCTGCCGAAGCCGGCGCGCATCCGCAACCAGGGCGACAGCTATGCCTGCACCGGCTTCGCGCTGGCGGCGGTGATCGAGCGGCTGCTGGTGCGCGCGGCGCCGACCACGGCCGACGCGGTCAGCCCGTGGATGTTGTACGCGCTGGCGCGGCGTTACGACGAGTTCAACGACGACCCCAACGACGACCTCGGTTCGTCGCTGCGCGGCGCCTTGAAGGCGTGGTCGCGGCATGGCGCCAGTGCCGAAAAATTGTGGCCGAAACTGCACGAACCCAAGCGCACGAAGCAGCAGCAGGCCGCGGCCGACTGGTGGAACGAGGCGGTCAGTCGGCCGCTCGGTGCGTATTACCGCGTCGACACCGCGCAGATCATCGACCTGCAGCACGCGATCGTCGAGACCGGCGTGGTCTATGCGTCGGTGTTCACGCACCCGGGCTGGAGCCAGCTCGACCGTGCACGCGTGACGCCGATGCCGGTGCAGGCCAGCGGCTTCCCGGCGATCGAACTGGTGAAGTCGGCGGCGCAGAGCGGGCACGCGATCGCGCTGGTCGGATACACCGAGGCCGGCTTCATCCTCCAGAACTCGTACGGGCCGCGCTTCGGCGCCGGCGGTTACGCGCTGCTGCGCTACGGCGACTGGCTGGCGAATGCGATGGATGCGTGGGTGGTGCAGCTCGGCGTGGTCACCGCCGAACGCCGCGCGATCGCGAGCCGCGACGGCCTGCGCATGCGCGCCGGTGATGTGCAGCTGAGCGGCGAGCGCCATCTGCAGACGCACGAGTTGTCGTCCTACGTGATCAACTTCGGCAACAACGGCCAGCTCAGTCCGCGCGGGCACTTCAGCACGCACGAGGACGACCTGCGCGAACTCTGCGAGCTGCTGATCCCACGTGCGCGCGCCGACTTCGGCCTGGCCGCGGGTGATCCGCTGCCGATCGCGCTGTTCGCCCACGGCGGCCTGGTCGGCGAACGCAGCGCCGAGACCAGCGCGCGCGACTGGATTCCCTACCTGTACGAACGCGGCATCTTCCCGATCTACATCGCCTGGGAGACCGGGCTGTTCAACACCCTGCTCGGCAGCATCGAAGACAAGTTCCGCGACGACGACGAGCCCGCCCCGACCGCAGCGATCGCGCGCAGCAAGAAGTTCCGGCGCAACTGGCTGATCGAAAAATTCGCGCGCCACATCATCGGCCGCAGCAGCTGGCGCGAGATGAAGGAGAACGCGGAGCTGATCGCGACCACGAAGTACCGCCGCCGCGATGGCGCCGCGATCGGCCTGGCCGCGCTCTGGCGCGCCATGCACGCCGCGCGCCAGGCGCAGCCGCAGATTTTCGCGAACACCAGCCTGCACCTGATCGGCCATTCGGCCGGCACGGTGATGATGCGCGCGCTGCTCGATCGCGTGCTGCCCGCGCTCGGCACGAACGGCAAGCCGCTGGCGGCGAATGGCCTGCACGCCGCACACCCGAACGAATGGCACCCGCCACTCGCCAGCTTTACCGCCATCGCCGGCGCCCTGCGCAGCGACGAGTTCTGGCCCGCCCTCCCCAACTGGCAAGCGCGCGGCTTCGACACGAAGCGCATCCTGCTCGCCCACCTGACGCAAGGCGTCGAACAAAACGACAAAGCCGGCCCCTACAAAGGCTCGCTCCTCTACCTCATCGCCCGCGCCTTCGAAGACGACGACCCAACCCCACTGCTCGGCCTCGCCGAATGCACCGAACCCGAACTCGCCCTGCGCGCGCTGCCGATCCAGTCGATCACCAGCCCAACCTCGTTGCCCAACGGCACCTCAACTGCAGCGACGTCGCATGGGGCGCTCGACAACGATAGGGTGGTGCAAGAGCGCGTCGCCTTGCTGATCAAGGAGGGCGCGCGATGAGTGTGCATCGCATCGGTTGCCAAGCACGAACGGGAAGAGTGGTTCAGCGTCGGGCAATACCGCCCAACGCTGATGCGGTGGTCGCGTAACTGGTCCCACAAGGCGAAGGATCATGGAGACGATTTCGAAGTTCGGCACGATGCAATTGAACGATGTACTGGTGATCTCTGCGGGACTGCTCGCACTGATGGGTGTCATCCGCAGCTTCACGCCGGAGAAAGGTCCGTCGACTGAGGCCAGAGGCGCCCGCGACCGATGGGCAGGCTTCTTGTTTGCGGTGCTTGTGCTCGTGCTCGCGTTCACGCTCGATCCGGCACCACGCGAGCCGCACTATCTCATCGGATTCGCAGTCATCTTCTTCGCCGCGTCTGCGCTGGACTTCAAGTCGGTGCTGCAAGTCGACTCCATCGGCAGAACGATCGCGATTGCTGCATTCGCAGTCTTTGCGTTCGCGGCCGGCGCAGCGGCCAGGTGGGACAAGCCCCAGTTCGCCAGCGATCGCGTCGAGCTTCATTCGATCTCGTTGCCGGAAAGCCAAACCGGCATCGTGCAATCGCTGCACTTCCGCGATCGGAACGGCGATGCAGTTCTGATCAACTGGGACGTGGAACCATCGAGTCGCATGGTGATGCGACGAAATCAGAAGTTGGATTGGTACGGTGACCAGCGCGTCGATGCCTTGACGGAGGCGTGTTGGGCATGCAAACCGTCCGACCAGCCCGCCAAAGTCTCTTTCTCGGCACGTCTGCTGGATGCCCAGAACAATGAGAGCGACACCCTTCGCTACACCTTCGAGTGCCCGGCGGTTGGTGTGGCGAGCAAATACAAGCGTGCGAATCCGGAAGACTTCAATCTGAGTACTTGCGGGGGTGCGGCCCTGAAGCACGAAGAGAGCGAACCGGAAGGCACAGAGCAGTCCGATCCTGCTGTGGTCGGAGAAGCGGACAGCGAGGCGCAGCCATGACCTTGAGGCGTCGGATCGTTGTTGCACTGTTGACGGTCGCTACAGTCATGTCGCCGAGTATCCTGGCGGCCAGGAGCCAGCTCGAGTGCAGCACGGCGGACGTCTCACCGATGCTCGCCAAGCGAGCGGGGAAGGATGCGCTCTTGGCCACCCTCAGTCTCGCTGCCTATCTAGATTGGCCGCCCACTGTGAAGCGGTCAGACAGAACCTACCGACCTCTGAAGCAGTTCCCGAGTTCGAATGAGCGCAACTATGGCCTCGCCTACGTGGTGTATGGCCGATTCGACGCAGCGACCCCGGAAGTGCGAAGCAAGCGTGTGTTCGCCTATCGAGGCACGGAGTTCACTGAACCCAGCGACTGGTTCCTGGGCAACGCCCCATTGATTCGGATGCAGTATCGCCTGGCGGAGAAGCGCCTTCGGGAAGAGTTGAGGGAGCGCCATCCGAACGAGGAGATCATCTTCACCGGGCACTCTCTTGGCGGCGGGCTCGCGGTGACGATGTGGCGATACCACGCGGACTCGAAGAGCCGAGCCGTGTCGTTCAACGGTTCGCCATTGCTCGGCTGCATTTTCGCACACCGAAGCGATCGACCCTGCCGACGGGAGAGGCGTGGCGACATTGCGGGCTGGCACAACGCATTTGAGTCCGGAGAGCCGACGCGCATCATCGGCAACCTCCTGCCGTGGCGCTGGAACTGGCTATTGAAACACTGGCAGTACGATCGAGACGCCTACTATCACCGCTATCACTTCGCCGATCACGCATTCGTGTCCGATCACTCGATGGCCATGCTGGCGAACAATCTGGCCTGCCGATCCGACGAGTCGAATGCCGATCTCGTTCCCGCGATCGAGGCCATTCAATGTCTACGCGACCACAACGAAGATCATGAAGCGTGTCGCGAATCGATTCGCAACGCCGCCCGGGTTCTCCATTTTGACGAGCAGTTCAGAATTCGCAGAGGCGCACCATGAACCTTCGGTTGGCTCCCAATCATCCTCGATCATCCGATGGCCACCACGCCTCGTTTCGTTTCATCGCCCGCGCCTTCGAAGACGACGACCCAACCCCACTGCTCGGCCTCGCCGAATGCACCGAACCAGAACTCGCGTTACGCAACCTGCCGATCAGGACAATCACCAGCCCCACGTCATTGCCTGATGGGACGACTACGGCCGCCAGATTACGGGGGGATCGATAATGATTTGGCGGTAAGAGAAGTCGTGGTTTCGCGTGTCAAATCGCGGAAATAGATCGTAGAACCAACGGGGTAGCTGCGCTTCATAGTTCGACAGTGCTGCACTTCGCTCTACCCTGTCGCGCGGAGACTCTCACTAATCTCCGTTGGAATGCTCCTAGACTTGAGCACTGATAGCCGATGTCATGACCAGAAGAGGTTTCAGATTGCCATGAAGATCGCGTCACTAAGCGCCGAGAATGTTCACGGATACCTTCCCATAAACGTAGAGTTCTTTGACGACCTGACGTTTCTTATTGGCCTGAATGGATCGGGAAAGACCTCAGCTCTGCGCCTGTTGATGGCGCTGCTCACGCCGAACATCGATGACCTTGGTTCCATATCCTTCTCCAAGGCTGTAGCGACTGTGCATGAGGGCGAAGAAAAATATGCAGTCGTTGCTGAGAAGTCGTCAGAAGGTGTGACGCTCTCCGTTGTTCCCGGCCCTTCTGACTTGAAGCTGACAACTTCCGAACTGGAGTTGTACATGGAGGCGCGTCGACACGAAGAACCAAGATCTCCGACGCAAGACAAAATTCAGGCGCATCCGGTTTTCCAAAGAATAAGAGCGATATCGACGCCAATGTTCTTGGGGCTAGATCGACGGTTTTATGCGCCCGGTCCCATTCAGGAAGACATCAATGAGGCTAGGCGCAGAGAAATGTTGGCTCGGCGATACACCTCGGACGATCCTTCGAGGAGTGGTGCTTTGCGCGCGTTGGTCGAAGTCAACTTTCTGGTTGTTACGCGCATGCAAGAGGTTAGAGCTGCGCAGGAACAGCTCGACGAAAATCTCCGCGCACAGTTCTTTGCGAAGGCATTCGAATACAAGCCTAGCGAGATTGGTGCGTCCGCACGCTTGCCTTCAAAAGTGGAAATCGAGCGCTATCGAGAGCAGTTGACAAAGATCGAGAGGGCGGCCGAAGGGGTCAAGATTCCGGTTCCTGAAATCCAGACAGCTCTGACTCACTTCTTCGAACGCATGGGACGCATAGTAGATGCGATGGACCGAACTTCTCAACTAAAGCAGTCGGCTCGAAAGAGCGGTCGGCGTCACAACGAACGGGCAAGTGCGGCACTATCAATTCCTGACAAGGACTACATCGAATGGATTATCAACAAGCCGCAAGCGGATCGAATCCTAGAGCATCTCTCTCTGCTTGATGAGTACATCGAAAATCGAAATGCCCTTCGTGATCCGATCACTCGGTTCTTGTCGTTGGTGAACTCCTTCTTCTCACAGACGAAGAAGTTGGTTGCAGTGGCGCCTAGTGGGCATCTGACGGTCGCTCTAGCGGGGAATCCGGAGCCTCGACCTATCACAGCGCTGTCTTCAGGAGAGCGGCAGTTGCTAGTGATGATCGCTCATCTATCGCTGAATCCGAATCTAATCGGGAGCGGAGTATTCATCGTGGACGAACCAGAATTGTCGCTCCACATCGATTGGCAAGAACGATTTGTTGATGCCATTCGTGAGGCAAACCCAAACGTCCAACTCATATTGGCAACTCACTCTCCGGCGATCATTCTCGATCGCGAAGCAGCCTGCCGAAATCTCTGCGAGGTTGCTCATGCTTAGATGGCCCAGTCGGGCTCGATCGGCGATTCGCAAACTGTTCGAGCAACTGCAAGACATTGATGTGTACGTCGAAGACGTCAATGACGAAGCGTTCTATCGATCTCTACTCGACTTCGCGACTGGGAAGAAAATAAAGATTGCGCGCGTGTTCGCGCTGGGCAACAAGAGTGAAGTGATTCGGGTGGCAAGAGCCCATGATCATCGGGCAAGGCGCGCGCTCTTTATCATAGACGGAGATCTCGAGTGGGTTAGGGGCGATCCAGTGCCTGCCGTCGTGGGACTACATCGACACGCCGCATACTGTGTAGAAAACCTCCTGCTTTGTGAGAAGGCTGTCGTCGCGCTGCTCTCACAAGAAATCGCAGTTACTGAAGCCGAGGCAGCGACGAGATTCGGCTACAAGTCTTGGCAGGATTCAATCACGATGCCTCTGTGCGAGCTGTTTTCCGCATTCGCAACGAGTCAAGTTTTTGTTCCTTCGTTTGCAACTGTGTCGCGCGGTGTTGGCGTCATGTGCTCGGAGCGTCTTGCTCCTCGTCGCTCAGAATTGGACCAAAACAAGGTTGCCACGATGCGGCAAGCAGCATTGCGGGAGGCTGAGAGCGCGAGCTCGAAAGCTGATGTGGTTGCGGAATTGAGGAGGGTTACGGTGAGAGTAAATTCGCTGCCAGATCCTCTGGCGGCAGTTTCAGGAAAGGACTTCTTGCTGCCACTGCTCTGCTTCAAGCTCCAGTCGCTCGGGTGTCGGATCAAGCGCGCTTCGCTGAGAATTCGCCTCGCCTGTGCAGGTGAAGCTTCGAGATTCTCCTCCTTGGCTGAAGCTCTTGAGTCTGCGGCGCGTGGCCATCAGTAGCTCGGATATAGTGACCACGTGTTTCCGCCTTGCTTCAACGAATCCATCATTTGTTGGTTGTGCGGACTTATGGAGGCCTCTGCCGCACCGAGATCTGCTGGCAGAGGCAATGCAGGTGGAGCGATCTCGCTGGCGGCGGCGCGGACTCTCTTTGGTCCCCGCAGGAAGCGCACCGCGCTTAGCGTCTATCTCGGGCTGCTACCGCACGATCAAGCAACTTCCAAAGCGGCTCTGTCTTGGAAACGTCCTGTACCCCGAACTCCGCCAGAATCTTTGCGTGGACTTCTTCCATCGGGATCACTCCATCGAAATCGCTGAGGGAACTCTGGTCTGACAGGAAGAACGGACTTATCCCGAATACGCGCTCCACGAAGTCGAATGCGAAGTCGCCGTGCCGATCGATCTCCTTGGTGTCGGCGAACTGGATGGGCGCGCGTGTTCCGGGTCGCGGTAGCGGTCGTTCCGACTTGTAGGCGTCGAAGCGTGCCTGAAGGTCGAGTCGCGCAGCTTCCTTCGTGGGGCCCGTGCCCATGAGCTGCATGCCCCAGATCATCGCGATCCAGCTCGGCATGTTTGGATGGCCATCCGGGTTTTCCTGGTGCCTGAAGCTCAGTGGATAGTCGTCGAGCGTCCACTCGCGCTTGAAGAACGAAGCTAGGTACTTTCGGAAGTGATCGCTCATGATGCCTCCGGTGCGACGGTCTTCGTGGGATGAAGAATAAGCGACGAGGGGCTATTGCTGGGATCTACTCCAGATTTCAAAGGTCTGCATCGAATTCGGGTTGCGGATCTCGGCGAGTGCGTCCCGTAGTGCCAGCAGGGGATAGGTCTGCTTGATGCGGAGGAAGCTCCAGCTCGGTGTGTTGCGAACACTGTCGCCGCGGGCGAAGAACGGTAGGTCGATGGTGTCTGTGCTGGTCTGAAGGCGATAGACGAGGCCGCTCGTGCCGCGCGATGCGGGGAGCTTCGCGATGCTGAGCGAACGCAGTTCCCGGGTGGGAATGCTGCGGTGGCCTGAGGCTAGTTCGAGCTGGATTTCATCGGTGCGCTTGTCGTGGTGCACCCGAGCCAGGCGGTCTCCCGGAAAGGCGAGGTGCGGTTCGGATTCGAGCGCCCGCTCGTATTCGGCGAGGGTGAAATCGAGCTGCTCGCGGTGGTCGTAGGCGTAGCGCATCAGGTCCGGCTGGTCCGCGGGCGGAAGCGCGTAGAACTCGGCATCGAGGTCGTGGAACGCGGCGTAGCAGTCGTCCTCGTCCGGGAAGATCGAGTCGAGCTTGTCGTTGCGTTGGACGCGATCGACGGGCACCACACCGTCCTTGCTCAGGATTCTGGCGGCGCGACGAAACAGCGCGAGCATCGAAAGCGCGCCCACTTCGGTCAATGCCGCCGGCAATTCCGCGGCGTGGTCGCCGGCCGAGTTCGAGAAGAACTGATGGAAGCCACCGTTGTGGACTTCGCCGATGAAACAGTTCACCACCCAGATCGTCTTTCCCGCGCTGGGCAAGCGGCGGTAGCCACTGCCACGGTCATCGACGAAGACACGCGCGTGCAACATGAGCCAGAGCAAACCGAAATCCGCGCCGGGTTCGGTCGCCGCCAGTTCGGCAAGTCGACGATGCCAGGAATCCATTTCCTCAAGTTCCATGTCCTGCCTCGAGATTTTGAAAAGTCTGGGAATCGCGACGGGGAAGTTGCTGCCACAGGTGCTTCAAGAGGGCTAGTCTGTGCACCTGCGAGGGTAGCGTCCCCGTCGCGATGCTCAAGGGCTCGCAGTGGGTGGCCACGTGGCGGGCCGGCCTGCTGCGATGAAGTCGAGGAACTCGTCTTGAACCACGAACTGATTGACCCAGCGGTCATCGCGCGCGCCGAGTGCGTCGCGCGCGTGGGTGATGGTGCCGGTGACGGAGGCGGAGCCGTCGTTGCTGGAGTGCAAGCAGATGTTCAAGCAGGGCAAGGCGCGAAAGAACCAGCTGCCGCGCGAGTTGATCATTCCGCAGGAACTGCATGCCGAGGTGCTGGCGCGCGAGGCCGCTCGCCAGGGCATGAAGGTGGTGCGCTTGCCCGAGGCGCAGCTTCAGGCTCTCACCCGCGAGCCGCGCGACGGGTTCCGCGAGCATTTCGGCGGCGCGTGAGCTGGCGCGGCGGCTCGATGAAGTGTGCAAACATGGCTACGTGGTCACGCCCGGCCGTTGCGCCGCCGCCGAAGCGCTGATCGCTGCCAATCTGAAGGAGCTGGGGCATGGCGGCAAGAACGAGGATCACGAAGAAGCCGCCGGCGCCCGTGGCAGAAGCGCGGCGAGCGAAGGGGCGTGCGCCGCTCGACGAACAGGCGCGGTTCCCGGTGGCGCCGACGAAGGCGGCGCTCCCGGACGGCTACGGCGATGCGTTGGTCGACATCCGCAGACGCATCGAGCAAGCACGGCTCAAGGCGGTTCTCGACGCCAACGCGACGATGATCGGACTGTATTGGGGCGTCGGCCGCGTGATCCTCGCGCGGCAAGCGAACGCTGGCTGGGGCGCCCGAGTCATCGACCGGCTTTCGGCCGACCTGCGCGCGGCATTTCCCGACATGTCGGGCCTCTCGCCGCGGAACCTGCGTTACATGCGCGATTTCGCTTCCGCCTGGCCGGACCCGGAAATTGTGCAACGGCTGTTGCCAAATCTTCCGTGGGGCCAGAATGTCGTGCTCCTCGACAAGGTGCGCGATCCGACGCATCGTCTCTGGTACGCGCAACAGTGTGTGCAACAGGGCTGGAGTCGCAGCGTGCTTGTGCTGCAGATCGAGCGGCGCCTGCACGAACGACGGGGCAAGTCGCAGAACAACTTCGTGCAGACCTTGCCACCCGCTGATTCGGATCTGGCCGCGCAGGTGTTCAAGGACCCGTACCTGTTCGATTTCCTCGGCACCGCCAATCCGCGCCGGGAGCGCGAGGTCGAGCAGGCGCTGGTCGATCACGTCCAGCGCTTCCTGCTGGAACTGGGTAGCGGATTCGCCTTCGTCGGCCGGCAAGTGCCGCTCGAAGTCGGCGACCATGACTTCGTCATCGACCTGCTCTTCTACCACTTGAAGCTGCGCTGCTACGTGGTGGTCGAACTCAAGGCGGTCGCCTTCGATCCGGGCTTCGTCGGGCAGCTGAACCTCTACCTCTCCGCCGTCGACGACGGCTGCGCCACCAGGACGACCAACCGACCATCGGACTGCTGTTGTGTCGAGGCAAGAATGAACTCGTAGTCGAATACGCGCTGCGCCACCTGAAGCGCCCTGTCGGCGTCGCCGAGTGGGAGACCGAACTCGTCGCCAAGCTGCCCAAGGCGCTGCGCGGCAGCCTGCCGACGGTACAAGAAATCGAAGCCGAACTCGGCGCCAACACCAGGCCGAAACACCTCCCCAGCGGAACCGTACGCAAACCGTCGCGAGGCAAGCCATGATCGCGCGACTTTCTTGACGCGCCCATCGCACGCGGCTCAAGGCGGCGACCGCCATGCGTGTGTTCCCATGTGCGGCTGTCTTATGCTCTCGCGCCTTGCGCAATGGCGTTGATGAGGCCTGCTGTGATCCATCCCGATGATTACCGTGTCAACCAGACCTGGTTGATCTTCAAGGTGAACGAGGTGCCGATCCGCACCATGGAGGACGGCGACTTCGATTGCCTGGTGCTGATGGACGCAGCCAGTGCCTGCATCGTTGCGCAGGTGATGGTGCCGGTGACGGAGGCGGAGCCGTCGTTGCTGGAGTGCAAGCAGATGTTCAAGCAGGGCAAGGCGCGGAAGAACCAGCTGCCGCGCGAGTTGATCATTCCGCAGGAGCTGCAGGCCGATGTGCTGGCGCGCGAGGCGGTTCGCCAGGGCATGAAGGTGGTGCGCTTGCCCGAGACACAGCTTCAGGTCTACACGAGCGAGGCGCGCGACGGGTTCCGCGAGCATTTCGGCGGCGCGTGAGTCGGTTCGGGGTCGACGACGGGGCGCCGATCCTGTTCGAGCGCGGCGTGGTGCATGGCGGCTTCAAGGTGGTCGGGGACCAGACCATCAAGCTGGTGACCGTGCATGTGGTCGACAAGCGCAAGCCGCTGTATGACCTGGTGGGGCCATGGAGCGAAGGCATCGCGGGCTGGAGCCCGCGATGCTCTCGCCCCCACAAGGGCCCAAACAACGCTTCAGCCAGCCCCGCCCTGCTGCAGCGAACGCAACACGCGTTGTTCGAAGCCCTTGCCAAGAGCTTCGGCGGCGTTGGGGTCGCCGGGGGTGAGCAGGCGGGCGCGGATGGCGGCTTCGAGCACGGCGCCGTCGGCGGCGACGATGATTGCCGTCTGGTCGGTGGTTTCGAGCAGCAGGAAGCGCTCCGCCGCCTGGCGTTCGAGCAGCACCGCATCGAGCAGGCGCAGCACCGCGTCGACGTCGTACCAGTCGCCGAGGTCTTCGGCCTGCGTCTCCAGCAGTTGGCCGTCGACGTAGGCGCGCAGCAGGTAGATGCCGTCGGCATCGCTGGCGTCCGCATCTTCGTCGTATTCGGGCGCCACCTCCTCGAAGACCACGCCGGCGAGCGTCGGCTGGGTCAGGTCGGCGAGTGCGCGCAGCAGCGAATCGTGACCATTCGGGAAGGTGCCGGTCTCGACGTCGAACCAATACGCGTGGCCGGCTTCGACCAGCATGTTGCCGGCGTCGCCACCCTCGGGCGGATGCGCGGGGTCGACGCGCGTGAAGCCGAGCGCGTGCAGTGCTGCCGCCAGCGTCGTCAACGCGGGATCGGTCGTGGTCGGCACCTTGGGCGCCGCGGCCCCATCGCCGAACACGCGGTCGCAATCGGCGTCGCCGGGGCTCCTGCGTCGACACGCGGCGACGCCAATCGCATGCACGCGTGGATCGCGCGACCAGCGCATGGTGTGCGCAATGCGGTCGGCGAAGTCAGCATCGGCGATCGATGCGTGGATCGCGAGCATCGCTTCCGCCGCAGCGGGGTCGGGGTGGCTGGCCAACGCGCTCGCGGCGGCGAAGGCGTCGGTGCCCTTGGGCTGCGCCAATGCCGTGCGCAATGCCTCGGCCAGCCGCGCGTCGTAGGGCATCGGCCCGCGCAGCGGCGTGCCATAGCGGTCC
The DNA here is from genome assembly GCA_016182785.1 of Lysobacterales bacterium. Classification (GTDB taxonomy): domain Bacteria; phylum Pseudomonadota; class Gammaproteobacteria; order Xanthomonadales; family Ahniellaceae; genus JADKHK01. The sequence goes on along the minus strand of JACPFU010000037.1, from coordinate 4,279 downwards.
GAGTACCAGGCCACCACGGCCCAGTCCGGCGTGTCCGCACGCAGCATCGCGGCACGCGCGTCGGCGCCCGCGCAACGCTGCGCAAACGGACCGGCCAAAGCCATGCGCAGGGTCGAGGGCGGAGCATCCAGCACCGGCTGGGTCGCGGCGCAGAACGCTGCAGCCAGGTCACGGTAGTGCAGCCGCTCATGCCAGCCGCGTGCCCACGCCGCAGCATCGTCGCCCCTCACCTTCGAGGCGGCCGCCGCCAGGCGCTCGAACATGGCTGCGTCCCCGACGGCGAGCAGATCGGCGACGAAGGCTTGCGGCGGAAACGCCACGTCGCCATCACGCCAAGCCGCGAGCTTCTGCGATGAGGCCGGCAAGGGTGCATCGAAGCGTTCCGGCAACGACATGGCCACGCGCGTCACCGCCGGTGCGGTGGCCGTCGGCTCCGCATCCGACTCGCCCGGCACCACCTTGCCGGACTTGTCCGCACTTGCCGCTGTTCCGCCGTCGCAAGCCGACAGCACGATTGCAACCAACAACACGCAACAACGCAGGAGTCGTTCCATGGCCACACCGCTGAGGTCAACACCACGAGCCTAGCAGCGCGCCGCGCCGTCTCGCCGCGTGCATCAAGGTTCCTGCGCAGGAGCTGGCGGCTGCGTGCAACCAGGCCCGGGCGAGAGCTGGCTCGTGGCTGCGATCTGACCTCGTAGCGCCAGATCGAGTGCAAGCGCGAGCCACCGCAAGCTTGCCGACAGCGATCAGGGCGGAAGTTGCTCGAAGCCGTCGACGAACACGGGGCAGTCGGGTGTGAGCGCTTCGTCGATCAGCCCGTCGCAGTCGTTGTCGATGCCATCGCACACTTCAACGCTCGGGCCGACGATGCTGCCGCTGCAAGACCAACCACCGCCGCTACAGAGCGCGGTGCCAATGCGGCATTGCGAGCTCGGCGCGACCGAAAGTGCGCCAGCCGTGAAGCAGGTGGCGCCGGCCGGTGGGCAGAACATCAAGCTGCCCAAGTTGCAGCAGTTGCCAGGCATGTTCCAGCAGCCGGTCTGACCACTCGGCGGCCCATCGATCGGATTGTCGTCGACCTGCGCATCGCAGTCGTTGTCCAGGCCGTCGCAGGTCTCAAGTGCGGGCGTCACGCTGCTGCTACACACCCAGCCCGCGAAGCCGGCGCAGGTCAGCGTGCCGACGCGGCAGATCGCGGGAGGGGTGCTCGCCAGCGCCCCGGCGGAGACGCAAGTTGCACCGGGCGGCGGGCACCAGGAGGCATTTGCAAAGGTGCAGCAATTGCCGGGCAGGCTCCAACACCCTTCCTGGCCCACCGGCGGCGCGTCAACGAGATTGTCATCGGCAACGCCATTTCCATCGTCATCGAGGCCGTTGCACAACTCGGGATCGCCCGCCTTCACCGCGGATACCAGCGCCAGCATGCAGAGCAACATGCACGCGGACCACAGGCCAAGTCCAATACGCTTCATCGAAGCCCTCCTCACGCCAGACACGGACCTGCGGGCGGCCCGCGCCACCGACCTGCGACGAAGCTGGCTATGGCCAGTCGTCCTGCCCCGCCGCGTCACCGGACATGCCGCTGACTCGACCGCGCGCGACAGCCTGCGTCGGTCCTCTCGTGCCACGACCGATGATAGACCTGTTCCGCCCCTGCGCACGGAGTCGTGCCGGGAGATCGCAATCGTTGCTTGCCGGCGTAACGCCCTACGCGACACCGAGCCAGATGGCTCGCGCTCCTATCCCACCGAGCCGCGCTTGTCCGCCGGAACCGATCCCCGGATGCATGCGTTGAGCGTCGGCGAGAGCTTTGCGAAGCCAGCGGCGGTGGGGTGGATTTCGTGGGGGGAAGCGACTTTCCCATCACCTCCCTTCGCCAATGTGGCAACGAAAATCCTGGCGGCGACGGTGTCGACAAGACTGCGACGAACACGCGCAGCGAATGGCTTCCGACAATTGGCTGATCGAGATGTGCGAACCCGGTCTCCTCGATCGCACCAGTCGGCGCGGGGCGCCGCGATCCAAACGAACTGGTGCAACCGGGGGCTACTTGATCGACATCGAGCAAGACAAGTGCGTGCCCAGGCCAATATGCCTCGGCAACATGGACTTCGCCGCTCGCTGACCTAGGCCTTGAAGATCTCCGAGTCAACGAACTCGGCCTTGACCATCGTCCAGAAGTCCGTGGCCAAACCGGCCTCGACGTACTTGTAAGGCAACCAGCCGTAACCACCCTCCCCCCATGACTCACTCCAAGAGTTCCGGATCAGCAGAGCACCTTTGCACTTGCCGATCTGCTTCTTGTCGTCGTATCCCACCGCTAGGACGGCATGCCCACCCTCCACTCGATCACCAGCGCCGGGGAACGGCACTTCACCCTTGCCGTCGCCGAGCGGAGGCATGGAGCTGTACACAGTGAACCCGAACATCGCCGGAAGGCCCGCCGCGAGACTCGATCGAATCTTGTTGATGAGGCTACCGCCTGGAGTGCTTGGGGAATCGAGCCGGTAGTACTCGATGGTCTGGTAACTCTGCGCATAGGCAAAACAGAATGCCGACGGCTCGTCATTGAACCGTTGCTGCTGATATGGCCAGTACTTCTCTGGCGGCACTCCGAAGAGCACGAGGGCCTTCATCGTGTCGCGCAAGTAGGCGCCATCATCTCCGGCAAAGCCAAGTAGTTGGCGCGTCACCTTGTACAGGAACAGCCGGGATGCATCGAGGTGATTCCCAAAGGCTCTGCGTTCGAAGTACTCCAACATGCCTATGCCCGCGTGTGCGGTGCACGATCCGAGTTGCTCTTGGTCCTCAACCGGTGAGCAAAAGGCCCGCAGGTCAACGACAGTGGGAGCACCCTTCAACGTCCGCTTCAGCGGCCCTGACTTGCTCAGCAGGGTGGCCACGCTCTCGGTCTCGCTTGTGTAATCCCGGAAATCTGGGATTTCTCGCTGCCACCCCAGGCCCTTACCAAACATTGTGCGCATAGTTGTTCTCCTTCGCGGTCTGCGTTGTTTCATGATCATTGAAGTGGCGCCCGGTTGTGGGCGCTCCGGGGACGTAGCCCTTGGGCTACGCAATCGCAGTGGACGGCACCTTCAGGCTCCCGGCTCCACGGCAATTCCGCCTCGGTCCAGCGGGTTGATGTTCGCCATCGCGCGCAGTATCAACGGAGCAGAAACACCAACATTGATGGCGACGAGTGGCTTCAACACATCGCCCGAGGACACATATGCAAAAACAAGTCCTCCGCCAACAAGCGGCGCGACGATGAACGGCAGCCAATAGAATGGGTCGACAAAGTCTGGTCGCTGGGTCTTCGGAACGTTGCGAATCTCCATGAGATTGAGCAACTGTGCCGCCAGTGCACCGAAAAAACCAAACAACACCGAAGAATGCAATACGCCATCAATGCTCATCTGGCTCTCCCCTTGAAGGCGGCGACGATCTTCTCGAAGGAGCTGCCGCTCTGATGGAACTTGGCTCTTGTCGTGTACAACGGCGACCCATCTGATGAAGGAGTGCTGGACTGCACAATCGCCTCTTCGTTGTCTTGAATTGCTTTCAATATGTCCTTTTCGTCAACTCCGAGCTGTTGTGCCACTCCACGTGTAGTGCGCCACTTGTACTTCTGGTCAGCGAGCGCCTCCAGGATCGCCTTTTCAATATCTGGACTTACCATCTTCTCTGGCTCCCATAGTCGATACGCATGGCACGGTGAAGCGCTCTTTTCTCGCTGCAAACACGGTCGACGCTCGTATCGACCAGAACGCAACAATTCGTCGTAGTCTAGAAATCTCCGCAGCCTCCGCAGCCATACGGTGATGATTCCTGGCTCTTCCTGAGTGACGTCTCAAACATCACAAGGCAGCGTTCATCGAAACGCACGAGATAGCGTGTCCCTGAGGGCAGCACTTTGCAGACGCGGCCGACCTTGCCCGAAGCAACCGTCTGGTGCTTTGCGACATAGATCACCGAGTCGCCAGTCGTGAACATTGCCATGACGGCCCCCCAGGAGTAGTTATCAGAAGATCATCCCAAGTACGTCGCAACTGCTCGCCTCATCGCATCAGGGCAGAGCGGACAGGTCGAGCCGCGGAACGTGCGACGTGATGACGGACTTGATTCGCTGAATGGCCGCTGTCAGCGACCGCCCCAATGGCGCCATTCCAGGATCGGCATAAAGGCGCCACTTCATGATCGCCGTAATGGCGCCAGGCCAGGATCGCCATATTGGCGCCACGTCAGGATCGGCGTAATGGCGCCACTTGATGATCGG
>JACPFU010000038.1 GCA_016182785.1 Lysobacterales bacterium | reverse complement strand
GAACTTTCGCGTACATCGCCATGGTGTGCACCTCTTCTTCCTGCTGGTGGATTCACCGCGCAGGTTAGGTTGGACACCCTGGTCAATTTTCAGCGAGCAGAACCCCGTTTTCCTGGTCAATTTTCAACGAGCGCCAACAACCTGGCCATTCGTCACCGCAATTTTCTGCCGTTCCTGGTCGAGCCGTATGAGGCCGTGCGCCGACTGCTGCTGAACTGTCTCGAGATCATCGATCTGCAAGCACTCGATGACGATTCCGAAACCCGCAAGCTAATTCAGATCCTGCGCGACCTGCGCAGCAGTCGCAAACGGCTGCTTACCTTTGAAGAGGTCGGCCTGGAGAAGACGGAACTCAAGTGGCTGAGCGAGCTGTGGCGCTACCACGTGATTCAGAAAGGGGAAGACGGCACTGATTGTCTCTATCGCGTGTACTTTGAACTCGCGATCCTCTTCAAGATTCGCAGCGAGCTGAAGTCCGGCGACCTGTACGTCCCGAAGGGCGAGCGTTTCGACGACTACCGCGAGTCCTTGGTGGACGACGAGACCTTGGTCAAGGAACTGCCGGACTACGGCGCCACGACCGGCATCGACGTGGACGCCCAGCAACATATCGCCAAGTTGATTGAGCAACTGAAGCAGAAGATTCGGCAAGTCGATGCACGGTTTCCGGACAACCCGTACGCGGAAATCGTGGATGGTCGCCTGTCACTGAAGCGCCCGAAGCGCTCGAAGACCAGCCAGGACGTCCAACTGCTGGATGACATGATCACGGAACGCATGACGCCGGCGAATATCGTCGACGTGCTCATCGATACGTGTCGCTGGTTGAACCTGCACACCGAGTTCCGCACGATTTCCGAAGGCCGTGGGCGCATCGCGGAATTGCTGCCGCGCGTGGTCACGACGTTACTCTGCTACGGCTGCAATCTCGGACCGGTACAGACGGAGCGATCCGTGCGCGCGATCTCTCGCAAGCAGGTGAGCTGGATCAACCACCAGTACGTGAAAGAGGACACGTTGAATCGCTGCATCGTCAAGGCCATCAACCGCTACACCTCGTACCGGCTGCCGGGCTTCTGGGGCTCGGGCAAAACCGCTTCCGCCGACGGTACGAAGTGGCGTTTGTACGAGCAGAACCTGATTTCGGAACGGCACATCCGGTACGGCGGGTACGGTGGCATCGGCTACTACCATGTCTCCGACAACTACATCGCGCTCATGTCGTTTTTCACGACATGCGGCACCTACGAAGCCATCCATATTCTCGACGGGCTGCTGGCCAACAAGTCCGACGTTCAACCCGACACCGTGCACGGTGACACGCAGGCCCAGAGCCTGCCTGTGTTCGCACTCGCGCACTTGCTCGGCATCAAATTGATGCCACGCATCCGTCAGCTCATCGACCTCGTGTTCAGTCGCGCCGAGCCCAAGCACAAGTGCGAGCACATCGAGGCGTTGTTCAAGGACGATATCGACTGGAAGCTGATCGAGACGAACTTCCTCGAGATGCTGCGCGTGGCCGTGTCGATCAAGCTGGGCGTGATCACTTCGTCATCGATCTTGCGTCGGCTCGGCACGCATAGTCGGAAAAATCCGCTTTACTTCGCATTTCGAGAGCTCGGAAAGGTGATCCGCACACTCTTCATGCTCGAGTACGTCGACGACCTCGAAGTGCGCAAGATGATCCAGGCGGCGACCAACAAGAGCGAGCAATTCAATCGATTCGTGAAGTGGGTGTTCTTCGGTGGCGAGGGCATCATCGCCGAGAACATCCGGCACGAACAAAGCAAGCTGGTTAAGTACAGCCACCTGGTGGCCAACCTGATCATCTTGCATAACGTGAACGAGATGACCCGGGTCATCGGCGAGCTTCAGCAAGAGGGGATGACGTTCACGGATGAAGTGCTCGGTGGACTGTCTCCGTATCGGATGGGTCACATCAACCGATTTGGCGACTACACCGTCGATGTCTCACGGTCGCCCGTGAAGACGTTTGCCGACTCGGACATGCGAATGCCAGTGGCCGCGTGATACGGAAATGGCGTCGCGGCGCACTGGAAGTGCGTCGCGGCTCGATCGATCGATCGAGCGCGAATACGCCGCGCTAAACGTGAGAAAGAAGGGCGGGTTCAAACCCGCCCAATTCTGATGATCTCACTCGCGGACAGGCGTGCCGGAGTGGGTCGACTTGACGAGATTGATTCCGTTCTCGGCGTCGGACTTGTTGACGTAGCCTTCGCCCGAGTCGGCAATCTTGTTGCCATTCGTCGCGAAGAGGGTCCAGCGCCAATAGCCGCCGGTGTCTTTGTACAGTTTGAAATACATGGTTGCTGCTCCGATCACGTCGAATCGACGCACCGTCAACAGAAACACGGGGCAGTCTCAATTCACGCGACAGTCGGCGACAAGCCAGCGGATACCAAACGCGGCCAGATCGATTTAGGCGCAAAACCTAGGATATTCAGCTGGTTGCGGAACAACGGCTGTATTTCTCACGAATAACGGCCGAGGCTCTACTTGGCGCGGACGTCGGCCAGTTGCTCCGCGCTCACGGTCCACTCCCAGACATGGCCGTCGGCCTGGGCGAGCAGTGCTTCGGGCGTGCCATGAAAACGCAGTCGACCGCGAGCCATGATCGCGAGTTCGGTCGCACTCGCTTCGACATCGGAGACGATATGCGTCGACAGGATCACCAGACGATGGCCGGCGAGGTCGGTGAGCAGATGCCGAAAACGCATGCGCTCCTCCGGATCGAGACCGACCGTCGGTTCGTCGACAATCAGCACGGTCGGATCGTTCAGCAGCGCCTGGGCGATGCCGACCCGCTGGCGCATGCCGCCCGAGTATCCGCCGAGGCGCTGGTCGGCGGCTTCGTTCAAGCCGACGATGTTCAGGCAGTGATCAACGCGCACTTGTGCGGCGCGGCCGGAGAGGCCCTTCACCGCCGCGAGAAAGGCCAGGAATTCGCGCGCCGTCAGCGCCGTGTACACCCCGAAATCCTGGGGCAGGTAGCCGAGCGACACCCGCAGCGCATCCGGATTCGCGGCGATATCGACACCGTTCCAGCTGACTTTGCCCGAGGACGGTTTCGCCAGCGTCGCCAATACCCGCATCAAGGTCGACTTGCCGGCGCCATTGGGCCCGAGCAGGCCGAGGATGCCCGGCCCCAGGTTCAGGCTCAGATCGGAAACCGCAGCATGCCCGCCGGAGTACTTGTAACCGACGGATTCCAAAGACAAAGCGCAAGTCGACATCGCCACGTTTCCCACTCAAGGCGTCCCGGCGCAGCACCGGAGACATCCATTTGAGTTGGTAATGTAGTGATGTAGCACACCTAGTCACATGGGCCAGAAGGCAGGGGGCCAACCACTGCTGGACCGACCCCACCCGGAAGCTACTCCAGCGTGAACCACTGCACTTCGACGCGGCGGTTCAAGTCGCTGTCGGGGCCGGCGGGTTCTTCCCAGCCGCGGCCGACGACTTCGATGCGGTCGGCAGCGAGACCCTGGTGTTTTTTCAGCAACGCATCGCGCACGGCCTGGGCGCGTTGGCGTGAGAGTTCCATCGCCTTCATCGCCATCGTGCGCACCAGTGCCTGGCCGCCTTCGCGTTCGAAATCGGCCATCTTGGCGTTGTCGACGTGGCCACGCAGCACCACGATCGAGCCCGGGCTCACCTGCAGGAAGTTCTTGATCGAGTCGAGGTACTTCAGGTTCTCCTCGGCATCGCGATCGAGCGCGGAGGAGTTCGGCTCGAAGAAGAAGCGGATGTCCTTGCTGAGCAGCGCGTCGCCTTCGAGCGAATTGCCGTCGCGGGTCTTGATCGGCGCGATCGCGATCGTCTGTTTCGCAAACTCGGCCTTGCCCTTCAGCGCATCGAGCTGCTTGCCGTCGACGAAGCGCGCCGGGTCGGCCGGGTTCTTGATCAGCTTGCCGTAGGCCAGCACCGAGGACTGGAAGATGCCGTTGAACGAGCCCGCGGCGTCGATGGTGCCGGCGAAGAAAGCCTGGTTCTCCGGCAGGTTGGACAGATGCACCTTGCCGAGTTCCTCGCGGGTGTCGGCGTCGCTCCACTTGAAGGCCTTGGCGATGGTCGCGACCTGCGTCTCGGGTTCGTCGCGCACGCGACGATTGCCTTCGAGCAGGCCATGCACCAGCCCCTGCACCCATTCCGGCTTGGCCTGCGCAAAGCCTTTGTTGACCACCAGCAGGTCGGCAATGATCAGCAGGTTGCGGTTCGAGACCAGCATCTTGGCCTTGCCGGCCGAGGCCTCGATCACTTCGTCGGTGCGTGGCGACCAGCCGATGCAGCCATTCAGGCGCGCATTGCCGCTGGCCAATTCGTGTTCGTAGGCATCACAGGCAACGTCGTTGTCCTCGTAGAACACCAGGCCGAGCTGGTCGGCGGGCGGGCGCGCATCCAGGTCGCGCAGGATGGTGACCGGCACGTTCGCCTCGGACGCGAGGTAGCGGATGAAGAACTCGCTCTCGTTGAACTGCGAGGCGGAGAGCACCTTGCCCTTGAGCTGGTTGATGCTGCTGATGCCGGTGTCGACCACGACCATGTCGGCGCCGCGCGAGAAGCCGATCTGCGCCGGCACCGTCACCTCGAACTGGCGGCCGAGTGCGGCGAGCACGTCGGCGGTGGTCACGCTTGCCGCGACCTTGCCGTTGTTGAGTTTGGACCAGCTCTCCTCTTCGCTGAGCGTGAGCCGCACCTGGAAGCCGTAGTTCTTCGCGAAGAACGAATCCGGGTTCGGATCGAGGCCGCCGTTGGCGGCGACCAGCCCGGCATAACCCGCGTACTCGCTGATGTCGACATCGACGATGCCGTTCTGTGGCTGGTACGCGGCTGCGGCATCGAGCGTGGGCAATCCGTCGACCGGTTCGATCGGAGTCGGGGCGTCGCCATCCACCACCGGCGCCGGCTCGCCTGCGTCCTGCGTCGAGGTCTGCGCGGTTGAAGTGCTCGTGTCGCTGTCCGGCGGCTTCTTGTCGCGCATCATCAGCCACGCGCCCATCGCGAGCAGGCCGACGATCAGCAGCAGGGTGAGTACCGTGCCGGCGGAGTTGCCGCGCGTCGCGAAGCGGGAAGGAAGACGGTTCATGACGATGCTCCTGAGGACAGGGGAGGTGGCTTGTTCGCCGCATTGCGAACGCGCTGCGGCAACGGCTGCGGCGTGCCGGACTCGAACGCGCCGAGCAGATCACGCTGGCTGTTGAGCCAGCGATGGGTTTCATTGAACGAGGTGGTCAGCGCATTCAACGATGCGCCGACCGCGCCGTCGTCGGAAGCGAGCAGGGCCTGTTCGCGAATCAGCGCGATCTGGTGGTCGATGCGCACCAGTTCCGCTTCGACCTGTTCCAGTCGCTTCGCGGCATCGTCGTGCGCCTGCTGGCGCTGGTCGATGACCTGCTGCTGCTGTTCGAGGCTGCGCTTGAGTTCGGCACTGATATCCGGTTTTTCGAGCCGCGCGGCGATCTGCTTTTCCTGCTCGGCCAGTTGCGCGCGTTCGCGCGCGGCGGTGTCGATCACGCGGTTGATCGAGACCAGCGCGACCAGCAGGCGCAGATGCAGCCAGACCAGTTGCTCGACGCTGTCGCTGTGGCTCTCGAGCAGGGGCGTGCGCTTGAGCGTCGCCAGGATCTCGCTGGCGCGACGCTCGATGTCCTGGTGGCGACGCTTTTCCGGATAGCCAAGCTGCGCGACGAATTCGTCATAGCGTGCTTCCGCGGGATCGACTTCGGGAACGACGCCGCTGGTCGCATCGACCGTCTTGCGGAAGCGGGAATCGCCCGACAGCAGTTTCAGATAGGCAAGTTCGAGTCCTGCGCCCATCAGCCACAGGCCGGGGTTGAGGAAGGCGCCGAGCAGGCCGACCGCGGCCAGTCCAAACCAGTTCGGCGGGATCGGCATGCCGAGCGGTCGCGCATTGAATGCGGCCCACCAGTACTTCATGCCGTGCCACCACGGGCGAGGGCGCGCAGCGAAGGCGGCACGAACTGAGTGTCGGTCGCCTCCTGGATCGCGATGCGCATCTGGAACTCGAGTACCTCGGGGGCCACCGGCGGCTGGTAGCCATCGAGGCAGGCGGCGAGGGCCACCAGCGGCGCTTCATTGGCGGTGCGCACGCGGCGATACACCTTCACCGACAAGGCTTCGGCGGCGCCCGGTGTCAGCAGCAAGGGCAGGTCGAGTTTCTCGACCTCGACCGGATCGAGCACGATGTCGAGGCGCTTGAGCAGGGCATTGATCAGCCCGGCGCTCTCGGCCTTGGTCGTGGTCGGCAGCAGCGGCACCTTCACGTCGATGCGGCCCGGGCGCTTCAGATCGACCTCGATCAGGTCCGGGCGCGAGGTGGCGAGGATCCAGACCACGCGACCGCGATTCGACGCATCGCTCATCTCCTGCGCGATCATCGAATACAGCCGCCCGGACAGTCCGCTGTCGCCGCTGCCGGAGTCGCGCTTGCCGAGGCTCTGGTCGGCTTCGTCGATGAACACGATGCAGCGCCCGAGTGCGCGGATCAATCGGAAGATCTTCTCGAGATTGCCTTCGCTGGAGCCGACCCAGCGGTCGCGGAAGTTCTTGAGTTTCACCACCGGCACGCCGGCCTCGCCGGCGAGGCATTCGACCAGGTAGGTCTTGCCGGTGCCGACCGGTCCGCAGAACAGGTAGCCCATCGGCATCGCACGTAGGTCATGCGCCTGCCACAGCGCGATGTCCTGGCGCAGCCAGGTCTTCAGCGCGTCCTGGGCGTGGTAGTTCGCAAGCGTCTTCTTCGATTCGATGAATTCGATCAGGCCGGCGGAATCGGCCTCGACCATCTGTTTCTTGGCGGCGACCCAGTCGGACTGGGTCAGCGCCTTGCCCTCGTGTTCGCGCAGCTTGACCAGCGCATTCAGTGCGGTGACGGTGACGCCGGCGAGCAGCGGTGCCGCCTGTGCGCCATCGTTCTCGGCAAAGGCCTTGCGGTGGTCGAGCTTGAGCTGGGCCAGCGCCTGTTCGATCACCGCAACGTCGGGCAGCGGCACGCGCACGCGCGCGACGCGTGGATTGGTCGCGATCAGCGGATGCAGGTCGTTGAGGTTGTCGGCGATCAGGAAACTCGCGAACGGCAGGTCGGTGAACGGCGGTTCGGCGGCCCAGTCGCGCACCAGGCTGGCCAGGCTGGCGGTGTCGAACTCGCCCTGGCGGTTGGCCGGCAGGATCTGGTCGGCACCGCGCACGATGCAGGCAATGTGTTCGGGTTTGTCGCGGCCCATCGCGCTCAGGTTCGCGCGGTAGCGCAGGTAGCGCGTGATCAGTTCGACCGCGGCGCGGGGTTCGCGCGTCGCGGCGCCGAGCAATTGTGCGCCCGGCCATTTCTGGAAGGCCTCGCTCGCGCGCGGCACGCTGAGGCCGTTGCCGGGGTCGTACAGGAAGACCAGTTCGAAGCCGGACAGCAGTTGCGCGTCGAGAAAGGCAGTCAGGCTGACGAAGCGACCGCGCAACGGGAAGCGGTCGGCGACATTGCCGTACAGCACGAACTGACCCTGCGCGCCGCTCTCATAGGCCAGCGCAAGTTCACGAGCCCAAAGCGGTGCGTCGCCTTCAAGCGGCATCGATCAACCCTGCTGCGATTCGGACGGTTTCTCCGCCGCCGCCGTGCCCATGTTGCGGGCAGCCTGCGTCGCCGCCGCCTGGTCGCCGATGGTCAGGCCCTCGGCCGCGGCGAAGTCGGCGAGTGCCTGGTCGGCAAGCGCGTTCATCTCGGCTTCCTTGAGGTTCACGTCGGTCATGTCGAGTGCATCCTTGGCGACGCGGGCGCGGCCGGCGGCCTTGGTGCGTTCCTCTTCGACCATTTCGTGCAGACGGTTCAGGGTGTCGCCGGAACCGCCGATCGAGCCGATCATGCCGGCGGCCATCTCGTTCATCTCGGCCATCGCCTTCTTCATCTTCATGTCGTTGATCGCGCCCTTGAGGCCTTCGATCTTGGCGCGCGCGGCATTGACCGCGACGTCACGGGCCTTGATCAGATCCTTGTAGGTGCCTTCGGCCGATTCGAGCTGCTTGCGGTTCTCTTCCAGTTCGCGCGTCACCGTCTGCAGGCGCAGCGCATATTGGCCCGCTGCCTGCTTGTTGCCGGCACGCAGGTGGGCCGTGGTCTTGGCGCGCAGTTCGGATTCCTCGCTCTCGAGCTTGCGCACCTGGCTCATCAGACGCTCGGCCAGCCCGGCGTGGCCGGCCAGACCCTGGTTGTAGCTCGCGATCTGCTTGCGCAGGTTTTCCTGCTCCAGTTCGAGCAGCGCTTCCGGGCTGCGTTTTTCCATGTCCTTGACGAACAGGGCGAAGAAGCCTTTGAACAGATTGATCAGACGTTGAAACATGGTGGATTCCCGGGGCAGACACATGCCTTGCGGCGACGCCCGCAAACTTAGCGGGTTTGCGCAGCGGCGCAAGGGGCGACATGCTGGAGACCGCGCTCGAAGGGAAGTCGTTTCATGCCCACCACCGACCCGCGTGTCGATGCCTACATCGCGAATGCCGCCGAGTTTGCTCGGCCGATCCTCAGGCGCTTGCGCACCTTGCTTCATGGCGCATTGCCGGAGGTTGAGGAGTCGATCAAGTGGGGCATGCCGCACTTCCTGCACGAGGGCAAGATCCTGTGCGGCATGGCGGCGTTCAAGGCGCATTGCGCATTCGGGTTCTGGCACGGCCCCGCGGTGGTCGGCGAGGCCGCCAGCGACGAGGCGATGGGGCAGTTCGGTCGAATCACCGAGCTGAAGCAATTGCCGAGCGCGACGCTCATCAAGTCCTGGGTGCAGACGGCGATCGCTGCGCGTGTCGCAGCGACTGCGAAGCCACGAGTCGGAAAGCAGGCGAAAGTCTCGGCTGAGGTCCTCGTTGCCGAGGATCTGGCGGCGGCGCTGGCGAAGAAATCCAACCTCGTTGCGCGCGGAGTCTTCGACGCTTTTCCGCCCAGCGCCAAACGCGAGTACAGCGAGTGGATCGTCGGAGCGAAGCAACCCGCCACGCGCGCGCGCCGATTGGCTCAGGCGCTGGAATGGCTGGCAGAAGGCAAGCGCCGCAACTGGAAATACGAACGCTGCTGAGGTGGCTTGACCCCGCCCGAGGGTGGGAAGTCCACGCCCTTGCTCGCGGCCCGAACGCCAGCGTCATGTTATGTTGCAATCTTCCCCGGGGTCTTGGAGAGGACGATGCAACGACATGCGCGCAGCCGATGCCGGTGGTTTCTCGTCCCCTTGCTCGGGCCGGCATTGTTGCAAGCGGCGGTAATCCGAACCGTTGATCGCACCGATGACGCGCTAGTCAGCACCTGCGCGGCGGCGCCGTCGGACTGCACCCTGCGCGGAGCACTGACCGTGGCCGGAACCGGCGACTCCATCGTGTTCGATGCGGCGGTGTTCAACCCCGGCGTGATCAACCTCGGCTCGGCCTTGCCCAACCTCGCGGTCAACATCCTGACGGTCGAGGGACCGCCAGCCTTGCAGCCGCAGGTGATTCTCGACGGCACGTCGGCTGGCGTCGGTACCCACGGCCTGCGCGTGACCGCCGACCAGGTGGTAGTGCGCGGTCTGTGGCTGCGCAACTTCGGCGGCGACGGCGTGTTCATCAGCGGCGCCGGCAACAGCTTCGGGCAAGCGGGCTGCAGCATGGCCGTCGTCAGCACCGGCAACGGCGGCTTTGGCTTCCATATCAATGGCGAGGCCGCGGACGGCAACGTGCTGAATCACTTCCGCAGCGGTACCGACGGCAGCAGCGCGCTCGGCAATGCGCTGGGCGGCGTGTTGATCGATGGTGGCGCGGACGCCAACCAACTCGGCGGCACCGGATGCTATGGCGGCATCGTGCGCGCGAATGCGGGCCCCGGCATCAAGCTGCAGGGCAGCAGCACCACCGGCAATTTCATTCCCAGCGCCGAGGTGGGCAGCGTGGCGCAACCGAATGGCGGCCACGGCATCTGGATCGACGGCGCTTCCGGGACCGCGATGTCGTATGTGGTCAGCGTCATCGGCAACGGCGGCGACGGCATTCGCATCGAGGCCGGCTCCGGCAACTGGTTCAACGGCAACAACTACGGTCTCATCCACAGCAATGGCGGGCTTGGCATCAACCTGGTCGCGCCCGGCGATCCGCCGAACGGAGTCACGCCGAATGATCCGGGCGATGTCGACAGCGGACCGAACGGACTGCTGAACTTCCCGGTGATCACCGCCATCGCCGGGGCCGGCAGCGGCAATGTCACGGTTGCCGGCACGGCATGCGGCAACTGCAGCGTCTACCTCTATCGCGTCGCGGCCGACCCGTCGGGCCACGGCGAGGGCCTGGCCTATGTCGCGATGGCAAGTGCGGATGGCGGCGGCAACTGGAACACGACGGTACCGCTCGCGATCGGCGACTCGCTGACCACGTTCGCGAGAGATTCCGCGAACAATATCTCCGAGTTCGGCGCCAACGTGCTCAATCCGGTCGATCAATTCACCGTCGACCGCACCGACGATGCGCTGGTCAGCGCCTGCACCGCGGCCGCCTCCGACTGCACGCTGCGCGGCGCGCTGACCGTGGCCGGAACCGGCGACAGCATCGTGTTCGATGCCGGCGTGTTCAACCCCGGAGTGATCAGTCCGCTGGCGAGCTTGCCGGCGATCACGCAGGGATCGTTGACCATCGAGGGCCCGATCAGCGCCACGCCCCAGGTCATTCTCGATGGATCGTCCTTCGATACCGCCGGCGAAGGACTGCTCCTGGCCAGCAACGACAATGTCCTGAGCGGCTTGTGGATCCGCGGCTTCGCCACCGACGGCGTGGTCGTGACCGGGTCCGGCAATCACCTCGGGCACAGCAGCTGCACGCCGGTGCGCGGCCTCGTCGTCACCGGCAACAGCAACTGGGGCATTCGCATCAGTGGTGAAGCTGCCGATGCCAACCGGCTGTACAGCCACAGGGTGGGCACCGACGGCACCAATGCGCTCGGCAATGGCTCCGGCGGACTGCTGATCGAGGGCGGCGCCGATGGCAACGTGGTCGGCGGCTACGGCTGCGCCGGTGGCGTGTACCGTGCGAACCTGGGGTCGGGCATCAAGTTGCACGGTGCCGGCACCACCGGCAATGCCATTGCCAATGCGGAAGTGGGCAGCGTCGCGCAGCCGAATGGCGGACACGGCATCTGGATCGACGGCGCCTTGGACACCGCGATGTCGTACGTGGTCAGCGTGATCGGCAATGGCGGCGACGGCATTCGCATCGAGGCCGGCTCCGGCAACTGGTTCAACGGCAATTCCTATGGCTACATCCACAGCAATGGCGGGCTCGGTATCAACCTGGTCGCACCGGGCGATCCGCCGAACGGCGTGACGCCGAACGATCCGGGCGATGCCGACAGCGGGCCAAACGGGTTGTTGAACTTTCCGGTGATCACCTCGATCACCCCGGTCGGCAGCGGCAACGTCGCGGTCAGCGGCACCGCGTGCGGCGGCTGCAACGTGTCGCTCTATCGCGTCGCTGCCGACCCGTCGGGTCACGGCGAAGGGCTGGCGTACAGCATGAGCGCGGGTGCCGATGGCGCCGGCAACTGGAACACGACGATGCCGCTCGCAGTCGGCGAGTCGCTGACGGCGTTCGCCAAGGATGCCGCGAACAACCTGTCCGAGTTCGCGGCCAATGTCGCCAACCCCGCAATCCAGCGGGTGGTCGATCGCACCGATGATGCGCTGGTCAGCGCCTGCACTGCGGCGGCTTCCGACTGCACCCTGCGCGGCGCGCTGACCGTTTCGGCGAGCGGTGACACCATCGTCTTCGATGCCGGCGTGTTCAACCCGGGCGTGATCAACCTCGGCTCGGCCTTGCCCGACCTGGCCGTCAACGCACTGACCGTACAAGGACCGCCGGCAATGCAGCCGCAAGTGATCCTGGATGGGAGCGCGGCGGGCGCGGGTATCAGCGGTCTGCGTGTGACCGCCAACCAGGTGTTGATCAACGGCCTGTGGCTGCGCGATTTCGGCGGCGACGGCGTGTTCCTCAGCGGTGCCGGCAACCAGGTCGGGCAGATGGGCTGCGGCGGTGTGGTGATCGCCACCGCCAACGGTGGCTTCGGTTTCCACATCCATGGCGAGGCGGCCGATGGCAACGCTCTGAATTCCTTCCGCAGCGGCACCGACGGCAGCAATGCGCTCGGCAACCTGCAGGGCGGCGTGCTGATCGATGCCGGCGCCGACGGCAACCAACTGGGCGAGACCAGCTGCAGCAGCGGCATGGTGCGTGCGAATCAGGGGCCAGGCATCCGACTGCAGGGCAGCGCCACCACCGGCAATGCCATCCGCAGCGTCGGGGTCGGCAGCGTGGCGCAACCGAACACCGGACACGGCATCTGGATCGACGGCGCCTCCGGCACCACGATGGGGTATGTGGTCAGCGTCATCGGCAACGGCGGCGATGGCATCCGCATCGAGGCCGGTTCCGACAACAGTTTCGATGGCAACTACTACGGTGTCATCCACGGCAATGGCGGGCTCGGCATCAACCTGGTCGCACCCGGCGACCCCCCGAACGGAGTGACCCCGAACGATTTCGGCGACCCCGACAGCGGACCGAACGGGCTGCTCAACCATCCCCAGATCCTGGCGCTGACCAGCCTCGGCGGCGGCACCTACCTGGTACGCGGTCGCGCCTGTGGCGGCTGTCTGGTGACGCTGTTTGCCGATGGTGCCGACCCTTCTGGCTACGGCGAAGGGCTGGTGCATCTGAGCGAAGCCACGGCCGACGGGTTTGGCATCTTCTCGTTCGCCGCGGTGCTTGGCGTGCCCGGCCCGGGGATGACCCTGGCGGCGTTTGCCGAGGATGCGACGCAGGGGATCTCGGAGTTTTCGCCGAGCATCAACGTGCTGGTCATGCTCGCGGCCACGCAGGTCTGCGGCAACACGCTGACCGAGCCACCGGAGCAATGCGACGACGGCAACGCCGTGTCGAACGACGGCTGCAGCGCGCTGTGCACGCTGGAAGGCTGCGGCGACGGCTGGGTGCATCCCGGCATCGGCGAGCAATGCGACGACGGCAACACCATCAACAGCGACGGCTGCACCAACAGCTGCCAGGCGATCAACCCGGCGGTGCTGTTCAGCGCCACTTCGGGCCTGCAGACCTCGGAACTGGGTGCAACCGCCACCTTCACCGCACACCTGAGCGTGCAGCCGCAGGCGGCGGTGACGCTGAACCTGGCGAGCTCCGATCCGGGCGAGGGCACGGTGACGACGCCATTGCTGTTCACCACCGGCAATTGGCAGACGCCGCAGGTGGCCACGCTCACCGGCGTCAACGATCTGCTCGGCGACGGCGATGTCGCTTACAGCATCGTGACCACGCTGGCATCGACCGACGCAAACTACGCGGCGATCAATCCGGCCAATGTCGGCGTGGTCAATCTCGACAACGATGCCGACGCCGCGATCACGATGAGCGACGGCGGCATCGCCGTGGCCGGGCAGCCGATCGCGCTGACGATCACCGTGAGCAACGCCGGACCCAAGCCGGTCACTGGCGCCGTGGTCACTTCGTCGATCCCGGCCAGCGTGCTCGGCAAGACCTGGGCCTGCACGCCCGGTCCGGGCTCGACCTGCACCGCTTCCGGCAGCGGCAATGTCGCCGATGCCAGCGTCACCCTTGCGGTCGGTGGCAGCGTCGTCTACGTCGTCTCCGGCACCGTCGATCCGATGGCCAGCGTCGGCATCGTCTCGGCGGCGGCGGTGTCGCTGCTGAGCGGCATGGACGATCCGGTACCGGCCAACAACAGCACCGTGCTCACCACCCTGCTCGAAGGCTTGTTCAAGGACGGCTTCGAGAATTGAGTGCAACCGTGCGCGGGCTGTGCGGAGCAGTGCGCCGGTTGACACGACGTGACAGGCACGGGGCCGCGGCGGCGGCATAATCGCGGCCTGTCCATGGAGCCGCGGCCCGCAGCAGCGCGCCGCGAAACGGAGTGTCGATGAAATCTGCAATGAACCTGGCCGGCGTCGCGATGCTGCTCGTCGCGGCAAGCCTGCTCTCTGGCTGCGGCGGCAAGCCCGCGTCACCGCCGGGTGGCGCCGGGGCGCCGGTCACGGTCACGACCACGGTGCTGGCGCCGGTCGAATGGCAGGACCGCGTGCAGGCCCTTGGCACCGCCAAGGCGAACGAGTCGGTGACGATCACCGCCAAGGTCAGCGAGACGGTGCAGAAGGTCGCGTTCGAGTCGGGTGATTTCGTCGAGGCCGGGCAGGTGCTCGTCGACCTGACCGGACAGGTGCAACTGGCCGGGCTGGAGGAGGCGCGCGCGGCGTTCAAGGAGGCCGAGCAGCAACTCAAGCGCAGCGAGGAACTGGCGGCGAAGAACCTGATCCCGGGCAGCCAGCTTGATACCCAGCGTGCCGCCCGCGATGCCGCGCGCGCGCATGGACCAGGTGCGCGCGCAGCTGTCGGACCGCGTCATCGCCGCGCCGTTCGATGGCGTGCTCGGCCTGCGCCAGATCAGTGCCGGATCGCTGGTCACCCCCGGCAGCAGCATCGCCACGCTCGACGACGTCTCGCTGATCAAACTCGACTTTTCGGTGCCGGAAACGCTGATTCCGGCGCTGGCGCCGGGGCAGCCGGTGCAGGCAGTCAGCGCGGCGTGGCCGGGACAGCCATTCACCGGCGTGCTGCGCCACATCGATTCGCGCGTCGACCCGGTCACGCGCTCGGTGCTGGTGCGCGCCGAACTGCCGAATCCGGAACGCCGGCTGCGCCCGGGCATGCTGCTCACTGTCGAGGTGCAGCGCGCGCCGCGGCCGGCGCTGGCGCTGCCGGAATTGGCGCTGCTGCAGATCGGGCGCAACAGCTTCGCCTACCGCGTCGGGGCCGATGGCACCGTCGCGCAGGTGGCGGTGCGCATCGGTGCGCGCGAACGCGGTCGCGTCGAGGTGCTGGAAGGCCTCGCCGCCGGTGACCGGGTGGTGGTCGAAGGCATCGTGAAGCTGCGCCCGGGGGCCAAGGTGGTCGAGGCGACCGCTGCATCCGCGGCCAAGGGCTGAGGGCGCGCCGATGCTGCTCTCCGATCTCTCGGTGCGCCGGCCGGTCTTCGCCACCGTCGCCAGCCTGATGCTGATCGTGCTGGGTCTGATCGCCTTCGTGCGCCTGCCGCTGCGCGAGCTGCCGAACATCGACCCGCCGATCGTGTCGGTCGATGTCAGCTATCCGGGCGCATCCGCCGGTGTTGTCGAGACCCGCGTCACCCAGGTCATGGAAGACGCGCTCTCCGGCATCGAGGGGGTCGAGACGATCCAGTCGCAAAGCCGCAACGGGCGCTCGACCATCACCCTCGACTTCTCGCTCGGCCGCGACATCGAGGGCGCAGCGAACGACGTGCGCGACGCCGTCAGCCGCGTCGCCGACCGCTTGCCGCAGGAAGCGGACGCACCGCAGGTGGCCAAGGTCGAGGGCGATGCCGAGGTCATCTTGTGGTTGAACCTGAGCTCACCGCAGCTCGATTCGCTGGCGCTGACCGACTACGCCGAGCGCTACATCGTCGATCGCCTGTCCAGTCTCGAAGGCGTGGCGCAATTGCGCATTGGCGGCAGCCAGCGCTATGCGATGCGCATCTGGATCGACCGCGATGCGCTCGCCGCGCGCGGCCTGACCATCGCCGAGGTCGAGGCGGCGCTGCGCTCGGAGAACATCGAGCTGCCGGCCGGGCGGCTGGAGTCGGACACGCGCGACTTCACCCTGCGCCTCGACCGCGGCTACGCCGAGGCGCGCGACTTCGAGGCGCTGCCGCTCGCGCGCGGCGACGACGGCCACGTCGTGCGCCTGGCCGAAGTGGCGACGGTGGCGATCGAGTCGAGTGATCGCCGCGCGCTGTTCCGCGGCAACGGCACGCCGCAGATCGGGCTCGGCGTGATCAAGACCTCGACCGCGAACAGCCTCGATGTCGCCAACCGCGTCAAGGCCGAGATCCTGCGCATCAATGCCGGGCTGCCCGAGGGCATGAAGATCGGCGTCACCTTCGACAGCACCATCTTCATCGATGCCGCGGTCTGGCAGGTCTACAAGACGCTGGCCGAGGCGGTGTTCCTGGTGGTGCTGGTGATCTGGCTGTTCCTCGGCTCGGCACGCGCGGCGCTGATCCCGGCGGTGACCGTGCCGGTGTGCCTGGTGGCCGCGTTCATCGCACTGTGGGCGTTCGGATTCTCGATCAACCTGCTGACGCTGCTGGCGTTGGTGCTGGCGATCGGGCTGGTGGTCGACGATGCCATCGTCGTGCTCGAAAACGCGCAGCGCCGCGCCGACCTCGGCGAGCCGGTGGCGGTGGCGGCGTTGCGCGGCACGCGCCAGGTCGCGTTCGCGGTGATCGCGACGACCACGGTGCTGATCGCGGTGTTCGTGCCGGCGTCGTTCATCGAGGGCAACAACGGCCGCCTGTTCCGCGAACTGGCGGTGGCGCTGGCGGCGGCGGTGGCGATCTCGGCGTTCGTGGCGCTGACGCTGACGCCGATGATGTGCTCGCTGCTGCTGCGACCGCACACCGCCACCAGCGGATTGGCAGTGCGCGTCGATGCCGCGCTGGTCGCCATTTCCGGTGGCTATCGACGACTGCTGGAACGCGCCATCGGCCGGCCCCTGCGCTGGGCGCTGCTGATGCTCGGCGCGCTTGCGGCCAGCTACGGGCTGGCGCAGTGGGTGCCGCGCGAACTGGCGCCGCCGGAGGATCGCGGCGCGTTCTTTCTGTCGGTGGTCGGCCCCGAGGGTGCCGGCTTCGACTACACCGCGACCCAGGTGCTCGCGGTCGAGCAGCTGTTGCTGCGCTACACCGGCGAGGGCCAACCGATCGAGCGCGTCAACATCCGCGTGCCCGGTGGCTTCGGCGCCAGCGAGGAGATGCACACCGGGCAGGGCATCGTGGTGCTGAAGCCGTGGGAGCAGCGGACGCTGTCGACCGCTGCGGTGGTCGACCGCGTGCGTGCCGACCTCGCCGCCGTGCCCGGCGTGCGCGGCCTGGCGCAGATCCGCCAGGGACTGGTGCGCAGCCAGGGGCAGCCGTTCCAGCTGGTGATCGGCGGGCCCGACTACGCCGAACTGGTGGACTGGCGCGACCGATTGCTGGCGCGCATGGAGAAGAACCCGCGGCTGTTCGCGATCGATTCCGATTTCAAGGAGACGCGACCGCAGATCCGCGTCGCCGTCGACCGCGAACGCGCCGCCGCGCTCGGCGTGTCGCTGGCCGACATCGGTCGCACGCTGGAAACGATGATGGGCTCGCGCCGTGTCACCACCTTCGTCGAGGACGGCGAGGAATACGACGTGGTGTTGCAGGCACGACGCGACGATCGCGCACAGCCGGCCGACCTGCAGAACCTCTACGTGCGCGCGCGCTCCGGCCAGCTGGTGCCGCTGGCGAGCGTGGTCACGCTGTCGGAGCTGGCCGAGCCCGGCAGCCTCAACCGCTTCAACCGCCTGCGCGCGATCACGGTCTCGGCCGCGCTCGCGCCGGGATACACGCTGGGCGAGGCGCTGGACTGGATCGGCCAGGTTGCGCGCGAAGAACTGCCGCAGACCGCGCAGCTCGACTACAAGGGCGAGTCGCGCGAGTACCTGCAGTCCGGCTCGGCGCTGCTGTTCACCTTCGCCATGGCGCTGCTGATCGTGTTCCTGGTGCTGGCGGCGCAGTTCGAGAGCTTCCTGCATCCGCTGGTGATCATGCTCACGGTGCCGCTGGCGATGCTCGGCGCGTTCGCGGGGCTCGCCATCAGCGGCAGTTCGCTGAATCTGTTCAGCCAGATCGGCATCATCATGCTGGTCGGGCTGGCGGCGAAGAACGGCATCCTGATCGTCGAGTTCGCCAACCAGCGCCGCGATGCCGGCCTGTCGGTGCGCGCTGCCGTGCTCGAAGCCGCCGCCACGCGCCTGCGCCCGATCCTGATGACCTCGATCGCGACCATCGCCGGCGCGCTGCCGCTGATCTTCGCCGGCGGCCCGGGCTCGGCCAGCCGCGCCACCATCGGCATCGTGGTCGTGTTCGGCGTCAGCGTCTCGACCCTGCTGTCGCTGTTCGTGGTGCCGGCGTTCTACCTGTGGCTGGCGCCGTTCACGCGCTCCCCCGAAGAACGCGCCAAGCGCCTCGAACGCCTGGAGCACGAGGCGCCGGAAGTGGAGTCGTAGCTCCGGCATCACGCGGGTGGCGCCGCAGACGGCAGCGCCCTACGCTCTGGCGATCACCGATTTGCGGAGTGCGTTGCGATGAAGGGAAAACTGCGTGGGCCGGTGCTCATGGCACTGCTGTCGGTGGCGATCGTGCCTGCGCCGCGTGCCGCGCAGGATGCCACGGCAACCCAGCCGATCGCGTTGATCGAGGCGACGACTGCGGGCGACATGACGCAGGTGCGGCAGTTGCTCGATGCCGGTACCGCGGTCGATGTCCGCGACGCGTCGGCGGCGACCGCGCTGATCTACGCCGCCGCGCGCGGGCAGGATGACGTCGCGCGGCTGCTGCTCGCGCGCGGCGCCGATGCGTCGTTGCAGGATGGGCAGGAGTACGACGCGATGGACTACGCGATGGAACGCGGACGTCATGGCGCCGTGCTGGCCCTGCTCGAACATCGCGCCGCCCGCGCCAAGTCCACCCATGACCCCGCGGCCGGACTGCTGCTCGCGAGTGCGCGCGGCGATCTTGCGACGGTCGCGAAGTTGCTCGCCGGCAAGGTCCCCGCCGATGCCGGCGCCGAACAGGGCTACACCGCGCTGGCGATGGCCGCGCGCTGGAACCACGGCGAAGTCGTCGCGAAGCTGCTTGCCGCCGGTGCCGACCCGAATCGTGCGACGCGTTCGCGCTATCGCACGGTGCCGCTGATGGAAGCCTCGCGCGATGGCCGGGTGGCGATCGCGGAACAGCTGATCGCCGCCGGTGCCGAGGTCAACCGCGGCGACCGCTACGGCGACCACGCCTTGAACTGGGCCTGCTATTTCGGCCACGCCGATTTCGTCGCGCTGATGTTGCGTCATGGCGCCGATCTGACCCGCACCGGCCAGACCGACGACCAGCCGATCGAGATCGCGCTGCGCGAGAAGCACGCGGCTGTCGTGGATCTGCTGCGGGCCGCCGGTGCCACTGCGCGCGCGGGCAAGGCCGGTGGCGCGCCGTGATCGCGGTCGAGCACGATGCAGAGCAGGAGAGCTTCTTCGTTCGCATCGACGGGCTCGATTGCCGCGTGCGCTACCACGTCGATGGTCTGATCTTGCAGGTGCTGTCGACCTACGTGCCGCCGCCGCTCGAAGGGCAGGGGATTGCCGCGGAACTGACGCGGGCGGTGCTCGCGCATGCTCGCGAACTTGGGCTGCGCGTCGATCCGCAGTGTTCCTACACCGCCGCCTACCTGCGCCGGCATCCGCAATGAACGCGGTGATCAGCGGATGTCGAAACCGGGGTTTTCGTCCAGGCTGCCGTCGGGCTTGAGCACTGCGAACTTCTTGCGGGCGGAATCGAAGACGACCGGGATCGGCGTCTTGAACGGCGGGCGACGCACGAACTTGAGTTCCCAGCCGTAGCGCTCCAGCCCGCGCAGGGACATGATCTGGTCTTCGTTGAGGTCGCGTTCCATGGCGCGCAGCGGCCTGGGCATGTCGAGACGCCGTTCAAGACTCATCCAGGATTCCCCCCGTGGCCGGTGGCCCGATTGTTACCCCAGCGACATGCAAGTTCAATGCCGGGCGCGCAACCACGCCGCGGCCGTATTGCCGGCCAGATGGCCGCTGGCGAAGCAGGCGGTGAGCAGGTATCCGCCGGTCGGTGCCTCCCAGTCGATCATCTCGCCGGCGCAGAACACGCCGGGCAGGCGCTTCAGCATCAGGCCGGCGTCGAGCTCGGCGAAACGCACGCCGCCGGCGCTGCTGATCGCTTCGGCGAGCGGTCGCGGTCGCAGCAGTTCGATGCGGGCGTCCTTGATTGTCGCCGCGAGCTGCTGTGGGTCGTGCCAGGCAGCGCGCGGCAGCAGCTCGAACACCAGTGCCGACTTGGCGGCGTCGATGCCGCTCTGGCGACGCAGATGCTCGCCGATGCTGCGACTGCCGCGCCCGCGCGCAAGCGCTGCGACCAGCCAGTCGAAGCTGCGTTCGGGCAGCAGGTCGAGGTGCAGTTGCACCGGGCCGTGCGCGCGCATGCGCTCGCGGATCGCCGCCGACAGCGCGTACACGAGGCTGCCTTCGAGCCCGTAGGCGCTGAGCACGCATTCGCCGATGCGCGCGCGTTCGCGATCGTCCAGCCAGGCCGCGATGCGCTTGAGTGGCGCACCGGCATGGCGGCTGCGCAACAGGTCCGACCAGTTCGCCTCGAAGCCGCAGTTGGCCGGTTCCAGTTCGGCGACCTCGATGCCGCGCGCGCGCAGTGGTTCGACCCAGGCGCCATCGCTGCCGAGCGTCGGCCAGGAACCGCCGCCGAACGCGAGCACGCTGGCCTCGGCCTGCACCGACACGCGCCCTGCGGGCGTCGCGAACTGCAGTGCCTGCTCGGCGCTCCAGCCGAGGAAGCGATGATGCATGTGCATGCGCACACCCTGCGCACGCAGCCGCCGCACCCAGCCACGCAACAGCGGCGCCGCCTTCAGGTCGCGCGGGAACACGCGCCCGGAACTGCCGATGAAGGTCTCGACCCCAAGCCCGTGCGCGAACCCGCGCAGCGCGGTTGCGTCGAATTGCTGCAGCCAGCCGCGGACCTCGGTCTCGCGACCGCGGTAGCGCGACACGAAGGTCTCGAAGGTGTCGCTGTGCGTGAGGTTCAGGCCGCCCTTGCCGGCCAGCAGGAACTTGCGCCCGACCGAGCCCATGGCATCGAACAGGTCCACCTCGATGCCGGCCGCGACCGCCCGCTCCGCCGCCATCAGTCCCGCCGGCCCGCCGCCGATGATGGCGAGCATTGTCCGCATGCGGCTACTGTCCCCGATACACCGCGTCGCGGCGCTCGATGAACGCGCGCATGGCTTCGGCGAAGTCCTCCGACTGCATCAGCAGGCCGTTCTGGATCGCGGCGTCGCGGTTGATGCGTGCCACTTCGGCGTCGACGCGCGCATTCAGCGTGCGCTTGATCGCGGCGACCACCAGCGGCGGGTTCGCGGCCAGACGTGCGGCCAGCTGCAGCGATTCGCGGGTGAGCGCATCGGAGTCTTCGACCAGATGCGTGACCAGGCCGATGCGCAGCGCGGTCTCGGCGTCGATGTCGTCGCCGAGCAGCGCCAGTTCGCGTGTCCACGCCTCGCCGATCAGGTGCGGCAGCCGCGACAGGCCGCCGAGATCGGGCACCAGCCCGACGCGGACTTCGCGCAAGGCGAACTTCGCCGACTTGGTGGCGATGCGCAGGTCGCAGGCGGCAATCAGCTCGATGCCGGCGCCGATGCACCAGCCATCGATCGCCGCGACTACCGGCAGTCGACTCGACGCCAGCGCCGCGAAACCGCGGTGCATGCGCTCGGCCAGCAGAGGCACCTCGACGCGACCGCGCGCGCCGTCATTCAACAGCGCTCCGATCTCCGCGGCCATTGCCGGCAGGTCGAGACCGTAGGAGAAATGCTCGCCGGAACCGCGCACGATCAGTGCGCGGATGTCGGCCACGGCCTCGACCGCCGCGACCGCCGCCGGCAGTTCGCGCCAGAAGTCGGGGCCGAGCGCATTGCCGCGACCCGGGCCGAGCAGCCGCAGTTCGGCGACCGGAGCGAGGGTGGCATCGACGCGGACGGAACGGTGTTCGGCAGTCATCGCAAACTCCGGCGATCAGTAGTTGCGGCGCGGCTTGCCCTTGGGCGCGAAGCCGCCGGGCTTCCGGATCGGTGCGCGCGGCGGCACGCCGTCGACGCGCGAGATGCGCATCGGATGTCCGGCCACGCGCACGCGCTTCAGGTGCTCCATCACGTCGTCGGGCATGCCTTCCGGCAGATCCAGGTAGGTGTGGTCTTCGCGGATGTCGATGCGACCGATGAACTTGCTGTCGAGGTCGATCTCGTTGGCAACCGCGCCGACAATGTTGCCCGGCTTCACGCCATGCTCGTGGCCGACCTCGATGCGGAAGGTCTCCATGCCGACCTCGGGTTCGCCGCGCACCCGCGGCTCGCGCGGCCGGTCCAGGTCAGGCGCCGAGCGCTCGCCGAACTCGCGTTGCGGACGCTCGCTGCGCGCCGCCGCAGGCGCTGCGTGCTCGGCGGCGAACTCGCGGCGCGGACGATCGGCAGCGGCATGCTCGCGCACCGGCTTGCGCTCGCCGAACTCGCGCCGCGGCCGCTCCGCGAACGGCGTGCGCTCGCCGCGCTGCGGACGTTCCGGGCGTTCCTGGTACTCGCGCGGCGGTGGATCGAAGGCGTCGAGCAGCAGCGGCTTGCCGCCCTGGTACAGGCGCGCGAGCGCCGCCGCGATCTCGATCGCCGGAACGTTCTTCTCGCTCTCGAACGATTCCACGATCTTCTGGAACGAAGCCAGGTCCGGTGCCGACAGCGCCTCGACGATTTTCTCCTTGAAGCGTTCGATGCGGCGGTCATTGACCGCGGCCACGGTCGGCAGGTTCATCTGCGTGATCGGCTGGCGCGTGGCGCGTTCGATCGCGCGCAGCATGCCGCGCTCGCGCGGGGTCACGAACAGGATCGCCTCGCCGGTGCGACCGGCGCGCCCGGTACGACCGATGCGGTGCACGTAGCTTTCGGTGTCGTAGGGGATGTCGTAATTGAACACATGGCTGATGCGATCGACGTCGAGCCCGCGCGCGGCGACGTCGGTCGCCACCAGGATGTCGATGTCGCCGCCCTTGAGCTTCTGGATCGTCTTCTCGCGCTGCGCCTGCTGCATGTCGCCATTGATCGCGGCAGCGCGCAGTCCGCGTGCTTCCAGCTTCTCGGCCAGTTCCTCGGTCGCGACCTTGGTGCGCGCGAACACGATCATCGCGTCGAACACCTCGGTTTCCAGGATGCGGGTGAGCGCGTCGAGCTTGTGCAGGCCGCTGACCAACCAGTAGCGCTGGCGCGTGTTGATCGCGGTTGCGGTCGCTGCGGCGATCTTGATCTCGGCCGGGTCCTTCAGATGCGTGCGCGCGATGCGCCGGATCGATTCCGGCATGGTCGCCGAGAACAGCGCGATCTGGCGCGAGTCCGGGGTCTTCTGCAGGATCTTCTCGACGTCGTCGATGAAGCCCATGCGCAGCATCTCGTCGGCCTCGTCGAGCACCAGGTGGCGCAGCTGCGACAGGTCGAGCGTGCCCTTGTCGATATGGTCGATGATGCGCCCCGGCGTGCCGATCACGACATGCACGCCGCGGCGCAGTGCCGACAGCTGCGCGCCATAGCCGCTGCCGCCGTAGATCGGCGCGACGTGGAATCCGGGGATGTGGTGCGCGTATTTCTGGAACGCCTCGGCGACCTGGATCGCCAGTTCGCGCGTCGGCGCCAGCACCAGCGCCTGCGGCGCGCGCGACAAAGGTTGCAGCCGCGCGAGGATCGGCAACGCGAACGCGGCGGTCTTGCCGGTGCCGGTCTGGGCCTGGCCGAGCAGGTCGCGGCCGGCGAGCAGCGGCGGAATGGTGGCGGCCTGGATCGGCGAAGGCGACTCGTAGCCGACGTCGGCCAGCGCCTTCAGCAGGGAATCGGGCAGACCGAGGTCGGCAAAGGTGGAAGCGACGGGCACGGGCGCGTCAGACATGGGAGTTCCCGGAAAGCGACGCACAACGCGTACCCGCGCAAACTAGCGGAAGCCCGTGGTGCTGACCAGTCGCGGCGGCAGAGCCACCCCCTCCCGACCTCCCCCTTGCTGCGCAAAGGGGAGGAGACCGGAACTGCGCCAGCACAACCCACGGCGCAAATCAGAACTCCCTCCCTTGCGCGAAGCGCAGGGGAGGGTTGGGGTGGGGTGCTCCTACTTCAACCCGCGCCGCACCAGCAGCGGTTCGATTAGCGGGTCGCGGCCGCGGAAGTTGCGGAACAGTTGCATGGCGTCGACCGAGCCGCCCTTGGACAGCAGGGTGTTGCGGAAGTGGTCGCCGTTTTCGCGCTTGAGGCCACCGTGCTCCTTGAACCACTCGACGCTGTCGGCGTCGAGCACTTCCGACCACAGGTAGGCGTAGTAGCCGGCGGCGTAACCACCCGAGAAGATGTGGCTGAAGTAGGTGCTGCGATAGCGCGGCGGCACCGGCGCGAAGTCGAGACCGATCTGCTTGAGCGTGGCCTGCTCGAAGGCGATCGCGTCCTTTGGCACCTGCTCGGGCTTGAGCTGGTGCCAGGCCTGGTCGAGCAGGGCAGCGCCGAGGTATTCGGTGGTCGCGAAGCCCTGGTTGAAGGTGCCGGTGGCGAGCACCTTGTCGAGCAGTTCCTTGGGCATCGCGGCGCCGGTCTGGTGGTGCTTGGCGTAGTTCGCGAGCACGGTCGGGTCGGTCATCCACATCTCGTTGACTTGCGACGGGTACTCGACGAAGTCGCGCGGCACGCTGGTGCCGGATAAGCGCGGGTAGCGGACCTTCGAGAACATGCCGTGCAGCACGTGGCCGAACTCGTGGAAGGCGGTGGTGACCTCGTCGTAGCTCATCAGCGTCGGCTCGCCCTTGGGCGGCTCGGGCACGTTCAGGTGCAAGGCCACCACCGGCTTCGCGCCGAGCAGCGTGTTCTGCGCGACGTACTCGGTCATCCACGCGCCGCCGCGCTTGGAGCTGCGCGCGTACATGTCGGTGACCAGGAGCGCGAGCTTGCTGCCGTCCTCATCGAACACGTCGAAGATGCGCACGGTCGGGTGATAGCGCGGCAGGTCCTTGCGTTCCTTGAACGAGAGACCGTAGAGCTTGCTCGCGGCGAAGAACACGCCGTTCTCGAGCACCGAGTCGATCTCGAAGTACGGACGCAACTGGTTCTGGTCGAAGGCGTACTTCTCGGCGCGCACCTTCTCGGTGTAGTAGGACCAGTCGGCTGCGCCGAGCTGGAATCCGCCCTTGCCGGCATCGATCAGTTTCTGGATCTCGCTGGCCTCGCGACGCGCGTTGGCGACCGCAGCCGGGGCCAGTTCGCGCATCATCTTGTTGACTGCGGCCGGCGTCTTTGCAGTCTCGTCTTCGAGCACGTAGCTCGCGAAATCTGCGTAGCCGAGCAACTGCGCGCGTTCGGCGCGCAGCTTGGCCAGGCGCAGGGCGATGCCGCGATTGTCGAACTTGCCGTCGTTGGCGCAGCGCTGTTCCGAGGCCTGTTGCAGCTTCGCGCGCAAGTCGCGATTCACCAGCGCGGCAGTGGCCGGCTGGCCGCTGGTGTTCATCAGCGCGATCAGATAGCCCTTGTCCTTGCCGGCGGCCTTGGCCGCAGCTTCGGCCGCGGCGATGGCGTTGTCGCCGAGTCCGTCGAGCTGCTTGCGGTCCTCCACGTGCACGCCGGACGCATTGGTCGCATCGAGCACGTTCTGGGTGAATTGCGTCTGCAGCGTCGCGATCTCGCCGTTGAGCTGCTTCAGCTTGTCCTGATCGGCGCCCTTGACCAGCGCGCCGGCGCGCACGAAGTCGGTGTGGTAGCGCTCGAGCAGGTGCAACGACTCGGCATCCAGTCCGAGCGAATCGCGTTTCGCGTGCAGCGTCTGCACGCGCGCGAACAACGCCGGGTTCAGCAGGATCGCATCCAGATGCGCGGCCAGCTTCGGCGCCACCGTCGCGCGCACCTGGTTCATCACGTCGTTGGTGACGGTGCCGCTGAGGTTGAAGAACACCGTGGTCGCGCGGTTGAACAGCTGCCCGCTGCGCTCCATCGCGACGATGGTGTTGTCGAAACTCGGCGCGTCCTTGTTGCCGGCAATGGCGGCGACTTCGGCCAGTTGCTCGCGCATGCCCTGTTCGATCGCGGGCAGGTAGTGCTCGTCGCGCAGACGGTCGAATTGCGGGAACTGGAACTCGAGCGGGCTCGGTTGCAGCAGCGGGTTGGTGGCGACGGCAGCGGCGGTCGATTCCGACATGGCGGCTCGGGCTTCAGGTTGGACGCAGGCAAGCAGGCCGAACGCGATGGCGGCGGCGAGGAGGATACGGGAAGGCATGGCGGGTTCCGGTGTCGATCGTGGGACCACACCCTAAGCCAGTCGGCGTGCAGGCGATGCCTGCGAAAGTCATGCCCGGCGGCGACTCGCCCCGGCGCGATCACGCTTCGTCAATCCCGGGCCTTCGCGGCCGGCTTCACGAGGTGCGGAAGAAGGATTAGGCTCGCCCCACCCTCGACCCCACGACAGGAGAACGCCATGCGTCACCGCCCGCGCCAGTTCGCAGTTCGCAGTTCGGCCATCGCCATTGCGGTCACCACGGCCTTGCTGGCCGGCGTCGCGGTCGCGCAGGACACACCCAAGGCCGAGGACGAGGACGACACCGCCCAGCTCGATGTGGTGACGGTGACCGCGCAGCGTCGGGTCGAGGACGTCAACGAGGTGCCGATCGCAATCACCACGCTGTCCGACGAGAAGCTCGACGTGATCGGCTCGGGTGGCGACGATATCCGCGTGCTGTCCGGGCGGCTGCCGAGCCTGAACATCGAATCGAGTTTCGGTCGCGCCTTCCCGCGTTTCTACATCCGCGGCCTCGGCAATACCGATTTCGATCTCAACGCTTCGCAGCCGGTGTCGCTGATCTACGACGACATCGTGCAGGAAAATCCGCTGCTCAAGGGCTTCCCGATGTTCGACCTCGACAGCGTGGAAATGCTGCGCGGGCCGCAGGGCACCTTGTTCGGCCGCAACACCCCGGCCGGCGTGCTGAAGTTCCAGTCGCGACGCCCGGACCAGGAACACGATGGCTATGCCCAAGTCAGCTACGGGCAGATGGGCAATGCGAACTTCGAGGGCGCGGTCGGTGGCGGCCTGAACGATGCGTGGTCGATGCGCGCTTCGGCGCTGTACCAGCGTCGCGACGACTGGGTCGACAACACCCAGAGCAGCGGCGGCGATGACCTGGAGGGCTACCAGGAACTCGCCGCACGCGTGCAGCTGCTGTACGCGCCATCGGACGACAGCGAAGCGCTGTTCAACATCCATCTGCGTTCGCTCGACGGCACCGCACGCCTGTTTCGCGCCAACATCATCCAGCACGGCAGCAACGATTTCGTGGCCGGGTTCGATCGCGACAGCATCGCGATCGACGGCGACAACCGCCAGGAGCTCGACACCTGGGGCACCAACGCGCGCCTGCGCTTCGATCTCGGGCGCGTCACGCTGTACTCGGTGACCGGCTACGAGAGCGCCGAGAGCTACAGCCGCGGCGACATCGACGGCGGCTACGGCGCCGTGTTCGCGCCGCCTTCCGGCCCGGGGCTGATCCCGTTCCCGGCGGAATCGGCCGACGGCCTGCCCGATCATCGCCAGCTGTCGCAGGAGTTCCGCTTCGAGTCGAACGACTGGGGCGACTTCGACTGGCAGGCCGGCGTGTTCTGGTTCGACGAGTCGATCAGCATTGACAGCTTCAGCTACGACACGCTCGCCGGCGGCACCCAGAACGGCTACGCGCGGCAGGAACAGGACAACACCGCCTGGGCGCTGTTTGCCTCCGGCGAATACCAGGCTGGCGATGCGCTAACGCTGCGCGCCGGCCTGCGCTACACGCGCGACGAGAAGGACTTCGTTGCGTTCCGCACGCAGTCGCCGTTCGGCGCGCCGAACATCGGGCCGCTGACCGCGAATCCGTCCGATTCCGACGTGAGCTGGGACCTGAGCGCGGTGTACGCGCTGGCCGACGAGGTGAACCTGTACGGCCGCGTGGCGCGTGGCTTCCGCGCACCCAGCATCCAGGGTCGCATCGTCTTCGGTGACACCGTGTCGGTGGCGGATTCGGAAACCTCGCTGTCCTACGAGATCGGCATCAAGGCCGACCTGTTCGACCGTCGCGCGCGCCTTGGCTTCGCGATCTTCGACTACACCGTCGACGACCTGCAGCTGACCGCGGTCGGCGGCGCCGCGAACTTCAACACGCTGATCAATGCCGAGGAAGCACACGGACAGGGGTTCGAGCTCGACCTCGAAGCGCTGCTCACCGACCGCCTGAGCATCACGCTCGGCACCAGCTACAACGACACCGAGATCGACGACCCCGGCCTCGGCATCCAGGCCTGCGGTGGCGGCTGCACCGTGCTGGACCCGGTCGGTACGGTCGCGGGCACGGTCTCGATCGATGGCAACCGCCTGCCGCAAGCGCCGGAGTGGGTCGGCAACCTGACCGCGCGCTACGGCATTCCGATGGGCGAGGGCGCCGAGTGGTTCATCTTCACCGACTGGGCCTATCGCGACGAGGTCAACTTCTTCCTGTACGAATCCGCCGAGTTCCATGGCGACGCACTGGTCGAGGGCGGCCTGCGCGTCGGCTACAACTGGGACTACGGCAATCGCGAGATCGCGCTGTTCGGTCGCAACATCACCGACTCCGAGGAACTGGTCGGCGGCATCGACTTCAACAACCTGACCGGGTTCGTCAACGAGCCACGGTTGTGGGGCGTGGAGTTCACCGCGCGGTTCTGAACTCCGGAATACGACAGAACATCGCCGAGCTTGTGTAGGAGCCGCACTCTGCCGCGACCGGTAGCGCGCCAGCGTCCGGTCTTCGCGACCAGCCGACATCGCGAGCGCCGATTGCATCGCGTCACCGGTCGCGGCAAAGTGCCGCTCCTACGTCGCGATGACGGATCGTCGAGGGGTTCGGGTCACTTCTCCACGAACGCGCGCTCGAACACGTATTCGCCGGCGGTGCCGATGCGCGGCGCCGCGTGGAAGCCGCGGGCGTCGAGGATGCGGCGGAAGTCGGCGAGCATCTGCGGGCTGCCGCAGATCATCGCGCGGTCGTGCGCCGGGTCGAGCGGTTCGAGGCCAAGATGGCGTTGCACGCTGCCATCGTCGAGCAGGGTGGTGATGCGGCCGTGGTGGCGGAAGTCCTCGCGGCTGACCGCGGGGTAGTACCGAAAGCGCTCGCGCACCAGTTCGCCGAGGAACTCGTGGCGCGGCATTTCGCGCTCCAGGTAATCGCGGTAGGCGAGGTCTTCGATGTTGCGCACGCCATGCATCAGGATCACGCGCTGGTAGCGCTCGTAGGTCTCCGGGTCCTGGATGATGGCGAGGAACGGCGCCAGCCCGGTGCCGGTCGCGAGCAGGTAGAGGTTTCGGCCCGGGTGCACGTCGCTGACCAGCAGCGTGCCGGTCGGCTTGCGCGACAGCAGCAGTTCGTCGCCGGGGCGGATGTGCTGCAGGCGCGAGGTCAGCGGGCCGTCCTGGACCTTGATCGAGAAGAACTCAAGGTGTTCCTCCCAGTTCGGGCTGGCGATCGAATAGGCGCGCATCAGCGGCTTGCCCTCGACCATCAGCCCGATCATCACGAACTGGCCGTTGTCGAAGCGGAAGCCATCGTCGCGGGTGACGGTGAAGCTGAAGTAGGCGTCGGTCCAATGACGGACGTCGAGCACGCGCTCGCTGATGAAGTTCGAGGACATTCCGTGGCTTCGCGGCGGGCGCCGCGCAAAGGAGGACTGCCGCGCATTCTACGGGATGCGCGTGCCTGCGGCTTGATTGCGGTCAATGCGGGTGTGGCGCCGCGCTGGCGTCGAGCGCCGCACACAGCAGCTTGACGTAGAGCCGCTCCTCGCTGCTGGCCGGAGCCGCGAGCCCCATGCGCGCAAGCGCGGCTTCGTGTGCCGGCAGTCGGCGCGCGCGCAGCAACGCATGGGCAATCGCGCCGATGCGGCCGATGCGGGTCGCGGTCTGTGCCTTGAGCTGACGCAGCGCCGGGATCAGCTGCAGTTCGGTCGTGTCGAAGTCGGCGCCGAACGGCCACTTCGGCAACTCGGCCAGCGCGCCGGTGGCGTGCAGGCGGTCGTGCAGTCCCTGCGGCGTGTTCAGGCGCACCGCGTCCGGGATCACGTAGTCGCGCGCGAGCTTGCCCGCGGCGCGGGCGGTGCGCGCCAGCTCGTCGACGAAACGCGCGTCGCAGATCGCGAGCATGCGCTGGATGCACTCCTCGTCGGTGGCACCGCGCAGGTCGGCGATGCCGTACTCGGTGATGACCAGGTCGCGCAGGTGGCGCGGGATCGTCACGTGGCCGTAGTTCCAGACGATGTTCGACTGCGTGCCGTGGGCGTTGTCGCGGGTCGCGCGCAGGGTCAGCGCCGAGCGCCCGTTGGGGATCTCCTGTGCCATCGCGACGAAGTTGTACTGGCCACCGACGCCGCTCACCAGCTGGCCATCGGCCAGGCCATCGGAAACCGCGGCGCCGAACACCGTCGCCATCATGCAGGTGTTGAAGAAGCGCGGCTGATGACGCTGCGCGATGTCGAGCGCTTCGCGCCCGCCATAGAGCTGGTTGATGTGCGCGACTCGGGTCATGCACAGGCCGTCGTAGTCCTCGCCGTCGAGCGCGCCGAGCCACTCCTGCAGCAGCCGCGTGCCGAGCCAGAAGGCGCCGTGCAGATAGCGGCCGCCGCGCAGGCGCTTGCCCTGGACGTGTTCGATCAGCATGCGCCGGGCACCGCGGTCGCTGAGGTCGGCGCCGCTGCGCATGCCATCCGGCCAGCGCAGTTCGCCGTCAACCAGCGTCGCGCCGGCATCGACCAGGCCAAACTTCTGCAACCATTCCAGGCTCGGGCGGTCGAGCTGCATCGAAATCAAGCCGGCCTCGATGAAGCGGTCGATCGTCGACGCGTCCGCGGTTTCGCGAACCGCACCCGAGTTCAACACCTGCTGCAGACCGAGGTCGTCGAATACATGTCGGCGCAGGATGCCGGCGCGGCGCAGGTGCATGAACCCGTCCATCACCATTTCGCTGGCGCCGTACAGGCCGCGCTCGAACTTCGTGGTTTCGTAGGGCAGGCGCTCGCTGCGCTGCGCGCCGAGTGCGCGCACGCTGCGATCGAAGGCAGCGGGGTCGCGGTCGCGCCAGAGCAGCGCGTGCACGATCGCGTCCGACAGCGCGCCGATGCCGATCTGCAGGGTGCCGCCGTCCTGGACGATGCTGGCGGCGTGCAGGCCGATTGCATGCTCGCTCGGCAACACCGGCTCGCGCGGCAACGCGAACAAGCGGTGCGATTCGCCGGGGTCCTCGACCAGCAGGTCGGCGAAATCGAGACCCACCTCGGCGTCGTTGCCGAGGAACGGCAACTGCGGATGCACCACGGCGACGACGTAGGGCCGCGGCTGGCCGTTCGCGGCCATGCGTTCCAGCAGTTCCAGGGTGACGTCCGGGTTGCACGACAGGCTGAGGCGGTCGCCGCGGCGCGCGACCAATTGCACCAGCAGGGTCGGACTGCGCGCGGCCATGTCGCGCGCGACGTGGGTGTAGTTGATCGAGGCGTAGTGGCGCTGCGCCGCCTCGACGCCGAGCCATGCACCCGACTGGAAGTAGAACTCGTGCACGGTGACGTTGGCCGGCGCGCGCCCGGCGCGCAGGTCGAGCACGTAGTCGAGGTCGGGGTAGTCGGGCCCGAAGTGGCGCTCGATGAACGGCTGCGCGAAGCGCGCTTCCAGTCCCGGCTTCGGCTGCGGCCGCGCCAGCGACAGCGCGGTGAACAGCTGCAGCGAACGGCTGGCGTCGTTGCGTACTGCGCGGTAGACCGCATTGAGCAGGCGATTGGGCTTGCCGAGCCCGAGCGGTGCGGCGGCGACGATGTCGCGCGGGCAGCGTTCGAGGATGCGCGCGAGCGCGCTGTCGATGTCGTGGACGCGGTCGGGTCGGGTCATGGCGGATTCCGGTGTCGATCGAATCCTAGCGCCGCCACGATGCGTGTGACTGACCGCGGTCAATCCGGATCGCGGCGGCTGAGCTCGACGAAGGTGGCGCCGCCGAAGCGCAGCGTCGACAGCGCCAGGTGCACTTCGCGCAGGAACAGCGCCAGCGCGGCGATCACCGACAGCATCGCGGCGATGAACAGCAGCGCCACCGGCACCGAGGCATCGAACGCAAAGAACGCGCCGATGAACATCAGCGCGATCACCGCGGCGATCAGCAGCGCGGTCAGCGTGCACAGCGCGATCGAGCGGCTGACCACGCGCCCGCGCTGTGCCAGCACGCGCAGCTCGGCGCGGGCATCGCGGCCGGCATCGCCTTCGGCCTGCGCCACGGCCTCCAGGTCGCGGGCCCGATCGACGATGCGGGCGAGGCGGTTGGTGATCACCGCCAGCAGCGCTGCGACGCCCGAGAGCAGGAACACCGGCGCCACCGCGAGCTGGATGGCATGGGCAATGCCGGGGGTACCGAGGTTCGGGATCATGATTCTGGCCGGGCAGGGTCGATGGGGGTCAATGGGAAGTCCGGAGTCGGCCGCACGTGCGTCTCCAGCGCCTGCATCAGTGCCAGTACGCGCGCTTCCTGCCAGGGCGGCGCGGCCAGTTGCACCGCGACCGGCAGGCCGGTGGCGTCGCGTTCGCAGTGGTGCGCAGCGTGGGTGGCGCGATCGCGCGTGGTCGCGCGGCCGACGGCTTCGTCGGCGCGGATGCGCGTCACCGGCACGATGCCGGCCGGCCAGCCGAGCACATTCCACAGCGACGAGTAGGTGCCCGCGAGGCCGAGGTCCGCGGCCTGGCCGTGCCGATACGGCGGCGTGCCGAAGGCGGGCATCAGCACGGCATCGAAACCGGCGGCCTGCAACTGCGCGTGGAAGCGCTGCTCGAATTGCTGGCGACGGATCACGCTGCGCCAGTAGTGGTCGGTGTCGCCGTGGCCGAAGCAGGACAGCATCTCGGCGGCGCTGATCTGTCCGAACGCGCGCAGCAACGCTGCGACGGCGTGGTTGAACAGGCGTCCGCGCGAGGCGAAGAACTTGAGCCGGGCAATGCGCGGGTCCACCGGCGAGCCTTCGAGCTGGCGGCGGATTTCGGCGCCACGGTCGCTCGACAGCAGGTGATAGAACAGCTCCTGGGCCTCGATCAGCGGTGGCGGTGTCCAGGCCTCGACGAACACACCCTGCGTGCGCAGGTGGTCGGCGGCTTCGCGCACCGCGCGCCGCCCGGCGGCATGCGCCGGGAACACGCCATCGGTCTCGAACAGCGCGACCCGCAGCGTCGCCAGGTCGATCTGGCGCGGATCGGCGAGTGCCGCCAGCGGAGCGCTGCTGCGGTTCGCGTCGAACTCGCCGAACACGACACGCGTGCCGAGTTCGATGTCGGCGCTGCAGCGCGCCAGCACGCCGGCCTGCGAGACGATCGCACGCTGCCCCGCCGAGAAGCCGAGGCCGCAGGCGTCGTTGCTGCGGCCGTTGCCGGGTTTCAGCCCGAAGATGCCGCAGAACGCCGCCGGCACGCGGATGCTGCCGCCGATGTCGGTGCCGAGCCCAAGCGGCGAACCGCCGGCGGCGATCAGCGCGCCTTCGCCACCGGTCGAGCCGCCACAGGCGCGTTCGCCATGCCACGGGTTGCGCGTCAGTCCGTACACCGGGTTCTCGGTTTCGACGAAGGCCATCAATTGCGGCACGTTGGTCTTGCCGAGCACGATCGCGCCGGCCGCGCGCAGGCGGGCGACATGCGGGTCGTCGCTGGTGTCGATCACCGACTTGCGCGGCAGCAGCCCTCCGGTTGCCGCGGTCCCGGCGACGGCAAGGCATTCCTTGATGCTGACCGGCAATCCGTGCAGCGGCCCGCACACGGCAGCGCGTCCGCGCCTGGCGTCGGCGGCGTCCGCCTCGGCGCGCGCCGCAGCGAAGCGCTCGACGACCAACGCGTTGATCACCGGATTCACCGCCTCGATGCGCGCGATCTGCGCGTCCACCGACTCGCGTGCCGAGACCTCCCCGCGCAGCAGCCGCTGCAGCCACTGCGTTGCGGTCAATTGCCAGAGTGCGCTCATGGTGGACGGCGTCGCCTCGTTGCACTGCCCCCGACACGAGCGAGGGCCCGCGCCGAGCATAACCGAGGCGCTTGCCAACGCCGCGCCCGGGCGCAAGCATTGCGCCGGCGTTCCGCGTCCGCAGACTGGAGATCCCATGATCCGTCGTATCGTGCTCGTCGTCGTGTTGCTCGCTACGATCGCCGCCTGCGCCGTCACCCGTGACGCAACGTCGGCCCGCGCTTCGCTCGACGAGCTGCTCGGGCATCTGAGCGGTGATTTTTCCAGCCGCGCGCAAGCCGAACGCGACCCAGCCTACTTCGAGGTGCTGCTGTCGATGCGGCCGATCTGGAGCAATCGCAGCGATGGCCCCTGGCTCTATGTCGAGCAGGCGATCGCCGGCAGCGAAGACAAGCCGTATCGCCAACGCATCTACCGCTTGCG
Organism: Lysobacterales bacterium; assembly: GCA_016182785.1. Classification (GTDB taxonomy): domain Bacteria; phylum Pseudomonadota; class Gammaproteobacteria; order Xanthomonadales; family Ahniellaceae; genus JADKHK01. Next base: position 59,167 of record JACPFU010000038.1, on the reverse strand, counting down.
TGGCGAGGCCGACGGTGTCGTCAGCGAGGTCTACGAATTGCCGGGTGATGTGCTGCGCTTCGTCGGCGCCCAGCACGACCCCGCCAAGCTCGATTCGCTCGATCCCGCGCAACTGCTGCCGCGCAGCGGCTGCGAGCTGCGCCTGCAGCGCCGCGACGATGGCAGCTACGTCGGTCGCACCGGCGAACGCAGCTGCCCGAGCGACCTGCGCGGCGCCAGCTACGCCACCTCGGAAGCCACCATCGTCGCCGGTCGCTTCCACTCCTGGGACCGCGGCTTCGACGCCAGCGGCAAACAAGTCTGGGGCGCCACCGCCGGACCCTACGAATTCGTGAAGCAAGCGCGCTGATGCGGTTCCTGTCGAACTCCGGGGGGCGGACCGACGCGCCTGCGGCGGAGCCCGCCGCGGCAAGCGCAGAAGTGCTGGAATTGCGGGCTCGCATCGCCCAAAATCCTGCCCAACTGCTGTCAGGAAGCGGACGTCATGAATGCCACCTCGCTCGAAGAAGCCGCCCTGCGTTTGCCCCTTGAAGAGCGCGCCGCGCTGACGCACAAGCTGCTGCTCAGTCTTGAGGAACAGAGCGAGGAAGAGATCGCCAGGGCCTGGCATGGCGAAGCCGCGCGCCGAGCGGCCGAGATTGACAGCGGAATGGCCGACACGGTGTCGTCGGAGGAAGCGCGCAGCGCCGCACGTCTGTTGTTGCGATGAACTTCGGCTTCCACCGTGCCGCTCTGCGCGAGCATCTCGATGAGGTCGCGTTTTATGAAGGGCGTCTGCGTGGATTGGGCGCGGACTACCTGGTCGAGTTCGAGGCAATCATGGCGTGCGTATGCGCCTCGCCGGAGAGTTATCCGGTCGTGACACCGCCGGCAATCCGCAAAGCCGGACTCAAGCGCTTTCCGTTCGATGTCATCTTCCGCGTCGAGTCAGCGCAAGTCGTGATTCTCGCGATCGCCCACCACCGTCGTCGACCAAACTACTGGATCGGGCGAGCGATCAAGTGAAGGATGCGCTTCCACAGCCGCCACGACGCGGTTGCGGCCTTGCTGTTTGGCCTGGTAGAGCGCCCGATCGGCGTTGCGGATGCTGTCGTCGAGCGCCTGGGTTGCGGTGTGCGTGGCGACGCCGATCGAGGCGGTGAGCGCGAGCGTGCCGTCGGCGACCGCGACCACCACTCCGGCGATCGCCGAGCGCAGCGACTCGGCGACACCGAGCGCGTCGCTGCGATCGCGATCCGGCAGCAAGGCGATGAACTCCTCGCCGCCCCAGCGCGCCAGCACGTCGCCGGGACGAAGTGCGTCGCGCAGGGTGGCGGCGACCGCGCGCAGCGTGGCGTCGCCGATATCGTGGCCGTGGCCATCGTTGATGCGCTTGAAGTGGTCGATGTCGATCATCAGGATCGCGCCCCGATGCGCGGCTGCCAGCGCGTTCACCTGCTCGACGAAGCTGCGCCGGTTCGCGAGCCCGGTGAGCGCGTCGGTGCGCGCCAGGATGCCGAGCTGCAGATTGGCCTCGCCGAGCGCCGCGGTGCGCGTCGCCACGCGCTGTTCCAGATCCGCGCGCAGCGCGACCAGTTCGCGGTACTCGCGGTCGTAGCGCGTGCTGAGCGCGCGTGCCGCGGACAGGAACAGCAGGGTGAAGCCCAGCACCGGGGCGCCGTCGATGCGCGCCACGATGCGCAGTTCCGAGAGCACGTCGTAGATCAGCGTGGCCAGCAGCAGCACCAGCCCGGTCGCGAGCGTGCGCGCCTCCGGGTCGCCGCGTGTTGCGTCGCGGATCGCGTGGAACAGGGCGGCCACGAGGAATCCGAGGCTCAGCAGATACAGCGCCGGCGCCACGCTGGCCGAACCGGTCAGCATCATCGCCAAGGTCGGCAGGAATACGGCGAGCTCAAGACCGCGCACGATGCGGCCCGACCTGCGCTGTCCGACGGTCTGCACCAGTTCGAACAGACTGACCAGTGCCAGCGTAACCCCAAGCATGTTCAGGACGGCGAGGAAACGCGGGATATCGGGCGAGAGTTCGCGCGCGAGCGCGCCGGTGGTGTTCACCAGCAGCGCCCCGGTCGCGGACAGCGCCAGCCAGAAGTGGCTCGGGCGATCCCGCCGATGCCACCAGAGGTCGAAATGCGTTGCTGCCATCAACACGTAGACGCCGGCCCCGAAGGCGTCCACGATCTCGATCCAGTTGGCGGGGAGGGCATTCATGCTGCGCCGGACTGTAACGCCGAAACCATGCTCCCGTGCGACTCCGGGGGCGCGCGGCTAGGGTGCCGCAGGCGCCTCGAATCCGTCCTTGAACAGCAGCCCGTCGAACAGCACGTAGACCGCGCCGCGACTCTGGTCGTGGCCCTGCGCGCCGACCAGCACGTGGTTGCTGGACGCGCCGATCCAGCCACCGAAGGACTGTCCGGGAACGCCGTCGTAGGCCTCGAAGCGCGAGGACTGCAACCATTGCCCGCCGCCGTCGCGCCGATAGGCATAGACCGATCCCAGCCACTGGTCGTCGATCTGGTGCTGGGGCGATCCGACGTACAACCGGCTCGGCGTCAGCGCCAGCCCGGTTTGTCCGAAGTACTCGTTCTCGCGACCGTCGCTCGCGACGACGCGTGTACGGTGCTGCCAGACGCCGGCCACGCGCTCGAAGACGTCCACCGCGCCACGCCAGTTCATCGAACCCACGCGCGCACCCGGCACCCCGGCGGCGATGGTGTCGCCGGACACTGCAACGCTGCGTCCGAACTGCTCGTTGCTCGCGGGCACGGGTGCCGCGAGCTTGGCCGACTGCAACCAGTCGTTGCCGCTGCGCTCGAACACGTAGGCGGCGCCGCCATCGAAGGACCCGCCCTGGCCATGGTCGGCGCCGATGCAACCGATGACGATGCGGTCGCCATCGATCGCCACACTCTTGCCGAAGTTGTCGTAGGTGGTGCTGTCGGTGCCGTACAGCTTCTCTTCGAGCACCCATCCGGATGGGCCCTTCGCGAAGACGTAGGCCACGCCCTGCACCTGCGCCATGCCCAGATGCGCCCCCTCGGCACCGACCAGCAGGCGGTCGCCGGAGAGATCGACCGCGCCGCCGAAGAAGTCGTCGGTCTGCGCCTCGGTCACCGTGAGCTTGGCGGCATGGACCCAGCTTCCGTCGACCTTCTCGAACACGTGCACCGAACTGCGACGCGGCCCTGCAGACGGCGATTCCGGTGCGCCGACCGCAATGCGCTGGCCGCTGACCGCGACCGCATAGCCATAGGCCACCGTGCCGATGTCTTCGCCCGGATCGAGCCGCGCCACCGGCTGCCAGACGCCTGCGATGCGCTCCCACACATAAGGCAACACCCCGGTCCTCGCCGCGATCACCGCGACATCGCCATCCACATCCAGGCCGCGGCCGAAGCCATTGCCAGCCACCGCGTCCGGCGCCAGCAGGCGACCTTGGGAAACCGGTTGCGCGAATGCGAAGTTCGCGGTCGCGAGCACAAGCGCCGCGGTCGCGAGCCGCCAGCAGATCCGTTGCAACATCGGGCGTCTTCCTTCGGTGGGAGCAGCATCGTATTCGCCGGACCAGCGCGATTGGCCCCCCGACTCGCGGGGGTGACGCGCAGTTGCAAATCCGCCTGCGACCGCCGCGACTTCCGGGTCCGCACGATGCACGGCGCATGGTTGAACATCGGCTGCACATGGTCGCTGCACCCCGGCGTGCGTAAAATCGCGCCTTTCTCTGAACGGACCGCCCCGTGACCACGATCCAGCAGGAACACTTCATCCAGTCGGTTGCCGACGCGTTGCAGTACATCAGCTACTACCACCCGGTCGACTACATCGAGAACCTCGCGGCGGCGTACGAGCGCGAGCAGTCGGCGGCGGCGAAGGATGCGATTGCGCAGATCCTGATCAATTCGCGCCTGTGTGCGGAAGGGCATCGACCGATCTGCCAGGACACCGGCATCGTCACCGTGTTCCTGGAAGTGGGCATGAATGTGCGCTGGGACGCCACGCTGTCGGTCGAGGACATGGTCAACGAGGGCGTGCGCCGCGCCTACAACCACCCGGACAACAAGCTGCGCGCGTCGGTACTCGCCGACCCCGCGGGCAAGCGCACCAACACCCGCGACAACACGCCCGCCGTCGTCAACGTCAAGATCGTGCCCGGCGACACGCTCGACGTGACCGTCGCCGCCAAGGGCGGCGGTTCCGAGGCGAAGTCGAAGTTCGCGATGTTGAATCCGTCCGATTCGATCGTCGACTGGGTGCTGAAGACCGTGCCGACCATGGGCGCCGGCTGGTGCCCGCCGGGCATGCTCGGCATCGGCATCGGCGGCACCGCCGAGAAGGCGATGCTGCTCGCCAAGGAAGCGCTGATGGAGCCGATCGACATCCAGGAGCTGATCGCGCGTGGTGCGAAGAATCGCGCCGAAGAGTTGCGCATCGAGCTGTACGAGAAGGTCAATGCACTCGGCATCGGCGCGCAAGGCCTCGGCGGCCTGACCACCGTGCTCGACGTGAAGGTGCGCGACTACCCGACCCACGCCGCCAACCTGCCGGTCGCGATGATCCCGAACTGCGCGGCGACTCGGCATGCCCATTTCACGCTCGATGGTTCCGGCCCGGTCATGCTCGATCCGCCGTCCCTCGACGCCTGGCCGAAACTCACCTACGACGCATCCAAGGGGCGGCGCGTCAACCTCGACACCATCACCCGCGAGGAGGTCGCGAGCTGGCAGCCGGGCGACGTGATCCTGCTCAGCGGCAAGCTGCTGACCGGGCGCGACGCTGCGCACAAGCGCCTGATCGACATGCTCGACAAGGGCGAGCCGATGCCGGTCGACTTCCGCAACCGCTTCATCTACTACGTCGGTCCGGTCGATCCGGTGCGCGATGAAGTCGTCGGGCCCGCCGGCCCGACCACCGCCACGCGCATGGACAAGTTCACCCGCCAGCTGCTCGAGTCGACCGGACTGCTCGGCATGGTCGGCAAGTCCGAGCGCGGCCCCGAGGCGATCAGCGCGATCAAGGACAACGGCGCGATCTACCTGATGGCGGTCGGCGGCGCCGCCTACCTGGTGTCGAAGGCGATCAAGGCCGCGCGTGTGCTCGCCTTCGCCGACCTTGGCATGGAAGCGATCTACGAGTTCGAGGTGCGCGATATGCCGGTCACCGTTGCGGTCGACAGCAAGGGCACCTCGGTGCACCAGACCGGTCCGCGCGAGTGGCAGGCGCGCATCGGCAAGATCCCGGTGGTCGTGGCCTGAGTCGTCTGCAGTTGATGCCCCGTGCACGCGGCGCACGCTAGGCTGCGGCCCAATTCCATCGCCCGAGGCTTGACCATGACCACGATTCACGAGTTCAGCGCGCAGGACCTCGACGGCCGCGACGTGAAGCTGTCCACCTACAAGGGCAAGGTGATGCTGATCGTCAACGTCGCCTCCAAGTGCGGGTTCACGCCGCAATACACCGGTCTGGAAGCGCTGTGGCGCAAGTATCGCGAGCAGGGCCTGGTCGTGCTCGGCTTTCCCTGCGACCAGTTCGGGCACCAGGAACCGGGCGACGCCGAGGAGATCAAGAACTTCTGCGCGTTGAGCTACGAGGTCAGCTTCCCGATGTTCGCCAAGGTCGAGGTGAATGGCGCCAACGCGCATCCGCTGTGGCAGTGGCTGAAGTCGCAGAAGTCCGGCTTCCTCGGGCTCGATGCGATCAAGTGGAACTTCAGCAAGTTCCTGGTCGACCGCGCCGGCAAGGTGGTCAAGCGCTACGCGCCGACCGACGCGCCCGAGAAGATCGAGAAGGACCTGGTCGCGCTGCTCGGCTGAGCCTCGGGGGCAGGCCCCCTTGCCAGCGAACCTATACTGCGGGCGACTCCGCCGGATTCGCGTCGGCCAGGAGTCGCCGCCGGAGCGTTCCCTGCCGGCGGAACCGGCTCCATCCGCGGCAGGAGGCTCCATGAAGCCCGTGCGACTGCTCCGCACCATTGCCCTCGGCGGCGTCTGCGCACTCGGCCTGCTGCCGGTGCGTGCCGCGACCACACCCTATGTCGAGGATTTCGAGAGTTACCCGCCTGGTGACACCGCGGTGACCAACTTCGGCGAGGTCGCGACCGCGGACTGGATCGTCGCCGCGCCGAGTTTTTCCGGCAAGGGCTACGAGAACGCGATCAGCGTGAGCGTCGCGGGCATCGGCTTCGCTGCCGGCAAGGCGTCGTCGGCGGCGATCGAACTCACCGACCTCGCCGGCAGCGCGTTCTCGATCTCGACCTTGTTCCGCATCGACAGCCTGGTCGCGACCAGCGTCGATCCGAGCGGAACTGCGTTTGTCGGCCTGGCCGCGCGCGCCAGCGACGGCAGCTACGCCGCGTCCGGCGCCGACCGCTATGAGCTCGCGTACTACCTCGACGGCACCACCGGTCGCCCGACCGGAAAGCTGTACCTGACCGAGAAGAACACGTTCTTCGGCGACGGTCTCGGCGGCGCATTGTCCGCGGGAACGCTGGTCGCGGTTCCGGGCAATGTCTACTGGCTCAACCTCAGCGGCACACCGGTCGGCGCGGCATTGGCCGTGACCGCGACGCTGGTCGACATCAGCGGCGGCGGCTCGATCACGGTGTCCGCGACCGACAGCGCCAACGTGCTCTCCGGCACCTTCTTCGGCTACTCGAACTTCGTGCGCGTGCAAGACGGCGGCGCGACCGCGATCAATGTCGACTTCGACACCTTCTCGACGCTCCCCGACGAGCTGTTCAGCGACGGCTTCGAGTAACCGCGTCGGCGTTCGCGCTACTTCTTGCCCGCGGCCGCGGAGGCCGCCGCGGTCTGCGCCTTGGTCCAGACCACCTGCACCGAGGCCACGGTATCCTTCGGCACTTCGAGTTCCATGCCCGGACGGTTGCGCAGCGCGATGCGCAGCCCGGCACGATTGAACGACTTGAGTTCGCCTTCGCGCGTCGAACTCATCGTGGTGCGGATGATCACGCGCTCGCCGACCATCAGCGCCAGGTCGTCGTAGCTCACTTCCTCGATCACCGGCCGCTCGGCGGTGGGCACCTGGCCGTCGACGCCGATCATCGTCGACTCGGCACTGACGACCATGGTCGGCACTGCCGGGCTTGGCGTCTGCAGCGGCTCCTCGGCGACCGCGACGGCCTGCGCATCGGCCGGCAACGCTGCTTGCGCGGCGGCCACGATCTCGCGGATCTGCGCCGCGTTCTCGATTTCCTCGCCATCGGGGTAGGGGACTTCGCTGACGAAATGCAGCTTGAGCGGCAGCGCCTTCTCCTCGTTCAGGCGCAGGTTCGCGTTCAACATCCACAGCATGTCGCTGCCCGAGTAGCTGGCGAGCTTGGTCAGCGACACCGCATCGGCCGGACGCGCCTCGTAGGTGAGGCTGCCGCCGCCGCTGGCGAAGCTGCGGTAGGCGGACACCAGCGACGGGTCGGCAAACAGCCCCCAGTGCAGCAGACGACGCTGCACGTAGTCGATGTGGCGGTCGATGAACTGCGCTTCGGTCAACTGCTCGCGCTTCGCGCAATAGGCGTTGCGGGCCGCGACGAAACCGTCGTCCTGCACCGTCCAGCGTTCGCTGCGCAGCTTCGCTTCCTGCCAGTCGACCAGCACCAGGTTGCCGTCGTGCGCCGCCTGCCAGTCGGCCTCGTAACGCCACGACGAACGCCCGGGCGCGGTCAACGCCAGGCTCATCGCGATGCTCTCGGCACCGCTGGCGTTCAGATCGAGCTCCAGGTCGACGCCGCGGGTCGGCACATCCAGTTGCGCGCCGAGTTCGTCCTCGGTCCAGTACAGGTCCTGGTCGCAGCCCTCGCTCTCGAACACCGAACCGGACGCCAGGCCATGCACGTCATCCTCCCAGACGTACTGGTGCGCGTAGTCGGAAAACACCACGCCCTCGAACCGTGCATGGATGCGCGGCATCGCCGGAATGTCCTCCAGCGGAGAATCTTCGCTCGCCTGCTCCGCGGCGCGTGCTGCCCAGCGCGCGGCGCGGCTCTTCAGCAGGCCGCTTGGCGCACCGAAGGAGAACGCCGACTTCAGCACCCAGCCCCAGCCGGGGGTGTCGATGACCAGCCGCTGCACAGTGACCGCGTCGGTCTCGGGATCGCCTTCCCAGGGCCAGATGCGGACGTTGCGCGCGCCGATGTCACCGTTCCAGTCGACGAAGGTGCCGTCGAAACTGGCCCAGCCGATCAGGTTCAGGGATTGCATCGCGTCCGAGGCGACGCCGCGGATGCGCACGTAGGCAAAACCGCCGAGGCCAACGAGCAGGACGACGGCCTTGGCCCACCAAGGCCAGCCAGCAATGGATTTCGACACCGGGACTCCTGGATCAGGTTCGGGCTGCGCGATAGGCGTCGCGCAGCAGTTCGTGGAAATGGAACAGCGCGTTCTCGCGCTTCGGATTCAGCCGGCCCGGCAGATAGCGCCCACTGGCGAGCGCGCGCTGGACGTGGGCGCAGATGTCGGCGTCTTCCGCCTGCACCTCGTCGCTGAAGCGCTGGTCCTGCTCGTGGCGGCGCAGGGCTTCCGGCGAGGTATCGGCCGGGTAGTAGAAGTCGAAGTCGACGCGGCAGCGATCGGGGGCCAGCGGCACGATGCGGTTGGTCTGCAGCCGGTTCGGCAGGATGTTCAGCATCAGGTTCGGCCACAGGAAGAAGTACAGCGCCATGCCGTCGCCGTAGAAATTGCCGGCGCCCTCGATCGGGCTGTATTGCAGCGAATGCCAGCGCGCGGTCGCGGTGATGTAGCTGCGGTAGTCGAGCAGCCGGTTCAGCACCGGGTGCACGTGCGGTACGTGGTAACCCTCGAGGTAGTTGTCCGCATACACCTTCCAGTTGCATGCGACCGCATACGGCACGCTGCGCTCGAAGCGGTAGTCGGAGAAATCGCGGGTGCCGAGGATTTCCTCGCTGCCGGCCATGAGCTCGGCGAGCGTGATCTGCGGATCGAGCGCGGCGAACACCAGCCCGCGCCAGGTATCGACCGCGACCGCGGCCAAGTGGATGGCGCCGGGCTCGAAGGCTTGCGCGTCCTGCATCTCGGTGGCCGCTCGCAGCACGCCGTCGAGGCCGTAGGTCCAGCCGTGGTAGTGACAGCGCAGATGGCGCGCGCCGCGGCCGTCGCAGGTGGCGAGCGGCCCGCCGCGGTGGCGGCAGGCATTGACGAAACCGCGCAGGCTGCCGTCGTCTGCGCGCACGACCAGGATCGGCACGCCGGCGATCTCGGCAACGACATGGTCGCCACTCGCCGCGAGCCGCGACACCGAGGCAACCAGCTGCCAGTTGCGCGCCAGGATCGCGGTGCGCTCCAGTTCGGCGACGTCCGGCTCGACGTAGAAGCGTGCGGCCAGCGCGGTGCTGGTCGCGAGCGACTGCGGCTGGACGTCTGCGGCCGTGGTCATGCGACCGGGCGGCGTTCCATCGCGGCCAGGCGCGATTCGAGGATGTCCGGGGTGAAGCCGAGCCCGGACGTCACCTGCTCCAGGAACTCGCGCTCACGCGGCCGCACCCGGCCGTCGGAGCCGGCCAGCTTGAGCAGCGTCTCGTACAACCGGCCGACTTCGGGCGAGCCCGCCGGATGTACCGACAGGAACCGCTCCAGCTCCACGCCGATGTCGATCTGGCGGGCCTTGCCGCGGTTCATCGCCTCCAGCGCGATCTTGCGCGCCGAGATCGACAGGTGCATCTCGTCCATCAGGTTATTGAGGAACGCCGCCTCGTCGTCGGTGACGATCGAATCGGCGCGTGCCAGGTAGCCGAGCAGTCCGAACACCACCTGCAGCGTGACCTGCTGGTTCTCGTCGATCTTGCCGCCCGAGAAGATCTCGCCGAGCGCCAACCGGATGTCCTTCAACAGTCCACTTGCCATGGGAACCTCCTCGTCTGTCGGGATCGTGATGGTGCGCCGTCTCCTGCAATCTGAAAAGGGGGCGCTGCGCGTCGGCAAGCGACGTTGCGGCGCCGGGAGCTCCGGTCACCGATTTTTTCGCGACTGCACCATTGCCCGCACTTTCGTGCTAGGGTGCCGCCGCTGTGTGTGTTCGGAGTCCCGGAAACGGGGTCCGCCCAGCGGCCGCTTCGCCTAGTCTGATCCATGATCTGCATGACGAATCGCCCTCGGTTTTGGGCATTTCCAGCAAGTCGGTGGTCCTTTTTGATCACCTGGTCTAAATCTTCGGAAATTGGAGTTACAGCAATGTCAGCAGATCGTCAGGTAGGTACCGTCAAGTGGTTCAACGAAGCCAAGGGCTTCGGCTTCATCGCCCGCGACAGCGGCCCGGACGTGTTCGTTCACTTCCGCGCCATCCAGGGCACGGGTTTCAAGACCCTCCAGGAAGGCCAGAAGGTGAGCTTCAAGGTCGTGCAGGGCCAGAAGGGCCTGCAGGCCGATCAGGTCACGCCGGTCTGATTTCAACCCGCAACGGTTGATGCCAAAGACACCGGGAGCGATCCCGGTGTCTTTTTTTGTGCGTTCGCCGACGCCGGCCTTGCTAGATTCGGCGCATGACCCGTACCGCCCGCCCGCGTCGAACCAGGCCGCTGCCCGCGTGGCTGCTGCTGTTTGCGTGCGCGGCCTGCGCTGCCGGGGAACCCGCCTGGTTCGAGTCGCTGGATCTGCTGATCGGTGCGCAACCGGGCCCCGGGCGCGCCGAAGTCGAACGCCGCCTGCAGGAGACCCGCGACCCGGCCGAGCAGCGCTGGTTGCGCGTGCTGGCCGCGCAGGCCTATGCCGAGCAGGACCCGGGCGGTGCGATGCAGCTGTTTGCCGCCGTCGAACGCGAGGCGCGCGCGGTCGGCGATGACGATCTGCTCGTGCTTGCGGTGTCGCGGCACGCGCTGCTGCTCGACGCCAACGCCGAAGCGAGCCAGGCACGCACGCTGATCGAGCAGTTGCGGCGCGAACTCGGCAAGCGCGGAAAGACCCAGTCCGAGGCGCGACTGCTGCGCTCGCTCGGCATCCTCGAACGACGCGCGGGAGAGGTCGATCGCGCACTCGACTACTTCGAGCAGGCGCTCGCACTCGACGCCGCGCGTGGCGACGATCTCGGTGAGGCGGCATCGCGCAATCTGCTGGCCAGCCTGCAGGTACGCCGCGGTCAGTTTTTCGAGGCGATCCAGAATCACTCGCGCGCGCTCGGCATCTTCCGCGCCGCCGGCCGCAGCCGCGACGCGGCGCAGACGCTGCGCGCGATCGCCGGGCTGTACCTGACCCTGCGCGACTACGCGCAGGCCGACGCGACGGCGGTGGAGATGCTCGCGACGTTGCCGGCCGAGGCCGTCGGCGGGCGCGTGACCGGGCTGTCGCTGCGCGCGCAGGCGATGCAGGCGATGGGCGAGTTCGGCATGGCCGAGGCCCATGCCCGCGGCGCGCTCGCGTTGGCGGAGTCGCGCGGCGGGCTGCCTTCGCAGTCCGAGGCGTTGCGCACGCTGGCGCGGGTGCTGGTCGCGCGCGGGCAGGGGGAGGCCGCGGTGCCGATCGCGGAGAAATCGCTGGCGCTGTCGCTGCGGGTCGATGGTTCGCGCGCGCAACTGGAGAAGCGTCTGACCCTGGCCGCGGCGCGGCATGCAGCGGCGGCGCTGCCGCAGGCGCGCAGCGAGACCGAGGCAGTGCTCGCGGCCGCGCGCCAGCAGAAGGACGCCGTGCTCGAACGCGACGCGCTGGAGCTGCTCTCGCGCGTGCTGCTCGCGCAAGGCGACGCCGCTGCGGCGTTCGCGCTGCGCCTGCGCTACGAAGACGTCGACGCCGGACTGGACACCGCGCTCGCCAGTCGCCGCATCGCCGACCTGATCACCGGACTCGAGACCGACCGGCAACGAACCGCGATCGAGCTGCTGGAGAAGGACAATCGCATCCAGGCCCTGGACCTCACGCGCAGCCGCTGGACCCTGATCGGGCTCAGCGCGATTGCCGCATTGGTCGCGATCGTCGCGGTGGTGTTCTTCCTGCGCGCACGCTTTGCCGGCCGCGTCGCCGCGCTGACCCGCGCCCGCCACCGCGAAACCGAGGCCCAGCACGCCGCGCTGCGTGCCGCGCACGAGGCATTGGAGCGCAACGCGGTCGAACTGGAGCGCGTGGCCAGCCACGATGCGCTGACCGGTCTGTGGAACCGGCATGCACTCGGTCGCCGCCTGGCGAGCTTCCTCGACCGCGGGCGCGACGGCGCGTCGCGCGCGCTGATGCTGATCGATGTCGACCATTTCAAGTCGATCAACGACAACCACGGCCACCACGTCGGCGACGCGGTGCTGTGCGAGATCGCGCGACGCATGCGCGATTCGCTGGCCGCCGACGAGTTGCTCGGGCGCTGGGGTGGCGAGGAGTTCCTGGTCGCGTGTCGCGGCCCCGACGAGGACTACGCGCGCGCGCTCGCGGCGCAACTGGTTGCGGCCATCCATCGCCAGCCGATCGTGGTGGAGGACGCATCGATCCCGGTGACGATCAGCGTCGGTGCGGTGCTGCTCGGAGTCGACGCGCCGATCGACCTGGACCTGGCGCTGCGGGATGCGGACGCGGCGCTGTATCGCGCCAAGCGGCTCGGACGCGACCGCGTCGAAGTCATCGTCCCGAAATGAATCACCCGGCACGTGGCCGGGTGATTCGTCGATCGGAAGTGCAGCAACCGGTCAGTTCTGGGCCGGCGTGTTCTCCGAGAAGTACTCGTGGTTGTCGGCGTTGTCGAGGGCGTTGTCCGGGTTGCTGATCGCGAGGTTCTTGGCACCGGTCTGGCCGTAGACGTGGTCATCGGTCCCGGCCACGGCGTTGAAGTGGCTCATCTCGTGGATCAGGGTGCCGGCGCGCGAGTCGGTGCCGACGTTGGGCGCTGTCCAGAAGGCCTTGCACACGTAGATCTTGTAAGGCTGGGTCGGATAGACGTAGGCGTAGTAGGTCTTCTTGCAGCCGCAGTCGACGGTGATCGGCTTGGTCGCGAACGCGGCCTGGATCGCGTCGAAGTGGTTCTTGCCGGTGGTGTAGCGGGAACTGGTGGAAGCACCGAACCACGTCGTGTAGCGGGCGCTGACGTTGGCGTAGGAGTGCGCCGCGAAGTAGGACTTGGCGTTGCCGGCGTAGCTGTCGGCGGAATTCAGCGCCGTGACCAGGGCCGACTGCTGCGAGGTCGTGCACTTGGTGAAGGTCGGGGTCACGCCGAGTGCCTTGACGCCCAGACCGAAGTACGGGTCGTCCTCAACCCGTTTCGCCAGAAACTGGTCGGAGCCGTCCACCCACATCACCGTCGGCGTGGTGTTGACGCGCTTGGCGCGGCCGCCGTTGTCGAACAGGAATTCGTCGTAGCGCACTTCGTACTGGCCGCTCTTGGCGAAGTCGTAGAACGCCGACAGGTCGAGGTCGATCGAGCGTGCTTCGCCCGGACGCAGCGTGAGGTAGTCGCGCGCGGTCGGTTCGCCACGCTTGATCATACGCCCGGTGTAGAGCACTTCCTCACCGCCGACGTTGATCGAGAACAGCTTGGCGTCGACGCCGAAGAACGGCGTCTGCCACTTCAGGATGCGCACGGCCTGGTCGGATGGATTGCGCATGGTGAAGCGCACCGATCCCAGGTAATCACCGACGGCCTTGTCGAGGACCGGCGCCATTTCGACTTGCAGCGAGGCGTTGCCGGAGACGTTGGCGGCCACCGCGTGGCCGATGGAAGCGGCGAGCAGGGTCGTGCCCAGCGCGAATGCACCCAGATGCTTCATTCTCGATTCCCCTGTTGGTTGACAGTGCCGGCATGTTGTCGGCGCCGGCGGAAACTACGCGCCGAAACTGTGAACTGGCAAGCACTTTCGATGTTGCGCCGCCGCAGTACGGCGGCGCATCCAGGGGCCGGAATCAGCTGAGCACGCTGCCAAGCGCGCTGCGGATGCGCTCGTCGAAGGTGCTGCGCGCGTCGCCGCCGCTGCCGGGCAGGGCCAGCCATTCGCGCCACAGTCGCTCGGCTTCGTCGCTCGTGCTGCGCACCGCGCCGCCGGCAAGCTTGTCGGCCAGCCGGGTCATCTGCAGCTGGCGCCGCTGTTCGCGAAACGCCTCGGGTGAAGCGACGCCGGCGAGCAGTTCGCAACGCAGCGCGAGCTCGCTCGCCGCACTTGCATCGGCCAGTGCCTCCGCCAGTCGGGTGGCGTGCGCCGGGTCGACGAGCGCCGCAGACAGCGCTTCGACCCGCGCCGCGAGTTCGGACGTGAGCCCCTGCGTGCGCAGGCGTTCGAGCGCAGCCGGTTCCGAATCATCCGCGGCCGAACCGGCGACACGATGTTCGATCGAGGCGATCTGCGCGGCCTGCTGCTCGCTGCGGGTGCGTGCCGCTTGAACCCCTGCGGCGCGCAGTGCCGCGATGCGGCGGTCGATCTTGGCCCAGGCGCGATCGCAGGCCAGGTCGTCGTCGCGCTGGCGGCCTTCGAGCGCCTGGAAGCGCTGGCGCAATTGCGTCGATTGCTGGCGCAGCGACTCCAGCGGCAGATCGGCATCGGCGATCGCTTCGAGCTCCGCCAGCGCCGCGGCCACCGCCTGCTGCTGCGCGTTGCGTTCGTCGCGCACGCGCTGGCTGGCATCGCGATCCTGCTCGAATACCGGGTCGATCAACGCGCGCAGTTCCGCCCATAGCGCGTCCTCGCTCTTGCGCTGGCCGCGCGGCAAGGCCTTCCATTGCGGCATCGCCGCCTTGGCCAGGTTCACCTGCTCGCGCGGGTCGGCGGCGGCGAGCTGGCGGCGCAACTGCGCAATCAGCTTCTGCTTGGCCTCGCGCGCTTCGCTGTTGAAGGACTCGATGCGGGCATGCACGGCGTCGGCGAGCTGCTTGCGCCGCTGCCCGGCCTCGCGCCGCGCGCTGCCGACCAGTTCCGCCACCTGGGCCCCGGCATCGTTGAGCTGCTTGCGCCATTCCAGCAGTTGCGGCAGCGGCAGCGCCGGATCGGCGAGCGCGGCGGTGGCGGCATCGAGCAGTTCGGCGAGGCTTCGGCCCTTTTCGTCGCGCAGTTCGCGGCGCTTCTCCAGGTAGGGCTTGGCCGGGGCAATGGACTGGTTCAGCAGCGCGCGGAAGCGCCGCGCCATGCCATCCGCGGCGTCGGCGGCGGCTTCGCCAGCGACCAGCCGCTCCCATTCGCCCTGCAGTTCGCGCACTCGCGTGAGCAGTGCGTCCGGGTGCAGCCCGCTGCCGATCAGTGCTTCGGCAGCGACACACAAGCGCTGCTTCTGGTCACGTGCCGACCACTGTTGCCAGCGCTCGAGCTTGGCGTACTCCGCTTCCAGCGTGGCCAGTCGCTTGGGTTCCTCCCAGTGCGATCGCGGCCACTCGGCCTCGATCTGCAGCAGTGCCGCGCGCGCGGCGCGGGCCTCGACGAAGCGCCCGCCATCGAGCGCCGCGGCATAGGCATGGATCGCCTGCTGCACGCGCTCGCGCCATTGCCGGCGCAGCGCCTGTTCGGCTTCGTGTGCGGCGGCTGCCTGCGCACGTGCGGCCGCGGCGGCTTCGACTTCGGCGCGCTCGTGCACCGCGAGTTCATCACGCGCGCTGGCCTGCGCATCCGCTGCCGCGGTCAGATTCGCGTCAACGGCCGGCTCCGCGGCCAGCGGTTGCGGCTCGGGCCGCGGCGGCGGGTTGAGCAGGTGTCGCAAGGTATCGACCAGACCGCAGTAACGCCTGGCGATCGGCGCGCCGGCGGCGATCGCGAGCCGCGCCCATTGTTCCTCGATCTGCGCCAACTGGCGCGCGGCATCGTCGCCGCGCGCACGCAGCAACTGGTCCAGCGTGCGGCACAGCGCATCGGCACGCGCATCGATGGCGGCGCTGTCGCCGGCGGCGAGGCGCAGCGCCTGCACGCGTTCGCGGGCCATGCGCGACAGCTGCTTGTCGGTCTTGCGTGCGCGTTCGCCGATGCGTTCGAGCTGCGCCGGGTCGTCGATGCGTTGCAGCAGCTGCAGGCGCAGGCCGGGGTCGGCGTCCTTGACGCAGCGTTCGACCAGGAACGCGACGCGGGTGATGCGCTCCAGTGCGCAGGCGCGAAGCTCCGGCTCGCGCGCTTCATTCGCGACCCACTCCAGCAAGGGCGCGTTGTCGAGCACGCGCACGATGCGGATGCGCGCCTCCAGCGCGACGGTGGTGTCGACCAGCAGCTGGCGCAGGCGCGCGCCGGCGGCGTCGCGCACCTCCGGGGAGAGGTCGAGGCGGGCGCGATCGCCGAGCAGCGACAGGTCGTCGATGCGCCGGACCGCGGCCAGCCGCACCTTGGCGTCGGCATCGTGGCGCGCGATGTCGGGCAGGCGCTCGGCCAGTGCCGGATCGTGCAGGGTGGAGACGGCGCGTGCGCGCTTGTCGGCGTCGGCGCTTTCCCAGACCGGGCGGGAGAACAGGGAGAACAGCTTCATCGGGGCATCCTTGGCAGGTTCGCGGCGGCACGGCGCGAACGCTTTGTCGCAAGCCTAGCAAGCGCGCTTGCCGCTCGGCCAGACACGATTGCCGGTGGCGGCTGCGGCTATGCTTCGCGCCCGCCCACGCGCCGCGATTCGCCGATGACCCATGCCGCCCGCTTTGCCGGCATCGACCGCCTCTACGGACGCGGCGCGCTCGCGCGCCTGCGCCATTGCCATGTCGCGGTGATCGGCGTCGGCGGCGTAGGTTCATGGGCGGCCGAGGCGCTCGCGCGCAGCGGTGTCGGCGAGCTGACGCTGTTCGATGCCGACGAGGTCTGCGTGTCCAACTGCAATCGCCAGCTGCACGCGCTCGACGGACAGTTCGGGCGGCTCAAGGTCGAGGTGCTGGGCGAGCGCCTGCGCTGCATCTCGCCGGCGCTGCGCGTGAATGCCGAAGCGGCGTTCGTGACCCCGGCGACACTGGCCGAGCAACTCGGGCGCGGCTACGACCTGGTGCTCGACTGCTGCGATGCCTTTCGCGTCAAGGTCGAGCTGATCGCGTTCTGCCGCCGGCGCAAGCTGCCGCTGATCGTGTCCGGATCGGCCGGCGGACGCACCGATCCGACCCGCATCGGCGTGCGCGACCTGTCCAAGACCGAGCACGACGCCATGCTCGCGCTGATCCGCAAGAAGCTGCGTGACGAGTTCCACTTCCCGCGTGGGCCCAAGCGCTACTTCGGCGTACAGGCGGTGTATTCGCTCGAAAACGTGCGCTATCCGCAGGCCGACGGCAGCGTCTGCGGCATGCGTCCGCAGGCAGGCGATGCGGGCAAGCTCGACTGCGGCGGGGGCCTCGGTGCCGCAATGCACGTGACCGCGGCATTCGCGATGGCGATGGTCGGACGCGCGCTCGAGCGCCTGCTGGCCGCGGCGGATCAGGCCGCGGTCGCCAGGCCGGCCTGATCAAGCCGGAACAGGCGGATCGCGTTCTCGGTGGTGGCCGCGGCGATGCTGGCCGCGTCGACCCCACGCAGACCGGCGATGACGCTGGCCACTTCGACGATCGACGCCGGCTCGTTGCGCGCACCGCGCGCGCTGGCGTTCGGCTGGTCGGGCGCATCGGATTCGAGCAGCAGCCAGGCCATCGGCATCGCCGCGACGATGCGCCGCAGCCGTTGCGCGCGTTCGTAGGTGATCGGCCCGCCGATGCCGAGGTGGAAGCCAAGCGACCACAGTTGCCGTGCCTGCTCCAGGCTGCCGCTGAAGCTGTGCACGACACCGCGCAGACCGCCAACGCGGCGCAGGCGCGAGATCACCTCGTCGACGGCGCGACGCGCGTGCAGGATCAGCGGCAGGTCGAACTCGCGCGCGATCCGCAGTTGCGCGTCGAACAGCTGGCATTGGCGCTCGCGATCGAGGTCGGCGACGAAGAAGTCGAGCCCGCATTCGCCGACCGCGACCGCGCCCTCGCGCTCGATGAACTCGCCGATCCGCTGCAAGTCGGCGTCGCGGTGCTGTTCCAGATAGACCGGATGCAGGCCATAGGCGGCGTAGCGGTCACGGCGGCCCCGGCACAGTGCCGCGAGCTGCGGGAACGTCGAAGCCGCGACCGCGGGCAGCACCTGCGCGATCACGCCGGCCTCGAAAGCACGCGCGCTCACCGCATCGCGGTCGCGGTCGAACTCGGGTGCATCCAGATGGCAATGGCTGTCGATCAGGCGCACCGGCTACTCCGCGGCGGGGCGCTGCGGGCGCTTCCATGCGGAGAACAGCAACGTCAGCGCGCCGAGCAGGATCTCGTCGACGAACGGGATGAAGTCGGGCACCAGCAGGTCGACCAGGAAAATCGTCGCGGTCAGCACGAACAGGGTGCGGAAACGCAGTCGCGACAGGAAGGCGAGGACCAGGGTCGGCATGGACGCGTACCGGGGATGGGCAGGGACGCCGGAATATCGCATGCTCCGCGCATGCGCATGCAGCATTCCCTGGTCGCGGCCGCCCTGTTCCTCGTCGCGATCGCGGCGCCGGCGCAGCCGCGGCTGCATCGCTGCCGCCAGGCCGACGGGCAGTGGGTATTCCAGGGTCAGCCCTGCACCGGCGCGCTGGCTGCCGCGGCGGATGCCGGCCGCGCCCCGGCACCTGCAAGCGGCGGCGAGCGCGGCGCTCCGCTGCCGGCACTGTGCGAAGCGGTGCCGCTGCGTTTCCGCTTCGCGGACCCGGCGCTCGATGGCAGCGAGCTCACGTTGCTGCTGCGCCGCGACGCCAACGGCTCGCAGGTCGTGCTGCGCCTGGCCGGCGTGGTCGAACGCGACGACGGCCCGGTGCCGGTGCAATTCAGCGAGCGGCTCGGCGCGCAGGGCCTGCGCTTCGATGGCGGCGAATTGCTCAGCCCGGATTTCCGTCGCGGCGACCGCGAGCTCGGCTACGGCTACGCACGCTCGGCGATGCTGCTCGAACGCAGCGTGCATGCGCTGCAGCTGGATGCCGAGATCGAGCCGCGCGGTTACGCGCAGTCGCTGCTGTCGGCACCGGAAGTCGCGGCCGGGCTGGCGACGGCGCGCTCGCAGATGTTGCGCTGCCACCTCTTGCGCGAACGCGCGCGCATCGCGTCAGAGGCGGAACGCCAGCAGCAGCCCGGCCAGGCCGGCACCGATGCCGAGGCACAACGACAGTAGCGCGTAGCCGCGCAGCCGTGCCGCCACCATCAGTGCCGGATCGCCGCTGCAATCGGGGGCAAGCCCTGCGGGCGGTGCTTCGGCACCCTCCGGCGGGTAGCGGCGCTGCGACTCGGTTTGCCGGGCCAGACCGAGCAGGCGCCGCGCCAGCAGGGTCGCGACGAACACCGCAACCGCCGCGGTCAGCAACATGATCCAGCGCAGTTGCGAGAAGAATCCCGGAAGGTCCTGCTCGGCGGTCGCGCCGAGGCGGGCAATGTAGATGGCGCCCCCGGCCATCAACACGCCACCCGCCAGGATCGTCATCAAGGTCGGAGCATCAAGCTTGGCTTTGGCCATGGTTGCGGTCTCGCGGACGGGTGGGGTGAGTATCGCAGAATGTGAAGCCGCGCCAAGCCTCGCCGTCGCCGGCGACGAACCGCCGGTCCGGAACCAGCGGTGCGCTTCCGGGCCCGGTTTCGACTATCGTCGCGCGGTGGATTCCAGCCGAGGGGCGTGGCGATGTCGGAGCAAGGATCGGCTGCGGAACCCAGTGCGCCCGCACCGCGTCGCGGCGGCCACTTGCTGAATGTGCTCGGCGTTGCTTTCGGGCTCGCGGTGCTGGTCGGCAACACCATCGGCATGGGCATCCTGCGCACGCCCGGCGAGATCGCCGCGCATCTGCCCTCGGCCGCGGCGTTCCTGCTGGTGTGGGCAGCCGGGGCGGTCTACGCGCTGCTCGGCGCGCTGTGCGTGTCCGAACTGGCGGCGATGCGGCCGCGTTCGGGCGGGCTGTACACCTTCGTGCACCACGCGCTCGGCGGATACGCCGGATTCGTATCCGGCTGGACCGACTGGATCGCCACCTGCGGCAGTGCCGCGGCGGTGGCAATGGTGATCGCCGAATACCTCGGGCCGCTGCTGCCGGCACTGGCCGGTTGGCAGACCTCCGTCGCTGCGGCGTTGCTGGTTGCCTTCACGCTGCTGCACTGGCGCGGCGTGCGCATGGGCGACCTGGCGCAACAGGGCACCAGTCTGCTCAAGGGCATCGCGCTGGTGGCGCTGGCGGTGGTGGCGCTGGTCGTGTCCTTGCCCGAAGCCGCAACTGCGCCGGTTGCCGAAGCTGCACCCGAACTGCCGGTGGGCATGGCGCTGGCAGCGGCGGTGGTGCTGTCGCTGCAGTCGGCGATCTACACCTACGACGGCTGGACCGGGCCGGTCTACTTCGGCGAGGAAGTGCGCGACCCCGGTCGCAACCTGCCGCGCGCGATGATCGGCGGCGTGCTGATCGTGCCCGCGATCTACCTGCTGCTCAACGCCGCGTTCCTGCGCGTCGTGCCGATCGAGCAGATGGCCGGCGATCCGTTCGTCGCCGCAACCGCGGCCACGCGCCTGTTCGGCCCGGTCGGCGACACCGTGTTGCGCGTGCTGATGATCCTGTCGCTGGTTGCATCGCTCAGCGCGCTGCTGATGATGGGCTCGCGCGTACCCTATGCGCTGAGCCGCGACCGCCTGTTTCCGCAGCTCCTGCAGCGGGTCAACGCCGGTGGCACGCCGGTGCCGGCATTGTTCGCCGGCTCGCTGCTGGCGCTCGCGTTCGTCGCCAGCAACACCTTCGACACCGTCGTGTCGCTGCTGGCGTTCTTCTTCGTCGCGAACTACGTGCTGACCTTCACCAGCCTGTTCGTGTTGCGGCGACGCGACCCGGCGGCAGCGCGGCCGTTCCGCGTACCGCTCTATCCGCTGGTTCCCGCTCTCGCGCTGCTCGGCTCGCTCGGGTTTCTCGCTGCCGCCGTCTACAGCGACACCCGCAACAGCCTGCTCGCACTCGGCCTGGTCGCCGCGAGTTGGCCGGTGTATTGGCTGCTGCGGCAGCAGCGCACGGGCGAGCGCTGAACGACCCGGCCCGCGGACTTGCGCACGCCGATCAGCGTGGCGCGGCGGCGTCCTGCATCTGCCGGTCCAGCAACTGCTCGACCCAGCAGGCGAGTCGACGCATCGGGTCGACGGCGACCGCGGGCGTGTAGCGCAGCTCGCTGCGGATCGGCAGCGGATCGAGCTGCAATCGTGCGTCGGCCAGCGCGCGTGCAGGCTGACCCGGGTCCGGCGTCAGCAAGTAGCAGCGCAGCGCATGTTCGCGCATCTGCGCCCAGTTCGGCGTTTCGCCTGCCAGGTAGCGGTCGAACAACTCCCGCCAGTGCCAGTTGGTCTCGCTGATCCGCGCCGCGGGGCCCTGCAGCAGGCGGTTGCCGAACCACGCCAGCACGATCTTCGCGACGAACTGCTCGATCGAGCGGAACGGCAGGTGCGCGAGCACGACGCCGGGAAGCAGCGGCGGCGGCGCCTGCGGCTGCCAGAGCTCGCCCTGGCGTTCGAGCAGCGCGTGGTTGCCGTGGCTCACCTCGTGGCGGCGATCGACGAAGTCGCGGCCCAGTACCAGCTTGGTCATCGGCGGCAGGTCGGCCGAGGCGGCGAGGCGGATGCGCGCGAACGGATGCACCGCATCGGGCGGAACGTCCTCGGGAACCTGGTTGCGCCACGGAATCGAGGCGCAGGCACCTGCGGGGAGCGCGGACAGGCGATCTTCGAGCTCGGCGCGTGAGCGGGCCTGCACGAACTCGTCGGCGTCGAGTGCAAAGACGTGGTCGGCGCCGAAGCGCTGGAACGCGAGACGGGCCAGTTCGCCGATGCGGTCTCCCTGGCGGAAGGCGAGCGCGGTATCGCGCATCAGCTCGATCGGCAGACCCTCGGCGCGCAACGCGGAAAGCACCGCCACCGTGGCATCGCTGCTCTGGTGATCGACGATCAGCAGCCGGTCCAGCAGTTCCAGGTTGTGGCGAACGAAGGCCTCGATGATGTCCGCCTCGTTCTTGACCATGACGACGCCGACGAGTGTCATCGGCGTCGCTCCGTGCTGCGGCCGTGCATCACTCAGACGCGCTCGAAGATGCCGGCGGCACCCATGCCGGTACCGATGCACATGGTGACCATGCCGTACTTCTGCTGGCGACGTTGCAGGCCGTGGGCGAGGGTGGCGATGCGCACCGCGCCGGTGGCGCCGAGCGGGTGGCCGAGTGCGATCGCGCCGCCGAGCGGGTTGACCTTCGCCGGGTCGAGTCCGAGGTCCTGAATCACGGCCAGGGCTTGCGCGGCGAAGGCTTCGTTGAGTTCGATCCAGTCCAGATCCTGCGTCGACAGGCCGGCCAGCGCGCACGCCTTCGGGATCGCGGCCTTGGGGCCGATGCCCATGATTTCCGGCGGCACGCCGGCGACCGCGAACGAGACGAAGCGGGCGATCGGGGTCAGGTTGAACTCGCGGATCGCCTTCTCGCTGGCGAGCAATACCGCACCGGCGCCGTCGGACATCTGCGAGCTGTTGCCGGCCGTCACCGTGCCGCCGGCGCGGAACACGGTCTTGAGTCCGGCGAGCGCTTCGAGCGTGGTGTCGGCGCGCGGGCCCTCGTCCTGCTTGATCAATTTGCGCAGCACGCGCACGTCGCGCTTGTCGAGATCGGGCACACGGTCGTCGATTTCGTAGGGCAGGATCTCGCCGCTGAACTCGTCGGCGGCGATCGCGGCTGCGGCCTTCTGGTGACTTGCGAGCGCGAACTGGTCCTGCGCCTCGCGCGTCACCTTCCACTGCTCGGCCACCTTCTCGGCGGTGATGCCCATGCCATACGCGATGGCGATGTTCTCGTTCTGGTAGACCGCCGGATTCATCGCGATCTTGTGGCCCATCATCGGGATCATGCTCATCGACTCGGCGCCGGCACCGATCATCAGGTCGGCCTCGCCGAGACGGATGCGGTCGGCGGCGAGCGCGACCGCCTGTACGCCCGAAGAGCAGAAGCGGTTGATGGTCATCGCGCTGATCGTATTCGGCAGCCCGGCGAGCAGCATGCCGATGCGCGCGAAGTTCATGCCTTGCTCGGCTTCCGGCATTGCGCAGCCGACGATGATGTCGTCGATGCGCGTGCGGTCGAGCTGCGGCAGCGGATCGAGAATGCCGCGCAGCGCGTGCGCGAGCAGGTCGTCCGGGCGGGTGTTCTTGAACACGCCGCGCGGGGCCTTGCCGACCGGGGTGCGGTTGGCGGCGACGATGTAGCAATCCTGGACTTGCTTGGACATGGAATTCTCCGAATGCCTGATCAATTGCGCAGCGGCTTGCCGGTCTTGAGCGTATGCAGGATGCGCTCCTGGGTCTTTGGCATCTGCGCCAGCGCGACGAAATGCTTGCGTTCGAGGTCGAGCAGCCATTGCTCGTCGACCGCCGAACCGCGCTCGATCTCGCCGCCGCACAGCGTGTCGGCGATGCGCCGGCCGATTTCGGCGTCATGCTCGGAGATGAAACGGCCTTCGAGCATGTTCACCAGCAGCATGCGCAGCGAGGCGGTGCCGGTGTCGCCGGCGACCGGGATCGCGCGCGCGGGCAACGGCGGTCGATAGCCGGAGTCGTGCAGCGCACGCGCCTCGTTCTTGGCGACGTAGAGCAGTTCGTGGCTGTTGAACACGACCACGTCGGAGGCGCGCAGCAGGCCCAGCTCCTTCGCTTCCAGCGCCGAACCGGAGACCGTCGCCATCGCCACCGCCTGGAACGCGCGTTGCAGGAACGGGAACAGGTCGCCGCCTTCGGCCTTCTGCGCGCAACGTACGCTCAGCTCCTTGAGCCCGCCACCGGCCGGCAACAGGCCGACGCCGGCCTCGACCAGGCCGATGTAGCTCTCGAGCGCGGCAACCGTGCGTGCCGAATGCATCTGGAACTCGCAGCCGCCGCCAAGCGCCATGCCGCGAATGGCACAGACCACCGGTACCAGCGACTGCTTGATGCGCATCGAGGTCTGCTGGAAGCGGTCGATCATCGCCTCGAACTCGGCCAGCTTGCCGGCCTGCAGCGCGCCCATCGCGCCGGTGAGGTCGGCGCCGG
Source organism: Lysobacterales bacterium (assembly GCA_016182785.1). Taxonomy (GTDB): domain Bacteria; phylum Pseudomonadota; class Gammaproteobacteria; order Xanthomonadales; family Ahniellaceae; genus JADKHK01. The sequence goes on along the minus strand of JACPFU010000038.1, from coordinate 35,246 downwards.
CACTGAACGGTTCGCCGTGCTGCCAGATCACCAGGCCCTTGAAGCCGCGTTCGGCCTCGTCGACCGCGCGGTGGATCGCATCGAGCACGCCGCCACTGACGGTGTTCATCTTGGTCTTGAAACTGAGGATCGCGATCTCGTCGCCCTGATGCCACATGCGCGCATCCGCGGTGTCGAACACCGTCGTACCCGGGTGCGGCAGTTCACCGAGCAGCGGATCCGGGAACAGCTGGCGCTGGTACACCGGCGCCTTGCTGCGCGAGCGATAGGTGTTGTCGCGCGGCGAATAGGAACCGTGCGAGGCATGCACGCCGGCACGGGTCGGATCGACCACCCACTTCGGCAGCGGCGCATTCGACATCGCCTTGCCGGCGTCGATGTCGGCCTGGATCCACTCGGCGATCTGCTTCCAGCCGGCGGCCTGCCAGGTCTCGAACGGCCCCTGCGCCCAGCCGTAGCCCCAGCGAATCGCGAAGTCGACATCGCGGGCGTTGTCGGCGATCGATTCCAGATGGAAGGCGGTGTAGTGGAACAGGTCGCGGAAACAGGCCCACAGGAACTGCGCCTGCGGCTCGGCCGAATTGCGCAATGCCGCCAGCTTCTCGGCCGGGTTCTTGATCTTCAGCATGGCCTCGACCTCGGGCACCAGCTTGCCGCTCTGGGCGACGTAGGCGCCCTGGGCGAGGTCGATCATCTGGATGTCGTTGCCGACCTTCTTGAAGATGCCGGCCTTGGTCTTCTGGCCGAGCGCGCCTTTCTCGATCAGCGCCTTCAACCACGCCGGCGCGGCGAAATGCGCATGCCAGGGATCGTCCGGCAGGGTGTCGGCCATGGTCTTGATCACGTGCGCCATGGTGTCGAGACCGACCACGTCGGCGGTGCGATACGTCGCCGACTTCGGACGGCCGATCGCCGGGCCGGTCAGCGCGTCGACGACGTCGAAGCCGAGCCCGAACTTCTCGGTGTGGACCATCGTCGCCAGCATCGAGAACACGCCGATGCGGTTGCCGATGAAGTTCGGCGTGTCCTTGGCGCGCACCACGCCCTTGCCGAGCGTCGTGGTCAGGAACGACTCGAGCGCGTCGAGGATGGCCGGCGCGGTCGCGCGGATCGGGATCAGCTCGACCAGGTGCATGTAGCGCGGCGGGTTGAAGAAGTGCACGCCGCAGAAGCGCTCGTGGCGTTCCGCCGGCAGGCCCTCGGCCAGCTTGTGGATCGGCAGGCCCGAGGTATTGCTGGCGATCACCGCGTCGTCTTTCAGGTGCGGCACGATCTTGCGATAGAGGTCGTGCTTCCAGTCCATGCGTTCGGCGATCGCCTCGATCACCAGGTCGCAGTGCGCGAGCAGCGGCAGGTGCTGCTCGTAGTTGGCGGCGATGATCTCGCTCGCCTTCGACTTCAGCGCCAGCGGCGTTGGGCTGAGCTTGCCGAGATTGGCGATGGCCTTGGTCACGATGCCGTTCGGGTCGCCTTCCTTCGCGGGCAGGTCGAACAGCAGGACTTCGACATTGGCGTTGGCGAGGTGCGCGGCAATCTGCGCGCCCATCACGCCGGCGCCGAGCACGGCGGCCCGACGGATTCGGAGCGTTGCGTCAGTCATGGAAGCTTCTCTCGAGGACGAAAATTACGGAGCGCGAAGACCGGCCGCGGCGAAGCGGACGAAGTGTTCGGCAGCGGTACGGCGATGCTGTTCGTCGGTGACGCCGGCCGGCTTCTTGATCATGCCGAAGTCGGACATGGCGTAGGTCAATGCGCCGCTGACGAAGTCCAGGCGCCAGTACAGGGCGTCCTTGGGCAGGTTCGGCAGCAATTGCGCGATCACCTTGGCGAATTCCTTGAGCACGTGCCCGTAGTTGTCGGACACGAAGCGGCGCAGGCGCTGGTCGTGTTCGGCGAAGGCTCGCGCGAGCAGGCGCACGAACGAGGACCCGCCGCGTTCCGAGGCCAGCGACAACGCCGGCTGCACGAACGCCTCCAGCACCTGCTCCAGCGTCGCCTGGCGCGACGACCGGACCTTGTCGAGCGCGGCCATGCGCGCTGCGGTGAGGTCGTCGAGGCGGCGCTTGAACAGCTCGTTGATCAGGTTTTCCTTGGAACCGAAGTGATAGTTCACCGCGGCCAGATTGACGTTGGCGGCAGAAGTCACCTGGCGCAACGACGCCCCTGCGAAACCGGATTTCGCGAACAGGTCTTCGGCCGCACTGAGGATGCGTTCTTTGGTCGAGAAGTGGGGATTGATCACGGGAGGGACCTGGCATGCGGGGGCGTGGAGGACGGGAAGCCCTTGCCACGGCTCGCTCGAACGCTTCAAACGGGCGTTCGAAGGCTAGCGACCGCCACGCCGTGCGTCAATGCGCGTTCAGCTCTGCCGGTGTTTTGCCAGACGCAACCAGGTGTCGACGACCGTGTCCGGGTTCAGCGACACCGATTCGATGCCCTGGTCCATCAGCCACTCGGCAAGGTCCGGATGATCGCTCGGGCCCTGGCCGCAGATCCCGATGTACTTGCCGCGCGCGCGGCAGGCCTGGATCGCCATCGCCAGCAGCGCCTTGACGGCATCGTTGCGTTCGTCGAACAGGTCGGCGACCAGGGCCGAGTCACGGTCGAGGCCGAGCGTGAGCTGGGTGAGGTCGTTCGAGCCGATCGAGAAACCGTCGAAGTGATCGAGGAACTGGTCGGCGAGCAGCGCGTTCGAGGGCAGCTCGCACATCATGATCAGCTTGAGCCCATCCTTGCCGCGCTCGAGGCCGTTTCTCGCCAGCACTTCGACGACGCGACGCGCTTCGTCGACCGTGCGCACGAACGGGATCATCACCCAGGCGTTGGTCAGCCCCATCTCTTCGCGCACCTTCTTCATCGCCCGGCATTCGAGCGCGAAGCAGTCGGCGAAGTCGGCGGACACGTAGCGGCTGGCGCCGCGGTAGCCGATCATCGGGTTCTCTTCGTGCGGCTCGTAGCGCTTGCCGCCGATCAGGTTCGCGTATTCGTTCGACTTGAAGTCGGACAGGCGCACGATCACCGGGTTCGGCGCGAACGCAGCGGTCAGCGTGGCGATGCCTTCGGCGAGGCGGTCGACATAGAACTGCACCGGGTCACTGTAACCGGCCATGCGCTCGTCGATCAGCTTCTTCGTCGCCGCGTCCTGCTGCGCGTAGTTCAGCAGCGCCTTCGGGTGCACGCCGATGTGGCTGTTGATGATCATCTCCAGCCGCGCCAGGCCGACGCCGGCATTCGGCAACTGCGCGAAGTCGAAGGCGCGCTCCGGGTTCGCGACATTCATCATGATCTTCAGCGGCGCCGGCGGCATCTGCTCGAGATCGGCGGTGATGCGCTCGAACGCGAGCTGGCCCTCGTAGATGAAGCCGGTGTCGCCTTCGGCGCAGGACACGGTGACGTCACTGCCATCGGGGATGCGCTCGAGCGCGTTGCCGCAGCCGACCACCGCCGGCACGCCGAGTTCGCGCGCAATGATCGCGGCGTGGCAGGTGCGGCCGCCGCGGTTGGTGACGATCGCCGAGGCGCGCTTCATGATCGGTTCCCAGTCCGGGTCGGTCATGTCGGCGACGAGCACGTCACCGGGCTGCAGCTTGTTCATCTCCTTGATCGAGCGGATCACGCGCGCCTTGCCGGCGCCGATCTTGTGACCGATCGAGCGACCTTCGCACAGCACCGGACCCTTGCCGCTCAGGTGGAAACGCTCGAGCTGGGTGGCGCGGCCGCGCGACTTCACCGTTTCCGGACGCGCCTGCACGATGAAGAGCTTGCCGCTGATGCCGTCCTTGGCCCACTCGATGTCCATCGGCCGGTCGTAGTGCCGTTCGATCACCAGCGCCTGTTTCGACAACTCCTGCACGTCGGCATCGCTGATCGAGAAGCGTTGCTGCAACTGCAGCGGCGTGGCCTCGGTGCGCACCCGCTCGCCCGGGGCGTTCGAGTACACCATGCGGATCAGCTTGGAGCCGAGCTGGCGGCGCAGGATCGCCGGCTTGCCGGCGCGCAGCGTCGGCTTGTAGACGTAGAACTCGTCCGGGTTCACCGCACCCTGGACCACGGTCTCGCCGAGGCCATAACTCGCAGTCACGAATACCGCGTCACGGAATCCGGACTCGGTGTCGAGCGTGAACAACACGCCGGACGCGCCGACATCGGAGCGCACCATCAGCTGCACGCCGGCCGAGAGGAACACGTCCTCGTGCTTGAAGCCGTGGTGCACGCGATAGGCGATGGCGCGGTCGTTGTACAGCGACGCGAACACTTCCTTGACCCGATGCAGCACGTCCTCGATGCCGACCACGTTCAGGAACGTCTCCTGCTGGCCGGCGAACGATGCATCCGGCAGGTCCTCGGCGGTGGCCGAGGAGCGCACCGCGACACTCACGTCCGCCGCCCGTCCTGAGCCCGTTGAAGGAGCGTTGTCGCTGCACAGCCTGGCGTAGGCGGCGCGGATGGCCTGGTCGAGCGCCGGGGTCAGCGCGGTGTCGATGACCCAGCTGCGGATCTCGGTGCCGGCCTTCGCGAGCGCGTCGACGTCTTCGATGTCGAGGGTCGCGAGCTTGGCGAAGATGCGCGCTTTCAGCCCGCTCTGGTCGATGAACTCGCGAAACGCATGCGCGGTGGTCGCGAACCCGCCCGGCACCGACACGCCGAGTTCCGCGAGGTGGCCGATCATTTCGCCGAGCGAGGCGTTCTTGCCGCCCACCTGGGCCAGATCGGACAGACGCAGACGATCGAGCCAGAGCACCTGGTCGGTCATGGAATTCTCCGGAAGCGTGGGGCAGGGCGCCGCGAGGGCGCGATTTTCGTGGATCGCGCCGGCAGCGGCAAGCGCAAATGCACGCTGGTCGCGGCATTGCGTATGCTCGCGCTACCGCAGATGGGGCAATTCGATGGCGCGCAAGATCTTCTACATCTCCGATGGCACCGGCATCACCGCGGAAACGATCGGGCATTCGGTGCTGACGCAGTTCGAGAGTGTCGAATTCGAGACGATGCGCATTCCCTTCGTCGATTCGGTCGAGAAAGCACTGGAAGCCGCCGAGCGCGTGCGTCTGGCCGCGCTCGAGTCGGGGCTGCGTCCGATCGTGGTCAACACCGTGGTCGACCCAGACCTCACGCGCATGCTCGCCGACAGCGGCGCGTTGATGCTCGACGTGTTCGCACCGTTCATCGCGCCGCTGGAACAGGAGCTCGGTACCAAGCGCCAGCCGCGCGTCGGCAAGGCGCATGGGCTGGTCGACTTCGCGCAGTACGAGGCGCGCATCAACGCGACCAATTACGCGCTGACGCATGACGATGGCATCGACTTCAACTACAACGATGCCGACGTCATCCTGGTCGGCGTGTCGCGCTCGGGAAAGACCCCGACCTGCCTGTTCATGGCCCTGCATTTCGGTGTGCGCGCGGCGAACTTCCCGCTGACGCCGGACGATCTGGAGAGCCAGGAATTGCCGCGGCGCCTGGCGATGCACCGGCACAAGCTGTTCGCGCTCACCATCGACCCGGCGCGACTGCAACAGGTGCGCGAGGCACGCAAGCCCGGCAGCCGCTACGCCACGCTCGAACAGTGTCGAATCGAAGTCAGTGCCGCCGAGAAGCTGTTCCGGCGCGAGCGCCTGCCGGTGCTGAGCACCACGCATACATCGATCGAGGAGATCGCGAGCAAGGTGCTGTCCGCGCTCGGCATCGAGCGGCACCTGTACTGAGCGGGCTTCGATCATACGCCGCATTTCCGCGGCTGTGCAGGCTGGTCGGCGCGGCCCGAATCGCTACCATCGGTCGCATGAGCTCGATCGCCCGCCCGCATGCGCTGCAACGCCCGTCCAGGTTCGGATACCTGATGGGCCTGTACGGCGCGAACTACTGGCTGCTGACACGGCTGTTCGGGCCGCGCGCGTTGCAGGTCGGCAGCTATCGTTCGCCGGGCCGGATCGGCTTGCCGCTGCGGCTTGAGGTGCTGGAGCAACACGCCTTCACCACCGAGCTGCGCCTGAGCTACGAACTGGTGGACGAACTGACCGGTCAACCCGATCCGTCCGCGCATGTGCGGCTGTTCAGCGACGCGCGCATGGCCGAAGTCACCGCCTGCTACTTCGGCTCGCGCCTGGAGGACACGCTCGGTCGCAGTGCGCCGGCGGCCGCCGTGTTCCAGCACCGCCTGCGGATGAATGCGTTCCTGTCGAAGTGGCTGGACTACCTGGAGCAGAGCGGCCATTCGCGCTTCGGGCTCCTGTTCGACGCCTGAAAACGAACAGGGCGCCCGCAGGCGCCCCGTCGCGCGAAGCGGGCTGGATCACTTGTAGCCGAAGAAACCTTCGAGCACCTTTTCGTCGCCGTCGTACTCGGCTGCGGTGGCCTCGACGAACTGGGTGACGCCGAGTTCGGCCAGGACCTCGTAGGCACCCTGGTCCTCGTGCAGCTTGAGCAGCGCGTCCTTCATTGCCTGCTTGGCTTCGGGTGGCACCGTCGGCGCCGCGGAGATGGCCGCGCCGGGGTATTCCTTCGAGGTCGCGATCGGGATCAGGTTCGGATACTGGTTCTTGAGCCAGGTCGGCACGATCGCCGCATCGGCTTCACCGGCGAACACGATCTCGACGCCGTCCGCCCAGCTCTGCGCGGTCGACATCAGGTTGGGTTGGCGCACCGGGTCCGGGAAGAACTGCAGCAACATCGCGAAACCCATGCTCGGCGACGGCATCGAAACGATGTTCTTGCTGATCAGCCCGCGCAACGTGGTGTCGGTGAGCTGGTCGCTGCCGAGCAGGGTGTAGCTGGTGTTCTCGACCGTGCGCGCGATCGGCTCGAACTGGAAGCGCTTGGCACGGAAGTCGGTGAACTGCGCTTCGGCAAACATGAAGTCGACCGGCGCGTTCTGGCGCACGTCACGCCAGAAGAAGTGGTAGTTGCGCGAGGTAACCAGGGTGATCTTGTTCCCGGTCGCCTTGCTCAGGTATTCGACCAGCGGCTGATAGACCTCGGTGGCCCGCTGCACGTTGTAGCTGGGCTCGACGAGCAGCTTGTATTCCGCAGCCGCCGCCCCCTCGGTCACCACGATGCCGAACAGCGCCGCCGCCGCGGCTGCCATGCCCTTGCGCAACACTGGATTCATGAGCCTCCCTCCTGTTGTTGCTGCTATAGCACTTTTTCTCTGGAGTGCCAACGATCTAACGAAACTCTTTGTATCCGTTTCTAGGTGAGGGGCGCGTACACCCGCAGCACCGCAGCGTGGACACCGTCAGTGCCGACCTGCAAATGCGACGCGGACGGAACGCCGCCGAGCACCGCGAGCGCCAGGCTTGGGCCGGCGAGGACGATCTCGCCGAGTTCGGCACCGGCGTCGGAGACCGCGTCGGCCGCGTTCCAGCGCGCACCGGGCGCGGCCTCCAGCAGCACCAGCGCGCGCTTGTTGCGACCGAGGAAGTGCGTGCGCGCCACGATTTCCTGTCCCGGATAGCAGCCCTTGCCGACGCTGAAGGCAGCGAAGCGGTCGAGTTGCAGCGAATGTGCAAGCTGCCGGCCGCTCGCGGTGGCGTCGATCAGCGCGAGCCCGGCACGCGCGAATTCGTCCAGCGCTGGGGCCGCCAGCGCGCGCGGGTCTGCGCATGCGACCAGTGCCACGCGCAGGCCGGCGACGCCGCAGTCGAGGCCATCGACGTCGTGCCCCAAGGTCTGCGATGCATCGACTTCGATCCGCACCTTGCGCCGGAACACCATGCGGCCCAGAGCCGCACCGAGTTCGGCACCACGCGCAAAGGGCACCAGCAGGCGCCAATGATCGGCGGCAACCCGCCACACGCCGAGCACGTGCAGGACGCGCCCTTGCGCGCTCAGCAATGCCGACCAGCGCCAGTCGCCATCGGCCATCGGGTTCAGATCGGCCGCCAGTTGCGCTTGCAGGAACGCGAGCGCGTCGGGGCCGCGCACTTCGAGCAGATCAAACAGCGGCGCGTGGGTCATCGCGCAATTGTGCCTGCGCAGCGTGCGCGCCGCACGAGGTTGCGAACGAGCGCGTGGCTTGCAGCTTGTGGCCGATGGCCCCGAGCCCATAAACTCCACCGGCTACGCCATGAACGAACAGCCCGCTCCCATCCCCACACCAGGCCTCCCGGAAGCCGCGCCGCCGGCGCCCGCAACCGGATCGCCGATCGAGATCGGAGGTCGCCAAGGCCCCGAGCCGACGCGCTATGGCGACTGGGAAAAAGACGGCCGCTGCATCGATTTCTAAGCGATTCCCCATTCCGAACAGGAGATTCCGATGAGCGTGCAACGCCCGTTGTCGCCTTTCATGATCGGGTCGTACTACCGACCCCAGCTCACCAGCGTCCTGTCGATCCTGCACCGCATCACCGGCCTGTTCCTGTGCCTGGGGGCGATCGGGCTGATTGCCTGGATCGTGGCGCTGGCTTCGGGGCCACAGGCCTACGCCGGCTTCGCGAACGTGGCGCACGGCCCGCTCGGCAAGCTGCTGCTGGTCGCGTCGGTGTTCGCGCTCTGCTACCACCTCGGCAACGGCATCCGCCATCTGTTCTGGGACGCGGGCAGGGGCTTCGAGCTGAAGTCCGCCTATGCCAGCGGCTATGCGGTGATCGCGTTCTCGATCGTGGCGACTGCGGGCGTGCTGCTGCTGGCGGGAGGTGCCCGATGAGCCTGCGCACACCGCTTGCGCGCGTCCGCGGCCTCGGTTCGGCGAAGGACGGCACCTCGCACTGGTGGATGCAGCGCGTCACCGCGGTGCTGCTCGCGCCGCTGTCGATCTGGTTCCTGCTGTGTACGCTGCCGCTGCTCGGTGCCGACTACGCCGACGCGCGCGTCTGGCTGGCGCAGCCGCTGAATTCCTTCCTGACCCTGGCATTGGTGCTGGCGCTCGTCTATCACGCGCTGCTCGGGGTGCAGGTCGTGGTCGAGGACTACATCCACACGCGTTGGCTCGAAGTCACGGTACTGACTTCGGTTCGACTGCTCGCATTCCTTGCCGCACTCGCGACTGCGCTCGCGGTCGTGCGCATCGCCGTTGGAGGCTGACATGGCGACGGACGCCTACAAGATCGTTCATCACAAGTACGACGCGGTCGTGGTCGGTGCCGGTGGCGCCGGCCTGCGCGCGACCATGGGGCTCGCGGCCAAGGGACTGCGCACCGCCTGCATCACCAAGGTGTTCCCGACGCGGTCGCACACCGTTGCGGCGCAGGGCGGCATGTCGGCCGCGCTCGCAAACATGGGTGCGGACGACTGGCGCTGGCACTTCTTCGACACCGTGAAGGGTTCCGACTGGCTCGGCGACCAGGATGCGATCGAGTACATGTGCCGTGAAGCGATTCCGGCGGTAATCGAGCTCGAACATTACGGCGTGCCGTTCTCGCGCACCGAAGACGGCAAGATCTACCAGCGTCCGTTCGGCGGCATGACCACGAAATTCGGCGAAGGCCCGCCGGCACAGCGCACCTGCGCAGCGGCGGATCGCACCGGCCACGCGATCCTGCACACGCTGTACCAGCAGTCGCTGAAGCACGACGCGCGCTTCTACATCGAGTACTTCGCGCTCGACCTGATCATGGACAACGGCGTCTGCCGCGGCGTGATCGCGTGGGACCTGGCCGAAGGCACCCTGCACGTGTTCCGCGCGCATGCGGTGATCCTCGCGACCGGCGGTTATGGCCGCGCCTATTTCTCGGCGACCTCGGCGCATACCTGCACTGGCGACGGTGGCGGCATGCTGCTGCGCGCCGGACTGCCGCTGCAGGACATGGAGTTCGTGCAGTTCCACCCGACCGGCATTTACGGCGCCGGCTGCCTGATCACCGAAGGCGTGCGCGGCGAAGGTGGCTACCTGACCAACTCGAAGGGCGAGCGCTTCATGGAGCGCTACGCACCGAGCGTGAAGGACCTGGCACCGCGCGACATGGTCAGCCGCTGCATGACCATGGAGATCCGCGAAGGCCGTGGTGTCGGTGCCGAGAGCGACCACATCCACCTGCACCTCGAACATCTGGGTGGGGCGACCATCCACGAGAAGCTGCCGGGCATCGCCGAGTCGGCGCGCATCTTCGCCGGCGTCGATGTGACCAAGGAACCGATCCCGGTGATCCCGACCGTGCACTACAACATGGGCGGCATTCCGACCAACTACCACGGCGAGGTGGTGACCAAGCAGGGCGACAACCCGGATGCGGTGGTGCCTGGCCTGTTCGCGATCGGCGAGGCGGCCTGTGTGTCGGTGCACGGCGCGAATCGCCTCGGCTCCAACTCGCTGCTCGACCTGGTGGTGTTCGGCCGCGCGGTCGCGAACCGTTGCGGCGACGTGGTCCAGCCGGGTGCGACGCACATGGAACTGCCCGGCGACGCGCTCGATGCGGCGCTGTCGAACTTCGATCGCCTGCGCCATGCCAACGGCGGCACCCCGACCGCCGACATCCGCATGAACATGCAGCGCACGATGCAGCGCGACGCCGCGGTGTTCCGCACCGGCGAGTCGCTGAAGAACGGCTGCAACAGGATGAGCGAGGTGTTCGCTTCCTTCGCCGACGTCAAGGTCACCGACCGTTCGATGGTGTGGAATTCGGACCTGGTCGAAACCCTGGAATTGCAGAACCTGCTCGGGCAGGCGGTCGCGACCATCTACTCGGCCGAGAACCGCACCGAGAGCCGCGGCGCGCATGCGCGCGAGGACTTCGCCAGCCGCGACGACGTCAACTGGATGAAGCACACGCTGGTCAGCGTCAGCGACTCCGGTTCCTGCACGTTCGATTACCGCCCCGTGCATCTGTACACCCAGGGCGGCGTCGATCCGGTGCCACCCAAAGAACGCAAGTACTGAGGTCCGCCATGGCCGAATTCTCTCTCCCGAAGAACTCGAAGGTCACCGCCGGCAAGCACCATCCGGCCAAGGCCGGCGCCAAGCAGGTGCGCCAGTTCAAGGTGTATCGCTGGAGTCCGGACGACGGCGCCAATCCGCGTACCGACACCTATGAAGTCGATGTCGGCAACTGCGGCCCGATGGTTCTCGACGCGCTGATCAAGATCAAGAACGAGATCGACCCGACCCTGACCTTCCGGCGCTCCTGCCGCGAAGGCATCTGCGGTTCGTGCGCGATGAACATCGACGGCACCAACACGCTGGCCTGCACCAAGTCGATCGACGAATGCGGATCGGGCGAGGTGAAGATCTATCCGCTGCCGCACATGCCGGTGGTCAAGGATCTGGTGCCTGACCTGACCCGGTTCTATGCGCAGTACGCCTCGATCCGCCCCTGGATCCGCACCCAGAGCGCGCCGCCGCCGGACAAGGAGCGGCTGCAGTCGAAGGCGGAGCGCGCCAAGCTCGACGGGCTGTACGAGTGCATCCTCTGTGCGTGTTGTTCGACGTCTTGCCCGAGCTACTGGTGGAACGGCGATCGCTACCTCGGCCCGGCGATTCTGCTGCAGGCCTATCGCTGGATCATCGATTCGCGCGACGAGGACACTGGCGACCGCCTCGACCACCTCGAAGACCCGTTCCGCCTGTATCGCTGCCACACCATCATGAACTGCACCAAGACCTGCCCCAAGGGCCTGAATCCGGCCAAGGCGATCGCCGAGATCAAGAAGCTCATGGTGCAGCGGCGCACGCTATGAAGGAAAAAACGGGGTCAGAGTCGATTTCCGCCCGCAAAGAGTCTCTGCCGGAGGCCGCCCGCAAGCCGGAAATTGACTCTGACCCCGTTTTTCTTCGCATCAAGCGCATGCGCTGGCATTGCCGGCGGGGCACGCGCGAGTTGGACCGCGTGCTGGAGCGCTGGCTCGACGAGCATGCGGCCACCGCCGACGATGCGCTGCTGACGCGGTTCGAGGCGGTGCTCGCCTGCGAGGACCGCGAACTGCAGCGCTGGATTCTCGGTTACCACGACTGCGACCGCGCCGAACTCAAGGCGCTCGTCGATGAAATCCGCGCCAAGCCTCTGGTTTGAACCCGCGCGCTCGCGCATCGGGATCGCCGCCAGCTTCGTGGTCGGTCTGCTCGCGGTCGGTGCGGTCGTGTCGAGCGGCTTGCCACCGGACTGGCGGCTCGGCGCGGCAGTCGCGGTGTCGATCCTCTGGGCACGAGGCCTGCGCGCGCAATCCATCGAATCCGCCCCGCGCTGCGTGCTGCAACCGGAAGGCGATTGGCTGGTCACGAGCGCAAACGTCGAGACCAGGGCGGCGCTGATCTGCAGCCACGACCTCGGCTTCCTGATCGCGCTGCAGTTCCGAACCGATCGCGGCGCTCGCATCGACCTCGTGCTCTGGCCCGACTCGCTCTCCTCCGAAACCCGTCGGCGCCTGCGCGTGTGGCTGGGGCGACAGGGCGGGCTGCGCTGAGCCGTGCCCGGCTATTGAGCGTTCACGTCGCATCGCTACACTGCCGGCCTGCCACGAAGTCCCTGCATGTTCCGACCACTCGAACTGTTCATCGGCCTGCGCTACACGCGCGCCAAGCGCCGGAACCACTTCATCTCCTTCATCTCGATGGTGTCGATGCTCGGCATCGCGCTCGGGGTGACGGCGCTGATCACGGTGATCTCGGTGATGAACGGATTCGAGGGCGAATTGCGCGCGCGCATCCTCGGCATGGTTTCGCATGCGACCGTGGCCGGGGTCGGCGATGGGCTTCAGAACTGGGAAGCCGCGCTGAAGACGGCGAAGGCGCAGACGCATGTGGTCGGTGCGGCGCCCTACATCGAGCGCGAGGCGATGCTGCAGGGCGGGCGCGTCAGCGGCGCGATCCTGCGCGGCGTCGAACCGACGCTGGAACGCGAGGTCAGCGAGATCGCCGATCGCATCGTCGAAGGCTCCTGGGATGCGCTGCAGCCCGGCGAGTACGGCATCGTGCTCGGGCGTGAGCTGGCGATCTGGGCCGGCGCGGAACTCGGCGGCGACGTACTGGTGTACGCACCGCAAGTGCGCGCCACGCCCGCGGGCGTGCTGCCGCAGATGCGTCGCTTCAAGGTCGTCGGCATCTTCGAGGCCGGCATGCAGGAATACGACCGCGGCATGGCGATCATCCACGTGCGCGACGCCGCGAAGCTGTTTCGCATGGGCGACAAGGTGACCGGCGTGCGCCTGAAGCTCGATGACCTGTTCATGGCCAAGCGCGTGTCCGCCGATCTTGCCGACACGCTCGGCGGCTTCTACCGGGTGCGCGACTGGACGCGCGAACACGCCAACTTCTTCCGCGCCGTGCAGACCGAGAAGACGGTGATGTTCATCATCCTGTCGCTGATCGTGACCGTGGCCGCGTTCAATCTGGTGTCGTCGCTGGTGATGCTGGTGACCGACAAGCAGGGCGACATCGCGATCCTGCGCACGCTCGGTCTCAGCCCGCGCTCGGTGATGGGCGTGTTCGTGGTGCAGGGCACGATCATCGGCCTGGTCGGCATCGTGCTCGGCAGCGTCGGCGGCGTGCTGCTGGCGGAAAACGTCACCAACGTCATGCGCTTCCTCGAATCCATGCTTGGCTTCGAGCTGATGCCGGCGGACATGTACTACATCAGCGACCTGCCCTCCGACCTGCGCTGGGACGACGTCACCACCATCATCGGCATGGCCCTGGCGCTGTGCCTGATCGCGACCCTGTATCCGGCCTGGCGCGCCGCGCGCACGCATCCGGTCGAGGCCCTGCGCTACGAATGAACGTTTCTGCCGACATCGTCCTCGCCGCCAGCGGCGTGTCCAAGACCTATCGCGAGACCCGCGTCGAGACGCCGGTATTCGCCGACGTCGACCTCACCGTGCGCGCCGGCGAGGCGATCGCGATCATGGGCGCATCCGGCGCCGGCAAGAGCACGCTGCTGCATCTGCTCGGCGGGCTCGATGTGCCGGATCGCGGCGAGATCACTGTTGCCGGCCAGCGCATGAACTCCTTGAGCGACAGCGCACGTGGGCGCCTGCGCAACGAGGCGCTCGGGTTCGTCTACCAGTTCCATCACCTGCTGCCCGAATTCACCGCGCTCGAAAACGTGGCGATGCCGCTGCTGATCCGCGGTCTGCGCGTCGCCGCGGCACGCGCCGAGGCGATGCAGATCCTGGAGCGCGTCGGGCTCGGTCCGCGCCTCGAACACAAGCCGGGCGAGCTTTCCGGCGGCGAACGCCAACGCGCAGCCATCGCACGCGCGCTGGTGACCAAGCCGAAGTGCGTGCTCGCCGATGAGCCCACCGGCAACCTCGACGCCGGCAATGCCGACGCGGTCTGCGCCATGCTGCTGGAACTGAAGCGCGATCTCGGCACCGCGATCGTGATCGTCACCCATTCGGCTGAGCTGGCTTCGCGCATGGACCGCGTGCTGGAGCTGCGCGGCGGCAAGCTCGTCGCACGCTGAGGCGACAATGGCGTTCAACCTTCTGCGATTCGCGCCCGGTTTCCTGATCGGCGCGGTCGCGGCGGTTGCCGTTCCCGCGCTGCCGGCGCGCCCGATCGCACTCTCGTTGCTGGTCCTCGCGCTTGCAGCGCTGTGGCTGCGTGCGCGTTGGCTCTTCGCGATCGCCGCGGCCATCGTCGGCATGTGCTGGTTCTGGCTGCACGCCGATGCCGCGCTGCAGGCACGGCTGCCGGTTGCGGCCGATGGCGGTGACGCCACGATGCAGATCGAAGTGGTCGGCTTGCCCGAGGCGGGTGAACGCCAGCTCCGCTTCGAGGCACGCGTGCTCGAGTCGGACCTGCTGGCCAGCGGAGCGCGCTTGCGCCTGAGTTGGTACGCACCGATGCCAAGCCTGGCACCGGGGGATCAGCTCAACGCGACGCTGCGTCTGCGGCGGCCGCGCGGACGCGTCAATCCCGGCGGCTTCGACTTCGAACGCTACGCGCTCACCGAACGCATTGCCGCGGTCGGGTACGTGCGTTCCGGCGAGGTCGTGGCCGGGCAGGGCGGTGGCGCGATCGACCGCTTGCGCCTGCGCATTGCCGAGCGCATCGCTGCGCGCGTGTCGGACGCAACCATAGCGGCGTTGCTGCGCGCACTCGCAATCGGCGACGTGCGCGGGCTGCGCGATGCCGACTGGGACGTGCTGCGCGCCACCGGCACCGGACACCTGGTCGCGATCTCCGGCTTGCACGTTGGCCTGGTCGCGGCCTTCGGCGCGTGGTGGTTCGCGTTGCTGTACCGGCTGTTTCCGCGCCTTGGGCTGCGCTGGCCGCGGCCGCAGGCGATGGCAGTCGGCGCACTCGTTGCAGCCAGCGGCTATGCGTTGCTGGCCGGCTTCGGCGTGCCGGTCGTGCGCACCCTGCTGATGATCGCGGTGGCGCTGTCGGCAACGCTGATGCGGCGTTCGCTGCGCAGCGTCGACGCGCTGCTGCTGGCGGCGTTGGTGATTGTCGCCATCGATCCGCTCAGCCTGCTCGGCGCCGGCTTCTGGCTGAGCTTCGTCGGCGTCGGTTTTCTGATCTGGGCGATGACCGGATCGGAAACCTCGTTTGCCGGCTTGTGGCGCGCGCAGGTCGCGATGAGCATCGGCCTGCTGCCGATCGGCGCGTGGTGGTTCGCGCAGACCAGCGCGATTGGCTTCGCCGCGAATCTGTTCGCGGTGCCATGGATCACCTTCGTGATCGTGCCGCTGCTGTTGCTGGCGATGCTGGTCGATGCCGTCAGCGGGTATTCGGGGCTGTTCACGCTGCCGGCCGTGCTGTTGCAACCACTGTGGTCGGGCCTGGCTGCGGGCGCGCAGTCGCCGCTGGCCGAATGGCAGTTCGCGCAGTTCGCGTGGTGGGCGCTGCCGCTGGCCGTGCTCGGTTCGGCGTGGATGCTGCTGCCGCGCGGTGTGCCGCTGCGCTTCCTGGGGTTGGCGCTGCTGCTGCCGCTGCTGGTTCCGGCGCGAGACAATTTCGGCGACGGCGAGTTCGAGCTGACCACGTTCGATGTCGGTCAGGGCCTGTCGGTGTTGGTACGCACGCGCGACCACGCCCTGCTCTACGACACCGGCGCGAGACTCTCTGCGGACTTCGATTTCGGCGATGCGGTGGTCGTGCCGAGCCTGCGCGCGCTTGGCGTGCGCCGGTTGGATCGGTTGATGATCAGCCATCTCGACGACGACCATGCCGGTGGCCGTGGTTCGGTGCTGCGCGCCTTTCCGGACGCGATCGAGAGCATCGGCAACGATGCCGACCCGGCGCCGCGCTGCGAGGCCGGGCAGCAGTGGGAGTGGGATGGCGTGCGCTTCGAGCTGCTGCACCCGCCGCCGCATTTTCCCGACCTGGACAACGACAATTCCTGCGTGTTGCGGATCAGTTCCCGCCACGGCAGCGCCTTGCTGCCCGGCGACATCGGCGCGCTGATCGAACAGCGCCTGGCGCGCGAGCAGGCGCAAGCGATCGATGTCGATGTCGTGGTCGCCGCCCACCACGGCAGCAAGCACTCCTCGTCGCCCGAGTTCGTCGCCGCAGCGTCTGCCGAAACCGTGATCTTCGCGCGCGGCTGGCGCAACCACTTCTGCCATCCGGCGACCGACGTGGTCGCTCGCTGGGCCGCAGCCGGCAGCGCAGCGCACGACACCGCGGTGGAGGGATCGGTGCGCGCTCGGTTCGGTGCCGAGGGCCGCAGCATCCACTCGGCCCGCGCCGCCAGCCGCGCGTTCTGGCGCGAGCGCGGCGACGATCGCGCGCAGGAGCGAACGCGAACCCGCGAGTGATGCCGCCGGTTCACTCGAAACTGCTGGCGAAGATTGCGTCCGGTCCGATGATGATGAGGCCATCGACGAGCAGCAGATGGCCGTTGGCGACGGTCTCGCTTTCGGTGGCGCTGTCGTCGATCAGGGCGGCGTTGAAGTTCTGCAGTTGCAGCGGGATCGCGCTGCCGATCGGTGTCGCCGGATCGATGGTGACGACCAGTTCGCCGATGGTGTTGCCCGGCGCCGGGGCGTCGAGCGTGAACGCCAACGGGTTGCTGGCCTCGTCGAAGGCCTTGAGCACGTAGAGGTTGTCGGCGGCGGGCGTGACCTGGCTGAAGAAGGCGGTTCGACCCGCGGTCACGCCGGCATGGTCGAAGCCGATGCCATCGACATGGGTGGCCGGGAACACCACCTGGAATGCGAAGCTCTGGATCTCGCGGTCAGGTCCGTCGCCTTCGTTGAGCAGGCTGGCGCCGAGGTCGCGAACCCGCACCGGCACGCGTACCGTGCTGCCCGGATCGGCGAGCACCTGGGCAACGCGCAGCCAATCGGCCGCCGGCGCGGGCCAGGCCAGGGCCATGCCGAGGATGGCTGCGGCGGCCCGCATCTCAGCGCACCGTGATCAGTCCATCGCGCAACGTGACCCATCCGTTGGCGACGCTTTCCTGCACCGTGCCGGCGCCGTTCGCGAGCACGCTGACCGCGGGGTCGAGGCGCAGTTCGATGCGATCTCCGGGCCTGACCGTGGATGCAAGCGTCAGCTGCAGCATCGCGACCGTGCTCGTGGTTCGCGGCGGCAACAGCAGCGGCGCCACCGGATCGTCGAATACCGCGAGCCAGGAGACCCCATCGACGGTGCGCGGCGACACCTCGAAACGCAGCGTGGCGCTGGCAGTGACGCCGGCGCGTTCGACGCGCGCGTCGACCACGGCCGTGGCCGGCAGCACGCGGACGCGCAGCGCGATGCTCTGCACGCTGGCCCCGGCCTCGCGCTCGATGCCGAGCGGTGAACCAAGCCCGTCGCGGACGCTGATCGGAATGCCAAGCGTGGCGCCGGCCTGGGCCTTGGCGGAACCAATCTGGATCTGCGACAGCGACTTGCGGCTGCCATCGACGACCTGCGCACGCGGCGGCAGGGGCACGCTGCCGGCCAGGACCAGCAACGCAATCAGGGCGGCTCGGGTCGGATTCATGATGCACTCCCGGTCGCGACGACGGTGGGAATCGGTCCGCCGCCGAAGAAGTAGTTCACGAGGAAGAAGATGTCGGTGACGCTGACCGCGCCGTCGCCGTTGGCATCGCCGTCGCCAAGCGGTGCGGCGCCGTCGCTCAACAGGTGATTGATCAGGTAGAAGATGTCGGCGACCTCGAGCACGCCATTGCCGTTGGCATCGCCGACACGCGTCGAGAACGCGAGCGTCGGGCACGAGCTCGATTCCTGGAACGCCCGATTCATCGCGCGCACGCTGTAGCCGTGCATGCTCGCGGTGTCGTAGCCGGAGTCGTCGAATTGCGTGGCCGACGGCGGCAGTTCGGCGGTGATGCGATCGTCGCGATAGACGTGGTAGCGCCAGATGCCGGACTCGGCATCGCTCACCGGCGCCCAGTTCAGCCGCACCTGGTTCGAGACCGAGGCGATGGTGACCGCCGGGCAGGGTGGTGGCGATGGGTCGGTCAGGCAGGCATCGGTCTCGATGTGGATGTTGTGCTGGCTCGGCGCGCGCCACGCGAGCGCCAGGGTCGCGCCGTCGTGTGCGGTCGCCACAGAGCTGCTGCCGCGATTCGCCAGGAAGCGGCTGCCCGCGATGACCGCGCCGCCAGGCACCAGGTCGATGTCGAGCTCGCGCAGCGCGGCCAGGTTCTCGTTGTCGGATGGGTAGACCAGATGGAAGCGCCCGTTGGCATGGTGCAGCTGCGCCGGGCCGTCGAGGTTCGGCGACGCCACCAGCGCGACTTCCGGGAAGACCTTGCTGCCGTCGCGGTTGAGCGTGGTGAAGTAGATGTCCTGCCCCGGGGGCGAGAGCCCGCGCGGCTCGGACCAGGTCACGCCCAGGGTGGCGCCGTCGTACACCAACCCGAGGTCGCTGGCGCTGAAGCTCGGCTG
Source organism: Lysobacterales bacterium (assembly GCA_016182785.1). GTDB lineage: Bacteria > Pseudomonadota > Gammaproteobacteria > Xanthomonadales > Ahniellaceae > JADKHK01. The sequence continues at coordinate 16,534 of JACPFU010000038.1, read as the reverse complement.
AGGCCCCGGAGTCGTCAACGGCGTGAGCGGCTGCAGGATGCTGCCATCGCTCGCGAAGCGCGCGAACTGGATGCGACCGAAGTCGCCCTGGCGCAGCACCAGCGCCCAGCCATCGCCCATCCATGCCAGCCGCCACACGTTCGTCCCGGCGGTCAGGCCGAGCGCGAGCGTGATCGGCGCGGTGGCGACGCCGCTCTCGCTGATGCGCAGGTAGCGCAGGTTCGTGCCCTGGCTGTAGACGGCGACGTAGTTCTCGCCATCCCAATCCAGCTCGACACTGCCGTTGCCGACACCGGTCAGCAGCTGGGTTTCCGGAACCAGAACCGCGCCACCGGCGGCAAAGCGAGCGAAGCGCAGTGTCGCGTTCGAACGCCACGCCACCGCGAAGGTGCCGCCGACGGCCGCCAGGCCCGGTCGCCCGGCGTTGCTGCTGGCGGACAATGGGGCGAAGTCGGAGACGAGCAGGCCGTTCGCCGCGTACAGCCGTCCGTGGATCAGGTTTGTGCCGCTGTCGGGTTCCTGCCAGAAGCTCGCGAATCCGCCGCCGAGCGAAACGATGTGCGGCTGACCTGGCACGACGACCGCCGCGGTATTGGCCGGGTCGTGTCCGCTGCTGAATGCGACCTCGCTGCCGAACGCTCCGCTGCTGCCATCGCTGAGGCGACCGGCGATCTCCATCGTGGTCAGCGATTCGTTCCACAGCACCAGCGCACGCGTGCCGTCCGAGGCAACGCGCGGACGTCCCGAGCGACGACCGTCGTCGCTGCTGACCAGGGTTGGCCCGGACACCGGCGTACCGGTGGCATCCAGGTGATAGCGCGAGATCTCCTCGGTCGGCGCGAACTGCTCGGTGAACAGCGCGTAGCCACCGGGGCGGGAGACCACCCGGAAGCGAACATCCAGCGACGTGGACGTGCTGACCTGAACTCGTCCCGCCGGGTCGGGCGTGCCGGCGGCATCGATGCGCCGCGTGAACACCAGGCATTCGCCGGTAGTGTCGTTGCACGCCGACCAGGCCGCGAGCCAACCGCCGCCCGGCGCGGCGACCACATCGGTGGCACCCATGCCGCTGCCATCGGCCACGGTGTCGATCACCGCCGCGGACGGGAGTTGCGTGAGCCCGGTCGACTCCTCGACGCGCTGGAACTGCAACTGCGCAATCCCGTCGCGGACGTGCATCCAGACCACGCCGAACTCGCTGCTCGAAGGCTGCCAGGCCGAGGCCACGGTGGACAGCGCCGCGTCGGACGCGGTCGCGATCGGACTCGGTCCAAGCACCACATCGCCATCCGGTTCGAGGCGCCGATAGGCGATCGAGTGCTCGAAGCTCGCAGACTGCTGCGGCACGAACAGCCCCCAATGCGTGCCGTCCCACTGGGGTCGCACGATCTCGTTGAACCCCTGCGATCCGAGCACCGGCGGCGGCGCCTGGATGCGCCGGGGTTGCCGCAGCACCGTGCCGTTGCCATCAAGCTGGGCGAAGCGCAGTTCGGTCGCTGGAACCGAGCCCGGTGCACCACGCAGGTTCTCCTGCCAGGTCATCGCGTAGTGGCTGCCGTTGAACGCGATCGCCGCAAGGGTCGCAGTGGTCTCGCTGTTGCTGACCTGCACGCGCGCAGCGAGCGGCGCCAGCGTGCTGCCGTCGAGGCGCTGGAAGTACACCTGCTCGTGCGTGCCGTCGTCGCGATCGTGATAGACGAGGCCCCAGTCCGGACCGCGGAACGCTGCATCCGGCGAGCGCGCCCAGCGTCGGCTGATGGTTTGCGCGTCGACGCAGATGTTCGCGCCGACCGCCGGATGGGTGGTGGCGGTGGCGCGGTTGGACGCGCCCGCGGGCTGCACGCCGATCAGGCTGCGCACGCGGTAGTAGTACAAGGTGCCGGGCGACAGGCCGGAGTCGGTGAAACTGGTGTCGTTTGCAGCGAGGTCCTGCACCGAGGTGTAGCTGCTGCCATCGGTCGAGCGCTCGACCCGGAATCCGGTCTCGACCAGGTTCGGGTCGATCCAGCCGAGCCACACGCTGCCGGTCGACTGGGCGCGGGCGTAGAGTCCGCGCGGCCCGTTGCTGCTCACGGTCAGGCTGGCGTCGTTGCGCACCAGCAAACCGTTGCCGCTGTTCTCGGCGATGGTTCCGGCCTGGTTCGACAACTCGGTGGCGCTGGCAAACGCGAGCGGCAGCGCGCCGGCGGGGTAGTCGCCGGCGACGGTCACGTTGAGCATCGCGACCAGATCGCCGGGCGCCGCCGCATCGAGCGCGAACGGCACCGGGTTCGAGCCTTCGTGATAGGAGACGAGGTAGTTGATGCTGCTCGCGTCGAAGGTCGAACTCGGTCCGAACAGCGGTGTCAGACCGGCGGTGATCCCCGCGGGCACGATGCTGCCCGCAGTGAGCGCTCCGGCAGGGAAGTTGATGCGCAACGCCAGGCCCTGGATGCGCTCGCCGCTGGCGCGGTCGCTGCCGAGCGGCGTGAACGCGAGGTCGCGCACATGGATCGGCACGCTGATGCTGCTGCCCGCGACCACGGTGCCGCTGCCGAGCGTGATCACATCGGCACCGCTGCCGTAGCTCAGGTTGGCGGAGAACTCGGAGGTGTTGCCGAGCGCGTCGATGGCAGTGGCAGTGAGCACGCTCGGCTCGGCAGTCAGCGTCACCAGCCCGCTCAACACCCCGGAACCGTTCGCGCTCAGGCTGGTGACGAAGCTGCCGGCCTCGCCATGGTTGCTCGGGTCGACCATTGCGACGAAGACCTCCACGGTCGCATTCGGCGGCGCGCTGCCGCTGAGGGTGTACTGGCCGCCTCCGGCGCTGGTCAGGCTGGTCAGGACCGGATGGTTCAGCCAGGTGTTGGCGCCGAGATCAAGATCGCCGGCGTCGTTGGCCAGCGGTCCGCCGCAGCAGCGCAAGCGGATGCCGAGTCCGCCGTTGTCGTGCATCCGGTTCTGCGTGATCCGGTTGCGTTCATGCGCGATCCGCAGCTGGAACAGCTCGCCGCAGAGTCCGGGCTGGCCGGTGGCGCAGATCGCCTGCTGATTGGTATTCAACGTCGCCGAACCCGGGCCGCTGATGGCCAGCGTCAGGCCGGCGAATCCGCCGCCTTCCTGGAAGTCGATGCGAATGGTGTGGGTGCCCGCGCCCAGCGTCAGGTTTCCGGACAGCGGCCCCGGACCGCTGCCATCGACCACCACGGCCGCGTCGACGATCAGCCGCGCGTTGTCGTCCAGCGGATCGAAGCTGAAGGTGTAGCTGCCGGCAGTGCCGATCACCAGCTCGCCACGCAGGCGCATGCCGAATTGGTCGGTGAACGGGCGACCGCTGCCGTCGAGCGGCGTGATGCCGCCGCCGACGGTCTGGAACGTCTCGTCCGGCGAGTCGAATGCGATCTGGCTGAACACGCCGACGAAGTCCGGCGTCAAGGCCGTGAACTCCGGGTAGGCGGCAACGCCGCTGTCCTCGATGCGGATGCCGTCGCCGCCGTTGAACGCGATCACGTTGCCGGGGCCGATGGTGTTGCCGCTGCCGTGGATCACGATGCCATCGCGGGTGTGACCGAGGCCGGCCTGCTCCGCCAGGTTGGTGCCGATGAGGTTGCAGCTGAGGATCGAACCGTCGCTCTGCAGGTGGATGCCCTGATCGAAGCGCACGATCGAGAGTCCGCGAATGATCTGGCCGTCACCGGCTACGTACAAGCCATCGGCAACCAGCGTGCCCTGGCCGTCGAGCGTGATGTCCGGAACGCAGTCGTCGTTGCTGTCGCCGTCGATGGTGGTGCCGGCTTCGTTGAGCCCGGGCAGCCCGGACAGCAGCGTGATGGTCTGTCCATTCAATGCCGGCGCGAACGAGATCGTGCTCGGCCCGCCATCGCCGTTTGCATCCTGCACCGCCTGGCGAAGACTGCCGGCGCCGCTGTCGGCGATGGTGGTGACGACGTAGTCGGCGCCCCTGACTGCCGCCGGGAACGGCAGCAGCATGGCGAGAAGGAACACCTGGCGAACGCGAGCGTAAGGCACCTGACACCTCCTTCGGCGTCAACGACCCTGCTGGTGAGGAATGCACGAACTGCGCAGCGCCGCGAGCGCGTGGCGCTCGGCTGCGAACTGGTCTGCGGAAGGGGCGCTGTGCATGCCGGAATCCACGGCATCGCGTAGCGCGGGAGAGCGCTGTGGCGAGATTGCCGGTTGCAGGCCACACCAGTGCTGACCCACGCCATCGATGGGCGGCAATGCACCGAACTGACCGACTCTGCCCATGCCTATGCTCCAGCACGGTCGAGATGCCGGCACTCTAGTCCTGCGCCCGAAGTCGGTCAATCGACGGCGCGTCGGTCCGGAGCCTGCGCTGCATCGGTGGCGCGCGGCCGCCTGAAGTGCGGTCGCGGGCTGTTAGAATCCGCGCGTTTTGGACTTCGGGAGTAGGGCGCGTGTGGGAGCTTCTGGCGGCAGGTGGCAAGGCGATGATTCCGATCGGCATCGCGGCGGTGGTGGCGCTGGCCATCATCCTCGAACGGTTCTGGTCGCTGCGTCGCAAGGAAGTGTTGCCGCCGAACCTGCCGGGCGAGGTGCGCAACTGGGCCCAGCATCGGCGCCTGGACGATGAACACCTGAAGGCGCTGGCCGAGACCTCTCCGCTCGGCACCGTGTTCGCGGCGGCGTTGCGTGCGCGCCACCTCGGGCGCGAGGCGATCAAGGAACGCGTCGAGGATGCCGGTCGCCATGTCATGCACGACATGGAGAAGTTCCTGAACACGCTCGGCACGATCGCGCTGATTTCGCCGCTGCTCGGCCTGTTTGGCACCGTGATCGGGCTGATCAACATGTTCCTGGCGATCCTGAACTCGGGCATCGGCGACGCCAACCAGATGGCCGGCGGCATCGGCGAAGCGCTGGTCTGCACCGCGGCCGGCCTGAGCGTCGCGATCCCGGCCTACATCTTCCATCGCCACCTGCGCGCCAAGGTGGTTGGCCTCGGCATCGAACTGGAAAAGGAAGTGGTGGCGCTGATCGACACCATCGAGGCCGAGGTTCCGGTGCAGGTGGCGGCGGCGCGGAGGGCGGCCAAGTGAGGATCGCGCGTTCGGCGACTGCGAACGACGAGTTCGAGATCAACGTGATCTCGCTGATCGACGTGATGCTGACACTGCTGATGTTCTTCGTGATGACCGCGACCTTCGAGCACCGTTCGCTGATGAAGGTGGCGCTGCCCGAGGCCGAGAGCAAGGAAGTGGCCGCGGCGCAGAAGGCGCTGGAGATCCTGGTCGACCGCGAGGGCCGCTTCTACATCGGCGCCAACGAGGTGATCAACCCGAGCCTGGCGACGCTGAAGGAAGCGATCGCGCAGGAAGCCGGTGCCGACCGCGAGCGCCCGGTGACGCTGCGTGCCGACGGCCGCACGCCGCACCAGGCGGTGGTCATCGCGATGGACGCGCTCGGCCAACTCGGCTTCGCCCGACTGTCCATCGCCACCGTGCCGACCAAGGCCGGCAACGAGTAGCCGATGCAGCCCAGCGCCGCGCCCGCGCGCCTAGGTACCGCAGCGCTGTATCGCCGCCTGCTCGGATTCTCCAGGGGCTACTGGCCGGTGGCGCTGGTGGCGCTGCTCGGAATGCTGCTCGAAGCCGCCGCCGCCGGTGCCTTCACCTGGCTGATGCAGCCGTTGATCGACGGCACCTTCGTCGAGCGCGACGCCGAGGTGGTGCGCTGGCTGCCCGGCGTGATCATCGCGATCTTCTTCCTGCGCGGCATTGCCACCTTCACCGCGGACGTGGCGATGGCGCGGATCGGCCGCGGCGTGGTGCGCGACATGCGCGACCGCATCGTCGAGAAGTCGCTGCGCATGCCCTCCAGCTGGTTCGACCGCGAAGCCCCCGCGGCGCAGATCTCGCGCCTGACCTACAACACCGAGCAGCTCGCGTACGCAGCGGCCGAGGCGGTGAAAGTGGTGCTTACCGATTCGCTGACGATCGTGTTCCTGCTCGGGGTGATGCTCGCCAACAGCGTCAAGCTGACCCTGACCATGCTGTTCATGGTGCCGCTGATCGCGTTGATCGTGGCCACCGTCGGCAAGCGCTACCGGCGCATCAACAGCACGCTGCAGGATGCGTTCGCGCAGTTCTCGCACCGCGCCGAGCAGGCGCTGGCCGGGCAGGAGGCGATCAAGATCTATGGCGCGCAGGCGGTCGAGCGCACGCGCATCGCCGAACTGGCGCAGCGCAACTACCGGCTCAATCTCAAGGTCATCGCGACCCAGGCGATGAGCTCGTCGCTGGTGCAGCTGCTGGCGGCGTGCGCACTGGCCGCGATCGTCTACGTCGCCGGGCGCGAAGCGGTGCGCGACGGCATGACCGCCGGCGGCTTCATGGCGCTGATCAGCGCGATGATGGCGATGTTGCCGTCGCTGAAGCGGATCACCAACGTGCAGAGCATGATCCAGCGCGGCATCGCCGCCGCCGAATCGGTGTTCGCGGTGCTCGACGCCGACGCCGAGGACGACCGCGGCACGCAGCGCATCGCGCGCGCGGCCGGCGCACTGGCCTTCGAGCACGTATCGTTCCAGTACCCGGGCGGCAAGTCGCCGGCACTGGAGCACGTGTCGTTCCGCGTGGACCCGGGCACGACCACGGCCATCGTCGGCCGCTCCGGCAGCGGCAAGAGCACGCTGGCCCGGCTGTTGCCGCGCTTCTACGAGCCGCATTCGGGAACGATCCTGCTCGATGGCGTGGCGCTCGCCGACTATCGCCTGGAGGACCTGCGCCGGCAGATCGCGGTGGTCAGCCAGAACGTGGTGCTGTTCGACGACAGCATCGCCGCGAACATTGCGTTCGGCACGCTCGCCACGGCCGCGCAGGAGGACATCGTGGCGGCCGCGCGCGCTGCCAACGCGCTGGAGTTCATCGACCGCCTGCCGCAGGGATTTCAGACCCGGGTCGGGGATCGCGGCGTGCTGTTGTCCGGCGGCCAGCGCCAGCGCATCGCGATCGCACGCGCGATCCTGAAGAACGCGCCGATCCTGATCCTCGACGAAGCCACCTCGGCGCTGGACAGCGAGAGCGAACAGCTGATCCAGGAGGCACTGGACCGCATCCTGGCGAGCCGCACCGCGATCGTGATCGCGCACCGCCTGTCGACCATCGAGCATGCCGACCAGGTGGTGGTGCTCGACGGTGGCCGCGTGCAGGAACTGGGCAGCCACGCCGAACTGATCGCGCGCAACGGCGCCTATGCGCGGCTGCATCGGCTGCAGTTCCGCGACGCCGAGGAACCCGGATGAGCGCGCGTGCGCGGCTCGAAACGCGCCTGAACCGGATCTGGTACGAAGGCGCTGCGGTGCCGCTGTGGGCCGAACTCGGCGAACGCGTGTATCGCGGCCTGCTCGGACTGCGGCGCTGGGCCTATTCGTTGGGGTTGCGGCGCGCGACGCGACTGCCGGTGCCGGTGGTGATCGTCGGCAACCTGACGGCCGGGGGCACCGGCAAGACGCCACTGGTCGCCTGGCTCGCCGGCGAATTGCGCCAGCGCGGATGGAAGCCGGGGATCGTCACCCGTGGCTATGGCGCCGCCGCGCACTCGGCGCGGCGCCTGCCGCCCGGCGCCGAACCCGGTGAATTCGGCGACGAACCGGTATGGCTGGCACACGCCACCGGCTGCCCGGTCGCGATCGGTCGCCGCCGCATCGAAGCGGCGCGACTGCTGATCGAGAGCGATGGCGTCGACCTGCTGGTCAGCGACGACGGCCTGCAGCACTGGGCGCTGGCGCGCGACCTGGAGATCGCGCTGATCGACGGCCAGCGCGGTTTCGGCAACGGCCGGTTGCTGCCGGCCGGGCCGTTGCGCGAACCGGTCGAGCGCCTGGCCCGCGTCGATGCGGTGGTGGTGAACGGCGGCGAGCGCGAGGGCGCCTTCGGCATGCGCGTGCGTGCCGATCGGGTGCTGTCGCTGCGCGACCTCGCCCAAGCCCGGCCGATCGCCGGGCTGCGCGGGCAGCGCGTGCATGCGGTCGCCGGCATCGGCAATCCGAACCGCTTCTTCGAGTTGCTGCGCAGCCACGGCATCGACGTCGACCCGCATCCCTATCCCGACCACCACGCCTTCGACGGCAGCGAACTGGTGTTCGACGACGATCTGCTGGTCCTGATCACCGAGAAGGACGCCGGCAAGTGCGCACGCTTTGCCGACGGCCACACCTGGGTGGTGCCGATCGACGTCGAGCTCCCCGCCGCCTTCGGCGATCTGGTCCACCGCCGCCTGCACACGCTGAGATCGCCCGGATGAACCTCGACTTCTGCGTCGCCATTCCCGCCCGCTACGGCGCGAGCCGCCTGCCCGGCAAGCCGCTGCGACTGCTCCAGGGGCGACCGCTGATCGCACACGTGGTCGACCGCGCCCTGGCGGCGGGCGCCGGCGAAGTGGTCGTCGCCACCGACGACGAACGCATCGCCGACGCCATCGCCGGTACCGCCGCGCGCGTCTGCATGACCCGTGGCGACCACCCCTCGGGCACCGACCGCCTGGCCGAGGTGGCCGAGCAGCTCGGCTGGAGCGACGAGCGCATCGTCGTGAACCTGCAGGGCGATGAACCGCTGGCCCCGGTCAGCGGCATCCGCACCGTGGCCGCCACCCTGGCCGCCAGCACCGCCGCGGTTGCCACCCTGGCGACGCCGCTGCTCGACGCCGCGGAGCTGTTCTCGCCGAGCTGCGTCAAGCTGGTCCGCGCCGGCAATGGCGACGCGCTCTACTTCAGCCGCGCCCCGATCCCGTGGCCGCGCGACGCCTTCGCCGCCGGCCGCGAATCGCTGCCGCAGGGCGTTCCGTTCCTGCGCCACATCGGCATCTACGGCTATCGGGCCGGGTTCCTGAAGCGCTACCGGGCGATGCCGCCGGGCACGCTGGAGCGGGTGGAGTCGCTGGAACAGCTGCGGGTACTGGAGGCGGGGGAGCGGATCGCGGTGGCCTTGGCGCCAGAGCCATTCCCGGCCGGCGTCGACACCGAAGCCGACCTGGCACGCGTGGAAGCACTGCTCGCACAAGTGAATTCACTTTAGAAACGTCACACAAGCATCTGATGCAAATACTTTTTGTCTGCATGGGAAACATCTGCCGCTCGCCCCTGGCCGCGGTCGAGGCAGGACGCGCGTTTGCGGCCGCAGGCCTCGGCGGCCTGGTCGGGATCGACTCCGCGGGCACGCTCGACTTCCATGCCGGGCACCCCGCCGACGCCCGCGCGCGATCGCTCGCGGCCGACCACGGCATGGACCTCGGCGCACACCGGGCGCGCCAGGTCGAGATCGGCGACTTCAGCCGCTTCGACCTGGTCATCGCCATGGACCGCCAGAACCTCGCGGCCCTGCGGGCACTGGCACCGCCGCAGGCGAGCGGGCGCATCCGCCTGCTGCTTGAGTTCGCCGGTCGACCGCGCGACGAGGTGGCCGATCCGTACTCCGGCACGCGTGCCGACTTCGACGCCAGTTTCGGCCAGATCCGCGAAGGCATCGCAGGACTGACCAAACATCTGCTGCGCCTGCATAATGCCGGGCACAGGCTTACGGAGTAGAGCATGGCCGCGAACCCGATCGCACCCGAGTTGCCGCCCACGCTGCAATGGCTGAACGTGCAGCAGGCGCCGGTGCTGGAGAAGATGCGCGGCCGCGTCGTGCTGCTGCACTTCTTCAATGCCGCGAACGTCAACTCGCTGCACATGCTGCAGGAACTGCGCTCGGTCGAGACCCGCCACCATGACGGGCTCAGCGTGATCGGCATCCACACCCCGAAGTTCGACCACGAGCGCCAGCCCGACAACCTGCTCAAGGCGATCAACCGCATGCACGTCGCGCACCCGGTCGCGAACGATGCCGACTGGGTGGCGTGGCGCCAATTCGGCATCCAGGCCTGGCCGTCGGTGGCGGTGCTCGACGCCGAGGGCCGCATCGCCGCGGTCGTGGCCGGGGAGGGCAACCGCGCGCAGATCGACGCGCTGGTTGGCTCGCTCCTCGAAGACGCCGCCAATCGCGACATCCGCTTCTACGAACCGACGCAGACCGTCAGCCGCCCGGAACCCCGCACGGCGTTGAGCTTCCCGGGCAAGCTGATGGCCACCGAGACCGCGCTGTTCGTGGCCGACTCCGGGCACAACCGCGTGCTCGAGTGCAACCACGACGGCCGCATCATCCGCCAGATCGGCACCAGCACCACCGGTTACCTGGATGGCAAGTTCGGCGACGCCGCCTTCCACGACCCGCAGGGGATGGCGCTGATCAAGGACATGCTCTACGTCGCCGACCGCGGCAACCACTGCATCCGCCGCGTGCACATGATCACCGGCGAGGTCGACACCATCGCCGGCACCGGCCAGCACGGTCGCCCGGCCACGCAGGACTACTCCGAGCCGACCACGGTGGCGCTGAACTCGCCTTGGGACATCGTCGCGGCCGGAGAGAAGCTGCTGATCGCGATGGCCGGCCAGCACCAGATCTGGGCACTGGACCTCAGCCGCAAGCGCCTGAACCTGTACAGCGGCACCGGCAAGATCGGTCGCGACGACGGTGACGGCATGTTCGCGACCTTTGCCAAGCCGACCGGCCTGGCCTACGTGAACCAGGTGCTCTATGTCGCCGACGCCGACGGCTCGGCGATCCGCGCGGTACGCAGCGACGGCCGCGTGCAGACGCTGGTCGGTGCCGGTCTGTACGAGTTCGGCGACGTCGACGGGCCGCCGGCGCAGGTGCGGCTGCAGCACCCGATGAGCATCGCCGCCGATGCCAACGGCCAGATCCTGTGGCTGGTCGACACCTACAACGACAAGCTCAAGGCGCTTTCGCTGCGCGGCGGCGGCGCCAAGTCGATCAACCTGGCCTACAAGTTCCACCAGCCGGCCGGGATCGCCAGCCTGCCGGGCAAGCTGTTCGTCGCCAACACCGGCGCGCATGAAGTGGTGCGCATCGACACCAGCAATGGTCGAGTGACGCGCCTGCCGATCGGCGAGTAAGCGCATGGCCGAGCCGTCGCCGCCGGCCTTCGACGGGCGCGCCTTCGCGCGCGGGCTCGGCAGTGCGCCGGGCGTCTATCGCATGCTCGACGCCGCTGGCGCGCTGCTCTACGTCGGCAAGGCCAAGAGCCTGCGCAAGCGCGTCGCCAGCTACTTCGCGCGGCCGCAGCTGGAACCGCGCATCGCGGCGATGGTGGCCCAGGTCGCGGCAATCGAGACCACGGTGGTGCGCACCGAGGCCGAGGCGCTGATCCTGGAAAACGAGCTGATCAAGTCGTTGAAGCCGCGCTACAACGTGCTGCTCAAGGACAGCAAGGGCTATCCCTCGATCTTCCTGAGCGGCGACGAGTTCCCGCGCCTTGGCTTCCATCGCGGCGCGCGCAAGGCCCGGGGGCGCTATTTCGGACCGTACCCGAGCGTGGTCGCGGTGCGTGAAACGCTGAACCGCCTGCACAAGCTGTTCCGGCTGCGCAATTGCAGCGACAGCTTCTTCCGCAACCGTTCGCGACCCTGCCTGCAGTACCAGATCCGGCGCTGCACCGGGCCCTGCGTCGGGCTGGTCACGGCTGCGGACTACGCCCGCGACGTGCGCCACGCCGGCATGTTCCTGGAAGGGCGCCTGCCGCTCGTGATCGACGAACTGGTCGCCGCGATGGAACAGGCCAGCGCCGCGCTCGACTTCGAGCAGGCGGCCAGCCTGCGCGACGAGATTGCGCACCTGCGCCAGATGCAGGCCAAACAGTTCGTGACCGGCAACGAGCAGGACGCCGACGTGCTTGCCTGCGTGGTCGGCGCCGGCGTCGGCTGCGTGCAGGCCCTGTTCTTCCGCGACGGCACCAGCCTCGGCAGCCGCCATTGGCTGCTGCGCGCGACCGAAAACGCGACGCCCACAGAAGTGCTCGGTGCCTTCGTGTCGCAGCACTACGCCGAGCTGCCGGCCCCGCGCACGCTGCTGCTCAGCCACCCGATCGAGGATGCCGACCTGATCGCCGCGGCGCTCACGGCGCGCGCCGGTCGCAAGGTCGAGATCCTGCATCCGCAGCGAGGCGACCGCGTGAAGCTGGTCGAGCTGGCGCTGCGCAATGCCGGCATCGCGCTCGGCACCCAGCTCGGTTCCGACGCGGTGCAGCGCGAACGCTGGCAGGGCCTGGTGCCGCTGCTCGGGCTGGACCAGGCACCGTGCCGGGTCGAATGCTTCGACATCAGCCACACGCTCGGCGAGGGTACCGTCGCCTCCTGCGTGGTGGCGACCGCGGACGGCGCACAGAAAGCGCTGTACCGGCGCTTCAACATCCGCGACGTGACTCCCGGCGACGACTATGCCGCGATGCGACAGGCGATCGCACGCCGCTTCCGCCGCTTGATCGAGGAGCGCGTCGACCTGCCCGACCTGCTGCTGATCGACGGTGGGGCAGGGCAGGTCGCCCAGGCGCTCGCCGCGCTTCGCGAACTCGGCATCGATGGCCTCCGCGTGGTCGGCATCTCCAAGGGGCCGGATCGTCGGCCCGGCATGGAGGAACTGGTGCTGGCCGACAGCGGTCGCGTGCTGCATCCGCGCGCCGACTCGCCCGGTCTGCTGGCGCTGCAGGCGGTGCGCGACGAAGCCCACCGCTTCGCGATCGCCGGCCATCGCGGCCGTCGCGAAAAAGCGCGCAGCGGCAGCGTGCTCGACGAAATCGAAGGCATCGGCGCGCGTCGCCGTAGCGCCCTGCTCAAGCAATTCGGCGGATTGCAGGGTATTGCCCGGGCGGGTGTGGAAGAATTGATGCAAGCCAGAGGGATTGACAGTGCACTCGCGGAAAGGATTTATGCGCACCTGCATCGATGACGCACTGCGGGGCCTTGCCGCATGAAGCTCACCATCCCCAACCTGCTGACGCTGTTCCGCATCGCCCTGGTGCCGATCCTGGTCGCGACCTTCTATCTCGACTTCAAGGGCGCGCACATCGTCGCCGCGCTGATGTTCGCCGCCGGCGCGATCACCGACTGGCTCGACGGCTGGATCGCGCGACGCTTCGGGCAGATGTCCTCGTTCGGCGCCTTCCTCGACCCGGTCGCGGACAAGCTCACCGTCACCGTCACCCTGTTCCTGATCGTGCAGGCCGACCCGAGCCCGCTGATGGCCATCGTCTGCGCCATTATCGTCGGCCGCGAGATCACCATTTCCGCGTTGCGCGAGTGGATGGCCGAGATCGGCGAGCGGCGCCACGTGCGCGTCGCCGGCATCGGCAAGGTCAAGACCATCGTGCAGATGGTCGCCATTTCCTTCTTGCTGTGGCGCGAACCGATCCTCACGCTGCCGGTGTACCGCATCGGCGAGTGGCTGCTGTACGTCGCCGCGGTGCTCACCATCTGGTCGGCCGCGATCTACCTGCGCGCCGCCTGGCCGGTGATCCGCGCCCGCGATGATTGAGGCGAGGTGAACGGAATTGCAGCCAACAAGGCAGTTGCCGGATGCTTGCCGGCGCGGCATAGCGTAGTTACGCTTTGCCTGTGGTCACCTTTGACGCCGCCAAGCGCGCCGCAAACCTCGCCAAGCACGGGATCGACCTGGCCGATTGCGAGAGCGTTTTCGACTTCCCGATGTTGACCATCGAAGACAGCCGTGAAGCCTACGGAGAGCAGCGGTTGAAGAGTCTCGGCTGGCTCGCAGATCGCGTTGTGGTCCTGGTCTGGACGGATCGCGATGCGGGCCCACACCTGATTTCCTGCCGCCATGGTGACCAACGTGAAGCGAACCGCTACTTCCAGTCGCATTGATCCGACCAAGCGCGCGGCTGCACTGGCCGCTGCAGCCAAGACACCGGTCCGCGACATCGACAACCCGCGAACCGAGGTCAGCGAATGGGACGATGCCATCCTCAGTCGCTCAGTGCCGGAACTGCGCGCGAAACTGGCGCAACGGCGTACGCGCGGACCGGGCAAGCAAGCTGCGAGAACGCCGCTAACCTTGCGCATTCCTCCCGATGTACTGGCGCGGTGGAGAGCTACCGGCCCCGGCTGGCAAACGCGCATGGTGGAACGTTTGTCCAAGCTGTGATTTGCGAGTTGCGCCACCCTCTCGGCGGTCACCAAGCGCCAACGGCTCGGACCACCCACGCGCAGGTTCTTCCTCACACGATCTTCCGCTGACCGGCGCGCCGACTCGGAATGGCGCGCGCAGGGCGCTCTGCAGGCCGGAACGCTGATGATGTCCTCGGGCGACGCCGCACCGCGCGTCACGCTCGCGTCCGAGGCTGATCACTGACCCACAACTGGCTGTTCCGCGGCTGTTGACACGAAAAATTTTGCCATTAAGATGCGCGGCTCCTCAGCGGGAATAGCTCAGTTGGTAGAGCACGACCTTGCCAAGGTCGGGGTCGCGAGTTCGAGTCTCGTTTCCCGCTCCAGATCAAGCGAAACCTCGGGAAACCGGGGTTTTCTTGTTTAAGGTACGGACGCCGCGGTCGCGATCGCGTCGTTCCCGCCGCCGGCCTGGTGGCAGAGTGGTCATGCAGCGGCCTGCAAAGCCGTGAACGCCGGTTCGATTCCGACCCAGGCCTCCAAACTCAAGAGCCCGCCCGCAACGGCGGGCTTTTTTGTTGCCGTGATCACCGCAACAATGCCCCCATGCCCCGGTGGCGAAATCGGTAGACGCAGGGGACTTAAAATCCCCCGGCCACAAGCCATGCCGGTTCGAGTCCGGCCCGGGGCACCACGGTTGTCTCCCTTCTCCCACCGGGAGAAGGGCTGGGGATGAGGGCGGGCTTGCGTTAGCCTTCACGGCTTGAACGTGGAGATGTCGCCGTGACGGAAGCCAGCATGGATGCGACGCAGCGTTTCATCGCGAAATGGCAGGGCATCAGCGCTTCGGAGCTGTCGACCTCGCAGAGTTTCCTGATCGACCTGTGCGCATTGCTCGGTGTCGAGGTGCCGCACGCCACGGTTGCGCAGGACTACATGTTCGAGCGGCCGATCACCTTCCGCCATGGCGATGGCTCGACCAGCGCCGGGCGCATCGATCTTTACCGGCGCGGGGCCTTTGTCCTCGAATCCAAGAAGCTGAAGGCGGCGACCCACAGCAAGGGCTTCGACGACGCACTATTGCGTGCGCGTTCGCAGGCGGAGGCGTATGCGCGCGCCTTGCCGGCGACTGAAGGCCGGCCGCCGTTCGTGGTCGTGGTCGATGTCGGCAACCGCATCGAGTTGTATGCCGAATTCTCGCGCTCGGGCGCAACCTACACGCCATTCCCGGATCCGCGCTCGCATCGCATCGCGCTGGCCGATCTGGCCAAACCGGAGATCCTCGATCGCTTGCGTCGGGTCTGGACCGATCCGCTCTCGCTCGATCCGAGCCGCGAGTCGGCGCGGGTCACGCGCGAAATCGCCGCGCGCCTGGCCGAGTTGGCCAAGAGTCTGGAGCGGGCAGGGCATGCGCCCGAACAGGTCGCGCAGTTCCTGATGCGCTGCCTGTTCACGATGTTCGCCGAGGACGTGCGGCTGTTGCCCGAGGCCAGCTTCCGCAACCTGCTGGCGCAGCACGCGGAGCGGCCGGACACGGCGATGCGCATGCTGGCGCAGTTATGGCGCGACATGGATGCGGGCGGCTTTTCGGCGGTGCTCGCCAGTGATGTGCTGCGCTTCAACGGCAAGCTGTTCAAGCAGCCGGATACGTTGCCGCTAGATCGTGAACAGGTCGGCTTATTGATCGATGCCGCACGCGCCGACTGGAAACACGTCGAGCCGGCGATCTTCGGCACTCTGCTGGAGCGCGCACTCTCGACCAGCGAGCGGCACAAGCTCGGTGCCCATTACACGCCGCGTGCCTACGTCGAGCGCCTGGTGCTGCCGACGGTGATCGAACCGCTGCGCACGGAATGGAGTGATGCGCAGGCGGCGGCGATGACGCTGGCAGCCGAGAGCCGGCACGATGAGGCGGTGGCGACCCTGCAGCGTTTCCACCATCGCCTGTGCACGGTGCGGGTGCTCGATCCGGCCTGCGGCAGCGGCAACTTCCTGTACGTGACGCTCGAACACCTGAAACGCCTGGAAGGCGAGGTGCTGAACACGCTCGATGAACTCGGCTTCCGCCAGACCGGGCTGGCGCTCGGCGGCGAGCGTGCGGATGCGCTCGGCGGCGAAACGGTGGACCCGCACAACCTGCTCGGCATCGAGCTGAATCCGCGCGCGGCGGCGATTGCGGAAGTGGTGTTGTGGATCGGATACCTGCAGTGGCACTTCCGCACGCGTGGCGACGTAAGCCCGCCGGTGCCGGTGATCCGCGACTTCCGCAACATCGAGAACCGCGATGCGGTGCTGGCCTATGACGCGGTCGAACTGGTGACGGATGCGGCGGGGCGGCCGGTGACGCGCTGGGACGGTCGCACGATGAAGCCGTCGCCGGTGACGGGCGAACCCATCCCCGACGACTCGGCACGCGGGGGCTGTCAGAAATTTTGTGTGTGAGGCGTTCCTGAAAATCCCCCGCGGCGCTGAGCGAGTCGATCTCGCGATCGGGTTGCACGCGCGCGGAGGCAATGGTCATCTTACGCGAGTGCTCGGGTGAAGCGATCGCCGTAG
>JACPFU010000036.1 GCA_016182785.1 Lysobacterales bacterium | reverse complement strand
TCGCCCGAGTCGGCCGGATTCGTGCCGTGCCCCTGGATGTTCCAGGCCGCCCAGCTTTCGGCGCGGGTGTCGCCGTTGCGACGCACGCGGAACGAGAACGCCGTGGTGCCGCTGTTGCCTTCAACCTTCGACGCATCCACGTCCTCGATGCTGATCTGCGGCACCTGGTACTCGTAGGCGCCGATATCGGCAGCGCTGCCTTCGACGCGCGCGAAGCCGACGCCGCGCTGGTCATACGCCGCACCGTGCGCCTGGCCCTGGTCGATCGCCGGGCTGTTCGCGGACAGTGCCCGCATCTGCACGCAGCCGACCGGCGGGTTGACGTAGGATTCGCCGACGGTCGCGGCGCAACCGTAGTCGCCCAGTGCGCCGACCATCGCGCCGCCCTGGAACAGGTTGCCGCTGTTGCTGCCATTGACCTCGGCCGCACCGTCGCTGAACAGGCTGCTGGTGACATCGATACGCGCACTGCTGCCAATGCGCTCGAAACTCCCTTCGTCGCCGGCATTGTCGGCGAGGATGGTGCTGCGCAGGACCACCACGCCATCATCAAGGCGCACACCGCCCGCTTCGCCGACATTCGTGGCCTGGTTGCCGACGACGGTCGCGGATTGCAGGGTCAGGCGACCGCCGTCCAGGCTCACCGCCGCGAACGGGCTGACGTTGTTGACCAGGCTGCTTGCGGTCACTTCCACGGCGGCATCGTCGATGCGCAGCGCAGCGCCATCGTGCGCGCAGTCATTGCGCGAGATCGTGCTTTGGCTGATGAAGGTGGGGACGTTGACGACGTGCAGGCCGCAACCGTGGTTGTCGTCGACCCAGGCGTTGGCGACCGAGAACAGCGTCGAAGCGGTATTGGCAGGCGACACCCGGACGGCATAGCCCGACTCGTTGTAGTTGCCCTGCGCGTCGTAGTTGAAACTCCCCGTGATCACGCTGTTGCTGAGGAAGGTCTGGTCGACGCCTTCGACGCTGAGCGCGCTCGCTTCCTGGTTGTGTGCGGTGCTTCCGACGAAGGTGGCGCGATTGACGGTCAAGCTGCTCAGCGTACGCGCATGGATGCCGCCACCGGCGCTGCCGGCCCCGTTGTTCGACAAGTGCACATTGTCGAAGCGGGCGCGGCCAATGCCGGCCACCATGGCCGCGCCGCCATTGCCCTGGTCCGTCTGGTTGTGGTCGAACCATGCCCGTTCGACCGTCAGCTCGGCGACCCGCGCGAACAGCCCGGCACCATCGCCATGCGTGCCGGTGGTCCGGCTGTTGTGGACATGCACATTGCGCAAGGTCAGCCGCGGCGCCACGGTCTGGGTGTGGCCGACGGCGCAAATGCCGGCGCCCCGGCCTTCGCAATGGGTGTAGTCGAGCACGGCCGAATTCCCCGTGGTACGCCCATGAACGATGCGAAGGTTTTCCAGGCGGTACTCGGGCGAACCGGCCGCATCGAGATCGGCGCGCAGGTGCAGAACGCGGCTGATGCCATCGCCGCTGATGTCCTGGCCTGCGGGCGGCCCGATGATCGCCATGCTCCGGCCGATCTCGAGTTCCGTGCCGTTGAGGATGATCGGCGACAGTCCGTCGAGGATCTGGATCGTGTCCATGCCCGCCACGCCAGACTCGCAGTCGCCGCTGGTGTGTTCGTAGTCCCAGTTGGCGTTGTCGATGGCCTCGCGCAGCGTGCACAGGCCATCGCCGGCGGTGAGGTTGTCGTTGGCGGTATCGACGATGATCGGCAGGCTCTGCGCCGCAGCGCTGGCGACCAACAGGGCCAGGCCGAGGAACGGCTTGCGGCGATCGGTGGTGCGAAGGTTCATGGACGTTCTCCAGTGAGGACGACCGGATTTCGCAATCCGCGTGCCAGCGCCAAGTCATTGATTGTAATGGACACCATGAGCACGAGTTCGCGAACGCGAACGGACTTGGCGAGCTGCGACGTCTCCGTGTCCGCAAACACGAACCCGTCCGCGGGACGGACGGGGCCGTATGCAGACTGCTCGGCGCGTTCGTTACTCGAACGAGTTCTTGAAAATCTCGTTGGCGCTGGCGGCGTCGTCGTTGACGATGGTGGCGTCGACGTGGTCGGTCGGATAGATGTCGCCGCCGGCCGGGTTCGAGAGGGTGACGCGGAAGCCTTCGTCGGGTTCG
>JACPFU010000031.1 GCA_016182785.1 Lysobacterales bacterium | reverse complement strand
TCCGCGCGCCTTCTCTTCCGGCGCCGCGTCGATCTGGTCGTACGCCTTGAACTCGCCACCAAAACGCTCCGCGCCGATCTTCGTCAGCGCCGCCGTCAGCGTCGTCTTGCCGTGATCCACGTGACCAATCGTCCCCACGTTTACGTGCGGCTTGGTGCGTTCGAATTTACCCTTTGCCATTGCGGACTCCGGTCAATCAGTTCTGGTGGTTGGAAACTTCGGTTTGAATATGGTGCTCACGACGGGAATCGAACCCATGACCTCTTCCTTACCAAGGAAGTGCTCTACCGACTGAGCTACGTGAGCCAAGCAAATTGTCGATGCGGAAGCCGCCAATGGAGCGGGAGACGGGAATCGAACCCGCACTAGTAGCTTGGAAGGCTACAGTTCTACCATTGAACTACTCCCGCTTCGGCGCAGCATTTCCGGTGCTCCAGCCTGGCCGTCGGTAACGGTTTGACTGGTGGAGGGAGGTGGATTCGAACCACCGAAGGCATGAGCCAACTGATTTACAGTCAGTCCCCTTTGGCCGCTTGGGTATCCCTCCAGCGAACGAGCCCGGCATTCTGACGATGAGCCCGGCTTTCGTCAACGGGCGATCGCCGAAATTTGCGTCCGGCGAAGCGCGGGTTCAGACATTGAAACGGAAATGCAGCACGTCGCCTTCCCGGACGATGTAGTCCTTGCCTTCGAGGCGCAGCTTCCCGACCTGCTTGGCGCCGGCTTCGCCACGGTGGGCGACGTAGTCGTCGTAGGCAATGGTTTCGGCGCGGATGAAGCCCTTCTCGAAGTCGGTATGGATCACGCCGGCGGCCTGCGGGGCGGTGGAGCCGGCCTTGATCGTCCAGGCATGCACTTCCTTCTCGCCGGCGGTGAAGTAGGTCTGCAGGCCGAGCAGCTTGTAGCCGGCGCGGATCACCCGGTTCAGCCCCGGCTCCTGCAAGCCCATGTCGGCCAGGAATGCCTGGCGATCGGCGTCCTCCAGCTGCGAGAGCTCTTCCTCGATCGCGGCACAGACCGGCACCACTTCGGCGCCTTCGCTCTCGGCCCGGGCGCGGACCGCGTCCAGGAAC
This sequence comes from Lysobacterales bacterium, assembly GCA_016182785.1. Classification (GTDB taxonomy): domain Bacteria; phylum Pseudomonadota; class Gammaproteobacteria; order Xanthomonadales; family Ahniellaceae; genus JADKHK01. The sequence continues at coordinate 96,089 of JACPFU010000031.1, read as the reverse complement.
GGATTCGCGGTGAACCCGTCTTCCTTGACGTTGGCCACGTACATCACCGGCTTCATCGTCAACAGGAACAGGTCGCGCACCACTGCCTTGTCCTCGGCAGACAACGGCGCGCTGCGCGCCGACTTCCCGGTGTTCAGGTGATCGCGCAGGCGCGACAACACCCCTTTTCGCACGATGGCGTCCTTGTCGTTGGCTTTCGCCATCTTTTCGGCGCGGATCAGCGCTTTTTCGACGGAATCGAGGTCCGCGAGCGCAAGTTCGGTGTCGATCGTGTCGATGTCATCCAGCGGGTCGATCTTGCCGGCCACGTGCACGATGTCGGTGTGCTCGAAGCAGCGCACCACATGCGCGATGGCATCGACTTCGCGGATATGCGACAGGAACTTGTTGCCGAGCCCTTCCCCCGCCGCGGCACCCTTGACCAACCCGGCGATATCGACGAACTCGATCAGCGTGGGCACGATCTTGAGCGGCTTGGCGATCGAGGAAAGGACCTGCAGGCGTTCATCGGGCACCGCGACCACACCGACATTCGGATCGATGGTGCAGAACGGGAAGTTCGCCGCAGGAATGCCCGCTTTGGTCAAGGCATTGAACAGCGTCGATTTTCCGACGTTCGGCAAGCCCACGATGCCGCACTTGATACCCATGCTGATTCCTTGTTGATTCGAGTTCGTTAGGACGGCGTGCGCGTGCCGGTCGAGGGCCTCGCGGCGCCCGGCGGTGTATGCAGCAGCTTCATCGCGCCGTTCAGATCGCCCGCCACCACTTGTGGCAGGACCTGGAGACTGCGCGCGATCGCATCGCGAATCGCCGTCTCATCGTCACGCCCGGGGCGACCCAGCACCCAGTTGGTGACTTCGTGCTTGTCGCCGGGATGGCCGATTCCGAGGCGCAGGCGCTGGAATCCACCCCCGCCCAGCGCGGCGATGGTATCGCGCAGGCCGTTCTGGCCACCGTGGCCGCCGTCGAACTTGAGCCGCGCCGCACCGGGCGGCAGGTCCAGTTCGTCATGCGCGACCAGCATCTCGGTCGGGTCGATCTTGAAATAGCGCAGCGCCGCCGATACCGATTGGCCGCTGCGATTCATGAAGGTGGTGGGCTTGAGCAGCCAGAGCGACTGCCCCCCCAGATCCACCTTCGCAGTCTCGGCGTGCAGCTTGCCGTCCACGCCAAAGCGCGCGCCGAGCGACTCGCCGAGCGCGTCCAAAAACCAGAACCCGGCGTTGTGCCGGGTTCTGGCGTATTCGGCGCCGGGATTGCCGAAGCCGACGATCAGGCGCAAAGCGGCCATGACAGCATCCGCGGGACGCACACGGCGGACGCAACGCCCGCCGTGCACGCACCGGAATTACTTCTTCTTCGCCGGGGCCGCCTTGGCCGGTGCCGCACCCTTGGCCGGGGCTGCACCCTTCGCCGGAGCAGCGCCCTTGGCCGGGGCTGCACCCTTCGCCGGAGCGGCGCCCTTGGCCGGAGCCGCGACCTTGCTGGCCGGAACTTCGCCCGCGACGCCTTCCGCGGCCTCTTCCACTTCCGCCTTCTGCATCTTGGCGATGACGATCGCCAGGTCGTGTTCCTTGCCGAGCTTGAGCGCCGGGATCTCGACTTCCGCAGCCAGCTTCAGCGACGACATGTGGACGATGTCGCCGACCTCGAGCGCGGAGAGGTCGACCTCGATGAACTCCGGCAGGTGCTTGGGCAGGCAATACACCTCGACCTCGTTGAGTTCGTGCGTGATCACCACGCCCGCCTTCTTGCCCGCCGGCGACTTCTCCTGGTTCAGGAAGTGCAGCGGCACCGCCAGACGCAGCTTCTCGGTCTCCGAGACGCGCTGGAAGTCGAGGTGCATGATGATCGGCTTGAACGGATGGCGCTGGATGTCGCGCAGCAACACCTTCTGCGGCTTGCCGTCCAGGCTCAGCTGCAGCACCGACGAGTAGAACCACTCGTGCTGGGCGTGCAGTTGCGTGGTCAGCTGTTCAAGCTGGATGTTCTGCGGATCCTGCTTTGCGCCGTACAGCACTGCCGGGATCTTGCCGGCGTGACGCAGGCGGCGGCTCGCACCCTTGCCCTCGACACCACGCGATTCGGCCTTGATTTCCTGTTTCGTTGCCATTTGCTTTCTCACTCTCTTCCAACAAACCCACCTCGCGGTGGAAGGTGCTCCGCCGCGACCAGCGGAGCGGTATGTCGCGTTCGTTCAATCGATGTAGAGCGAACTGACCGACTCGCCGAAACTGATGCGGCGCATCGTTTCGGCCAACAACTCTGCGACCGAGAGCTGGCGGATCCGCCCGCATCCCTTCGCCGCCTCGGACAGCGGGATCGTGTCGGTCACGACCAGCTCGTCCATGGCGGAATTCCCGATATTGGTGATGGCCGGCCCGGACAGCACCGGATGCGTGCAGTACGCCACCACCTTGGCTGCGCCACGCTGCTTGAGCGCCGCTGCCGCGGCACACAGCGTGCCCGCGGTGTCGACGATGTCGTCGACCAGCACGCAGGTCTTGCCCTCGACCTCGCCGATGATGTTCATCACCGTCGCCTCGTTCGGGCGCGGCCGGCGCTTGTCGATGATCGCGAGGTCGGCATCGTCGAGCCGCTTCGCGATCGCGCGGGCGCGGACCACGCCGCCGACGTCGGGCGAGACCACGATGATGTTCTTGGTGCCGTGGTTGCGCCACACGTCCGCGAGCAGCACCGGCGACGAGTAGACGTTGTCGAGCGGGATGTCGAAGAACCCCTGGATCTGGTCGGCATGCACGTCGACGGTCAGCACGCGGTCGCAGCCGACCGCCTGGATCATCTTCGCCGCCACCTTGGCGGTGATCGGCACGCGCGCGGAACGCGGGCGGCGGTCCTGCCGGGCGTAACCGAAATACGGCACGACTGCTGTCACCGACGCGACCGAAGCGCGCTTCAGCGCGTCGACCAGGACCAGCAGCTCCATGAAGTTCTCGGCGGTCGGGGCGCAGGTGGACTGCACCACGAACACCTCCTGGCGCCGCACGTTTTCCTCGATCTCGACCTGCACCTCGCCGTCGGAGAACTTGCCGACCAGCGCCTTGCCGAGCGGCATGCCGAGCTGCTTGCACACCGCGTTCGCCAGTGGCCGGTTGGCGTTGCCCGCGAACACGAGGATTCCATCGGTCTTCATCGTTCACCCGCCGCGGTTGCCCGCGCGTCATGATCAGGAAGCAACATTCCCGGCTGGCGCCACGACACCCCCGCTACGGGGCGACATGGCTGGGACGGAAGGACTCGAACCTTCGAATGCGGGAATCAAAATCCCGTGCCTTACCGACTTGGCGACGTCCCAGCGCGAAACCGAAATCTCTCAGCCGGCGCGGCGCGCCCGATACGCCTGCACTGCGTCTCGAAGCGGCGACTGCGCCAACCCGCGCACCACCAGGGCACGCCACTGTTCCGGACAGGCATCGGCGATGCGCCGCGCCTCCGCCTCATCGGCCAAGGCCGCGAACACGCAGGAACCGCTGCCGCTCATCCGGCCCGGCGCGTGGCTCGATAGCCAGCGCAAGGCCAAGTCCACCTCACGATGGCGCGCACGCACGACCGGTTCGAGGTCATTGCGTGTCGGACAGCCCGAAACGAAGCGCGCGATTGTGGTGAGCGGCGTGTCCCGTGTCAATTCCGGACTGGCAAACACCTGCGGCGTCGCAACATGCACGCCGGGCACCAGCAGCACATACCATCGCGCTTCCAAATCAATGGGTTGGATCTGATCTCCGATCCCCTCCGCCCACGCGCTGCGGCCGTGGACGAACACCGGCACGTCAGCACCAAGTTCGGCGCCGATCCGAGCCAGTTCATCGACATTCAATGCTGTTTCCCAGATTTCATTGAGCGCGACCAGCACCGTGGCCGCGTCCGAGCTTCCGCCGCCCAGCCCACCGCCGATCGGGATGCGCTTGCGAAGCCCGATCGCGACTCCCAGGCGGCAGCCAGTCTGCCGCTGCAGCTCGCGGGCGGCGCGCACGCAGAGATCGTCCTCCGGATCGAGCCCCGGCAGGGGATCGATGCGCTCGATGACGCCATCCTCGCGTGCGGCGAGGGTCACGGTGTCGCACAGGTCGATGATCTGGAACACCGTCTGCAGCAAGTGATAGCCATCGGCGCGACGGCCAACCACATGCAGGAACAGGTTCAGCTTGGCCGGCGCCGGCCACGCCGTCGGCACCGCGCAGGTCACGGCAGCACGATCCAGGAGCGGATCGCCAGGCGCACCTGGTGGGGTGGCCGGCGTGCGGTGATGCGCGTCGGACGGCCGTCGCGGAAGTCGCGGTATTCGATCTGCCAGCCGGACTCCTCGAAACCGCTCACGCGACCCTGGGAATCGCGGGACACCACGGTCTCATCATGCATCGGACGCCCCTGCAGCCAGTCGCGCAGTGGCGCCACCGGCAGGTGCCAGCCGAGCTCGCGTTGCAACAGCTGCTCCGGGGAATCGGCGTGGAGCGGGTATGGTCGCAGTCCTTCCAACGTGCACAGCGTGGCATCGCCCGAGAGGCGCCAGCTCTGGCCGCTGACCGGGGCGCGCAGCTCGATCCGGTAATAGGCGCCTTCCTGTTCCCAGGTCAGGCTGCCGCTGCCACTGTCGCGACCGTCGCTGACCGCGAGCCGTCCTTCCAGACGCCAGTGCCCCGCCTGCTGCACCGGATCGATCACGCCGCGACCGCCGCCGCAGGCTGTGAGCACGCCGGCCAGCAGCGCGATCACCGGACGGAGCAGCGGTCTCACGGCTGGAACCGCCGCATGGTCTCGCGCAATACGCGGTGCTCGGGATCGAGCTTGCGCGCGGATTCCCAGACCGCCTTCGCCTGCTCGTGCTCGCCCTTCTGCCACAGCACCTCGCCGAGGTGGGCCGCGACCTCGGCGTCTTCGAGCACTGCGTGCGCGGCGCGCAGCTTGATCAGTGCGGTATCCAGGTCACCGCGCCGATAGGCAAGCCAGCCAAGGCTGTCGAGCAGCGCCGGGCTATCGGCCGCAATGCGCTCGGCACGGGCGAGCAGCTGCGCCGCCTCGTCCAGACGGAGATTGCGATCGACCAGGGTGTAGCCCAATGCGTTGAGCGCGTCGGCGTCGCCGGGATCGAGGTCGATCATGCGCCGCAGGTCGCGTTCCATCTCCTCGAAGCGGCCGGCCTCCGCGAACAGCAGGGCGCGGGCGTACATCAGCTCGGCATCGTCGGCGAGCATGTGCAGTCCGGCGTCATGCACGCGCAGGGCCGCATCGATGCCCTCGCTGCGCTGGCGAATCTCGGCCTCCAGCAGGTAGCTGCGCACCAGTGCATCGCGACCGGGCAAGCCGCCGGCGCGCAATTGCGCGAGCAAGCTCAGCGCCGCCGCCGCATCGCCGGCGGAGTAGCGCAGTGCCGCCACGCGCAGCTGCGCCTGCGGATACTGCGGCCCGGCTGGAACCTGCCGGTACCAACGCTCGGCCTCGTCCCGGGCGCCGACCATTTCGGCAACGTTGCCGAGCAGGATCAGCCGCTGCGGCGGATGTTGCCCGGGCAGTTCCTGCAACTGGCGATAGCCCGCACGCAGCAGTTCCGGTTGCGCCGCCCGCGCGGCGTAGGCGATCGCGGCATTCACGCTTTCGTCGCTGGCCGGGCGGATGCCGGCCACGACGCTGGAAGCGCGCGCCGCGTTGCCGGCGGCATCGAGTGCATGCGCCAGCGACATCCGAATCGGGGTCGAGGCTGGATCGAGCTCAAGCGCACGCTCCAGATCGACGACCGCGGCAGCCGGGTCGCGCTCGCGCAGCAGCGCCGCGCGGAAGGCATGGACACGGGCATCGGCCGGAAAGCGCTGCAGCGCGACCGCTGCCAGCCGCATTGCGGTCTCCGGCGCACGCCGGTCGCGCGCGAACGCCGCCCAGTGCATCCATGCTTCGGCGTCACCGCTGCGTTCGACCCGCGCCTCGACGAACGGCAGCACGCGCTCCAGCGACGGCAACCAGCGCAGCGCTTCGGCCAGGCGGCGACGACCTTCGGCAGCGCTGCCGAGGATGTCGGCGGCGGCATGCGCGCCGTCGCTGTCACCGCCCGCCAGCGCCGCGGCGGCGGCGTATGCGGTCAATGCCGGCGCATCCGGCTGCAATTGCCGCCAGCGTGCGAGCAGGGCCTGCGCGGCGGTCGCGCGCCCGGCATTCAGCGCAGCACGCAGCGCGCTCAGGCTGAGCTTCGGGTCGTCGCTCAGCACCGCGGCCTTGGCCAGGCGGTCCGCGGCCTGCTCGCCAGCGCCGGCCTGCAGCGCGTATTCGGCCTGCAGCCGCTCGAACAACGCCAGATCGTCGGCCGCCAGCATGGGCGCTGGCGCGGCCTCGGTTCCGGAAACCGTGTGCACGGTGCCGGCACAGGCCTGGATCAGCCCGCAGATGACCGCAATCAACACCGAACGCGGCGCCAGCCGGTAGGCTTGCGTCCCTGGATTCTTGCCCGTCGCGGGCGTCACACCGACAATTCGCATTGCCGCATTTTCGCACGACATGACACTCCTCGCGCTCGGACTCAACCACCAGTCGGCCCCGCTCGCCCTGCGCGAGCAGGTCGCACTGACCCCGGAACTCGCCACCGCGGCGCTGCGCGAACTGCGCACCGAGCCCGGCGTGCGCGAGGCCGCGATCATCTCCACCTGCAACCGCACCGAGGTCTACTGCCGCGTCGCGGTGGGCGCCGAGGCGGCGCCGGTCGACTGGCTGCACCGTCATTTCGCGCTCGCCCCGGGACGCCTCGACGGTTTCCTCTACCAGCACGAAGGCGAGGCCGCGGTACGCCACCTGTTCCGCGTCGCCACCGGGCTCGACTCGATGGTGCTCGGTGAACCGCAGATCCTCGGCCAGGTGAAGACCGCGTACCACTGCGCGCGCGAGGCAGGGTCGCTCGACTCGGCGATGGAGCGACTGTTCCAGCAGAGCTTCAGCGTCGCCAAGCGCGCGCGAACCGAGACCCGCATCGGCGCCAGCCCGGTGTCCGTGGCCTTCGCCGCGGTGCGCCTGGCGCAGCAGATCTTCTCCGATTTCGCGAACGCCGGCGTGTTGCTGATCGGCGCCGGCGACACCATCGAACTGTGCGCACGCCACCTCACCGAAGCCGGCGCCAGGCGCATCGTGGTGGCGAACCGTACCCTGGCCAACGCCCGCGGCCTGGCCGAGCGCTTCCACGGCCAGGCGGTGGCGCTGTCCGACCTCCCCGACGCGCTGGTGCAGGCCGACATCGTGATCGCCTCGACCGCGGCGCGCGAACCGGTCATCGGCAAGGCCATGGCGGCGGCGGCGCTGAAAGCGCGCCGGCATCGGCCGCAGTTCATGCTCGACCTGGCGGTGCCGCGCGACATCGCAGCCGATGTCGCGGAGTTGGAGGACATCTACCTCTACACCGTCGACGACATCGGCAGGTCGATCGACGAAGCGATGCGCTCGCGCCGCGAAGCCGCCGCCGAAGCCGAGGAAATCGTCGCACTCGCGGCCGAGCACTTCATGGGCTGGCTGCGCGCCCTCGACGACCAGGGCCCGATCCAGAAGCTCCGCGGCGATGCCGAGCGCAACCGCGATGACGTGCTCGCACGCGCACGCCAGATGCTGCAGAGCGGCCGCGACCCAGGCGCGGCGCTCGACTTCCTCGCACACACGCTGACCAACCGCCTGCTGCACGCGCCTTCGAGCAACCTGCGCGCGGCCGCCCTGCGCGGCGACGCCGAGCTGTTGCGCGCAGCCGAGCAGCTGTTCGCCAGCGAAGAACGGCGCCGATGACCCCATCGATCCTGCGCAAGCTCGAAGCGCTGGCCGAGCGCAAGGTCGAAGTCGAGCGTCTGCTCGCCGAACCCGACGCACTCGCCGACCCCAGACGCTTCCGCGAACTGTCGCGCGAATACGCGCAACTCGAACCGATCGCCACCGGTCTCGCGGCGCTGGCGGCGAACGCCCGCGCGGTCGAGGCCGCGCGCCAGATGCAGCACGAGGACGACGCCGAACTGCGCGCGCTGGCCGCCGAGGAATTGCAGGCACTGGAAGCCGAGCGGGCGCGTCTCGACGACTCGCTCGGCCTGTTGCTGGTGCCGCGCGACCCGCGCGACGACGCCCCGGTGTTCCTGGAAATCCGCGCCGGAACCGGTGGCGACGAGGCCGCGATCTTCGCTGGCGATCTCTACCGCATGTACACCCGCTACGCCGAAGCCAGGCGCTGGCGCGTGGAACTGATCTCGGCCAGCCCGGGCGAACATGGCGGGTTCAAGGAAGTGGTGGCACGCATCGAGGGCGATGGCGCGTATGCGCGCCTCAAGTTCGAGTCCGGCACCCACCGCGTGCAACGAGTGCCGGAAACCGAAGCGCAAGGTCGCATCCACACTTCCGCAGCGACGGTGGCGGTGCTGCCGGAGCTTGACGAGATCGCGGACATCGAGATCAACCCGAGCGACCTCAAGGTCGATACCTTCCGCGCCTCCGGCGCCGGCGGCCAGCACGTCAACAAGACCGACTCCGCGATCCGCATGACGCACCTGCCGACCGGCATCGTCGTCGAGTGCCAGGACGAACGTTCGCAGCACAAGAACCGCGCGCGCGCGCTGAGCTTGCTCAAGGCGCGCCTGCTCGACGAGCAGCAGCAGAAGCAGCACGCCGCGCAGGCCGAGCTGCGCCGCGTGCAGGTCGGCTCGGGCGATCGTTCGCAACGCATCCGCACCTACAACTTCCCGCAGGGCCGCCTGACCGACCACCGCATCGGGCTGACCCTGTACTCGCTCGACCGCGTCATCGAGGGCGACCTCGACGCGGTCGTCGACGCGCTCGCGCACGAGCACCAGGCCGACGAACTCAAGCTGATCACCGAGGCAGCCGCATGAGCGCACAAACAGATTTCATCCCGCTGCAACTCGCAGTGCTCACCGTGTCCGACACGCGCACGCGCGCCAACGACAGCTCCGGCGACTATCTGGAGCAGGCACTGCAGGCGTCCGGGCATCGGCTTGCAGCGCGCGAACTGGTGCGTGACGACATCTACCGCATGCGTGCGATCGTCGCGGGCTGGATCGCCGATCCAGACATCGACGGCGTGCTGGTCACCGGCGGTACCGGCTTCACCGGACGCGACTCGACCCCGGAAGCGCTGCGCCCGCTGCTGGACAAGGAAATGCCGGGGTTCGGCGAGATGTTCCGCGCCGTGTCGATCGCGGAGATCGGCACCGCCAGCCTGCAGTCGCGCGCCTTCGCCGGGCTCGCCAACGGCACCTTCGTGTTCGCGCTGCCGGGCTCGACCTCCGCCTGCCGCACCGCCTGGGAGCGGATCCTGCAGGCGCAACTCGATGCACGCACGCGCCCGTGCAACCTCGCCGGGCTGAAACCGAGACTGCACGAACACTGAGGAGAGCACCGTGGCGCAGATGAAGAAGAAGGACTACCTCGAACTGCTGCAGCCGCTGCAGGTGCACCTGTGCGAAATGCAGCGCTGGGTCCAGGGCACCGGACAGCGTCTGGTGGTGGTGTTCGAGGGTCGCGACACCGCCGGCAAGGGCGGCGCCATCAGCGCCATCGCGCAGGTGCTGAACCCGCGCGGATGCCGCGTCGTGGCGCTGCCGAAGCCGAGCGAGCGCGAGCGCAGCCAGTGGTACTTCCAGCGCTACGTGGAACACCTTCCGGCCGCGGGCGAGATCGTGCTGTTCGACCGCAGCTGGTACAACCGCGGTGGCGTCGAGCGCGTGATGGGGTTCTGCAGCGACGCCGAATACCAGCGCTGGCTGGGGCAGGCGCCGGTGTTCGAGCGCATGCTGGTCGACGACGGCATCCTGCTGTTCAAGTACTGGTTCGCCGTCGACCAGGCCGAGCAGGAAAAGCGCTTCGCCGAGCGCATCGCCGATCCGCTCAAGCGCTGGAAAATCTCGCCGATCGACATCGCCGCGCGCGACCGCTACGACGACTACAGCAGCGCCCGCGATGCTTTCTTCAAGGTCACCCACACCCGCCACGCGCCGTGGTTCGTGGTCGATGCCAACGACCAGAAACGTGCGCGCCTGAACATGATCGAGCACCTGCTGGAACAGCTTCCCGAGCAGCGCGTCGCCCCTGAGCCGTTGCAGTTGCCGCCGCTGAAGCGCAAGCGCCTCGGCAAGGACCGCGTCGGCACGCGCGCGAGCATGGTGCGCGCGAAGTACTGAATCAGTCGCAGCGTGACTCGGAGATGCGCTGCAGGGGCATTTCCGGACGCTGGAAGCGCAGCCCCGGGTCGCCGTCGCCAAGTTCGAGGCGGGCGCGCAGCTCGGGTTCGCCACACCAGCCGCCGACGCGCAGGCGCAGTTCGCCGAGCGCCTGGGCGGTGGTCTCTGGGTTGCGGCAATCGCGGCAACGCTGCGAATACCCGTGCATGGTCAGCGTGGCGCCGTCGACGCCAAGGGCGCCGGCACCCATCGCCCAACGCGGCCATCCCTCGCGATCATGGAAATACAGCATCGCCGAGACCAGCCCGCGGCCTTCGTCCCCGGCGCTGACCACGCTGAGGCCCCATCCGGAATCGCCGCTGCCGCCGTACCAGACGCCGTTGACGTCGTGTTCCGGAACCCCCGCAAGCAGCCCCACGGGCTCGATGCACCAACTCTCGGTGCGTCCCGGCAACTGCACCGACAGCAATGCCAGCTGGGCGGCGCCGGCACTGCGTCGCTTGCAGGCCGGATGCTCGGCCGCGACCGAGAAGTCGATGTCGATGCGGCCACCGAGCGCTCGATCCGGGTGCGGCGGCGCCATCGCCGGGTCGCGTCGCATGAGTTGCAGACCCCCTGCAGCGGACACGAAACGCTGGCCTTCGATGCGTCCGGTCGCGAGATACCAGCGCGACGCCCCGGCCTCGTCGTAGGTCGCGAACACGGCGCTGTAGCCGCCCGGCACCGGCTGCAGATCGAGGGCACTTCCGGCATGGCTCGGGTCCCACCACAACCCGCGCCGCGGCAGCACCGGCTGCAGTTCGATGCGCGTCAACCGATGGCCGTCGGCGTCGGCCTGGGCGCGCAATCCCCACCAGGCATGCCCGCGGTCCGCGGCCTCGGGCGAGGGCAGCAAGGCCTCCAGCGCGCCGCCATCGCCAAGATCGATCATGCCGTAGCTGCCATCGGCGTGGCGCAGCAGCAGCACGCCGATGCTGCCGCCGGCGAGTTCCAGCCGCACCGGAATTGCCAGCAACGTGCTCCCGGTTTCCGGATGCAGCAACGGCTGCGCCGCGGCCAGATCGATCCGCGGCGACGCCAGCAGATCGCCGTAGACCGAACGCAACGCCTGCTGCGCGTCGAACTCCGCCACCACGCCGCGACCATCGCGCCGCAGCAGGCGCGCGTCGGCATCGACCAGCAGCTCGAATGCTCCGCCCTGCCGGTCGGAGACATGCACCTGCAGGGACTTTCCGGCACCAGCCGCATCGTGAAGCTGCTGCGCCAGCGCCAACAACGCCGTTTCGATGCTGCGCTTCGACGCCGCGGGGTAGGAACGCACCAAGGCGTCCTCGAAGCGGCGCACGCGCGCAATGCCCAAGGTCGCCAGCCAGCCGGGGAGCAGATCCGCGTCGGCCGCGGATGCCGCTGCCTCCCGCGGTTGCAACCAGACCGCGGCGCCAGCGGCGCGCGCGTTGCGTGCCAGCGCGAACGCGGCCCGTCGCGCCTGCGCGTCGTCGCGGCGATAGCTGAGCAACAGTGCTGGCCAGTCGTTCGACTTCGGCAACGACGGCCATGCGCCCGTCGCCTCCACCTGCAGCACCAGCCCGCGCAGCCGCGCCGGCGGGTTCGGCAGGCGCAGCAGCTGAGCGCTGAGCGCGAGCAGCGCGGACGCGCGCGTGCCACCGCCCATCAGCACCAACTGGCTACGGTCGACGCGCTCGCTGCGTGCCAGCAGGCGCTCCAGACCGACGCGATCGAGCGCGGCGTCGCGCCAGTTCACATGCGACCAGCCGAGCGCCTGGGTCTGCGCCGCACGCACCAGGGCTTCGGCCTCGCCGGCCTGGACCTGGATCAACGCCGGCTGCGCACCCGGGACGTCCGCCGTCGACCACTGTGCCGCGGCCTGCGCGACGAGCGGGAGCAGCAGCATCCATGCAACGACGACGCGACCGAGGGCGGCGAGCATGCGCACGCGCTCAACCGGTGATGAAGTCACGGAACGCGGCCGGCGCGTTCAGTTCTTCGCGCCGCACCTCGGCCACGCGCGCCGCCGGCGGGCCTTGCCACAGCCAGCGTTCGAGTTCGGCAATCGCGTTGCCGGTGCCAACCGCGGTGACTTCGACCGAGCCGTCCTCCAGATTGCGCGCGCTGCCAACCAGTCCGAGCGCAATCGCATGGTCGCGTGTCGAGGCGCGGTAGTACACGCCCTGCACGCGCCCGCGCACGATGAAGCGCGCACCGGCCATCATCGCTTCTCCTGCGCGATACGGCGCGCGAGATCGGCGCTGGTGATCGGCCCCAGGTATTTCTCGGCGACATGGCCATCCGGCGCGATCAGCCAGCTGGTCGGCAAGCCGCGCGGCACCTCGAAGCCGGCAGGCGGCGCATAGACGTCGACCAGCGCGATCGGGTACGCGGCCGGATGCTCCTTGAGGAATGCGCGCAGGTCGGCAACCTCGATCTCCTCGAACGCGAGGCCGATCACGACCACGTCCTCGCGCTCGCGATCGAAGGCCGAGAAGTCCGGGATCTCCTTCAGGCAGGGCGCGCACCAGGTCGCCCAGAAGTTGACCAGCACCCACTTGCCGCGCTGCCTGGCCAAGTCGAACTCGCCGTGATCGAGCGTCGACACCACCAGCGTCGGCGCCTTTGCCGGCTCGGTCGGCTCCGCCGCGCGCGTGGTCGCGGCAACGCACATGGCCAGGACCAGGATCCAGAATTTCATGGGCACTCCCTGCGCGAGCCGCTACGATGCGGCGCAATTTACCGACAGCGGCATGAACGGATGGTTCCGCTCCCGCAAGTCGCGTTGTTTTCGCGCAACAGGCCATGCCCGACCTCGCCGACCCACCACAAGCTCGCAACGCACCGCCAGCCCTGACCTTGGGTGAGGCGTTGCCGGCGGCGGCGCTGTGCGCGCAGGCACTGCTGCAGGTGCTGTGGCATGCGCTGCTGCACCCACCACGACCGCTGCCGACGGCACTGGTGCTCACGCTGGTGCTGTTGCCGCTGCTGGCGCTGGTTCCGGCGGCGCTGCACAGCCGCCGGCGAGCGCTGCTGGTCGGCGGCATCGTCTCGCTGCTCTATTTCAGTCACGGCGTCATGGAGCTCTGGTCGAACCCGCCGCTGCGCACGCTGGCAGCGATCGAAATCGCGCTGGCACTGCTCGCCGTGTTCGGCCTGCGCCGCAGCCCGGCACGCGCGTGACGCGGCGCGCCGTGCGCTTGTCGCGATTGCAGCCAGCGGCTAAGTTCGTCGCGCTGCACGGGACGCAGTGACGCCGGAGCGTCGGGGAGAATCATGGGCTTCATACAAACCGCGCCGGTGCTGGCGAACTCCTACCTGGACGATCGCGTGCTGCGCTCGTGGCTGCGCCGCGTGCTGCCGCCGCAGGTGTTGGCGGAGCACGAGGCGCGCCTTGGCGAGTTCGGCGAACTGGTGGCGCACGAGTGGTACCCGCGCCAGCTCGCGGAGCGCCACCTCGAGCCGCGTCATGTCGCGTACGACGCCTTCGGCAGCCGCATCGACCAGATCGAGCTGAGCCCGTTCTGGCGTGAGGCACCGGCGATTGCCGCGCAGTGGGGACTGCTGGCACTCGGCCATGACGAGTGGCTGGCGCAGCACGGCCGCCCGTTGCAGTTCGCGTTCAATTATCTGTTCCATCCATCGAGCGAGCTGTTCACCTGTCCGCTGGCGATGAGCGACGGCGCCCTGCGCGCACTCGCCGACAGCGACAACAAGACACTGGTCGAACGCGCCACGCCGCACCTGCTCAGCCGCGACCCCAGGCAGTTCTGGATCAGCGGCCAGTGGATGACCGAGACCAGCGGCGGCTCCGACGTCAGCGGCAGCGAGACCATCGCGCGCCAGGACGATCGCGGCCGCTGGCGACTGAGCGGACGCAAGTGGTTCGCCTCGGCCATCCACTGCGACATGGCGCTGCTGCTGGCGCGCCCGGAAAAGAACCCTGCCGGCGCCGATGGCCTGGCGCTGTTCTACGTCGAACCCCGCAAGTCCGACGGTCGCCTGCGCAACATCACCATCGAGCGGCTCAAGGACAAGCTCGGCACGCGCAAGCTGCCGACCGCGGAAATCCTGCTCGAGAACACCCCGGCGGAACTGGTCGGCGAAGCGCGCAACGGCGTCCGCGCAATCGCGCCGATGCTGAACATCACCCGCCTGTGGAACTCGGTGTGCGCGGTCGCCGCGATGCGCCGCGGCCTGACTTTGGCACGCGACTACGCGACCCGTCGCGTGGTGTTCGGACAACCGCTGATCGACCAGCCGCTGCACCAGGAAACGCTGGCCGACCTGCAGGCCGAGTTCGAGGGCCACTTCCACCTCGCCTTCTTCGCGGTGGAACTCACCGGCCGCGTCGAGAACGGCCAGCACGACGACGCCAGCGTGCACCTGCTGCGGCTGATCACCCCGATCGTCAAGCTGGCGACCGGCAAGGCCGCGGTGGCCGCGCTCAGCGAAGTGGTCGAGTCCTTCGGCGGCGCCGGCTATTGCGAGGACACCGGGCTGCCCGGCCTGCTGCGCGACACCCAGGTGCTGCCGATCTGGGAAGGCACCACCAACGTGCTCGCGCTCGATGTGGTCAAGGCGCTGAAGCAGATCGGCGGCCTGCAGCACTGGCTGACCGCGATCCGCGCGCTGACCGCGCAGGCCACGCTGCCGGAACTGGAGGCAGTGGTGAAGCAGGTGCGCGAAGCTGCCACCGCGGTCGCCGAGTGGATCCAGAAACGCTCGCGCAGCAAGGACGAACTGCCCGCAGGTGCGCGCGGACTGGCGCTGACCATGGGCCGCACGCTCGCCCTGGCGCTGCTCGCACAGCATGCCGAATGGAGCTTCCGCAACGAACACGACCCGCGCACGCTGCACGCCACCCGGCGCTTCGCGCGGCTCGGCTGCAACCGCCTGGCCGACACCGTCGCGATCGAGGCGCGCACGCTGTCGAGCGACATCTACGCCTGAAGGACCCGAACCCATGGATTACCTGACCATCGTCACCACCGGTGGCACCATCGACAAGATCTACTTCGACGACAAGTCCGACTTCCAGATCGGCGCACCGCAGATCGGCGACATCCTGGCCGCGCTCGGGGTCGGCTTCCGTTTCCTGGTGATCCCGTTGCTGCGCAAGGACAGCCTGCACATCAGCGACGACGACCGCGACCTGATCGCGCGCACGATCGAGGCACAGCCGGGCCGGCACGTGCTGGTCACGCACGGCACCGACACCATGGTCGAGACCGCGCGCGTGCTGACGCGCATTCGCGACAAGGTGATCGTGATGACCGGCGCGCTCAATCCGGCGCGCTTCCAGGGCTCGGACGCGGTGTTCAACATCGGCTGCGCGGTGGGCGCGGTGCAGACGCTCGGCGATGGCGTCTACGTCGCCATGAACGGCCGCATCTGGGACCCGCTCAAGGTGCGCAAGAACCGCGACGCGAACCGCTTCGAGTCGGCGTGAGCCCGATGGCCGGGCGATCATGCTGCCCTGCGTCAGGGGTCTTCGACTAGAGCATTGAAGATTCGAGCAACCGCTCAAGTTGCACTGCAACATCGTCGGGGCGCCCCCAGCGGAGAAGCGCCATGCCCCGAATGCAGTCGGTCCCCCTGCTTTTTGCCCTGCTCGGCCTGCCCGCGCTTGCCCAAGCCGCACCGCCCACGCTCAACAGCGGTGATACCGCCTGGATGATCGTGGCCACCGCGCTGGTGCTGCTGATGACCATTCCCGGTCTCGCCCTGTTCTACGCCGGCATGGTGCGCGCCAAGAACGTGCTGTCGGTGCTGATGCAGTGCTTTGCGATCACCGGCCTGGTCACCGTGCTCTGGGTGCTCTACGGCTACAGCCTGGTGTTCGACACCACCGGCATGGCCAAGGGCGCGCTCAACCTGCACAGCTTCGTCGGCGGCTTCGGCAAGGCCATGCTTGCCGGCCTGCGCACCGAGAGCCTGAGCTACAGCATCCCCGAATCGGTGTTCGTGACCTTCCAGATGACCTTCGCGATCATCACCCCGGCGCTGATCGTCGGCGCCTTCGCCGAGCGCATGAAATTCTCGGCGCTGCTGCTGTTCATGGCGCTGTGGTTCACCTTCGCCTATGCGCCGATCGCGCACATGGTCTGGGGCGGCGATGGCGCGCTGATGTGGGACTGGGGCGTGCTCGACTTCGCCGGCGGCACCGTGGTGCACATCAATGCCGGCGTCGCCGGACTGGTGGCGGCACTCGTGCTCGGCAAGCGTCGCGGTTATCCGCACAGCGCGATGCCGCCGCACAACCTCGGCTTCACCCTGGTCGGCGCCAGCCTGCTCTGGGTCGGCTGGTTCGGTTTCAACGCCGGCAGCGCGGTCGCGGCGAATGGCACCGCCGGCATGGCCATGCTGGTCACTCACATCGCGAGCGCGGCGGCGGCCTTGGCCTGGATGACCATCGAGTGGCTGACGCACCGCAAGCCGAGCGTGCTCGGCATTGCCTCGGGCGCGGTGGCCGGGCTGGTCGCGATCACCCCCGCTTCCGGCACCGCCGGACCCGCGGGCGCACTGCTGATCGGGCTCGCCGCCGGCGCGGTCTGCTTCCTCACCGCGACCGCGGTCAAGCGCCGCTTCGGCTACGACGATTCGCTCGACGTGTTCGGCGTGCACGCGGTCGGCGGCATCGTCGGCGCATTGCTCACCGGCGTGTTCGCGGCGCCGGCGCTCGGCGGCTTCGGCAATGTCGAGAGCGTCGCGCTCCAGTTGTGGATCCAGTTCAAGGGCGTCGCGTTCACCCTGGTCTATTCGACCGTCGTCACCTGGCTGCTGCTGAAGCTGGTCGACCGGATCGTCGGCCTGCGCGTCGACGCCGAAGCCGAGACCGAAGGCCTCGACCTGGCGCTGCACAACGAACGCGGCTACATCATCTGACCGGGAGCACCGACATGAAAATGGTTACCGCCATCATCAAGCCGTTCAAGCTCGACGACGTCCGCGAGGCGCTGAGCGAGGTCGACGTCACCGGCGTCACCGTCTCCGAAGTGAAGGGCTTCGGCCGCCAGAAAGGCCACACCGAGCTGTACCGCGGCGCCGAGTACGTGGTCGACTTCCTGCCCAAGATCAAGCTTGAGGTCGCGGTCACCTCGGACCAGTGCGACCGCGTCGTCGAGGCCATCCAAAACGCCGCGAACACCGGCAAGATCGGCGACGGCAAGATCTTCGTGCACGATCTCGATCGCGTCATCCGCATCCGCACCGGAGAACTCGACGGCGACGCGCTGTAGCGCTAGTCGCGGAAGTTGTCGAACTGCAGCGGCAACTCGAACTCGGTCTGGCGCAGCAGCGCGATGGCAGTCTGCAAGTCGTCGCGCTTCTTGCCGCTGACGCGCAGCTTGTCGGCGTTGATCTGCGCCTCGACCTTGAGCTTGGCTTCCTTGATCGCGGCGACGATCTTCTTCGCCACCGCCTGCTCGATGCCCTGCTTCACGGTGATCTGCTGGCGCGCACCGGCGAGGTTCACTTCCGCGTCGCCGAGGTCGAGGCAGCGCGCGTCGATGCGGCGCGCGACCAGGCGCGCGCGCAGGATGTCCTGCATCTGCTGCAGCTGGAATTCGCTGGGCGCCTGGACCTTGATGACCAGCTTGTCGAGCTCGAACTTCGCGTCGCTGCCCTTGAAGTCGAAGCGATTCGACAATTCGCGATTGGCCTGATCGACGGCGTTGGTCAGTTCGTGCTTGTCGACCTCGGAAACGACATCGAACGAGGGCATTGCGGACTCCGGCTGGGGACGAGGCGCGAAGCCTACCCGAGCCTCCGCGACGGAACCACGCCTCAGCGGATGCGACGCGTGGTCACGACCGCCTTCTGCCGGCGCACGTAGGCGATGGCGGTCAGCAGCAGCAGCAGCGGCGCACCCCAGTGCGCCCACTGCAGCAGCCGATGCTGGAAACCGAAGGTCTGGCGGTGCAGCAGGTCCATCGCCAGCGCCGGATTGGCCGTCAGCAGCGGTCGCGCCGGGGCGAATATCGCCTCGGCATGTGCCCGTGCCGCGTCCTGCCAGCCGGCGCGCTCGATCAACCAGCGCCCACCCTGCATGTAGGTCCAGGTCAGCGCACCTTCGCGCTTGGCCGAGAGCTCGGCGATCGGCCCGAGGTCGGCGACCTGGGTCAGGCCGCCCCAGCCGTACAACGCCGTCGCCAGCACCGGCAGGAACAAGCCGAACAGCCATTGAAAAACGCGCAGTTTCACCGCGACCCCCCGGAAATCGGATGCACCGAGGATAAGCGCAATCCCGGCACGATTCCTGCGACGCCTGCGGCAAAATCAAGCACCAGTGGCCTCGTAGCGGACTGCTAGCATTTGCCCATGATGTCGCCCCTGCCCGCACCTGCCGATCCCGAGCCGCCGCAGCACGCGCTGCAGCGCGAGGTGGCGGCACTCTGGTCGGGCCTGGCCGAGACCTGGTCGCAGCGCGAGGCCGAGGCGCTGGCCGAGCGGATCGATGACTGGTTCGAGGTCGCCGACGGCGAACAGGTGACGCGCCTGGGCGACCTCGCCGCCTATCTGGCCAGCTTCGTCGAGGCCGGACGCGAGCCAAACACCGCGCAACGCATCCGTCTCGAGGAACTGGTCGGACGCCTGGTCAGCGATACCGCGCGCGACACCGCTGCCGACGCGGCGGCGTCCCCGCGCGAAGCCGCCGCACCGCAGGCCGTGCCCGACAACGTCACCTCGATCCAGGCCGCGCTCGCCGCCGCGGTGCGCCCGCATACCGCGCGCAACGCACTGTGCCTGCTCGGCATCGGCGATCGCCTGGCGCCCGGGCTGCAGGCCGCGCTCAGCGAACGCGGTTATGAGCTGCACCACTTCGGCGATGCACTTGGGTTGCGCGAGTTCCTGGTCACGACCATGCCCGGCGCGGTGGTGATGACCGCGCCACAGCTGCGCGCACTGCCGGCACTGATCGCGCGCTGGAAGGACGCTCCGGCACCGCCGGCGGTGGTGGTGCTGTCGCCGGATCGCGACCTCACCCACCGCCTGCTCGCGTTGCGCGCCGGCGCCGCCGCGTTCTTTGCCGCCCCGCTCGACAGCTACCGCATCGCCGCGCGCATCGACGAACTGCTCGGACGCCAGGACGCGCCGCCGTACCGCGTGCTGATCGTCGAGGACGACCGCGATCTGGCGATGCAGTGCGGGCAATGGATCGCGGCCGAGGGCATGACCGCGCGCATCGCGCCGCATGGCTCGGCGGCGATCGCGGCGCTGTCGGAGTTCCAGCCGGACGCGGTGCTGATCGACGCGACGCTGCCGGACGCGCGCGGCATCGACCTGGTGCAGCTGATGCGCCAGCAGCCCGAACACGCGACCCTGCCGATCGTGATGGCGGCGACCGCCGGCGATGCCGCCGAACGCTTCGACGCGATCGCGGCCGGCGCCGACGAGGTGCTGGTCAAGCCGCTCAAGGCGCGGCACGTGGTCGGCGTGATCCGCTCGCGCGTGCAACGCGCGCAGTGGCTGCGCGCGCAGGCCGAGGCCGGCGCCGCACGCGACCCCAAGACCGGCCTGTATCCACGCTCGCTGGTGATCGAGCGCATCAGCGGGCGCATCGACACCCAGGGCTCGGCGCTGCTGATGATCCAGCTCGACGACATCGAATTGCTGCGCAGCCAGATCGGCACCAGCGCACTCGCTGCGATCGACGTCGAAATGGGCGCGCGCCTGCGCGAGCAGCTGTTCAACCACGACATGCCCTGCGGCCTGCGCGATTTCTGCTGGCTGGTGTTGCTCACGCGCGAACGCCGCGAACTGGTGACGCAACTGGCCGAGCGCATTCGCTTCGCGCTGGTCGAGCGGCCGTTCATGGTCGCGAACACGCCGATTCCGATCACCGCCAGCATCGGCCTGGTGCCGCTGGACGAGGCGCCGATCGACGCCGACGGCGCCGTGCTCGCCGCCGAGCGCGCGTGTCGCGATGCGCAGTCGCGCGGCGGCAACATCGCCACCTGGTCGGCGCTCGATGCCGAGTGCGCGCCCGACCCGGTGCTCGCGGTGCGCGCGGTGCTGAGCCGCCCGCTGGATGCACGCAATCTGCGCGTCGAGTACCGCCCGCTGGTTCCGCTCAAGGGCAGCCTGCACGACCAGTTCGACTTCCAGTTCTTCCTCGGCAGCGCCGCCAATGGCGGTGCCCGCGGCGGCTATGCGCTGTGCGCGCAGGTCGCGCGCGAACTCGGCGTCGGCAGCGCGCTCGAGCGCGCCCGTTTCGAGATCGCCTTCGCCGCCCGTGAGGAAGCGCGCGGCGAACGCCACGCATTGCGCTTCCTGATGCCGGTGAGCAGCGACTGGCTGCTCGACGCGGCCGAGATGGACTGGCTGTTCGCGACCATGGAGGCACGCCAGCTCGCCGGCGGCGGCTTCACCTTCGAGCTTTGCGGAGCGGAGCTGCTCGACCGCCGCGAAGCGCTCAGCGCCCCGATCGCGCGCCTGCGCCAGGCCGGCGTGCGCTTCGGTCTCGGCGACTACGGCCGCGACTTCGCCGCCGTGCACGTGCTGACGCAGCTCCCGGTCGACGTGCTGCGCATCGACATCGAACTGCTCGATGCCACCGCCTCGGCAAACAGCACCAGCCCGACCCTGATCGCACTCGTGCGCAAGGCGCACCAGCTCGGCGCGGCGGTGATCGCGCCGGGCATGAACACGCTCGAACATGCGCACATCTACACCCGCCTCGGCATCGACTACGGCGTCGGCAATGCCTTCGGCCCGGCGCTGACGCAACCGGAGTTCGACTTCAACCGACCGCTGTGGTGAACGCGGCGCGCGGGTTCCGGGCCGCGCCGGCTTCTGCGACCATGCGCCGATGCCCTACACCCCGATCCTCGCCACGCTCGGCTACGTGCTCTCGCCCGACTGCTCGCGCGTGCTGCTGGTGCACCGCAACGCGCGTGCGCACGATGCCCACCTCGGCAAGTACAACGGCCTCGGCGGCAAGCTCGAAGCCGACGAGGACATCGTCGCCGGCCTGCGTCGCGAGCTGCACGAGGAAGCCGGCATCGAGTGCCGTGCACTGCAGCTGCGCGGCACCATCTCCTGGCCAGGGTTCGGCAAGCACGGCGAGGACTGGTTTGGCTTCGTATTCCTGGTCACTGCGTTCGATGGCGAAGTGCCCGCGCGCAATGCCGAGGGCGACCTCGAATGGATCGCCATCGAGCGCGTCCTCGACCTGCCGCTGTGGGAGGGCGACCGCCATTTCCTGCCGCTGGTGTTCGATGCCGACCCGCGCCCGTTCCACGGCGTGATGCCCTATCGCGACGGCCGCCTGGTGTCGTGGACGGTGACGCGGATCTGATGCTTGAATCGCGGTCGAGGCAGCCGCATCTCGTCGCCGGAGGTGAGCCATGTCCGATACCAGCCTGCATGTCGTCTGCCCGCACTGCGATGCCGTGAACCGCGTGCCCGCGGAACGCCTCGGCAATGCGCCGGACTGCGGCCGCTGTCACCAGGCGCTGTTCGTCGGCGCACCGCGCGCGGTCGATGGCGCGCAGCTGACGCAGCACCTGAGCCGCGACGAACTGCCGGTCGTGGTCGATTTCTGGGCGCCCTGGTGCGGGCCCTGCCGCCAGTTCGCGCCGACCTACGCCGAGGCCGCGCGCCGGCTGGAGCCGCGCCTGCGCCTGCTCAAGCTCGACACCGAGGCGCATCCGCAGGCGGCGGCGCCGTTTGCCATCCGCAGCATTCCCACGCTCGCGCTGTTCGCTGGTGGTCGCGAGCTCGCGCGCGCCTCCGGTGCGATGTCGCTGCCGCAGTTGCTGCAGTGGCTGGCGCAGCACATCGGCAGCTGATTCGCGCCGTCGTATTGGCGCGGCCGCACCTGCGCGGCTAGGCTTCGGCCTCCGCATCCGGAGAGGCCCCATGTCGCGACTCGCCCTGTTCCTGCTCGCCGTTTCCGCGTTCGCCGCCGAGGCCGCCGACGCTCCCGCCTACCGCACCGTCAACGAGATCATCGCCGCCTCGGCAGCCGAAGACTGGCGCACGCCGGACCCGGAGAACACGTTGTACCTGGAACTGGACCGCGGTCGCGTGGTGTTCGAGCTGGCGCCGTGGCTGGC
Source organism: Lysobacterales bacterium (assembly GCA_016182785.1). Lineage (GTDB taxonomy): Bacteria > Pseudomonadota > Gammaproteobacteria > Xanthomonadales > Ahniellaceae > JADKHK01. The sequence continues at coordinate 73,855 of JACPFU010000031.1, read as the reverse complement.
GCCGAAACATGCGACCAACCTGCGCACCCTGATCCGCGACGGCTACTTCGACGGCCTCGCGATCGTGCGCTCGCAGGACAACTACGTGGTGCAGTGGGGCGACCCGGACGCCGACGACGCCGCCAAGGCGCGTCCGTTCAAGAACGCGAAGGCCACGCTCGACGCCGAGTTCACCGTGCCCTGGCACGACGGCATGGCGTTCACGCGCCTTCCCGATGACGATGGCTATGCCCCCGTGGTCGGGGTGTCGGATGGCTTCTGGGTCGGCCGCAATCCGAAGTCGAACGAGGTCTGGCTGACGCACTGCTACGGCAGCCTCGGCGTCGCCCGCGGCAACGAATCCGACTCCGGCAACGGCGCACAGCTTTATGTCGTGACCGGCCACGCACCGCGGCATCTGGACCGCAACATCGCCCTGATCGGACGCGTGCTTTCCGGCATCGAGCTGCTGTCGACACTGCCGCGCGGCGCGCCGCCGATGGGCTTCTACGAGAAACCCGAGCAGCGCGTGCCGGTGCGCGCGATGCGCGTCGCCAGCGACGTTCCGGAAGCAGGCCGCAGCGCGCTGCAGGTGCTGCGCACCGACACCGCGACCTTTGCCCAGATCATCGAGGCCAAGCGCAACCGCCGCGATCCCTGGACCAAGCTGCCGGCCGGCCACATCGAACTGTGCAACGTGCCGCTGCCGGTGCGCGCCACGCCCGCCACGGCTCCCAAGCCGTGAGCAAGCGCTACGACCAGGACTACTTCGACCGCTGGTATCGCGACCCGCGCCATCGCGTGAAATCGCCGCTGGTGCTCGAACGCAAGGTCGCGATGACGGTGGCGATGGCCGAGTACTACCTCGGCCATCCGCTGCGCTCGGCGATCGACATCGGCTGCGGCGAGGCACCGTGGCGCGGCTTCCTCAAGCGGCTGCGCCCGCGGCTGCACTACCTCGGGCTCGACAGCAGCGAATACGTCGTCGAGCGCTACGGTCTGGCGCGCGACATCCGCCTGTGCCGCTTCGGCGATCTGGAGCACCAGCGGTTCGATCGCGAGTTCGACCTGCTGGTCTGCTCCGATGTCATGCACTACCTGCCGACGCGCGAACTGCTGCGCGGCCTCACCGGCTTTTCCGAGCTGTGCCCGGGGGGCTTCGCCTTCCTTGAGCTGATGTGCCGCGGCGACGAGTTCGTCGGCGACCGCGAAGGCTTCGTCGCGCGCCCAGCCACGTTCTACCGCAAGGCATTCGCCAAGGCCGGGTTCAGCGCCTGCGGCTCGCACGGCTACCTGAGCCGGCCGCTGCGCGAGGAAGCGAGCGCGCTGGAGTTGCTCGCCTGATCGCGGCGGGCGCGGCGGCATTGCTAGAATCCGCGGTCTGCCAACGGAGATCGCGAATGAAAGGGGTCCTCGCAATCGCACTGCTCGCTGCCGCCGGAACGATCCAGGCGGGTGCCGATTCGCTGCTGCAAAACGGCGGCTTCGAGACGATCGACGCCGGCGATCGGCCACAGGGCTGGGCGTTCAAGCAGCACGCCGGCGTGCGCGCGTACCAGTTCGCGGTCGACGACGAGGCCTTCCGCGGCAAGCGCAGCATGCGCATCACGCGCCTGCAGAAGCAGGTCTGGGGCATGGTCGAGCAGAATGTCCCGGCTTCCGACCTGATCGGCAAGACCGTCGAATTCACGGTACGCGTGCGCGCCGCGGACGTCGGGCCGCGCGGCTTCAGTGTCGACCTCGGCGGCTTCGCCGGCTCGACCATGCTGCAGCGCGTGCAGTCGGAGCGGATCACCGGCGACAGCGACTGGACCAAGGTCAGCCTGCGTCTGGAAGTGCCCGAAGGCAGCACGCAGGTGATGGTCGGGGTGACGCTCAACGATGCCGGCTCGGTGTGGATCGACGACGCGCGACTGCGCGTCGTCAAGCCCCGCTCCTGAACGCCGGCCTCAGGCCGCAGCCGCAACCGGACGTCGCCGTCCCAGGCGCGCCGCGAGGTCGTCGACCACGGTGTAGGCGGCCGGCACCACGATCAGGCTGAGCAGCGTCGAGGTGATCAGTCCGCCGATCACCGCCAGCGCCATCGGCGTGCGGAAACTGGCATCGGCGCTGAAGCCGAACACGATCGGCAGCATGCCCGCACCCATCGCGATGGTCGTCATCAGCACCGGCTGCGCGCGCTTGCGACAGGCGTCGACCAATGCGTCGTGCTGGCTCAGTCCGTGCTCGTCCTCGGCCATCACCGCGTAGTCGACCAGCAGGATCGAGTTCTTGGTGGCGATGCCGATCATCATCAGCAATCCGATCAGCGCCGGCAGCGACAGGTAGTTCTGCGTCAGCAACAGCATGCCGAACGAGCCGCCGGCGGACAGCGGCACCGCGGTCAGGATGGTCAGCGGCTGCAGCGCGCTGTTGAACAGCAGCAGCAGCACCATGTAGATGCAGGCGATGCCGGCGACCATGGCCATCAGGAATCCGACGAACAGTTCCACGAACACCTCGGCATCACCGGTGTTGAGGAAACTCACCCCGGCCGGCAGCCGCGCCACGCTGGGCAAGCGCTCGACCTCGGCCATCACCTCGCCGAGCGGACGGCCGTTGAGTTCGGCGGTCAGGGTCACGTTGCGGCTGCGCTGGTAGCGGTCGATCTGCGCCGGCCCGCTGTCGAGGCGGATCTCCGCGACTGCCGACAACGGCACCGGCCCATGCCGCCCGGGTACGCGCAGCGAGGCGATCAGCGCCTCGTTCGCCAGCGCCGAGGTTTCCAGTCCGACGCGGATCGGCACCTGGCGCTCGGGCAGGTTGAGCTTGGCCAGGCGCTGGGTGAAGTCGCCGGCGGTGGCGATGCGCGCGGCCTCGGCGATGTCGGCGGTGGCAACGCCGAGATCGGCGGCGCGCGCCGGGTCCGGCACGATCACGATCTCGGGCCGCAGCAGCGCCGCGGTCGAGGTGATGCTGCCGAGCCCGGGCAGGGTGCGCAGTTCGCGTTCCAGCCCCGCGGCGGCTTCGGCCAGCAGCTTGCTGTCGTCGCCCGACAGCACCAACTGCATCAGTTCCCCGGGCTCGGTGCTGAGGAAGCTCACGCGCGCCCCGGCCAGCCCGCGCAGGCGCTGGCGCACCTCGGCTTCGAGCTGCTTCTGGCCGCGCTTGCGCGTGCCGGCCTCGCCCCAGTCGAGGATCAGCGTGGCCTTGCGCGCCTCGCCGATGCCGGTCTTGGTCGGGTCGCCGATATCGACCACGGCGCCGATCGACGAGTACACCTGGCGCAACTCCGGGATCGCCGCGAGCAGCGCGCGGGCGCGTTCGGCGAGCGCGTGCGTCTGCTCGATCGGCGCGCCCGGCGGCAGCTCCAGGTTGAGGTTGCTGCGACCGATGTCGGAGCTTGGAATGAAGGTGGTCGGGATCAGCGGCACGATCGCGAGCGAAGCCACGAACAGTGCCGTCGCCGCGACCAGCGTGCGCCAGCGATGGCGCAGCGCCGCATCGACCCAACCGAGGTACCAGCGCATCAACCGGCTGTCGTGTTCGTGCACGGCGCCGGCGCGCATCTGGTAGGCGGCCATCATCGGCGTCAGCAGCCGCGCCACCAGCAGCGAGAACAGCACCGCCGTCGCCGCGGTCCAGCCGAACTCGCGGAAGAACTTGCCGGCGACGCCGGGCATGAACGCGACCGGCACGAACACCGCCGCCAGCGTCAGCGAAGTGGCGATCACGGCGATGCCGATCTCGTCGGCGGCGTCGCGCGCGGCGACCAGCGGCGGCTTGCCCATGCGCAGGTGGCGGACAATGTTCTCGACCTCGACGATGGCGTCGTCGACCAGGATGCCGACCACCACCGACAGCGCCAGCAGCGTGATCAGGTTCAGGCTGAAGCCGAACCAGTGCATCACCGCGAAGGTCGGAATGATCGACAGCGGCAGCGCCACCGCGCTGACCCAGGTCGCGCGCCAGTCGCGCAGGAACAGAAACACCACGACCAGCGCCAGCAACGCGCCCTCCCACAACATGGTCATCGACGAGGCGTAGGAGCGTTCGGCTTCCTCGACCGTGGAGTTGACCTTGACGAAGCGCACGCCGGGGTGTTGCCGCTCCAGATCGGCAAGCATCGTGCGCACCTGGCGCGCAACGTCGACTTCGCTGCTGCCGCGCGACCGCGTCAGGTCGAAGCCGATCACCGGCTTGCCGTCGAGCAGCGCGATCTGGCTGGTCTCGGCAGCGGCGTCGCGCACGCGCGCGATCGCGTCCAGGCGCAACGCGCGGCCGTCCGGCAGGCTGATCGAATAGGCACGCAGCGCATCGACGTCGGCCACCGTGCCGACGGTGCGCACGACCTGTTCGGCCCCGGCCCATTCCATGCGCCCGCCCGGGCGCTCGACCTGGATGCGCGCGAGCTGCTGCGACACCTGCCCGGCGGTGATGCCGTAGGCGTTGAGCGCCTGCGGGTCGAGGTCGATGCGCACCTCGCGCTCGATGCCGCCGATGCGCTTGACCGTGGCCACGCCGCGGATGCCGTAGAGCGCGCGCGTGACCACGCGATCGACAAACCAGGACAGTTCATCCGGCGGCATGCGCGCCGACTCGACCGCGTAGGTCAGCAGCACGCCGCCGACGATCTCGATCTTCTGCACCACCGGCTCCTCGATGTCCGGCGGCAGGTCCATGCGGATGCGGGTGACGGCGTCGCGCACGTCGTCGAGCGCCGACTGCAGGTCGGTCTCGAGCAGGAACTCGATCGAGGTGGTGGTCACGCCCTCGTAGACATTGGACATGACGCGCTTGACCCCGGTGATCGTCGCCACCGCGTCCTCGACCTTGCGCGTCACCTCGGTCTCGAGCTGGCTCGGCGCCGCGCCCGGCAGCTGGATGGTGACCGCGACCATCGGGAAGCTGATGTCCGGGAAGCGCGACACCGGCAGCTTCGAGAAGCCCCACAGTCCGGCCACGCACAGCACGAAGAAGATCATCAGCGCCGGCAGCGGCCGCCGGATCGCCCAGGCAGAGAGGTTGAACATGTCAGTCTCCGTCCGCGATGCGCACGCGATCGCCGTCGGCGAGGAAGGCACCGCCGCTGCGCACCACGCGCTCGCCGGCAGCGAGCCCGGTGCGCACCTCGACCTGTTCGCCATCGATGCGTCCGAGCTCGACGCGGCGCCGCTCGACCTGGTCGCGGCCCTTGAGCACGAACACGTAGGCGTAGCCATCGCGGCGCACCACCGCACTCAGCGGCACCTGCAGCACCTCGTCGCTGCCGAGCCGGATGCGGCCCTCGGCGAACATGCCGGCGCGCAGCCCGCCAGGCTCGGGCAGATCGACATACACCGTCGCGGTGCGGGTTTCGCGCGCCAGCACCGGCGTCACCGCACGTACGCGTCCGGCCACTTCGCTGCCGTCGCGCACGCGCACCACCACCTCCGCACCGGGTCGCACCCGCAGCAGGTCGGACTCGTCGAGTTCCGCGCGCCATTCCAGGCGACCGTCGCGGATCAGCCCGAGCAGCGTCGCGCCGGCTCCGACGACCAGGCCCGGCTCGGCCTGGCGCGAGGCGATCACGCCGTCGGCGGGCGCGCGCAGCACCGCGAAGTCGCGGCGCAAGCGGGCGGCGTCGAGTTGCGCCGCCGTGGTCTGCGCACGCGCCTCGGCCTGCACCATCGCCGCACGCAACTGGTCGTGGTCGGAGAGGCTGATCAGCTTCTGTGCCTTGAGCGCATCGCCGCGATCGAGCTGCGTCTTCGCCAGCAGCACGCCGGCGCGCGCCTCGTTCGCGGCCGCCTCGGCCACCTGCAACTCGCTGTCGAGGGTGCGCGCGTCGAGCGTCAGCAGCACGTCGCCGCGACGCACGCGGGCGCCGACCTCGACCCGCACTTCGGCCACGCGCAGGCCGCTGAGTTCCACCCCGAGCGGCATCTCCTGCCAGGCCGCGACCTGCCCGGACACGGTGACCGCGTCCATGATCGGCGCAGCCGCCACCTGCACCAGTCCGACCGCCAGCGCTGCGCTGCCCGCCGCTGCGGGACTGGCGCTCGCATCCGCACCCTTGCCGCCGCAGGCCGACAACGCCAGGACGACGGCCGCGCTCGCCGCGGCCAGGCTCAATCGACGTTTCATGTTGCCATCCAATGCAAGAAGGAAACCGTGTGCGAGCCCGACAGCGCCAGCTTGCAGCGTCGCCGATCGGGTCCGCGTAGCGACCGCGCATGATAACGTGCGCGGCTGTCCAGCCCGGTCGTGACTTCCGTCATGGCCGCGGCCATTACCGACGCGGAATCCCGATGCCCCTGCTGCAATTGCTCAAGGTCGACCTCGCGGTCGGCGGTCCGAAACTGCTCGATGGCGTCGACCTGGTGATCGAGCCGCGCGAGCGCGTCTGCATCGTCGGCCGCAACGGCATGGGCAAGTCCACGTTGCTGCGCCTGATCGCCGGCGAGATGCGCCCGGACGACGGCGAGGTGCGGGCTGGCGACGGCGTGCGCATCGCCACGCTCGCCCAGGAAGTGCCGCGCGGGCTCGAAGGCGATGTGTTCGACGTGGTCGCCGCGGCACTCGGCGACATCGGCTGCCTGGTCGCCGAGTTCCATCACCTGATCGAACACGGCGACACCGTCGGCCAGCGCTTTGCCGACGTGCAGGCGGCGATCGACGCACGCGGCGGCTGGGACCTGGACTTGCGCGTCAGCCGCATCATCGAACGCCTGGAACTGCCCGGCAGCGCGGCGTTCTCGTCGCTCTCCGGCGGCATGAAGCGGCGCGTGCTGATGGCGCGCGCGCTGGTCGTCGAACCGGACATCCTGCTGCTCGACGAGCCGACCAACCACCTCGACCTCGAAGCCATCGACGCGCTCGAACAGCTGCTGCTGAACTTCGCGGGCAGCGTGGTGTTCGTGACCCACGACCGCCGCTTCCTGCGCGCGCTTGCCACGCGCATCGTCGAGATCGACCGCGGCCAGCTGACCAGCTGGCCCGGCGACTACGACAACTACCTGCGCCGACGCGAGGAGCGCCTGCATGCGGAAGCGCAGGCGAACGCGCAGTTCGACCGCCGGCTTGCCGAGGAAGAGGTCTGGATCCGCCAGGGCATCAAGGCGCGGCGCACGCGCAACGAAGGCCGCGTGCGCGAGCTCGAAGGCATGCGTCGCGAACGCGCCCAGCGCCGCGAGCAGATGGGCAAGGTCAATCTCGCGGTGAGCCAGGCAGCGCCGTCCGGCAAGCGCGTGGTCGAGACCCGCGACCTGCGCTTCACCTTTGGCGACCGCGTGCTGGTCGATGGACTGACGACGATGATCCAGCGCGGCGACCGCATCGGCATCATCGGCCCGAACGGCGTCGGCAAGACCACGCTGATCCGCCTGCTGCTCGGCGACCTGCAGCCGAGTTCGGGCGAAGTGGTGCTCGGCAGCAATCTCGAGGTCGCCTACTTCGACCAGCACCGCATGGCGCTGAACGAGAACCAGAACGCGCTCGACAACGTCGCCGGCGGTTCCGACAGCGTCGAGATCAACGGCCAGCGCAAGCACATCATCGGCTACATGCAGGATTTCCTGTTCACCCCGGAGCGTGCGCGCGCGCCGATCACCAAGCTCTCCGGCGGCGAGCGCAACCGCCTGCTGCTGGCCAAGCTGTTCGCGCGCCCGGCCAACGTGATCGTGCTCGACGAGCCGACCAACGACCTCGACGTCGAGACCCTGGAATTGCTGGAAGAACTGCTCTCGAGCTGGCCCGGCACGCTGCTGCTGGTGTCGCATGACCGCGATTTCCTCGACGCAGTGGTGACCAGCACGCTGGTGTTCGAGGGCGACGGTCGCGTGCAGGAGTACATCGGCGGCTACAACGACTGGTTGCGCCAGCGCGCCGCAGCGAGCTCCGCCATCCCCAAGACGGCGCCACCCGAAGCAACCGCCACCGCCACCACCACGACCGCGCCTGCCACCGAGGCTGCGGCGAAGAAGCGGCTCAGCTTCAAGGAACAGCGCGAACTCACCGAGTTGCCGGCGCGCATCGAGCAACTGGAAAGCGAACTCGCCGCGCTTGATGCCCGCCTGCTCGAACCCGAGTTCTACCAGCAGCCCGCGACCGCGATCACCGCCGCGAACGCCGAACGCGCCGCGAAGCAGGCGACGCTGGATGCGGCGTATGCGCGGTGGTCAGAACTGGATGGTTGATCTGATAGCGACCTTTCATCGACAAGCGGCAATTCGCTAGTCTTGCTCGCGTGGACCGGTCGCGAGCCCATACGTGCGCTTCATCGCTGTCAACACAGAATCACGGGGCGGCTTCGGCAAACTCGAAGGCATCCTGCGCACCGACGGCGGCGAGATCGTGCTCGAATTTCAGCACAGGGACTTGATGTTCGGACTCAGCCTGTCCGCACCGAAGCGCATCGCATTGCCACTCGCGCACGTCGGCCGCATCGAGTTTGGCCACGGGTTCCTCGGTCTGATGTCGTGCATCAGCATCCGCCCCGACGATTTCGAATTCACCTCGACCGCATCGCCCAGGACCCCGGGGACTAAGCGGCTGGGCGTACGCTTCCGAGCAACGCGAAGGTGCCGCCTTCGTCGAGCACGTGAACGGCATCGCCGCAGAGATCCGTCACCGCCGCTGGCGCGCAGGAGTGGATGCGCCCGCCGGCCCGGCACCGCCAACAGAGGATGTGATTGCAATTGACGCCTACACCCTGCCCACGACCAAGGCGACTTCAGACTCGACTCCCTCAGCACAACACGAGCGCGAACGGGATTGAGTGCCCGCTTCATGCACAGTCGGGCAGAATTGTCGCCTCTGTTATCCCAAGAGCCTTCAGTTCCTTCCGCACGCGTGAACGGAGCGAAGGCTTGATCTTCACTTTGATGTAGATCCGTTTCCCGATTTCGGCTTCCTTCGCTCGCCAAACGTGGTCGATCGGCCATCGCAGATCCATTTGGGCCAGATACCGCGCCTGTTGAGCGTTGGCTCTGGCCATGAGCGTCTGCTTGGGAGGGCAGAACAGGAGCGGCAGCCCGGGAAACGCCCTCTCTAGCCAGTCATGTTGCTCCATTGCGTCCAACGTGCTCCGCAACTTCCCAGTGGCATGCACCGAGCCCGACGCACTGACATCCGCCACAAGCACTGCTGCGGGACAGTTCGGTGTCTTGGCGGCAGTCGCAAACCACGACGCGACGCTCTCGCTCACGGTCCAGTCGATGAGAAAGCTCCCCTTGAGCGTTCGGTGATCTTTGTCCGGGAACTGTTGCTGGTGCTTCATCCATTCAAACCACGGATCGATACCATCATCGCTTTCAGCGAGTGCCATCAACTCGTGACTTGGACGCCCCGCGCCTCCGCACTTGAATAAGAACGCACCATAAAGCGTCTGCGCGAAAAACCGATCCGATGCACAATCGTCGGTGGGTATCTCGCCCGGTCTGAATCCGAAAATGACTTCTTTGATTGTTCTGGCAATCGTGGAATCCAGACACCAGTTGAAATCGGCGTGCCCCCGGAAGAGCGCCAGGTGGTCCTGAGCAAATGCACGCTCGCGTATCCCTTGGAGTTCTTGAATCAGGGATTTTGCGGACGACGGTATCCAGACGCGGCCATCCGAGACCACTTCTGTGTCTCCTCGAATTGGTGTGAACACCCCATCGTCCAGTCGCATCTCATTTCAGCCGTAGTCGAGTTCTCGCGGTCACTTCGAGCGCAGCGCCGTCGACGTAGCCGCATCAACGCGCAACACCGGATACAGACCGAGGTCGCGTTCGCGCCAGTCGGAGCGGAGGTAGAACCAGTTCAGGCGCGCGTACGGGTTCTTCGCGAACTCGGGTTCTGCGGCGAGCTTGGCCTCGAACTCGGCCTTGAGCTTCGGGTCTGCGGCCATCAGGTCGCGCGCCAGCTGCTCGGCGACGCGGCCATCGGCGTATTCGCGCTGCTCGAACACGATGTTGAAATCGCCCCAGCGCAGCGCCGAATCCGGTGCATCCGGTTCCAGGATGTGCAGCGCGACGTTGGCCAGCGGCTGGTCCATCGGCACCAGCCAGTCGCCGGCGCGAAGCGGCATCTCGCGCATTTCGCGGCGGTGCTCGAACGCGGTGAGGGCGACGCGACCCTCGAACGAGGCCGGCGCGAACTGCGGCTTCGACACCAGCGACACCTCGGCCGGCACGCGCGCGTCGTGCGCAATGCGTTGCAGTCGCACGCCGTGCACGCGCAGACGCTCGACGAGTGCGGTCCATTGCTGCGGAATCGCATACGCCGCAGCCGGCTTCAGCGCCTGCGCGACCTTGACCTTGCGGTAGAACGGCACGGTGAACGTCTTCGGCTGGCCCGGGTCGTAGCGGATCCAGGGACCGCCGCTGACCTCGCTCTGCGTGATCGTGAAGGCGTACCCCTTGAACGCGAAGTCCTCGGCGATGCCGGCGTTCTCGACCTGGACCGGCACGCTGGCGCCCGCGTCCGCGGCACGCGCAACGGTGTCGGCATCGACCTGCCGCGTCGCCGCGCGCAACTCGCCCGGATGCGCGGCGATGTCGTCGAGGATCGCGCTGAGCACATCCAGGGTCGCGCGCACACGCACCGGATACGGCTTCAGCATGTGCGTCTCCAGCAGCAGGCCGACACGCCCGCGCGCAACCGCATAGCCGGTGGAATAACGCGGGCTGGCGCCGAAATTGGTGAAGCCCTTTCGCGGATCGGTGGGATCGTTCAATTCGATGTAGGGCGCGACCAGGTGTCCCTGCCGTTCCAGGCGCGACTGCACGCGCCCGACCAGCGCTTGCTCCTGCCACGCGCGCAAGCGCGGGTGCTGGACCACGGTGTCGTCCATCGACCAGGTCAGGTCGTATTGGTAGTCGGCGCCATTGGTGGTGTGGCTGTCGATCAGGATGTCCGGGTTCACTTCGTTGATCAGCGCCAGCAACGCGCGCATCTCCGGCGCGTCGGCCTTGAGGTAGTCGCGGTTGAGGTTCAGGCGCTGGCCGGTGCCACGCCAGCCCATCTCGACCGGGCCGTTCTGGTTGATGCGGTTGAAACGCGAGCGGCGCTCGTGGCCATCGAGGTTGAGGATCGGCACGAACACCAGCGTCGCATGCTCCAGCCAGCGCCGCGCACGACGATCGTTCGCGGCGATCGCGGCAAGCAGCATCAGCCCGGCGTCCTTGCCCTCGATCTCGCCGGCGTGGATGCCGGCCTGCACGAACACCAGCGCCCGATCCGGACGGACCTCGCCGGCGATCACGACGCGCAGCGCACGGCCTTCGGGCGTGGTGCCGAAGCGGCGCACCTCGATGCGATCGCTCGCGGCATCGAGGCGGTCGAGAAAGGCAAAGGTCGTCGCCGCATCCGGCGTCTGCAGCAGGCCATCGGCCTCGGCCGGCGTCTGCAGGCGTTTGCCGTGGACGGCGGTGGTGGCGAGCAGCAGCAGGGCCAGGATCAGGCGCATCGGCGATACCTCGGGTATGGACAGCGGAGTTCAGCGGATCGGCGTTTCGTCGTCGCGATAGAAGCGCAGCGTCTCCGGCGACTTGGCCCCGCCGGAGATGATGAAGGCCATCGCCTGGTCGACGCTCCAGTCGGTCGGCGTCAGCTTCGATACCGGCACGATCTCCAGGTAACCCGAGGTCGGGTTCGGTGTCGTCGGCACGTACACGGCCGCCATTTCCTGGCCGGTGCGCGCATCGCGCAGCACGCGCGTGACCAGACCGATGGTCTTCATCTCCGGCGACGGGAAGTCGATCAGCACCACGCGCTGGGTGCCGTCGGGCTTGGTCTGCAGCGCTTCCAGCAACTGCTTGGTGCCGCCGTAGATGGTCTTCGCCAGCGGCACCCGCTCCAGCGTCTGCTCGAACAGCAACAGCAGGCGCTTGCCGATCACGCGCCGGCTCAGCCAGCCGGTGAACAGGATCAGCGACAGCGTCAGCAACACGCCGAGCAGGAACTGCGTGGTCGACGATGCCAGCCAGCCAAACAGCGCCGGATGCGCGCGCGCCAGCGGATCGAACACTGCCTTGATCCACGGCGAGGACACCATCGACAGGGCCTGGAACACGAACTTGAACACGATCCAGGTCAGCCAGATCGGGATCAGGGTGAGCAGTCCGGGGACGAAGTAACGCTGCAGCAGTCGTCGGATCATGGCGGGTCCTCGCGGTGCGCGAGTGTGCCGGTGACACGCGTCGCTGACCAGCGCCACAAGGCGCCGCTATGCTCTCGCCATGACTGCGACCCCACTGCCCCAGGCGCCGCGCGCGCGCCATCCGCACTGGCCGCGACCGCTGGTGGTCGCATTGATCGGACTGCCCGGCGCCGGCAAGTCGACGCTGGCCAACGCGCTGGCGGAACGCCTGGACCTGCGCCTGGCCAACCGCGACCTGATCGCCCGCGCGCTGTTCCCGCAGTGCACGCACTCGCTGCCGGAGAAGCGCGCTGCCTTCCACGCGCTGCTGCTGGCGGTGGAGGTGAACGGTGCCCTCGGCGAATCGACGGTGATCGACGGCATGACTTTCTCCAGCCGCGGCGACCTGGATCGGGTCGCGCGCATCGCTGCCAAGTACGATCTGGTGCTGGTGCCGATCTGGCTGGACCTGCCCGCGGAAGTCGCCAAGGCGCGCATCGGCGCCGACCGCAAGTCCGGCCGCTACCACCCGGCCGACGACCGCACCCCGGCGCTGGTCGACGCCGTGCTCGCCCGCTTCGAGCGACCGCTGCCGACGGTGCCGGTGATCGACGCGCTGCTGCCCGCGAACACCGTGCTCGACGTTGCCGAGCAGATCATCGCGCAACGCGCGCTTCCGCCGCGCTGACGAACACCTCGTCGGCAGGCGCGCAGCGAGCTCAGCCGCGGTTGGCGAGCGCGAGGAAGTCCGGGCTGACGATCAGGCGAACGGCGTCGAGGCGCAGCCGCGACTCGGGCAGCAGTTCGTGCAGCTGCTGCTTCTCGTCGCGCGCGGCGGCGATCTCCTCGGCGCGCACGCCGGGATTGACTTCGGCCAGCGCGACCAGGCGTTCGATCTCGGTTTCCAGTCGCTGGTCGGCGGCCAGCATCGCGCCCTCGACTTCGCGTCGTGCCAGGCGCTCGACCTTGGCCTGCGCGGTCTTCAGCATCGGCGGCAGCAACTGGTTCAGCACCTTGCGCAGCTTGCCGAGGTCGATCGTCAGTTCCCCGGACTTGCGCCGTGCCTCGTCCGAGGGCTGGAAGTCCGGACGTTCGCTCAGGCGCGAGTCGACCACTGCGCGCAACGGCAGCGGCGGCAGGAAACGATCGACATGCAGTTTCGCCGGGGCCACGCATTCCAGCAGGAACACCGCTTCGAGCAGCGCCGAACGCGGGGGCAACGCCGCATCGACCAGGAACGCGGCATTGCCGGTCTCGGCGCTGAGCAGCAGGTCGAGCGCGCCCTGCACCATCGGATGATCGAGGCGCAGGAACAGCACGTCCTCGCGCGCCAGCGCCGTGCTGCGGTCGAAGGTGGCCTGGCGCGGGCCGCCCTCGAAACCGGGAAAGCCCTCGGTGCTCAGGTACTCGGGGTCGAGCAGGTGAATGGTCCCGCCCAGTTCTTCGGCGCTGATGCCGAACTGCTCGAACAGCTTGAGCACGAACTCGTCGCGTTCCGGGTCGTGGTCGTCGTCTTGCAACGCGCGCTGCAGCAGGGCGTCGGGCGCGGCGCGCTGGGTGGCGAGTTCGAGCAGGCGGTCGCGCCCGTTCTGGATCGCGGCCGCGAGTTCGCGGTGGGCCGCCTGCGTGCGCCGGATCAGCGAATCCAGCGCTTCCTCGGCGGCCGAATGCCCGGCGGCGTATTCGCGGGCCACGTGCACCAGCTCGGCACCGAAGCGACGCAACAGCTCGCGGCCATCCTGCGGACTGCTGCGGAAGGCGTCGAGGCCTTCGTCGAACCAGCGCAGCAGGGCTTCCTGCGCGGTGTGGCGGAAGCGGGCGAAGTGCAGATGCACGTCGCGCCTCTGGCCGATGCGATCGAGCCGGCCGATGCGCTGTTCGAGCTGGTCGGGGTCGGGCGGCAGGTCCCAGAACACCAGGTGGTGTGCGAACTGGAAGTTGCGCCCCTCCGAACCGATCTCGGCGCACAGCAGCAGGCGTGCGCCTTCCGCATGCTGGAAGAACGCGGCATTGCGGTCGCGCTGGACGATGCTCATGCCTTCGTGGAAGCGCGCCACCGCGACGCCGCTGGCGGCGCGCAGCGCGTCTTCCAGCGCCAGCACCTTGGCCTGGCTGCGGCAGATCAGCAGGAACTTGTCGGCCGGGAACTCGTCGAGCAGCGCGACCAGCCAGGCCAGGCGCGGGTCCTTCGCGTAGTTCAGCGGCAGCGCGTGCGCATGCGCATCGACATCGCTCAGGAACTCGGCGAGCAGGTGCCCGCGCAGGTCGTCATTGGCCTGCTCGTCGGGCAGCGTGACGAGTTCCGGCACGCGCTTCGGGAACCCGCCGACCACGGCGCGACGGTTGCGGAACATGACGCGCCCGGTGCCGTGCCGGTCGATCAGCGCGGCCAGCATGGCGTCGCGCGCGTCATCGTCCTCCGGCATCTGCGCGGTCTCGCCGAGCGTTGCCGTCAGCGTGTGCTGCTGCTCCAGTGCGAGTGCGCCCCCCTCGATCAGCGCCGCCGCCAGTGCCGACAGCTTCGCGTATTCGGCGCTCTGCTGCTGGAACGCCGCGAGATCGTGGTAGCGCGCCGGGTCGAGCAGGCGCAGGCGGGCGAAATGGCCGCTGCGCCCGAGCTGTTCCGGGGTCGCGGTCAACAGCACCACGCCCGCAGTGCGCCGGGCCAGCGCCTCGGCCAGCACGTACTCCGGGCTCTCCTCCTCGGGCGACCAGGCCAGATGGTGCGCTTCGTCGATCACCAGCAGGTCCCAGCCGGCGGTGACCAGCTGCTTCGCGCGCTCGGGGTTGGCGACGATGAAGCTGCTGTCGGTGAGCACCAGCTCGTCGTCCTGGAACGGATTGCGGCCGTCGGCGTTCAGTTCGATCGCCTCGACGCGCTCGGCGTCGTAGATCGAGAAGGCCAGGTTGAAGCGCCGCAGCAATTCCACGAACCACTGGTAGACCAGCGTTTCCGGCACCAGCAGCAGCACGCGTCCGGCGCGTCCGCTGGCGATCTGGCGGGCGATGATCAGGCCAGCCTCGATGGTCTTGCCAAGTCCGACCTCGTCGGCCAGCAACACCCGCGGCGGACGTCGGTCGGCGGCGATCTGCGCGACCCGCAACTGGTGCGGGATCAGGTCCACGCGCGCGCTCTGCAGCCCGAACGCTGCGCTGCGCCGCGCGCGCGCCCGCTGCAGCAAGGCCTGATGGCGGAACTCGAACTGGTCGTTGCGATCGACCCGGCCCTGTCCGAGCCGGTCCTCGGCCTTGGACACGTTCTGCAGGTCGTCGAGGCCGGTCTCGCACACGCTGATGCCGTGCACCGCGTAGTGCAGCAGTCCGTCGCGGGCATCGACCGACTCGACCCGCTGCGGCCTGCCGGCGAGCGTGATCATGTCGCCGACACGAAACTGCGCACGGGTCAGCGGCGCGGACTGGGCGGCGTACTGGCGCACGGTTCCGGTGCGCGCATAGACCAGCTGGACCATGCGTCCCTCGACCCGCAATACGGTGCCGAGACCGAGTTCAGGCTCGGCATTGGAGATCCAGCGTTGTCCGGGAGCGAAATTCGACATGGGGGACAGGACGTGGCGGGAGCGGATTATGACCGATGCCACCGCCGCGCGCGCACCCGACTGCACCTGCGCGTGCCGGCGCCACGATTCGTCACCGCGTCAGTCCGCGGAACGATCGCGCGGGGTCAGCCGCGCCTCGCACTGCACCGCGTGCACGCGCGGCTCCGGGCCGAGCTCGAGCGCGGTCAGCTTGCCGCCCCAGACCGCACCGGTGTCGATGGCGTGGATGCCGAGTCCCTGGAACAGGCCGAGCGTCGACCAGTGCCCGCACACGATCGGCAGCTCGCGGCGCGCGTGGCCGGGCACCTCGAACCACGGATACAGCCCCGCTGCCTGGGTGCCCGGCGCGCCCTTGGCGGCGAACTCCATGCGCCCGCGCACATCGCAGTAGCGCATCCGCGTCATCACGTTGATGATCGCGCGCAGGCGCTCGATCCCGGACAGGTTCTTCGACCACAGCGCGGGCCGGTCGCCGAACATGTTCTTCAGCAGCTTGCGGTAGTCGGCGCCCTGCAGCTTGCGCTCGACTTCGGCGGCGCGCGCCTTGGCGATGTTCAGCGTCCAGCGCGGCGCCAACCCGGCATGCACCATGGCGAAGCCGAGTTCGCGGTCGATGTGCAGCAGCGGGCGGTGGCGCAGCCATGCGAGCAGGTCCTCGCGATCCGCGGCCATCAGCACCCGGGCCAGATCGACGTTGGCCCGCCGCTGCTCGACTTCCTTGCGTTCGGCCACGGCCAGCAGGCTCAGATCATGGTTGCCGAGCACGACCACCGACTGCGCATCGAGCGAGCGCACCAGCCGCAGCGTCTCCAGCGACTGGCCGCCGCGGTTGACCAGATCGCCGCAGAACCACAGGCGATCGGCGGCCGGATCGAAGCGCAGGTGATCGAGCAGGCGCTGCAGCGCATCGTGGCAACCCTGCACGTCGCCGATGGCGTAGGTGGCCATCAGCGCAGGGATCGATGCGGGGCACGCGCGCGCGTGCGGTGAATTGACGTGGGCATCACGGAATTGTCCTTAGCTTGCCGATGTCGATCAATGACTTTCGTGGCGTTGCACGCAAACCGTCAGGATCGGCCACCGCCCCACGGACGCCTTCATGCCCGAGCACGAGATCACCGTCATCGGCGCCGGACTGGCCGGCAGCCTGCTGGCGTTGCAGCTCGCGCAGCGTGGCGTGCGCGTGCGCGTGTTCGAACGGCGTCCGGACCCGCGCAACGTCGGCTACCTTGGCGGTCGCTCGATCAACATGGCACTCGCCGAGCGCGGCCTGCATGCGCTGCGCGGCGCCGGGCTTGAGCGCGAAGTGCTCGATCATGCGGTGATGATGCGCGGGCGCATGGTGCACGACGCATCCGGCAGCGAACGCTTCTTCCGCTACGGCCGCGACGACAGCGAGGTGCTGTGGTCGATCCACCGCGGCCGCCTGAACACCTGCCTGATCCAGGCCGCCGAGGCCAGCGGCGCCGCCTTCCATTTCGGCTGCATGCTCGAATCGGCCGACTTCGCGCGCCGCGAACTGCGCTTCACCGGTGACGATGCGCAGTTGCGAAGGACCGCGTTCGACAGCGTGATCGGCGCCGATGGCGCCAACTCGACGCTGCGCGTGGCGCTGCAGCGCGTGATCGATCTCGGCGAACGCGTCGAGTCGATGGCGCACGGCTACAAGGAACTGCGCATACCGTCCGCGCCCAACGGCGCCTTCCGCGTCGAGCCGCACGCGCTGCACCTGTGGCCCCGCGGCGGATTCATGCTGATCGCCCTGCCCAACCTCGATGGCAGTTTCACCGCCACGCTGTTCCTGCCGCGCCACGGCGCACCCGGCTTCGACAGCCTCGACTCGCCGGCCGCGGTACGCGCACTGTTCGACGCCGAATTTCCCACCGCGGCACCACTGCTCCCGGACCTGGTGTCCGAGTTCGAGCGCAACCCGGTCGGACCGCTGGCGACGCTGTACCTGCAACGCTGGCACCTGGATGGGCGCGCGCTGCTGATCGGCGATGCCGCCCATGCGATCGTGCCGTTCCACGGCCAGGGCATGAACTGCGCGTTCGAGGACTGCGTCGAACTGGACCGACTGCTGGCCGCGCACGCAGACACCGCGACCGCCTTCGCCGAGTTCAGCGCGCGGCGCAAGCCGGACACCGACGCGATCGCGTCGATGGCGATCGAGAACTACGTCGAGATGCGCGACGCCGTGGTCGACGAGCGCTTCGCGCTGCTCAAGCAACTGGAACGCAGCCTCGCCGGCCTGCATCCGGAACGCTTCGTGCCGCGCTACTCGATGATCATGTTCCGCCGCATCGGGTACGCCGAGGCACAGCGCCGCGGCCAGATCCAGCAGCGGATCCTCGACGACCTGCTCGGCAACGCGAGCGACCTCGATGCGATCGACTACAGCGCCGCCGCGCAGCGCATCGAGTCCGAACTCGACCCGTTGCCGTGAACGGCGCCGCCGCAACCGGCGGCGCCGCGGCCATGCCGGCTACTGGCAGGCGATGTCCGGGGTGATCTTGGACTGGGTCGAGCCGACGCGGTTCCAGTTGCCCGAGACCGGCGGGGCGTAGCTGGCACTGATGTCGAGGCTGCCGCTGCCGTTGTTGCTGTAGCGGCGGGTGATGCTGCCAACGACTTGCGTGGCCGGGTCGCCGCTGCGCGCGCAGGTCGGGCAGAAGCCGGTGTACTGGCGCAGCGGAATCACTACGGTGGTGGCGGGCGGAACCACCGACCCGAGCAACCAGCGCGGGTTACCCAAGCTGTCGAAGATGTAGGCCCCCTCGGCGTCGGCCACCGCCACCGCGGTGACGCTGAAGCCCCAGCCGCCGTCTCCGGGCTGAAACCATGCACCACTGTATTGCGCCGGCGAGCCCCCGAGGTTCGGACAGGTCAACGGCCCCAGGATCTGGAACGGCTCGCTGCCGTACTCGCCGTCGAGCAACCACGAGAAGGTGAAGCTGGTGGCGGTGTTGAAGGTCAGAATCACCTCGCCGACACTGCGGTAGGCCGGTGTCCCGTTCCAGGTGTAACGAGTCAGCGGCACCCGCCACACGCCGTCGTTGCCGCTCGGCGCCGTACCGCCCGCGTAGTACCAGACCGGCGTGCCGTCCTGCAGGTAGGTGTACCAGACCAGCGCCCAGACGTTTGCGACCTGCGACAGGAACATGCCGTGGCCGGAGCGGTTCGGGTTGAAGTAGGTCTGCATCGCCGGGCGCACGCTGCCGGCGCCGAAATCCAGATCGACGTTGAGCGTGAACGTAGCCGCGGTCGCACCGCTGTTCACCGGAGTCACGTACCAGCGTCCCGGCGTCAGCGTCGGCGCCAGCAGGTCCACGACTTCGGTTGCCCCCGGATGCATGGAAGTGCCCTGCGCCAGCCCGCGTGCCGGCGCCGCGGCGAAGGTCGGCGGGGACAGCGGATCGACTGCCTTCGCGACGTACAGATCGACCTCGCCGCTGCCGCTCGTGGTCACGTGCAACCCGGTGGCGTTCGGCGGCACGTCGATGACGATGCGCTCGTGCGCGGTACCGGCGGCCAGTGTGATGCGCTCGCTGTCGCCGAGTCCGTTCAGCACGATCGGCTGCGGCGTTGCGGAAGCGGTGCGCTTGATCGACACCAGCACTTCACCGACTCCGGAGGTCCGCGCCTGCGTCGCCCCGAACCGCGCGATCGCGTAGGCGGTCTTGCCGGCTTCGAGCCACGGGGCGCTCCAGGCGACGCGAGCCTTGAACGCGGCCAGCCGGTTCAGCACGCGCGGCCCGCTCAGGGCCAGGCTGGAGTCGGCGCCGTTCGCGGTCGGAATGTGCGCGGTCTCGATCTCGATCTGCGCCGAAGCGGTGCCCGAGTAACGCTGCACCAGCACCCAGTAATGCTGGTCGGCGCCGGTGAACCAGGTGTCGATCTGGCAGGACTCCTCGTTGCCGGCGCTGGCCGAGCGGCACAGCTCCTCGTCCTCGTCGGGCAGCCCGTCGCCATCGGCGTCGATGCCGACGTACAGGTCGATGTCGCCGGAAGTTCCGGCCGCGGTGCGCGCAAACAGCATGCCGTCGACGTTGAGCCCGGCGCTGGTCGGTCCGACCAGCGTGGTGTAGGTGCCGCCGGAATTGTCGTAGACGTCATCCTGGGTGGAGTCGACGGCGATCGCGCGATCGAAACGCTGCGCCGCGACCAGCGTCGAGTTCTCGATGGTCAGGTCGGGCAGGGCCACGAGTCCGGAGAAGTCGATGTCGCGGAAACCGCTCTCGGTCGCGGTCTCGATCTGGATGCTGGAGGGCATGTTGCCGGAGTCGGCGAACACCGAGATCGGCAGCGTCGTGGTGGCGACGTTCGGGTCGTTCGGGATCAGCCGGATCTGGCCGTCCACCCAGCTGCCGACCAATGCCGCGTTGTTCACGTCGATGGCGATCGCGAGGCTCTGGCTGGCCCCCGCAGCGAGGGTGAAGGTGCTCGGCGTCACGCTCGCGGTCGCGCCGGTCGGCAGCGTCGTCTCCACGCGCCAGCTGCCGCCGACGTTCGCGGTGGCAACGCGGGTGAAGCTGCACTGCTCGAAGCAGTTGCCATCGTGCGCGAACGGCAGGTTCAGCGACTTCGGGTTGCCCCCGATCGCCGGATCGGCGGCGACATACTCGGCGCGCGAGACCGCGAAGTGCAGGCCGGCGCGCGCAGCGTCGGCCAGCGACACCCGTCCGGCGCCGCCCTCGACATAGAGCGCATCGGTGACGCCGTCGTCGAGCACCACGCGATCGGCGGCAGTGGTCAGCAATGCCGACTCCACCTGCGCCGCGCTCCACGCCGGATTGCCCGCGATCAGCAGCGCGGCCGCGCCGGCGACGTGCGGCGTCGCCATCGAGGTGCCGGTCATGGTCGCGGTGCCGCTCGAGTCGTGGTCGGCGGCGACGATCGCGGTACCCGGCGCGGCCACGTTCGGTTTGAGTACGCCCGAGTAGGTGCTGACCGGTCCGCGGCTGCTGCTCGAGTTGAGCACGTCGCCACGGCCATCGATGCGCCGCTGCACGCCGGCAATGGCGCCGCTGACGCTGCCGCCCGCAAGACGCGCCGCTTCTACCGCGTCGCGCAGCGTGGTCCCGGCCGCCGCGTCGAGCTGCACCGCCGGCAGGAAGTGGTTGTCCGAGACCAGATTGCTGTCGCCGCCGGGCAGGTTCACCAGGATCATCCCGAGTGCGCCGGCGAGCTTGACGTTGCAGCCCTTCTCGACGCGCGCGTACTCGCCGCGGTTGCAGATCACGATCTTGCCGGTGAAGGTCCCGGGCGCGAACGGATTGCTCATGCTGCTGTTGCAGGTCGAGGTGTTCGCGGTCGAGAAGCCGGTGCCGCAGAGCGCGTTGCCATAGTCCTTGGCATGCACGATCTGGGCGCTGGCCGCGGCACCGGTGAAGCCAACGCCGGCCAGGTCGAACGGCGCGGCGATGCCGCTGCCGTTGATGCCGGTGACGGTGTTGCCGAAGTAGCGACCCGAATTCGAGTTGGCCGCGGTGATCACCCAGGGCGCGTTGCCGGGCGCGCCGAGCGTGCTGACGCCGGGGCCTTCGTTGCCGGCCGCGACCACGCCGACGATGCCGGCGGCGCGCGCGTTCAGGAAGGCGCTGCCGTCATCGATGCCGCCGCCGCGCACGCCGGACCACGGATCGCGCTCGCCGCCGCCGATCGAGTAGTTGATCACGTCGACGGCATCGGTCACTGCCTGGTTCAGCGCCGCAACCAGCGCCGAGCCGACGCAGCTGTTGTCCTTGTTGCAGGCCTTGTACATGATCAGGTTGGAGCGCGGCGCCACGCCCGAGGGCGTGATCTGCACCGAAGTGGTGTTGCCGGTCTGCGTCACCGTGAACGGATTGCCGAGCACCGTGCTGGCGACGTGGGTGCCGTGTCCCATGCAGTCGTTGCCCTTGGGCGTGGTCGTCTGTCCGGTGCAGGTTTCGTTGATGTAGTCGTACAGGCCGATCAGCTTGTCGCTGCAGCGGGTCTCGCCGGCGTTGTTGCAGACGCCATAGCGCTGGCTACGCGGGTTGCTGTGGTTGTAGCCGTCGCTGGACAGGTCCTGGAACGAGGGATGGGTCGGATTGACGCCGCTGTCGACCACGCCGACGACCACGCCCTCGCCCTTGGTGTGGATGCCGGAACCGATGACCGTGCCATTCCAGATCGGCTCGGCACCGATCCACTGCGGGCCGGCGTCGGTCAACATGCGGCGCTCGAAATCGGGCCGCACCCGTGCCACGCCATCGAGCTGCGCCAGCGCTTTGGCCTCGGCGGCGGTGAGTTCGATGGCAAAGCCGTTGGCCACCAGGTCGTAGCGGTGGGTCGGCGTCAACGCGCGCCCGAATTGCTTGGCGCCGAGCGCGAGCACCTGGTCCTGGCGCTGGTGCAGGAACTCGACGTAGCGCTGCACCGGCGCGGCCTTGGCGTCGAAGCGGCGCTGGCCGGTGACGCTGATCGCGGTGGGCTGAAGCGCGAGCGCGCGCTTGGCGTTGCCGAGCTGTTCGACGCGCTCGAACACGGTCGCCGCCGGCTCCGCCAGCGAAACCAGGTAGACCTTGCGCGCGTCCGCGGCATGGGCCGCGCCGAACAGGGCCAGCGAGGCGCAGAACACAGCGCCGAGACGAACGTGAGTCATGATGGATACCTTTCTTTACGATCGCGAGCCGGCGATCATCGCAAATCTTTCTACGCCCTGCACCTGTACCCGAATGGAACACGATCTGCTCGACCAATTCCTGCACGCCGAGTATGGCTGCGAACACGGCACGCCGGCGTTGATTCACATCGGTGAATCCAGCGCGCTGCCGGCTTCACGACACTGGATCACCGCATACAACCCGCTCGGTGCGGCCTGCCCCGACGCCAGCAACCTGGCCGCACAGCAGTGTTTGCTGGAAGCGGTGGCAGCAGCCGGATGGCACGGCGAAGCGGGCTTCGCGCGCGCGCCGGCGGCGGCTGCCGGTCAACCGAGCCCGTGGCAGGAACCCTGCGTCGTGCTGCACGCGGTGCCGGATGCGCTGGTCGACCGGCTCGCGCACCAATTCCGGCAACTGGCCACGGTGGCACTGCACCCGGGCCAGCCGGCTCGGCTGCGCTGCTACCGGGCCTTCTGGCACGAGCGATTCCACCGCGCCGACATGGACGCTGCGAACGTCGAATGGGTAGCATAGCGGTCCACTTTTCCCGACCGACCATGTCCGATTCCCCCGATGATTCCGTGCCGCTCCTGGCAGCGCGCGGCCTGGCCGTCGTGCGCCAGGGCGAACCGATCTTCGGCCCGCTCGACCTTGAGTTGCGCGCCGGCGAGGTGCTGCTGGTCGAGGGCGGCAACGGCAGCGGAAAAACCACCCTGCTGCGTGTGCTTGCGGGTCTGCTGGCACCGAGCCATGGCCAGATCCTGCGCGCCGGGATCGAGTCGGAAGACCTGCTCGCGCCAGTCGGTTTTCTCAGCCACGCCACTGGCCTGCGCGCCGATCTTTCGCCGCTCGAGCAACTCGACTTCTTCGCCTGCCTGTATGGGGTCCGCCCCGGTATCGCGGCGATGGCGGCGTTGCACAGCGTTGGCCTGGCCGGCTTCGAGCACATGCCGGTGCGCCGGCTTTCCGCCGGCCAACGCAAGCGCTGCGCGCTCGCCGCGCTGCTGCATACCGCCAATCATCTGTGGTTGCTGGACGAGCCCTACGCCAACCTCGACCGCGACGGCCAGATCCTGGTCGACCGCCTGCTCGAAGGCCACATCGCCCGCGGTGGCGCGGCGCTGATCACCTCGCACGGACTGATCGAGCCGCAACTGTCGCGCGTGCGGCGCATGCGCCTGGAGCTCGCCGATGCGTAAGGGCAGCGTGCTCTCCGCGTTCTTCGGCGTGATCCGCCGTGACGCGCTGTCGCTGTGGCGGCGGCGCGCCGACGCGCTGAACCCGATCTGGTTCGCGGCCATCGTCATCACCCTGTTCCCGCTCGCGCTCGGGCCGGAAGCGGCCAAGCTCGCGCGCATCGCCGGCGGCGTGATCTGGGTCATCGTGCTGCTCGCCAGCCTGCTGTCGCTGGACGCGCTGTTCCGCGCCGACCTGGAGGAAGGCTCGCTCGACGTGATGCTCACCAGCGCCCAGCCGCTGGCGGTGCTGGCCGGGGCCAAGATCCTGCTGCACTGGATCGCGACCGGGCTGCCCTTGCTCGCGATCACGCCGCTCGCCGCGACCGCGCTCGGGCTGTCGCCGCGCGCGCTGCCGGTGCTGTTGACCTCGCTTGCACTCGGAACCCCGATCATCAGCGTCATCGGCGCCTGCGCCGCGGCGCTCACCGCGGGCCTGCGCCGCGCCGGCATGTTGCTGTCGCTGATCGTGCTGCCGCTGGTGGTGCCGGTGCTGATCTTCGGCGCCGGCGCGGTCGAAGCCAGCCTGACCGGCGCCTCGACCACGCAGCCGCTGCTGCTGCTCGCCGCCGGCCTCGCCGCCGCGGTCAGCCTCGGTCCGCTGGTCTGCGCCGCCGCCTTACGCCTTGGAAACCACTGATCCCATGAACACCTTCCTGATCTGGCTGAACAGTTTCGGCTCTCCCGAGAAATTCCATCGGGTGGCGCTGCGCTTCGAGCCCTGGCTGCTGGCACTCGCCGTGATCTGCGGCGCTGCTGCGCTCTACCTGGGGCTGGTCAAGGCACCCGCCGACTACCTGCAGGGCGAGTCGGCACGGATCATGTACATCCACATCCCGGCGGCGTGGATGTCGCTGTTCATCTACGGATTCATGGCCGCCGCCGGATTCTGCGCTCTGGTCTGGCACTTCAAGGTCGCGGAATTGATGGCGATGGCGGCGGCCCCGATCGGCGCCGGCTTCACCGCGGTGACGCTGATCACCGGCAGCCTGTGGGGGCGCCCGACCTGGGGCACGTACTGGGTCTGGGACGCGCGCCTGACCTCGGAACTGGTATTGCTGTTCCTCTACTTCGGCGTGATCGGCCTGTACAACGCCATCGAAGACCAGCGCAAGGGCGCACGCGCCGCAAGCCTGCTGGCGCTGATCGGATTGATCAACCTGCCGGTGATCCACTTCTCGGTGAACTGGTGGAACACGCTGCACCAGGGCAACTCGATCAACCTGTTCGCCGGCAAGTCGAGCATCCATGAATCGATGCTGTGGCCCTTGATCCTGATGGCGTTCGCAACCAAGTTCTGGTTCGGTGCCTCGCTGCTGGCGCGCACGCGCGCGGCGCTGCTGGAGTTCGAGGCCGGCAAGGAATGGGCACAGACGGCGCTGTTCGGACCGCGGAGACCGCAAGCATGAGCCATACGCCTTTCATCATTGCCTCGTACGCGGTGTTCGCCGCGTTCCTGGTCTGGGATTTCGTCGCACCGCGCCTTGCCTTGCGCCGCCTGCGCCGCGAACTGGGCGCCCGTGCGGCGCGCGTCGAACGCAGGAAGAACGCATGAACCCGGTGCGCCGTCGCCGCCTGGTGGCACTCTCGATCGGCCTGCTCGGGCTCGGCATCGCCGCCGGCTTCGTGGTCTATGCGTTGCGCGAAAACCTGCAGCACTTCGTCAGCCCGTCCGACATCGCCGCCGGCAAGGCACCGCAGGGCCATCGCTTCCGCCTGGGCGGCGTGGTGCTCGAGGGCAGCGTCCAGCGCTCGCCAACTTCGCTCGAGGTCGAGTTCATCGTCACCGACCGTTTCAAGCAGATCCCGGTGCACTTCAGCGGCATCCTGCCCGACCTGTTCCGCGAGGGCCAGAGCGTGGTCGCGACCGGTACCCTGGAAGGCGAGCGCCGCTTCCTCGCCGAAGAGGTGCTGGCCAAGCATGACGAGAACTACATGCCCGCCGAAGTCGCCGACGCGATCGCCAAGGCCAAGGCGCAGAAGGACGCGGCCCGATGATCCCCGAGCTTGGCCAGTTCGCGTTGATCCTGGCGCTGCTGGTCGCGACGGTGCAGGCGATCGTGCCGCTGATCGGCGCGCAGACCGGGCGGTCACACTGGATCGCGCTGGCACGACCGGCGGCGCTGGTGCAGTTCGCGCTGGTCGGGCTTGCCTTCGCGCTGCTCACGCATGCGTTCGTGGTGCAGGACTTCTCGGTCGCCTACGTCGCGCGCAACTCGAACTCGGAACTGCCGCTGCTGTATCGCTACTCGGCGGTGTGGGGCGCGCATGAGGGTTCCTTGCTGCTGTGGGCGCTGATGCTGTCGCTGTGGACCGCGCTGGTGGCGTTGCGCACGCGTGAATTGCCGGAAGCGTTCGTCGCGCGCGTGCTGTCGGTGCTCGGATTCGTCGCGGTCGGCTTCCTGCTGTTCACGCTCGTCACCTCGAACCCGTTCCTGCGCAACCTGCCGGCCTGGCCCGAGGGCCACGACCTCAACCCGCTGCTGCAGGACCCGGGCCTGATCTTCCATCCGCCGATGCTCTACGCCGGCTATGTCGGTTTCGCGATCGCGTTTGCGTTCGCGGTGGCGGCCCTGATCGAAGGGCGTGGCGACAGCCGCTGGGTGCGCTGGGCGCGACCGTGGACGCTGGTCGCCTGGGCGTTCCTGACGTTTGGCATCGCGCTCGGCTCGTGGTGGGCCTATTACGAACTCGGCTGGGGCGGCTGGTGGTTCTGGGACCCGGTCGAGAACGCATCGTTCATGCCCTGGCTGGTCGGTACCGCGCTGATCCACAGCATGGTCGTCAGCGACCAGCGCCAGCAACTGCTGCGCTGGACCGTGCTGCTCGCGATCCTGGCGTTCTCGCTGTCCCTGCTCGGGACCTTCCTGGTGCGCTCCGGCGTGCTCACCTCGGTGCATGCCTTCGCCGCCGATCCGACGCGCGGCGTGTTCATCCTCGCCTTCCTCGGATCGGTTACCGGCGGCGCGCTGGCACTGTACGCATGGCGCGCGCAACGCTTCGCGGTCGACCCCGGCTTCGCGCCGGTGTCACGCGAGTCGGCGATCCTGCTGAACAACGTCTTGCTCACCTCGGCCGCGGCGATGGTGCTGCTCGGCACGCTGTTTCCGCTGCTGGCGGATGCGTTCGACTGGGGCAAGATTTCGGTCGGACCGCCGTATTTCGGCACGCTGTTCCCGCTGCTGATGGCGCCGGTGGTGTTCCTGATCGCCTTCGCGCCGCACATCCGCTGGCGCAATGACCAGATCGCACGCTTCGCCGGCCGCCTGATGCCGTCACTGATCGCCGCCAACGTGCTCGCCGCGCTCGCCTTCGTGCTCGCAGGCGCGCCGTGGAAGGCGGCGCTCGGGGTGCTTGCTGGTAGCTGGGTGATCGTCTCGGTGCTGGACTATTTGCGCGTGCGAGGCCGTGTGACAGCGGGCGACCACGGGGGGTCGCCCCTACCGAGGCGCGGGTTGACCCCCTCCCTGATTGGCATGCTGATCGCGCACGCCGGGCTCGGCGTGTTCGTGATCGGCGTATTCGTGACCGATGCCAGCAGCATCGAGAAGGACGTGCGCCTGGTGCCGGGAGAATCCATCGAGGTGCGCGGCTACCGCTTCGTGTTCGAGAAGCTCGAACACCGCGAAGGCCCGAACTTCAGCGCCGACCGCGGCGTGATCGGCGTCTATCGCGGCGACCGCTTGATCGAAACCATGACCCCGGAGAAGCGCCAGTACCGCGGTCGCCAGGTGATGACCGAAGCCGACCTCGACCCCGGGCTCACGCGCGACCTGTACGTCGCGATGGGCGAGCCGGTCGGTGCCGACGATGCCTGGGCGATCCGCATCTACCACAAGCCCTTCATCCGCTGGATCTGGCTCGGCGCACTGCTGATGATGTGCGGCGGACTGGTCGCCGCCACCGATCCGAAACTGCGTGCGGCACGCAGCGCCGCGCGCGCGACCGCCACTGCCAAGGCCACCGCCTGATGCGCTACCTGATTCCTTTGCTGCTGTTCCTCGGTCTGGGCGTGTTGCTGTACGCCGGCCTCGGCAAGGACACGCGCCGGGTTCCCTCGCCGCTGATCGACAAGCCCGCGGCCACCTTCGACCTGCCGGAACTGCGCAACCCGGCGCAACGGGTGGTGTCGAAGCAGTTCGCCGGCAAGCCCTGGCTGCTCAATGTCTGGGGCAGCTGGTGCGTGGCCTGCCAGGAAGAACACCCGGTGCTGCTCGATTACGCGAAGTCGAAGCAGATCCCGCTGGTCGGTCTGAACTGGAAGGACGACGACGCCACCGCGCTACGCTGGCTGGCCACGCTCGGCGATCCCTACGACGCAGTCGCGGTCGACGCCGAGGGCCGAGTCGCGATCGACTTCGGCGTCTACGGCGCACCCGAGACGTTCCTGATCGACGCCAACGGCGTGATCCGCTTCAAGCAGATCGGACCGCTGACGCCAGAGGTCATCGCCAGCGAAATCACGCCGCGCCTCGCGGCGATGGGAGTGCAGTGATGCCGCGCGCCGTGTTTGCCCTCGCCTTCGTGCTGCTCGCCAGCCTGGCCCACGCCATCGATCCGCTGCCGTTCGCGAACGAGGCCGAGGAGCGGCGCTTCCAGGCGCTCGCGCAGGAGCTGCGGTGCCTCGTGTGCCAGAACCAGAACATTGCCGACTCCGACGCCGGTCTGGCCAAGGACCTGCGCAAGGAGGTGTTCGAGATGATGCGCGCCGGCAAAAGCGACGACGAAATCAAGCAGTTCCTGACCGAGCGCTACGGCGACTTCGTGCTGTACCGGCCGCCGTTCAAGGCCTCCACGTTCGTGCTGTGGGTCGGGCCGCTGCTGATCCTGGTCGCCGGATTCGCGATCGCGCGCGGCATGATGTTGCGCGGCGGTCCGCATCCGGACCTGCCCGGTCCGATCGACGACAAGGTAGACCGATGACGCCGGCGTTCCTGGCCTGGATCGGGCTGATCAGCCTCGCCACGCTGCTGCCGCTGCTGTGGCCCTTGCTGCGCGCACAGACCGCAGCAGAGGACTCCCGCGCTCCGGCGCGCACGCTGGCGGTCGTGCTGCTGATCGCGTTGCCGCTGACGGCGCTGCTCGTGTATCGCGAACTCGGCGAACCGCGTGCGCTCGATCCGGCACAACGGGTGGCGCCACCCAGCGAACCCGAGTCCGCACCCGACCTGGCGACCGCCGTGGCCGGACTTGAGAAGCGGCTCGCGCGCGACGGCGATGACGTCGACGGCCTGCGCCTGCTCGCCCGCGGTTACCAGGGACTGCAGCGCTTCGCCGACTCGCGTGATGCACTCGGCCGCGCACGCACGCTGCGGCCCGATGACGTCGACCTGCAGGTCGAGTACGCCGAGGCCTTCGCGCTGGCCAGCGACACGCGCCGCATCGAAGGCGAGGCCGCGGCACTGCTCGCCGACGCGCTCGCCACCAACCCGGACCATCAACGCGCACTGTGGCTGTCCGGCATTGCCGCGATGCAGCGCGACGACCGCGCCGCCGCGCTCGCGCACTGGCAACGCCTGCTGGCCCTGTTGCCGCCGGATTCGACCGTGTACGCCGCGGTCGCCGAGCAGGTGCGCGGCATCGGCGGCGAAGTGCCGGAGCCCGCTGCGCCGCAATCGGCCGCCGCGGGCGCAAGCTCGATCCGCGTACAGGTCAGCGTTGCTGCGGCGCTGCGCGACCAGGTCGCGCCCGGCGACACCGTCTACGTGTTCGCGCGCGCCGCCGAAGGCCCGAAGATGCCGCTCGCGATCCAGCGCTTTGCCGCATCGGCACTGCCGAAGGAAGTCGTGCTCGACGACAGCATGGGCATGACCGCAGGCCCGCGCCTGTCGCAGACCCCGCGCATCGTGCTCGGCGCCCGCATCTCGAAATCCGGCGACGCCATCGCGCAACCCGGCGACCTCGAAGTGCTGTCGCCGATACTCGACCGGACCGCGCTCACCCAACCCATCCCCCTCGAAATCGCCAACCGCCTGCCCTGAGGGCTGAGAGAGCGCGGCGCATGGTGGCCTACTACAGCGCCGGCGAGAGACCTGTCCCCAAGACCGTGCTGCTGGCCTGCGAAGGCCACGCAGCACGCCAGGCGCGCGTGGCCTGAAGTTGCCATGGCCCGTGCGCCATGCCGCCGCGTCAGACATGCGTCGCGATAAGACATGTCCCCACTCCACCGTCGGCCGTGCCCCCATCGTCGTCCCCGACGATCCTCAATTCCTCCACGCAAGCCTGGATTCCACCGGCGAAATTTCTTGACCCGCTTCTACCGGCCACCACAGACTCCCGCCCATTGTCCGACGCTTCCGTCGGAGGGCTTGCCTTGGTCGGCAAGGAGAGGACATGAAGTCCGACGTCAGCGCTGTAGGCGGTTCGCAGATTGGTTGGGTTAGCGCGTCCTGGCCATTCGCGAAACTGGTTGTCTCGAAGCAACAGCTCACGCTGTCTTGCTTAGGCAGGTATGTCTTCGAGCCTCAGCAGATTGCTGCACTTGAACCGCACGGGTCTATTCCGTTCTTCGCGCGAGGGGTGCGTATCGTCCACTCCAGAGCCGACTATCCCGCCAAAATGATTTTTTGGTGCCTTGGCAGTCCCGAAAAGCTGATCTCGCGCATTCGCGATATCGGCTTCCTCCCAAAAGGGTCGGTGGCCGCCATGCCACCCCGTGAAGGCCTCCCGTTCAGATGGGCAGCACTTATCACGGCGATCTTGGTGTGGAACGCATTGTTCTTGCTGGACCACCAGGGCCCATTGAATACACGTGGAGAATTCGGCTGGCCCACGCTCCTGGCACTGTTCCTGCTATGCGCCACAACATGGGCACTGCCGCATTCACAATATCTCCAGTCTCTGGTGCTCAAACCGAAGCGATCATTTGAAGAGATCAAGGCTCTTGTTGGCCTTCTTCGGCTTGTCAGCACGATCTTGCTCATCATGCTCGCCGCTATTTCGTTCACATGAACTTGCGAGCGAACAAGACGCCCCAGTCGGACGCGCCAGCGAAGTGCCCCTGTTCGCCGATGGGTTCGGTTCGCCGTGAAGTGCGCTCGCCACCGCACCCGAACCGCGTGCGCAGCGAACCGCTCGCCACGAACGACGAGGCCCGCTTGTGCGGGCCTCGTTGAACTGCGCTCGCGCGGCGCGCCTCAGTGGTGATGACCGCCCGGGCCGTGCACGTGGCCATGCGCGAGTTCTTCGGGCGAGGCTTCGCGCACCGCGGTGATCTCGATGTCGAAACTGAGCGTCTTGCCGGCGAGCGGGTGGTTGGCGTCGATGTCGATGACGGTGGCGCCGACCTTGATCACGGTCACCTGGTGCACGCCCTGCTGCGACTGCAGCACGGTGACCATGCCCGGCTTCAGGCGGTCGCCGTCCTTGAAGTACTTCTTCGGCACGCGCTGGGTGCGGCCCTCGTCGCGCAGGCCGTAGCCTTCTTCCGGCGGCACGCTGACCACGAACTGCTCGCCTGCCGCCCTGCCCTCCAGCGCCTTCTCCACGCCCGCGATCAGCGCGCCGTGGCCATGCAGGATCGCCAGCGGCTCGGACTCGCGCGAGGAGTCGATGCGATTGCCGTCGGCGTCGGTCAGCGTGTAGTGGAAGGAAACGACCGTGTCTTTCGCGACCTGCATGGCGGGCTCCGTGGAAAAAAAGGGCGCCGAGGATAGCGCCGGCGCCGGGAGCGCGCGACCGCCAGCGAAAATTTGATCTCCGCGACGCCCACGGCGGTTACACTCGGCGTTCGAACCGCCGTTTGAATGGACCTCCATGCGCACGCCCCGAATCCTCCTCCCGCTCCTCGCCCTGCTGCTCGCATCCTGCGCTTCCGGACCGCCGCGCAACATCAACCCGCCGCAGGCCTCGATCCAGCGCCTGACGATGCAACCGGGCGGCGGTTTCGACATCGAACTGCGCCTGCAGAACCACAGCGACATCGCCATGCGCTTCGCGTCGCTGGACCTGGCGCTGCACATCGCCGGCATCGAGGCCGGGCAACTGGTGGCGACGCCGAACCTCGAAGTCGCGGCGCACAACGCCGAGGTCGTGCAGCTGCACCTCGGTGCCGAGAAGGATGCCGCCGAACCGCTGGCGGCGGCGACCGGCGCGAGCGGCGCCCCCGACCGCGTGCTGCAAGGCGAGTTCGAGTACCAGAGCCAGGACGGCACGATGGTGAAGGTGCCGATCGATGCCACCCGCCGCGCCGAAGCCGAGACCGCGCTGGCGCACGACAACGACACCGCGGTGCACTACATGCTGCAAGGCAGGGTGCAGATCAGCGAGCCCGAGCGCGAATACGAGATCTTCTTCGAAAGCCGCCTGAGCCCGGTGCCGGGCAAGCCCGGCGAGTTCCGTTGACCCATTGCCGCAGCGAATACCGCAGGAGAAACCGACATGAGCCGCTACACCGCACCGCTTCGTGAAATGCGCTATGTCCTGTACGACGTGCTCGGCGGCGAAGCGCACTTCGCCAGCCTGCCCGGGGCCGAGAACGCGAACCGCGAACTCGTCGACGCCGTGCTCGACGAGGCCGCGAAGTTCAACGAGCAGGTCCTCGCGCCGCTGAACAAGACCGGCGACCGCGAAGGCTGCCGCTTCGAGGCCGGCAAGGTGACCACGCCGAAGGGGTTCAAGGAGGCCTATCGCCAGTTCGTCGACGGCGGCTGGAGCGGACTGACCGCGCCCGAGGCCTACGGCGGGCAGCATCTGCCCGAGATCGTCGGCGCCATCGTCAAGGAGATGATCGACTCCGCCAACCTGAGCTGGGGCAACTACCCGCTGCTCTCGCACGGCGCCACCGAAGCGCTCAAGCACCACGGCGAGGAATGGCAGCGCGAGGTATTCCTGAAGGCGATCATCGAAGGCCGCTGGACCGGCACCATGTGCCTGACCGAACCGCACTGCGGCTCCGACCTCGGCTTGCTCAAGACCAAGGCCGAGCCGGCGGCGAACGACACCTACCGCATCACCGGCACCAAGATCTTCATCACCGCCGGCGAACACGACTTCACCGACAACATCGTGCACCTGGTGCTGGCGCGACTGCCCGATGCACCGCCCGGCACCAAGGGCATCTCGCTGTTCATCGTGCCCAAGATCAAGACCGCGCGCGACGGCACGCTCGGCGAACACAATTCGCTGTCGTGCGGTTCGATCGAACACAAGATGGGCATCACCGCCTCGGCCACCTGCGTGATGAATTTCGACGCTGCCGAGGGCTATCTGATCGGACAGCCGAACCGCGGGCTGATGGCGATGTTCACGATGATGAACACCGCCCGCCTCGCGGTCGGGCTGCAGGGGCTCGGGTTGATGGAGCGCGCCTACCAGAACGCGCTGTTCTACGCGCGCGATCGCCTGCAGTCGCGCTCGCTGACCGGGGCCAAGCGCCCGGACAAGCCGGCCGACCCGCTGATCGTGCACCCGGACATCCGGCGCATGCTGCTGACGCAGAAGGCCTTCGTCGAGGCCGGGCGCGCACTCGCCTATCGCGCCATCCTGCTGGTCGACCAGTTCGAGCGCGGCAGCGATGCCGAGGCGAGGAAGCAGGCCGATGACCTGCTCGGTTTCCTGACGCCGATCGTCAAGGCGGTGCTGACCGAGCTCGCGAACGAATGCACCTACCACGCGATGCAGATCTACGGCGGCCACGGCTACATCGCCGAGTGGGGCATGGAACAGCTCGCGCGCGATGCGCGCATCACCACCATCTACGAAGGCACCACCGGCATCCAGGCGCTCGACCTGCTCGGCCGCAAGACCCTGCAGAGCCAGGGTGCCGGCCTCAAGCTGTTCCTCACCGAAGTCGCCGATTTCTGTGCCGCCAACGCCGGCAATGCCGATGTCGCCGAGTTCATTCCGGTACTGACGCAACTGGCGCAGCAGTGGCAGGAGCTCACGCTGCACGTCGGCAAGGCAAGCATGGCCAATCCCGATGAACTCGGTGCCGCCGCTGTCGACTACCTGTTCTATTCGGGCTACGTCGCGCTCGCCTACTTCAGCACGCGCCTGGTCGCGGCGGCGCGGCCGCAGGGCGATGCGTTCCTGAAGAACAAGCTCGATACCGCGCGCTTCTACTTCACCCGCATCCTGCCGCGCGCGGCCACCCACGCC
This sequence comes from Lysobacterales bacterium, assembly GCA_016182785.1. Taxonomy (GTDB): domain Bacteria; phylum Pseudomonadota; class Gammaproteobacteria; order Xanthomonadales; family Ahniellaceae; genus JADKHK01. The sequence goes on along the minus strand of JACPFU010000031.1, from coordinate 40,275 downwards.
GCCGCGATCCGCGCCGGCGCCGCGACGCTGATGGCGATGGACGACGAGGCGTTCGGCTGAGGCCATGCAACCGCGCGTTCCGCCCCCGCTCGTGGCGCTGGCGATCGCCGTGTCGATGGCGCTGGTGGCGCGCTACGCACCGGTCGGCGCGTTCGCGTTCGACGCGCAGCGGGTGCTGGCGATCGCGGTCGGCGTCGCGGCATTCGCGCTGATGTCGCTCGCGGCGTGGCAATTCGCCCGCGCCCGCACCACCGTCAACCCGCTGCATCCGGAACGCAGCAGCGCCCTGGTGACCAGCGGCGTATTCGCGCGCTCGCGCAACCCGATGTACCTGGCGATGCTGGTGTTGCTGGTTGCGGTCGGGCTGTGGTTCGGCAACCTGCTCGCGTTCGCGCTGTGCCCGCTGTTCGTGCTGTGGATCAACCGCTTCCAGATCGCACCCGAGGAAGCGGCGCTGACGCGGTTGTTCGGCGAACTGTTCATCGCCTACTGCAGCCGCGTGCGGCGGTGGATCTGAACCGTGTCGCCGTTCGCCCACGCCGCGATGCATTTCGCAATCGGGTTCTGCGCCACCCTCGGCATCGACCACCTCGTCCGACGCCTGCACCGAATCGGCTCGCACTCGCTGTCGATCGCCCCGCTGATCATGGCGCTCGTATCGGCGCAGGCGGCGCACTACCTCAGTCCCTGGCTCACGCCGCTGCTGCTCGCCGGCTATGCCGCCATCGCGTACCGTGAACAACGTCCACCGCCGGAGGCCTGAGATGGGCGCACGAGTTCCTGCCTTGCTGCTGCTGATTGCCTGCCTCGACGCGCACGCGGCCAGCTTCGACTGCTCGAAGGCCGCATCCAAGGTCGAGAAGCGGATCTGTGCCGACGCCCAGCTGTCCGAACTCGACGCAAGCCTCGCCGCGACCTACCGCCAGGCCAGCGCGCTGGCGGCGCCGGGCGCTGCCGAACCAAGGCAATCGCAGCGCGCGTGGCTGAAGCGGCGCAACGCCTGCGTCGACAACGACTGCATCGCGCAGGCGTATCAGGGACGCATCGCCGAACTCGCCGATGCCATCGGCCAGGAACTCTCCGCCGAGGCCATCGGTGGCGACTACGAGCGCCGCGACGCCGCCTTCGACCGCGAACGCACACCGGCCTCGGTCAGCGTGCGCGCGCTGGCCGACGGCCGCATCGCGATCACCGGCGAGGCCGCCTGGATCGGAGATGCCGACTCCGGCAACGTCCACGTCGGATCGCTCGAAGGCGAATACGAACTCCGTGCCGGCGTCGTCGAGTACCGCGACGGCGACGACGAGTGGTCCTGCGTCCTGACCCTGCGCTTCACCCGCAACGCCCTGGACATCGACGAACCGCGCCCCACCTGCGGCGGCGCCAACGTCAGCTTCGCAGGCCACTACGCGCGCGAGTAGTCCTCGCCAAGAGCGCGCTGCCTGCCGTGGTGATTCGGATGCCGCGGGTCCTTCCCTGCGAGGGCCACGGGCGGCCCGGCAGTTGCACCCAGATGGAGCGAGCCAGTCAGCTGCTCACCCCTCAACCCACATACACGCTCTGGATGTTCATGAACTCGCGGATGCCGTGTTCGGCGAGTTCACGGCCGTAGCCGGAGGCCTTGGTGCCGCCGAACGGGAGGCGCGCGTCGCTGCGGACGAGGGCGTTGACGAACACGGCCCCGGCATCGATGCCGCGCGCGAAGTGCTCGCCGCGCTCGCGGTCGCGGGTCCAGACGCTGGCGCCGAGGCCGAAGCGGGTGTCGTTGGCGACGCGCGCGGCCTCGGCTTCGTCGCGCACGCGGATGACCGCCGCCGCCGGGCCGAACAGCTCCTCGGCATACGCCGGCATGCCGGGGCCGACCTGGTCGAGCACGGTGCCGGGATAGCCGGTCGGCAGCGCCAGCGTCTCGGCGCCACACAGTGCCCGCGCGCCGGCGGCGATGCTCGCTCGCACCTGGCGATCGATCTCGCTGCGCAGGTCGGCGCGCGCCATCGGCGCCAGCGTGCTGGCGTCGTCGTTCGGATCACCGACCACGAGTGCGCGCGCGCCGGCAACCAGTCGTTCGATGAACGCATCGGCGATCGCGTCGACGACGATGAAGCGCTTGGCGGCGATGCAGGTCTGCCCAGCATTGCCGAAGCGCGAGGACATCGCCACCGGCAGCGCCGCGTCCAGATCGGCGTCGGCGAGCACCACGAACGGGTCGCTGCCGCCGAGCTCGAGCACGCACTTCTTCAGGTTGGCGCCGGCAGTGGCCGCCACCGAACGCCCGGCGCGCTCGCTGCCGGTCAGGGTCACCGCGTGCACGCGCGCATCGCCGAGCACCATCGCGGTCTGCGCGTTGTCGATGTGCAGCACGCCGAACACCCCGGCGGGCGCTCCGGCGTCGGCGAGCACGCGCTCGATCAGGTCGGCGCAACGCGGCACGTTGGTCGCATGCTTGAGCAACGCGACATTGCCCGCGGCCAGCGCCGGCGCGAGGAAGCGGAACACCTGCCACACCGGGAAATTCCACGGCATCACCGCGAGCACGCAACCGAGCGGCGCAAAGCGCACATAGCTGCGCGCGGCCTCGCTGGCGATGACCTGCTCGGCGAGATAGCCCGGCGCGTGCGCGGCGTAGTAGTCGCAGGCGGCGGCCGACTTCTCGATCTCGGCCAGCGCCTCGCGCCGCAGCTTGCCCATCTCCGCGGCCATCACCGTGGCGATCGCCGCGCGCGCACCGCGCAGCGCTTGGGCCACCGAGACCAGCAGCTCGGCACGCTCGGCCCACGGCGCCGCTGCCCAGGCCGGTGCAGCTGCGGCGGCGGCGCCGAGGCGCGCCTCGATCGCCGCGCCGTCCATCATCGCGTAGCGGTATTCGACGCGTCCGCTCCACGGGTTCACGGTCTCGATCGTCATTGCCTCAGCCTCCCTGCTGCAGCGCCAGCTGCATGTCGCGCTGGCGCTGCTTCTCCTCGCGCGCCATCAGCCACCAGCCGAGGAACGCGGCGATGCTGACGATCGCGATCATCAGCGTCGCCAGCGCGTTGATCTTCGGGCTCACGCCCATGCGCACCGAGGAAAACACCTTCATCGGCAGCGTGGTCGACGACGGCCCCGAGACGAAGCTCGAGATCACCAGGTCGTCGAGCGACAGCGTGAACGCAAGCAGCCAGCCCGAGGCCAGTGCCGGCGCGATGATCGGCAGCGTGATCAGGAAGAACACCTTGACCCGGTTGGCGCCGAGGTCCATCGCCGCCTCCTCCAGCGAGCGGTCGAGTTCGGACATGCGCGAGGAGATCACCACCGTCACGAACGCCACGCAGAAGGTCACGTGCGCGATCCAGATGGTGGTCACGCCGCGTTCCTGGAACAGGCCGAAGGTCTGGCCCATCGCCACGAACAGCAGCAGGATCGACAACCCGGTGATCACCTCCGGCATCACCAGCGGCGCCGTCATCAGCGCGCTGAACATGGCCTTGCCGGGGAACTGGCGAAAGCGCGTCATCACCATCGCCGCCATGGTGCCGAGCACCACCGAGGCGCACGCGGTCATGAACGCGATCTGCAGGCTGACCTTGGCCGCGTCGATCATCTGCTGGTCGCGAAACAGCTCTCCGTACCACTTCAGCGAGAACCCCGACCACACCGTAACCAGGCGCGACTCGTTGAACGAGTAGATGATCAGGATCAGCATCGGCAGGTACAGGAACGCGAAGCCGAGCGCCAGCGCCGAATGCGAGAACCACGAGGGCTTGGTGGCGTTCATGCGAGCCGCCCTTCCAGTTCCTTCGACTGGTAGTGGTGGAAGATCATCATCGGCACGATCAGCAGCACCAGCATCACGATCGCGACCGCGGAAGCCACCGGCCAGTCGCGGTTGTTGAAGAACTCCACCCACAGCTGCCGCCCGATCATCAGCGTGTCGGCACCGCCCATGAGTTCGGGAATGACGAACTCGCCGACCGCCGGGATCATCACCAGCATCGATCCGGCGATGATGCCGGCCCGCGACAGCGGCAGGGTGATGCGCAGGAACGCCTGCCAGGGCCGACAACCGAGGTCGTAGGCGGCCTCGATCAGACGATGGTCGTGCTTCACCAGGTTCGTGTACAGCGGCAGGATCATGAACGGCAGGTAGGCGTAGACGATGCCGATGTACACCGCCACCGGCGTGTGCAGGATCTTCAGCGGCTCGTCGATGACGCCGAGCCAGATCAGAAAGTTGTTGAGCAGTCCGTTGTTCTTCAGGATGCCGATCCAGGCGTAGATGCGGATCAGGAACGAGGTCCAGGACGGCAGCACCACCAGCATCAGCGCGGTGTTGCGCGACGCCGCCGGCAGCCGCGCGATCGCGTAGGCGATCGGATAGCCCACCAGCAGGCACAGCAGCGTCGAGATCAGCGCGATCTTCAGCGAACTCAGGTACGCGTTGACATACAGCGGGTCGCGCAACAGGAACAGGTAGTTCTTCAGGTTGAGCTTGAGCTGCAGCGTGTCGCCGACCCATTCGGTCAGCGGCGTGTACGGCGGCATCGCGATGACGATGCTCGAGAACGAGATCTTGAGCGCGATCAGGAACGGCACCGCGAAGAACAGCAGCATCCAGAAATACGGCGGCGCGATCACCGCCCAGCGCCCGCCCGGCAGGTACTTGCGCAGGCGCGCGATCATGACGTCAGCACCACGCCGGCGTTGTCGCCCCAGCTCAGCCACACCGTGTCGTTCCAGGTGAAGCGTTCCGAGGCCCAGCGTTTCGCGTTCATGAAGTGCACCAGCAGCTTCTTTCCGGTCTGCAGGCGCACGTGGTAGACCGAGTGCGTGCCGAAATAGGCGATGTCCTCGATCAGGCCGCGCACCTTGTTGTGCGGTTGCGCCGGCTCGTCCTTCTCGATCTTGATCTTCTCCGGGCGCAGCGCGTAGGCGACCGCCTGGCCCTCGAAACCGGTGACGCCGTGGCCGACGTGGATCGGCTGCTCCAGCACGTCGCTGCGGATGGTGACGTGGTCCTTCTCGTCGTCCTCGATGGTGCCTTCGAGCAGGTTCACCGAACCGATGAACTGCGCGACGAAGCGCGAGGCGGGCTGTTCGTAGATCTCGTCCGGCGTGCCGACCTGGCGGATCTTGCCGGCATCCATGATCGCGATGCGCGTCGCCATCGTCATCGCCTCCTCCTGGTCGTGGGTCACCATCACGCAGGTCACCCCGAGCCGCTCGATGATGCCGACCAGTTCCAGCTGCATCTGCGAACGCAGCTTCTTGTCGAGCGCGCCCATCGGCTCGTCGAGCAGCAGCAGCTTCGGGCTCAGCGCCAGCGACCGTGCCAGCGCAACGCGCTGCTGCTGGCCGCCGGAAAGCTGGTGCGGCTTGCGCTTGGCGAAGCGGTTCATCTGCACCAGCGTGAGCATCTCCTCGACGCGGGCGGCGACGCGATCGCGCGCGAGCCCCGCCATCTTCAGCCCGAAGCCGATGTTCTGCTCCACCGTCATGTGCGGGAACAGTGCATAGCTCTGGAACATCATGTTGATCGGGCGATCGTAGGCCGCCTGTTCGACGATGCTGACGCCGTCCAGTTCGATCTTGCCGTAGGTCGGCTTCTCGAACCCGGCGAGGCAACGCAGCAAGGTCGACTTGCCGCAGCCGGAGGCGCCGAGCAGCGCGAAGATCTCGCCCTTGCGGATGCTCAGGCTGACGTCGTCGACGGCGCGGAAGCCGTCGTACTCCTTGGTCAGGTCGTCGATGCGGACATAGTCCTCGCGGATGGGTGCGTCGGACTTGGCGACGCCATTTGCAGCGGCGACGGATGAGGCGGTGGCGGCCATGAACGCTCCAGGTGGTTCACAAGATGGGATCGGGCCACGAGTGGCCCTCCTACATTGCGGTGTGCCCGCTCCCCGAAACGCGGGGAGCGGGATCGGGCCACGAGTGGCCCTCCTACAGGATGGTGCGCCTACATTGCGGAGTGCGTCACTGGCCGGTTTTCAGGGTGGTCCAATGACGGTTGAACAGGCGGTCCACCTCGGCCGGCAACACCGCCAGCGTGAACAGCTTGCCCATCACTTCCTCGCTCGGATACACGCCCGGGTTGGTACGCACCGATTCCTCGACCAGCGGCACCGAAGGCGCCACCGCACTGGCATAGGAAACGTAGTTCGAGATGCCGGCCATCACCTCGGGACGCATCAGGTAATCGATGAACTTGTGCGCGTTGCCGGGATGCTTGGCGTCCTTCGGGATCGCCATCATGTCGAACCACAACGGCGCGCCTTCCTTGGGAATGGTGTAGGCGATCTCGACCCCCTTCGCCGCTTCTTCGGCGCGGTCGCGCGCCTGGAAGACGTCGCCGGACCAGCCGACCGCGACGCAGATGTCGCCGTTGGCCAGGTCGTTGATGTACTGCGACGAATGGAAGTAGGTGATGTGCGGCCGCAGCTGCTGCAAGCGGTCCACCGCCTTCTGGATCACCGCCTCGTCGAAGCTGTTCGGTTCCTCGCCGAGGTACTTCAGCACCGGCGGGATCATCTCCGAGGGCGTGTCGAGGAAGGCGACGCCGCAGTTCTTGAGCTTGGCCAGGTTCTCCGGCTCGAACACCATCGCCCAGCTGTCGAGCGGCGCGCCATCACCGAGCGCTTCCTTGACCTTGGCGACGTTGTAGCCGATGCCGGTGGTGCCCCACAGGTACGGCACGCTGTGCGTGTTGCCCTGGTCGAGCATCGCGATCCGCTCCATCAGCTTGGCATCGAGATTGCCGTAGTTCGGGATCCTGGCGCGGTCGATCGGCTGGAACACGCCGGCCTGGATCTGGCGCGCGAGGAACGACAGCGACGGCACGACGATGTCGTAGCCGGTGTTGCCGGTGACCAGCTTGGTCTCCAGGATCTCGTTGCTGTCGAACACGTCGTAGGTGACCTTGATGCCGGTCTCCTTCTCGAAGTTCGCGATGGTGTCCTCGGCGATGTAATCGGACCAGTTGTAGATGTTGAGGACCTTCTCCTCCTCCGCCGGGGCCACGGGCGCCGCGGTGGTCGCCGGGGCCTCCGCCGGCTTGTCGCCGCAACCGGCCAGTGCGCCGGCGATCAGGATGCCCAACCAATGCTTCTTCATTGCTGTTCCTCCAGGTGGTTGACCGAACGCAGGTCGGTCCGATGATACAGGCGCAAATGCAATCAGGCCGCGGCCGCCAGGCCCAGCTCCGCGGCGGTCAGGTCCAGGGCCCGCCAGGTCTTCTCGAACAGTTCGTCGACCTGCGCACGGGTGATCACCAGCGGCGGCGACAGCAGCATCGAATCGTAGGTCGCGCGCAGGATCAGGCCTTGCTTGAGCGCGAAGTCGCGGCACATCACGCCGACCTTGCCGCGCTCGGCGAAGAACTTGCGCTGCGGCTTTTCCGGCACCAGTTCGAGTGCGCCGACCAGCCCGGCGATGCGCGCCTCGCCGACCAGCCGATGCGTGCCGAGCTCGGCCCAGCGCTGCGCCAGGTACGGTGCGATCTCGTGCTTCGCGGTCTCGACGATGTGCTCTTCCTGCAGGATGCGGATGTTCTCGAGCGCGACCGCGGCGCACACCGGATGCCCCGAGTAGGTGTAACCGTGCGCGAGTTCGCCGCCCTTCTCCGCCAGCACCTTGGCAACGCGGTCGTTGAACATCACCGCGCCGATCGGGATGTAGCCCGAGCTCAGGCCCTTGGCGATCGGCATGATGTCGGCCTGGAAGCCGAAGTACTGCTGGCCGAACCACTCGCCGGTGCGGCCGAAGCCGCAGATCACTTCGTCGGCGATCAGCAGCACGTCGTACTTGCGGCAGATGCGCTCGATCTCGGGCCAGTAACTCCGTGGCGGGATGTAGACGCCGATCGCACCCATGATCGGCTCGCCGATGAACGCGGCGACGCGCTCGGGCCCGAGTTCGAGGATCTTCGCCTCCAGCCGACGCGCCGCGACCAGGCCGTATTCCTCGGGCGACAGGTCGCCGCCGTCGATGAACCAGAACGGCTCGTCGATGTGATGGATGTCGGGAATCGGCAAGCCGCCCTGCTTGTGCATGCCCTTCATGCCGCCGAGGCTCGCGCCAGCGACGGTGCTGCCGTGGTAGCCGTTGTGGCGGCCGATCACGATGTTCTTCGCCGGCTGGTCCTGCACCGCCCAGAAATGCCGCACCATGCGCAGGATGGTGTCGTTCGCCTCCGATCCCGAGTTGGTGAAGAAGGCATGGTTCAGATCGCCGGGACAGAGCTCGGCGAGCTTGGCGGCGAGGCGCACGGTCGGCTCGGTCGTGCACATGAAGAAGCTGTTGTAGTACGCGAGCTGCTCCATCTGCTGCGCCGCGACCGCGCCGAGTTCCTTGCGGCCATAGCCGACGTTTACGCACCACAGGCCGGCGAACGCGTCGAGCAGGCGGTTGCCCTCGCCATCCCAGACGTAGCAACCCTCGCCGCGGGTCAGGATGCGCGTGCCACGCTTGGCCAGCGCGGCGTTGTCGTTGAACGGATGCAGATGAAACGCGGCATCGAGTTGCTGCAAGTTGCGAAGGCTGATCGGGTCCATAACGACTCCAAGATTTCCGAATGTAGGTCGGCTCAAGCGCGGCGGAGCCGACGTGGCCACACAAACTCAGACATTCAACAGCAGGAACTCGCGTTCCCACGAACTGATGACGCGGAAGAAGGTTTCGTACTCCTTCTGCTTCACCGAAATGTAGGCATTGACGAAACGCTTGCCGAGCAGGCCTTCGAGTTCCTCGCAGTCGCGCAGCAGCGTCAATGCTTCTTCGAGCGAGCGCGGCAGCTCGTAGCCAAGCGCCTGCGCGCTGCCGGTGAGCGGTTCGGTCGGCAGCAGCTTCTCCTTGATGCCGAGCCAGCCGCAGGCCAGCGTCGCGGCGATGGCCAGATACGGGTTCGCGTCCGATCCGGCGAAGCGGCTCTCGACGCGCGTGTTCTCGGGCGAATCCATCGGCACGCGCAGGCCGCAGGTACGGTTGTCGTACCCCCACTGCACGTTGATCGGCGCCACCTGGCCGAGCGCCAGGCGCCGGTACGAGTTCACGTTCGGGCCAAAAAAGGCCATCGCCATCGGCACGTATTTCTGCAGGCCGCCGAGGTAGTGCGTGAACAGCTCGCTGTGCTTGCCGGCCTTGCCTTCGGTGAACACATTGCGGCCGCTCCTGGCATCGACCATCGACTGGTGGATGTGCATCGAGCTGCCCGGCTCGTTTTCCATCGGCTTGGCCAGGAAGGTCGCGTAGATGCCGTGGCGCAGCGCGCACTCACGCATGGTGCGCTTGAACAGGAACACCTGGTCGGCGCGCGACATCGGGTCGGCATGCTGGAAGTTCACCTCCAGCTGTGCCGCGCCGGACTCGTGGATCAGGGTGTCGACATCGAGTTCCATCGCCTCGGCATAGTCGTACATGTCATCGAGGATCGGATCGAACTCGTTGACCGCATCGATCGAATACGACTGCCGTGCCGTCTCCGGCCGACCGGAACGACCGGCCGGCGGCACCAGCGGGAAATCCGGGTCGGTGTTCTTCTGCACCAGGAAGAACTCGAGCTCGGGCGCGATCACCGGCTGGATGCCCATGCCCTCGTACAGCGCCAGCACGCGGCGCAGCACGTTGCGCGGCGCCAGCTCATGCGGGCGGCCGTCCTTGGTGTAGCAGTCGTGGATCACCTGCGCGGTCGGCGCCGTCGCCCACGGCACCATGCGCACGGTGTCGGCGTCGGGTCGCAGCACCATGTCCGAGTCGGACGGGCTGACCAGGTCGTCGTAGTTGTCCGGATAGTCGCCGGTGACCGTGGTCGCGAAGATGCCTTCGGGCAGGCGCGTACCGTAGTCATGCGAGAACTTGGCCGCGGGGATGATCTTGCCGCGCGCATTGCCGGTGATATCCGGCACCAGGCACTCGACTTCGGTGATGCGCTTTTCCTTGAGCCAGCGCTTGAGCGAGCTCTCGCTCTTCTCGGCCTCTTCGGCCTTGCTCGCGGTCTTTGCTTCGGATCGTTTCTTGGCCATGGGAATCAGTTCCGTGTTGCGGCGCGTTCGCGGCATGCTTGCGCGAAGGCCTGGAAAATGCCCAGATAGAACGGGTTCTCGCGAACCTTCCACTCCGGGTGCCATTGCACGGCGAGCAGGAATGGCTCGGGCGCATCGAGGCGGATCGCCTCGATCAATCCGTCGCGCGCGCGCGCCTCGACCACGCAACCCGGCGCCAGATCGCGGATGCCCTGTCCGTGCAGCGAATTCACCGTCACCACGTCCGCACCGGCGATGCGCTGCAGGATGCCACCCGCAGCGAGTTCGATCGCGTGCGCCGGCCCGTACTGCACGTCCAGCGGCGCGTCCTTGTCCTCGCGGTGGTCATCGAAACCGGGGGTCTCGTGCACCTTCTGGTGCAGGCGCCCACCGAGCGCGACGTTCACTTCCTGCAAGCCGCGACACACGGCCAGCACCGGCACCTTCAGCTCGATCGCGAGCGGCACGATCGAGAGCGTGTTCGCGTCGCGCACCGGGTCGTGCAGGTTGCCCTCCCAACTCGGCTCCTCGCTGTAATGGTGCGGTTCGATGTTGCTGTAGGCACCGGTCAGCAGCAGCCCGTCGAGTTCGGCCAGCGTCGCCCGCAGGTCGGTCGGCGGGTCGAGCGAGGGGATCAGCAACGGCAGGCACTGCGCCCCGTCGACCACCGCGCGAACGTACTTCTCGCCGACGGTCTGGGTCGGATGGGGGCCGATCATCCTGCGGTCTGCGGGCAGACCGACGAGTGGACGCGAGCGCATGCAAGGGCCTGGCGTGGGGATGGCGCACCCTAGCCGCGCCGTTTGATTTTATCAACAGCCGCCACAAACCCCGGCGTACCCCGCCCCTCCAGCCCCACAAATGTAGGTCGGATCAAGCGCAGCGGATCCGACACCGCATCCCATGCGTTGAGTATTTTTTACGGCAGCCGGTTTTCCCGCTAGCATCCGCCGACCCCAACGGCCGGTGCCGCCCGCATGAAACCGAATGAAATGACCGACGAAGACGATGCCACCCTCGACCTCATCGTCGGTTGCGAACAGATCGACCTGATCCTGCCCGACATGAACGGGTTGCTGCGCGGCAAGCGCGTGACCCGCGACGCGCTCGACAAGGTCTACCAGAACGGCGTCTGCCTGCCGATGTCGCTGATCGGCACCGACGTCACCGGCAACACCGTCGAGGAAACCGGGCTCGGCTACGACATCGGCGACGAGGACCGCATCTGCCGCCCGATCCCCGGCACGCTGCGCCCGATCCCGTGGCAGGCCAAGCCGATGGCGCAGTGCCTGATCCAGATGGAAGACGGCCAGGGCGGGCTGTTCGAGGCGAATCCGCGCGAGGTGCTCAAGCGGGTGGTCGATCGCTATCAAGCCAAGGGCCTGACGCCGGTGGTCGCGGTCGAGCTCGAGTTCTACCTGCTCGATGCCGCGCTCACCGCGGACGGTCGCCCGCAGGCCTCGATCAATCCCGCCACCGGTCGCCGCAACACCACGACCCAGGTGTATTCGATGGAGGACCTGAACGACTATCAGGGCTTCACCGACGCGATCAGCGATGCCTGCCGCAGGCAGCGCATCCCGGCCGACACCGCGGTTGCCGAATACGCACCCGGCCAGTTCGAGATCAACCTCAAGCATCGCAACGACGCGGTGGCCGCGTGCGACGACGCGATCTTGCTCAAGCGCGCGATCAAGGCTGTCGCCGGCAAGCAGGGCCTGCTCGCGAGCTTCATGGCCAAGCCCTTCGTCGACCAGGCCGGCAGCGGCACGCATATCCACGTCAGCGTGCTCGACCGCGACGGCAACAACATCTTCGCCTGCACGCCGGACGCGCCGGCGACGACGCTGAAGCACGCCGTCGCCGGCCTGCAGCGCACCTCGCGCGATTGCATGGTGATGTTCGCGCCGCACGCGAACAGCTACCGCCGCTTCGTGCTGAATGCGTTCGTGCCGCTGAACGACTGCTGGGGCTTCAACAACCGCACCGTGGCGATGCGCATCCCGCACAGCGACCCGGACAACATCCGCATCGAGCACCGCATCGCCGGTGCCGACGCGAACCCGTACCTGGTTACCGCGGCGGTGCTCGCGGGCATGCTCGAAGGCCTCGAGAACGGCGGCGATCCGGGCCCGGCGATCGTCGGCAATGCCTACGAGCAGACCGCGATGCGCGAACTGTTCTGGCGCGACACGCTGCGCGACTTCATGGACAGCGCGTTCATCGGCAATACCTTCGGCAGCCATTTCCAGCACATCTTCGGCCAGCAGAAGCTGAAGGAACTGCGCAGTTTCGAGCGCGAGGTGACGACGCTCGAAATCGACTGGTACCTGCGCCTGGTCTGAACGGAGCCACCGCATGGGCACGATCCGCGACCGCGATGCCGCGCTCGACTCCTGGTATGCGACGACCGCCATGCCGTGGTCGGCGCAGCCACGGCTTGAAGGTCGCCGGCGCGTCGACGTGGCCGTGCTCGGTGGTGGCCTTGCCGGGTTGTCGGCGGCGTTGGAACTGGCGCAACGCGGCCTGCGCGTCGCCGTGCTCGAAGCGCATCGCGTTGGCTGGGGTGCTTCCGGCCGCAGCGGCGGCCAGGCGATCTTCGGCTACGGCTGCGACCAGTCGAAGATCACCGCCATGGTCGGTCTTGCCGATTCACGAAAGCTGTTCGCGTGGTCGGTCGAAGGCGTGGAACTGGTGCGCCAGCGCATCGCGACGCATGCCATCGACTGCGACTGGCGCGACGGCCACGCGCACGTGCCGATCAAGCCGCGCCAGGTCGACGAACTGCAGGCCTGGCAGCGCGATCTGGAAGACAACTTCGATTACCCGACCGAATGGTGGGAGCGCGAGCGCAGCCGCGCCGAGATCGCCAGCGACCGTTATCTCGGCGCCCTGTTCGATCCGAAGTCCGGGCACCTGCATCCGCTCAACTACACGCTCGGCCTGGCGCGCGCCGCACTGGCTGCGGGCGTGCAGATCCACGAGCAGTCGGCAGTGACGCAACTGCTGCGCGGCGACGGCGCGACCAGGCCGATGCTGCGCACTGCACACGGCGAACTCGAAGCCGACTTCATCGTGCTCGCCGGCAATGCCTACGTACAGGGCATCGCGCCGGAACTCGACAGCCGCATCATGCCGGTCGGCACCTACATCGGCGCCACCGAACCGCTCGGCGCCGAGCGCATGCAGGGACTGATCCGCAACGGCATCGCAGTGGCCGACATCAACTGGGCGCTCGACTACTTCCGCCCCAGCGCCGACCACCGCCTGCTGTTCGGCGGCCGCGCGAGTTATTCGACGCTGCAACCGCTGAACCTGCGCGCGACCATGATCCAGCGCATGACGCGCGTGTTCCCGCAACTCAAGGGCGTGCGCCTCGACCACGTCTGGGGCGGCTACGTCGACATCAGCCTCAACCGCGCCCCGCACTGGGGCCGCATCACGCCCAACATCTACTTCGTCCAGGGCTTCAGCGGCCACGGCATCGCCAGCACCGGCCTCGCCGGCCGCGTCATCGCCGAAGCCATCACCGCCCAATCCCACCGCCTCGACCTATTCGCCAAGATTCCCCACCACCCCTTCCCCGGCGGCCGCACCCTGCGCACCCCCCTCCTCGTCGCCGCCATGGCCTGGTACAAACTGCGGGATGCGTTGTGGTGAAAACGGGGTCAGAACACGTTTTCGGAGCGCGCAAGAAGACTGGGCCAAGCGCACAGTCCCTCGAGTGAAGCGAGCCCGGTGTCAAGTCCTCGACAACGCGGCCTGTTGCCACGGATCGATCACCGCAACGCCCGCACGGGCGTATTCGGCGGCGTCGCGGCTGACGACGGTGAGTCCGTGGTGGAACGCGGTGGCGGCGATGATCAGGTTCGGTTGCGAGTAGGTGTGGCCGGACTTGCGGCCCTGTTCGACCAACACGCGCCAGGCGAGCATCACGTCTTCGGAGACGGTGAGCACGCGCTGCGCGAACATCGGCCGCAGCGTGTGGTTGAGCCAATGTGTCAGGTCCGCGCGCTTCGCAGGGTCGGCGACCAGCTCGATGCCGAAGCGGATCTCGGCGAAGGTCACGCTGCTGACGAACAGGCGCTCCAGTGGTTGTGCGGCGACGAAGGCGACCACCTTCTTCTCCGGCCGCTTGCGGCGCAGCTCGGACAGGACATTGGTGTCGAGCAGCCAGCCGCTCACAGCTTCACGCCGCGCACCGGCATCGCCCCCCGGCTCGGCTGCAGATCAAGATCACGATGCGGCGAAGCCTTCAGCGCATCGACCAGCAGCTGACCGCTGGGTTCGCCCTGCATGCGTCGATACGCACCGGCGTCCACGACCACGACAGCTTCGACACCGTGCAGCGTCACGTGCTGCGGGCCCTCGCTGGACGCAAGCCGAACGACTTCGCTGAAGCGCGCCTTGGCGTCCTGGAGCCGCCACCCGCGCGATGCGGCGCGGACGGGTGCGGTCTTCGTTGTGCTGCATTTTCTGGTCATGCTGACCAGAATATGCGTACGTCGCGACCGGTTCAAGCGCCCTTTCGACTGCAGCAATGAACGACGTCGGACATCGGTTGATGGAGCATCATGACGCGCCATTGCATTGCCGTTTTGTAGCGCTATAGTGCGCCATATCGCAGACATTTGTTGCGTCTCAGTGCTCCATGTTCATTGCCGAGGACTCGTCATGACCGCCACCAAGCCGAGCAAGCCAGGTTCGGACCAGGCCCTGGCCCGCTTGCGGCTGGATGCACGACTGCGACCGATTGCCGAGTCGCGCGCGGCGCTGGCGACTCCGCGCGGCGGCTGGTTGCGAGCCGTGCGCAAGGCCTTGGGCATGAGCACGGAGGATGTCGCGGAACGGCTGGGCGTTACCCGCAGCAGCGTGGCGCGCATGGAGGCCTCGGAGCAGCGCGAGACGATCCAACTCGACACGCTGCGCCGTGTCGCGCAGGCGATGGACTGCGAACTGACCTACGTACTCATTCCCAGAACCTCGCTCGAGCACAGCGTGCAGCAGCAACGCAGCAAGGCGGCGCGCCAGCTCAGCAGCAAAGTACGGACGCACATGGCGCTGGAAGGCCAGGACACCGAAGACGCCGCGACGACCCAGTGGCGCCTCGATCGCGCGGCCGAACTCGTGCCCGCCCGCAAGCTATGGAAGTCGCGCAAGTGAGCAGCCGCATCGTCACTGGCGTCGGCGAACCGCAAGACGATGGACAGACGCCGCTGGATCCGGATGAATCGCGCGGATTGCTGCTCGATTGGGTGGCCAACCGCGGCGACCTGAATCTCGCCGAAGAGGAGAACATTGCGCTCGGCATGGCCTGGGGCGAACGCGCGATGCGCCGCGTGCCCGTCCTCAGCCAGGACTTCCTGCGCGAGTTGCACCGGCGCATGTTCGGACGCGTGTGGCGCTGGGCCGGCAGGTACCGCGACAGCGAGCGCAACATCGGCGTGGCCCCGCATGCCATTGCCAGCCAACTCAAGAATCTGCTCGACGACGTGCAGACCTGGGATGAGTTCGATACCTATGTGCTCGACGAGCGTGCAGTACGCCTGCACCATCGGCTCACGGCCATCCATCCCTTCCCCAACGGCAACGGCCGCTGCGCGCGCGTGTTCACCGACCTGTATCTCGAAACGCGCGGGTCCCTTGCATTCACCTGGGGCTCCGCGCTTGCGCGCGAGGTACAGCGCCGCAGCTACCTTGATGCGATCCGCGCCGCCGACGCCCGCGACTATCGAGCACTGATCGACTTCGTCCGCGGCTGATCCTGTGCGGAGCTTCGCGGCCGAATCGGCAGTTGCCGGGTCGAGTCGCAACCAGGTTGTCGCCTTGAACACCGCGTCGCCGACGTTGAAGCAGTCATCCGGCGCCGACCAGGCCAGCGCATCGGGGGCGCGCGTGCAACTGCATTGTCACAGTGTGTGGTCTTGACCTTGCCTGCACCCCGGCGCGGCATCTCGCGAGTAGCGTTCCGGCACCTGCCTCGGACGGGGAACGGCCATGTTGCGCATGCACGCTGCGATCGCCTTTGCGCTGATCGCGATGAGCCCGATGGCGAATGCCCAGTTGTGGGGCACTTCGCCGTTCCAGAACGGCGCACAGCCGGAGCAGGGCGCGCTCTACGTCTACGATCCGGACACGCTGACCTGGATCGATGGCAAGAATGTGACCTTGCCTGGCTTCACCATCGTCGGAATCACCGGACTCACTACCCATCCCAGGCTGGCGCCGCCCGATGAGGCCAACAACGGCAAGCTCTACGCGATCCTGAAGGTCAGCGCGGTCAGCGGTCGCGTGCTCGCCACGATCAATCCCGCGGATGGATTGGCGACCCAGATCGGCAACCTGGGCGACAACTTTTCCTCGCTCTCGTTCCGCGAGGATGGCCAGCTGTTTGGCGTGACCGGCAACGGCGCGACGGTCCCCGAGACGATGTACCTGATCGACAAGGCCACCGCGGCCAAGACCCTGGCAACGCCGCTCGGTGCCGGCGCCGACGGCGACATCATCGCCTACAACCCGGTCGATGATTTCTTCTACCACTGGTCCGGCAACAGCACGGTGGTCTATGAACGGATCCAGTCCACCGCGCCCTACACCATCACCAACATCCCGATCATCGGTACGACCAACGGCGAGACCTTCGGCGCGGTGTGGGACCCCTGCCAACCGCGCACGATCGGGTCGGTTTCGGCGCTCGGGTTCATCGGCTCGAACATCTCTTCGCGGTTCAACTACTGGTTCACCGACGGCACGGTCTCGGCCTCGGTCGGCAGCAACCCGGATGACATGCGCGGCCTGGCCCTGGTCGGCGGCTACGCCTGCGATGTGGACCTCGGTGTCGGCATCGGTTCGCTCAATCCATCGCCGGCGCCGGGCAATCCGATCGTCATCGACATCGTCGTCGACAACGCCGGAGAAGCACGCGCCATGACGCCGACGCTGGCCATCACCCTGCCGCCGAGCGTCAGCGCCGCGACCACCAGCGGCTGCGTGGAAGATCCGAACGGCATCCCGAGCTGCACGCCGCGAATCATGGTCCAGCGCTACGACATCGCCACCACCATCTACGTGCCGTTCCAGCTGAGCAATCTGTGGAAGGGCCGTGCCGTGACCATCACCGTCAACGGCACCTATGACGGCAATGCCGGCGACGTGGTCGCGACCGCGGCGTCCGGCTCGAACGAGACCGAGCCCGCCGACAACACCAACAGCTACCGCCTCGGCGACCTGCTGCTGCGCGACTCGTTCGAGTAGGCGACACCGGCAACGAGGCCCAACCGGCGCGACGCGAGCGAGCGCGACCGATCCACCACCGTTTCCAAGTCTCACGACCCTTAACAGCGATTGCTGCTGAACTCGATCCGGGTCGGTTCGGTGGTGGGTGCGCATGGGTCGCGTGGCGTTGAGCCTTCTGCTCGCGGTGCTGGTGTCGCCGGTGGCGGCGGGCGCGGCGTGGCCGCTGGATGTGGCGCAATGGGTCGAGATTCCGATACCGAGAGCGAGCCGGGTCGATCGCGAAGTGTGGGAGTCGGCCGCGAACTGGTCGCCGCTCGAATGGCGCGTGCAGGGCCGCGCCGGCCAGACGATTGCCGAACCCCGCAACGGGTCGGACACGGCGCTGCCGCAGCAACCGGAATTCATGCGCGGACTGGCGCGCTTCGGGCGCATCGACGCCTTCATCCAGGTCAAGGACGGCTGGCTGGTCGGGTTCGAGCGCGGCGGCAGCGATTCCGCGCTGTACTGGTTCAACCACGACGGCGGACGCCACGAGCGGATCGGGGCGCAGCACATCGGCGGATTCTTCGCACGTGCCGACGGCATCCATGCGATCGAGGGCTCGAATGCGCCGGGCGCGCACGACGGCGCGGTGATCCGCATCGCCCGCGTGCAACCCGGCGGCCGCTGGCAGACGAACCTGCTGACGCGCCTGCCAAACACGCCGCAAGCGGTGTCGATGGCGGCCGATGGCACGGCGCTGATCACGCTCTCCGACGCGCTGGTCGCGATCGACCCGCAGGGCCAACTGCATGGCGTGCTCGCCGACGCCCCCTGGCCGAAGTTCTATCCGAACTCGTCCACGCTCTCCGCCGACGAGCAGCGCCTCTACATCGGCATGCGCCAGTACGTCGCCGAATTCGATCGGGCGACGCGGCGCCTGCGCTTCCTGGTGCCGAGCCGCGACGCACTGCACCGGCTCACGCGCGAGGAAGAACGCGGCATCCGCGGATACGTGAAGGTCCAGGTCGTGCGCCGCAGCCTGGCGCTGCCGCGCTCCTGATCGGGCGGACGGGCGCGGCTCAGGGCGTTTCGAAGCCGTTGGCGAACACGAGGTCCTGGCGGCTGGCGATCCAGTCGATCAGGGCGCGGTACTTGTGGGCGTCGGCGGTGGGCTGGTCCTGGTATTCGAGTACGCCCCAGGAGCCCCACTGGCTCGGTTCGGAGACGTAGCTGAAGTTCGCGAACAGCGACACGCCTTCCTGTTCGAGCATGTCCAGGTACTCGCGGTAGCGCAGGTACATGTCGGGGTGGCGGTTGGCGGCGATCAGGATCGCGGTCAGCGTGGCGTCGCCTTCGGCACCCTGGATGCCGACGAAATGCTGGCCACCCTCGTAGCAGACCAGGCGCATGCCCTGGCGGTCGGCAACCTGGCGGTGATAGGCGACCCAGGTGCGGGCTTCGGCGATGTTGCTGGTCGAGAGCACGCCCACCACCTGCTCCACCGTCGGGTAGCCGTTGGCAGTGATGTCGGCAGGAGAGAACGCGCTGCCGAAGTACGGGGCGATCGCGAGCGCGTCGGGCATCACCCGATCCGGATTGAGCAGCGGGTCGTTGATCGCCGCGATGCGCTGGTCGGTGACCTCGGGCCAGCCGGACTGGGTGGCGAGCACGCGCACCAGCCGCTGCGCCGTGGCCGCGGCGAATTCCTCGGCGAAGATGCGCCAGATCTGCACCGAGCGCAGTGCGACGAAGCGCTGCCCGGCGCGAAACGGGTCGCTGTCGAGCCCGAGCGCCACGCCCCGGTCCATCACGTACTGCGTCTGGCTGAAGGCCGGGTGGAAGTTCCAGGTCTCGTTCGAGTACTCGACCCAGACCTTGAGATGGCCCGGCAACTGGTCGCGCAGCACCCGCGCCAGTTCGCGCACGTAGGCGTCGTCGGCCTGGTGCGGGATGTTGACCCAGGCATCGCGGTCGAGCAGCGTGGACAGCCGCGCGATGTGCTCGGCAGCCACGCCCTGCGCTCGCGCTTGGGTGTGGTGCGTGGGCGTGGTGCGCTCGCTCCAGTGCGCCAGCGGACTGGCGTTGGTGGCGCCCCAGTCCATGTAGCGCATCAGCGCGAAGGGTTGCAGCCGTTCCAGATAGCGCGGATGGAACGGCGTCACCGCCGCACTGCCCGCGGGCGGCGTGACCGGCAGCAGGCGGAAGTCGCGCAGAGGATCGGCCGCAGCGGTCGCGTGCACCTCGAGCACGAACATCGCGTTCGCTTCGCTGACGGTGAAATCGAAGCTGCCGCCGCCACTGGCATTGACCGTCTGCCAGCCACCGCCGCTGAAGCCCACGCGCAGCTGGCCGCTGCCCGAATAGGACAGTCGCCACGGCCCGGTCTGGTACAGGTTCATCAAGATCGTGTGCAGGATCTGCGGGGGCGCGCCGCCGCCGGGATCGAACGGCACCTGCAGCGGGTAGCCGTCGGCGTCGAGCGGTGCCGACGCGGCGAGCCCGGAGTCCCAGGCGCCGCTGCCATCGGCGTTGCGGCTGCTCCAGTCGCGGGTCTTGTCGAGCATGTCGAGGAACGGCCAGTCCGTGCCCCAGTCGGCGATGCCGCCGAGGTTGGTGCCGACCGCCATCGGTCCGCTGGCACGCGGCTGGAAGGTCGCGCTGACCGCGTGGTCCGCGTCCATCACCAGCGTCAGCGGGTTGCCGCGGCCGCTGCGGTCACCGCTCCAGCCGGCAAAGGCCTGTCCCGGGTCCGGCTCGGCGTACAGGCGCACGACATCGCCCTCGGCATGCAGCCCGGCGGGCGGGACCGACCACGCCGTTCCGCCCGGCCCAGCCTGCAATGTCAGACTGTGGATCGCGCCCTGGAACTCGGTGATCGAGAACGCCAGCAGCCGCGTCTCGTGCCCGCCCCAGCTGGCCTGGTACGGCACCAGCCGGAACTGCACCGTCGTGGTCAGACCGCGAAAGCGCGGGTGATCCGGGAGGAAGAAGCGAAACGCACGCGCGTCTTCGTCGCCATTGCCCTCGAAGCCGCTGGCGACATGCAGCGCGGCCGCTGGCGTCGCCCAGCCATCGATCGAACTGAACAGCGCGTAGGCCTGCGGCGCATGCCAGGACGCGCGCTGGATGGTGAAACGCACCTGCAGCAGCGCCAGATCCAGCGGCTGGCCGGGCTGCGGGGTCAGCGCAAACTCGAGGTAGTGACCAGCGGCCAGCGCCTCGGCCAACGTCGATGGCGTGGCGCCGGCACCGACCGCCACCGCGTAGGCATTGTCGGTGGCGAGCGGCATGATGCCGGGTCCGTTGCTCCATCCGGTCAATGCCACACCCGGACGCAGCAGGCTGGTCTGCGCCCAGGGCGCGTGCTGCGCCGGCGCACTGCCGTTGAAGTCGAACACCACCAGGTCCTGCGCCGAGACGCAGCAGGCCAGCAACCAGAGCAGCGCCGCCGTCACCAGCCGGCACGGCCCGGCGTTCGCAAGGATCACGTGGCGACGATGGCAGACCATGGCCGCAAGTCTACTCCGGCCGCGGTCTTGATCCGCGGGATCGCGAAACGGTCGCGATGAGACTTCCGGTGCGAGAGGCCGGTGACGGCGGCAAGGGTGATCGGCGCGCCGATGTGCGGCAACGTTTCGATGCCGCCGGAGGCCATCGCGCAACGCGGTGTTCATCGACGCCCGCAACGCACCGCCCGCATCCTGCCCGCTGATCGCCCGCGCCGCGGCCCGGCACGCGCCGTCGCGGGCGCTCTACTCGCCCACCATGGTCCGGAGTCGTTGCCGATGAAACCCGCCGCTTCCCTGCTGTTGCTGTTCACTGCCGCTTCCGTTCCCGCGGCGCACGCCGAGATCGATCCGGCACCGATCGCCTGCCACAGCTGCAGCGAATGGAACCAGCCGCATGCCGCGTTCGTGCTGTTTGGCGGCTCGCACTACGTCGGACCCGCGGGCCTCGCCGTGGTCGCGATCGACACCGGCGCCGGCGTGATCCTGATCGACGGCGCGCTGCCGCAATCGGCCGATGGCATCGTCGCGAGCCTGGACGCGCAAGGGCTCGACCTTGCCAAGGTGAAGTACATCGCCACCTCGCACCCGCATTTCGACCATGTCGGTGGCGTCGCCGCGCTCGCCCGACGCAGCGGTGCCACCGTGCTGACGACCGCCGCGGGCGCGATCGCGCTCGCGCAAGGCCAAGTGCCTGCGGACGACCCACAGGCCGGCTACGGCGACGACATGCGCTTTGCCGCGATCGCGAACCTGCGCGCGCTCGCCGACGGCGAATCGATCACGCTTGGCGACACCACCCTGACCCTGCACGCCACCCCCGGCCACACCCCCGGCGGTGCCTCATGGACATGGCGCGACTGCGAAGGCGAGCGCTGCGTCGATCTGGTCTTCGCCGACAGCCTGAACCCGGTCTCGGACGACACCTACCGCTTCAGCGAAGGCGACCGCGCCAGCGCGTTCCGCGCCAGCATCGCCAAGGTTCGCGCCCTGCCCTGCGACCTGCTGGTCTCCGCGCACCCCGGCTTCTCGCGCCTGTTCGAGCGCCAGGCGCAGTCCGCGCTGATCGACCGCGACGCCTGCAGGCGCTACGCCGACGACGCGACCCGACGACTCGACGAGCGCTTGCGCCAGGAGCAGCAAGCGCAATAGCCGCCGCGCTGCCGGGCAAGTCCAGCGCCTCAGCTGATCCAGAAACGGAGCACGCCTGTGCGCCACCGGCCATCGCGCCATTCCAGGGCCAGCGTGCCCCCGCGCCAGTCGGCGTCGAAGCTCACTTCCGCGTGACGCCCATCGTCGAACATCTGCAGCGACACCTGCATCGGGTAGAACACCGCGAACGCCGAATGCTGGCGCAGTTGTCCGAGATCGAGACCGAGCGGCAACACGACGATGCGGGTGTCGCTGACGAGTCCGGACACGTTTTCCGGATCGGCAACCAGAAACAGCGTGCGCTCTCCGGTCGCGCGGCGACGCCCGAACGCGGCGCTCCCCGGCACGCCAAACGAAATCCCCGCATCCTCACCACTCCACAGGTGGGAAATCGCAGCAGCGAAGGCTTGCTGGCGCGGGGAAACGGGGACGCCCTGGGCAACGTTGGGCAGCGAATCCATGCCGTCCACCAACCCATCGTCATCGCTGTCTGCACGGCCGGGGTCGAGGAGCAGCTGTTGCTCGGCGAGATCGCTCAGTCCGTCCTGATCGCGGTCGCTGCAAATGGCATCCAGTGACGCTCGCAGTTCGACCAGGTCACCGCTCGCGAACTCGAGTCCGATCGGCGGGAAAGTGATGCTGTTCGGATCCAATGCTGCACGCCGCATGCGCAACCGCAACTGGTCGCCGACGATCCACGGCTCGGTGGAGTCCGCCAGTTCAAAGGGCAGATGTTCCTTCAGCCCCAGGTAGTAGCGCTGCTGGCTCTGATGCTCGCGTTCGCTCCGCCGCAGCCAGAATCCGGCGGCAGGAACCTCGCCGGTCGGGTCGTAGTCGGTCGAGACCTCGAGCGACCAGTGCACCTCGTCGAGATCGATGCAGCGCAGCTCGGCCTTGCCACAGTTGGGATCAGCCGCCGCCCGCCGTTTCGCGCTACGGTCGCCGCGCTCTCCCGGTCCAGCGGGCACGATCTGGTAGGGATTGATCACCTCGCTCGTCAGCCGGTCGAGCAGTGTCTTGACCAGCGCGGCATCACGCTCGCTCCGGGTCGCGGTTGACGCAACGGGCGTGCTGCTGCGTTCTCGCTGCTCCAGTCGCTTGCCGAGTTCGATCCAGCGCTCGTCGCTACGGTCGATCTCGGCCAGCTCGCGTCGCAATTGTGCGACCCGCGCGTGCGCCTGCGGCAACTTCGCGAGCGCCGCGTCCAATCGCTCCTGTTCCGAGTTGATCGTGCCCGGCTGATCGTTGGGCTCGACCCCCACTCGCCATGACTCAGGCAAGCCCGACTGGGCGAGCAGCTCCGCGACGCGCCGGTCGTAGGCGCGCGACGGCACCGCACCCACGCACCCCAAGCCCGGCTCTCCCGCTGCGTCGATGCCAAAGCGCCAGGCAAACGCATCGAACGAGGCACCGGCCTCGATCAGCGAGCGCAGGCACGCGGCCGCGACTCGGGATGGCGCCGGCGTGTGGCCCGCGTAGCTCTGCTTCGACCCGCTTCGCACCGGAAGTGCGGCGCGCTGCAGCAAGGTCTTGGCGCACTCGGGTTGCCCGGCCTCGGCGCATGCCAGCGCAAGACCGGCAGCGGTCAGCTGCGGGCTCGCTTCCACATCGAAGTCCCGCCAATCCTCACTGCTACTGCCGAATACGATCGACCCCGTCGTCACCCGCTGCTGCAATTCCGGATCGAGTGACCGGTACAGCGCCAGCGCTTGCTCCGAAAATCCGACGAGCAGATACGCGTCGATCAGCTGCTGCGCGGCAATCCCGCGCAAGGCTGCGCTGGCCTCGGGCAGCGTGCGGACTCGATCCCAGACCAGCTCATTCGCGGCCACCGCATAGGCGCGGGTGGTATGCCCTTGGGCCGCTGCAACGAAGACCCGCTCGGACCGACTGAGCCGGTCGGCCAGCGCCTTCGCGAGGCGATCGTCGCGACAGCGCTCGCCCTCGGGGCACGCGTCCGCGGCGAGTGCGCCCGCGGTGACCAACCCCAGCCACCCCCACAACAACGCTGTTCCTCTGCTCAACATGTCGCCTTGCTCCTGGCCTTGAACTCCGACCGCCGACCGAGCCGATTCATCCGCATCTCCGCGTTGTCGACGGGGCGACGTCGAAGATGGATGTCCGGATCGTCCACGAGACCGCGTATCCCTCGCTTGGTCGCACATCAGCGCGACCGAAGCAAGCGAGTACCGCCCGCGCCGGCCATCCGACCACAGGTCCCCGGTGCTGTTTCGCATGGACCTGGCGGGTTCCACCCCGCGGTTCCGTATCCACCTGTAGACACCCCACCGAAGCCACGCCGATGAATACGATGTTTCGCTCCCATTCCCGCCTCGCCCGCGCCGCCTTGGCCGCGCTCGCGCTCGCCGCCTCGTCCGCGCAGGCGACCACCTTCTGCGTGACCACCGGCACGCAGTTGGCGAACGCGCTCAACACCGCAGCCAGCAACGGCCAGAACGACGAGATCCGGATTCCGACCGGCACGCTGACCGGCACCAGCAATCCGGCGGGCAATCCACGTTGGGGCTACCCGGTCCAGGCCAGCGATGAGGGCTCCAGCCTGACCCTTTCGGGCGGCTGGAGCGCGGGCAACAACTGCGCCAGCCAGGTCTCGCTCGACCCCACCCAGACCGCCCTCGACGCGCAAAATGCCGGGCGAGCACTGGACTTCACCATCACCAACAGCATCGCCTTCAGCGGCGACGTGGTCGTGCGCAACCTGACGATCACGCGCGCCAGCTCGTCCAACCAGGCCGTCGGCGTTGCATTCAACTGGTACGTGACCGGCCAGCTCGGATCCTCGCTGCTGATCGAAAACGTGCTGGTGATTGCGAGCACTGCCACCGGCAGTTCCGCCAGCGTGGTCAAGGTCACCCACTCGGGCAGCGGCTATGCCAAGGCACGCAATCTGATCGTGTACGGAAACAACGCCACCAACGGCCTTCCGGTGGCGGTCTCGGCCTACGACACCGCCTACGCGGTCCTGTCCAACTCCTCGATCTTCGACAACAGCGCTGGCAGTGCGGCGGCCGGGCTGGGTGCGCTCGGCGTGGTGACGCTCGCGAACAACGCCGTCGCCGACAACACCTCGAGCACGTCCCCGTCCTACCAGGCCTACTCCGCGCTCGGCACCAGCCTGACGCTGCGCTACAACCATTTCGGTACCCGCCTGTTCACCGGCGGCGTCAATTCGGACGTGGGCACGACCACCGGCGACGCGCAATGGACCCAAGTGGGCTCGATCATCGTGCCGGACGCGGTCTCGCCATTGCGCGACTCCGGCACCAACAGCCCGACCGGTGGCCTGGCCAGCACCGACTTCCAAGGCGACGCCCGCATCGTCAACAGCGTGGTCGACCGTGGCGCGATCGAGGCCGAGGCCATTCCGCACATCGGCCCGACGATCTCGGCGGTCTCGCCCACGCCCGGCACCGGCCAGTTCATGCCGGACGGACTGACCAACACGACCGTCACCGCAACCCTCACCTTCGCCGCCACCGGCGGCACCGGCGCGGGCACGACCTCGCTGGTCTGCACCGACGACAACGCTGCCGCGGTGCTGTCGGCATCGGCCAACCAGACCATCGCCGTGGGCGAACCCGTCGCGCCGGTGGTGGTGACCATGACCTACGTGCCACTCGGCTACAACCTCGGCGTGGTCTGCACCGCGAACACCAACGGCAACGTCTACAGCTTCCAGTACAACTTCTTCGTGCCGAACGCGAGCCGGATCGGCCCGCTGGTCCAGGCCGTGTCGCCGCTCGCGGGCAGCACCACCTTGCTCGATGCGCCGGTCGGGCAGAACGCGACGCACGCCATCACCTTCGCGCTGCAGGGTGGCGAAGCCGGCGGCGAGGCCGAGCTCCAGTGCAGCGTGCTGAACGGCTCGGTCAGCGTGACCGCGAATGCCAGCCAGACGCTGGTCTCCGGCGGCAGCGTGGCACCGGTGCAGGTGTCGATGCTCGCCACCGGCCAGCCGCAGACCGGCACGGTCCGCTGCGTGGCGTCGCGCATCGGGCTCGCGCCGGTGACCTTCGACTACACCTTCACCATGAACGCGGTCGATGCGGTTTTCGTAGACGGCTTCGAGTAGTCGAAACACCCATCCACGCAGTGCGCGCCTCATGGACGTGGCGCGGCTGCGAAGGCGAGCGCGTTGCCCAGCCAACCCCGCGCGCATCGCGACCAAACCTCCATAAACGCGCGAGTACAGTCGTCGGGCACCAGGGACGGTCGCTGCGATCCCGTTTGCGCTTGTGCAAGGCGGCATCGTTGCCAGCACTTCCATGCTTCGCACTGCCGCCCGGGGAACACGCCATGGACCATCGCACTGCTCGATCCGATTGCTTGCGTGCGCTGGCGTGGGTCCTGGCCTGGGTCGGGTTGATCAGCGCCAGTCCGGCGCAGGCCCAGCTCAGCACTGGCGATCTGGTCACCATCTGCTGGAACTCCGACGGCGACGACGACTTTGCGCTGATCGCGCTCGCGCCGATTCCGGGAAACACCCGCATCTTCCTCGCCGACAATGGCTGGAGCACGAGCACGGGCACGCTGATCGGCGAAAGTTCGGTGCCGTTCCTGCAGCGACAGATCCAGTTCGATGTCGCCGCGGCCGGCATCGCGTTCGGGACGGTGATCGGGATCGACCAGACCGCCAGCGGCAGCGCGGTGCTTGCAACGCCGGCGCAAGGCACGCTGACCATGGTCGACCGGTTCGCGAACGGACAGGCCAACACCGGGCTCAGCTTCGGCAGCGCCGGCGATCAGCTGCTCGTCTACCAGACTGCCGGAGGCAATCCGGCCGGCGCGGTCACGATGGTCTCCGGATTCAATCAATCCCCCTACAGCAATGCACCGACGATCACCATCGCGAACGGTTGGCAGGTCGGCACCTTGCCGCAAGCCGGACAAACCGGTGGCACCAGCGAGTCCAACGCTCCGGGCGGGCTGGTCGTCTACACCGGCAGCAACGGCTCGACCGCGACCGCGCTCGGGCTCGGCAGTTTTGCCGTCGACGGCCTCACCGGCGTGGACAACTACAAGTACAGCGGTTCGACCGCGCTGGGCACCAAGACGGCGTTCCTGACCGCCATCAATGACCCGACCAATTGGGATGCGAACGACACCACACCCTATGCCTGCGTCTTCGGCGCCGGTGCTTCGCCCGAGGTCGCGGTGAGCGGCAATGCGACGAGCATCGCCGACGGCGATGCGACCCCGAGCCTGGCCGACCACACCGACTTCGGCAACGTCGATACCACCAGCGGGACCGTGGTGCGCACCTACACCATCGCGAACTCGGGCAGCGCGGCGCTGACGCTCGGCAGCGTCGGCGTCGGCGGCACGCACGCCGCCGACTTCAGCGTGACGCTGCAGCCGGCGTCGCCGGTCGGCCTTGCCGGCAGCACGACGTTCCAGGTCACCTTCAATCCCAGTGCCACCGGCGTGCGCAGCGCGACGCTGAGCTTCGCAACCAACGACACGGATGAGAATCCGTTCGACTTCAGCATCCAGGGCACCGGCATCGCGCCCGAGATCGCGGTCAGCGGCAACAGCGTGAACATCGCCGATGGCGACGTCACGCCGAGCGCGAGCGACCACACCGACTTCGGCAGCAGCGACGTCGCGAGCGGCAGCATCGTGCGCACGTTCACGATCGGCAACAGCGGCGGCGCGCCGTTGACGCTCGGCACCGTTTCGCTGGTCGGCGGGCAGGCGTCGGACTTCAGCCTGACCCTTGCCCCCAATGGCCCCGTGGCGGCCGGTGGCAGCACGACGTTCCAGATCACCTTCGATCCGAGCGCACTCGGGCTGCGCGGTACCAGCGTCAGTTTCATCAGCAACGACGCCGATGAGAGCCCGTTCGATTTCAGCATCCAGGGCACCGGCACCGGAACCCCCGACATCGCCGTCAGCGGCAATGGCGTGAACATCGTCGATGGCGACGCCACGCCCAGCACCACCGACCACACCGACTTTGGTGCCGTCGCGCCCGTCGGCGCGAGCCTGGTCCGTACCTTCACCATCGCGAATGCCGGCAACGCGAACCTCACGCTCGGTGCTGGCAGCATCGTCACCACCGGCGTGCATGCGGCGGACTTCGGCATCGGCGGCATTACCCTGCCGGCGACGGTGACACCGTCCGGCAGCACGACCTTCACCGTGAGCTTCGACCCGGCCACGACCGGCCTGCGCTCGGCCGAAATCAACATCGCGAGCAATGACATCGATGAATCGTCGTTCAACTTCGCGGTTCAAGGCACCGGAGCGGCAGCCGACCTCCAGGTCAGCAAGACCAACTTCGAGAGCGGGCTGCTGCCCGGGCGCGACACCATCTACACGATCCAGGTGCTGAATGCAGGGCCGGACGCGGTCGGCAGCGTGCGCGTCGTGGACGATGTCCCGAACACCGAACTGACCAACGCCGCCTGGACTTGCAGCTCGTCGCCACCCGCACTCTGCCCGAGCGCAAGTGGCGGTCCGGACATCGACCAGACCACCGGCACGCTGCCGAGCGGCGCCCTGCTCCAGTACACGCTGATCGCGACTCCGGCCGGCGCGCCGCCCGCATTCATCACGAACACGGCGACCGTCACCAACAACGACGGCTCCGACCCGAATGCCGGCAACGACTCGGCCAGCGACACCGATCCGGTCGTGCCCGAGGGCATCCTCGCCGACGGATTCGAACAAGCGCCGACCCTGCTGCGACCCGCGATCGCGCAGTGAGCGGCACGCGCAGCCTCAGCGCTTCCAGTACAGGTAGATCACGAAGCGCACGCGGCCGAAGCTCATGTCCATGGTCGATTCGAGCTGCACGCGCGCCACGCCGGTTTCCTGGCCGAGTGCGGCGACGAGGCGATCGAGCGCGGCGCGTTCCGGCAGGGTTCCGGTGAACAGCACGTGGTCACCGTCCAGCTTGAAGTTCAGCAGCATCGAGTCCGCGCCCATCAGGTTGCGGGCGCGCGAGCGCAGCGTGGTCACGCGCGCGTCTTCGCCGCGTTGCAGCCAACCGTCCGGGTCCTCGCTGGCGACGGCCGCAGCGCTTGGCGGCAGCTTGTCCGCGGTCGGCATCCAGAACGGCGGCACCTGCGCGGGAGCGAAGCGTGACCAGCGCGAATGCGTGTGGATGGCGTAGGGAATGCCGGCACCGGTCTCGGCCCACAGGCTGATCATCTTGCGCTCGGTCTTGTCGAAGCGGACCAGCAATCCGCCGCGCACATCGCGGGTCATCGCGGTCTCGGTGTCGTAGTCGCCGTCCTCGACCCACCAGCCATCGCGACAATGACCCTTCGATCCGACCGCACCCCATTCCGGCACCGGGCCGAGGCGGGTCAACGCTTCGAACGGCAGTTCCCGGCGCACCTTCAGCGCGCCGCGCATCGGATCGAACATCGACAGGGCCTGCTGCCGCCAGCGCGCGTGCTCCGCGGGGCGCTCGCTGCGGAAGCGCTCGACCGCGGCCGCGAACTCCGCCGGATCGCGATGGAACACCGTCGTCATCGAGTACCCACCCGAGTCGAACAGGGACACCACCGTCGCCGGCGCCTGCAGCGAGTGCGTGTAGGAGGTGTTACTCCAGCCACCCTGGCTGCCGGGATCGGGCTGCATCGCGAACGAGCCCGACAGGTCCGGACAAACCTTGTCGCTGATCAGCGCCGGAAACTCCGGCTCGTCGCCGGAATGACGGGAGCAACCACCGAGAACCGGCGCGAGTGCAACGAGGAGGAACCACGCCGGGCGGAATCGCTGCATTCGTATCGTCCTGTTTGATCGTCGGCATTGTCGAACGCTGTGCGCGAAGCCGCAACGCCGCGATAATCCGGCATGGGCAAGCACAAGGTTCATACCGGCATCAGCGGCAGTCCGTTTCTGGTCCACGTCGGCCTGCACCAGGATCGCATCACCGATCCGGAGCGCCATCCGTTCAACGTGCCGGCGATCGTGCGCGGCCTGCCGCTGCGGCTGAAGACGCCGGTGACGATGCTGGTCGGCGAGAACGGCGCCGGCAAGTCGACCTTGCTCGAAGCGCTCGCCTGGGCCTGCGGCTTCAATGCCCGCGGCGGTGATCGTGACCAGTCGTTCGGCGAGGATGCCGACGGCCAGGCGCTCGGTCGCGCGCTGCATCTGGCCTGGCGGCAACGCGTCAGCGATGGGTTCTTCCTGCGCGCCGAGACCTTCCACCAGTGGATCGACTACATGGAGTCAGTGGGCGCGACCTTCTCGCAGTACGAACACAAGTCGCTGCATGCGCGCTCGCATGGCGAGGCGTTTCTCGCGCTGTTCGAGGGGCGCTTCGAAGATGGTGTCTACCTGCTCGACGAGCCCGAGGCCGCGCTGTCACCGGAGCGCCAGCTCACCTTCCTTGCCCTGCTGCACCAGATGGATCGCTCGCGCTGCGCGCAATTCATCATCGCGACGCATTCACCGATCCTGCTCTGCTACCCAGGCGCCACCGTGCTCAAGGTCGATGAGCAGGGCATCCGCGAGATCGATGCGCGCCAGAGCGAACACGTGCGCCTGACCC
Source organism: Lysobacterales bacterium (assembly GCA_016182785.1). Lineage (GTDB taxonomy): Bacteria > Pseudomonadota > Gammaproteobacteria > Xanthomonadales > Ahniellaceae > JADKHK01. Next base: position 9,877 of record JACPFU010000031.1, on the reverse strand, counting down.
GCGATTTCCTGAACGCGCCGGAGCGCTACTTCCGTCACCTGTTCGCGGACGACGAGTCGACGTAACCGGCTTCGCGTTGGCTGCGGATCGCCTCCACGAAAACCAGGTCCCGCATCTCGATGTATCGATACCGCGCCAAATAGCCTCGATGGTCGCGGCCAATTACCAGTTCGCGTCGCCCACCCGGAAGCGGGCGTCCGATGCACGGATTGACGGCCAGCACGTCGATCGCCAGCAGGATCTCGTCGATGCGCCGCAATGGGTCGGGCACTTTGTGCACGACCAGATGCTCGACGATGCGATCGATGTCGTCGGCGACCTGGGCCGAATACTCGATGCGAAGCATTCAATCCACCTTGCGGGCCACAGGCCGGGCCGCCGGTTTGCCGGCTGCGCGAGCCCGTGCATACGCTTTCATGTCGTCCGAACCGACCGCCATGCCGGTCTCCAGGAACTCGGCGTAACGATCGTCGGCTTCTTTCGCGAACGCCGCGTAGCGCTCGGCCATCTCGGTCTTTTGGGTGATCGCCTCCAGGATGAACGCGTGCGCCGTCGTGCCGGACTTCTTCGCGAGCTTGGCGACCCGCGCCTTCATCTTTTCAGGAATGCGAATGGTGGTGGTTGCAGTAGCCATGTCCAGTCTCCCGTGAGCCCAACGTAGCACAAACGTGCCACAACCGGCAGATCATGCCTCCAGGTTGATCCACGTCGCCTTGACCTCGGTGTACTTCTCGAATGCGTGCAGCGACTTGTCGCGGCCGTTGCCGGACTGCTTGTAACCACCGAACGGCGCGGTCATGTCGCCGCCGTCCCAGTAGTTGACCCAGACGCTGCCCGCGCGCAACTTGCGCGCAACCCGGTGCGCCCTGCTGATGTCGCGGGTCCACACGCCGGCGGCGAGGCCGTAGTCGCTGTCGTTGGCAAACCGCAGGGCCTGCGCCTCGTCGTCGAACGCGATCACGCTCAGCACCGGTCCGAAGATCTCCTCGCGCGAGATGGTGTGTTCGTGCGCGACCTCGTCGAAGATGGTCGGCTCGATGTAGCAGCCGCCGGCGACCGGATGCACGCGGCTCCCACCCAGCATCAGCCTCGCGCCTTCGGCCTGGCCCTTCGCGATGTAGGACATCACGCGCGTGGTCTGGTCCTCGTCGACCATGGCGCCGATCGGCGCCTTGGGATCGAGCGGATGCCGCGGCTGGTAGCTGCGACCGGCCTCGACCACCATCGCCACGAACTCGTCCTTGATCGAACGCTCGACCAGCAAGCGCGATGCCGCCGTGCACACCTCGCCCTGGTTGAAGAAGATGCCGCTGGCTGCGGCCTCGGCGGCGCGCTTGAGGTCGGGTGCATCGGCGAACACCAGGTTCGGGCTCTTGCCGCCGCATTCCATGTAGGCGCGTTTCAGGTTCGAGCGCCCGGCGCAGGTCAGCAGGTGGCGTCCAACCGCGGTCGAGCCGGTGAACACCAGGCCGTCGACGTCCATGTGCAGCGCGATCGCCTCGCCTGCTTCCTTGCCGTAGCCGGGCAACACATTCAGCACGCCGGCCGGGATGCCGGCCTCGATCGCCAGTTCGGCCAGGCGCAGCGCGGTCAGCGGCGACTTCTCGCTCGGCTTCAGGATCACCGAGTTGCCGGTCGCGAGCGCCGGCGCGATCTTCCAGCACGCCATCAGCATCGGGAAATTCCACGGCACGATCGCACCGATCACGCCCAGCGGCTCGCGCGTGACCAGCCCCAGCTCGTCGATGCCGGTCGCGGCGATCTCGCCATAGACCTTGTCGATCGCCTCGCCGGTCCAGCTCATGCAGCGCACGCTGGCGGCAACGTCGACGTTGAGCGCATCCATCACCGGCTTGCCCATGTCCAGCGACTCGAGCAGGGCGAGCTCCTCGCGATGGTCATGGATCAGCTGCGCGAATTTGACCAGCACCTTCTTGCGATGCGTCGGCTTGCTCTCCGACCAGCGCCCGGACTCGAACGCGCGCCGCGCCACCTGCACCGCGCGCTCGACATCGGCCGCATCACAGCGCGCCACCTTGGCCAGCACGGCACCATCGATCGGACTCAACGCATCGAAGGTCGCGCCGCTGAGCGCATCGACATGCTTGCCATCGACGAATGCCTGATGCGGAACGCGCAGCGCGGCGGCCTTGGCCTGCCAGTCGGAGAGTGAGGTCTGGGTCATGGATTCGTTCCTTGTCGTGGGGCCTGCGGCCGGCCAATGGTCAGGAGATCGGATACAGCACGGCGCGGCCATAGGCAATGAATGCCATCAGCAGACCGAGCACGGCGCTGAAAATGATTGTTCCGGTCTCCCGGTACTGCACATGCACCGCGATGAACACCAGGCTCTCGAGCGCCAGAGCCGAGGCGGCCACCACCGTGAGCGACGGCTGCCAACGCAGTGCGGAAGGCAGGATCAGTCCAAGCGTGCACACGAGTTCGAGGAGGCCAAGCACCATCCACGCCTCGCGCGGCAAGGCACCGAACGACGGCACGTCGCCACTGATCTGGTCGAACATGAACACCTTCATCACGCCGGACGCACCGTACAGCAACGCGGCAAGGGACTGCAGCACCCACAACAGAATGTTCATTCTGCCCTTCCTCCCGGTTTGCACCTCGGCGCACGCATCGCGCACGCGCCTAACACAATCGACGCCGCGAACTCGGCGAACCCGACCAGCTTCGTCGAAGTTCGACTCGTCTTTCAAGCGAAGCGGCCGAAAAGGCCTCATGCCGTCCCCGCAGGAGTCCCCCATCAGTCGGCGATTAGGCGCATCATCGAACCACCGTCGCGCGGCGACGACGCCACGTCGTCCACGGTGCGTTTGCACGACTTCTCGGGGAGGCACCGCCATGCGCCTGCAGCATCGACCACTCTCTGCAGTTCTGATCAGCGCCTTCGCGCTGACCGCTTGCTGCGGACTTCCGAAGTCCGATCGGACGGCACTCGACGGCGCGTGGCGGGTTGTCGCCGTCGAGGTGGAGGGCAGCGGCGCGACGAAACATGACCAGCCACAACCCAGTCTCGTGCTTTTCAGTGGCGAGTACTACAGCTGGAGCAGAGTCACGACCACCAGCCCTCGGGCGCTGTTCGTTGCCGAGACTCCCACCGACGCCGAACGTATCGCCGCCTTCGACTCGGTGCTCTTCAACGCCGGCACGTACGTCGTTTCCGACTCGACCCTGACCGTTTGGCCGATCGTCGCCAGGAGCCCGAACTTCATGGGTGGCGCGAGCGAGCGTTACCGCTATCGGCTCAACGGCGACACCCTTTGGGTCGAGCAACGCCCAGACGACGTGCAGTTCCGGCTGGGCGACCGGCTGGTGTCGCCATCCACGGATCGCGTGCTCCGACTGGTGCTGCAACGGATCCCGTGATCCCGGCGCGCCGTTACGTCAGCGGTGAGGTCAGTTGCGACTATCATCGACCACGATCCAGGGGCGGCGACGCGATGCGCGGCGCTCGCCCGCGCGAGGAGGTCCGATGGCGTCACCGGAATCACCGCTGCGTCGGCGTCTCATCGGCGCACTCGGCGCCGCTTCGTCCGCGGGCGTCGTCGCCGCCGGCGCGCCCTGGTCGGCATGGGCTGCCGACGCCGCGCATGGCGCAGACCCTGAGTTCCTGATCACACCGGGCCTGACCTATCTCAACACCGCGGCGCTCGGACCGACGCCGCGCGTCGTGCTCGAGCGCACGCTCGCAGCCTGGCAGTTGCTCGAATCGAATCCGGTGCGGATGGCCTATGGTGATGGCGACGTGCATCTCGCCACCGATCAAGCACGCGAGCGGCTGGCGCGCTTCATCGGCTGCGACGCCGACGAGCTGCAGATCACGCGTGGCACCACCGATGCGATGAACACGGTCGCACAGAGCATCCGCTTCAGACGTGGCGATCGCATCCTGACCAGCGAGCAGGAACACGAAGGCGGCCACAACGGCTGGGCCTACGTGGCGCGTCGCCACAACCTGGCGATCGATGTCATCTCGATCGCGCCCGGCGAGCACGACCCGCAGCGCATCCTCGCGCGCATCGCCGACGGACTCCGCCGGCGCACGCGCGTGCTCAGCATCAGCCATGTGTTCTCGGCGAACGGGCTGCGCCTGCCGATCGCCGAAATCTGCGCGCTGGCGCGCCGCAGCGGCGTGCTCTCGGTGGTCGACGGCGCGCAGGCGCTCGGACAGTTCGCGGTCGATGTGCGCGCACTGGGCTGCGACGCCTATGCCGCCAGCGGGCACAAGTGGCTGATGGGCCCGAAGGGCACCGGCCTGCTCTACATCCGCCGCGAAGCAGCGAGCGAGATCGCGCCGGTGCAACGCGAGGACGGGCCGCGCTTCGTCACCAATGCGACCGGCATCGGCGCACTGCCGCTCGTCATCGGCCTCGGCGCCGCCGTCGACGCCATGAACGCGCGCGGCATCGACTACGTCGAACGCCGCATCCGCGAACTGCGCGAGCGCCTGCACACCGGACTGGCGCAGCTGCCGCAGCTCCGCGTCGTCAGCCCACCCGCCGGACCGGGCGCGACCGCGCTGGTCGCCGCCATGCTCCCCGCGTCGATCGCGGCGAAGTCCTTCCAGTCCGTGCTGCGCGACCAGCACGGCCTGATGGTCAAACGCATCGAAGCGCCGTTCTTCAACGGCATCCGCCTCTCCCCGCACGTCTTCAACACCGAAGCCGAGATCGACCTCGCGCTGCGCGCGATTCGCGCGCAGCTCGACGGCGCGGTGCATGGCCAGTGAAGTCTGGCGCCGCGCCGATCGTTTCAGGGCCCGCTCCACCTGTAGACGAATGACGCAGGCAATGCGTTCGCGGAAGCCATGCGAGAATCGGCGCGACTACCATCATCTCGCGCCTGACCCCACCATGCAGACCATCAGCTGGGACGACTTCACCAAGGTCGAACTCCGCGTCGGCCGCGTGCTCGACGCGCAGCCGTTTCCCGAAGCGCGCAAGCCCGCCTACATCCTCACCGTCGACTTCGGCCCCGAGATCGGCGTACGCAACTCGAGCGCGCAGATCACGGCGTTGTACACGCCAGATGAACTCATCGGCCGGCTCGTCGTCGGCGTCGTGAACTTCCCGAGCAAACAAATCGGCCCACTGATGTCGGAATGTCTGATCACGGGCTTCCACAATGAAGCGGGCGAAGTCGCGCTGTGCGTGCCGGATCGGGCGGTGCCGTTGGGGGCGAGACTTTTGTAGGGCCGCGGCCAGAGCCGCATGACCCGCATGTCACCTGTATCTTCTTTTGCACGCACGGTCGCGCGGCGGCGCGTTGAAAGGCATTGACGGGCAGAATGCACAGGCTGGCTTTCGACATCTCGGAGAACCCGCAGAAGGGAGTAATCAGGCAAACTTGAGTTGTGCTGTTGAGCATTGACGAATCGAGCCGCGGATGAACAAGAAGACTCTCTCTGAAACGGACATTCGGTCCAAGTTCATCACCCCGGCACTCTGCGGCCCGGATGGAGCCGGCTGGAACCTGATGACTCAAATCCGCGAGGAGGCCTATTTCACCAAGGGTCGCGTCATTGTTCGCGGGAAAACGGTCCAGCGCGGAGAGGCGAAGAAGGCGGACTACCTGCTCTACTACAAACCCAACTTACCCATCGCCGTGATCGAGGCCAAGGATAACAATCACTCCGTCGGCGCCGGCATGCAGCAAGCACTCGAATATGCGGAGATTCTGGATGTCCCGTTTGCCTACAGTTGCAACGGCGACGCCTTTCTGGAGCACGACCGCACCGCCACCAGCGGCACCGTGACCCGAGAAATCCCCCTCAATCAGTTTCCATCGCCCGAGGACCTGTGGTCACGCCTCTGCGCCGCGAAGGGGCTGACACCGCCGCAGATCACCGTCACCACGCAGGACTACTACGACGACGGTTCACGCAAATCGCCGCGGTACTACCAGCTCATCGCGATCAATCGCACCGTCGAAGCCATCGCCCGCGGAGAGAATCGCATCCTGCTCGTCATGGCCACCGGCACAGGCAAGACCTACACGGCCTTCCAGATCATCTGGCGGCTGTGGAAGTCAGGATCGAAGAAACGCATCCTCTTCTTGGTGGATCGGAACATCCTCGCCGACCAGACCAAGACCAACGACTTCAAGCCCTTCGGCGCGGCAATGACGAAGATCGTCAATCGCACGGTGGACAAGGCGTTTGAAATCTACCTTTGCCTCTACCAAGCCGTCACCGGCACGGAAGAGGACAAGAACATCTACAAGCAATTCTCGTCCGACTTCTTCGATCTCGTGGTCGTCGATGAATGCCATCGCGGCAGCGCCGCCGACGATGCCACTTGGCGGCAGGTGCTCGAATACTTCTCGTCCGCCACGCAAATCGGCCTCACTGCCACGCCCAAGGAAACCAAGGACGTCTCCAACATCGAATACTTCGGCGAGCCGATCTACACCTACTCGCTGCGCCAAGGCATCGCCGACGGATTCCTCGCTCCCTACAAGGTCGTCCGCATCGGCCTCGACAAGGACATCCTCGGTTGGCGGCCCGAACTCGGTCAGGTGGACAAATACGGCAACCTCATCGAGGACCGCGAATACAACCTGCGCGACTTCGACCGGAACCTCATCCTCGAAAAGCGCACAGAACTTGTCGCCACCAAAGTCACCGAGTTTCTCCGCGCCACCAATCGCTTCGCCAAGACCATCATCTTCTGCGAAACCACCGACCATGCCGACCGCATGCGGCAGGCCATAGTCAATGCCAATCCCGACCTTGCCGCCGCCAACAGCAAGTACGTCATGCGCATCACCGGCGATGACGATGAGGGCAAGGCCCAGCTCGACAACTTCATCGATCCGGAGGCCACCTATCCCGTCGTCGCCTGCACCTCACGGCTCATGAGCACAGGCGTGGACGCGCAGACCTGCCAGCTCATCGTTCTCGACAAACGCATCGGCTCAATGACCGAGTTCAAGCAGATCATCGGGCGCGGCACGCGAATCAACGAGGACTACGGCAAGCTGTTCTTCACCATCATGGATTTTCGAGGGGCGACGGCACTGTTCGCCGATCCGACCTTTGACGGCGATCCCGTGCAGATCTACGAGCCTGGCCCGGACGATCCTCCGGTGCCGCCCGTCGAACCGCCACCTGGTGGCGAGCAACCTGATCCACCCCTTCCTCCCGGTCCTGGCCCCGGCGGCCAAGGGCCGGAACCGCCCCGGCGCTACGTGGTCAATAACGTGCCCGTCACCGTCTCCGTAGAGCGTGTGCAGTATCTGGATGAGAACGGCCGCCTCATCACCGAGTCGCTGACCGACTACACGCGCAAGACCGTCCGCACTGCTTACGCCACCCTCGACGCCTTTCTCACCGTCTGGAACGATGCGGAGAAGAAGCAGGCCGTGCTGGAAGAACTCGCCGTCAAGGGTGTTTTCCTAGACGAACTCGCCGAGCAGGTGGGGCGCGACTACGACGCCTTTGACCTCGTCTGCCATGTGGCCTTCGATGCGCCACCGCTCACCCGCAAGGAGCGCGCCGAGAAGGTTAAGAAGCGCGACCTCTTCGGCAAGTACAGCGAAAAGGCCCGGTCCGTCATCGATGCCCTGCTCCAGAAATACGCCGACAGCGGCATCGCCAGCGTGGAGTCGATGGACATTCTCAAAGTCACTCCGCTTCCCTCCCTCGGCACACCGACGGAGATCGTCAATCTCTTCGGCGGCAAGCGCGCCTATCTTGCTGCGATCCGCGAACTCGAATCCGCCCTTTACCAAAAAGCTGCCTGATCCATGCCCAACGTTTCCAATCTCGTCAAAACCATCCAGGACATCATGCGCAAGGACGCCGGCACCTATGGCGACGCGCAGCGCCTCGAGCAACTCGGCTGGATGTTCTTTCTCAAGATCTTCGATGACCGCGAAAAGGAACTCGAACTCCTGCGCGACAATTACAGGTCGCCGTTACCGCAGCACCTGCGCTGGTCGGACTGGGCGGTGGACGAAGAGGGCATGACGGGCGACAAGCTCCTCGACTTCGTCAACATCACCCTCCTACCCAAGCTGAAGAACCTGACCGTCGGCGGAGATCGCGTGTCTGGTCTCATCCGCTCCGCGTTCGAGGATGCCAACAACTACATGAAGAACGGCACGTTGATGCGCCAGGTCATCAACAAGATCAACGGTATCGACTTCAACGTCTCCGATGACCGCCACATGTTCGGCGACATCTACGAAAAGCTGCTCAAGGACCTCCAGTCCGCAGGCAATGCCGGCGAGTTCTATACACCGCGCGCCGTCACCCAGTTCATCGTCGAGCAGGTGAACCCCCGCCTCGGCGAAACTGTGCTCGACCCCGCCTGCGGTACCGGCGGCTTTCTAGTCTGCGCTATCGAGCATCTGCGCAAGCAGGCGAAGACCGACGCCGACGAACGCATCATCCAGGAATGCTTCGCCGGGATCGAGAAGAAGCACCTCCCGCACGTCTTGTGCATGACCAATCTCCTCCTGCACGGCATCGACGTCCCCTCCAACGTCCGCCACGACAACACCCTCGCCCGTCCATTGCGCGACTGGGGCCCGAAGGAACGCGTGGACGTCATCATCACCAATCCTCCCTTCGGCGGCATGGAGGAGGACGGCATCGAGGCCAACTTCCCCGCCGAGTTCCGCACCCGTGAGACCGCCGACCTGTTCCTCGTTCTGCTCATGAAGCTGCTCAAACCCGGCGGCCGCGCCGGCCTCGTGCTGCCCGACGGCACACTCTTCGGCGAAGGCGTGAAGACGCGCATCAAGGAAGCCCTTCTCACCGAGTGCAACCTTCACACCATCGTCCGTCTACCCAATGGCGTGTTCAATCCTTACACCGGCATCCGCACCAACCTCCTCTTCTTCACCAAGGGCGCGCCAACGAAGGAAATTTGGTACTACGAGCACCCGTATCCGCCCGGTGCCAAGAGCTACAACAAAGGCAAACCGATTCGCACCGAGGAGTTCGAGGCCGAGCGCGCTTGGTGGGGCGATGAGAGTGACGGCTTTGCCGCGCGCGTGGAGAACGAGTACGCCTGGCGCGTCTCCATCGACCAGATCGAAGCCGGCAACTTCAATCTCGACCTCAGGAACCCGCACAACCCAGACCCCGGCCCCGGCGATGTGGACCACCTACTTCCCGAATACCAAAAACTCCTCGCTCGAATCGCCGCCACCCGCGCGCAGCTGAAACAGGAACTCCGGCACGCCCTCGCAGCAAGCGCCAGGGCCAGCGGATGAAATTGGAGACGTTCTTTGCGAAGTTCGAGCAGTTCGCGGACGCGCCGGATGCGGTGCGGAAGATGCGTGGCTTGATTCTTCGCCTCGCAATGCAGGGAAAGCTCTCCGAGCCTCACGAGACCGACGGTTCGATAAACGATCTCATTGAGAAAATTGAAGCGGATAGAGCCGCGTTTGGCATCAAAAATTCATCGATATCGGAGAACAGCGGTTCCGAAGAAGAAGTGCTAAGGGACGTGCCTGCGAGGTGGGCTCGCGCTCACTTCGGCGATATTGCGCGTCACAACGCCGGCAAGACGCTCGACAAAGGTCGGAATAGTGGGCCACTCCGAGACTACATAACGACTTCGAATCTCTACTGGGGATTCTTCCAGCTGGACGATGTCCGGCAGATGCCAATTCACGACGACGAGGCTGACCGGTGCACAGCGACCAAAGGTGATCTGCTAATTGTCGAGGGCGGAGAAGCTGGTCGAGCTGCCGTTTGGCCTCATGCTTGTTGGCGCTCGCCCAAAATTGACCATCTCTGCGCGTTGAAAATTGACCAGGGAAGGAAGCCGAGGGCGGGAGCCCTCGGCGTGTACGGAGTGTAGCTCTGGATCGGATCAGAACGGTTCGTCGATGACCTCCTGGCCGG
>JACPFU010000030.1 GCA_016182785.1 Lysobacterales bacterium | reverse complement strand
TTCTTCGCCAGGTCGATCGCCAACACCTCGAATTTTGCCGTACGCTCTTTCATGGGCCCGCCCCTCGCTGTCGTTGGTCCTCATTGGATACCACCGTGGCGCGAATGACGCCTCGGCGAGGGGCGAGTCCATCCAATTACAAACGGCACACGGCTTCGAGGCTGTTTGCAGGAGCGCCGGCCACCGCGCGATCCGGACCATCACCTCAGCGCCGCGCCCCCGGCAGGCGCGGAATGCCCATGTCGTCGCGTTCCTCGGCCACCGGCAGCGGTGCCAGCAGGTCTTCGGCGCTGTGTCGCGCCATCAGCGAGGCCGGAGCTTCACCGTGCTGCACCGCCAGCGCGTTCGCCAGCGCCTTGGCGGTGCGCTCGGTGTCGCCCTGTTCGGCGTAGCAGCGGCCGAGTTCTTCCCAGGCGTCGGCGCCGGCACCGTAGGCGACGGCACGGCGCAGGTAGTCCTCGGCCTTGATCCAGTGGTGCTCCTGGCGACTGAGGCGCCCGAGCGTCAACAGCAGCGCCGGATCGCTGGCGTGCGCTTCCAGCCAGGCCTCGGCGTGCTTGAGGCGCGGGGCCACCTTGGCGTCCGGCGGCAATGCGCCATAGGCCAGCACCAGCGCCGCGGACCAGCCGTGCTTCAGCGTCGCCTCGATCTCCTGCGCCGCCTGCGCGATCAGGTTCAGTTGCACTGCACGCCGCGCATAGGCAATCGCGACTTCGGCCAGGCGCTTCTCGTCGCGGTTCAGGTCGGCCCACAGCGCATGCAGGTTGATCGCATCGCTGGTCTGTTCGATCGCGGTGACCAGGATGCGGCTGACGAAGCGCGCCAGCTCGTCCGGCGGCAACTGCTGGCTCTGGCGGATGCGTGGCAGGTAGGCGAGCGCCTCGCGCGCGCGCTTGCGTGCGGCGAGTGCTTCGACCAGCCAGCGTGCGCCCATCGGCGACAGCCGCGACGCCTGCGCCAGCGGCACCATCATCTCGATCGCGGCGCCGGCGCGGCCGTCGAGCAACTCGTTGCGGGCGCGCAGTTCGGTGGCCAGGTCGTGGGTCTCGGCGGCTTGCGTGAGCAGGTCGAGCAGGCGCACCTCCTCGGTGCGGTCGCCGCGCGCATGCGCCGCCGCGTGCGCCGCGATCAGCGCCGGCAGTTTCAGCGAGGGCAGGCGCGTCGCCTTGAGCAGCTGCTGTCCGGCACGACCCGGGCGACCGGCGACCAGCGCGATCATGCCGTCGAGAAAGCGCCGGCGCGCGCCGCGCCGCGCGCCGGCCTGCCACAGCCGCAACGGCCAGCGCAGCAGCCAGACCGCGACGTAGAGCAGCGCCAGCGCCGCCAGCAGCAGGAACACGGCGTTGACCACGGTGGTCTCGATCGCGAGGTCGCCGCGCTGGATCAGCACGTAACCGGTATCGCCACGCAGGCCGTAGACCGCGCCGGCGCCGACGACCGCCGCCAGCAGCAGCACCAGCAGCAGCCGGTACAAGGTCACTGTTCGACCCCGACCGCGACGTCGTGGGTGTGGCGCAGGTTGACCAGTTGCTCGAGCGCGGCGCCCGGCTTCGGCCACGGCACCGGCTGGTAGGCCGCCAGCTGCCCGAGGCGGTCACGAACGTCGCGGGTCGACGCCGCGTCCAGGTCGAAACCGGTGGCCAGCGACTCGCCGGCCTGCGTCACCAGCGCGCGATAGCGCGGCGCATCCATCTGGCGCAACGCCTCCTCGGCGTGCAGCAGGTCGAGCGCGATCACCGCGCGCAGCGTTTCCGCGCCGAGCGGGCCGAGCAGGCCGGCTTCGCGCGGCGTCACCCGGCGCACGCGCACCAGACCGCGCAACAACGCCTCGAAGCGCCCGCTCGCGCTGTCGTCCGCGGCCGCGACCGCAGACGCATGGCGCAACGGCAGCTGCGGCAGGCGCGCACGCAGCTCGGCGAGCTGCACCAGCGCGTCGGCATGGGCCTGCTGCGGCACCGCCTCGAGCGCGACGATTTCCTGCGCCAGGCTCTGGCGCACGCCGGCGTAGCGCGCGTCCCCGAGTCGCGCCAGCTCGGCGTCGGCCAGACGCAGCGCCATGATCGCGGCACCGAGGTCATGGAACACCTGCAGCCGCTCGATGCCTGCCGACAGCAACCACTCGGCCTGGTTCAGGCGCAACTCGGAGACGCTGTCCATGCGGTTTTCCGAAACGCGCTTGATCGCCTGTTCGAGCAGCGCGGCGCGTTCGCTGACGCCAAGCAACTCTTCGCGCAGGCTGCGATCGAGCGCGGCGGAGTCGTCGATGCGTCGGGTTAGCTCGGCCAGTTCGCGGCGCAGGTTGGCCGCGTCTTCCTCGCCGAGCAGCAGCTTGCGTTCCAGCGTTTCGCGCTCCTGGGCGCCGCGGTCGATCGCCGCCAGCCCGTACCAGAACGCGACCAGTGCCAGCAGCGACAGTCCGATCGCCAACAGTGCGAGGATCAAGGCTCCGCGTCCGGCGCGCGCGGGGCGTTGGGGATTCGGCTCGGTCATGGCGGCGGCTTCTGCGGGCGTAGCCATGCTATCAGCGCCGCGTCGCGATTGCGGCGGCGAGGTCGAGCAGGCGCGCCGACGCCGCGACCACGACGTCGCGGCAATGCATGCCGCGCGCGAGCGCGGCGAGGCGGTCGCTGCTGACGAACACCGGATTGGCCGCCAGCCGCAACCAGCGCGCCTCGCCGAGCAGCGCCGGCAGCGCGAGCAACGCCTCGCGGCTGCTGACGACCAGCTGCGGTTGCGCCATCGCATCGATGCGGCGCAAGGTCGAGGCGCGTGCGCTGCACGACGCGCGCGCATACACCGGCAGGTCGGCGGCATCGACGCCGCGTTCGCGCAGGCGTCGCACCAGCCAGTCGCGCCCGCCCTCGCCGGTGATGCGCACGACGCGGCGTGCCTGCGCCAGCCGCGGGTGCAAGAGCACGTCTTCGCTGCGGAATCCCTGCTCCGGCATGTCCGCTTCGACGCCATGCGCGCGCAGCGCGTCGCGGGTCGCCGGTCCCTGCGCGATCACGACGCCGCGCGCGAGCAGGTCCGGCACCAGCGCGAACGCATGGCGCACCGCCAGTGTGCTGGCGAAGACCAGCACGTCGGCGTTGGCGGCGGCGCGCAGCGCAATGCGCGCGATCGCCGGGTCCTTGCGCGCCACCACGCGAAACGGTGCCAGCGCCACGACCGCAGCGCCGCGACGGCGCAGTTCCGCGGCGAAGGTGCGGTTCTCCCCGGCCGGTCGCGTGAGCACCAGGCTGCGCCCGTGCAGTGGCTCCGACTCGTGTGCGATGGTGTTCATGGCGCGAAGGTTAGTGGCGTTCGGCGGTGGCGTCATCGCCCGAAGCTTGCGCTGCATGCACGCGAGTCGGCAGACTGGGGCATGATCCACGACACCGTCTCGCTCGAACGCACGATCCTGGAAACCATCCCGCTGGCGCGCGCGATGGGTGTCGGCGTGCTCGACTACGACGGCCACCGCATCGCGCTGCAGGCGCCGCTGGCGGCAAACGTCAACGACAAGGGCTGCGCCTTCGGTGGCAGCCTCGCCAGCCTGATGACCCTCGCCGCCTGGGGCCTGGTCAACCTGAAGCTGGCCGAAGCCGGGGAGGAGGCCGATGTGTTCGTGCAGGACAGCGCGATCAGCTACCTCAACCCGGTCTGGGACGCGCTGACCGCCGAGGCCGCGGCCGAGCCGGGGCAGGACTGGGACCAATTCGTCGCCGAGTTGCGCAAGCAGGGCAAGGCCCGCATCACCATGATGGCCGAGGTCGCCGTCGCCGAGGGCGGTGGCGTCGCCTGCCGCATGTTCGGGAAATTCGTCGCCAAACGGAGTGCATGACATGGGCCTGACGCTGCGCACGCTGCTGTTTGCCATCCTCGCGATGCTCGCCGCGTGCAGTTCGACGCGCGAGCAGGACAAGCTGCTCGACGCCATCCTCGACCAGTACGCCGCGACCATCCGCTGGGGCAACGTCGACGAGGCCATCGGCTTCCTCGCCCCGGACGCCGCCAAGCCGACCGCGTTCGAGATCGAGCGGCTGAAGCAGCTGCAGATCGCCGGGTATCGCGAGCAGCCGCCGACCCTGCTGTCGCCGACCGAAGTCGAGCAGGTGGTGCAGCTCGACTTCGTCAACCGCCACACCCAGGAAAGCCGCTCCACCATCGAACGCATGCGCTGGCGCTACGACGCTGCCGCCAAGCGCTGGTGGCTGGTCAGCGGCCTGCCGAAGCTGCGCGCCTCGAACTAGGACGCGCGCGCGTCACCCTGGCCGCGGCTTCGCGGCAGGCACAGCACCGCGGCGAAGCCGTGGTCGAGGGTGCGCAATTCGAGACGACCGCCATGCGCCGTCGCCATCGCGCGTACCACCGACAGCCCGATGCCGAAACCGCGCGTGCCGACGTCGGCCTGGCCGGGACCGCGCCCCTGGTCGCGCACTTCGATCTCGACCTCGCCATGCACCTCGCGCGCCGACAGCAGCACCGGCGCGGCACCATGGCGGAGCGCGTTCTGCACCAGGTTGCCGAGCGCGCGCCGCAACGCCGTCGGTTGCGCCGCCACCTGCAGCATCGGCTCCACCGCGGCGCAGCGCACGTCACCGAGCACGCGCGAGCGCGTCGCCAGTTCCGCCAGCAGTTGCGCCAGCGCGATCAGCTGCACCGGCTCGTCGCCACCGCCGCGTGCCAGCGCCAGCGCTTCGCCGATCAGCGCGTCCATCTCGGCGATGTCGTCGAACATCGCGGCGCGCGTCGCCGGGTCGGCGTCGTCGCCCAGTTCGAGCGCGAAGCGCAGGCGCGCCAGCGGCGTGCGCAGGTCGTGCGAGAGACCGACCAGCATGCGTTCGCGTGCGGCGTTGTGCTCGCGCAGCGTGCGCGCGGCCCGATCCAGCGCTTCGACCAGCTGCACGGTTTCACGCGTGGCGCCATCGAGCAGGTCGCCGGGCGGGTCGCCGGCGAGCATGCGTGGCGCCGCCGCCGCGACCTGCTCCAGCGGCCGCAGCAGTTGCCGCGCCAGCAGCCCGGCCGCGATCCACACCACCGCTCCGGCCAGCAGCAGGATCCAGAACGAGGCGCGCGCCAACGGCTCGCGCAGGTTTTCGAGCGGCAGGCCGATCCACAGTTCCGGCACGCTGCGCGAACGAAACCAGATGCGCACCGGCGGACCGCTGCTGAAGTGCAGCTCGTCGGGGATGCGCCGGTCGCGCTGCAACGTGGCCATCAGCTCGCGTCCGAGCAGCGTGTCCGGCCGCTGGTGCGGCGGCGGCGTTTGCGACAGCTGCACGCCGAGGCGCGCCAGCGAGGCGCGCTCTTCGCTGCCGCGGTTCTGCGGCAGCGCCCGGTCCAGCGCGGCCACCGCCGCGCCGACCATGCGCGCCAGCCGCGTCGCGCCTTCGCCGAGCGTCTGCTGCGCCATCACCGCGGCGGCGATCAGCAACACGCTGCCGACCACCGCGGTCAGCAGCAGCAACAGCCGGCTGCGCAGGCGGGGCCGGCTCATGCGTCGTCGCCGGCGTCGTCGGGCACGAACACGTAGCCGAGGTTGCGCACCGTCTGCAGCCAGCGCGGACGGCGCGGGTCGGCTTCGATCAGCTTGCGCAGGCGCGACAGCATGACGTCGATCGAGCGGTCGCTGGCCTGGTGGTCGAGGCCGCGCGCCAGGTTCATCAATCGGTCGCGGCTGAGCGTCTGGCGCGGATGCCGGAGCAACGCGGCCAGCACGGCGAACTCGCCGCTGCTGAGCAGCTGCGGGCGGCCGTCGCGACGCAGCACGCGGGTGTGCAGTTCCAGCTCGAAGCCGCCAAAGCGCACCACCTCGGCCTGCGCCTGCGGGGCCGCGCCGACGGCCGCAGGCTGGCGCCGCAGCACCGCGCGGATGCGCGCCAGCAGCTCGCGCGGATTGCATGGCTTGGCCAGGTAGTCGTCGGCGCCGATCTCGAGCCCGACGATGCGGTCGATGTCCTCGCCGCGTGCGGTCAGCATGATCACCGGTGTCGCCACGCCGGCACCGCGCAGGTCGCGGCAGGCGGTCAGCCCGTCGCCGTCGGGCAGCATCAGGTCGAGCACGATCAGGTCGACGTGGCGCTTCTCCAGCTCGCGTCGCATCGCGGCCAGGTGCGCCACCGGGGCCACCCGGTAGCCCTGGGTTTCGAGATAGCGCGCGGTCAGTTCGCGCAGGCGGTGGTCGTCGTCGACGAGCAGCAGCAGCGGGGCATCCATGGCCGCGAGCATGCGCGGTCGCCGCGCGCCGCTCAAGCCGGCCGCATGCGGCGTTCGTAAGCGCATGTTGCGCGCCTGAACGCGACGCGCTGCCTCGCTTTCGCCGGCATGCGCATGCGCCCTGCTCGGGTATCCTTGCGCACGCGGCAAACGTGCCGCCCCCGGACTCCCGATGCCCCCGCTGCACCGCCGCCAACCGTATCCGCTGCTGTGTCGATGGGCGTTGTCGACGGCGCTGCTGTGGATGCTGCCGGCGCCGCCGGCGTGGTCGGCAGCGGCCGACGACGCCGCACTCGCCGCCGATACCGCGCGCGTGCTCGCCGAGATCCGCGTCGACCAGCTCAACCGCACCGCGGAAAGCCTGGCGCGTTCGGACCCGGCCCGCGCCGAAACCCTGGCCAGCGACGCCTTCATCGCCGCCCGCGACCATGGCTATGAATCCGGGCGCATCGAGGCGCTGCACAACCTCGGCCGCATCGCCCGCCTGCGCGGCCAGCTGCAGGCCGCCAACGGCTATCTGGTCGAGGCCGCCGCCGCCGCCGAGCTGCTTGGCGACGCGCGCCTGGTGGCCAAGGTCGGCAACAGCTACGGCACCGTGCTCGAGCGCCAGGGGCTCGATGTCGAAGCGCTGGCGCAGCACGAGCGGGTACAGAAGATCTGGGACGAACTCGGCGACCTGCCCGGGCTGGTCGCCTCGTCGATCAACATCGCGCGCGTGTTCGAACGGCGCGGCGCCTGGGACGACGCGCAGCGGCATTACGAAGCGGCGCTGCAGCAGATGGAGGAAGTC
The DNA here is from genome assembly GCA_016182785.1 of Lysobacterales bacterium. Lineage (GTDB taxonomy): Bacteria > Pseudomonadota > Gammaproteobacteria > Xanthomonadales > Ahniellaceae > JADKHK01. The sequence continues at coordinate 135,843 of JACPFU010000030.1, read as the reverse complement.
AATCCGGCGCAGCCGGTGCCACCGCAAGACGTCGCCGCGATCTGGATGGGCCGCGGTCGCATCGCGCTCGCGCGCAACCTCGCCGACCAGGCCGAATACGCGTTCACGCGCGCACTCGCCCAGCAGCGCGAAAGCAACGATGTCGTCGGCCAGAGCGGTTCGCGTCTCGGGCTCGCCCAGGTCGCGGCAAAGCGCGGCGACGAAGCCACCGCCGTGGCCGGTTTCGAGGAAGCGCTGACGCTGGCCACGCGCGTCGGCGCCCGCGTCGAGATGATCGAGGCGCTGGGCCAGCTCGGCCGCTGGCATCTGGACCGCGCCGCTGCCGAACTGGCGGGCGGCCAGCGCCGCGAGCGCCTGCAGCGCGCGCTGAAGTTCACCCAGGGCGCGCTGCAACTGAGCCGCCAGGGCGAGAGCGAGCGCTCGTTGCAGATCGCACTGCACCAGCAGCTGGCCGACATCCACGAACTGCAGGGCAACGCCGCGGACGCGCTGACCGAGCTGAAGTCGGCGCAACAGCTGCGCGAACGCCAGTTCCACGAGCAGGGCGATGCGCGCTATGCCCTGCTGGCGAGCGCGGCGAATGCGCGCGAACGCGAGCGCGAGCTGCTCGCGCTGCGCGCCGAGAGCGAACAGCACGCCGAGATGCTGGCCCAGGAAACCCAGCTCAAGCGCGCCTTCGCCGCCGGCGTGGTGCTGCTGCTCGGCATCGCCATCCTGCTCACCGTGCGCTTCATCGAGAGCGGGCGCGCGGCGCGCCAGCGCAACGAGACCAACGCGCGCCTGGCCGCGGCGCTGCAGGCCGCCGAGCAGGCGCGCACGCGCGCCGAGGAAGCCGACCGCGTCAAGACCGAAATGCTCGGCATCGTCGCCCACGACCTGCGCAACCCGCTCAGTTCGATCATCGGCTTTGCCGACCTGATCCGCGCCGAGCGCGGCTCGGTCGAGGACGCGCGTCGCCACGCCAGCATCATCGTTGCCGCCGCCGAGCGCACGCTCAAGCTGGTCAGCGACCTGCTCGAATCCTCGGTGCTCGATGCCGGCCAGATCCGCCTGCAGCAGGCGCCGTGCGACCTGTCGGTGCTGATCGCCGATGCGATCGCGCGCCACGCCACCCGCGCCGCCGCCAAGCAGCAGCAGATCGACTTCCGTCCGGCGGCCGGGGCGGTGGTGCTTGCCGATGTCGAACGCCTGGACCAGGTGTTCGACAACCTGCTCTCGAACGCTCTCAAGTTCTCGCCGCCCAAGGGCCTGGTCGAGGTCTGGATCGAGGTCGAGCCGGAGCGCGTGCGTGTCGCCATCCGCGACTACGGCCCGGGCCTGTCGGTGGACGACCGTCGCCAGTTGTTCCGCCGCTTCCAGCGCCTGTCGGCGCGACCCACCGGTGGCGAGAGCTCGACCGGGCTCGGGCTCGCGATCGTCAAGGACCTGGTCGAGCTGCATGGCGGCAGCGTGCGCGCCGATTCCGAGGGCATCGGTCGCGGCGCCACCTTCAGCGTCGAACTGCCGCGCCTGCAGCACCCGCCACTGCGACTCGCCGCGGCGGCCAACGAGGCCGCCGCGAACCCGCATCAACGCGCCGGCTGATCCGCGCCCGGCGGCGGCAGCTCTGCCACCAGGCGCACGCGCGCCTCGACACTCATGCCGAGCAGCTGCACGCGCAGCGCGTCACGTTGCGCCGGTGCCAGGCCGCGCATGTGGGCGAGCAGGCGCTGGCGCTCGGGCGGGGTGAAGCGCGCCATCATTTCCTCGGTCGCGGCCCGCTGCTCGGGCGGGATCGCCTGCAGCATGCGCTCGCGTGCGCCCAGGTGCTGCTCCGAGCGCATGCCGTCGAGGAACGCGCGGCGTTCGCCCGGGCTCATGCCCTCGAAGCGGCGACGCATCTGCGCGCGCTGTTCCGGCGGCAGGTGCTGGAAGCGCTGGAAGGTGTTGCGCAGGCGCTGCTGCTGCGCCGGCGGCAGCTGGCGGAATGCGCGATAGCGCTCGCGGATGCGGCGCTTCTCGGCGTCCGGCAGCTGCTGCCATTCGCCGAAGCGTTGCGCGGCGCTGCGCTTTTCCTGCGGCGTCAGCGCATTCCAGCGCTGCGCGCCGAGCCGCAGGTTTTCCTGCGTCTGCGCCGGCAGGCTCGGCCACTGCTCGGCGAACGGCATCAGCACGCGCTGCTCGGCCGGAGTGAGCTGCTCGAAGGCCACGCCGGTGCCGGCCGCGGCCACGCCGGCGGCAAGCAGCAGCAGCGCCGCCAGGATCAGGCTAGCGCGGCGCATCGGGCTTCTCCGGGCGGGGTTCGTGGTCATCGGTGGCAACGGGCGGCTTGGCGTTGGCGGGCGGGGTCGGCGAGGTGTCGGTAGCGGGTGGCGGAGCTTCGGTGTCGGTGGCCTGGATCGGATCGACCGGCTTGCCTTCGGCATCGGCAAATTCGGCCAGGTACAGCAGCAGTTCGGCGCTCGGGGCGGCGTCCGCGTCGTCGGCCGCGGCGCTCAGCCCGAAGCCGGCTGCGCATCCAGCCAGGCATAGAAATCGAGCTCCTCGTAGAGCTCGATCGCTGCGCCTTCGGCCAGCATCGGGAAGTCGTCGGGCAGCGCCGCGGTCGGCGCCGGCACCGGTTCCGGCACCAGCCGCGGCCAGATCGCGACCGCCAGCGCCAGCGAAAACGCGGTGGCCAGCGTGGTCGGCCACATCCACGCCCGCGGCCGCGGCTTCGCTGCGGTCTGCAGCGCCTGCTGTCGCGCCTGGTTCAGCCGCGACAGCGTCGCCGCGTCCAGGTCGCGCGCACTGGTCTCGAGCTCGGAGCGGATGCGTTGCGTCCACGTTTCGTCATCCCGGTCGTGTTCAGCCATGGTAGTGCTCCAGTTGCGCGCGCAACGCACTCATCGCGCGCGACAGGTGGGTCTTGACGCTGCCTTCGCTGCAGGCCATCGCGCGCGCCGTGTCGGCGACGTCGAGGCCTTCCCAGACGCGCAGCAGGAACGCCTGCCGCTGCCGGTTCGGCAGCGCCCGCAACGCGCCGTCCAGCGCCTGCGCGGTCTCGCCGTCGGCGACATGCTGCCACGGTTGCGGCAGGTGCGGATCGGCGACATTGGCGAGCGCGTCCTCGTCGCCGTCGCGCCCGACCAGCCGGTCGATCCAGCCGATCCAGCGCGAGCGCACCTGGTGGCGGCGATGGAAGTCGAGCACGCGGCTGTCGAGCACGCGATGGAACAGCGGCGCCCAGTCCGTGGCCGGCTTGTCGCGGTAGTTGCGGACGAAGGTCAGCATGCAGTCCTGCACGATGTCGAGCGCGTCCTCGCGGCTGCCGACGCTGAGCTCGGCCATGCGCAAGGCCCGCCGCTCCACGCCGCGCAGGAAGGCATCGAGCGCGTCGTGGTTGCGCGCCGCCGGCTGGCCGGAGCGCGATTGCGCGGGGGTATCGCGGTCCATCCATTGCATCGCCAGGGTCGGGTTCATTGTAGGCGCGCCTTGTCCGCTTTCGTGGGTTCCTACCTCGCCAACGCAGCAACGAGAAAGCGGTTGACAACGCGGTCGCGACCCGCTCCGCCGCGCCGGCGCTGGAGCGGCGAATTGCGCCGCAGTTCACAGGCGCGCCAGACCCGGCTTCACGTCGCCGGCAACTGCCCGCAGATTCCCGGGCCAGCTCCGGCGCTGGTTCGCAAGTCATTGATCGCAAAGAACAAACGAATTGTGGCTAGTTTTTGACCGACAAGCCTGCGGGCCGCACCGCGGCGCCCTCGCGGGGGCTTGTTGGAGGCTTCGTCCACACAGTTATCCACAGATCCTGTGGACAAGGGTGTTTCCGACCGTGCATCAGCGACTTGCCGGATATTCCTCGACCGCACCTGATGATTTCACCCAGGCGCGGCTCCCGTCCTCGGGACGCCCGCGAAACCGTGCCGTGGAACCAGCGGCTAGACTGCGCGTCCGGCTTCCGATCGCATTCGCCATGCCCGACATCCTGCGCGTGGCCGTGCCCGCGCCGCTGCCGCAACTGTTCGACTACCTGCCGCCTGCGGGCATGACCGCGGCGCGCATCGCGGTCGGTGCGCGCCTGCGGGTGCCGTTTGGCGCTCGCGAGCTGGTCGGCGTCGTGGTCGAACACGCGAAGGTGGCGTCCCCGGCGAAACTGCGCGCGGCCGGCGCGGTGTTCGACGCGCAACCGGTGTTTCCCGAGCCACTGTGGCGGACGCTGCTGTGGGCGGCGCAGTACTACGCCTTTCCGCTCGGCGAGGCGCTGGCGACGGCGTTGCCGGCGCCGGTGCGCGAGCGTCGCGATGCGGCGGCGCAGCCCGCGCGCGACCTCGCCCTGCGCCTGCACCCGGACCCGACGCGTCGCGCACAACTGCGCGCCGGCAGTGCGCCGGCAGCACTGTACGACGCGCTGCTCGCCGGCCCGCGGGCGTGGACCGAACTGCGCGCGCAGCTCGCCCACGCCGGCACCGCACGCCGGCGGCTGCAGCAGCTTGGCCTGGTCGAGACCCTCGCGCTCGACGACGCGCCGCGTCGCTGCACCACGGCGGCGCCGCCGCTGAACGCGGCCCAGGCGGCAGCAGTCGCGGCGACGGTCGCAACCCTTGGCGGCTATTGCACGACGCTGCTCGAAGGCATCACCGGCAGCGGCAAGACCGAGGTCTATCTGGCCCTGATCGAGCGCGCGCTGGCGCGTGGCGAACAGGTGCTGGTGCTGGTGCCGGAGATCGGGCTCACGCCGCAGACCCTGGCGCGCTTCCGCGAGCGGCTCGGCGCACCGGTACTCGCCTGGCACTCCGGGCTCGCCGACGGCGCGCGCGCGCGCGCCTTCGAGCGCGCCCGGGCAACGACGCCGCTGGTGGTGATCGGTACGCGCTCGGCGGTATTCGCGCCGTTGCCGCAGCTCGGACTGATCGTGATCGACGAGGAACACGACGCCTCGTTCAAGCAGCACGAGGGCTTCCGCTACCACGCCCGCGACGTCGCGCTGGTGCGCGCCAAGCACAGCGGCGTGCCGGTCGTGCTCGGCAGCGCCACGCCGGCGCTGGAAACCCTGGCCAATGTCGGGCGCGGCCGCTATGCGCACCTGCGTCTCGACGCCCGCGCCGGCCACGCCCGTCCGCCCAGCGTCGAGGTCCTCGACGTGCGCCGCGAACGGCTGCAGGACGGATTGGCGACGGCGACCCTCGCCGCGATCGCCGCGGTCATCGCACGCGGCGAGCAGGCGCTGGTGTTTCGCAACCGCCGCGGCTTCGCGCCGGTGCTGCATTGCATCGATTGCGGGTGGCACGGCGACTGCGAGCGCTGCGAGCGGCCCTACACGCTGCATCGCGGGCGCGCCCGTCTGGTTTGCCACCACTGCGGTCGCGAACGCGCGTTGCCGCAGCAGTGCCCGGCGTGCCAGGGCAGCAGCCTGACCCCGGTCGGCATCGGCACCGAGCGGCTGGAAGCCGGACTGACGCAGCGTTTCGCGGGTGTGCCGGTATTGCGCCTGGACCGCGACAGCGCGCGCTCCGCAGACCAGTTCGAGCGCGTGCTCGAACGCGCGCACGCCGGCATGCCCTGCATCCTGGTCGGGACGCAGATGCTGGCCAAGGGACACGACCTGCACCGGGTGACGCTGGCGGTGATCGCCGACGCCGACGGCGGGCTGTTCAGTACCGACCCGCGCGCCAGCGAACGCCTGGCGCAACTGATCATCCAGGTCGCCGGGCGCGCCGGACGCGGCGCGCTGCGCGGGCACGTGCTGATCCAGACCCATCATCCCGAGCATGCGTTGTTCCGCACCCTGCTCGGCGGCGGCTATCCGGCGTTCGCGCGCGAAGAGCTGGCGCTGCGCGAAGCCCTCGGGCTGCCGCCGTTCGCGGCGCAGGCGCTGCTGCGTGCCGAAGCGCGGACGCGCGAACCGGCCGAGTCCTTCCTCGCCGACGCCGCGCAGGCACTCGCGCATGCGGGCGTCCACGCCGCCGGCCCGATGCCGGCCACGCATGCCCGTCGCGCCGGCTACGAGCGCGTGCAGCTGCTGCTCGAAGCCACGCGCCGCGCCGACCTGCATGCGGCGCTCGCGACCGCGCTGCCCGCGCTCTACCGGCACCCGCTGGCACGGCGCGTGCGCTGGTCGATCGACGTCGACCCGCTCGCGCACGACTGACGCGGCGCTGCATCATCACTGCCGCGTGAACGCAGCGTATGCTTGCGCTCCCGCGATGACATGGGGCATCGCGTGCTGCCGGAGATGACCATGAGAACCCTGCTGTCCGTCCTGTTCCTCGTCCTGGGTTGCAACCTTGCCGTGGCCCAGGTGCCGATTCCGGCGGTCAACACGGCGGTCGCGCAAGACTTCGACACGCTGGCCACCTCCGGCACCTCCGCCGTGGTCCCGGCCGGCTGGTTGTTCCTCGAAGCCGGCACTGGCGCCAACACCACCTATGCCGCCAGCGCCGGCACCGACACCGGTGGCAACACCTACAGCTACGGCACCGGCACCGCCAGCGAACGCGCCTTCGGCAGCCTGAACAGCGGCAGCAACACCCCGACACTCGGCGCCTCCTTCATCAACAACGCCGGGGCGACGCTGACCGCGTTGGTGATCCGCTATACCGGCGAGCACTGGCGCCTTGGCGCCAGCGGTCGCGACGACCGCCTCGACTTCCAGTACAGCTTCGATGCGACGGCGTTGAACAACGGCACCTGGACCGACCTCAACGCGCTCGACTTCTCCACCCCGAACAACACCGGCGGCGGCGGCGCGCGCGACGGCAACGCCCCCGGCAACCGCCGCCAGCGCATCGCGCTGCTGAACGGGCTCGGCCTCGCTCCCGGCGCGGTCGTGTTCCTGCGCTGGAACTCGTTCGACGCCAGCGGCTCCGACGACGGGCTCGCGATCGACGACTTCGAGCTGCGCGCCTTCGACACCACCCCGGCGGTGATCTCGGTGCAGCCGCTCGCCTTCGTCGAAGGCAACAGCGGCACCAGCAACGCGCTGGTGCGGGTGGCCCTGGCCGCCCCGGTCACGGCCGCGGTGAGCTTCGATGCCAGCGCCGCCACCGCCACCGCCGACGCCGTCGACTTCACTCCGTTCGCCGCGCAACCGCAGACCATTGCGGCCAGCGCCAGCGGCGTCGACATCGCGGTCAGCATCAACGGCGACATCGACGTGGAGCCGAACGAGGACCTGCTGTTCTCGATCGCCAATGTCGCGAGCAGCGTGCCGCTGATCATCGCCAATGCGTCCGCGCCGGTGACCCTGGTCAACGACGACCCGGGCCTGCGCATCTCGCAGATCCAGGGCAACGGCAACAACTCGCCGCTGGCCGGCAGCGCGGTCGCGTTCGAGGGCATCGTCACCGGTGCCGGCGCCCGCGGCTTCTTCATCCAGGAAGAAGACGCCGATGCCGACGCCAATCCGATGACCTCCGAGGGCATCTACGTGTTCACCGGCTCGCTCCCCGCCGCCGGCATCGTCAGCGGCGCCAAGGCCCGCGTGGTCGGCACCGTGGTCGAATTCAACCGCGCGCCGAACGCCGAAAAGCTCGGCGTCACCGAGATCACCGGCGCGGTCACCACCGTGGTGTCGAGCGGCAACCCGCTGCCGGGCGCACTCGCGTTGGCGGTGCCAAGCGGCGGCCAGCCGATCGACCGCTACGAGCCCTACGAGGGCATGCGCGTGACGCTGGCCGGCGACTACACCGTGGTCGGCCCCACCGATGGTTCGATGGTCGACGCCACCGCCCAGCCGACCCAGTTCGGCTCGGTGTTCGTCGTGCCCTCGGCCTGGGGTCGCCCCTACCGCGAGCCGGGCAGCGACCCGCTCGACGTGCTGAGCGACCTGCCGACGCCGTGCGCGCGACCGTGCAACGACTCGAACGAGGAGATCATCTCGGTCGACACCGATGACCTGCTGACGCCGGCGCTCGCGCTGGATGTCGGCCAGGGGCTGAGCAACATCGCAGGGCCGCTGCACTACGACTTCGGCAGCTACATCGTCGTGCAGGACCCGGTGCAGCCACTCACCGTCACCGGCAGTGCCAAGACACCGGTCGCGGTGCCGCTTGCCAACAGCCGCCAGTTCACCATCGGCAGCTACAACCTGCAGCGCCTGTATGACGATGTCGACGACCCTTCGGCGCCAGCGAACGAAGAGCCGGTGGTCTCCGCCGCCGGGCTCGACCTGCGCCTCGGCAAGTTCTCGGCGCAGGTGCGCAACTACCTGCTGATGCCCGACATCCTCGCGGTGATCGAAGTCGAGAACCTGGCGGTGCTGCAGCGCCTGGCCGACCGCATCAACCTCGACGCCGGCAGCAACGACCCGCAATACGGCGCCTGCCTGGTCGATGGCGGCGGCTTCGGCCGCCTCGACGTCGGTTTCCTGGTCAAGCAGCGCCCGGTCTCGGCCGGGGGCCCGGCGCGGGTGCAGGTGGCGCTTGGCGCCTGCAACTCGATCCTCACCACCGCCACCCATGTCGACCCGCGCGACGGGTCGGTCGATGCCACCTACGATCGCCCGCCGCTGCGGCTTGATGCCACCGTCAACGACCCCAACGGCGCCGCGTTCGCGGTCAGCGTCATCGCCAACCATTTCCTGTCGCTGCTCTCGGTCAACGACAACACCACGAACGACGCCTCGACCGACGGCGAACGCGCGCGCGTCAAGCGCAGGGACCAGGCGGAGGAACTCGCCGCCTACCTTGAGGCGCAGCAGGTCGCGAGCCCGAGCACGCGCTTCGTCGTGGTCGGCGACTTCAACGCCTTCGAGTACAACGACAGCTATGGCGACATCATCGGCGGGCTGGCCGGTTCTCCGGCGCCGGCGGTGCAACAACTGACCCCGGTCGCCGACCTGCTGACCGGAAACCTGGTGGTGATGACCAACGCCGTGCCCTGGGCGAGCCGCTATTCCTATGTCGAGTCCGGCAATGCGCAGACGCTCGACCACGTGCTGATCAATCCGGCGATGGATTCCGACGTCTACCCGACCAGCCTCAGCTATGCGCGCATCAACGCCGAGTTCGCCAACGACTGGCGCGCGCTGCCGAACGACCCGCGCCGCGCCTCCGACCACGATCCGGTGATCGGCTACTTCACCGTGAACGCGTTCAACGAGGCACCGGTGGCCAGCGGTTCGATCGCGAACCAGAACTTGAACGAAGCCCAGCCGATGACGCCGCTCGCCACCGCCGGCGCCTTCAGCGACGCCGATGGCGACGCCCTGGCGTACTCCGCGACCGGCTTGCCGGCAGGACTCTCGATCAATGCCGGCAGCGGCGAGATCAGCGGCGCCCCGGACGTCGGCAGCGCGGGTGCATCGCCCTACAGCGCGCAGGTCACCGCCACCGATCCGTTCAACGCCAGCGCCACGGTGACGTTCCAGATCACCGTCGCGCCGCTGCCCGACGCGGTCTTCGCCGACGGCTTCGAGTAGGCCCGGCGGCCGCGGCGCGCTTGCGCCGCGGCCTGCCGCGCACCGACACTCCGGCCATGACCCGCGCTCCCCGCTACCCGCGTGACCTGATCGGCTACGGCCGCACCCCGCCACAGGCGCAATGGCCGGACGACGCGCGCATCGCCGTGCAGTTCGTGCTGAATTACGAGGAAGGCGGCGAGAACTGCGTGCTGCACGGCGACGGCGGTTCCGAGCAGTTCCTGTCCGAGATCATCGGCGCCGCCAGTTATCCGGACCGGCACCTGAGCATGGAGTCGATCTACGAGTACGGCTCGCGCGTCGGCGGCTGGCGCATCCTGCGCGAGTTCGAGAAACGCGCGCTGCCGTTGACCGTGTTCGGGGTCGCGATGGCGATGCAGCGCCATCCCGAATTCGTACAGGCCTGCACCGAGGTGGGCCACGAGATCGCGTCGCACGGCTGGCGCTGGATCCACTACCAGAACATCCCCGAAGACGTCGAACGCGAGCACCTGCTGCGCGCGATCGCGATCCAGCGCGAGCTGACCGGCGACGCGCCACTCGGCTGGTACACCGGCCGCGATTCGCCGAACACGCGCCGGCTGATCGTCGAGCACGGCGGCTTCGAGTACGACAGCGACTACTACGGCGACGACCTGCCGTTCTGGACCGAGGTCGAGATCTCCGACGGTTCGCGCCGGCCGCACCTGGTCGTGCCGTACACGCTCGACGCCAACGACATGCGCTTCGCGACGCCGCAGGGCTTCAACACCGCGAACCACTTCTTCGAGTACCTGCGCGACAGCTTCGACGTGCTCTATCGCGAAGGCGCGGAGACACCGCGCATGATGTCGATCGGCATGCACTGCCGTCTGCTCGGTCGACCCGGCCGCATCCTCGCGCTGCAACGCTTCCTTGACCACATCGAGCGCCACGACCGCGTCTGGGTGTGCCGGCGCATCGACATCGCCAAACATTGGAAGCGCGTGCATCCGTTCGTGGCGGCGACATGACGATGGCTATCGAGGCGTTGAATCAGTCGGCGCCGGAGGCGTTCGTGGCGGCGTTGGCGGGCATCTTCGAACATTCGCCGTGGGTAGCCGAGCGGGTGCTGGCGCAGCGGCCGTTCGCGTCGCGCGATGCCCTGCACGCGGCGATGTGCGCGGCGGTGCACGGCGCCGGGCCCGAACTGCAGCTGGCGCTGATTCGTGCCCATCCGCAACTGGCCGGCAAGGCCGCGGTGCGCGGCGAGCTGACCGCGGCCTCGACCAACGAACAACGCGGTGCCGGACTCGACCAATGCTCGCCGGAGGAGTTCGCGGCGATCACTCGGTTGAATGGCGAATACGACGCACGCTTCGGATTTCCGTTCATCCTGGCGGTCAAGGGCCATACCCGCGACAGCATCATCGCCAACATGCGCGCACGCATCGGCCACGATCGCGAGGCCGAGATCGCCGAGGCGCTGCGGCAGATCGAACGCATCGCTCGGTTTCGGCTGACGGCGTTGCTGGACGACCAAACCGCACCCCGAAGGTAGGTCGGTGTGGCGGAAGAGCATCGCGCCGTGACCGGCGCTCCCACAGAGAGCAGAGAGCGGCCACGCTCTTTGTGGGAGCGCCGGCCACGGCGCGATAGCAGGCCATCCCCGAACGCGCGCGCTAACATCGGGCCCTTGCCGCGAACCGACACAAGACCATCATGGCCCTGCCGCAACTCGATCCGAACGCTCCCGATTTCACCCGCCGCTACGTCAACCTCGCCGATGCGCGCCTGGGTGCGAAGGCGCTCAGTTGCAGCGACGACTTCTTCGCCGAGATGGGGCGCATGCTCAATCCGGAGCCGGCGGTGTTCGTTCCCGGCAAGTACGACAGCAACGGCAAGTGGATGGACGGCTGGGAAAGCCGGCGCAAGCGCGTGGCCGGGCATGACTGGTGCATCGTGCGCCTGGCGCGGCCCGGGGTGATCCGCGGCGTCGACCTCGACACCAGCCATTTCACCGGCAACTACCCGCCGGCGATTGCCCTCGAAGGCTGCGATCTCGCCGGCGGCGATCCGGATGCGAACACTGAGTGGTTCCCGGTGCTGGCGGCGATGAACCTCGGCGGCAATGCCCACCACTATGTCGCGCTCGACGGCCAGTGCCGCGTCTCGCACCTGCGCGTGAACCTGTACCCGGACGGCGGCCTGGCGCGCCTGCGCGTCTATGGCGTGCCCGATCCGAAGCTCGCCGTGCCCGAAGCCGATGGCCTGGTCGACTTGGTCGCCGCATTGAACGGCGGCACCGTCGTCGCCGCCAACAACCAGCATTTCGGTCTCGCGTCGAACCTGCTGATCCCGGGGCGCGGCGTGAACATGGGCGATGGCTGGGAGACGCGACGTCGGCGCGAGCCCGGCAACGACTGGTGCATCCTCGCGCTCGGCCAGGCCGGCATGATCGAGGCGATCGAGGTCGACACCTGCCACTTCAAGGGCAACTTCCCGGACCGCTGCTCGCTCCAGGCGACCAGCGCGGCCGGCGGCACCGCCGAGTCGATGGTCACGCAGTCGATGTTCTGGCCGCTGCTGCTGCCCGAGCAGAAGCTGCAGATGGACCACCAGCACCACTACCGCGACGAGATCGTGCTGCGCACGCCGGTCACGCACGTGCGCTTCAACATCTTCCCGGACGGCGGCGTCTCGCGCCTGCGCCTGCGTGGGCGCGTGGCATGAGCGAGGCGCAGTTGCGCGTCGAGGTGCTGACGCCTGAAGCCTTCGCGCCATTTGGCGAAGTGATCGCGTTCGGCGCAGCCAAGCGCGTGTACCCGATCAACGGCGGCACCAGTCAGCGCCACCACGCGCTGGCCCGCATCGAGGTTGGCGGCGGTCATGGACTCATCAGCCTCGCCCGTGCCGAGTCGCGCACGCTGCCGTTTGCGATCCGCATGCTTGAGCGCCACCCGCTCGGATCGCAGGCGTGGATCCCGCTGTCGAACACGCCCTACCTGATCGTCGTCGCCGAGTCTCCCGAGCACCCGCCGCGCTGCTTCCTCGCCACGCACGGCGAAGGCGTCAACTACCGCGCCGGCACCTGGCACCACCCGCTGCTCGCACTCGCAGCCGGCGACTTCCTGATCGTCGACCGCGGCGGTGACGAGAGCAACTGCGAGGAAGCGAACTTGCCACAGACGTGGTGCATCGACGCAGCGAACTGAGGCAACCGAGCGACCCACGGTCCCAAGGTTGCACACCGCGCGAACGCAGCTCGGATCAAGCGCAGCGGATCCGACGTCGACCCATCCGCGCCTCCGCGTCGGCTGCGGCACTTTGCACCGTGGGCCGAGCTGCGACCGGGCGGACTCGGCGCACTCAGCCGCGTGACCTGCGCGCCAACCAGCGCCGCGCCCATGCAATGGCCGGCTGCTCGACGCAGTGCCAGGACAGGGCAGCGAGAACCAGCGTGATGCTGATCGCCGCCAGTGCCAGCAGGTTCGGTGCCAGCGGAGTGTGGTTCTTCAGCAGCGTGATCACCGGCACGTGCCACAGGTAGACGCCGTAGCTGATCGTGCCGAGGTAGATGAATGGTCGATGCGCGCGGCTGACGCCAGCATTGGGTAGTCGCATCGCGAGCGCGAGCAGAGCGATCGCCATCGCCGCTGCCACGCTCAGCAACAACACTGTCCAACCGAAATTCGCCCACAGATAGGGCGGCGCGAAGCGCTTGACCAAGCTCGTGAACAAGCTCAGTACGGCGGCCATCGCGAGTAACGGCAACCACCAGTTTGGCCAGTACCTATGCGTACCGGAACGCGCCCGCGCAAGCGCGATGGCCGCGCCGACGCCGAATGTATCCAAGCTGCCCGGTACCTGCACCGAGGCGACCCAGTAGTTGAGATCGCTGAACGGCAATGCCAACACATCCCGCTGGAACAGATACACGGCCGCGCGGTAGAGCACGGACAGGATGACGCAGGCCACCGCCAGCGGCAGCGGCCGCAAGCGCGGCAACCACGGCAGCAACAACGCCACCAGCAGATAGAGCTGGAATTCCACGCCGATCGACCAGGTCGGGCCGTTGATCGAACCGATGCTGGTCGAGAACAGGCTATGGGTGAAGCTCAGATGCGTCACCAGCTGGAACCAGGCGTCGCCACCGCGCAGTGCACCGGCATCAACCAGCACCAGAAAGCAGGCCGACGTCAGCAGGTACAGCGGCATGATGCGCGCGACGCGCTTGAGCATGAATGCCGCTCGCGCATGTTCGGGATGCGCGGCGAGCTCGCGCAACGCCGCCTGCGTGACCACAAAACCGCTCAACGCAAAGAAGATGGAAACGCCGAACCCGCCGAGGCGAAACCAGGCCAATGGTCCTTGCCCGGGAAACACCGGCCAGGGAACCAGGTAGAACAAGTGGAACAGCAATACCGAGAGCGCCGCGAACCCGCGCAGCACATGCAGCCCCTGCAGGTCACTGTCTTGTTGCGAACTCAAGTGGGATCCGGTGTCGATCGAAGACGGCACGGTATCGGATCGCGCGGCGAGCACCAACCGCAGATTCGGGAACCGCCGCTCCCGCGCGCGAACGTAGGCCGGATCAAGCGCAGCGGTTCCGGCGTCGACTCACCCGTACCACCACGTCGGCTCCGGCGCTGCGCGCCTTGAGCCGACCTACATTCATGGAGGTTTGGCGGCGAACCAGCGGGCGATCGCGGCGCGCTCGGCGTCGGTCATCTGGGTCATGTTGCCGGGGGGCATGATCTTCAGTTCGACCACCTGTTTGTGCACGAGCGCGGCCTGCAGCTCGATGCGTTCGGGCGTGTCGAGCAGCGCGCCTTTGGGGGCGCTGGCCATCAGGGTCGGGCGAGCCGAGTGACAGGCGACGCAGTGCTTCTCGATGATCGGCTGGATGGCGGCGGTGTCCGGTGTTTCACCAAACGCATCGGGCAACACGATCGTCGGGGACGGCGAACCATCCGGCATCTGCGAGCCGTTGGCCGGCGACAGCGCTTCCACCGGCGTCGCCGCGGCATCGCTGCGTGGGCTCGGTGCCAGCCATAACAGCAGGCCGAGCAGCACCAGCGCCCCGGCCGCGAGCAGGCGCCAGGCGCGTTCGCCGCTGTGCCAGAGCACGAAGAACTGGCGGATCATCGCCGCCGACGCCATCGCCACCGCCAGCACGATCCAGTTGTACTCGTGCGCATAGGCGGTGCCGTAATGCGTGCTCAGCATCGCGAACACCACCGGCAGGGTGAAATAGGTGTTGTGCACCGAGCGTTGTTTGCCATGACTGCCGTCGAGCGGATTCGGCGCCTCGCCGGCGGCGAGTGCCGCGACCATGCGCTTCTGGCCGGGGATGATCACGAAGAACACGTTCGCCGACATGATCGTCGCCAGCGCGGCACCGACCAGCAGGAAGGCCGCGCGCCCGGCGAACAGCTGGGTCGCGACGTAACACAGCGCCAGCGTCAGCAACCCGACCAGCACGCCAAGCAAGCGGTCGCGGAAGCCGACCACCTTGCACATCAGGTCGTACAGGAACCAGGTCAGCGCCAGGAACACGATCGCCGCGACCACCGCGGCACTGCCCGAGAGGTCGGCGACGCTACGATCGACCAAGTACAGCTCGGGCGAGAGCAGGTAGGTCAGCGCGAGCAGGCCGAAGCCGGACAACCACGTGGTGTACGACTTCCATTTCGACCAGTGCAACTCGGCCGGCAACTCGGCCGGCGCCGGCAGGAACTTCTGCTTCAGGTAGAAGCCGCCGCCATGCACCGACCACGACTCGCCGAACAGCCCCTGCGCGCCCGTCTTCGGCGGCTTCAAGCCACGGTCGAGCGCGACGAAGTAGAACGACTCGCCGATCCACGCGATCGCCGCGACCACATGCAGCCAGCGCAACAGGAAGGCCGCGGCTTCGGTCCAGAATGCAAGCATCGACGAACTCAACTGCCGCGGTAGGTGCTGTAGCCGTACGGCGAGACCAGCAGCGGCACGTGGTAGTGCGCCTTGGCGTCATTGATGCCGAAGCGGATCACGACCACGTCGATGAAGCGCGGCTCAGCCATCTTCACGCCCATGCGCGTGAAGTAGTCTCCGATCGCGAAATCGAGTTCATAGATGCCGGTCTTGATCGCCATGCCATCGAGCAGCGGCTGGTCGCAGCGGCCATCGGCATTGGTGGTGTGGCCGGACACGAATTCGCGTGCATAGCCATTCATCCGGTACAGCGCGACCGCGATGCCGGCGCCCGGCTTGCCGTGCGCGGTGTCGAGGACGTGGGTGGTGAGCTTGCCCATGGCGGTCATGCCTTCGTGCAGTAAGTCGCCAGTCTAGCGAGATCGGCACGACGTTCCGCGGCGCTGGTGAACGCCGCTTCGAGACTGTTGCGCGCGAGCTGGATCAGCTGGTCGCGACCGAGCTCGAGCGCCGCAGCGGTCTCCAGGTAGTTCTGGTGGATGTAGCCGCCGAAATAGGCCGGATCGTCGGAATTGATGGTGACGCGCACGCCGCGTTCGAGCATGCGCCTGAGGTTGTGTTCGCCAAGCTGCTGGAACACGCACAGCTTGATGTTCGACAGCGGGCACACGGTCAGCGCCATGCCGCTGGCGATCAGGCGCTGCATCAGGCGTTCGTCCTGCAGCGAGCGCACGCCGTGGTCGATGCGTTCGACCTGGAGCACGTCGAGCGCACTCCAGATGTATTCGGGCGGGCCTTCCTCGCCGGCATGCGCGACCACGTGCAGGCCGAGCTCGCGCGCCATCGCGAACACACGTGCGAACTTCTCGGGCGGGTGGCCGACTTCGCTGGAATCGAGGCCGACGCCGATGATGTCGGCGAGGTACGGCTTCGCGGCGTTCAACGTCGCGATCGCCTCGTCCTCGCTCAAGTGGCGCAGGAAGCACAGGATCAGGCGCGCGCGGATGCCGAGTTTCGCCTCGGCGGCGTCGCAGGCGCGCTTCAGGCCACGGATCACCACGCCGATGTCGATGCCGCGCTCGGTATGCGTCTGCGGATCGAAGAACAGTTCGGCATGGATGACGCTGTCGGCATGGGCGCGCTCGAAATAGGCCCAGGCCATGTCGAAGAAGTCCTGCTCGGTGATCAGCACCGACGCGCCGGCGTAGTAGATGTCGAGGAAACTCTGCAGGTTCGTGAAGGCATACGCCGCGCGCAGCGCCTCGACGCTCGGGTACGCGAGCTGCACGCCATTGCGGCTCGCCAGCGCGAAGATCAATTCCGGCTCCAGCGAACCCTCGATATGGATATGCAGTTCGGCCTTGGGCAGGCCGCGGATGAACTCGGCAAGATCGCTGGACATGGTCACTCCGGATGCTGGCCGCCGAGTCTGCATCAATCCGGCCGGGGCGGCCAGATTTGGTGTGCTGCGCTAATCTTCCGCGATGACATCAAGCACGAGTTTCACCCTCAACGGCAAGCCGGTGGACCTGGCTGGGGCCGATCCGACGCAGTCCTTGCTGCGCTGGTTGCGTGGGCAGCGGTTGACCGGCACCAAGGAAGGCTGTGGTGATGGCGACTGCGGCGCGTGTACGGTCGCGATGGTCGAGACCGATGGCGCCGGCCGGGCGCAGTACCGCGCGGTCAACAGTTGTCTGTTGCCGGTGGGTGCGCTGCCCGGTCGCGAAGTCGTCACCGTCGAGGCGCTGGCCGAGGGTGATCGTCTGCATCCGGCCCAGCAGGTGCTGGTCGACGGCGCCGGTTCGCAATGCGGGTATTGCACGCCGGGCTTCGTGATGAGCCTGTTCGTCGGCAGCCACGATGGCGATCTGTCCGACCACTGCATCGAGGGCAATCTTTGCCGCTGCACCGGTTACCGGCCGATCCGCGATGCGGCCAGGCGACTCGCGGCGCAGCCGGTGGTCGAGGATCGTTTTCATCAGGCGCTCGCCGAGCCGCGCGCCGCACTGGCGACGAGTGCGCTCGGCGCCTTCCACAACCCGACCACGCTGGCCGAGGCGCTGGCGCTGAAGCAACAGCTGCCGCAGGCGAGCTGGATTGCCGGGGCGACCGATCTCGGCGTGAACCTGAGCCGCGGCCAGCCGGTGGCGCCGGCCTTCATCGCGCTCGATCGCATCGCGGAATTGCAGCAACTTGAGATCGGCGAGCACGCGGTGCGCATCGGTGCCGGCGTGCCGCTGTCGCGTCTCGAACAGGAACTGGCCGGGCTGTTTCCGCTGCTCGACGACATGTTGCCGTGGTTCGCCGCGAAACAGGTCAAGAACCGCGCGACCTTCGGCGGCGGACTCGGCTCGGCCTCGCCGATCGGTGACCTGGCGCCGATCCTGCTCGCGCTCGATGGCGACGTGCACCTGCTCGGGCCGAACGGCGCACGCGATGTGCCGGCGGCCGCATTCTTCCTCGACTATCGCTTGACCGCGCGCAGCGAGGACGAGTTGATCGTGGCCGTGACCCTGCCGCGCCGAGCCGGCCTGGTCACTGCGTCGTACAAGGTTGCGAAACGGCAGACCGACGACATCAGCATCGTCGCCGCCAGCTTCGCGCTTGCGCTCGACGGCGAGCGCCGCGTGCAGCAGGTGCGCCTCGCCTATGGCGGCGTCGCCGCGACGCCGCGGCGCGCGTTGCGCACGGAAACGCTGCTGCATGGCCAGGTGCTCGGCGATGCCGTGGTCGAACAGGCGCGCGCATCGCTCGCCGAGGAATTCACGCCACTCAGCGACCATCGCGCCGACGCCGACTACCGGCGTGCGCTGGCCGGGAACCTGTTCGTGAAGTTCGTTGCGGAGAAGCTCGCATGAGCAAGGCGACGACGCACGAATCTGCGGTCGGCCATGTCAGCGGCCGCGCCATCTATGCCGACGAGCAACATCCGCCCGCCGGCCTGCTGAGCCTGTATCCGGTACAGGCGCCGCACGCGCATGCGCGCATCCTCGCCATCGACACTGCTGCTGCGCGTGCCCTGCCTGGCGTGCATGCGGTGCTGACCGCAGCGGATATTCCCGGCACCAATGACCTCGGCCCGATCGTGCATGACGAGCCGGTGATGCCTGCCGACCACGTCAGCTATTTCGGCCAGGCCGTGGCCTGGGTCGTGGCCGACAGCGAAGCACAGGCGATGGCCGCGGCCCGCCAGGTCAAGGTCGAGTACGAGGCGCTGCCGGCCCTGCTCGACGTGCACGCGGCGATCGCGGCCGAGTCCTTTCACCTGCCGCCGGCGCGGGTCGAACGCGGCGACGTCAGCGCCGGGCTTGCCGCAGCGACCCACCGCCTCAGCGGCGAACTGCTGATCGGCGGCCAGGATCATTTCTATCTCGAGACCCAGGCCTGCTGGGCCAGCATCGACAGCGAAGGCCTGGTGCAACTGGTGTCCTCGACCCAGCATCCAAGCGAGACCCAACACATGGTCGCGCACGTGCTCGGCATCGCCTCACATCGCGTCGTCTGCCGCTGCCTGCGCATGGGTGGCGGCTTCGGCGGCAAGGAAACACAGGCCAATCCCTTCGCCGCCGTCGCGGCGCTCGCGGCATGGAAGACCGGCCGCCCGGCGCGGGTGAAACTGCATCGCGCGCTGGACATGCAACTGACCGGCAAGCGCCATCCGTTCTTCGCGCGCTTCACGGTCGGCTTCGATGACGACGGCCTGTTGCAGGCCGCGCGCATCGACCTGGTCGCCGATGGCGGCTGGAGCGTCGATCTGAGCCCGCCGGTGCTGATGCGCGCGATGGTGCATGTCGACAACGCGTACTTCATCCCGCACGTGGAAGTTCAGGGCCGCATCGCCAAGACGCACCTGGCCTCGAACACCGCATTCCGCGGTTTCGGCGGGCCGCAGGGCATGGTCGTCGGCGAGGAGATCCTGGATCGCGTTGCGCGGTTCCTCGGGTTGCCGGTGGACCAGGTGCGCGAGCGCAATTTCTATCGCGAAGGCTGCACGCCAGATCGCAACCAGACCCATTACGGTCAGCCGGTGGTCGACAACCACCTGCCCGAATTGTGGGCGCAGCTGCGTACGTCGAGCGCCTATGACCTGCGCCGCGCCGAGCTGGATGCGTTCAATCGCGAGCACCCGCAACGCAAGCGCGGACTGGCGATCACGCCGGTGAAGTTCGGCATCTCGTTCAACAAGACCGAATACAACCAGGCCGGCGCACTGGTGCTGATCTACAGCGACGGCAGCGTGCAGCTGAACCACGGCGGCACCGAGATGGGCCAGGGCCTGCACACCAAGATGCTTGCGGTCGCCGCACGCACCCTCGGCATCTCGCAGTCGCGCATCCAGATCATGGTCACCAGCACCGACAAGGTGCCGAACACTTCGGCGACCGCGGCGAGCAGCGGCTCTGATCTGAACGGCCAGGCGGTGAAGGCTGCTTGCGAGACCTTGCTGGCGCGGATGGCGCCGATTGCGGCCGCGTCGCTGCGGGTCCACCCTCTCCCCAACCCCTCTCCCATCGAGGGAGAGGGGCTCAAGACGCCGGGCTCGGACCGCTCTTCTCCTCTCTCCCCCGGTGGGAGAGAGGTCGGGAGAGAGGGGGCCGACGAAGCCGCGGACATCGTGTTCGCGGATGACCGCGTGTTCCACCGCGATCGACCCGAACACTCGCTCGCATTCCACGACGTCGTGCGTTCGACCTACAACGCCCGCGTCAGCCTGGCTGCGACCGGCTACTACCGCACCCCGGGCCTGAGCTGGGACCCCAAGCTAGGGCGCGGCCATCCGTTCTACTACTTCGCATTCGGCGCCGCGGTCTGCGAGGTCGAAGTCTGTGGCCTGACTGGCGTGCATAGCCTGCGCCGCGTCGATCTGCTGCACGACGTCGGCGACTCGATCGCCGAGCTGATCGATCGCGGCCAGATCGAAGGTGGCTTCGTGCAGGGCATGGGTTGGCTGACCAGCGAGGAGCTGCGTTGGAACGCGCAGGGCCGGCTGCTGACCGATGCACCCAGCACCTACAAGATCCCGACCGTCGGCGACGTGCCCGAGGATTTCCGCGTCGACCTGTTCCGGCGCAGCAAGCCGCCGAGTACGAACGTGATCTTCCACAGCAAGGGCGTCGGCGAGCCGCCGCTGATGCTCGCGATCGCGGTGCGCGAGGCGATCCGCGACGCGGTCGCCGCGTTCGGCGATGCGCGCGTGGTCGAACTCGCCAGCCCGAGCACGCCCGAGGCGATCTACCACGCGATCGTGAAGGTGCGCGGGGCGTGAGCCAGCGCCTGTATGCAACGCTGGCCCATTGGCTATCGAGCGAAGCGGTCGTGCTCGCAACGGTGCTCGCCACGCGCGGTGCGTCACCGCGCCATGTCGGGGCGCAGATGTTGGTGACGGACACACGCATCGCCGGCAGTGTCGGGGGCGGAAGGCTGGAGTTGCACACCATCGCCGCAGCGCGTGAATTGCTCGCGGCCGCCCACGAGCGCGGCGAGGTGCCGATCGACCTGACCGGTCGCGACGGCGCGCAGGGCGTGTGTGGTGGTTCGATGCGGATCGCGCTGCGCCGCTGGCAGGGTGCCGCCGATCGCATGCGCGCCAGTGGCACCGCGCATGCGTTGACCGAAGGTCACCGCGTGGCACTCGATGCCGAAGCACTCGGTGCCGACGCCACGCTCACGCTCGACCCGGCGCCGCGCCTGCTGATCCTCGGCGCCGGCCACTGCGGCCTGGCGCTGTGCCACGCGGCGGCGCCGCTTGGCTACGACCTGCACGTACTCGACGACCGCGCCGACGGCTACGACGAATCGGAATTCACCGGCGCCAGCTGCCATCGCGACCGCGCCGCGTTGCCGGCGCTGCTCGACAGCGAACGCCGCGTCGCCGCGGTGCTGCAGAACCGCGACTGGCTGAGCGACGTGGCATTGCTGCCGGTCCTCGCCGCGCATCCGCCGAACTACGTCGGCATGATGGGCAGCCGTAAGCGCATCCGCCAGGTGTTCAAGGCCGTGCCCGAACTCGCCGAGTTCTGCAGCCGCATCCGCGCCCCGATCGGCCTGCCGATCGGCGCCGAGACCCCCGAGGAACTCGCGATCAGCGTGCTGGCCGAGATCATCGCGGCGATGGCTGCGAAGCGCCTGGCGTCGGGGTGAACGCCCGAGCTACTGCGGCCCCTTCAGCACCTGCCCGTCGTCGAAGCGGATTTCCTTCGGATACCACTCGAGCGGGATCTGGCCGAGCGGGCGCTGGATCAGCTCCCGGTCGGCGGCGGTGGCGTCGGCCGGGGTGCGGCAGCGCAGGTCGCGGTGTTCGAGTGCGGGGAGACGTTCGGCATCGTCGATCCAGCAGGATGCCGCCGGCATCAACCCACTGCCGGCCACTTCGAGATTGCCCCGCAGCACCGTGATGGTGCGGTTGCCGCGATTCATCAGGCGATAGGTGAGCACGGTCACCGTGCTGCGGTCGGCGCCGCCGCTGGCGGACTTGCCGAATGCGGTCGCCTGCCCGCCGTAGACCTGGTCGGCCGGCAGCTCCTCGCGGTTCACGATGCGCGCCGAGACGATGTCGCGCAGCGGCTGGAACTGCGACTCACGCTCCGCCCGCCAGGCGGCGACCCGCGCCTGTTCGAGTTTCATCTTCTCGCGGTGCGTCTTCTCCAGCTCGATCGCCTCGGCGAAGGTGCGCGCGGTCAGCGGGTTGTCCGGATCAGCGAACTGCGCCGGCAGCACGTCGCCATTGCTGCGCTTGAGGTAATCGATGACCAGCTCGCGATCCGCGGGCGGCAGCTTTGCGAGTTGCGGCGCGATCGGCGACAGGTCCTCGACCTCCAGCGGCAGGGCGGTGCGATAGGGATCGCTGCCGATCCGGTACAGGCCGATGACGGCGGCGACGAAGAAGATCAGAAGCAGGGTGCTGCGCATGGAAACGCTCGTTCGGGCGGGATGGCCGAGTCTGCCGGCAATGCGCTGCCCGAATCCATCCCGCGCCGCGACGGAGAATGCGCGATGCAGCCGGCGCTTCGGTGGCAGGCTATCGCCAACAGTCTTTCGACAGCTTCGTTAGACTTCGCGCTTCGATGTTCCTCCAGGTATCAGACGTGAAGACCCAGTTCCCGCTTTCGATCCGTACTGCGACGACGATGCTTCTGGCTCTGTTTCTGGCCCTTGACGCCGGTCGTACGCACGCTGCCCAGTTCGATCTCGTCGGCCCGCCCGGCAGTGTCGCATTCGGCGCACAAATCGCAGTCTTGCCGAACGGCAACTTGGTCGTGACCGACCCGCGCCGACCTCCCGATGGCGCCGCCTACCTCTATTCTCGCGATCTGGAGTTGATCAGCACGGTCGCGAACGTCGTTCCGAACACGGGCTCCGGGGTTTCGCTCGACAGCGTGAAGATCGTGGTTCTGAAGAACGGAAACTACCTGCTGACCAATTCGTTCTGGAGTAATGGATCGGTTTCCTCTGCCGGAATGGTCGCCTGGGCCAGCGGTGAGACGGGGCTTGCAGGAGCGATCTCGTCGGCCAATGCCCTCGTCGGAACCCGTACCGACGACAATGTGGGCGAGACCGGCGTTCACGCCTTGGCGAACGGGAACTACGTCGTGGACTCACGGCGCTGGAGCAACGGGGAGGAAATGGTCGGCGCCATCACCTGGGGATCAGGCAGTACAGGCGTGTCGGGCGCCGTTACGCCACAGAATTCGGTTGTCGGAAACTCGTTCTTCGCTTCCGTCAGTTTCGGCACGGCCCTGACCAATGGCAACTATGTCATCGTCAGCAGAGGCTGGGGAACGCCGCAAGAGCCGTCTGTCGGAGGCGCGATGTGGGCCGACGGAAGTGTCGGCGCGACCGGGCACATGACCGCTGAGAATTCACTCATCGGATCCACCGGCGGCGACTTCACGCTTCCAAAGGTCCTCCCACTTGCGAACGGCAATTTCGTGATTGCGCTGCCCTACTGGGACAACGGCAACGAGATCAACGCAGGCGCCGTGGTCTGGGGGGATGGCACCAAGCCGAACGTCGGCACGATTTCTTCCGCCAATGCACTGGTGGGTGCACGCACTGAAAACTGGGTCGGATATGACGATGTGCAGCCACTTGCCAATGGAAACTACGTCGTCGCCTCTTCGTTCTGGGAAGGCGCGACTGGAACCAATGTCGGCGCCGTGACCTGGGGCAACGGTGCGACCGGCATTACTGGCGAAGTCTCGGCGCAGAATTCTCTGATCGGAGGCGCCGACTTCCAGTTCATCGGCGGTGATCCGGATTACGTCGTCGACGGGGTGGTGGCACTCGCCAATGGAAACTATGTCGTCACGTCACCCTACTGGAATGGACAGAAGGGCGCGATCACTTGGGGAAATGGCACACAAGGGACTGTAGGAGTCGTTTCGCCCTCGAATTCACTGGTCGGCGCGACTACCGGGGATCAGCTGGGTCTGTCATGGCGGTCCGGGGTGACGCCCCTGGCCAACGGCAACTACGTCGTCGCCTCGCCCAGTTGGAAGAACGCGAGCGGAATCGACGTGGGCGCAGCCACGTGGGTGGATGGCAGCGGTCCTCGGACCGGAAGCGTCAACGCGAGCAACTCTCTGGTTGGCACGACGCCCATGAGCGCGGGGATGAACGTGGTGGCACTGACGAATGGCCACTACGTCGTCGCCTTTCCGGGATGGGATCGCGGCGCCGTAATGCAGGCGGGAGCTGTGGTTTGGGGAAACGGCGACAGTGGAACCATCGGAACCGTTTCAGTCGAGACTGCGCTGGTCGGTGCACACGAAAGAGATTACGTCGGTTGGCCGATCGCGCTCACCGATGGCAATTACATCATCTGCAGCCGACACTTTTCGACGGACTCGGCAGCAATCGTCGGTGCCGTGACCTGGGCGAGCGGTTGGGGCGGACTCGTCGGCGAAGTCAACGCTTCCAACTCGTTGGTCGGCTCTTCGCCAGACGACAGTCTTTGTAGCGATCAGTTCGACTACCTGGAACCCCGCCTGCCCGCTGGGCAATACCTGGTTGCCAGTCCCGAATTTGACGACGGAGAGCTAGTCGACGCGGCCGCATTCACATGGGCGGAAACCCCCTTGGTCGGTGCCGTCAATCACGAAAACAGCGTGATTGGATCGGTCCGGGCAGGTGGAGAAGACGGCGGGCGCCGTGGAGTGTTCGCCGCGTACGATTTTGCCAACCGTCGTCTGGTCGTCGGGCGCCCCGCGAGCAATCTGGTCACGGTGATGACTTCCTCAGGCGTGTTCCGATCGGGCTTCGAGGATCTCGCAGTCGAGTGACCGCCAGACCGCTGCCCTGCGCCCCGAGAGGGGAGCTGGCAAGCATCCTCACGGGAGGGTCGAAAGAGCCGACGACTTGGTCAGTGTGGACGCAGCCGCGCCGCGCTCCTAACCTGCACGCTCGTCCATCCTGTCGCACTGCGCCGCTGCCTGTGCGCGCAACCCCGGAGCTCCCGTGCACCTGAACCCGACCGCTGCTCCGCAGCGCCCGCTCCGCTTTGTCCGCCAGGTCGCGCTGTTGCTGGTGGTCGCAATGGCTTCCTCGGCCGAAGCCGCGACCGTGACCTGGACCGGCGCTGCCGGCAACGGGCTGTGGTTCGACGCCGGCAACTGGAGCGGGGGCAGCGGCGTGCCCGGCGCTGGCGACGATGCGGTGTTCGTGAGCCCCGCGGCGGCAACCGTTTCGCTGGGCGGAGCGACTGCGTCGATCAGCAGCCTCAGCCTGACCACGGCCAACGGGCTCAGCTTCGGCAACGGCACGCTGATGGCGGGCAGCTTCACGTTGAACAGCGGCACCAGCACGTTGAACGCGCATCTGACGGCGACCGCGCTGTCGATCGGTTCCGATGCCCACTTGCGCGTCGACAGCGGCGCGCAGGTCACGGCCAACACCCTGACCGCGCTCGGGCTGCCGAGCCAGGCCCGATTGTCGGTACTCGGCGGTTCGCTGGTGAGCGTGCCGAGCCTGGATCTGGCCAACGTGCGCATCGACGCCGATGGCAGCAACAGCCGCCTGCGCTTCACCAGCGGCCAGGCGCAGGCCGCTACCGACCTGTACCTGACCAATGGCGGCGTGCTCGGCTGCATCGGCGCCTCCGCCACGCTGAACGCGCTGGCCGGGGCGCTCGCGACGATCCACGTCGGCAATCTCGGCCAGCCCGGGCGGCTGGACTGCGCCAGCCTGACCTTCAACAAGGGCGTCAACGCCGTTGCCCGGGTCGATCTCAATCACAACCAGAACGGCTATCGCCTGGAACGCCCGAGTGGTGCGTCGCTCGGCCTGAACGGCAGCATGCAACTCACCGCCAGCAATGCGGTGCGCAGCGTGCTGCCGGGCACGCATGGCTTCAGCGGCAGCACCACCGTGAGCAACGGCGCGCAACTGGATCTGGTCGGCGAACTGACCGCAAGCGCGGTGTCCATCGCCAGCAACTCGGTCCTGCTCGGCAGTGGTCGCGTGCACGGCGCCGTGAGCGTTGCCGCGAATGCCGCCATCCGTCCCGGCGCGCACGACAGCAGCCAGCCGGGGACGCTGCGCTTTGGCAGCCTCGGCCTGGTCGACCTCAGCGCGCTGGTGTTCGACCTGGCCGAACCCGGGACCGTGGGCAGTCCGAACGACCTGCTGATCGTCGACGGCAATGCCAGCGTGAGCGGCGGTCGCGTGCATATCGCCACGCTCAACGGAGTCGGCCGCTACCGCCTGCTGCAGATCGGTGGCACCACCACCGGCTCGCTGACGCTGGATTCGGTCCCCGCAGGCCAGAGCCTGTCCGACTGGCAGGTGCTGCGTACCGGTGGCCAGATCGACCTGGTGCCACCGGGCATCCTGCAGGTCGATCCGGAGCCGCTGTCGCTCGCGACCGCCGAGCAAAGCCAGGTGCAGGGCACGGTGACGCTGCGCAACGCCGGCGGCGGCGACATCCATGTCAGCCAGATCTTCCCGCCGATCCATGGCGACTTCAGTCGCCAGGGCGGCACCTGCGCGAACTCGAACTTCGACCTGGTCCCGGACGCCACCTGCACGCTGGTCTACCGCTTCTCGCCCTCACAACCCGGCCTGCTCGCGACCACTGCCGCGATCGGCACCTTCCCGCAGGCGGCAGGGGATACGGTGGTGTCCTTGCAAGGATCGGCCAGCCGCTTGCCACCGCAGCTGGGCCCGGCCGCGCTCGATTTCGGAATCCAGACCGTGGGTTCGACCAGCGCGGCGCAGCAGGCCAACCTGAGCAACCCGAGCGCGGCATCGCTCGCGGTCAGCGCCCTGCTCCTCACCGTCGGCCAGGAGTTCGCGATCAGCAGCCATGACTGCCCCGGCTCGCTGGCCGGCGGCGGCGCTTGCCAGATTTCGGTGGTGTTCCAGCCCCTGGCCAACGGCGCTGCGGTGGACCAGTTGCAGGTCACGACGGACCAGGGCGTGCTGGCGGTGCCGCTGCAGGGCACCGGACTTGGCAACCAGATCTTCGGCAACGGCTTCGAGAACTGATCGGGCGGGGCAAGCGCAGGTGCGCCACGCGGGTCCGGCTGCGGGATAATCACGCACTTCCAGAGCACAGCCCATGCCCGTCGCCCCCTTCGCCGCACCGAACGTTTCCCTGCAGGACTGGTTCGCGCCATTCCGCCGCAACATCCTCGGCATCGAGCAGGAGTTCGACTCGCCGCTCGGGCGCCAGC
Organism: Lysobacterales bacterium; assembly: GCA_016182785.1. GTDB lineage: Bacteria > Pseudomonadota > Gammaproteobacteria > Xanthomonadales > Ahniellaceae > JADKHK01. The sequence goes on along the minus strand of JACPFU010000030.1, from coordinate 108,918 downwards.
GCATCCTGTATGCCGACTGGACCGCGAGCGGGCGCATGTACGGGCCGATCGAGGAGCTGATCCGGCGCGAGATCCTGCCCTTCGTCGGCAATACCCACACCGAGACCAGCGAGACCGGCGCGACCATGACGCTGGCCTATCACCACGCGCTGAAGCGCATCAAGCAACACGTCAACGCCGGGCCGAACCACGCGCTGATCTGCTACGGCACCGGCATGACCGGCGTGGTCAACAAGTTCCAGCGCATCCTCGGGCTGCGCGTGCACGAGCGCTTCCATGACCTGGCGCGCAAGCCCGAGCACGAACGCCCGGTCGTGTTCGTCTCGCACATGGAGCACCACTCGAACCAGACCTCGTGGCTGGAAACGCTGTGCGACGTGCGCGTGATCGACGCCGATGGCGATGGCCTGGTCGATCTGGACGCGCTCGATCGCCTGCTCGTGGAATACCGCGAGCGGCCGCTGAAGATCGCCAGCGTGACCTCGTGCTCGAACGTCACCGGGCTGTTCACGCCCTACCACGACATCGCCGAGCGCATGCATCGCGCCGGCGGGCTGTGCTTCGTCGACTTCGCGTGCAGCGCGCCGTACATCGACATCGACATGCGCCCGGCCGGGCGGCCGGACGCGGCGCTCGACGCGATCTTCTTCTCGCCGCACAAGTTTCTCGGCGGCCCGGGCACGCCGGGCGTGCTGGTGTTCGACCACAAGCTCTATCACAACCGCATTCCCGACAACCCCGGTGGCGGCACCGTCGACTGGACCAACCCCTGGGGCGAGCACAAGTACGTCGACGACATCGAGGCGCGCGAGGACGGCGGCACGCCCGGCTTCCTGCAGGCGATCCGCGCCGGGCTGTGCATCGAGCTGAAGGAGGCGATGGGCACGCGCAACATGCTCGCGCGCGAGGCGGAACTGCTCGCCATCCTGTGGCCGGGCCTGCGCGCGATCCCGGGCCTGCACCTGCTCGCCGACAACCAGCCGCATCGGCTCGGCGTGCTGTCGTTCTACATCGAGGGGCTGCACTACAACCTCGCGGTGCGGCTGCTCAACGACTACTTCGGCGTCCAGAGTCGCGGCGGCTGTTCCTGCGCCGGCACCTACGGCCACTACCTGCTGCACGTGAGCCACGAGTACTCGCATTCGATCACCTGCAAGATCAACCAGGGCAACCTCAGCGACAAGCCGGGCTGGGTGCGCGTGTCGATCCACCCGACCATGACCGACGACGAGGCGCGGCGCATCGTGCACGCGGTGGGCGAAGTCGCGCGCCAGCATCGCGAATGGGGCCGCGATTATCGCTACTGCTCGCGCGCCAACGAGTTCTGCCACGTGCGCGATGACGACGCGCGCGAACGCCGCGTCGCCGGCTGGTTCGCGGCGTTGGCCGCAGCCCCCGCCGCGGACGCATGAGCGGCACGGTTTCGCCGCTCGCGCGCGCCGCCGACGCGCGCGATGCGGCGACGCAGGCGGCAGCGCTGGTGCGCTTGCGCTGGGTCGCCGTGTGCGCGCAGCTGCTGGTGTTCGCAGGCGTCGATCGCTGGCTGCATCTGGTGCTGCCGTGGCGGCCGCTGCTTGCCGGGGTGGCGGTGCTGGCGCTGGTCAACGGCGGCATCCAGATCGCCGCCCGCCGCGGACGCGTCGCGCCGCTGACGCCGACGCTGGCGCTCGACATCGGCGTGCTCAGCTGGCAGCTGTACTGGGCCGGCGGGCCGGCCAATCCATTCGTGTCGCTGTACCTGGTACCGATCGCGCTGGCCGCGGCCTGGCGCTCGGCGCGCGCGGTGGTCGCAACCGCGGTGCTGGCGGTGGTCGCCTACAGCGCGTTGTGGTTCGGGCACGCACCGCTGCCGCACGTGCATGGCGAGTTCGACCTGCACCTGTTCGGCATGTGGGTCAATTTCCTGATCAGCGCCGGCGCGGTCGGCTGGGTCGGCGTGCGCGTGGCCACGACCATGGCGGCGCAGCGTGCGGAACTCGCGGCCGCGCGCGAACGCAGCCTGCGCGACGAAGGCGTGCTCGCGGTCGCCACCCTTGGCGCCGGTGCCGCACATGCGCTGAACACGCCGCTGGCGACGATGGCGGTGCTGGTCGCCGACCTGCGCGAGGGCGCCACCGCGGAAGCGCGCGCCGACCTCGACCTGATCGCACGCCAACTCGACGCCTGTCGCGACGCGGTGCGGCAGCTGGTGGCCGAGGCGCAGCCGCAAGCGGATGCCGCCGCGGCGGCACTGGCGCAGCGCGTTCAGACCGCCATCGGCCGCTGGCGCCTGCTGCGGCCGGCGTTCGAGGTGGACGTCGCGGTCGACGCCGCCGCCGCCGCGCGCACGCCGCGCCTCGACCGTGCCTTCGAGCTGCTGCTGCTGAACCTGCTGAACAACGCCGCCGACGCGGCGCAGGCGAATGCGCGGCGCGACATCCGCCTGGTGCTGCGCGCCGAGCCCGCGCACCTGTGCATCGAGGTCGAGGATGGCGGCAGCGGTTTCGCGAGCGCGCCGCGCGCCTTCGTCAGCGGCAAGCGCGACGGGCTCGGGCTTGGGCTGACGCTTTCGGCGCTGATCTGCGAACGCCACGGCGGTGCGCTCGAAATCGACGAGCGCGGCGGCAGCCGGGTGCGCGCAACGCTGGCCTGGCCGCAGGCATGAGCACGAGCGCGGCCCGCATCCTGGTGATCGACGACGACGCGGTATTCGCCGACGTGCTCGCGCGCTCGCTGCAGCGGCGTGGTCAGGTCGCGCTCGCCGCGAACAGCCTGGCCGGCGCACTCGCCGGCGGCGCGGAATTCGGGCCCACGCACATCGTGCTTGATCTGAAGCTCGGCGCCGATGATGGCCTGCTGGCACTGCCCGAGCTGCTGGCGCGCTGGCCGCAGGCGCGGGTGCTGCTGCTGACCGGCTACGCCAGCATCGCCACCGCGGTGGCCGCGATCAAGCGCGGTGCGCACGACTATCTGGCCAAGCCGGCCGACGCCGCGCAGGTGCTGCGCGCGCTCGGGCTGGCCGATGCCGACGCCGGCGCGGAAGCGACAGCGCCCGATCGCCCGCTGGCCTGGAATCGCGTCGCCTGGGAGCACATCCAGCGCGTGCTGCAGGAGCAGGGCGGCAATGTCGCCGCGACCGCGCGTGCGCTCGGCATGCACCGGCGCACGCTGCAACGCATCCTGCGCAAGCACGCGCCGACCGCGTGAGGGTGCCTTGATCCAGATCAAGGCGGCCGGCGCCGGCGGGGTCGAGCCTTGCCGATTCGTGACGATTGGTGACAGGCACCGGTCGCGCGGTCGCGGAGAGCCGGCATGCGCATCCTTCCCAAACCCCTCAAGGTCCTGGCACTGACGGTCGGCACCGGGGTGACGGCGGCCAGCCTGCTCGCCACTTCCGATGCGCCCGCGGGCGAGGCCTTCGTCTTCGGCGCGCCCAAGGCGGTGCTCGCCTGCAGCGTCCCGGTCTGGCCGGGCACGCCGGGCACCACCACCGACGTGAAGCTGACCTCGCTCAGTTCGTCGGCATCGATGTTTGGCTGTCTCGGCGGCTGCAACGGCAGTTCCAGCAGCGCGCGCGTGTACTTCGCGCCCAGTGCCAGTCTGCAGAACATGGGCAGCGCCGACGTGCCGTGGAACGACTGGATCGACGCCGGGAACTCGGCGCCGGTGGCGCCCTACAACAACCGCCAGCATCCGCTGCTGACCTGGAACCTGTACCGCGTCGACAGCGAGGGCCGCATCGACCAGATCGGCCGCTCCGGGGTCAAGCATGCCTGGCTCACGACCAATGGCAGCTGCGGCTGCGCCAGCGGCCACGTGCTGTGGGCGGCGCCAAACAGCTCCAACCTGATCGGCTGCTCCGACACCTACGGCACCTACAACAACAACGAGACCCGCCGCCTCGGGCCGCGCAGCGAGATCATCCCGAACGATGCCATCTGGGGCCGCTGCGGTTCGCTGTGGGACCCAAGCTGCAGCGGCGTTGCCAGCGACCACGGCATCGGCGCACCCGCGCACCGCATGATGGTGCGCGAATCCGACCTGGCACCGGCGCAGAACCCGGGCGCACAGTATTTCTTCGAGGCCTGGTATCTGATCCGCGACGAGGGCAACCCGAACGACAACTTCCGCCACGTCCGCGGCAGCGCGACCTGGTCCGGCGGAACCTGGTCCGCGTTCAACTACAGCGGCGCGCAGATCGAAGGCCCGGCGGTCGATACCTGGGCGGCTCTGCCGGTGCCGGGCGGCGGTGCGTCGCTGCCGACCACGCTCGAGACCGACGAGGGCCGCGTGCGCCTGGTGACGCGCGTGATCCCGCTCGGCGGCGGCCTGTACCGCTATGACTACGCACTGATGAACCTCGACTTCGCGCGCGCCGCGACCCAGGGCGCCGAGCCGAACCTGCGCGTGCTGCGCAACCACGGCTTCGACCGGGTGACGATCCCGGTGCCGAATGCGGGCGCGCTGGCCTCGATCGAAGCCGTGGACGGCGCCGGCCTGATCCCGGCGTGGATCACCAACGCCGCCGGCGGTTCGGTGGTGTTCACCGCCTCCGACGTCAACGGCACGCTCGACTGGGGCACGCTGATGCGCTTCAGCTTCGTCGCACCGTTCGCACCGGCCAGCGGCTCCATCGAGCTTGGCGTGCAGGAAGCCGGGTCCCCGGCCAGCTACAGCATGCCCGCGCTGGTTCCCGGAGCCATGTTCATGGACGGCTTCGAGGGCTGAGCGGTCCGCACAACGCGGCGGCGAGTTCGACGGCATCGCGCACCACGGCATCGTCGGGCAGTCGCTTGCGCTCGCGCGCAAGCCGCGCCGTCGCCGCGGCGCAATCGCCCTGCACCAGTTCCAGCCAGGCCAGGCGCAACGGCACTTCGGGCGTGGTCGCGAGCGCCAGGCCACCATCGCCGAGCGGTTGCGCCAGTCGATACCAGCGCGCCGCCGCAGCCGCCGACGCGCGCTGCGCCGGATCGACGCCGGCAGCGAGCGCGTCGAAGCCGACCGTCACCTGCGCATCGAGCTGCGCCGCGCGCCACAACGTCAGCCGCAACAACGCGGATTGCGCGAGCAGCAACCCGAACAGCAGGAGCAGCGCAACCGCGCCCCTGCCGATCCCGCTCAGCCGTCCGCCGCGGCGCAGCACCAGACGCCGGAACCGCCAATCCGGTCGACGCGCCAGCTGCAGCGCCTGCCAGGTCAGGAACCCGGCGAGGACCGCCAGCGTCGCCGCGAGCAGCAGCGGGATGCGCGCGTACAGCCCTCGCGTCGCGAGCAGCGTCAGCAAGGCCACGATCGCGATCAGCCATTCGTCCCGTAGCCGCAGGTCATAGGTCGCTGCCGGCTGCGCCTCGCGCCACAACGGCGGCGTCGCGACGCGCAAGGACAACGCCTGGTGCGGGCAGGCGTCGATGCAGTCGAGCGTGCGCATGCAATCGGCGTCGAGCACCGCGCCGTGCTCGCGGGTCTGCTCATGCACGCGAATCTGCATGCCGCAGGCGGCGGTGCACAGCGCGCAGTGGTCGCAACGATCCGGGTCAACGACGATGCGCAGCGGCGCCACCTGCTCGACCGGTCGCAGGAAGCCGCCGTACGGACAGCCATAACGGCACAGCCCGCGCGCACCGAGGAAATACACGGTGGCGAAGCCGCAGACCAGCAGGAACGGAATCGCGACCCAGAGCTCGGGCATGCCCGCCCACAGGTCGGTGCTGGTCCATTGCAGCGACCAGCCGCCGATCGGCGGCGGCGGATCGAACCAGGCCAACGCCGACGGCCAGCCCCGCGCCAGCAGCGGCACCACGATGCTGCGCTCGACGCTCGGCCACACGAACAGGTACAGCGCCAGCAGCAGCGGGACGTAGCCGAGCAGGCGCGAACGGAACAGCCGCGGCCGGATACCGATGCGCTGCAGCAGCCACGCACACAGGTCCTGCAACGCCGCCATGTGGCAGGCCCAGCCGCAGAAGAAGCGCCCGAACGACGCGGTGACCAACAGCGCCAGCGCGAACAACAGGAACCCGGGATTGATCACGCCCGACTCGAGCGTCGCCTTGGCATCGGCGAACACCACGCGCCCGAAGGTTTCCCCCGCCCACCAGCCATGCAGCAGATGCGCCACGATCGCGACATTCACCGCAATCAGCGTCGCCACGCGCCAGCGTCGAAAGCGACGCGCCGGAGCCGCCGGTGCGTTCGGCAAGTGCTGGGGTGCCGGTGCGGAAACGGACATGCGGAGACCGGAAGTTGGTGGGCCCACCAGGACTCGAACCTGGAACCGAGGGATTATGAGTCCCGCGCTCTGACCATTGAGCTATAGGCCCGCGAAGAATCGCAATTGTAGTCCGGCGAGCAACCATCCCTGGGGCTCGGCGCCAGCCCGGACTTCCTGTCCGGGCGCTCACCGGGGCGCGGCGGTGCCGCGCCATGTCCCGGTTCGCCCCACCAGGACTCGAACCTGGAACCGAGGGATTATGAGTCCCGCGCTCTGACCATTGAGCTATAGGCCCGCGAAGAATCGCAATTGTGGTCCGGCAGCTTGCTGCGTTGCGCTCAGAGCGCGCAGGCCGATCGGGTGAAGGCGCGCACGTCGCGCAGGAAGCTGTCCGGTTCGCGCCAGTTCGCGGCCTGTCCGGCGCGGTGCATGCGCAGATGCGCGGCGTCGAAGCAGAACACCGCATCCAGGCGCGGCGCGACCGCGCTGCCCTTGATCAGGGCGACATCGCCCGCGGCAATCCGCTGCGGCCAGGTGTCGAGGTGTTCGGGCAGCACCGGTACCAGCTTCGGCAGCAGGTTCGTGGCCTGTTGCGGCGGCATCACGATGCCGCCCTGGGCGTTGCGCGCGAACGGCACCGAGGCGATGTGGTCCGGCACCACCACCAGCGCGAATTCGTGCTCGGCCAGGGTGTCCGCGGCCTCGGCGAGCAGCGGCAGCATGGCGCGCATCGCCTCGCCGGCGCGCGACCAGTGCGACAGCGCGTGCGATTGCGCGCAGGCAAATGCACCGACCAGCAGCAGCGAAGCCAGCGGACGCAGCCGCTGCGGCGCCGCCGCGATCGCCGCCGCCAGCGTGAGCGCCAGCCATGCGGCGGTGGCGTAGTAGAACCGTCCGCCCTCGCCATGGCCGTAGACGCCGCTCAGGTGCGGCACCAGCGACAGCAACGACAGCAGCGTCCACGCCAGCGGCAGCAGCAGGTCTCGCACCGGCTCGCGATCGCGCCAGGCCACGCGCGCGGCAGCGAGCAGCGCGAGCGCCATCGCGAGCAATGCGATCGCTCCGCGCACCGGCGCGTCGGCGAACAGGTGCTGCGGGATCGTGACGATCGCGAGCAGGCGCTGCAGCACTTCGCCCACGCCGAGGGCTGCGGTGGGATTCGAGTCCGGATAGACCTGCAAGGCGCTGCCAAACAGGGCAACGCGCAAGCCGAGGTAGGCCGCGAACAGCAGCACCGCCGGCAAGGTCTCGCGCAAGGTGCGCAGGCCGCGTTGCCACAGCAGCTCGCCGGCCGGTGCGCGCAGGAAGCTCGCGAGCACGAGCAGGCCCGGGGTCGGCATCGCCGCTTCCTTGGCGGTGAGGCCAAGCGCGAATCCGAGCAGGCTGAGCACGCGCCAGCGATCGAAGCCGCTGGCACGCAGGTGACCATAGACCGCGATCAGCATGCCGGTCACCGCGAGCACGTCATAGCGCCCCGAGAACCAGATGCTCACTTCCGGCGCCAGCGGGAAGCACAGGAATAGCCCTCCCGCGGTGGCCGCACGCAACGCATCGCCGCCCAGCGCCCGCATCACCGCACCGACCAGCAGCGCGTTGCCGAGGTGGATCGCGAAGCCGGTGAGATGCCACGGCAGCGGCGCCCAGCCGAACAGGCGCTGGTCGAGCGCGAAGCTGACGAGCGCAAGCGGCCGGTAGTAGTGGCTCGGCACGTCGAGCCCGCTGGCGAACTTGCCGGCCACCGAGCGCCACAGCCCGTCGCTGGCATCCCAGCGCAACAGCCAGTGCATGACGCCGATGTCGTCGCTGAGGAACTGGCCGTTCAGGGCCGGCCAGGCGAGCAGCAGCGCGACGCCGACGTAGAGCAGCCACAACCCCCGCGACGCGATCACAGTGCCACCCAGAACGTGATCATCAGTGCGACTCCGCAGAGGTGGCTGGCGACATCGCGCAGCGCGAACAGGATCGGGTCGGCGCGGACCGCACCGCGACCGGCCAGCGTCCACAGGCGGGCGAGCCAGTAGATCAGGATCGGTGTCGCGAACCAGAGCAACTCCGGTTTGCGATAGAGCGCGCGCACATCGTCGCTTTGCACGTACAGCGCCAGCACCAGCACCGCGGTCAGCGCGGCTGCGGCACCGAGCGCCAGCACCACCGGGGCGTCGGTGGCGCGATAGGCACGGCCATCCAGCACGCCGGTCGTGCTCATCGCCAGCTCGCCATAGCGCTTCAGCGTCGCCAGGCTGATGAACAGGAACAGCGCGAAGCCGAGCAGCCACGGGCTCATCGGCACCGCGATCGCGAGGGCGCCGGCGATCACGCGCAGCACATACAGCGCGGCCAGCACCAGCACGTCGAGCCAGAGCACGCGCTTGAGCAGCAGGCTGTAGGCGACCGACAGGGCGACGTAGCCGACCAGCACGACCCCCGCCGCACGCGGCAGCGGCAGCGCCAATGCGGCGGCGCCCGCGAGCAGCAGCGGCGCCAGTACCCAGGCCAGCGCCAGCGGCAACGCGCCGCTCGCGAACGGGCGCTTCGCCTTGTCCGGATGGCGACGATCGGCTCCGACATCGAGCGCGTCATTGATCACGTAGATCGCCGAAGCCGCGCAACAGAACGCCGCGAACAGCAGCAAACCGGCACGCCACGCTCCGGCGTCGCCGAAGCGGTGCGCGGTCAGCACCGCGACGAAGACGAGCAGGTTCTTGGCCCACTGGTGCGGGCGCAGCAGGCGGATCAGGTTGGAGAGTGCGGCGGGCATCGCGCCATTATGACTGCGGTCGCGGTCGGGGTCGTCCTGGACGGGCATCACAATGCCACCGGAGGCAGCCACGCATCACGAGGCTTGCCGGAACCCGTAGGGGCGGCCCCCCGTGGCCGCCCTGGACGGGCGCCACGGCCGGGCGAAGGCGGGCAACCACAGGGGGTTGCCCCTACCGGCGCCCGGGGCGCCGCTGCGCGATCAATCCAGATCGAGGAACGAGCGCAGCTGTTCCGAACGGCTCGGGTGGCGCAGCTTGCGCAGGGCCTTGGCTTCGATCTGGCGGGTGCGCTCGCGGGTCACGTCGAACTGCTTGCCGACTTCTTCCAGGGTGTGGTCGGTGTTCATGTCGATGCCAAAGCGCATGCGCAGCACCTTGGCCTCGCGCGGGGTCAGACCGCCGAGCACCTCATGCACGGTTTCCTGCAGGCCGGTGGTGGTCGCCGAGTCGAGCGGCGACTCGACATTGGTGTCCTCGATGAAATCGCCGAGGTGGCTGTCCTCGTCGTCGCCGATCGGCGTCTCCATCGAGATCGGTTCCTTGGCGATCTTGAGCACCTTGCGGATCTTGTCCTCGGGCATCTCCATCTTCGTCGCCAGTTCCTCGGGCGTCGGCTCGCGGCCCATTTCCTGCAGCATCTGGCGGCTGATGCGGTTGAGCTTGTTGATCGTCTCGATCATGTGCACCGGGATGCGAATGGTGCGCGCCTGGTCGGCGATCGAACGCGTGATCGCCTGGCGGATCCACCAGGTCGCGTAGGTCGAGAACTTGTAGCCGCGGCGGTACTCGAACTTGTCGACCGCCTTCATCAGGCCGATGTTGCCTTCCTGGATCAGGTCGAGGAACTGCAGGCCGCGGTTGGTGTACTTCTTCGCGATCGAGATCACCAGGCGCAGGTTGGCCTCGACCATTTCCTTCTTCGCACGCCGTGCCTTGGCCTCGCCGATCGACATGTGGCGATTGATGTCCTTGATCTCGGGCAACAGCAGGTACAGCGTCGCCTCGTGGCCCATCAGGCGTTCCTGCTGCTCCTGGATCTGGGCCTTGCAGGCCTTCAGCGCATTCGCCCACTTGGTGCCTTTGCGCGCCTCGTTCTCGACCCAGCGCAGGTTGGTTTCCTTGCCCGGGAAGGCCTTCAGGAACTCCTTGCGCGGCATCTTGCCGAGGCGGGTGGCGATGTCCATGATCGCGCGCTCGTGGCTGCGCACGGTGTTCACCACTTCGCGCAGCTTCTTGACCATGCCGTCGATCATGATCGAGGGCAGCTTGAGCTTCAGGAACTCGTCCTGGATCTGCTTGCGCAGCTTCAGCGTCTTCTTGTCCTCGGCGCCGACCTTGGCATGCGCGGCCTTGAACTTCTCGTACAGCTCGCCGAACAGCTCCATGCGCCGCTTGACCTCGGCCGGGTCCGGGCCGGTATCGCCCGGGGTCGATTCCTCGGCGTCGCCATCGGCCTCGTCGTCGACGTCCTTGGTCGGGGCGCTGCCGTCTTCCTCGGCCTCGAGCATCGCTTCGGTGAGCGCGGCCGCGGCTTCGGCGGCGGCGGCTTCGAGGTCGTAGAAGCCGGTCAGGAATTCGGACATGCGCTTCTTGCCGTCGAGATGCGACTCGTATTCCTCAAGCAGCAGCGAGACCGACCACGGGAACTGGGCGAGGGCGTTCTGCACCTGCGCCAGGCCTTCCTCGATGCGCTTGGCGATCGCGATTTCGCCTTCGCGGGTGAGCAACTCGACCGTGCCCATCTCGCGCATGTACATGCGCACCGGGTCGGTGGTGCGGCCGGTCTCCTCGACCGCGGACAGCGCCTGGATGGCTTCCTCGGTCGCGGTCTCGTCGTCCTGGGCCGCCGGCGTTTCCTGCAGCAGCAAGGCTTCGGCATCCGGTGCCGATTCATGCACCTCGATGCCCATGTCGTTGATCATGCCGATGATGTCTTCGATCTGCTCGGGATCGACGATGTCGTCGGGCAGGTGGTCGTTGACTTCGGCGTAGGTCAGGTAACCCTGTTCCTTGCCCTTGGTGATCAGCTGCTTGATCTCGGACTGCTGGTCGCGTTTCTCGAATTCAGTGGCCATCCGGCACTCCAAAGGCTGTACAGCGGTAACGGGATTTGGCGCCGGAAGCGGACACCGACCGCGTCGCGATGGCTTGCGACGGGTGCGGTCGACATGAGATCGGAACGCGCGGATCGCGCTTCCGGCAGAAGGACAGGCAGTATAGGCAGCCTGTCAAGGCGACCCAAGTCATTGATTGTGTTGTGGGGCAGAACATCGCGCCGTTGCCGGCGCTCCCACAAAGTGCGGAAATTCGCTCGGCCCTCTGTGGGAGCGCCGGTCACGGCGCGACTCCCCTTACCTCGCCTGCAACCAGAACGTCACCGGGCCGTCGTTGATCAGGCTGACCTGCATGTTGGCGCCGAAGCGGCCGGTCTCGACCACGCTGTGGGCGGCGCGGGCGCGCTCGACCAGACGCTCGAACCAGCGCCGGCCAGCTTCGGGCGGGGCGGCGGAGGTGAAGCTCGGGCGCATGCCCTTCTTGGTGTCGGCAGCAAGGGTGAACTGCGAGACCAGCAGCAGCCCGCCGGCGATCTCGTGCAGCGAGCGGTTCATGCGGCCGTCGGCGTCCTCGAACACGCGGTAGCCGAGCAGGCGCATCAGCATGCGCTCGACCTGGGCTTCGCCATCGTCCGGCTCCACCGCGATGAATGCGAGCAGGCCGCGGCCGATTTCGCCGACGAGCTTGCCCTCGACCTCGACCTTGGCCGTACTGACGCGCTGGATCAATGCAATCACGGTTCGCTTTCCGCCCGAGCCCGGGATCGGGGATGATCGCGGGATGATCGCCGAATTCGTGGGTCCATGGTGGCTTCCGCGCTAGCTGCCGCCCCGCTCAAGGTGCGCGCCGCGATGGCGCTGCTGCGCCTGGCCGCGCACCTGCCGCTGTCCTGGCTGCATGCGGTCGGGGCGGTGGCCGGCCGCCTCGCGGTGCTGCTGCATACGCGCGAGTGGCGGGTCACGCGTCGCAACCACGAACTGGTCGGGGCCACGCTCGGTCGGCCCGGACGCGATGACTTCGTGCGCGCGGTGCTGGTCGAGACCGGCAAGAACCTGACCGAGCTCGCCAAGGTCTGGGGTGCGCCGCCACAACGTGCGCTGGCCCTGGTCCGCAACGTGCATGGTCGCGAGCACCTGGATGCGGCGCGGGCGCTCGGGCGCGGCGTGATCGTCGCCGCCCCGCACCTCGGCTGCTGGGAATTGCTCAACCTGTGGCTGTGCGCGCAGCGGCCGATGGCATTGCTCTACCGCGTGCCGCAGCACGCCGAATGGGAGGCGCTGCTGCGCACGGCGCGCGGCACGCTCGGCGCGACCCAGGTGCGCGCCGATGCGGCCGGCGTGCGCGAGCTGCTGCGTTGCCTGAAGCAGGGCATGACGCTCGGCATCCTGCCGGACCAGCGCGCCAAGGGCGGCGAGGGCGAGTTCGCGCCGTTCTTCGGACTGCCGTGCAAGAGCATGACCTTGCTGTCGCGTCTGGCCGAGAAGACCGGCGCACCGGTGGTGTTCGGGTTCGCCGAGCGCTTGGCGCAGGGCCAGGGCTTCGACCTGCACTTCCTGCCGGCGGATGCGGCGATCGCGAGCGTGGATCGCGTTGCCGCGGTGACGGCCCTGCACCGCGGCATCGAGGCCTGCGTGCGTCTGGCGCCGGAGCAGTACCAGTGGACCTACAAGCGCTACTCGGCGCAGCCCGGCGTCGATGGCGACTCGATCTACGGCGTCGGCTAGCCCTGCGGCGGGCGCGAGCGCAGGTAGTCGAGCTTGGCCTGGTAGCGCGCGCGTGTGGCGCCGTTGCTGAGTTCGCGCGCGCGCTCCAACTCGCGCCGCGCCGCTTCGCCGTGACCGAGCACGACATTCACCCTTGCCAACGCGTAGTGGAAGCTGTGTTCGGGCTCGAACAGCCGCACCGCGCGCCGATAGTGCGCCAGCGCCTGCTCCCAGTCGCCGCGTCGTTCGTAGTCGGCGGCCAGCAGGAACTGGTGCAGCGGATCGCGTGCCTGCACCGCGGCCAGGCGCTGCAGCAAGACGGTAGCCGAGGCAGCGTCACCGGCGCGGCGATAGTGCATCGCCAGATTCGACAAGGCACTGGCATGGTCCGGATTGAGCGCGAGCGCCGCACGGTAGTCGCGTTCCGCCGCAACGGCATCGCCGGCACGCTGGTGCAGCACGCCGCGGTTGCTCAGGAACGCGGCATTGCCCGGGTCGAGCGCGAGCGCGGCGTCGGCATGGGCGATGCCGGCATCCAGATGTCCGGCGCGCATCAGCTCCACCGCGCGGTTGCTGTAGAAGTGGGCGACCAGGCGCTGGTCGTCGATCGGACGCGGCCGACCGCTCGCGATCACCTCGTCCCAGGCCACGTCGATCGCGTAGCGCTCGCTCAGGATGCGGATGCCGGCGCTGACATGGTTGGCGCGATAGATCATGTCCGCGTCCTTGCGCCAGGTGATCGCATCGCGGATTTCCTGGCCATAGGCATTCAGCCCGGCTTCGCGCGCCAGCGCCACGGTCAGCAGGGTGAAGGCCAGGCAATTGGCCTCGCGCGTGCGCCAGGCATCGGCGACCGAATAGGTGGCGTCGTCGCGGTACTGCATGCCAAGACCTTGCGGCCGGAACAGGAACTCGACCAGCAGTTGCATGCGTCGATGCGGCGGCCGCGGCTGGTCCAGCACCTGGGCATGGAAGGCCTGGCGCAGGTCCTCCGGCATCGCCAGCACCGATTGCGCCGGCGGCACCGCCTCGCGCGGGCCGACTGTCTCCTGTGCGCCCGCCGCGCCTGCGGCCAAGCCCACCCACATCCACAACGCCAGCCACCCTGATGTCCGCATCGGACTGCTCCCGGGACGAAACGCCACCGCGCGCAGGGCCAGTGTAGTCCTGCTGCGGGCGCACGGCACCGTGCCGAAAGTGAGCGGCTGCGCTACGGTGCCGCGGGGCAACGACGAGGTGCGCGCGATGAGGACGGTCCTGCTGACCGGGGCAACCGGGATGATCGGCATCGAACTGCTCGGACGCCTGCTGCGCGACGACGCGCTCGACCTGCGCGTGATCGCGCCGACGCGGCGCGCGATCGGCGTCGGCCACGCGCGGCTGGCCAATCCGCTGGTCGATGCGATGACCTGCAGCGACCAGAAGCTGCGCGGCGCGCTGCGCGAAGCACCGGCGGAACACGTCGACGTCTACGCCTGCTGCCTCGGTTCGACCATCCGCAAGGCCGGCAGCCCAGGCATGTTCCATGCGATCGACCATGATCTGGTGTTGCGTTGGGCGCGGGTTGCGCACGAACTCGGCGCGCGTCATGCGCTGCTGGTCTCCTCGGTTGGCGCCGACCCGGCGGCGCGGGTGTTCTATCTGCGCGTGAAGGGCCAGACCGAACGCGACCTCGGCGGCATCGGATTCGAGCGCGTCGACCTGCTGCGCCCCGGGCAGTTGCTCGGCGAGCGCGAGGAATCCCGCCCGCTCGAACGCCTCGCCCAACTCGCCGCCCGCGCCTACAGCCCCTGGCTCGGCGGCGAGCTGTCGCGCTACCGCGCCATCGCCGCCGCCGAAGTCGCAACCGCGATGACCCGCCTGATCGCCCACCCCGGCCCGCCCGGCGTGCACGTCCACCACCACGACGAACTGCGCCGGCTCGCCGCCGTGGGCTGAAAGCGGGTCGCGTCACCCGGGCTCAGAGCGCTGCATCGCGCTCCTGCCGCCACGGACGCAACTTCCCACCCTCACGCCCCGGCGACGTCGGCAGGACTAGCTTCGCGGCGTTTCCGCCGTGGCTGGAGGTGGTCGGTATGAACGTGCTGTTTCGAGCGCTGGCGCTTGCGCTGCTGCTGCTGGCGCAGGTCACGGGTGTCGGCGCGACGACCTTCGACGTCGCGGTGAGCAGTTTCCGCTTCACTCCGAACGACCTCACCATCCAGGTCGGCGACACCGTGCGCTGGACCAACACCGGCGGCTTCCACAACGTTCGCGCCGACGACGGCTCCTGGGGCAACACGTCCTCGTCGGCGGCGTGGACGTTCTCGCACACCTTCACCGCGGCCGGCGACGTTGCGTACTTCTGCTCCGAACACGCGATCCCCGGCGGCAACATCAATACCGGCATGAATGGCATCGTGCGCGTGGTGCAGGGCACGCCGGCGTTCCAGATCAACCAGGGCATTCCGGGTTCCTGGTTCAACCCGGCGACCGGCGGCCAGGGCATGCTGATCGACCTGGCGCTCGATCCGAAATTCATGTTCGTGGCCTGGTTCACCTACGAAAAGGCACCGCCGCCCGCCACGCTGGCCGGCGGCAATGCCAAGATCGGCACCACCACGCAGCGCTGGCTGACGGCGTCCGGTCCGTGGGATGGCAACACCGCGAGCCTGACCCTGTATTCAAGCAGCGGCGGCGTGTTCGACAACGGCACGCCGGTGACGACCTTGCCGGTCGGCACACTGACGCTGACCTTCGAGAACTGCTCGACCGCGACCGCGGCCTACAGCATCCCGGGCGAGGGCCTGAGCGGCACGATTCCGATTTCGCGTTCCGCCACCATCGGCATGGGCGTGTTGTGCCAGTCGCTGATCCCCGCGACCGCCGAGTGAGACGGTCTGGGGCCGCACTTGCGCTGCTGCTGACGATCGCTGCAAGCGGCGCGCGGGCGCAGCCGGTCGACGATTCGCGCAGCGTCATCGCGTTCACGCAGACCGATGCCTGGGCGATGGCCTATGTCACCTCGGCGACGTTGATGACCGGCTTTGGCGAGACCCCAGAGCTCGCTGCGGGCAGCACGCTGCTCGGCGGCGAACTCGGACACATCCCGCGCCTGAGCGACGCCGAGCAGCGCGTCGGGCTCGGCGGCATCAAGCAGGAAGACCTGAACAAGTCGCCGGTCGCCGGTCGCGCGCGACTGTGGGTCGGACTGCCTCATGGCTGGATCGGCGAACTCGGTTACACGCCACCAGTCGAGATCGATGGCGCGCGACCGCGCGACCTCATTTCCGCCGCGCTCGGTCGACGCTGGCTGCAGCGCGAGCATTGGTCGCTGTCGACGCGCGTGCACGGCCAGATCGGCGGCGCCAGCGGCGACATCACCTGTCCGGCAGCAGTCGCTGTCAGCAGTGATCCGGCGGTGAATCCGTTCGGTTGCCTGGAACCCTCGCGCGACCACATCCGCATGCGCTACCACGCCGCCGAAGTCACCGCCGCATTCGGCCCCCCTGCCGCTTCGTGGCGCGGGTACGCGACGCTTGCCGCTGCACGCTTCGAGCCCGAGGTGCAGATCCGCGCCGAGCAACGTAGCGTGCGCAACCGCAGCGTGTTGGTCAGCTCCGGCACGCGGCCGTATCTGGCGCTCGGCCTGAGCCACGCAGCCGCGGCACGCTGGCAATGGTCGGCCGAGTTGCTGTATGTGCCGCTTGAGGTCCATCGTCCCGGGGCCGACCTGGCGACGGAGCCGTTCTGGAGCTTGCGCCTGATGGTGCGCCGGGGCATCGGCAACCACTGAGCCGCACCTGCTTGCGTGCCGGTGCGCGACCTCGCCACCATTGGCGACCGCAGCGGAGACACCATATGGCACGCGACCGTTACACCGAAGTCACCCGCACCGGCTGGGGCAAGCGCATCGGGCAGTCGCTGTCCGGGGCCCTGATCGGCGGGCTGCTGTTCCTCGGCTCGTTTGCATTGCTGTGGTGGAACGAAGGCCGCGCCATCGGCGAGGCGCGGGCACTGGCCGAGGGTGCGGGCGCGGTGATCGATGTCGGCATCGATACGGTCGAGGCGAAGAACGAGGGCAAGCTGCTGCATGTCACCGGCCAGGTCGATGCCAGCCCGCAGGCGCGCGACGACAGCACCGGGCTCACCGTGGATGCGCTGCAGCTGCGGCGCGTGGTCGAGATGTACCAGTGGGTCGAGAAGCGCAGCAGCAAGGAAGAGAAGAAGCTCGGCGGCGGCAGCGAGACCGTCACCGTGTACGAGTACGAGCAGGAATGGAACGACGATCCGATCGATTCCAGCGACTTCAAGAAGCCCGAGACCCATGCCAACCCGAACCAGTGGCCGCTGCATTCGGACAGCTTTGCCGCGAACGAGGTGAAGCTCGGCGCGTTCGTGTTGGCGCAGGCGACGCGCGATGCGCTCGGGCGCTGGCAGGACCTGCCGGCGGCGATCACCGCGCAACTGCCCGAGCAGTTCGGCGAGTTCCGTCGTCTCGCCAACGGCGCGCTGTACCGCGGCGCCGATCCCGAACGGCCCGAGGTCGGCGACATGCGCATCCGCTACGAGTACCAGCCGGAGGCGACGTTCTCGATCGTCGCCAAACAGAGCGGTGGCCTGCTCGACCGCTACGTCGCGTCGAACGGTCGCGAGGTGCTGCTGGTCGAGGACGGCTCGGTGCCGGCGGCGCAGATGTTCGAGGGCGCGCAGGCCCGCAACAGCCTGATCACGTGGTTGGTGCGTGCCGGTGGCACCCTGCTGATGTGGATCGGCCTGTCGATGGTGTTCGCACCGATCAGCCGCGTGCTCGACGTGCTGCCGATGCTCGGCACCATCGGCAGCTGGGGCATCGGCCTGGTCACTGGCTTGATTTCGCTGCTGCTGTCGCTGCTGACCATCGGCATCGCCTGGGTGTTCTATCGGCCGCTGCTCGGCTTCGCGATCATCGCCGCCGTGGTCGGGCTGTTCGTGTGGTCGCGCATGGGTCGCAAGTCGGCGCCGGTGGCCGCGGCACCTGCGCCCGCCGCGCCACCGCCGCCACCGCCCGGCGCGTGAACCCGGCGCGGGTCCACCTGCTGTTCGAGCTGCTCGCCTATGCGCTCGGCTTCCAGCTGTTTCTGCGGGAGCGCCGGCGCTATCCGACCACCGCGGCGCTCGCGGGCGGCGCGCAACTTGCGCTGCTCGCCGGCGCGATCCTGGGCGCTGCACTCGGCGCGCGTCTGTCGTGGTGGTTGCAGGACCCGCAACTCGCGTTCGCGGAGTTCCCGAGCGCGATGCACCTGATGCGCGGCAAGTCGATCCTCGGCGGCCTGCTCGGTGGGGTCGCCGGCGTCGAGTTCGCCAAGGCGCGCATCGGGCTTCGCGAATCGACCGGCGATGCGTTCGTCTGGCCGATCCTGCTCGCGCTCGCGCTCGGTCGCATCGGCTGCCACCTGGCCGGCGTCTCCGACCACACCGCCGGCCTGCCGACCGCGGCGCCGTTCGCATTCGACTATGGCGACGGCGTGCCGCGACACCCGACCGCGCTGTACGAGATCGCGTTCCTGCTCGCGTGGGGTGGCGCGATCGCACTGCTGGCACCGCGCCTGCGCGAGCGCGGTGATCGCTTCCGGCTGCTGATGTTCGGCTATTGCGCGTGGCGGCTGTACGTGGAGTCGCTGAAACCCGCGCCGCTGCGCTATCCGCCCGGCTTCTCGGGCCTGCAGTGGCTGGCGCTCGCCGGCCTGCTGTACTACCTCAAGTCGATCCCGCGCATCGCGCGCCAGTTGCCGGAAGCCCCGCCATGAGCAAGGTCCGCCCCTACCTGTTCTACGACTACGCCGTGTCGGTGTGCAGCAGTTGCCTGATGCGCGTCGAAGCCAAGATCCTGATCCAGGACGACTGCGTGTACCTGGAGAAGTGGTGCCCCGAGCACGGCCGCGAACGCGTGCTGATCGCCGACGATGCCGCCTACTACCGCGCCGCGCGCGAGAGCTGGATCAAGCCGCCGGAACTGCCGCGCCACTTCGCCACGCCGCAGCGTTTCGGTTGCCCCTACGACTGCGGCCTGTGCCCGGAACACATGCAGCATGCCTGCCTGTCGCTGATCGAACTGACCGACCACTGCAACCTGCGCTGCCCGATCTGCTACGCCGACTCCGGCCCGCACCGGCCCGGCTTTCGCGATCTGGAGACGATCGAGCGCATGCTCGACGCGGTGGTGAAGACCGAGGGCGAGCCCGACGTGGTGCAGCTCTCCGGCGGCGAACCGACCCTGCATCCGCAGTTCTTCGAGGTTCTCGACGCGGCGCGGCGGCGCCCGATCCGGCACCTGATGCTGAACACCAACGGCCTGCGCATCGCGCGCGAGCCCGAGTTCGTGCGCCGGCTGGCCGAGTACCGCAAGGGCTTCGAGGTGTACCTGCAGTTCGACTCGCTGCGCGAGGGCGCGCTGGAGACGCTGCGCGGCGCGAAGCTGCGCGAGACCCGCATGCGCGCGCTCGATGCGCTCGACGCCCACGACCTTTCGACAACACTGGTGGTGACGGTGATGCGCGGCGTCAACGACGACGAGCTCGGCGCCATCATCGACTTCGCGAAGTCGCGCCCGAGCGTGCGCGGCGTGACCTTCCAGCCGGTGCAGGCGGCGGGTCGCATCGAAGGCTACGACCCGGCGCGGCACCGGCTGACGCTGACCGAAGTGCGCCGGCGCATCCTGGAGCAGTCTCCGGTGTTCAGCGCCGCCGATCTGGTGCCGGTGCCGTGCAATCCCGACTGCCTGGCAATGGCCTATGCGCTGAAGCAGGGCGGCGAACTGGTGCCGCTGACGCGCCATGTCGAGCCGCGCGTGCTGATCGAGGGCAGCCGCAACTCGATCGCGGTGGAGCGCGACCCGGCCCTGCGCGAGCTGGTGTTCAAGCTGTTCTCGACCGCGAATTCACCGGCCGCGAGCGCGCAGCATCTGGCCAGCCTGCTGTGCTGCCTGCCGCAGGTCGAGACCGTGCCCGACCTCGGCTACCGCGACGTGTTCCGCATCATCATCATGCAGTTCCTCGACGCCCACAGCTTCGACCTGCGCGCGGTGAAGAAGAGCTGCGTGCAGATCGCCCAGCCAAATGGCGAACTGATCCCTTTCGACACCTACAACCTGTTCTATCGCGACGACCGCCGCGACTTGCTGCAGTCGTTGCGCGAGCGCCATGATCGCGCGTGGGCGCAGCCCCGTGCCGAGGAAACCAGCCGATGAACACTGCCGCGCCGCCACCGACCTCGCACAACACCGATCGCGGCAACTGGGCCATGGGCATTGTCTGGGAAGTCGGCTGCCTTGCGCTCGTGGCCGCGCTCGGCTTCGCCGTCGCCGTCATCGGCGCACAGATCAAGCCCGACTACGGCTATGCCGGCCTTGGCGTGTGGATCCTGTTCGGCGCCAGCCAGTGGCTGTTCGTGATCCCCGCCGGCATCTGGCTGCACCGCCGCGGCCGCCACGACACCGCCCTCGGACTCTGGATCAGCGCCGGCATCGCCATGCTCGTCAACGGCGCCTGCTTCGGCCTGATCGGCGGGTTCTAGACTCGCTGGGGAGCGAAGCTTTCAGGCGTTGCCGCCGCCAGGCCGGTAACCGGCGGCCCAGTCGAGGAGTTGCGGGAGTGGTAGCGGGGTGCTGATCAGATATCCCTGCAGGTAGTCGCAGTGGTGCTGTTGCAGCCAGTCCAGGTCGGTCTGCTGCTCGACGCCTTCGCCGACCAGGCGCAGGCCGAGGTTGTGGCCGAGCGCGATCACCGAGCGGCAGATCGCGGCGGCGTCGGCGTCGTCGGCGACGCCGCGCACGAAGCTCTTGTCGATCTTGAGCTTTTGCACCGGGAAACGCTTCAGGTACGACAGCGACGAATAGCCGGTGCCGAAGTCGTCGATCGCGAGCCCGATGCCGAGTTCGCGCAGCTGCTGCATGATCTCGATCGCCGAGTCGAGGTCGTGCATCAGCACGGTTTCGGTCAGCTCCAGCTCGATGCGGGTCGCGTCGATGCCGGACTTCGCAATCGCGCGGCGCAAACCCTCAACCAGCCCGGGGTCGCGAAACTGCGCCAGCGACAGGTTGATCGCAAGACGGACCGGGGTCTCGGCGGCGGCGGCATCGAGCGCGGCCAGGTCGAACATCGCCTGGGCGATGATCCAGTGCCCGATCGGCACGATCAGCCCGCTCTGCTCGGCCAGCGGCACGAAGCGCTCGGGCGTGACCAGGCCGAGGCTGGGATGGCGCCAGCGGATCAGCGCCTCAAAGCCGTGCAGCGCACGTGTGCGCGTCTCCAGCACCGGCTGGTAGTGCAGCTCGAACTGATTGCGCGGCAACGCCTGCGCCAGCTCGTCGAGCATGGCCTTGCGTTCGATCAGCTCGGCGTGCAGGCGGTCGGTGAAGAAGCGGAAGGTGTTCCGGCCCTCGGACTTGGCGTGGTACATGGCCAGGTCGGCCTTGCGCAGCAACTGGTCGGCGTTGCGGTCGTCGCCCGGGCACAGCGTGACGCCGACGCTGACGCCAACCTGCACGCGCTGGCCGGCGAGGTCGAACGGCACCCCGATCGCGTCGATCAGGCGTTGCGCCATCAGCGCCGCGGGACCGGGGTCGTCGAGGTTCGGCATCAGCATCGCGAACTCGTCACCACCGAGGCGGGCAACGGTGTCGCCGGGCCGGATGCAGTCGAGCAGGCGCTGCGCGACCGCGCGCAGCAGCGCGTCGCCGACGCTGTGGCCGAGGCTGTCGTTGGCGATCTTGAAGTGGTCGAGGTCGAGGAACAGCAGCGCCATGCCCGAATTGCCGAGCAGGCAACGTTCGACTGCGCGCTTCAGGCGGTCGTTGAACAGGGTGCGGTTCGGCAGGCCGGTGAGGGTGTCGTGCGTGGCCAGCATGCGCACGCGTTCCTCGGCGCGCTGGCGCTCGGTGACGTCGCGCACCTGCACGTTGTAGAGGCCGTAGCTCGGGCCGCGCCAGTAGCTGACCGAGACCTCGGCCGGGAACACGCGGCCGTCGCGGCGCACCGCGCTCAGCTCGAGCATGCGACTGGCGGCACGGCTGGCGTCGGCGCCCGCACCGGCTTGCTCTGCGGGCAGTTCGGCGCGCGGGTCCCAGGCCATCAGCCGCTTGAACTCGCTCTCGCGCAGTTCGGCTTCGGTCCAGCCGAACATCTGCTCGCCGGCGCGGTTGACGCTGATGATGCGGCCGTCGTCGCCGATCTGGATCAGCGCGTCATGCGCGAGTTCGGTCACGGCACGGAATTGCTCGGCCGAGGCGAGCAGGTCGGCGTGGCTCTCGGCGATGCGCTCGGCGTAGTTGTTGAAGCGCTCGGCCAGCACCGCCAGCTCGTCGTGGCCCTGCACCTCGACGCGCCCGGGGACGATGGCGTGTTCGGTCGCGGCCATCTGCTCGATGATGCGCCGGATCGGCAGCACCAGCGTGCGTCGCAGCAACCAGCCAGCGGCGAGCACCGCGAGCACGATCGCGAGCCCGAGCGCCCACGCCACCCGCGTCATCACCGACATCACCGCCTCGTGCACCAGGCGTGCCGGCTGCACCGTCACCAGCTGCCAGTGCACCCCGGGCAACCGCAGTGCAGTGACCAGTCCGGCCTCCTGCAGGAACGGATCGCGCGCCAGCTGCAATTGCCGCGTCGCCACCTCGGCCGCGGGATCGTCGAGCAGCTGCGCCGCGATGCGTCCGGCCTCGGCGGCGTCGATGGTGGCGGTGGCGGCATCGATGCGCGCCGCCAGCCCGGACTGCTGCGCGTCGACGTCCGCCCCCGCGTCCACGCGCAGGAACGCCGCCAACGCGGCGAAGTCGCCGTGGTGCTCGGCGAAGTCGGCGATGCCGAGCACGCTCGTCTTCGGCTGCGGCACCGCTTCGGCCGACAGGCGCACGCGGCGTACCGGCGGCACCGTGATGAACACGCCATTGCGGTCGATCAGGAAGGCGTAGCCGGGCAGGCCCTGGCCGCGCGCGTCGAGGAAGCGCTGCAGCCCGGAGAGCTTGAGGTCGACGGTGCTGACCCCGACGAAGGCGCCGGCGACGCGCATCGGCGCAGTGCAGGTGACCATCGGCTCGCCGCTGTAGGGGTCCTGGTACGAACGCGACCAGTAGCAGCGTCCGTCCCGCTGGTGCCGCGCCGGCACGTACCATTCCTCGCCGTGGTAGCCGGGCCCGTCGGGTGCGTTGTAGTCGTCGAAGTAGCGCAGCACGCCGCCGCTGTCGCGACCCCAGAAGAAGCTGCGGCGCGCGACGCCGGGCTCGAACGCGCCGGGCTCGGGCCACAGGCCACCGCCGGCGATCAGTTCGCCGCGGCCATCGAGGTCGAGCACGTGCGGGATGATCGTGCGCCACATCGCCGCGTCGTGCGGCAGGTGTTCGCCGAGGTTCTCGAGCGCGACGGCAAGACCCTCGGCCATTGCCAGCTGCTTGCCCATCTCGCTGGCCAGGCGCTGTGCGGCGTTGGTCGCGACCGCGCGCTCGCGCGCCATCAGCAGCTCGTAGCCGCGCAGGTAGAACACCACCAGTACCGCCGCCAGCATCGTCGCCAATGCCAGCAGCAGCCCGACCAGCAACTTCGCCCTCAGGCTGTGCCGGAAGGGCACTTCCATTCGCTCGGAACCGCGCATCCTGCCGTCCTTCGCTGTCTTTCCCCGGACCGGCAACGTCGCATGCCATCTATCGAAACGCAACGGGGCCGCGCGTCGCGGCTACTCGAACCCGCTGGCGAACAACTCGGTCAGCGGCACCCCGAGCACGTCATACCAGCCATAGGTGCCGCCGACGCCGGTGGCCGGGCCGCTGATGTCGCGGGCGGGCGCGACATCGCCGCTGGCCGTGCGCGGAAAGCCGAGCACGCGCGTGACCGCGCTGTTGAAGCTGCCGCTGGCGACCAGCAGTTCGTCGCGCAGCGCGTAGTACGACAGGCCCACGGCATTGCTCAGCCGCGTCGCCGCGCCCACGATCTTTCGCGTCGGCGCGGCATTGCCGTTGGCACTGGCTGCAAAGGTCAGCAGCCGGCCACTGCCGTTGCCGTCGGCCGCCAGCACGTAGAGCTCGTGCGTCGCCGGGTTGTAGTCGAGGTCGGCGATCCAGCCGCCGAGCTCGGTCGCCGGGCCGGCGATGCGGCGGCTGGTCACCGGCGCGCCGCTGATGGTGCGCGGGAAGATCAGGATCTCGCCGGCGTACTGGCCGCCGCCGGTGTCGTAGTAGTCGCCGATCGCGATCTCGTCGCTGTCTGGCAGGTAGGCGAGGCCGTTGAGGTTCTGCACCAGTGCCGGGTCGTAGCTGGTGCTGCGCAGCGCGTTGACGCTGCCCGTGGCGCTGCGCGAGAAGGCGTAGATGAAGCTGGCGTTGATCGCGATGTACTCGGCTTGCGCCTGCACCACCGCGACGTTGCGCACCTGGCCGAGAAAGATGTTCGAGAACGAGCGCAGCGGCGCCACGTCGTTGCGGGCGTCGCGCGCGAACACATGCACCTGCTGGCCGTAGAAGTCGGAGACGATGACGGTGCGTTCGACCGGGTCGTAGCTGAGGTCGCTGGCATCGAGCATGCCGCTCTGGTTCGGGCCACCGAGCAGCGACAGCGGTTCGGTGTTGCCATCCATGGTGTCGCCGAAAATCGAGATCGCTCGGTAGCGGTCGCAGCTGGGCTCGCAGTTCTTCCCGGCGAGGATGTCGGCTTCAGCGGGTGCCGACAGCGAGAAGGCGAGGGCAAGCAGGAACGGTGTACGGCGCAGCATGGGCATCACATCGTGGCGAACCCGCAGCGGGTCCGCCGCCTGATACGCGAAACGCTGCCGCCGCTTGTCAGCGCCGCGTCGCGAACGGCGAACGGCGTGCCTTGGTCGCGCGCTCGAAGGCGTAGCCGAGGCCGAGCAGCCTGGCTTCGCTGTAGGGCAGGCCGATGAAGCTGAAGCCGACCGGGAGGTGGCGCACGAAGCCCATCGGCACGCTCAGGTGCGGATAGCCGGCGACCGCGGCCAGCGAGGTGTTGCCGCCGGTGTAGTGGTCGCCGTTGATCGGGTCGATCAGCCAGGCCGGGCCGCCGCTCGGGCCGACCAGCGCGTCCAGGCGATGTTTCGCGAACGCCGGGTCGAGCCCCTTGCGCCGCGTCAGATCGTGGTTGCGGGCCAGCGCCTTGCGGTACGCCGGGTGGGTCAATGCACCCTTGGCCACCGCGCCCTCGAACCACTCCT
Organism: Lysobacterales bacterium; assembly: GCA_016182785.1. Lineage (GTDB taxonomy): Bacteria > Pseudomonadota > Gammaproteobacteria > Xanthomonadales > Ahniellaceae > JADKHK01. Next base: position 84,037 of record JACPFU010000030.1, on the reverse strand, counting down.
GGCCGAAGAACGGCATCTCCAGCGTGGCGCGGCTGCGGTTGAACTCGATCAGCTGTGCCAGCGAACGCGCCGGCGCCGAACGCGGCAGGCGGGAGAGATAGGCGTCGAGCCCGGCCTTGAGCTCGTGGCTGAGCACCTCGAACTCGCTGTCGTCGAACTCGCCGAGGGTGTCGATGGCGACCTCGTCGATGATCTCGGCACCCAGTTCCTTCAGCGCGCGCAGCGCGTTTTCGGCGAGCCGGTCGACCTCCGGATGGAAGCCGAACAGGCCGCGCGCGACGCCGATGCGTGCGCCCTCGGCGGCGCGCGCGCTGAGTGCGCCGAGGTAGTCGCGATCGAAACCGGCTGCGGGTGCGGCGATCGCGCCCGGCTCGCGGTGCGGTTGCACGATCGCCGCGAGCAGGGCGGCGGCATCGGCGACGGTGCGCGTCATCGGGCCGGCACTGTCTTGCGAGTGCGCGATCGGGATGATCCCGCTGCGCGGCACCAGGCCCACGGTCGGCTTCAGGCCGACCAGCCCGTTCGCGTTCGCCGGCGAGATGATCGAACCATCGGTCTCGGTGCCGATGCCGAGCGCGGCGAACTCCATCGCGACCGCCGCGGCGGTACCCGAGCTGGAGCCGCTCGGCGAGCGCGCGCGGTCGTAGGCGTTGCGGGTCTGGCCGCCGCGCGCGCTCCAGCCGCTGGTGGAACGCGTCGAGCGCGCGTTCGCCCACTCGCTCAGATTGGTCTTGCCAAGCAGCACCGCACCGGCCGCGCGCAGGCTGGCGACGACTGCGGCGTCGGCCGGCGCATGCCAGTCGATCAGCGCCAGCGAGCCCGCGGTCGTGGCCATGCGGTCGCCGCTGTCGATGTTGTCCTTGACCAGCACCGGCACGCCATGCAGCGGACCGCGCACCTGGCCGGCCTTGCGCTCGGCGTCGAGTTGCGCCGCGATCGCTTCGGCGTCGGGGTTGATCTCGACGATCGCGTTGACCGTGTGCGCGTCGTGCGCCTGGATGCGCTCGAGATAGGCGCGCGTCAGCCCGAGCGCGCTGTATTGCCCGTTGCGCAGCCCGATCGCGAGCGCCTCGCGGTCCTTGCCGGCCAGCTCGAATTCGCTGAGCCGCCGCTGCGAGGTCGTGGCCTCGACCGCACCCGGCACCGCAGCCACGGTCGCGACTGCACTGGCAGCGATGAACGCTCGACGACGCGGATCGTGCGGCTGACTCATGGCGGGCTCCGGGGGTGGGGGAGCGATCATCGCATCGCCGGATGCCGCGTCAATCCGTCACATGCGGTAGGGAATCAGCACGGATGGGTCACCTCCGGGCTGAAAGTCGCGTGTGTTGCGCGTGACCAGCACCAGCCCGTGCTGCATCGCCAACGCCGCCTGCATCGCATCCGGCAGCTTCCAGCGCCGGCTTCGCCGCAAGGCTCCGGCGCGGTCGGCAATCTCTGCGGTGATCGGCAGCGTGGGAAAGACATCCAGCAACTCGCGCACGACTGCGGCGCGAGTCTCGTCGCACCCAGCAAAAAACCTCGGCTCGTGTGATCACCGACAGCGCGGCAGATCCCCCATGTTCCGCGAGAAATGCGCTGGCCAACTCGACGCCATTGAGGTGATCGATCACGATCACGGAGTCGATCAGGTACTTCAACGCGAATCGCTCCACTCGTCGCGCAGGCGCTCTTGCCAGGCAAGCCCATCCCCTTCACGCCACACGCCTTTCGTGGCAGCAAGCACGGAAGCAAGGGTCGGTGCCGAGCGTGCTTGTTCGCGCACGCGGAAATGCTGCACCGCCTGGCGTACCAATTCGGTCATGGGAACACGCCGCAAACGCGCCTCGCGGTCCAACCAGGCCTTGTCGGCCGCATCGAGATTGACGAGTGTCTTGGGCATGGCGGGCAAGATATCAGGCACTGACGAGATAGATATCTTACGCGCTGCAAGACACAGCGCGTCTAGTCCGCCGCATCCAGCGCCTTGGGATCGACGCCGAGGTCTTTGAGCTTGCGGTAGAGGTGGGTGCGTTCCATGCCGGAGATCTGCGCCAGGCGCGAGACCGAGCCGCGGCAGTGGCGCAGCTGGCGCATCAGGTAGGTGCGCTCGAAGCGGTCGCGGGCGTCGCGCAGCGGCAGCGACAGGTCGAGCAGGAAGTCGCCGGCGGGCTTGCCGGGAGCGGGCGCGATGATGCCGAGCGCGTCCTCGACCTCGTCGAGATCGATCTCGCCCTCGCCGCCGATGATCAGCAGGCGCTGCACCAGGTTGCGCAATTCGCGCAGGTTGCCCGGCCACGGATGGCGGCGCAGGCGGTCGATCGCCGCGGCGCTCAGCGTGCGCGGCGGCAGGCTGTCGCGCGCGGCCACCTGTTCGAGCTGGGCCCCGAGCAGTGCGGCGATGTCCTCCGGTCGTTCGCGCAGCGCCGGCACGTGCACCGACAGCACGTTGAGCTGGAAGTAGAGATCTTCGCGCAGGGTGCCGGCCTGCAGCTCCTGTTCCGGCGCGCGCAGGCTGGACGCGATCAGCCGCGCCGCGAACGGCCTCGGCTTCTGCCCGGACTCGGGCACGTACTGGCGCGCGGCGATCGCCGATGCCAGCCGTGCCTGGGTGGTGGCGTCGAGGCTGGCGACTTCGTCGATGTACAGGGTGCCGTTCGCGGCCTGGGCAATCGCGCCGGGTTCCTCGCCATGCGCGGTGTCGCGGCCAAACAGCGCCGCGACGCCGCGCTCGCCGGCCATGGTCGCCGCCGCGAAGTGCACGAACGGCGCCGCCGCCCGCGGTCCATGGCCATGCGCGTAGCGCGCCAGCGCTTCCTTGCCGGTGCCGGTCTCGCCGCGAATCATCAGCGGCGCATCGACATGCGCGGCGCGTTCGAGCTGGGTGCGCACGATCTGCATCGCGGTGCTGCCGCCGATCGGCGGCGGCGGCGCAACGCGCGCGCGCAGGCCGAGGTTCTCGCGCTTCAGCGCGGCATGCTCGAAGCCGCGATGCACGGTGGCGAGCAGCTTCGCCAGCGACACTGGCTTTTCCAGGAAATCGTAGGCACCGAGCTTGAGCGCGTTGACCGCAGTCTCGATGCTGCCGTGGCCGGAGATCATCACCACCGGCGCACCCGGGCCGCCTTGCTCCTGCCACTCCTGCAGCAACGCGACACCGTCGCCGTCGGGCAGCCAGACATCGAGCAGGATCAGGTCGGGCTTGAACGCAGGCAATGCCGCACGCGCCGCGGCCAGGCAGTCGGCGGTCTCGACGCGGTGTCCCTCGTCGAGCAGGATGTCGCCGATCAGCTGGCGGATGTCGGGCTCGTCGTCGACGACCAGCACGCGGTTCTGGTTCATGCGCACCTCATGGAGCGGGCCGAGCATAGCGAAGCGGGTCGGGCTGCCGCCACGCCGCCCGCACTTGGTCAGGGTGATCGCGCCACGTTCGCGCAGCCGTGCTGGCACAATCCGCGGCTCCTTCGCTCGGGTCGTCCATGGAACTCAGCCACATCTTGCTCCTCGCCCTGGTGCAGGCGATCACCGAGTTCCTGCCGGTATCGAGTTCGGGGCACCTCGGGTTGATCGGGTTCCTGGTCGGCTGGGATTACCAGGGCGTCAGCTTCGACCTGGCGCTGCATTTCGGCACCCTGCTCGCGGTGCTCGGCTACTACCGGCGCGACCTGCTCACGATCGCGACCGCGATGCTGCGGCGTGACCGCAGCGAACACGGCCGCGTGCAGCACCGGCTCGGCATCGGCCTGGCGCTGACCACGATCCCGGCGATCATCGTCGGCGCGGCGATGGGCGAGGAAACCGCCGCGGCGCTGCGCGTGCCGACCCTGATCGCGGTCAACCTGATCGCGTTCGGCGTGTTGCTTGGCGTCGCCGACCGCGCCAGCGGCAAGAGCCGCGGCGTGCTCTCGGTCGGCCTCGGCGAGGCGTTGTTCATCGGCGTGGCCCAGGCACTGGCGCTGATCCCGGGCACCTCGCGCTCCGGAGTCACCATGACCGCGGCGCTGTTCCTCGGCCTCGACCGCCACGAGGCGGCGCGCTACAGCTTCCTGATGGGCGTGCCGATCACTGCCGCTGCCTGCGCGCACGGCGCACTGCAGGCGTACCGCAGCGGCGAAGCATTCCTGTGGGCCGACTTCGCCATCGGCGCCGCGGTCGCGGCGGTCGCCGGCGTTGCCTGCATCCACTTCCTGCTGCACTTCCTGCGCCGCCTCGGCCTGATGCCCTTCGTCTGGTACCGCATCGCGCTCGGCCTGGCGGTGCTGGGGCTGGTCTACCTGCGCTGAGGGCTACTGCTGCAGCCAGTGCTGCAGCGGGCGTTCGAGGAATTCCTGCAGCGCGATGCCGTCGCCCCCGACGAGCAGGGTGCGGTGCGGCTTGAAGGCTGCGGCGAATGCTGCACTGCCCGGATGGTGCACGGAGGCCCGCGCGCTTTTCACTTCGATCGCAATGAGCCGACGTCCGGCGCGCACGATGAAGTCGACTTCGAGGTTGCGCTCGCGCCAGTAGAACAGTTCGCAGGCGCCACTTGCAGCCGCATTCGCGAGGTGTGCGCCGACCGCCGACTCCACCAGCCTGCCCCAGTATTCCGAGTCGGCGCGCGCTTCCGCGAGCGTCAGGCCCGAGGGCGCGGTCATCAACGCGGTGTTCAGCACCTGCAGCTTGGGGATCGACCCGCGGCTGCGTGCAGCGTCGCCGGCGTATTTCTGCAGCCCACAGACCATGCCGGCACCGGCGAGCAGATCGAGGTAGTGCGCGAGCGTCGTGGTGTTGCCGCTGTCTTGCAGCTGACCGAGCATCTTGGTGTAGGACAGCGTCTGGCCCGAATAGCGACAGGCGAGTTCGAACAACCGACGCAGCAGCGCCGGCTTGTCGACCCGCGACAGCAACAGCACGTCGCGCGAGATCGAAGTCTCGATCAGCGCGTCGACCACGTGGCGCGCCCAGCGCGCAGGGTCGTCGATCAGCGGTGCGGCGCCGGGATAGCCGCCGTGGAACAGGTACTGGTCGAGCGTCCAGCCGAATGCCGCGCGCATTTCGGCGAAGCTCCAGTGCGGCAGGTGCGTGACCTCGAAGCGACCGGCAAGGCTGTCGCCCAACCCGCGTGCGATCAGCAGCGGCGCGGAGCCAAGCAGCACCACGTGCAGCGGCCGCCGGCGTCGTGTGTCTTCGTCCCACAGCCGTTTCACCGATTCCGACCAGCCGGGCAGCTTCTGGATCTCGTCGAGCACCAACACCGAACCGCGCGCATCGGCGTCGGCGAGCGACAGGCGTGCCGCCTGCCACTGCTGCTCGATCCAGGCGTCACCGCGCAACGTCGGCTCGTCGGCGCTCGCGAAGCGCACCGGGCGGTCGAGCGTATCGATCGCCGCCTGGACCAGCGTGGTCTTGCCCACCTGCCGCGGCCCGGCCACGACCTGGATGAATCGGCGCGGCTCGGACAGCCGACGGCGCAGGCTCTGCATCTGGCTTCGCTGGAAGGTCATTACATTTTACTCAATACGTTGAGTAATTTTACTCAATGCCTTGAGCAAAACAACAAGCCTCAATGCACCCACCGTCCCGCGCGGCGGCGTGGCAGCGGGCGTGGCGGGGGGTCGTTGGTGCTGGCTTCGTCCGGCTGCGGCGGCTGTTCGCGCCAGTACTGCTGGACATCGGCGACCGCGCCGCCGATGGCGCGCAGCAGCAGCTCGCGTTCCTCGTCATCGAGCGGCGCCAGCTGTTCGGTGGTGTCGGACTCGAACAGGCCTTCGTCGGCGGAGATGCGGATGATCGGGTCGAGCAGGTCCATCAGGCGCGGGTCGCTGGCCATGCGCGTTTCCCAGACTTCGGAGCGCAGGTCGATGCCGACGCTGAAGCCTTCACACCAGCCGACCGCGGCCAGCTCGGCGCTGCCGTCCTCTTCCTCGTATTCGCCGAAGATCGGTTCGTAAGTGAACGCTTCCAGCTCCTGCACGACGCTGTTGTACAGGCGCACGATCAGGCTGAGGATGCGGTTCGCCTGGTCGGCGTCGCTGAAGCCGGATTCCTCGTCGACCACCTGCGGCAGCCACTCGCTCGCCGGCACCGGCTCGGGGCCGGCGACGACCGCGGAGAGCAGGCCGTGCACGCCGTCGAGCATCAGGCCGACCGGGCCCGGATGCGCGACCAGGTACTCGTGCAGCTCGTCGAGTTCACTGGCTTCGAGGCCGTAGGGCGTGGTGTTCGACATCGTGGCTTCGTGCGCTCGGTCACGCCCGTGCGGCGCGTTGGCGGGCAGTGTAGCCGCGCGTCCGCCGCTTGGACGACGGCGCAATCCTCTGCACAATCGCGCGTCCCGCAGGAGCTCCCGATGTTGCTTGGCCAGCCGCGCAAACCCCCGAGCCGCAGCCTCGGCCTGTTCCTGGTCGCCGCCACGGTGGCGATGCTGGCGGCCTCCGGCATCCAGCCCGCCGATCGCCTGACCTGGTGGATGGAGACGGTGTGGGTGATGCTCGGGCTGCCGCTGGTGCTGCTCGCCTGGTCGCGCTTCCCGCTGACGCGATTGCTGTGCGTGCTGCTGGTGATCCACGGCGCCATCCTGATGCTCGGCGGGCACTACACCTACGCCAAGGTTCCGCTCGGCGACTGGTTCCGCGACTGGTTCGAGCTGTCGCGCAATCACTACGACCGCCTCGGCCACTTCGCCCAGGGCTTCGTGCCGGCGATCCTCGCGCGCGAACTGCTGCTGCGCCGTACCGCGCTGCGTCCGGGGGCGTGGCTGTTCTATCTGTGCGTGAGCTGCGCGCTCGCGTTCAGTGCCTTCTTCGAGATGATCGAGTGGTGGTCGGCGGTGATCATGGGCGGTCGCGCGGACGCATTCCTCGCGACCCAGGGCGACATCTGGGACACGCAGTGGGACATGTTCCTGGCGATGTGCGGGGCGATCCTCGCGCAGCTGCTTCTCGCCCGCCAGCATGACCGCGAGCTCGGCCCGGCGCGATGACGCCGGAGATCCTGCACGTCGCATCGGCCGATGGCGCGGCCGCCGAACTGATCGTGCATCCGGCTGACCAAGGCGAGTTCCTGTACTGGCTGCCGGCGCTTGGCGTCACCGCGCGCCACTACGCACGCTTCGCCGAACTGCTGGCCACGGCCGGGATCGGGCTGGCGCGACACGAGTGGCGCGGCGCCGGTTCCAGCAATCTGCGTGCGCGCCGCGGTGTCGACTGGCGCTACCGCGACCTGCTCGCGGACGTCGCGCAAGGCATCCAGGCGCTGCGCGCCCGACACCCCGCGGCGCGCGTCTGGATCGGCGGCCACAGCCTCGGCGCGCAGCTCGCCGCGTTGACGCTGGCGCGCGACCCGTCGCTCGCCGGCCTGGTCCTCGTCGCCGGCGGCATCCCGCACTGGCGCCGCTTCCCGCTCTGGCAATGGCCACTGATGCTTGGCCTGGTTGCCGGCTTCCCGGCACTCGCCAGCGCTTGTGGCTACTTTCCGGGACAGCGCATCGGCTTCGCCGGGCGCGAGGCGAAATCGCTGATGCGCGACTGGGCCGGTACCGCCTGGAGCGGTCGCTATCGGCAAGTGCTGGAGGACGGCAACCTCGACGCCGAACTGGCAACGCTGACCCACCCGCTGCTCGCGTTGCAACTGCGCGACGACCGCTACGCCCCGCCGTCCTCGCTCGCCGGCCTGCTCGCCAAACTGCCGCGCACGCGGGCGCAGACGCAATGTCTCGCTCGCGCCGACTTCGGCCACGGCCGCGCCGACCACTTCTCGTGGATGAAAGACCCGCAGCCGGTGGTGCAGCGGATCGCGGCGTTCGTGACGGCGCGAGGTTGAGCGGAGGCGCGGGTAGGGCGGATGCTTGACGGCATGGGTCCGCGGCGTACAGTGCGCCACGAAAGGGCACGCTGAAGATGCTGTGGATTTCCTCCCTTGGAGAGAGCAGATGTCCGGATGGCGCTGGTGCTTGGCCCTTGCCGCGATCTTCGCGTCGCCGCTGCAAGCCTTCGACGGCAGCCTCGATCCCACGTTCGGTTCTGGCGGACTGCAGCCGTTGGCGTATCCGCTCGCCGCCAGCGATGACGAGGACGCCGGACTGGCACTGCTGAGCGACAGCCTGGGCAGGCGGATTGTCTTGATCACGCGTCGCAATCCGTTTCCCGTCGCCGCCAGCCGACCCCTGGAACTGATCATGTTCCGCTATCTCGCATCCGGCATTCCGGACGCCGGCTTCAACTCTGGGAGCGCCTATCGGCGCCTGCAGACCGACTGGACCGAGTTCCGCGGTGCGCTGATCGATCGGCAAGACCGCATTGTCGTTGTCGGCACGATCGTCGACGGCGCTCCGGCCGTCGTCGCCCAGTGCCTGCTGCGGCTGCTGCCCGACGGTTCGCGCGACGAGACCTTCACCGGCGGCGTCGGCAACAGCGGGATCTCCTGCTTCAGCTTCGGATCCAGCGCCGACAGCCGCGCCGTCGCGGTCGCGCTGATGCCCAACAACGATCTGGTTCATGCCGGCAACCTCGCCGATGGCAATGGCAACCTCATCCTGCGTCGCATCAGCGGCGTTGACGGCACGGCGATCGAAAGCTGGGGAAATGGCTTCGGATTCCAGACGATCGACCTGCAGCCCACTGCAAACGGCGCGCGCGACACCGTGGTCGGTCTGTCGGCGCTGCCGGACAACCGTGTCGTGGTGTTGGCGCAATCGTGCACCATCGCACTCGGCTGCCGGCCGGCGGCAGCGCAACTGCTGGCGTCCGATGGCCAGCTGGACGCCAGCTTCTGCTCCAGTGCCGGCTGCATCGCCAGCTCGGTCGCTGGCGCCAACCACGGCAAGCGGGTGCTGCGTGATCCGCAACTGAGCGGCTACACCATCAGCGCGGTGACGACCACGCTCGGACTGCGCGAGGATTCCGGGCGACTGCTGCTCGCCGGTCGGGCTGCGGTCACCGCAGGGCAGGCGCCGCTACTGGTGCTGCGTCTGAATGCCAACGGCGACCTCGACCCCGGCTTTGGCGACGTGGCTACGCCTGGGTACCAGGGCCTGAGCTTGGCCGATGCGCCGCTGACACCGAGCGCGTTGATCCTCGATGGCGCCTCCCGCTACGTACTTGGCGGAAGCTCGGAACGCGCCGGCCTGCGCCGCGTCTTCCTGGCGCGGCTGACGACGAACGGCGCACCCGATGCCGGTTTCGCCGCGACCGGCGCTCTCGCCGAGTACTTTTCCACTCCGTCCAGTGACGACCGCGCACTGCGCGCGTTGGCGACCGAGGGCAGCAAGCTGCTTGGCCTCGGCGATTTCAACGGTGCCAGCAATCGTGACGCATTCCGGTTCCGGACCGACTCCGACGTGCTCCACGCGGATGGCTTCGAGGACTAGCGACCCGCTTGCTGCGCCGTGGTCGGCGCCCTCGCGCCACACAAGTGACCGCTGCCGTTCGAGGTGACGCCTGGCAGCCACGGGTTGACGGCTCTGGATGTTCGGCCGTGACGTGCGTCCCTGCCGGATCCGCTTCTCGTCTCGCGGTCCGTGGATACCACACGGCTCACGACAGCGACTCCGCCTCGCTCGCAGCACCAGAGACCGGCGCGCAAGCCCGCTCGCGCCCGGCCTTGTAGTGCTTGAGGTCGGCGACCAGGATCAGGGTGATGACGACCAGCAGTGTCCACGAGCTGATCTTGCCGACGTGCACGATGCGCCAGCCGTGGTGCTGGTTCGGGTAGACCCAGGCGCCGAGCAGGGTGGAGAGGTTCTCGGCGATCCAGACGAAGCACCCGATCAGCAGGAACGCCAGCAACAGCGGCATGCGCAGGCGCAGCCGGTGCGGGCGGAAGCTGACCTCGGTGCGGGCGAACACGATCACCAGCAGGCCCGCGAGCCACCAGCGCAGATCGCCGATGAAGTGGTGGGTGAAGAAATTGAGGTAGATCGCCGCCGCCAGCGGCAGCGTGTGGCGGTAACGCGGGTAGTGGCGCAGTTCCAGCTCGAACAGGCGCCACGCCTGCATCATGTAGCTGGCGACCGCGGCGTACATGAACCCGGAATACAGCGGCACCCCGAACAGCTTGCTGTACCCCGGCTCCGGGTAACTCCACGAGCCGATCTGCGGCTGCGTCTTGAACACTTCCAGTGCGAAGCCGATCAGGTGGAACAGACAGATCGTGCGGAACTCGTCCAGCGACTCGACCCGCATCAGCAACAGCAGCGCCTGCAGCAGCAGCGCCATCAGCAGGATGAAGTCGTAGCGGGGTAGCGGTCCGAGCGGCAGCTGGCGCGACGCCGCCAGCACCGCGAAGAACGCGCCGGCGAACACGCAGGCCCGCAGTTCCTTGCGGCAGAACCACAGGAACTCGACAAGCCACGACGAAGCCGACGCACGATGCATGCGCGCAGGTTGGCCGCTGCGGCGGGCGGCGCCCGGTCAATTCACGGCGCGATGGCGGCCCGCATGCGGGCAATGCGCTGCGCGCAAGCCGGCTTCAATGCAGGCGGTCGCTGCCGCCACGGTGGCGATAGGGGAACTGCAGAATCGCGCCGCGCTGGGTGTCATCGGGCTCGGCGGATCGGCGCGGGCCGTCCCAGATCGGGGTGACCTGGTCCGGTCGCGGCGGCTCGGTCTCGGCGCGCAGGCGCTCGGCCTCGGCTTCGAGTTCTTCCTCGATCTCCCACGAGTACTTGCGCCGCGCCGGCGCCGGGTCGCGCTTGCGCAGCAGCAGCGCCGCGAACACGCCGGCAAGCGCGCCGCTCAAGTGGTATTCCCAGGACACGCCGGGCTCGCGCGGCAGCACCGTGACCAGCATGCCGCCGAAGAACGCGAACGCGAGCAGGGCCGCTGCGATCGAGGTGCGGTCGCGGCGCACCAATCCGGAGACGAACACGAAGAACATCAAACCGTGGGTGATGCCGCTGGCGCCGATGTGGAAGGAACCGCGCCCGATCAGCCAGGTGCCGAGCCCGGCCAGCAGCCAGATCAGCGGCAGCGCAGCGCGCGCGCCCTGCGGATAGCGATACAGCGTCAGCACGCCGAGCACGAACAGGCCGAAACTGTTGCCGAGCAGATGTTCGAGCGAGCCATGCAGCAGCGGCGCCGTCAGCACCCCGAGCAGGTACGCCGGTGCGCGCGGATGGATCGACAGTGCCTGCAAGTCGAGCCGGAACTGATGCTCGGCCCACCACAGCGCGGCCAGGCCGACCAGAAACAGCGCGACGCCGATCAGCACGCGGTGGAAGCGCTGCGCGTCGGCGTGCAGCTGCGCCGGAGTCGGCGGCGGGGGTGGGGTCAGATCGATCACTCCGCCATGGTGGGGCCTGCGGGCGCGGACGCAAGGGCGGCGAAAAAATCGGCCCGCGCCGGAAGCCGGACGCGGGCCCAAGGAATTGACCGTGGTGGGTCAACGCAGCAACCGGAGAACCGGTGCGCACAGTGTCCACGGCGGCGTCTCGGATCTTGAGACGGGGGCCGGGGAAATTGCGGCGGTTGCTGCGATGCGGGTCTGCGCCTAAGGTGGGCGCGATCGCAGCAGGTGGATGCAGATGGGCTCAGGCAAGGCCGACCGGGACGGGATGCTGCGCGGCCTGCGCGTCTATCGCGCGAGCCGGCTCGAAGCCCTGCTCGGACCATTGGAGGCACTGCTCGAAGCCTGGCCGCCGGACGAGCTGCTGGCGCCGCAACTCGTGCTCGCGGCGCATCCCGGCATCCAGCGCTGGCTGACGCGCGAACTGGCGCGACGCCGCGGCGCTGGCGACGTCGTCGCCAACCTCGATGTGCAATTGCCGGGCAGCTGGCTCGACGCGGAAGCGCGCGCGCGGCTCGGCGCCAGCGCACCCACGCAGTCGCCGTTTCGCCGCGAAGTGCTGCGCTGGGCGGTGCTGGCGGCGCTCGATGGCAGCGACGAGCCGGGCCTGCAACGCTATCTGGCGGGTGCCGACGCGCATCGCCGCTTCCAGCTCGCCGACCGCATCGCCGCGGTCTATGCGCGCTGTCTGGTCTATCGCGCGGACTGGCTGGCCGCCTGGGAGCAGGGCCGCGACAGCGTGCCGGCGCGGCATGTTCTGGGTCCACTGTGGCGGCGCGTGCGTGCCGCACTCGCGGGCGAACATCGCGGCGTCCTGTTGCAGCGGCTGGCCGCGGCACGGCACGCGGCGACGCGCGAACTCGATCCGCCGCCGCCACTGCATGTGTTCGGCCTGAGCCACCTGCCTGCAAGCGAATTCGCGGTGCTGTGTGCGGAGGCGCGCCATCGGCTGGTGTGCCTGTATTTCCCCGATCCCTGCGTCGAATACTGGGCTGGCCTCGGCCGGCAGGAGTCGCGCCTGCAGCGCTTGCAGCAGCTTGGCAGTGGCGACGAAGCCGAGCGCGAGCTGCAGTCGCTCGGGCATCCGCTGCTCGCGGCCTGGGGTCGCATCGGCCAGCATTTCGGGCTGAGCCTGCTCGATCAGGCCGGCGCCGTCGTCGCCGACGTGCGCGCCGGCGAGGACGAGCACGACCCGCCCGAAGGCAGCGGATTGCTGGCCTGGCTGCAGCAGGGGATCCGGCGACTGCAGCCGGGCTCGCCACCGCCAGCGGTCGCCGATGCGCTGGCCGATGCCAGCCTGCGCGTGCATGGCTGCCACACCCGCGTGCGCGAGCTGGAAGTGCTGCGCGATGCCGTGCTCGATGCGCTCGCCGCCGACCCGCAGCTGAAGCCCGGCGACATCGCGGTGATGGCACCCGACATCCACGCCTACGCGCCGCTGCTGCCGGCGATCTTCGGCGCCGCCGGCGATGCCCGCGCCGAGCTGCCCTATCACTGCGCCGATCTCGCGCTGCGGCGCGCGCATCCGCTGTGCGACGCCTTCCTCGCGCTGCTGCAGTTGCCGCGCACGCGCATCGAGACGTCGCAGCTGCTGGACCTGCTGCAATGCGACGCGATCCGGCGCGCGCTCGGCATCGACGATGAAGGCCTCGATGCGCTGCGCCGCTGGCTCGACGATGCCCGCGTCGCCTGGGGCCTCGATGCGAGCGCGCGCGCGCAGCTTGGCCTGCCCGCCTATGCCGAGCACAGCTTCGCCTGGGGCCTGGCCCGGCTCGTCGCCGGGCACGTCTACGGTGACGAGTCGGCGACCACGGTGGCGGCACAGACCGGGCTCTGGCCGGTCGCCGGCGTGCAGGGCGTGGCGGTGACGGCGCTCGGCGCGCTCGATCGCCTGCTCGCCGCGATCGCCGACTGGTGCGAGGCCGCGAGCACCGGCCTGCGCGGCTCGCAGTGGTGCGCACGCATGGAGTCCCTGCTCGACGGCCTGTTCATGAGCGACCCCGACGACGCCGACGCCAGCGCCGCGATGGCCAGCCTGCGCGCCGCGATCCGCGCGCTGCACGAGCAGTTCCGCGTCAGCGGGCACGATCCCGAACTGGCCCATGCCACGGTCTGCGCGCTGGTCGACGAGGCGCTGGCGCGCGTGCCCGAGCAGCAGCCGTTCCTGCTCGGCGGCATCACCTTCTGCGGCATGGTGCCGCAGCGCTCGATCCCGTTCGCGATGATCGCCGTGCTCGGTCTGAACGAGGGCGATTTCCCGCGCGGCGGCAGCGAGGATGGTCTCGACTTGATCGCGCGCCATCCCCGCATCGGCGACCGCGACACGCGCAACGACGACCGCTACCTGTTCCTGGAAACGCTGATGGCGGCGCGCCGTCGCCTGCACCTGAGCTACCACCACGAAGGCGCCCAGGATGGACGCGCGCGCAGCCCGGCGGCGCCGCTGGCGGAGCTGATGGCGTACCTGGACACGCACCTTGATGCCGGTCGACCGTGGTTCGTGCGGCATCCGCTGCAGCCGTTCGACGCGCGCTGCTTCGACGGCCGCGATCCGCGCCTGGCGAGCTTCAGTCGCGAATTCGCGGCGATGGTGGCCGCCGCCAGCGACGCCGATGCCGATACCGGCGAACGTTTCGTTGCCGGCGCAGCGCTGGCTGCGCCGACGCCCGATGCCACCCCGCTGTCACTCGCGCACCTGTTGCGCTACTACCGCGACCCGGCCGCGCACCTGCTGCGCGATCGTCTGCGGCTGCGGCTCGATGCGCTGGAGGAGGATCGCAGCGCCGCCTGCGAACCGCTCGAGCTGAAGCCCGATCCGCGCGAACGCCTGCCCCGGCAACTGCTGCTCGACGCGCTCGCGCAGGGCGCGTCGGCACTGCCGCCGGCGCCGCCCGCGTGGCTGCGTCTGTCCGGGCGACTGCCGGCCGGAGCGCTCGGCATGCAGGCCTATCGCGCCGTCGCGAAGTCGGTCGATCCGCTGTTGCAGGCGGCAGCGGAAGACCCGCGACTCGCACGCGGACTGCCGCCGCGCCAGCCGATCGCGATTGATCTGGCGCTCGGCGCGCGGCGCATCGTCGGCAGCGTGACGCGCGTGCACCACGATGCGCAGGGCTGGCTGCTGTTCGACGCATTCCCGGGCAAGCGGCTGGCCGCACTCGGGTTCCAGCAGCGCATTCCGGTGTTCATCGAGTGGGCGCTGCTGCGCCTGGCCTATCCGCAGCAGCCGCTGCGCGTGTGCCTGCTGACCACGCCCGACCCGAAGGAAGCGCGGCGCTTCGACGAGCTGCTGAACGCATTCGACATCGGCTCGCGGCAAGCGGACCTGGGCGCGCGCCTGTCCCGGCTGGTCGAGTTCTGGCAAGGAGCCGAAACCGACCCGCTGCGCTACCTGCCGAAGACGGCGTGGGCTGCGGCGACGAGCAGCGACGAGCAGACGTTCGCCGCCATGCACGAGGCCTGGGCCTCGGACCGATACCACATCGGCGAACGCGACTACGCGCCGGGGTACGCCGCGCTGCTCGCGCGTGGCGTCGATCCCGCCGATACCGATCGCCCGGAGGCAAGGGCGCTGCTCGCGCATGCGCGATGGCTGCGCGAGCTGCTCGACCTCGATGCGAAACTGTCGCCATGAGCCCGCTGACCGACTGGCGCCAGCTCGATCTCGATCCGGAGCACGCGGCACACCGGCGCGTCCTGGTCGAGGCCAGCGCCGGCACCGGCAAGACCTGGACGATCTCGGCGCTGTATCTGCGCCTGATCGTCGAACACGGTGTGCGCCCCGGGGCGATCGTGGTCTCGACCTTCACCGAAGCTGCCGCCGCGGAACTGCGCGAACGCATCCGCGCGCGTCTGCAGTGGGCACTGCGCCAGGGCGTGGAGCCGACACCGAGCACGGACGATGCCGAGCTGCACGAATGGCTGGCCGCGAGCCGCACCGGCGTTGCGCTTGCCGAAGCGCAGTGGCGGCTGCAGCGCGCGCTGGCCGAGCTCGAGCGCGCGCCGATCGCCACGCTGCACGCGCTGTGCCGGCGCATCCTCGAGGAGCAGGCGCTGTCCGCCGGCACCGCGTTGCGCCCCGGAGAACTGGTCCCCGGCGAAGAACTGCGCACCGAGTTGCTCGACGACCTGACGCGCTGGCTCGCGCATGCCGCCGGCGACGACGAAGCCAGCGGCCTGCCCGCGCTCGCGCGCCTGAATCCCGCGGCCCGCGCCAAGCTGCTGCAGGCGGCGATGCAGCCCGGCGTGGTCGTGGTCGGTGGCGAAGTGGACGACCTGCTGGCGCTGGTTCGCGACCGCGAATGGCCGACGCGGCTGCGTGAATTCGCGGCGACGCTGCCGATGCAGACGAGGAAGTCGGCGCTGCGCACCCGGCTGCGCGAACTCGCCGACTGGCTCGAAGGCGGCGACGCCTTCGCCGACTTCGACGGCACGCCCAAGGAGCTCGCGGACGACGCACACTGGCGCGGCCAGCTCCAACCCGAGCACCTGGCCAGCACGCTGGCCGACCCGGTCGCGGTCTTCGCACGGAATGCCGGCGCGCTGCTGCGCCAGCGCGATGCGATCCTCGGCGCCGCCGGCGTGCGTCGCGTGCTGCCGATGCTCGAGGCGTGGCGCGAGGCGCGGCTGGCAGCGCGCGAGCAATTCACCTTCGATGATCTGATCAGCCGCGTGCACGACCGCGCCACCGCGCCGCGCGCGGAGGCCGGGCACCTGGCCGATCGCCTGCACGCGCAGTGGCCGGTGAGCCTGATCGACGAGTTCCAGGACACCGACGCGCGCCAGTGGGCGATCTTCGACGCCCTGCATCGCGATGCCGATGGCGCCAGCCGCGGACTGTTGCTGCTGATCGGCGATCCGAAGCAGGCGATCTACGGCTTTCGCGGCAGCGACATCGCCAGTTATCTGCGCGCCGCGGCCAGCACCACGCAGCGCCTCACGCTGGCCGTGAACCAGCGCGCCAGCACCGGCCTGGTCGCGGCCACCAATGCGCTGTACGGCGCCAGTTCCTCGCCGTTCGCGATGGACGACGACGCCATCCGCTATCTGCCGGTGCGCGCCGCCGGGCGGGTCGAGGCCAAGCCGCTGCGACGCAGCGATGGCGCCGCGTTCGCGCCGCTGCAACTGCATGCGCACGACGACGATCCACTCGGCCTGTGCGTCGAGCTGATCGCGCATTACCTGGTGCCCGGACGCTGGAAGCTCGGCGCAGACCCGCTCGGACCTGGGGACCTGGCGGTGCTGCTGCCGCGCCACGACCACATCGTCGAACTGCGCGAGCGCCTGGCGCGCCGGCGCATTCCCAGTGTCGGCGCCGGACGCAGCGACCTGTTCGCGTCGATCTGGGCGGAAGAGCTGCGCATCGTGCTGCACGCGCTGTCGCAACCGACCGATGCCGGCGCGTTGCGCGCCGCGCTCGCGACGCGCCTGCTCGGCGAGGACTACGCCAGCCTGCGCGCCTTTGCCACCGACGATGCGTGCTGGCGCGAGCGCGCCGACCGCCTGCTGCGCTGGGCCGAGGCCTGGCAGCGCCACGGCGTGCTGCATGCGGTCGATCGCATCATCGCGTTCGCGGCGCCACGGCTGCTCGCACGCATCGACGGCGAGCGCGCGCTCACCGACCTGCGCCATCTCGGCGAACTGCTGCAAAGCCGCGAGCAGCGCAGCCAGGGCCGCGTGCAGTTGCTGTCCTGGTTCGCGGCTCAGTGCGAAGCTCCGGTGACCAGCGACGACGCGGCCGCGAAGGAGCGCGCGCTGCGCATCGAGTCCGATTCCGGTCGCGTCCAGCTGCTGACGCTGCATGCCAGCAAGGGCCTGGAGTTCCCGGTGGTGCTGCTGCCGCTGATGGATGCGCAGCGCGGCGCCAACCACGACTGGCCGTTGTGGACCGATGCCGCGAGCGGCGAGCGGCGCATCGATCTCGGCAGCGCGCGCAGTGACGCGCACCGCGCCCTCGCCGCGCGCGAGGCGCTGCAGGAACGCCTGCGTCTGCTGTATGTCGCGCTGACCCGCGCCGAGCACGCCTGCCATCTGTTCCTGCCGCAGCCCGCTGCCGAACGCAGCGTGCGTGGCTCGGCACTGCAGTGGCTGCTGCATGGGGTCGATGGCGCGGCCTTGCTCGGCGGCTGCGCGCAGATCGCGCTGCACACGACCCGGCCCGAGCGCGCGCCGGAGCCGCCGGCCACGATCGCCGCCGCGTTGCGCAGGGTGCGGCCCGGTCCGCAGCGACGGCGCCTGGAGGCGGCCTACAGCTTCTCGTCGCTGATGGCGCGCGCGGCACTGGCCGATCGTGCCGAGGCCGCCGCGCGCGATGAGCATCTGCTGCCGACGGATGCCATCGCCACGACCGCGGCCGATCCGCGTTTGGCGGCATTGTCACCCTGGCGCGGCGTCGAGCTCGGCAACGCGTTGCACGCCGTGTTCGAGCACCGCGATGTCGAACGGCCGCTCGCCGAACAGCGTCCGTTGGTGCTGGAACAGCTCGCGCACGCCGGGCTTGGCGTCGACGGGTCGCGCGCTGCCGCGCTGCTCGAAGCCGTGCTCGAGCGCGCGCAGGCCACGCTCGCGGCCGATCTCGGCGGCGGGCTGCGCCTCGGCGATCTCGGCGCGCGCGCACAGCGTGCCGAGATGGGTTTCCAGTTCCGCATCGAGCAGCTTGATCTCGGCCGCCTGCGCGCGCTGTGCGAGCAGTGGGGCGAAGCCGGGCTGGTGCCCGACGGGCTGGGTACCGGCGTCCTGCACGGATTCCTCGGCGGCAAGATCGATCTGGTGCTGGTCCACGACGGCACGGTGCAGGTGCTCGACTACAAGAGCAACCACCTCGGCGATGCGCTCGCCGACTACCAGGGCGCGGCGCTCGCGCAGGCGATGGACGCCCATGGCTATCGCTGGCAGGCGCTGCTGTATGCGCTCGCGGTGCGGCGCTATCTGGCGCGTCGCCAGCGCGGCCAGGCTGCGCCCTTGCCGCTCGGCGAGGTGATCTACCTGTTCGTGCGCGCGCTCGGGATGGAGCCCGGTGCCGGCATCTGGCGGCATCGCTTCGCGCCCGATTTCCTTGCAGCAGTCGATGCGCTGTTCGCCACCGCGGAAGCGGAGGTCGCCTGATGCGCTTCGGTTTCCAGCCACCCGCCGGCGCACGCCTCGACCCCGAGTGGCGCGACTTCGATCGGCTGCTGTATCGCTGGGCGCTCGCGATCGGCGCGGCCCCGGCGCTGGCGCGATGTACGGCACGCCTTGGGCTCGCCGAGAGCCAGGGCCACACCGCGCTGCAGCTCGATCAAGCCGAGCTCGCCGACGGTTTCGATTCGCCCCTGGTCGGCGATGGCCAGACCACCACGCCGTTCGTGCTCGATGGCGAGGGTCGCTTCTACTTCTGGCGCGGCCACGCCGATGAATGCGCCGTTGCGACCGCGCTCGCCGCGCGCTGTGCGCAGGCGTCGATGTCGTCTGCAGACGCGGACGCGCTCGATGTCGAGGCGCTGTTCGCGGCGACGGATCGAACGCGCACGCGGGCGCAGCAGCAAGCGGTGCAGGCAGCGCTGCACGAGCGCCTGGTGGTGCTGACCGGCGCCCCCGGCACCGGCAAGACCACCACCGTGCTGCGCATCCTGCTCGCGCTGCAACGCGGTGCGCCGGCACCGCTGGTGGTGCGGCTTGCGGCCCCGACCGGCAAGGCCGCGCAGCGGCTGCAGCAGGCGATCGAGCGCGGCCGCCGCGAGCTGGCCGCGCAGCTCGACGCCTCCTGGAACGACGCGCTGGCAACGCTCGCCGGCGCGTCCGCGCAGACCCTGCATCGCCTGCTCGAGTTCGACCCGCGCCACGGCCGCTGGCGGCGTGACCGCGAGCAGCCGCTGGCGGCCGACGTGGTCGTGGTCGATGAAGCCTCGATGCTCGACCTGGCCCAGATGCGCGCGCTGCTCGCGGCGCTGCCGGACTCGGCGCGGCTGGTCCTGGTCGGCGATGCCGACCAGCTCGCCTCGGTCGCTGCCGGCGCGGTGCTGACCGATGTGGTGCAGGCGCTGGCCGAGGCCGGATCGTCTTCACTGGTGCGGCTCGACACGGTGTTTCGCGCAACGCCCGGGCTCAGTGCCGGCAATGCCGCGATCCGCAGCGGCGACCTCGGCGCGTTGCACGCGGCCTGCGGCGACGGCGGCATCGAGCAGGTCGCGCTGCATCACCCGCGCGAACTGCGCCGCCTGCTGCTCGATTGGGCCGAGCAGCTCGCGGCCTTGCTCGACGCCCGCGACGTGCGCGCTCGCCACGACGCCGAGCGCGCGGCGGCGACGTTGCGAGCGCTGCAGCAGAAGCAATTGCTGTGCGCGCTGCGCGAGTCGGCACAGGGCGTGCTCGCGGTGAATGCCCTGTTGCAGGCGCAACTGGCGCGTCGGTTCGCGACGGATGGCGATGCGTGGTTCCCCGGCCGCAGCGTGATGATCACCCGCAACGACGAGGCGCACGGATTGTTCAATGGCGATGTCGGCGTCGCGCTCCCCGACCAGGACGGGCGGCTGATGGTCTGGTTCGAGGGCCGCGGCGACGAGCCGGCGCGCGCGTTCGTGCCGGCACTGCTGCCGGCGCATGAACCCGCGTTCGCGATCACCATCCACAAGAGCCAGGGTTCCGAGTACGAACAGGTCGCGGTACTGCTGGCTGCCACGCCGAGCTCGCCGATCCTGTCGCGGCAGCTGCTGTACACCGCGGCTTCGCGCGCCCGCCAGGCGTTGTCGTTGTGGGCCAGCGACGAGGTGCTGGCCGCGGCGCTGGCGCGTCCGCTGGCGCGTTCCGGCGGGCTGCAGTCGAAGCTGCGCGCGGTGCTTGGCAAGAGATGGTGACGCCCGCTCGGGGCCATCTGCGCGCGTGCTAGCGTCGCCGCCTTTGCGGGAACCCCGATGGCACTGCACCAAGCCTCGGGCCGTTGGCAGATCGGCCTGCCACTGGCCCTCGTCACTGCCGTGTTCTGGGCGACGCTGCCGATCGCGATCCGCCTGGTGATCGAGCGCGTCGATGTCTGGACCCTGATCTGGGCGCGCTTCGTCGCCGCCACGCTGATGCTGGCGCTGTGGTTCGCGCTGCGCGGCGGCTACGCCCAATTCCGCAACCTGCCGCGCAGCAGTTTCTGGCTGATGCCGCTGGCGGCGGTGATGCTGATCGGCAACTTCGTCGGCTACACCGTCGGGCTCGACTACACCACGCCGGCCAACGCGCAGCTGCTGATCCAGGCGGCGCCGCTGCTGATGGCGATCGGCGGCATCGTCGTGTTCGGCGAGCGCTTCAACGCATTGCAGTGGGCCGGCGTGGCCGCGGTCGCGCTCGGGCTCGGGCTGTTCGCGCTCGACCAGTCGCGGCATGCCTCGGTGCCGCAGCGGCAGTACCTGATCGGCGCGGCGATCGTGCTGGCGTCGGCGGTGGTCTGGGCGGTGTATGCGCTGGCGCAGAAGCAGCTGCTGCATCATCTGGGTTCGGGCGCGACGATGCTGTCGATCTACGCGATCTCGGCGCTGCTGCTGACGCCGTTCGCACATCCCTCGCAACTGTCCGGGCTCGACCTCCTGCACGGACTCGCGCTCGGCTACTGCCTGATCAACACCGTCGCCGCCTACGGCGCCTTTGCCGAAGCGCTGGCGCACTGGGAAGCCTCGCGCGTCGGCGTGGTGCTGGCGCTGACGCCGCTGCTGACCGTGGCCGCAGTCGCACTCGCGCATCGCCTGAACCCGGCGCTGGTGCCGCCGGAAACCATCACCGCCCTCGGCTACGCCGGCGCCGCCGTGGTCGTCATCGGCTCGGCCATGGCCAGCTTGTCGCGGCGCGGATAGCCGCGACGCGTTCGGTGCGCCAGGTGGCCGTGACCGGACGTGGGCCCGCCGCCCGGAACCGTTGCCTTTGGCACGCTACCGACCCGGCAACGCGTTGTAAGGTCGCTCCCCTTCAATGGAGTGGATGGACATGAGAACACTGATGCTGCTGGGGCTGCTCGGCCTCGCCCCGATGCTGCAGGCCGAAGACGCCGCGGCGACCAAGTCCGATGCGGACACCGAAGCCACCGCCGACGCCGCGAAGGCGTCAGCCAAGAGCGAGGTGGTCTGTCGTTTCGAAAAGCGCCTGGGCAGCAACCTCAAGGAGAAGGTGTGCTTCACCCGTGCGCAGCAGGAACTCGACCGCGAGGCCGCGCAGAAGTCACTGCGGAACGCCGAACACTGATCGCCGCCGCGCGCGGCCGTCTCAGCGCGGCCGCTTGCGCAGGATGTGCCAGACGACCAGGCCGGCAAAGCCGAGGCCGGCGCCGAAGAGGGCGACCATGAAGCCTTGGGCGAACAGGGTCAGGTTGATGTTCATCGGCGGTCCCTTGCGGTGGTGGTGGCTGGATTCGGCCACATTCTGACACAGCCCTGCCCGCGTTCAGCGTTCCAGCGACTGCTGCCACCGGGCCGCCTGTTGGGCGTGGTCGCGACCGGGCTCGGCGGCGTGCCAGGCGCGGTACAACGAGACCAGCGCCTGTGCGCACTGCTGCAACACGCGTTGGTCCGAAGCAGCGGCCGGGTCGAAACTGGCATGTGCTTCCAGCAACACGCGTTCGGCCGCCTCGAACTGGCCCTGGCCGGATTGGGCCTTGCCCAGGGCCATCAGGAATTGGCCGAGCTCGGAGCTCTTCCCGCCGGCTAACGCAACTCGCGCCGCCGGTTCGCGCGGTGCCAGCAGCGCCAGTGCCTGCGCGTATTCGCGGCGATCGACCAGCAGCGACGCCAGATCCCCGGCCGACTCCAGCGTGGCCGCGTGCTCCGGCCCCTTCAGGCGCAAGCGCTGGTCGAACACCTCGCGCAAGGGGACCTCGGCCTCGACCAGCTTGCCCTGCAGATGCAGCAGCACGCCGAGGTTGCGGATCGAGCTGAGCGTGGTCGGGTGGTCGTCACCCAACGCGCGCCGTCGCAGGCGCAGCGCCTCGCGCAAGTGCGGCTCGGCTTCGGCCAGCTTGCCCTGGCGGCGCAGCAGCACGCCGAGGTTGCTGACCAGGTACAGCGTGTGCGGATGGCGTTCGCCGAGCACGCGACGGGCGCGTTCGAGCGCATCGACGCTGATCGCGCGCGCCTCGTCAAAACGGCTTTGCCCGACCAGCAACGCGGCCAGGTTGATCTGCATCGCCAACGTGTCCGGGTCATCGTCGCCGAGCGCCGCGCGGCTGCCCGCCACGGCCTTGCGGTAGTACGGCTCCGCCTCCTCAAGCCGGCCCTGGAAGTGGAACAGCCCGCCCAGATTGTTGAACGATGCCAGCGTGTCCCGGTGGCCCTCGCCGAGCACGCGGCGGCGCGCGTCCAGCGCTTCGCGCAACAGCGGTTCGGCCAACTCCCATTGCCCCTGCGCGTGGTGAAAGGTGCCCATGTTGCTGATCGCGGTGAGCGTCTGCGCATGGTCGTTGCCGAGCGCGCGCCGCCCGAGTTCCAGCGCCTCGCGATAGTAGGGCTCGGCGTCCTTGAGCTGACCCAGCGCTTCGAGCAGTTCGGCGGTCCGGCTGATTGCGTGCACCGTCAGCGGATGCCCGTCTCCGAGCTGTTGCCGACGCACTTCCAGGACGCGACGCTGCAGCGGCAACGCGGCCGCGGCCATGCCCATGCCCTGGTAGCGCTCCGCCAACACCTGGCGCAGCGTGGCATCGACCAGCGGCTGATCGCGGAAGCGGCTGTCGAGTGCGGCCACCGCCGGCTCCAGGATCGTGCGGTTGATCAGTTCGCTCGCGGCATCGGTGGCGTTGACGCGCAGCCACAACTTCTCGAACGCCTGCGCCTGCGCGGCACGCTCGGGCTCCGCTGTACCGCTGGCGGCCAGGTGCTCGTCGAACCTGGCCAACACGTCTTCGGTCAGCATCAGGCCCGCCCGCGTCGGGTCGACCTGTCCCAGCATCTCGGCCTGGAACGAGGAAACCTGCTCCAGTTCGCTGGCGCGTTGCTCGGCGATGCGCGCCTGGCGCGTGGCGATGCTGGCCTGCCAGGCAAAGCCGGCCATGCCGACCAGCAACGAGATCGCCAGCAGGATGCCCGCGGCCACGGCGCCGCGGTGCCGGCGCACGAACTTGCGCATGCGATACGCCGCACTCGGCGGCGCCGCCAGCACCGGTTGCCCGCTCAGGTAGCGGCGCACGTCCATGGCCAGGCCATTGGCGGTTTCGTAGCGTCGCGAACGGTCCTTCTCGATCGCCTTCATCACGATCCAGTCGAGCTCGCCGCGCAGCTGGCGGGCGAGGTGTACCGGGTCGGTGCGGCGATGCGCCGCCACCTGGTTCAAGGTGTCCTGCGAGCGCGACAGACACACGCTCGGACGCGGCGGATCGACCTCGCGCAGGATGCGCTGGATCTCGGCATGGGCCGCGCCGCGGATCGAGACCGACTCGAACGGCGTGGTCCCGGTGAGCAGCTGGTACAGCAGCACGCCGAGTGAATAGACGTCGCTGCGCGTGTCGATGTCGGCGCTGCCCTCGGCCTGCTCCGGGCTCATGTACAGCGGCGTGCCGATCATCTGGTTCTGCGCGGTGAACAGGGTGTTGTCGGTCAGCCGGCTGCCGGTGGCCTTGGCGATGCCGAAGTCGATCACCTTCGCGAACGGCTGGTCCTCGTGGGTGCCGACCAGCACGTTGCTGGGCTTGAGGTCGCGGTGGATCACGCCCTTGCCGTGCGCGTGCTGCACCGCCGTGCACACCTGTTCGAAGACCGCCAGCCGCTCCGTCACGCTGAGGTTGTGGCGGTCGCAATAGGCGGTGACCGGTTCGCCCGCCACCAGTTCCATGACGAAGTAGGGCTGACCGCCGTCGGTGGTACCGGCATCCAGCACGCGCGCGATGTGCGGATGGTCCATCAGCGCCAGCGCCTGCCGCTCGGCCATGAAGCGCGCGATCACGTCGCGCGAGTCCATGCCCGGCTTGATCACCTTGAGAGCGACGCGACGCCGCACCGGGTGCGTCTGTTCGGCCTCGAACACCTCGCCGAAGCCGCCTTCGCCGAGCTTCTGCAGGATGCGGTAGCGGCCGATGAGCGTGCCCGACGCCTCGACGTCGGGAGTGCGTGTGGTTGCACCGTCGAGGACGGGTTCGTCGCTCATCGAAACCCCCTGCTGCCGAACGCAGCGTAGTGCCGCCGATGTGAAGGCCGCCTCCGCGTCTCAGCGCTGGCACACCCGGCAGTAGAAGCTCGAGCGCTGCGCGTCGCGGCGTGCGCTGACCGCGCTGCCACAGCGCCTGCAGGCTTCGCCTTCGCGGCCGTAGACGAACAGCTCCTGCTCGAAGTAGCCGGGCTCGCCGTCCGGTTGCAGGAAGTCGCGCAGGGTGGTGCCGCCGCGTTCGATGGCGTGGGCGAGGATGCGGCGGATGGCTTCGGCAATCTCTCGGTACTCGCGCCGCGTGACCTTGCCGGCGGCGCGCATCGGCCGCACGCCGGCGGCGAACAGGGCCTCGGCGACATAGATGTTGCCGACCCCGACGACGATGCGCTGGTCCATCAGCAGCGCCTTGACCGCGGCGCTGCGGCCGCGGCTGCGCGCGAACAGGTAGTCGCCATCGAAGGCGTCGCCGAGCGGCTCGGGCCCGAGTTCGCGCAGCAGCGGATGGACACTGCCCGTCGCCTGCCACAGCAGGCAACCGAAGCGGCGCGGGTCGTTGAAGCGCAGCACGCGGCCGTTGTCGAGCACCAGATCGACATGGTCGTGCGCGCGCACCGGCACATCGGCGTCGAGCACGCGCAACGAGCCGGACATGCCGAGGTGGAGGATCGCCGCACCCGGCTCGCTGTGCAGCAACAGGTACTTGGCGCGACGTTCGGTACCGAGGATGCGTGCGCCGACGAAGCGCCGGCGGATCTCCGGCGGAATCGGCCAGCGCAGGTCCGGGCGGCGCAGCACCGCGCGCGCAACGATGCGGCCTTGCACGTGCGGTGCGATGCCGCGGCGCGTGGTCTCGACTTCGGGCAGTTCGGGCATGACGCATGTTAACCATCGCCCGGCTTGCCGCGCGTGACGAAGCGCGCGACAGTCGGCGCATGACTCGGGGCGCCGCGCGCAAGATCGGCCTGGGGCTGGTGGCACTGCTGTGCGCCGGCGCGGCGATGGCGACGAACCGCATCCGCCTCGACACCCTCGACGTCTATCGCGGCATGCCGGCGAATTCGGTGCGCGCGGTGCTGACCGATCGCGACGGGTTCCTGTGGATCGGCACCCAGGACGGCCTGGCGCGCTACGACGGCGAGCACATCGAGGTCTGGCGCCATCGCCGCGGCGATCCCAACACGCTGGCCGAGAACAACGTCGTCGGCCTCGCCGAGGACGAAGGCGGGCGATTGTTCGTGGCGCATCCGGTGGCCGGGCTCAGCGTGCTTGACCGCAGCCGGCGCCTGGTGGCGCACTGGAACAGCGCGCATCAGGCGCTGGTCGGCGATCGCATCACCAGCCTGCTGCGCGCCGGCGACGGGCGCATGTGGGTGCTGGTGCAGAGCGGCGAGGTGCAATGGCTGGACCTCGCGGCCGGGCGCGCGGTACTGCTGCCGGAGATGGACCCGCACGACCTCGGCGCCGTGCGCGCGATCGGCATGGCCGGTGCCGGCGGCCTGTGGCTGGCGTCGGAAACCGGTCTGTGGCGCTACGAGAGCGGCCGCGGCAAGCTGATCCGCGACGCGCGCATCGGTCCGGTCACCACCAGCCAGGCGCGGGTGTTGCTGGAGGACGGATCGGGGACCGTCTGGGTCGGTGCCGGCGACGGGCTGTGGCGGCTCGGGCGCGAGGACACGACCCGGATCGCGTTGCCGTTCGCCACCCCGGAGGATGCCGACCGCCCCGAGGTCGAAAGCCTGCTGCTCGACCACAACGACCGCCTGTGGATCGGTACCCGCCGCGGCGCCTTCGTCTACGATCGCGCGCGCCGCGAGGTGGTCGAGCGGCTCGACCACGACCCCGCCGATCGCCAGAGCCTCGGCAGCAGCCGCGTCACCGCGCTCGCGCAGGGCGCCGACGGCGTGATCTGGCTCGGCACCTGGATCGGCGGCCTGTCCTCGCACGATCCCGGGGCCGCGTCGATCCGCACCCTGCGCCGCCAGCCCGGTGTGCCCGAATCGCTACCGGCCGACCCGGTGGTGGCGATCGCACCCGAGGACGACGGCAGCCTGTGGCTCGCGCTCGGGGAATCCGCCGGTTTGGTGCGCGTGCACCCGGAGCGCGGCGTGCTCGCGCGCTACAGCTACCGCCGCGGCCATGCCGATGGGCTGGTCAGCGACTACCTGCTCAGCCTGGCGCGCGACCGCGACGGGCGCCTGTGGATCGGCACCGGCGACCGCGGCCTGGACCGGCTCGACCCGGCCAGCGGCCGCGTCGAACACTTCGGCTACAGCCAGGGCGAAGGCGGCGGCATTCCCGGGCCGACGGTGCGGGCGTTGCTGGTGCGCGGCAACGGCGACCTGCTGGTCGGCACCCTCGGTCACGGCCTGGCCGAGCGTTGCGCCGACTGCACCGCGTTCGTGCAGCATCGCAAGCGTTCGGCGCTCGGCAGCCTGCCGGACGAGCGCGTGACCGCGCTCGCGGAGTCAGCGGGCGGGCGGCTGTGGGTCGGCACCCGCGGCAGCGGGCTGGTGTTGCGCGAGCCCGGCGCGCAGTCGTTCCAGCGCGTGCCGCTCGGGCTGGAAGACGCCAACAGCCTCAGCGTCAGCGACCTGGTCGAGGACCCCGACGGCGTGCTGTGGATGGCGACCTACGGCAACGGCGTGATCCGCGTCGAACCGCGTCCGGCGCTCGACGCGCCGTGGCCGGCGCAGCGCATCGACAGCAGCCACGGGCTCTCGGCCGACCACGTCTCGGCGCTGACGCTGGCCGCCGACGGCGCGCTGTGGGCCGCCACCGCGCGCGGCCTGGACCGCATCCAGCGCCGCGACGGCAGCGTGCGCAGCTTCGGGCTGCGCGCCGGCGCGCTGGCCAGCGGCTACTTCCTCGGCGCGATGGCGACCCTGCGCGACGGCCGCATCGTCGCCGGCGGCATGGAAGGCATGAGCCTGCTCGACCCGCGCGCGATCAGCGACCGACGCGGGCCGCTGGCACCGCGGCTGTCCGGCTTCTCGGTGTTCAACGAGCCGCTCGCGCCGGGGCCGGATTCGCCGCTGCGCTACGCGGCCGATGCGGTCCCGGAACTGGTCCTCGGGCACCGCGACGAAATGCTCGGCATCGGCTTCACCGCGCCCGGCTTCGGCGCCAGCGATGCCCCACGCTTCGTCTACCGGCTCGATGGCTACGACCGCGACTGGATCCCGGCCGGCGAGAACCAGCGCACCGCCACCTACACCCGTCTGCCGGCCGGCGACTACGTGTTCCGCGTACGCACGCTGGCCGCGAACGGCGAGCAGGGCCAGGCAGAGGCGCTGGCGCGGGTGCAGGTGCGACCGGCGCCGTGGGCGACGTCGTGGGCCTACACCGCGTATGCGCTGGCCACGCTGCTGGTGGTGCTGACTTGGTGGTCGCGGTTGCGCAAGCGCCATCGCGAGCGCGAGGCCGCCGCCACGGTGCTGATCGAGAAGGAGCGACGGCTGAATGCCGCGCTCTGGGGCAGCGGTGCCGAACTCTGGGAACTCGATATTCCGACCCGCACCATCTCGCGCGACCACCGCCTCGACGGGATGCGCGTGAACGACGCGCCGCCGAGCGCGCGCATCGAGGAGTACGCCGAGTACATCCACGCCGACGACCGTCGCAACGTCCAGGAAGCGATGCGTCGCGTCCTGCGCGGCGAGAGCGGCACCGTCGACGTCAGCTATCGCACCGAGGACCGCGACGGCAACTGGCTGTGGATGCTGACGCGCGGGCGCGCCATCGCAAGCGACGCCGAGGGCCGCGCCCAGCTGTTTGTCGGCACCAATCAGAACATCACCGGGCTCAAGCGCGCCGAGGAGGAACTGCGGCGCCTGACCGAGGAACTGGAGGCACGCGTCGAGCGCCGCACCGCCGCACTGAGCCAGGCCAACGCCGAACTGCAGGCGTCGCTGACGCGCATCCAGGACATGCAGCGGCAGCTGGTCGAGGCCGAGAAGATGGCTTCGCTCGGCGCGCTCGTCGCCGGCGTCGCGCACGAGATCAACACCCCGATCGGCGTCGCCGTGACCGCCGCTTCGTTCCTGCGCGAGGAGACGCGCCGGCTGCAGCGCGCGCAGCAGGAGAAGACCATGACCGCGTCGATGCTGGAGCAGTTCGAGGCGCAGATCATCCAGGGCGCGGAGATGATCCTCGCGAATCTAGAACGCGGCATCCAGATCGTGCGCAGCTTCAAGCAGGTGGCGGTCGACACCGCCTCGGAAGCGCCGCGCGAGATCGAGATCGGCGAGTACTTCGACGAGATCCTGCGCGCGCTGCACCCGCGCCTGCGCAAGACCCGCCACGAAGTCGAGGTGCAGGTGCCCGAGCCGATCCGCGTCAGCACGCATCCGGTCGCGATCTACCAGATCGTCAACAACCTGGTGATCAACTCGCTGGTGCATGCCTTCGACGCGGTCGAGCGCGGGCGCATGCAGCTGCGCGCGACGCGCGAGGGTGACGACATCGTCATCGACTACCGCGACAACGGCTGCGGCATGCGCGCCGACGTGCGCGAGCGCGTGTTCGAGCCGTTCTTCACCACCAAGCGCGGCCAGGGCGGCTCCGGGCTCGGCATGCACATCGTGTTCAACCTGGTGACGCAGCTGCTGCGCGGAACCATCGCCTGCGAGTCGGAACCGGGGCAGGGCGCGCGCTTCGTGATCCGCTTCCCGTGCGTGGCGATCGCGAACGGGTCGGGGAAGCCCTGAAAAAACAAAACCCGCCACGGGGGCGGGTCTTGTCGATCAAGAGCAATCGCGCCCCAAGTGGCGCTCCTGCATCATTTGATCTTGGCTTCCTTGTACGGGACGTGCTTGCGCACGACCGGGTCGAACTTGCTCATCTCGAGCTTCTCGGGCTTGGTCTTCTTGTTCTTGTCGGTGGTGTAGAAGTGGCCGGTTCCGGCCGTCGAGACCATGCGGATCTTGTCGCGCTTGCTTGCCATGGCTCAGTTCTCCTCAGACCTTTTCGCCGCGCGCGCGGAGATCCGCGAGCACCGCGTCGATGCCGTTCTTGTCGATGGTGCGAAGCGCATTGGTCGAGACCTTGAGCTTCACCCAGCGGTTTTCGGAAGCGACCCAGAAGCGGCGCTCGTGCAGGTTCGGCAACCAGCGACGACGGGTCTTGTTGTTTGCGTGGGAAACGTTGTTTCCGGTAAGCACGCCCTTACCGGTGACTTGGCAAACCTTCGCCATTGCACACCTCGATTTACGGCATCACGCCTGTAGCCCAGACGATTTCGGCCCCGATGCTGCCAGGCAGTCGCACGGATTCGGGAAGGGATGGTGTTGCCAGGCGGCCCCGTGCGGCACGCCTGCCGGGGTTGCCGGCACCAAAGGGGCGGGCTTTATACCCGAGCGGCCCGGCAAAGACAAGTTGGACAAGGGCTTAGCGTTTGGCTGCGGTGGCCTGCTGGCGCAGCCAGGCCGCGAAACCGTCCTGGTCGATGTCGCCGGCAGCGAGCTGCAGCATGGTCATGACCGCGGCCACATCGCCTCCGCCGTAGTCATGCCCATGCAGACGCAGCAACAGCCGCGCCAACACCCAGGCGGTACGCTTGTTGCCGTCCACGAACGGGTGGTTGCGGGCGACGCCGAAGGCATAGGCCGCCGCCAGGTCGAACACATCCGGTTCCCCATACGCAGCCAGTTGCTGCGGCCTGGACAACGCCGAGGCCAGCAGCCCGGCGTCGCGAAGGCCCCGCCCGCCACCATGCTGGGCCAGTTGCTCGTCGTGGATTGCTAGCGCTACCGCCTCGTCGATCCAGCGCGGCGCCTTCGTCACTTCGCCAGCTCGCGCAGGATGTTGCGGTCTTCGCGCATGATCTCGCGCGCCAACGTCATCTGCTCCGCGAAAGTCTCGTCATACGGCTTGAGCACGACGCCATCCGGCGTGCGCGTGACGAACAGCTTGTCGCCCTGCTTCACGTTCAGCAGTTCCAGCAGTTCCTTGGGCAGCAGCACGCCGCTGGAATTGCCAATGGCGCGGATGGTGAGGGCTTCGATGGCCATGGCGGGCTCCGGTTATAACTTTCGTGGCCACACGCTAGCACATCGTTGGTCCCGCCGCGGCGGCGCCGGCCGACGTGGCCTGTTCGAGTGCCTGGAGATAGTCCAGCGCCGCGGTCCGGTGGTCGCCGCACATCGCGGGCTGCGGACGCAGGCTGCTGCAGACCTGCGGCCGCTCGGGCCGCCCGAACAACGCGCAACGCAGGTCGGGCAACAGATGGCTGCAGGCCACGCCCGCGGGCTTGCCGTGCGGGTGGCCGGGCATCGGCGTCGAGATCGAGGGCGCGATGCAGCAGGCGGCACAGCCGGCGCGGCACTGCCAACCGCCGCGACCGTCGGGTCGCAGCGGTTCATCCACCGTATTGGGCTTCGGTCGGATCGAACAGTTCGACCGCGATCACCGCCGCCATCGGGATCGGCCCGTGCACGTGCGGATATTCGTCCTGGCTGGATTCGCTCCACGCGTAGCGCAGCCACGGCTCCAGCCGGCTCGCATCCAGCGTCAGCCGCACCAGGTCGCTGCGGCCCTGCAGGTGACGCTGGACCACGCCCGGGATCTGCGCACGCGTGGCGCAATGGATGAAGCCCTCGCTCGCCAGCGAGGGCGCGCGGTATTCCTCATGCACCTGTGCGTCCGCCCAGTCGCGGCGGGCCGCGAAGTGGAACAGGATCGACGGGCGCTCGTTCATGCAGCCGCGTCCCGCTGCAGCTGCCGATAGACCGGTTCGGTGTCGGGGCGGTCGCCATGCCAGAGCTCGAACGCCGCCGCGGCCTGCTCGACCAGCATGCCGAGCCCATCCAGCGCATACGCGCACCCGGCCGCCCGCGCCCAGGCCAGGAACGAAGTCGCGGCCTTGCCGTAGCTGAGGTCGTAGGCGAGCGTGCGCGGGTTGGCGATGGTGAAGGGCAGGTCCAGCGCCTGGCCGTACTGGCCGGCACTGGTGGCATTGAACA
The DNA here is from genome assembly GCA_016182785.1 of Lysobacterales bacterium. GTDB lineage: Bacteria > Pseudomonadota > Gammaproteobacteria > Xanthomonadales > Ahniellaceae > JADKHK01. The sequence continues at coordinate 52,757 of JACPFU010000030.1, read as the reverse complement.
CCGCGTCGAAGTCGCCGGCACGACGCAGGTCGTCGAGGTACCAGGTCTGCACCCGCGCCGGGTCGCCGATCCAGTCGCACAGCTGGTCGGCGCGCTGCGGATCGCGATTGCTGATGGTGACCTTGCTGACGCCGGCATCGAGCAACGCCGGCAACACGCCCTGGGCGGCACCGCCGGCGCCGACCAGCAGCACGCGGCGTCCGCGCAGGTCGATGCGGTGGCGTTCGCCGATGTCGCGGATCAGGCCCTCGCCATCGGTGTTGTCAGCGAACCAGTGGTCACCGTGCCAGGCCAGCGTGTTGGCGACGCCGAGCCGCTTGGCGCGCGCGCTGCAGGCCTTCGCCAGCGCAAACGCCTCGGCCTTCAGCGGCAGCGTGACGCTGGCGCCGACGCCGCCTTCGCCGACGAAGCGCGACAGCGCCGCGGCCAGCGTTCCGGGTGCGGCGTCGATGGCGTCGTAGCGCAGCGCGATGCCGAGCTGGTGCGCGAACGCGCGATGGATCAGCGGCGATTTCGAGTGCGCCACCGGATGCCCGAACACGGCGTAGCGGGCGAGGCTGACGTTGAGGTCATCGACGAGTTTCGGCGCTTCGAACATGGCGGTCTCCGGCGGGTCGATGGGCAGAGCATAGTGGCGGCGACAGATGGCGCGAAGGGCCTTCAGGCAGCGGCCAGCCGCCACGACCCGCGCCCGGCCGCCTTGGCCGCATACAGCGCGCCGTCGGCGCGCTGCAGCCATGGGTCCGCGCCCTCCCCGGCGTCGTGGCTCAGCGCGACACCGATGCTGGTCGCAAACGCGATTTCCTGGTCCTGGTAGTTGAGCGGCGGCTGCATCGCCGCCACCAGCGCTTCCGCGACATGGCTGGCGTCGGCTACGCCGTGCACTTCCTCCAGCAGCACCACGAACTCGTCGCCGGCGAGCCGTGCGACGGTGTCGGTGGCGCGCACCGTGGCCTTCAGCCGACGCGCGAACTCGACCAGCACGGCATCGCCGCCGGCGTGACCGTGGCGGTCGTTGATCGCCTTGAACTTGTCGATGTCCAGATACAGCAACGCGCGCGCACCCCCGTGGCGGCGGGCGCGCGCCGCGGAGGCGGCGATCTCGTCGTACAGCCGGTAGCGGTTCGCGAGTCCGGTCAGTGCGTCGTATTCGGCCATCTGGCGCAAGCGGTCCTCGGCCTGCTTCAGCTCGGTCTGGTCGAGGATCAGCCCGAACACGCCGACGACGCAGCCGGCGTCATCGCGCTTGGGCACGTAGGTGCCACGCAGGAAGCGCTGGCCGCGGGCGGTCTGCAAGGCCAGCTCGAAACTGCTGCGCTCGCCGCCGAGCGCGCGCTCGAGGTGCGGCCGCACCTGCGCGTACACGGCCTCGCCGTGCACCTCGCGCACCGGGTGGTCGGTGATCTGCGACAGCGGCCGCCCGAGCACGCGTTCGTACTCGGCGCTGTTGAAGCGGTAGATGTGGTCGCGGTCGATGATCGAGACCGCGCCGGGCAGGTTGTCGGCGATCAGCTGCAGGCGCCGCTCGGCGCGGCGCGCGGCGATTTCGGCCTCGCGCTGTTCGCTGACGTCGAAGGTCAGCGCGAACACGCCGCGCACGCGGCCCTGCTCGTCGCGGTCCGGCAGGTAATGGTTGTGGTAGTGCACGAGGCGGCCGCCGAGTTGTTCGCTGCCCTCGAAGTCGACGTCCTCGCCCGCCTGCGCGCGCCGCAGCTGCGGCTCGATGCGTTGGTACAGGCCGGGGCCGCAGACCTCGCGGAAGGTCCAGCCGAGCACGCGCGCGGCATCGCCGCCGGCGCGGCGACCGAGTTCGGCGTTGGCGAAGCGCACGCGTTCCTCGTGATCCAGATACAGGATCAGCGCCGGCATCGCGTCGGTGATGCGGACGATGAACTGCTGCTGGCGCAGGCCCTGCACGCGCGCCGCGAACAGGCGCTCGATCACCTGCGCCAGCTGCCGCAACGAGCTGCGCTGGGCCTGGTCGAGCTGGCGCGGTTCGCGATCGACGACGCACAGCGCGCCGAGCGCCAGGCCATCGCCCGCGGTCAGCGGCACGCCGGCGTAGAAGCGAACGTGCGGTTCGCCGAGCACCATGCGGTTGTCGCGGAAGCGCGCGTCGGCGCAGGCGTCGCCGATCTCCATCGGCTCCGGGCGCAGGATGGTGTGCGCGCAAAATGCGTCTTCGCGCGGGGTCTCGCTGACGTCGATGCCGACGCTGGCCTTGAACCATTGGCGGTCGCGATCGATCAGGCTGATCGCCGCCATCGGCACCGCGCAGATCGTCGCGGCCAGCGTCACGATCGCGTCGAACACCGCCTCGTGCTCGCTGTCGAGCAGGCCCGTGGCCACCAGCGCCGCCAGGCGCTCGGCTTCGTTTTCCGCGATCGCTGCTCCGGCCATGCCCGCTCCCGCTGTCCACCCATAGCCTACGCCCGCAGGCCGCCGCGGGTCACGCCGCGAGTCCGTAGCTGCGCAACAGCGCCGCCGGGTCCGGTTCGCGCCCGCGGAACGCAACGAAGCTCTCCAGCGCCGGTCGCGAGCCGCCGACCGCCAACACCTCGGCGCGGAAGGCGCGGCCGGTGTCGACATTGAGGATGCCCTCGGCCTCGAACCGCGAGAACGCGTCCGCCGACAACACCTCGGCCCACAGGTAGCTGTAGTAGCCGGCGCCATAGCCCCCGGCGAAGACGTGGGTGAAGCTGTTGGCGAAGCGCTGCCACGGCGGCGGCGGCAGTACCGCCACCTCCTCGCGCACCGCGGCCAGCGTCTCCAGCACGCGCCCGCCGCGCGCCGGGTCGTAGTCGAGGTGCAGGCGGAAGTCGAACAGCGCGAACTCGAGCTGGCGCACCAGGAACAGGCCGGCCTGGAAGTGGCGCGCCGCGAGCATGCGCTGGAACAGGGACTCCGGCAGCGCCGCGCCACTGCGCCAGTGCGCAGCGATCAGATCGAGCGTCTCGCGATGCCAGCCGAAGTTCTCCAGGAACTGGCTCGGCAGCTCGACCGCGTCCCATTCGACGCCTTCGATGCCGGCGAGGCTCGGATAGTCGATCTCGGTCAGCAGATGGTGCAGGCCATGGCCAAACTCGTGGAACAGGGTGAGCACGTCGTCGTGCGTGAGCAGGCTCGGCTGCTCCGCGCTCGGCGGCGCGAAGTTGCAAGTGAGGAACGCCATCGGCCGCTGCAGTACGCCGATGCGCTTGCGCGAGCGCGCCACGTCCATCCAGGCGCCGCCGCGCTTGCCGGTGCGCGCGAACAAGTCGAGGAACACCACGGCGAAGGCTTCGCCGCGGGCATCGACCAGATCGAAGCAGCGCGCATCCCGATGCCACAGATCGACGCCGCCGCGCTCGACCAGCTTCACCCCGAACACGCGCTCGGTCAGCGCGTACAGGCCGGCCATCACGCGCTCCAGCGGGAAGTACGGCTTCAGCTCCTCCTCGCTCAACGCATAGCGCTCGATGCGCAGCTTCTCGCTGGCGTAGGCCAGGTCCCAGGGCTGCAGCGTCGCGATGCCGAGGCGCTCGCGCGCGAATGCCGACAGCTCGGCGATCTCGCGCTCGGCCACCGGCTTGGCGCGTGCGGCGAGCTGGTGCAGGAACTGCAGCACGCGTTGCGGCGTCTGCGCCATCTTGGTCGCCAACGACTCCTCGGCCGCATTGGGGAAGCCGAGCAGCTGCGCCGCTTCAAAGCGCAGCGCCAGGATGCGCTCGATGCGCCCGCTGTTGTCGAAGCGCCCGGCATGCGGGCCCTGGTCGGACGCGCGCGTCTGGTACGCGGTGTAGACCAGTTCGCGCAGCGCGCGATCCTGCGCGTGCATCATCAATGCCTGGTACACCGGCGCGTGCAGGGTGATGCGCAAGCCTTCGACCGCGGCCTCCCGCGCCGCCTGCCGCAGCAACCCCAGCGCGGAGTCGGGCAACCCGGCCAGACGCGCATCGCCCTCGGCCAGGTCCAGGGTCCAGGCCTCGGTCGCATCCAGCACCGCTTGCTCGAACTCGGTCGCGAGCCGCGACAGTTCGGTCTCGATCGCACGGTGGCGCCGCTGTTGCGGCGCCGGCAAGTCGACGCCGGCGAGGCGGAAGTCGAGCAGCGCATCCTCGACCAGCTTGCGCGCCGGCGCCGGCAAGCGCTCGAAGTCCGGCTGCGCGCGGATCGCCCGCACCGCAGCGCACAGCCCCGCATGCTGGCCGATCTCGCTACCGAAGTCGGTCAGCAGTTCGATCGCCTCGCCATACACCGCGCGCAGCTCGGGCGTGTCGCAGACGCCGTGCAAATGCCCGACCGGCGCGAAGCAGCGGTTGAGCGCGTCCTCGCATTCCTCCCACGCCAGCATCAGCCGATCGAAGCGATGCTGCCCGACATCCGCCACCAGCGTCTCGATGCGCTCGCGGTAGCGCGCGATGCGCGCACGCACCGCCGGCAGCACATGCTCGGGGCGGATCTCGGAATAGGCAACGAACTCGTCGTCGCGCAACAGCGGGTTGGATTCGGTCATCGGCGCGCTTCCTCAAAGCCGCCAACATGGCGGCGCGGTGCGGCCAAGGCAAGCTCGCGCTGCGTGCGGCCCGGCTCGGCTTCCTCGCGCGACTCAGCCCAGGAATTCCTTGACCGGCGGTTTCCTGCCCGCCCAGACTCCACTGCATGCCCAGCGTTTCCTTCGGGCAATTGTCGCTCGGCACCTCCTTGAGCCGTTGCCAGTTCACCATCTCCCGACGGACCCTTTCCGATGAGCATTGTGGTTCTCCTGTTCAGCGCGGTATTGCTCGGCCTGATGGGTTGGTCGCGGGCGGTCCTGGAGTCGTGGGTCGTGGTGGCTGGCGTTTCAGGTGTGTTCTTCGTCGCGGCGATACTCGCGAGAAGCCGAGCCTTGCCAAGGCTGGCCTTCGCCGCCGCCGGCATCATCGGAGTCCTGATTCTGGGCGTGGCGGTGCTCGTCAGGCTTCTCGTGCATTGGATGAACTCCAATGTGCAGCCGCTCGGTTGACGGGGCTTGGATGCTTCGCCTCCGACTGGCCGTGGACACGGTTCAAGCGAAGGCTGTGGCGAATCCGTGGAATTGGTCGCGAGCAAGGTATGAGTGGTCAGTGGAACGGTTCGGTTCGAATCGCAATTCGCCGTGACTGCGGTCGCCCTCGACCGGGTTGGTCGGCTGAGTTGGAGAACATCGCCGGGTTATCCCGGTCGTGAAGCTTGGCGTAGCATTCCGCCATGAGCCTTGACCCGCGCGAACAACGCCGTTTCGTCGAACTGTTCGGCCAGGTGCCGTGGTTTGCGACGTTGCCGGTGCTGGCGCGCGAGCTGCTGGCGGCGGGGTGCAGTTGGCGCAGCATTGCCGGGGGCGAGGCGCTGTTCTTCGAGGGCGAGGCATCGGATGCGGTGTATCTGCTGGTCAATGGCAGCCTCGCCGCGTTCCAGCGCGATGGGCACGGCGTCAGCCATGCGGTGGGCCAGATCATGGCCGGCGAGTCGGTGGGCGAGCTCGGCGTGCTGATCTCGCGGCCGCGTTCGGCGACGGTGCGCGCGCTGCGCGATTCCGAGCTGATCCGGCTGCCGGCGGCGCATCTGGAATTGCTCGCCGAGCGTTTTCCGCAGGCGCTGCTCGGGCTCGCGCGACTGGCGCTGCGTCGCCAGGGCGAGCTGCAGCCGCACGGCGCACCGCCGCGCACGCTGGCGTTGCTGCCGCATTCGCCGGGGGTGGACCTGGCCGGGTTCGCGTTGATGCTGGAGCGCGAGCTGCTGCGCTTCGGCTCGGTGCGCGTGCTGCATGCCGGCGATGCCGGGCACGACGCCGGGCATTACCACGCGATCGAACATGCCTCGCACTTCGTGCTGTACGTCGGCGACGGCATGGTCTCCGAATGGCGCGACCAGTGCCGTCGCCAGGCCGACGCGCTGCTGTTCGTGGTGCGCGCCGACGAGTCCCCGGCGCTGGATGCGGTGTGGCCGGATGCGACCGACGAGGCAGTGGAACGACGCCAGTTCCTGGTCATCGAGCACGACGGCGCGGCGCGCCCCGGCGCCGCGCGGCGCTGGCATGCGTTCTGTCCGCGCGCGGCGATCCACCATCTGCGCCACGAGGCCGACTGCGCGCGCCTGGCCCGAACCATCGGCGGCCAGAGCCTGGCGCTGGTGCTGTCCGGCGGCGGCGCGCGCGGCTTCGCGCACATCGGCGTGGTCAAGGCGCTGCGCGAGGCGGGCATGGAGATCGACAGCGTCGGCGGCACCTCGATCGGCGCGGTGATCGGCGCCGGCGTCGCCGCGGAATGGTCGATCGAGGAGATGACCGAACGCTTCCGCCGCGCCTTCTACGACACCAACCCGCTGTCCGACTACACCTTGCCGCTGGTTTCGATCGTGTCCGGGCGCAAGGTCGCGCGCTTGCTGCGCGAGACCTACGGCGAACGCGAGATCGAGGACCTGCCGCTGCCGTTCTTCTGCGTCTCGGCAAACCTGACCCGCGGCGAAGCGCATGTGCATCGCGAGGGCGTGTTGTGGCAGGCGGTGCGCGCGTCGGTGGCGATCCCGGGACTGCTGCCGCCGGTGTTCCGCGCCGGCCAGGTGTTCGTCGATGGCGGCGTGGTCAACAACCTGCCGGTCGATCTGATGCGGCTCAGCCATCGCGGTGAGGTGATCGCGGTCGATATCGGCGGCGACCATGCACTTGCCGCCGGCGACGACGAATACCAGCTGCCACCGGCCTGGAAGCTGTGGATGGAAGACCGCGCCGGCTACAAGCGGCCGCGGCTGCGCGAGATCCTGCTGCGCGCCGGCATGCTCAATTCCGGCGCGCAGACCGCACACGCGCGGGCGCAGTCGACACTGCTGATCCAGCCGCCGCTGGCCGATATCGGACTGCTCGAATGGCAGAGCTATTTCCACGCCATCGACCGCGGCTACCAGCACACGCTGCGCATCGTCGGCGGGCCGAAAGACGCGCTCGCCGACGAAACCCCGGTGTTCTGATCAGTCCTCGAAGCCGTTGCCGAACAGGGCGCTGCTGCTGTAGCCCGCGGCCTCGGTCAGCACCGCAGCGTTCATCTTCAGCACGCCGCCGCCCATGTCGAGCGCATGGCTGATGGTGCCCGGCACGTCGTTGGTGCGGTGATAGCCCGGGTAGGCGTCGTAGTCGTATTCGATCACCAGCAGCGAGGGCACGCTGCGGTTGATGAAGGGCATGTGGTCGGAGCCGAACGGATTGGTCGAGGTGTGCGGCACCAGCTCGGTCGCATAGTCCGCGACCGCGCTCTGGAACGGCGGGAACACTGACGACAGCGCCGACGAGGTCTCGAGCAGCACATCGAGCTGGCCGTCGGTCGAGTAGCCGATCATGTCCATGATCAGCGCCAGCTTGATGTTGCCGAGCGTGCCGGCGCTCTGCAGCGACTGCGCCCACGCACTGCTGCCGATCAGTCCCTGCTCCTCGCCCGAAAAGCAGACGAACAGCATCGAGCGCTGCGGCGGGAAGCGCGTGAACACCTCGGCCATCTCGACGACCGCGGCGCAACCAGACGCGTTGTCCTCGGCACCGGGCGCGGCGGTGGCACTGCTGGCATTCGACTGGATCGAGTCGTAGTGCGCGCCGACCACGATCCACTCGTTCGGCAGGCTGCTGCCGGGCAGGGTGCCGATGACATTGACCTGCGGCACCGCCGTGCCCGACATGGTGAACGCATGCGTCGACGTCTGCAGGCCGAGGCTGCCGAATTTCGCCAGCAGCCAGTCGCGGGCGTTGGCGATGTCGGCATGGCGACTGGAACGGTCGTAGGTCGCCAGGTGTTCGAGCACGCCGAACCAGCGGTCGCGATCGACCTCATCGACGCGCTGCTGCACCTGCGGGTTCGCCGCGCGCTTGGCCACATCGAGGCGGCCGCGCGCGCGCCAGTCCTGGGCGATGCTGCGGTTCGGCACCACCGGCCGCCATTCCGAAACTTCCGGCAGCCGGTAGGGCAACAGCGTCGCCGGGGCGCGCACCAGCGTGTAGCGCCCGGCGCGCGCGATCGGCGGCAGCGGTGCGCTCGGGTGAATGGTGCAACCACGCGCCTGCAGCGCGAGCTCGTCGGGCTTGATCCAGCCGAGTTCGTCGAGCACGCGCCGGCCCGCGACCAGCTCCGCGAACGCAGTCGCGGGAGCCGCCAGCAGCAGTCGATCATCGAGCTCCAGCCACCAGCCGCCGCGCGCTTCGATCTGCGTCGTGTAGGCATCCAGCTCGAACTGCGGCGTGGCCTCGAGCGCGACGACCGCGGCCGGCATCGGCAGCGCGGTGGTCAGGCCCATCTGCAGGCCGAGGGTCAGGGCGGGCAACATCAGCGCAGCACCGTCGCCGGATTCATTCGAAACTGTCGCGCAGGATCGGCCGCTCGAAACCGGCAGCGTCGGCCAGCACCGCGATGTTCATCTGCAGGATGCCGCCGCCCATTTCCTGCGCACGCGTGATGTTCGCGGGCAGGTCGGTGGTGCGGTGGTAATGGCCGTACGCGTTCCAGTCGTTCTCGATGGTCAGCAGCGAAGGCACCGAGCGGTTGATGAACGGCATGTGGTCGGAGCAGCAGGGACTGGTGTCTTGCACCAGGCGCAGTTGCGGGGTGTAGGTGGCGGCCATGTTCAGGAACGGCGTGAACACCGGCGACAGCGCCGCCGAGCTTTCCAGCAGCACATCGAGATCGCTGTCGCCGGAGTAGCCGATCATGTCCATGATCACCGCCAGATCGACCTTGGCCAGATCGCCGCTGGTCTGCAGCGATTGCGCGTAGGCGCCGCCGCCGTACAGGCCCTGCTCCTCGCCGGCGAAGCAGACGAAGATCATCGTGCGCTGCGGCGGGAATTGCGCGAACACGCGCGCGGCTTCGAGCACGCCGGCGCAACCCGAAGCGTTGTCCTCGGCGCCCGGCGTCTGTGTCGGCACCGACGCCGATTGCTGGCGCGAGTCGTAGTGGCCGCCGACCACGACCCACTCGTCCGGATACAGCCAGCCGGTGCGGCGCGCGATCACGTTGTCGACGTGGTAGCTGCTGCTGCCGACCTGGAACTCCTGTGTCGTCACCTGCAATCCGAGCGCGGAGAACTCGCCGATCAGCCAGTCGCGCGCCTGGTCGATGCCTGGATTCGGACCGACGCCGTAGGAGGAGCGATCGAAGCTGGCCAGGCTCGACAGCGCCGCGAACCAGCGATCGGGATCGACCGCATCGACGCGCAACTGGATTTCCGGGTCGGGCGCGCCCTTGGCCATCGCCATCAGGCCGCGTGCTTTCAGGTCCTTGGTGATGGTGCGGTTCGGCACCACCGGGCGCCACTCGGACACCTCCGGCGACTTGTACGGCAACCACGTGGCAGGCGTGCGCACCAGGGCGAAGCGGCCGGTGTCGGCGATCGCCGGCAGCTGCGGGCCTTCCTCGACGCCGCAGGCGCGTGTCTGCAGCGCCAGATCGTCCGGGCGCAGCCAGCCCAGATCCTGCTCGACCTTCACGCCGGCGAGCAGATCCGGCAGCCGTGTCGGCGGTGCCACCACCAGCAGCCGGTTCTCCATCTCCAGCCACCAGCCGCCGTCCTGCTCGATCTGGCGGGTGTAGCGGTCGAGCTCGAACTGCGAGTGCTGCCCGATCGACACCAGCGCGGCCGGCATCGGCATCGCGGTGGTCAGGCCCATCTGCAGGCCGAGGGTCAGGGCGGACAACATGGGGCTACTCCGCGAGCGGGGCGAAAAGTGTATCAGTCTGCAACGCGCGGACCGCGAACCGGGTCGCGCCACGTCGCTATGCTCGCGCCGACCCACAGCGGAGCAGGACATGGGCGACGCCACGCACTGGCAGCAGGTGTACACGAGCAAGGCCAGCGACGCGGTCAGCTGGTACCGGCCGCATCTGGACCGCTCGCTCGCCTTCATCGACAGCCTGGCGCTCGCGCCCGATGCTCCGATCCTCGATGTCGGCGCAGGCGCATCGACTTTGGTCGACGACCTGCTCGCTCGCGGCTTTCGCGACGTGACGGTGAACGACCTGGCGGACGCGGCGCTTCAGTGCACCCGCGCGCGCATCGCAACGCTGCCGCCGCAAGCGCAGCAAGCCGCGCGCTTCCTGTCCGGTGACATCACCGCGTTGCCGCTGCCCACCGCGCACTACGCCCTCTGGCACGACCGCGCCGTGTTCCATTTCCTGACCGACCCCGCGCAGCGCCGCGCCTATGTCGCGCAGGCCACGCGCGCACTGCGGCCGGGTGGCCACCTGCTGATCGCCACCTTCGCCCCCGATGGCCCCGAGCGCTGCAGCGGCCTGCCGGTGTGTCGCTACGACGCCGGCACGCTCGGCGCCGAATTCGCCCCGCACTTCCGCCCAGTCGGCGACGCCCGCGAACAACACCCGACCCCGTTCGGCACCATGCAGTGGTTCCAGTACCTGCTGCTGCGCGCCGATCACCCGTAGGGGCAACCCCCCGTGGTTGCCCGTGATGACGTGGTCGCAGCGTGTGGCCAGGGCGGCCACGGGGGGCCGCCCCTACATGATTCCGGCGGGATCGGTGTCGGCCGTGGTTCGGGACGCGCGTCGGTCCTGCGTGGCTGACACGGTGCACGATCCCCCGTAGGGGCAACCCCCCGTGGTTGCCCGTGATGACGTGGTCGCACCCTGTAGCCAGGGCGGCCCCGGGGGGCCGCCCCTACTTCAGCTTTCGCTCGAAGAAATCAACGATGGCGTTGTTGGCGTGCTTCTTCATCCACGGCGCGGCGATGCCGTGCTTGCCGCCGGGGTAGGTCATCAGCTCGAAGGCCTTGCCGCGTTGTTGCAGCGCGCTCATCAGGCGCGTGCTGTTGGTGAACAGCACATTGTCGTCGGCCATGCCGTGGATCAGCAGCAGGTCGGAGCGCATGCCGTCGAGATGCGCGAACACGCTGCTCTGCGCATAGCCTTCGGCGTTGTCCTTGGGGTGGTCCATGTAGCGCTCGGTGTAGTGCGTGTCATACAGCGCCCAGTCGGTAACCGGCGCGCCGGCGACCACGGCGGCGAAGTCGTCGCTGGCCTGGCCGAGCACCTGCAGCGCCATGTAGCCGCCGTAGCTCCAGCCGTAGAAGCCGATCTTGTCGCCCGCCACCCAGGGCTGCGCGCGCAGCCACTTCACGCCCTCGCGCTGATCGACCACCTCGACCGAACCCATGTGCCGGAACAGCGCTTCCTCGAACGCCTTGCCGCGGCGATACATGCCGCGGTTGTCGAGCTGGAACACGACGAAGCCCTTGCGCGTGAGCACCTGGAGGAAGGGATCCGTCCAGCTCTGCGTGACCATCTGCCCGTGCGGACCGCCGTAGATGTGCACGACCACCGGGTACTGGTGCGCGGCGTCGAAGCCGGCTGGCTTGAACACGCGGTAGCGCAGCTTCTGGCCTTCGGCGCCGGTGATCTCGCCGAACTCGGGCACCGAGTGCTCGGCCGCATACGGCCAGTACGGATGACCCTCCTTGAGCTCGTTGGCTTCGAGCACCGCGAGTTCCACGCCGGCGGCGTCGAACAGGCGCACGCGCGGCGGCGTGGCCGGATCGGAATGGCTGGCGACGAACACGTTTGCCTGCTTCGGGAAGCTGGCGTTGTGCATGCCGGCTTCGTGGGTGATCTGCGCCACTTCTTTCACCGGCAAGGACAGCGGCGTCATGTAGACGTGCTTCTGCGTCGGGTCGGGGCCGCCGGAGGCGAAGAACAGGCGGTCGTTGCGCTCGTCGATCGCGAGCAGGTTGTCGACCACCCAGGCTTCCGGCGTCAGCGCGTGCTTGAGCGCGCCATCGCGACCATGCAGGTAGAGGCGCTTGAAGCCGTCACGCTCGCTCGCCCAGACGAAGTCGCCGCTGTCGAGGAACTGCAGGTCGTCGTGCAGGTTGACCCAGGTCTGGCTGCTCTCGCTGAGCAGGGTCGAGATCGACTGGTCGCGCACCGACCAGGCGCGCAGGTCGAGCCGGCGCTGGTTGCGCGTCTGCACCTGGAAGCTCAGTGCGCTGCTGTCGGCGAACCACTCGGCGCGGGCCAGGTAGATGTCGCGATCTTCGCCCAGGTCGACCCAGCGGATCTTCACCTCGGCCGGCAACAGCGCCGACCCGGCGCCGGTGTTCGCGACTTCCGCGGGCGCGGCATCGGCGATGCGGATCACGCCGAGCCGGACCGCCGCGTTTGGCTGCCCTGCGGCCGGATAGCGCTGCTCGACGACGCTGGTGTCCTCGGCATTGATCTCGAAGCGGCGCTGCACCGGCACCGGCGTTTCGTCGACGCGCGCGAACGCGATCATCGAGTCGTCCGGCGCCCACCAGTAGCCATCGAAGCGGCCCATTTCCTCCTGCGCGATGAACTCGGCAACACCATTGCTGACCAGCCCGCCGCCATCGCGCGTCAGCTGGATCGAACGGTCGGTCGCCAACTCGATCAACCACAGGTTCTGGTTGCGCACGAAGCTGACGAAGCCGCCCTTCGGCGACACCCGGGCATCGGTCGCGAAGCCGAGTTCCTTGTGCGTCAGCTTGCGCACGCGACCGGCCTGCTGGGTCTCGTCCGCGCCGAGGTCGTACAGGAACAACTCGCCGTTCAGCGGAAACAGCAGCTTGGCGCCGTCCGGCGAGAAGCCGTATTCGATGATGCCCTTGAGGCTCGCGGTACGCGCGCGCTCGCGCTTGGCCTTCTCCTCGTCCGACAGCTGCTCCTCCTCGGGCAGCAGCACCTTGGAGTCGACCAGCATGCGCGTCTCTTTCGAGGCGATGTCGTATTCCCACAGGTCGAGCTGGTACTGGTCCGTGTCCTTGCCGCGCAGGAAGGTCACGCGCGAGCCATCCGGCGACACCTTCAGGCTCATCGGCGTCTTGCCGGCCAGCGCCGGCGCGTCGTAGATGCGTTCGATCGTCAGTTCTTCGGCATGCAGGTTCGTCATCGGCCACACCGTCGCACAGGCCATCGCGGCCGCGGTGAATACGCTACGCATCGGTTCGCTCCCAAGGGTCGCAGCGTTCTAGCACCGAGCGCGCGATCGCGGAAGCGAGGCCGTGACGAACGGGGCGGCCGCCGTTCCCGGCCGCCCGTGGCCGCATCTCAGGGCGAGGATTCGAAGCCGTCGGTCATGATCACGTCGGGGCCAACGCGATAATGCATGAAGAACGACTGGATGCCGCCGTTCTGGCGATCCGCCGTGCACATGACGGTATGGTCCTGGAGCGTGCTCGTGACAGGCAGGGAAAGACTCACTTGACCCGCACCTGCCCCGGTGGTGACGGTCTGGCTGGCATTGCCAAGAATGGTTCCGCTACCAGCAATGAAGTCGCACAGCAATTGGGTGGTGCCGCCCAAAGTCCCGCCACTCGCGGAAAACGCGATCCAGCGCAGCGCAATGCTGCCGGCGGTGCCGACAACCATAGTCGTGGATCCGCTGACCGGCGAGCTCGGGGTGACGGCAGGACCAATCGTCGGTGGCGGCTCGGCTTCCACAGCACCTCGATCAATGACCGCATTCTGGATTCGCGCGTATCCCGAGAAGTCGATCGTAGGAAGTCCGCCCGAAGGAGCATTCTGCCCGGAGTCTCGCAACACCGACTCCGTATCCGGCACCATTTTGTAGCCGGTCTGGGTCCACTCAGCATCACCGGTCGTGGTGCTGACTTCCAAGAACGGAAACCCGCCGCCAGCGTATCGCCTGGTTCCAAAATGGTTGTTTCGCAGGGTCATCGTCGAGACATTGTTCGCGATGAACTGATACGCAGTGTCCGGACCGGTGGTCGCGTTGTCGGCGACCGCATTGTTGGCCAGTGTTGCGACGCCGGTGACCTCCAGGCCGACGGAATCGGAGCGAACCGTGTTGCCGAAGATCGAGTTGTTGTTCAAATAGGCGATGGTGTTGTTGCTGACGTTGACTCTGACACCTTCAGTCCCCGCACCGGCACTCAGATCATTGCCCATCACAATGCTGTTGCGCAGCTTCAACGTGCCACCGCCAGTCATGACCAAGGCCACGATCCCGCGGATCACTCCGGACTCGGAGACTCCGCTACGCACCAGCACGTTGTCCACGGTCACCGCTGCGCCAGGCAACGCCCACGCCTCAATGCCAAGCCCCGAGGCGCATGTGATTCCAACATTGCCGCTGATGCACGCGGTGTTGAACAGCTTCCCGCGTGCGAAGGTCAGGTTCTTGATCGTGAAGGTGCCCGAGAAGTCATAGCGCAGGTCGGCCAGAAACACCGGTCCCCAATACTGTCCATCGAGCACGGTGGCCGCAGGGTCATTGGTTGCGATCGACGCGCAACCGTTGCTCTTGGTCCAACCGCCACTGATTGTGGTGGCGTACTCCTCGCCACGGCCGTCGAAGATCCATTGATAGTTTTTTGGCGCCTGGACATCGCTGGTCAGCGTGCCGTATTCGATCTTGATCTCGTCGGATTCCGCATTCGAGGTGGCACTCGACAGTGCCGCCGCAAGCTGGTTGCCGGTGGCGACGCAGAAGGTCGCACCGCGCGAGTCGAGTGGCCACGCCGCAACAAGGAGCATGGCCAGCAATGGAATCGTCGAGGGAATGGTCTTGTACGTGGTCATGGCACGTTTCTCCTGCCTGGCAAAAAGGAACCGTTCTGGCCGTTCACCCGCACGGTTTCGGGGTGACCGTGCTGATGCGCGTCCGCAACCTCGAATCTCCCCGGTTGGCGGCGGCGTCCGCCCGACGGCCATCGAGCCAGTGACGCCTTGTTCCTGGATACGGATTGCTGCGGGCGATCCCGCCAACCGCCCTGGTGGCTCAGGGCCCGGTCTCGAAGCCGTCGGAGAACAGCGCATCGGGCACGTACTCGAACGCGCCCACGTCCACCGCCGCGCCGAACACGCGCGCCTTGCCGTCGGCGTCGAGCGTTCCGGCATTGCCGGTGGGATTGGGCACGCCGCTGTCCACCAGGACCGAGTCGTCGCGCAGGTGCGGGTCGGTGGCGGAAACGAAACCGGGGTCGCCGCTGCTCGGCGCGATGTTGGCGGTGGGGCTGCCGTTGATGATGTCGGCATGCACGCGTTCGAGCCGGATCTCGCCGAGTGCATCGTGCCAGGCGTCGATGTTGGTGCCGAACGGATTCGGGGCGTTGCTGGTCACCACGCTGTTGCTCAGGAACAGTTTGCTGCCGCTTCCGCCGGAAATCAGCTCCAGGCCAATCTGGCCGGCGTTATGCACGACCGTGAGCTGGGCGAGTGAGAGCGTGCCGCCCGATACCGCCTGGAACGAGGCGGCCTTGGGCGTCGCGTTGTCGCGGAGCAGCAGGTTGCGCACGATGCTGGTTCCCGGGCCGCCCACCTGCGCTGCGGCGCGCTGCGTGGCGTTGCACTGTTCGATGCGCACGCGCTCGATGGTCACCTGGTGGCTGGCCTTCCAGTTTTCGACGTGCAGGCAGGCGCCGGTCAGGCTGCCGGTGTAGCCCGGATGGCGCAGGCTCAGGTCGGCGATGTAGATGTTTTGCACCTGGGCCGGTTCGTGCGTGCGCACCCTCAGTGCCGGGAACAGGGGCGTACCGACCAGCACCGTCGCCGAGGCCGGATCCTGCACCTTGGTCGCGCAGCTCGGCCTGGAAAATCCGCCCACCAGGTTGATGCCCTGGATGGGGTTGACCAGCGTCAGCGAGAAGCCGTCGCTGCTGGTGTAGGTGCCTTCGGCGATCAGGATGTAACTGACCGCGTCCGCGGTCGAGTAAGCGTCCTGCAATGCGGTGGTCAGCGCCTCGGAGGTGGTGACGCAACGCACGAAGGCGTGGCCGGCACCGGGCAACGCGAGCAGCGCCAGCACGACGCCGAGCAGGCTGCCCAAGCGCAGGCGATGCCGAGCGTGCACGGCAGCCGTCGCGGCATGCGGCCGCCGGGTCGAAGGGGTGGAGTCGTGCATGATCGATTCCTCGGGAACTCAGGGGACGGCGCGGTGCCGCCAATGCGTGACCGCGTCTGTCCCTGGATACGGATCGCCGGGGGCGATCCCGCCAATCGCGACGAACGCCACGCGCGCCTCGACCAGCCAGGCTCAGGGCCCGGTTTCGAAGCCGTCGGAGAGAATCAGGTCCGGCCCGACCCGGTAGTGAAAGAAGTAGGTCGCGATCGGTCCGTTCGATCGCGTTGCCGAACACCCTACGGTGTGGGTGACCGGGCTGCTGGTGATCGGCACGGTCACGGTGACCAGCCCGGCGTAGCCTCCGGTGCTGATCGTCTGACTGCCATTGATGACCTGCGCGGCGCCGATGATGCCGTCGCAGAACAACGTGGTGGTGCCGCCCAGGTTTCCGCCGCTGACCGAGAAGGTGATGATCCGACTCACTGACTCACCCTCCTCACCATGGACCAGCGTGGTCGAGCCGCTGCTCGGCGAATTCGGCGTCACGCTCGGCCCGATCGGCGGAACGGCAGCAGCCTCCACCGCGCCGCGATCAATGACGGTGTTGATGATGCGCGCGTTGCCGGAAAAGTCGATCGAGGGGATGCCACCGGTGGGCGTGTTGTCCCCGGAATCGCGCAGCACCGACTCGGCGTTGGGCACCATGCGGACGCCGGATTGTGTCCACTGTGCATCGCCCGTGGTCGTTCCGATCTCACTGAACGGCCACACGTCACCACCGGCAAATCGTCTGCTGCCGAAATGATTGTCGCGCAGCGTCTGCTGCGACACGTTGTAGGCGGTGTACTGATAGGCAGTGGCGACGACCGAGCTGTTGTTGGCGATAGCGTTGTTCGAAAGGGTGGCCGTGCCATCGACGGTCAACCCGGCCTCCGCGGAAGTCACGGTGTTGTTGAAGATCGAGTTGTTCGAGATGTACGCCACACTGTTGGTCCTCGTACGGACCTTCACACCCTCCGTGAGTGCACCGTCGCCCAGCGTGTTGCCCATGATGATGCTGTTGCGCATCTTGATCGAACCTCCATCCTGGTGCCACAGGTGCACAATCGGCGCGTCAACGCCCGCTTCGACTCGCCCGGTGGTGATCAAGACGTTGTCGATCACCACGGCTCCGCTTCCCGACCAGGCTTCGACGGCCAGACCGGTGGCACAGGCGATTCCGCCATACGCGCCGTAACACTGTGAACCGTTCGGGCCAGCGACGTAGTAGACCTGCCCCCGGGCAAACGTCAGGTTCCTGAGCGTCAACACGCCGGCAAATCCGTTACGAAGGTCGGCTACGAAGACGGGCCCTCCCCACTGGGCATCGAGCACCGTGGCGTCGGGGCTGTTGGTGGCGATGGATGCGCAGCCGTTGCCCTTGCTCCAGCCGCCACTGATGGTCAGGCTGTAGTCCTCGTAACGCCCATCGAACTTCCATCGGTAGTCCCTGGGAACTGGGGCAGTGATGGTCAGCGAGCCGTACTCGATCCGGATCTCGTCGCCCTCTTCGTTCGAGGTCGCAGCGACCAACGCGGACGCAAGCTGATCTCCGTCGCTGATGCAGAAGTTGGCGGCGGACACGGGGAGGGCGGCCAACGCGGCCAGTGCAAAAAGGGTAAGAGTCGCGGCAAGGCGAGCGGGCTTCATGGCGTTACTCCAGCAACAAATGGGTGGGTTTGATCTTGGATACGGATCGCACAGCCCGATCCCGCCAACGGAGTTGCTCTGGCCCCGCCAACGAAGCGATTCCACCGGTCCGGCGGCACGCGGGGGTTATGCTCCGCGCGAGCGCCGCGGGTTCGCGGCGGGGGATCGAGGACCATGGCCGCGTCGCGTTGCCTGTGCAGCGAGCAGCCGCATCGGCGCTTCCAGGGCGATGCGCCGGGGAAGTTCGCGGAGCTCGTGGTTGATGAACACCAGGCCCGCTTCCCGCCGCGCTGGCGGCTGCACTGCGGCGTGTGTGGCTCGCGCTGGTCGGTGGTGCTGATTCCCTACGGCGGCATCTACGGCGACTTCGACTGGGAGCGCGTGGAATAGCCGCAAACCAGGCGACGCCGGTTCGCTCAACGGCTCGCTGCCTCGACCGGCAGCGCGTGAATCAGCAACAACGCCGAACACCGTGAGCGAGGGGCAGGCTGTTGAGGCGCAGCCTGTTGGTCACGCCCCGGCGGGACGATTGCGACACCTCTCAGGGCGATGCCAGGGTGCCGGCGCGCGAGCGCGTCCAGGGGTGGTTGGCACCATAGGCGGCCGCCAGCGCCGTCTCGGCTTCGCTGCCCCAACGCGCGGCCGCGGCGGAGTCCGATGCTTCGAGGGCTTGCGCCAGCCAGGCGGCAACCTGCCCGAACTGGCGCCGGGTGGGCGCATCGCGCAGGGCTTCGGCGAGAGCCTGCAATTCGGCGAGGTCGGCGGCCTGCCGTCGTTGCAGGTAGCCGGCGTGCAGCTTTGCCGCGCGCAGGTGAAGGGTGACCAGATCGTCCTCGCCGCGACGTTCGCGGACTTGCGCCAGCGCCCGCTCCGCCACCGCCTCGGCCTCGGCGTCGCGACCCTCGGCGAGCAGGATGCCGGCCCAATGCAGCGCCAGAAACCCGTTATCGGCCTGCTCATCCTTGATCAGCCGGTCCCATGCCTGCGCCATGAATCGACTGGCCTCCTCGCGCCGCATGCCCAGCCAGGCGACGATGATCCGGCACTTCAGGGTCATCAGATCCAGATCGGGCCGTTCCCGGGCGACGCCGTCGTCGAGCAGCGCCTGCGCGCGCTGCAGCCAGGTGTCGGCCTCGGCGAAGCGGTCGAGCGCAGCCAGGGTCTGCGCCAGCATCAGCCAGACATACAGCCGGCGCGGCGAAACCGTCTGCGCGCTGCCGGCCGTAGCCAGGACCGCCTCGCTGCGCTGCAGGTCGGCGAGCGCCTCGTCAAAGCGCTCGGCGCGGTAGTTGGACACGCCGAGGTTGTACCAGGCCGGGGCGAGGTCGGGATGCGCTGCTCCCAATTCGCGGCTGCGTTCTTCAAGGTCGGCGCGACGCAGGTCGAGCGCGGCCCGCTCGCGGCCGGTGGCGCTGTAGACCAGGGCCAGGGTCGAGTTCGCGGCACGCCGCTGCTCGCGTACGGTGGGCGAATCCGGCGCCTGGCGGAACAGGGTGAGCGCCCGCTCCACATCGGTCTCGGCGGCGACGAAGCCGCCGGCCGCAGCGTGCATCGAGGCCCGCGTCTGCAGCCCGGTGCCGAGCAGGAGCGGGTCGACGGGTGCCGCCTCGCCGAGCTGGGCCAGGGCGGTCTCGACCAGTTCAAGCGCGGCGCCGGGCTCGCCGTGCGCACGGAGCGCGCGGGCGACCGACAGCCGAAGCTCGGCCTGCGCCAGCGGCTCGCCGGCAAAGCGGCGCTCGATCTTGGCGCTGGCCGACAGCAACATCTCGCGCACCGTGCGCCGCACGTCGCCGCCGACCAGGTTGGGGTTGCCGGCCTCGACCAGCTCCAGCAGGAAGTCGCGCGCCGCCTTGGCGCGAAGCGATGCGGCTTCCGCCCGCTGCATCTCCACCTGCAGTCGGGCGGCGCTGCGCTGCGCGACCTGCGCCTGCCACAGCGCCGCGCCGAGACCGGCGACGAGCGCGAACAGCGCCACGCCGGCGGCGGCCACTGCGCTGCGGTGGCGGCGCACGAAGCTTCGCGCGCGGTAGCCGACGGTGTCGGGGCGGGCCGATACCGGCAGCCCGTCAAGCAGCCGGCAAAGGTCGTCGGAAAGCGCGGCGGCGCTCGGGTAGCGCCGCGCCGGGTCGAGACGCAATGCCTTCAGCACGACGGCATCCAGATCACGCCCGAGGGCGCGCAGAGACGTCGGAACTGCGGTCTCGCGCCGCGCGCTGCGGCTCACCGGACCGGTGCTGATCTCGACCTCGGCCAGCGCGCCCCGTGCCGACCCGGTGTCGCGTTCGGCCGGCAGGCAGCCGGCGATCATCTGGTAGAGGATCAGCCCGAGCGCGTAGACGTCGGTGGCGGTGGTGATCGGGTTGCCGTTGAACTGTTCGGGTGCGGCGTAGGCGGGGGTGAGGGCGCGCAACTGGGTGGCGCTGCCATCGGCTTCCTCGTCCAGCAGCTTGGCGATGCCGAAGTCGAGCAGCTTGGGTCGGCCATCGGCATCGATCAGGATGTTGGAGGGCTTGAGGTCGCGATGCACGATCAGGTTGTGGTGCGCGTAGTCCACCGCGCCACAGATGCCGACGAACAGACGCAACACGGCGTCGGCTGTGGGCCGGACCCGGGCCGCCCAGGCGTCGATCGACTCGCCGTCGACGAATTCCATGGCGAAGAAGGGGCGTCCATCTTCGGTCAGCCCGCCGTCGAGCAGGTGCGCAATCGCGGGATGTTCGAGGCGGGCGAGGATGCGCCGCTCCTGCTCGAAGCGCGTGCGCAGCAGCTCGGAATCGATGCCGGTCCGCACCAGCTTGAGCGCGGCGACCTGCTCGAAACCACCTTCGACCCGGTGTGCGCGCCAGACCTCGCCCATGCCGCCGATGCCGATACGCTCATCGAGCCGCCATGGTCCGGCCCGCGCTGGCGCGACCGCGCCATCCACCAGCTCGCGCAGCAATTGGCCGCGCAGCGCCTGACCGGTTCGGAAGCGATCCAGTGCGCGCGGGTTCATCGCGGTCGTTCAGCCGGCCAACCGCTCGGCCAGCCAGCCGCGCGCCAGGTTCCATTCGCGCTGCGCGGTACGCAGGCTGACGCCGAGGGCGTCGGCGGTTTCCTGCTCGCCGAGTCCGGCGAAGTAGCGGCACTCGAACACGCGCGCGGCACGCTCGTGTTCCAGCTCGAGCCGATCCAGCAGGTTGTCGATCTCGATCAGCTCGGTGGCTTCACCGTGGCCTTCGGCGTCGATCGCGGACTCGGTCACCTGCACCTGGCCGCCACCGCGCTTGTCGGCGAGGCGCTGGCGTGCGTAGTCGCACAGCACCTGTCGCATCACGCGGCTGGCGAGGTTGAAGAAGTGGTTGCGCGATTCGACATGGCCAACCACCGGGCCGGCGATGCGCAGGTAGCACTCGTGCACCAGCGAGGTCGTGTTCATGGTTGGCGTGCCGCCCAACTGCCCGCGTTGCGCGCGCGCCAGTCGCTGCAGGTCGGCATAGACCTGCCGGATCAGACGCGCCGAAGCGTCCGCATCACCGTGCCGGCAGGCATCGAGCAGACGTGCGAACTCGAGTGTTTCCTGAGCCATTTCGACTACCACAGGGTCTGTCGCGAGAATAGCAAGACGCCGGGCCGGCAGCAGCGCCGGGCGCAGTCGTGGCGGCTACTTGCCGATGCAGAAACCCGCGAAGATCGCGCCGAGCAAGTCGTCGGCGCGGAACTCGCCGGTGATCTCCGACAGCGCCTGCTGCGCCAGCCGCAGTTCTTCGGCGACCAGCTCGCCGGCGCGTTCGTGCAGCAGTCGCTCGCGCGCGCTGGCGAGCGCCGCGGCGACGCGCGCCAGCGCCGCGACATGGCGCGCACGGGCGCTGAAGCTGCCTTCGCTGCCCTCGCCCGGAGCCGCATGGCGGCGGATCGCGGCGCGCAGCTCGGCCAGCCCGGCCCCACTGGTGGCCGAGACATGCAGGTGCTCGCCGACGCCGCGCGCGTGGCCGCTGCGGTCGGCGAGGTCGGACTTGTTGTGCACGACGATCACCGCAGCACCGACGGGCAGCTCGCGCTGCAGCGTCGGCAGCCGGTCCTCGTCTTCGGGCGCAAGCACGAGCAGGACCAGGTCGGCACGCGCGAGTTCGGCACGCGCGCGGCGCATGCCTTCCGCTTCGATCGCGTCGGGCGCCGTTCGCAGGCCGGCGGTGTCGACCAGGGTGATCTCGACGCCATCGATGCGGATCGCCTCGCGCAGCAGGTCGCGGGTGGTGCCGGCAACGGCGGTGACGATCGCGCGGTCGGCGCCGGCCAGCGAGTTCAGCAGGCTCGACTTGCCGGCGTTCGGCGCGCCGAGGATGACCGCGTGCAAGCCATCGCGCAGACGCTGCCCGCGCTCGGCTTCGGCAAGCAGCTCCGCGACTGCCGATCGCAGCGCGTCCAGTTGCGCGAGGATCTCGCCGTCGCCGAGGAAGTCGATTTCCTCCTCGGGAAAGTCGAGCGCCGCCTCGACCTGCAGGCGCAGCGCGATGAGCGCCGCGAGCAGTTCGCGCACACGCTGCGAGAAGGCCCCTTCGAGCGAACGCAGCGCAGCGCGCGCCTGCGCTTCCGACTGGGCCGCGATCAGGTCGGCGATCGCCTCGGCCTGGGCTAGGTCGATCTTGCCATTGAGGAATGCACGCTCGGAAAACTCGCCGGCGCGGGCCGGGCGCGCGCCGAGTTCGATGCAGCGTGCGAGTAGCCGCGCGAGCAGCACCGGCGCTCCGTGCACCTGCAGTTCGACCACGTCCTCGCCGGTGAACGAGTGCGGCGCCGGAAACCACAGCAACAGGCCGCGGTCGATGACCGCGCCGGCGTCATCGCGCAGCGTCGCGTAGTGCGCGTGGCGCGGCCGCGGTTCGAGGCGGGCCAGGTCGCGCGCGATGCGCGCGGCGCCGGCACCCGAGAGCCGCACGATGCCGATGGCGCCGGCACCGGGCGCGGTGGCGATCGCCGCGATCGTGTCGCGCGGCGTCATCGCATCACGCCGCCTTCTTCTCGCCCGCTTCGATGCGGCGGGTGATCACCCACTGCTGCGCCAGGCCGAGCGCGCCGTTGACCGACCAGTACAGCACCAGGCCGGCCGGGAAGAACGCCATCATCACCGAGAACACCAGCGGCATGTACTGCAACACCTTCTGCTGCAGCGGATCCATGCCCGCAGGCGCCGGCGACATCTTCTGCGTGACCCACATGATCGCGGCGTTCAGCACCGGCAGCACGAAGTACGGGTCGTGCGCGGACAGGTTCGTCAGCCAACCGACGAAGGGCGCGTGGCGCAGCTCGACCGATTCGAGCAGCACCCAATACAGCGCGATGAAGATCGGGAACTGCAGCAGCAACGGCAGGCAGCCGCCGACCGGATTGATCTTCTCCTTGCCATACAGCTCCATCATCGCCTGGTTGAACTTCTGCTTGTCCTCACCGTAGCGCTGCTTCAGCGCCTCGATGCGCGGCTGCACCTTGCGCATCTTGGCCATCGAGCGGTACTGCGCCTCGGACAGCGGGTACAGCAGCAGCTTGACCAGCAGCGTCGTCAGGATGATCGCGAAGCCCCAGTTCTGCACCAGCTTGTGCAGCGTGTTGAGCAGCCAGAACACCGGCTTGGCGAAGATCGTGACCTTGCCGTAGTCGATGGTCAGGCCAAGCCCGGGTGCAATCGCATCGAGCTTCTCCTGGTGCTTGGGGCCGACGTAGAGCTGCGCGCTCGAAGTGGTGCTCGCGCCCGCGGCGACCTTCAGCGCCGGGCCCACCTGGCGGATCAGGTAGCGCGGTGCGCCCTGGTCGGTGAGCACGGCCGTGCTGTAGGCCTGCGGTTCCCTGGCATCCGGAATCCACGCCGCGAAGAAGTAGTGTTGCTGCTGTGCCGCCCAGCCGCCGGTGATGGTGCGGCTCAGCGGCTCCTCGGCGAAATCGTCGAAGGCGAGCTTCTCGAACTTCTCTTCCGGGCTGAACCAGGCGGCGCCGACGAAGCTGTACTGGTCGGGGTTGGTGAACGAGAACTTGCGGTTCACGATCGGCGAGGTGCGGGTGAGCTGGGTGTAGGCGCTCGCCGACCACTCCGCCGCCGCGGCGTTGTCGATCCGCGTGGCGACGGCAACGGTGTAGTTGCCGCGCTTCAGCGTGAAGGTCTTGGTGACGGTGACGCCGTCGCGGCTCCAGGTGAGCGGGATCTCGACGCGGTCCTCGCCCTCGCCGAGGCGGTACTCGCGACGTGCCGCGGTGTACACGCTGCGGTGGTCGGGCGCCGGCGAGGAACTCGACACCAGTCCCGATTGCGCGACGAAGTACTGGTCGCCGCTTCCGGCAAACAGCTGCACCGTCGGCGTGGCTTCCCCGGCCTTGACCGGATACTGGCGCAAGTTGGCGCGCGTCAGCGTGCCGCCGCGGGTGTCGATTTCGAGTTCGAGCACGTCGCTGACCACGCGCACCACGATGCTCTCGGCCGCGGCTTCCGGCTGCGCGTCGGCTGCGGTGACGGCGACTGCGGCATCGGTTGGGCCGACGGCCGCGGGTGCAGACGTCGCGCTTGGCAGGTCGGCATCGCCCGGGATGGGCGCCGCTGCGGGTTGCGCGGTACTGGCGCTCGGGGCGGCGGGCTGCGGGCGTTGATAGTCGTTCTGCCAAGCGTTCCACAGCAGGAAGCCGAGGGCCGCCAGCGCGATCCAGAGAAAACTGCGCGCGTTGTTCATGGGGTTTCGCTACGAAGGGAAGATGGCTCAGGGCGCGGTGTTGGCGGCCCGAGAAAGGTCGGCGATTGTGCCGGGCGCGGGGGCGGGCTTCAACGCGGCGAGGCGGTCGTACAGCTTTTCGATCTCGGCGCGGACCGCCGTGGGCGTT
Source organism: Lysobacterales bacterium (assembly GCA_016182785.1). Lineage (GTDB taxonomy): Bacteria > Pseudomonadota > Gammaproteobacteria > Xanthomonadales > Ahniellaceae > JADKHK01. Next base: position 28,421 of record JACPFU010000030.1, on the reverse strand, counting down.
GCGGTGGCGATCTCGCCACGCGCCACGACCACGTAATGGAAGCAGGGCAGGGAAGCGCGCCGCAGGCGGAACGCTTCGCGCACGATGCGCTTGATCAGGTTGCGGCGCGTTGCCAGGGGCACCGCTCGCTTGGGGACGGTGATGCCGAGGCGGGCCGAGTCGGCGGCCAGCACCAGACCCCGGAAAAGCTTCGAGCCGGCACTGAGGCCGGCTCGAAAGGCGTCGTCGAACTCGTGCTTGGCGAGAATGCGCGCCGCACGCGGAAAGCGCGCCGCGCCCATCTGCTGCGCCACGCTTACGGGATCAGGCGCACGCGACCCTTGGCGCGACGGGCGTTCAGGACCTTGCGGCCGCCCTTGGTCGCCATGCGGGCGCGAAAGCCGTGGTCACGGGCGCGCTTCAGATTGCTGGGTTGGAACGTGCGCTTGGTCGCCATGACTGCACCATCGAGAGGGTTACAAAAAGGGGCGCGAATGGTATGCAGATGGCGGGTTCGAGTCAAGCTGCAACGGCCCCTGTGCGCAATCGGGGCCGCGACCGGCGCTGATACACTGCCCGGCCCGGCGCGTTGGGCGCCCTCTTGAAGCGCGCCGTCTCCATGCAATCTCTCTGGGAACGCCTGCTCGAACGTCTCGAGTCCGAGTACGAAGAGCAGGACATCTTGACCTGGCTGAAGCCGCTGCAGGTGACGGGTCGGGACGGGCGGCTGAGCCTGCTGGCGCCGAACGCGTTCGTGCTCGATGTGGTTCGCGAGCGGTTCCTGACCCGCATCGAGGCGGTCGCGCGACACCTTGCCGGCAACGACGTGCAGGTCGGCCTGGAAGTCGGTTCCAGTCCGCGCGCCGCGGACCAGCAACGCGGTGCGGCGGCGAGTCCGGGCACCCCGTCGCTTCCGTTCGACCCGGAATTCGAGAGCAATCTGGATGCGCACTACACCTTCGAGAACTTTGTCGAAGGCAAGTCGAACGAGCTCGGGCGCGCGGCGGCCTACCAGGTGGCCCTGAACCCCGGCCGGCGCGAGTCGAACCCGTTGCTGTTGTACGGGGGCACCGGTCTCGGCAAGACCCACCTGATGTACGCGGCGGGCAACCTGATGCGGCGCAACAATCCCGGGTTCCGGGTGCTGTACCAGCGCTCCGAGCAATTCGTCAGCGCGATGATCCGCGCGCTGCAGACCAAGACCATCGACGAGTTCAAGAACCGCTACCGCTCGGTGGACGCGCTGTTGATCGACGACATTCAGTTCTTCGCGAACAAGGACCGCACCCAGGAGGAGTTCTTCCACACCTTCAATGCGTTGTTCGAGTCGAACCAGCAGATCATCCTGACCTGCGACCGCTATCCGAAGGAAGTCGAGAACCTCGAACCAAGGCTGACCTCGCGCCTCGGTTGGGGACTGCCGGTGGCGATCGAACCCCCGGATTTCGAGACGCGCGCGGCGATCCTGCTGCGCAAGGCCGAGCTCAAGGGCATCGTCTTGCCCGAAGAAGTGGCGTTCATGATCGCGCGCCGGATGCGTTCCCATGTTCGCGACCTCGAGGGCGCACTGAACACGCTGGCGGCGCGGGCCCACTTCACCGGCCGTGCGATCACCACCGAGTTCGCCCAGGAAGCGCTGCGCGACCTGCTCACCGTGCAGGAGCGCACGCTGAGCATCCCGAACATCCAAAGGGTCACGGCGGACTACTACCAGCTGCGCGTCAGCGACCTGCTCGGCAAGCGCCGCACCCGCCAGCTGGCGCGCGCGCGGCAGACCGCCATGGCGCTGACCAAGGAACTGACCTCGCACTCGCTGCCCGAGATCGGCGATGCCTTCGGCGGACGCGACCACACGACGGTCCTGCACGCCTGCCGACTGATCACCGAATTGCGCGAGACCGACGGCAAGACCCGCGAGGACTGGGACAAGCTGATCCGTGCACTGACGGGCTGAGGACAACCACCGCCGGACCCTGTGGACAGTTTGCGGATCGTGGTTGTCCACAAACCATCCACCGGGCTGAAGCGCATCGACCCACAAGATTTTGCTGGTGTCATCGTCAACGGGCACAACAGGTAGTGGCTGCGTATTGCAGTTATCCCCAGCGCCTATCATCATCACCATCTTCATAGATACCAGAAGATGAAAGAGGGATTGCCCATGCGCTTCAGCATTCAGCGGGAAGCCCTGCTCAAGCCCCTGACCCAGGTGGTCGGCGTCGTCGAACGGCGCCAGACCATGCCTGTCCTGGCGAATGTGCTGGTTGAGGTCACCAATGGCCTGCTCGGGCTGACCGGGTCGGACCTGGAAGTCGAGTTGTCTGCGCGTTGCCCGGTGGAGGAGGCGCAGGACGGAGCCACAACGCTGCCGGCGCGGAAACTGTTCGACATCGTGCGCGCGCTTCCGGATGGCAGTCGCATCGATTTGACGCAGAGCGGCGAGCGGGTGACGCTCAAGGCCGGACGCAGTCGGTTCACGCTGTCGACCTTGCCTGCGGCAGAGTTCCCGACGGTGGACGACATCGACGTGATCGAACGGGTGTCGTTGACCGAAGCGACGCTGAAAGAGCTGATCGACCGTACCGCGTTCGCGATGGCGCATCAGGACGTTCGCTACTACCTCAACGGCATGCTGCTCGACTTGCACGAGAGCGCGTTGCGCTGTGTCGCGACCGACGGCCACCGTCTGGCGCTGTGCGAGACCAGTGCCGAGATCGCGGTGAAAGCCAAGCGCCAGATCATCATTCCGCGCAAAGGGGTGATGGAACTGCAGCGGCTGCTGGACGGGGACGGGACGCTGGAACTGGAGTTCGGCAAGAACCACCTGCGGGTCACGCGCTCGGATTTCGTGTTCACGAGCAAGCTGATCGACGGCCGCTTCCCGGATTACGAGGCGGTGATCCCGATCGGCGCGGACAAGATCGTGCAGTTGCCGCGGGACGAGCTGCGGATGGCGTTGCAGCGGGTCGCGATCCTGTCGAACGAGAAGTACCGTGGCGTCAAGCTTGACGTCGCGCCAGGCCGGCTCACCATCGTCGCGCATAACCCCGAGCAGGAAGAAGCGACCGAAGTGCTGGAGGTGCAGTCGGTGGTCGATGGGCTCAGCGTGGGTTTCAACGTGAATTACCTGCAGGATGCGTTGGCATCGCTGCGCGGCGTGAACGTGATGCTCTGCCTGCGGGATGGCAATTCGAGTTGCCTGGTGCGCGATGCCGACAACGACCGGTCGCGGCACGTGGTGATGCCGCTGCGGCTCTGAGGCTGGCGCTGGTGTGGACCTCGGCACAACGGCCCCGGCAAGTCCGGGGCCGTCGCGTATCTGAAGCATGAGAATCCTGCGGCTGGAACTCGAAGGACTGCGCTGCGTGCAGCGGGCGCGCCTGACGCCTGGGCCGGGTGTGCAGTTTCTGTGTGGACCGAATGGCGCCGGCAAGACCACGGTGCTGGAGGGCATGCATCTGCTCGGATATGGCCGCAGCTTCCGCGGCGGCCTGCGCGACGCGACCGTTGCCCGCGGCAGCGCGCACAGCCTGGTATTTGCGGAGCTGGAACGAGAGCGTGGCGGGCTGCAGCGGGTCGGATTGCGGCGTGCGGCCGGAACCTGGTCGGCACGCGTCGACGAGCGGGACGTGGAGGGGCTGGCGGAGTTGTTCCTGGCTTGCCCGGTGGTCTGTTTCGAGCCGGGCTCGCACGAATTGATTGCCGGTGGCTCCGAGTCGCGCCGGGCGTTTCTGGACTGGACCGTGTTCCACGTGGAACCGGGCTTCCTGCCGGCTTGGCGCCGACTGCAGCGGGCGCTGCGACAGCGCAATGCCGGGCTGCGCGCAGGGTGGTCGGATGCGTTGCTGGCGCCCTGGGAGGAGGAGTTGGCCGACGCAAGTCTGATTGTTGCCGAGGCGCGCAACACCGCGCTGGAAGAACTCAGGAGCGCCGTGATGGCGAAAGCACAGGCATTCCTGCCGGAACTGGGGGCGGTCGGGCTGGTGCTGGGCTCGGGCTTCGGCGAGCGTGCGACGACGACGCGGGAAGAGATCCTGGCTGCCTATTGCGAAGGCCGCGACCAGGATCGGGAGCGCGGCTTCACCCGTTTTGGCGCGCATCGCGCCGACTGGCAGCTCAGTTTTGCCGAGGCGCCGCGCCGCGAGTACCTCTCGCGTGGACAGGAAAAGCTCGCCGCGCTGGTCATGGAGCTGGCCCAGGTCGAACATTTCCGCGAGCGCAGCGGGGAGTGGCCGATCCTGCTGCTCGATGATCTCGGCGCGGAGCTGGACGCGGAACACCTGGATCGTGTTCTGGAGTGGGTGTTCGGGGCCGGTCTACAGGCTTGGATCACCGGGACTGCGGTGCCGCCAGTGCTGCGCGATCGACCCCGGGACTGGCATCTGTTCCACGTGGAACAAGGCGCGGTTTCGGCCGCTTGATCGGGACCCCGGTCGAGCGACCCGCTTCCGAACCTACGTTCCACGTGGAACAAGGGCGGGTCGCAGTGGCTTGGTATACTCCGCCCCCACCCCCGCACGTTGATGCCGCCCGCTCCGCGGGTTCCGGCTCCGTGCCCCCTCCGACGGGCATCCGAATGACCGAACAGCAGTACGACAGCAGCAGCATCAAGGTCCTCAAGGGACTCGACGCCGTCCGCAAGCGCCCGGGCATGTATATCGGCGACACCGATGATGGAACCGGGCTGCATCACATGGTGTTCGAGGTGGTCGACAACGCCATCGACGAGTCGCTGGCCGGGCACTGCGACAACGTCCTGGTGACGATCCACGGCGACGGTTCGGTCTCGGTGCTGGACAACGGTCGCGGCATCCCGGTCGGCATGCACGAAGAGGGCCGCTCCACCGCCGAAGTGGTCATGACGGTGCTGCATGCCGGCGGCAAGTTCGACGACAACAGCTACAAGGTCTCCGGCGGCCTGCACGGCGTCGGCGTGTCGGTGGTGAACGCGCTTTCCGCCACGCTCTGGCTCGACATCTGGCGTGAAGGCTTCCACCACCAGCAGGAATACCGGCTGGGCGAGCCCAGCTATCCGCTGAAGCGGATGGAGCCGAGCAGCAAGCGCGGCACCCAGGTGCGCTTCCTGCCGAGTACCGAGATCTTCTCGGACGTCGAGTTCCATTACGACATCCTGGCCAAGCGCCTGCGCGAACTGGCGTTCCTGAATTCCGGGGTGCGCATTGAACTGCGCGACGAGCGCGGCGAAGGCCGCTCTGACGTGTTCGCGTACCAGGGCGGAATCCGCAGCTTCGTCGAACATCTGGCGCAGCTGCGCACGCCCCTGCATCCGCAGGTGATCAGCTTCATCGGCAACAGCGACGACATCTCGGTCGATGTCGCCTTGCAGTGGACCGACGCCTATGAAGAGCGCATGTACTGCTTCACCAACAACATCCCGCAGAAGGACGGCGGAACCCATCTCGCCGGATTCCGCGCTGCGTTGACGCGCACGCTCGGCAACTACATCGAGTCCTCGAACCTGCTCAAGCAGGCCAAGGTTTCTCCAACCGGCGACGACATGCGCGAAGGCATGATCGCCGTGCTGTCGGTCAAGGTGCCGGACCCGAAGTTCAGCTCGCAGACCAAGGACAAGCTGGTTTCGTCCGAGGTGAAGAGCGCGGTCGAATCCGTCATCGGCACCAAGTTCTCCGATTTTCTCCAGGAAAATCCTGCGGTTGCACGCGCAATCTGCGAGAAGGTGGTGGATGCGGCGCGTGCCCGCGAGGCGGCGCGCAAGGCGCGCGAGCTGACCCGGCGCAAGGGTGCGCTGGACATCGCCGGCCTGCCCGGCAAGCTGGCCGACTGCCAGGAAAAGGATCCGGCGCTGTCCGAGCTGTTCCTGGTCGAGGGCGACTCCGCCGGCGGCTCGGCCAAACAGGGGCGCAATCGTCGAACCCAGGCGATCCTGCCGCTGAAGGGCAAGATCCTCAACGTCGAGAAAGCGCGTTTCGACAAGATGCTCGGATCAGCCGAGGTCGGCACCCTGATCACCGCGCTCGGCTGCGGCATCGGCAAGGACGAGTTCGACATCAACAAGTTGCGCTACCACCGCATCATCATCATGACCGACGCCGACGTCGACGGCTCGCATATCCGCACGCTGCTGCTCACGTTCTTCTATCGCCAGATGCCGGAGATCATTGAGCGCGGCTACGTCTACATCGGGCTGCCGCCGCTGTTCAAGCTGAAGCAGGGCAAGCAGGAGATGTACCTGAAGGACGAAGCCGCACTGGCCGCCTACCTGATCAACAACGCGGTCGAGGACGCCGAGCTGTTCGTCGCCGCCGATGCCCCGCCGATCCGTGGCGCGGCGCTGGAGAAACTGCTGCGCGACCATCAGGCGGCACGCGACCAGATCGATCGGCTGTCGACGCGCGTCGACGCGAACTTCCTCGGCGCCCTGCTCGATGCACCGACCATCGACGCTGCATTGCTTGCCGACACCGCCGCGCTGACCGCATGGAGCGAGTCCGTGACGGCGCGGCTGAACACGCAGGGGCTCGGTCGGCCGCAGTATCAGATCGGCGTGCAGGCGGGCAGCGACGAGCATGGGCCGCTGCTGCGCATCCGCAAGCAGCACCACGGCCTGAGCAGCGATGCGATCGTGCCCGGCGCGTTCTTCCTGTCGGCGGACTACGCGCCGATTGCCGAGATCACGCGCCAGATCCACGGCCTGATCGGCACCGACGCGCGCATCCAGCGCGGTGCGCGCCAGCTCGCCGTCGCCAATTTCCACGACGTGCAGCGCTGGCTGATGGACGAGGCCAAGCGCGGCCGCACCATCCAGCGCTTCAAGGGCCTCGGCGAAATGAACCCGGAGCAGTTGTGGGAGACCACGGTCAATCCGGAGACCCGCCGCATGCTGCAGGTGCGGGTCGAGGACGCGGTTGCCGCGGACCTGATCTTCTCGACGCTGATGGGCGATGTGGTCGAGCCGCGACGCGAGTTCATTGAATCGAATGCGCTGCGCGTGGCCAACCTGGACGTTTGAGCGCGCCGCTGGACACAGCGAGCGCACACCGATCGCTATACTGCCGCTCGATCAGGGAACGGGGCAAGGCACACGATGAAGAAGACCCAGTTGTATCTGCTCGCCCTGATTCTGGCCGCGACCGGTGTCGCCGGCTTCTACTACAAGTGGAAGGTGCTGCGCTTCCCGATCGCGCCGCAAAGCGAGAGCGAGGTCTGGGAAGTGCAGGCGCGCGTCGAATTCAAGGCGCGCAGTGGCCCGAACAAGGTGACGCTGCAGATCCCGAACAACCCCCCCGGCTACTCGGTCATCGACGAGAACTTCGTCGCCCGCACCTACGGCATGAACATCGAACGCGCCCGTGGCGCGCGTGAAGTGCAGTGGCAGATCCGCCGTGCCAGCGGCCAGCAGGTGCTGTACTACCGCGCCACCATCTATCGCGACGAACATCCGGCCGCCGACCTTGCGGAACCCAAGGTCCCGGAACGACGCACCTACGAGGAGCCCTTCGCCACCGCACGCGCCACCTTGCTGGCGCAGGTGCGCGAACACTCGATCAGTTCCGCGACGTTTGCCGGCGAGCTGGTACGCCAGCTCAACGCGCGCGAACCGACCCAGGAAGTGGCATTGCTGCGCGGCAAGCTGGACCGGCCGGAAGACCTCGCATTGCTCGCGGTGGATCTGCTTGCAGAGCGCCAGATTGCAGCACGCCTGATGCACGGCCTGGAACTCGATGACCGCAGCGTCGAAGTCGAGCTGAAGCCTTACCTGCGCATCTGGGACTCCGAACCCGAGGTGCGGGCATGGCGCACCATCGACGCCATCACCGGCACAGAGGGCTTGCCGGAGAACCTGCTGGTCTGGAGTGCGGCGCAGAAGCCGGTGCTGGTGGTCGAGGACAACCCGCGCGCGCACGTGACGTTCTCGCTGCAGCGCAGTCTTGCCGACGCCCTCGACACGGCCAAGGAGAACCTGCGCCATCGCGACGAGAACTTCATCGCCTACTCGCTGCTGAACCTGCCGATCGAAACCCAGCAAACCTTCAAGATCCTGCTGCTGGTGCCGGTCGGGGCCTTCATCATGCTGTTGCTGCGCAACCTGGTTGGCATCAAGACCTTCGGCACCTTCATGCCGGTGCTGGTCGCGCTGGCGTTCAACTGGACCGGACTGGTCGCCGGCCTGATCCTGTTCGCGCTGATCATCAGCCTTGGCCTGCTCGTGCGCTTCTACATGGAACGGTTGAAACTGCTGCTGGTGCCGAGACTCACCGCGGTGTTGACGATCGTGGTGCTATTGATGGCGCTGGTCTCGGTGGTCTCGAACAAGCTCGGCCTCAATGTCGGGCTGAGCGTGGCGCTGTTCCCGATGATCATCCTGACCATGACCATCGAGCGCGTGTCGGTGGCATGGGAGGAGCGCGGTGCCGCCTACTCGATCAAGCAGACGCTGGGCTCGCTCGCCATCGCTGCGCTGGCGTACACCGTGATGGGCCAGGAGCAGCTGCAGCACCTGATCTTCGTGTTCCCGGAGCTGCTGCTGGTGTTGCTCGCGGCGACCCTGCTGCTCGGGCGCTATTCGGGCTATCGCTTGAGCGAACTGTTCCGCTTCCGCGCACTGGCGCGCGACCCGGACCCGATCGCGCCGGCGCCAGCGCCGCCCGCTGCGGCCGGAGAGGGCTGAGGTGGGCTGGTTCGCTCCGCTGCAGATCGCAAGGCGCCTGCACCGCATCGGGCTGATGGGCATCGGGCAACGCAACGCCGAGTTCGTGCTCAGCTACAACCAGCGGCGCTTCTACCCGCGCGTCGACGACAAGCTGATCACCAAGAAGATGGCGCTCAAGGCCGGCTTGCCGGTTCCCGACCTGTACGCCGTGGTGCGCGAAGAACACGAGATCGAGGAAGTCCACGAGAAGCTCAAGGACCGCGACGCGTTCGTGGTGAAACCGGCCCACGGTTCCGGCGGCGACGGCATTCTCGTGATCACCGGCAAGCGCGGCGACAAGTACCGCCGCTCGAACGGCTCGTTCATGACTCGCGACGAGTTCAACCACCACCTGTCGAACATGCTGTCCGGCCTGTTCTCCCTCGGTGGCCAGCCCGACCACATCCTGATCGAGTATTGCGTCCAGTTCGACCCGATCTTCGAGCACGTCAGCTATAAGGGCGTTCCGGACGTGCGCATCATCAGCTTCCTCGGCTATCCGGTGATGGCCATGATCCGCTTGCCGACGCGGCTGTCGGACGGCAAGGCCAACCTGCACCAGGGTGCGATCGGCGTCGGCATCGACATTCCCACCGGCGTGACCAAGCGTGGCGTCTGGAACTCCGAGATCATCCGCGAGCATCCGGACACCGAGCACAGCATTGTCGGCCTGCAGATTCCGCGCTGGGACGAGCTGCTGATGATCGGCGCCAAGGCCTACGAGTTGTGCGAACTCGGTTACGTCGGCGTCGACGTGGTCCTCGACAAGCAGCTCGGCCCGCTGGTGCTGGAGCTCAATGCGCGTCCCGGACTTGCGATCCAGATCGCCAACGGCAACGGTCTGCTGCATCGGCTGCGCAAGGTGCAGGCGCTGGAGCGCGCCGGTCAGCTCTCGCGCGATCCGGCAGAACGCGTCGCCTTCGCCAAGGCCGAGTTCCCGACCACTTGAGCTTCCATGCCTTTCGGCACATTCCGGTTGTGCCGCAACGCGCGACCTTGCACACGGGGCCGCACTCGTAACATTCAAACAACGACCCTTGTGACACCGTAAGGGCGCGGCTACCCTTTGCGGCCTTTTTGCTGGCAGGACGCTGGCGCGGCTATCTTTCTGTGGAGGGGTGAACGATGAAACGCCTTGCCTTGCCGATCGCACTAGCGGTCTTTTCCGGCGCACTGCTGGTTGCGGCTCCGTTCGCCAGCGTCTGGGCGCAGAGCGAGACCGGAGGCGTCAACAAGCGCACCGCCAACACCCGCGCCGCCCGCGCCGCCGAAAAGGCGAAGTCGCAGGCCGCCACCGAAAACCCGTTCCCGAACTCGACCCGCAAGGACCCGCCGAACAAGATCTCGCCGAAGATGGCGAAGAAGATCGACAAGGGACTGAAGGCGTTCTACGACGAGCAGTACGCGGATGCGGAGGCCACCTTCAACGAAGTGCTGGGCGACGCCAAGGCCGGCAACTACGAAAAGGCACTCGCCTACCAGGCGCTCGGCAGCATCTACAACGACCGCGACGACGACGCGGCCAAGACCCTCGAGTACATGCGCAAGGCGATCGACCTCGACGCGCTGCCGAACGTCACCCACTTCGGCGTGATGCTGCAGTACGCGAACCTGAGCATGGTCGAGGAGAAGTACGCGGAAGCGATCGCGATGATCGACCGCTGGCTGAAGGAAACCGGATCCGAGAAGGACACCGCCTATTCGATCAAGGCGCAGTCGCTGTATCGCATGGAGCGACTGGACGATGCCGCGGCGACGATCAAGAAGGCGATCACGCTCTCGAGCAAGCCGAGCGAGGCCTGGTACCAGCTGCTGCTGGCCAGCTACTACGAGCAGGACAAGTTCGCCGAGGCCATCGCCGAAGGCGAGGCCGCGCTGCAGAAGATGCCGGAGAGCAAGGCGCTGACGCGCATGCTTGGCAATGTCTATATCCAGGCGGATCAGCCGGACAAGGCGGTCGCGCTGCTTTCGGCGGGTTATGCCAAGGGCATGATGACCACCGAGAGCGAGGTCAAGCAGCTCTACCAGCTGTACAACGTCGCCGACCGGCCGCTGGAGGCGATCAAGGTCATCGAAGCCGGTCTCGCTTCCGGCACGCTGCCCCGCGGTCTCGATCACCTGCAGGCCTTGGGCGATTCGTTCCGGTTGGCCGAGAAATCCATCGAGGCGTCCGCCGCGTACGCGCAGGCGGCAGAGTTCGCCAAAGACGGCGAGATGAATTTCCTGCAGGCCTACACCCTCTACGAAGCCGACAAGTACGCGGAGGCCAAGGCCGCGGTGCAGAAGGCGTTGCAGCGCACCCCATTCAAGAGCGAGGGCCAGGCCTGGCTGCTGCTCGGCAATTGCGAACTCGAAGCCAACAACAAGGCAGCGGCGATCGCCGCTTTCAAGAAGGCGACCGGTTTCGAGTCGACCCGAAGGTCGGCAGAAACCTGGTTGAAGAACGCTGCCCGAATGTGACGCAGTTGACGGGACCGGCAACCCCTGGCGGGGATCTGGTCCGTTACGTGGCTGTAACGTGCAGGGAAGATGCTGCACGGAGGCTGGATAGAACCTAACTGGCCGTGGTTATAATCACGACCCCCTTGGCCGGACTCGTCCTGCCAGCGGGGTCGCAAACACGGCCTCCGCAGAATCGAGACCCCCATGTCGAGCATCGATAACGACACCGAAACAGGCTTCAGCTGGCGCCGCGTCGCCGGGCAGTCCTTTGCGCTGGCCCTGCACGCCGGAGCCTTCATGTTCCTGATTGCCCCGGTCAAGCCGCCGGATGCGATTGTCGAGGAAGAAGACCAGATCATCGACGTCACCTTCATCGAGCCGCCGCCGCCGCCGCCGCCACCACCGCCGCCGCCGCCGGAGCCGCCGAAGGAAATCAAGAAGATCATCGAGAACAAGCCGCAGCCGACGCCGCCGCCACCGCCACCGGTGGACGATCGCCCGGTCTTCGACGAGCCCACGGAAATGGCCGAAGAGGCCACGCCGCCGGCACCGCCCGCGCCACCCGCGCCGGTGCTGCCGGAAAACATCGGTGCATCCGAGGACCCGAGCTATCGCAAGGCACGCCCGCCGCGCTATCCGCCGGCCGCGCTGCGCCGACGCCTGGAAGGCGAAGTCGTGCTGGTCGTGACCGTCGGCATCGACGGCAGCGCGCTCAGGGTCGAGATCCACAAGTCGAGCCGGCACCGCGAACTCGACCAGGAAGCGATGAAAGCGGTCAAGCAGTGGAAGTTCAACCCCGAGGTCCGCGACGGTCGCCCCGTCGAAGGCCGCGTCCTCGTTCCCATCAAGTTCACGCTCAACTAAGGGTAATGCCATGCAACAAGACCAGACGACCCAGCCTGCAGACGCCGCGGGCGCTGCCCCCGCCGATGCAATGACGGCTGCTGCAAGCATGCCCGAAGCGACCGCGCCCGCAGCCGACTCGATGGCAGCCGCCACCGACATCGCCGCAACCGGCAGCGCGTCCAACGCTGCCGCGTTCCAGCAGATGGGCTTTGACCACCTCCTCGGACAACTCGACTGGGTTGGCTGGGTCGTGCTGGTGACGCTGGTCTGCATGTCGATCGTGAGCTGGATCTACACGGTGATGAACGCGATCCGCAACACCCAGATCACCGGCCGCATGGAAAAGCTGATCCGCACCTTCTGGGAAACGCCTTCCGCCGGTGATGCGGTGCGCTTCATGGAAGAGCAGCCGAAGGCCGAACCGTTCTCGAAGATCGCGCTCGACTGCGCTTCCGCCGCCGCCCACCACCAGCGCCATGAAGGTTCGCGCCTGGTCGAAGCCCTGAACCGCTCGGAGTTCATCGACCGCGCCCTGCGCCAGGCCGTGACCCGCGAGAGCTCGAAGCTCGAAAACGGCCTGACCTGGCTGGCAACCACCGGCTCCTCGGCGCCGTTCGTCGGTCTGCTCGGTACCGTGTGGGGCATCTACCACGCGCTGATCGCGATCGGTGCCTCGGGTGATGCCTCGATCGACGTGGTCGCCGGCCCGGTCGGCGAAGCGCTGATCATGACCGCGATCGGTCTGTTCGTCGCGATCCCGGCGGTGCTGGCGTACAACTTCTTCTCGCGCAGCAACCGCAAGATCAATGCCCGCTTCGACGAGTTCGCGCATGACCTGCATGACTTCTTCGCCACCGGTTCGCGCGTCGAAGGCGCCGCCCCGAAGGCAGCGAAGAAGTAATCACCACGCCAACGGGAGCCCGCAATGGCAATGGCAGCAGGAGGGAATGACGGCGGCGTGATGGCGGAAATCAACGTCACGCCACTGGTCGACGTCATGTTGGTGCTGCTGATCATCTTCATGATCACGGCACCACTGATGAACCACAAGGTAAAGGTCGACCTGCCCCAGAAGACGGTGACGGTCGACGAGAAGGACCTGGCCCCGCCGATGACGCTTGCCATCAACGACGCCGGCGAACTGTTCCTGGATGACGCACCGATCGACCAGCGTGCGCTGGAAGATCGCTTGCGCATCGAGGCGCTGAAGACGCCCCAGCCGATGGTGGAACTGCGCGCCGACCGGACCGTGCAGTACAAGGTCATCGCCGAGGCGATGGGTACGGTCAAGAACGCGGGCATCCGCAAACTCGGTTTCATCACCGAGCCGCAGAAGTAAGCGGACAGCGAGGAAGCAACATGGCTTTTGCTAGCAACAAGTCCGGTGGGCCGATGGCGGAAATCAACGTCACGCCGCTCGTCGACGTGATGCTGGTGCTGCTGATCATCTTCATGATCACGGCACCGGCGATGACCCAGCGCATCCTGATCGACGTTCCGCAGAAGTCGACGCAGCCGCCGCCGAAGGACCCGCCGCCGCCGATCGATCTTGGCATCCGTGCCAACGGCGACATGTTCTGGAACGGCCAGCCGATCTCGACCGAAATCCTGAAGCTGCAGCTGGAGTTCGAGTCCAAGAAGAATCCGCAGCCGGTGCTGCAGATCCAGGCGGACGAGGAAACCCAGTACCAGATCCTCGCGGACGTGATGGGCACGGCGAAGAACGTCGGCTACAAGAAGATCGGGTTCGCCTCGCCGGAAGGCTGAGCGCACCCCCGCAAGTGCAAGGAAGCGGCCGGGCATCTGCCCGGCCGTTTCATTTCTGCACGCTGCACAACGCGCGGTAGCGCCGCACGGTGTCGGCAAGTCCGTCGTACAGCGCATCGTTGATCAAGGCATGACCGATCGAGACTTCCGCGATCGGTCCGGCGGCGGCAAGCAGATCGGCCAGATTGTGCTGGTCCAGGTCGTGGCCGGCGTTCACCGCCAGGCCCGCTGCGCGCGCATCCGCGGCGGTCTGTGCGCATGCGGCGAGCGCGGTGGCGGCAGCGCCGGCGGCGTGTGCGTGTGCATACGGGCCGGTGTAGATCTCGATGCGCTGCGCGCCGAGCGCCGCGATGTCGGCGCCCCAGGTCGACCCGGCGTCCACGAACAGACTCACGCGCGCACCGCTGGCGCGCAGTCGCGCGATCAGCGGGCGCAGCCGTTCGCGGTCGCGCGCGATGTCAAAGCCGTGATCCGACGTGATCTGGGCGTCGCCATCCGGGACCAGTGTCACCTGTGCCGGCCGCACCGCCTCCACCAGCTCGAGCAGGCCCGGATAGCCGCAGTCGTTGGCGGCCGCAAATGGGTTGCCCTCGATGTTGAACTCGACTTCGAGCATAGCTGCGAGCGCGTACACGTCCGCTGGCCGGATATGGCGCAGGTCGGGGCGCGGGTGCACGGTGATGCCGTCGGCACCGGCGGCAATCGCGACGCGGGCCGCTTGCACCACATCCGGCAGGGCGCCACCGCGCGAGTTGCGCAGCACCGCGATCTTGTTGAGATTCACGCTCAGTCGGGTCATGCCGAAAGTGTGCCATAGCCGCCCGCACCCGCGTCTGGTCAACAATGCTGGCGCGTCCGCGCACCCGAGGGACGCTGTGGTGAAATGCGCGCATGCCACGGGTCCACGCACCGAACCAGTTGCTGAAGCGCCTCGCTTGCCTGGGTGCGGTCTGGAGCGGTTTGGCGTGTGCCGCCGGGGTGGGCACCGCGGAGGTGGCGGCGGATGCCAGCGGCGTGCCGTTGCTGACCCGCTTCAACGCCGAGCACTACGACGTGATGCCGCAACATGTCGGCGTGGCCGCCGACGCCAGCGGCCGCGTGTTCGTGGCCAATGTCGAGGGCTTGCTGGTGTACTCGGCCGGTCGCTTCGAGTCGATCCAGACGCCGCACGAGAACTCCCTGCGCAGCATCGCGCTGACCCGCGACGGCGCCGTCCTGGCCGGCGGCTACGACCAGTTCGGCTTGTACACCGAGAGCGCCGACGGCAGCTGGTCCTATACCGATCTGGACGAGCGCTTCCGCGACGTGGCCGGCGCGCACCCGATCGGGCAGGTCTGGCTGGTCCAGGAATTGCCGGACGGCTACTACGCGCAGGGCGACCATCGCCTGTTCCGCATCGGCCACGATGGCAGCGCCGGAAGCTGGCCGAACCCGGGCCCGGCGCTGACGGCGTTGCGCGTCGGCGACGAACTCTGGGGCCGCTACGAGGGCATCGGGCTGATGCGTTTCGACGGCAACGGGTTTGCGCGCGTGCCCGGTGGCGAGGAATTCATCCGCTACGGCGTGCAGAGCTCGGCGCCGCACCCTGCGGGCACGGTGTTCACGTCGCGCATGCACGGCATCTACCTGGCGACCGGAAAGACCGCGGGGCTGAAGCACGTCGATACCCCCTACGATGCCTGGCTGCGCGAAGTGCAGGCCTACAGCATCACGGCGCTGGACGATGGCGACTTCGCGATCGCGACGTTGTCCGGGGAAGTGGCCATCGTCGACACCCGCTTCGCGCTGAAGAAGCGCTATCGCGTCAGCAATTACCCGATCACCGACATCACCCAGAGCGCAGACGGTGGACTGTGGTGCGCGACCGAAGGCGACCTGGTGCGTCTGGAGTGGCCTTCGCCGTGGACCTTCGTTGGCGAGGAGGACGGTCTGTTCGGAGCCTTGAACGACGCCGAGTGGTTCGAGGGATCGCGCTGGGTGGCGACGTCGCTCGGGCTGTTCCGCTCGCGCGTCGGCGACGATGGCCGCGCACGCTTCGCCCGCGAACCCTGGGCGGCCGATGAAGTTTGGGACCTGCAGCGGGTCGGTGGCGATCTGCTGGTCGGGGAACGCAACTCGGTGATGCGGTTGCGCGCCGGCGTGCCGAGCAAGGTGACCGACAGCAGCGGCGTGTTCGAGCTGCAGGTTTCGACCTTCGTCCACGAGCGCGTGCTGGCGCTGGAGGACTCCGCGATCGTCGAGCTCGAGCGCCGTCCGGACTGGCACGTGGTCAAGCGCCATGAACTGGGCGAGATCAGCATTTCGACGCTGGTGGAGCTCGACGGCGAGCACTGGCTGCTGGGCAACTGGCGCGGCTACCCGGTGCTCGCCGAACGCGTCGCGGACGCCAACGGCGTGCATTTGCAGCTGACCCCGCTCGGTGCCCAGGCCGGATTCGCCACGGCTGCGGATGTGGGCAGCAGCGTGTGGCTGCTCGATGGCAAGGTCTATGCCGTGATCGGGCACGACTTGTACGAACGCCGCGGCGAGCGCTTTGCAGCGGTGCCGGACCATCCGCTGGCAATCCTGGCCGGGAGCCGCGTCAACGAACTCGAGTTCCGCCGCGGCAATGGCCAGGAGTACGCATTCACCAGCCGCGCGGTCTGGAAGATGCAGGATGGCCGCTGGGAACCGTTGCGCGTGGAGTCGCGACGGGCGCTCGGCCTGAGCGAACTGTCGATCGCCGAGGATGGCCGCCTGACCGTGGTCGCCTGGGGCGGACTGCTGACCTTCGACCCGAACCTCGGCGCACGCGTCGACAGTGCGCTGCACCTGCGCATGCACCGCGCCACGCTCACCGATGCCGCGCACCAGACGCGGCTGCTCGACCGGCGCGGCATCGCCACGCTCGACCTGCCGCCGCTGGACGCCTTGCGCTTCGAGTACGGCATCGACGGACACGATGCTGCGGTCGAATTCCGCACGCGCCTGGCCGACGGCGGCGGCGGCGGCGAATGGAGCGAATGGACGGCCATCGGCGAGCGCGAATTCACCCGGCTGGCGCCAGGCCACTACCAGCTGAGCGTGGAAGCACGCACGCGCGGCGGCCGTGCCAGCAGCGATGCGTTGCGTTTCGCCTTTCAGGTGCAGCCACGCTGGTACCAGACGCGCGCGGCAGCATGGGCGGCGGCCGCGGCGGCACTGGCACTCGGTTCGCTACTGGCCTGGTTCTGGGGGCGGCACCGCTCGCGCAAGCTGCGCGAGCGCAACCTGGAGCTGGAGCGCGAGGTCGCCGCGCACACGCGCGAACTCGAAGTCGCCAACCAGCGCCTGTCGCGCCTGGCGGTGCAGGATGGCCTGACCGGCATCACCAATCGTCGCGGCTTCGAGCAGTTCTTCGCGCGCTCGTGGAACCGCCTCGCCGAGCAGCGCCGGTCGCTGGCGGTGTTGATGGTCGATGTCGATTTCTTCAAGCAGTACAACGACCAGCACGGGCATCTGCTCGGCGACGAAATGCTGCGCGGCATCGCCCGCCAGCTGGAGCAGCACGTGCAGGAGCCGGAGGAATTGCTGGCGCGCTTCGGCGGCGAGGAGTTCGTGGTGGTGCTGTGCGGTGTCGAAATCGAGGAGGCGGCGATGCGGGCGCACGCCATCCGCGCGCGTTGCGAAGAATTCGGCAAGGAACGCGGCATCACCGTCAGCGTCGGCGTCGCTGCGTGCTGGCCGCGCGGTGGCTTGCGCCCCGCGCAGCTGATCGAGGAGGCGGACGCGGCGCTCTACCGTGCCAAGAAACTCGGCCGCAACCGCGTCGAACGCGGCCGCGCGATCTGAGCGTTCAGTCGGTCACGACTTCGCGGCGCTTGGCGGTGTGCAGCAGCCACAGGTTGCGGCTGTAGATGAACAGCCCGGAGAACTGGCCGAGCGTGAACACCAGATCGCGCTTGTGGATGGCGTAGACGGTGAGCGTCAGGCCGCCGAGCAGCGACAGCCACCAGAACACCGTCGGCACGACCACGCGCTTGGCTTTCTCGCTGAACCACCACTGCACGATGAAGCGCGACGCGAAAACCGCTTGCCCGAGAAAGCCGACGGCGAGCCAGAAATTGAAGTTGTGCGCCCACGAGGCGAGAAAGTCGGCCATGACCCATCCAATGAGAAGCGGGCGCCGCGAAGGCGCCCGGAAAAGTCGGGCAGCTTAGCGGCTCAGCCGTTAGAAATTTCTTCCACCGCGGTGCTCTTCGCGCGCCGGATCAGCCAGGCGACGCCGCGCAGGTCGGCGATGCCGACCAGCGCGCGCTGCAGGTTGTTGTACTTGGACACACCGGCACTGCGCGCCCGATGGTTCACCGGCACGCTCAGCGTATGCCAGCCGCTCCGTTGCATCAGCGCCGGCAGGTAGCGGTGCATGTGGTCGAAGTAGGGCAGTTCGAGGAAGGCTTCGCGCTCGAACAGCTTGATGCCGCAGCCGGTGTCCGGGGTGTCGTCGCGCAGCAGGCGGCGGCGGATCGCGTTGGCCAGTTTCGAGGCGAGACGCTTGCTGCCGGTATCGCGGCGCTGCACGCGCCAGCCGGCGAAGAGCTTGGTGGCGCCATCGGCCGCCGCGCGCGCGTCGAGCAGTTTCGGGATGTCCGCGGGATCGTTCTGGCCATCGCCGTCCAGGGTCGCGACCCAGGCACCACGAGCGGCCTTGACGCCGTTGCGCACTGCCGTGCTCTGACCGCTTTGCACGAGGTGATGCAGCACGCGCAGCTCCGGTACGCGCGCGCGCAGCGAGGTCAGCACTGCGAGCGTGTCATCGCGGCTGTGGTCGTCGACGTAGACGATCTCGAAGGCGATGCGGCCGCGCAGCGCGGTGATGATCTCGTCGACCAGCGACGCGACATTGTCGCGCTCGTTGAATACCGGCACGACCACGGAGAGTTCGGGATTGGCCACGCAAACGACCTGTGCAACGGTGCCGCGAGCGCGGCGACCAGGGCGCACACGCTAGCCGATGCCCAGCGCGCCCGCCACCCCGGGCTGACTCAGAGCGTTCCGAGCGCGCCGCTGTCGCTGCCGCCGAACGCGCCGCGGAATTGCGCCGCGACCGCATCGAACTCGCGGTCGCTGGTCGCAAGCAGGATCAGCGTGCCGCCGGCGAGCGGCTGCTCGCGACCGCGAACGCCGTCGCGGCCGAATTCGCGCCGCGCTTCGTGCAGCCTGGGCACGTACAGCGCCGTGACCGGGCCGCTCTCGCGTTGCAGCACCATGTGCACGACGCGGTGCCGACCGAGCGGGCAATTCATCAGGTAGTGCACCGCGCCCGGCGCATGTTGCAGCGGCGCCCCGAGCGCCGCGAACTGGCCGCGAACCTCGGCCTCGGCGACCAGGGCGCGCGACGACAGCGCGAACGGCTCATGCGCCAGATGGGCGATGGCGAGGTCGGCAAGCGGCGCATTCAGACTGAACCAGCGCCAGCCAAACCCTGCACCCAGCGCCACGCTCAGCACGATGGTGGCGGCCAACGCCAGCGCCGGCCAGCGCCGCCGCGCGGGTTCATGTAGCGCTGCGGTGGTCTGCGCGAGCAGCACGCGGTCCGCGAGCCCCTGCGGGACCGGCACCGCAAACGCGGCGCCGAGCGTGCGCTCGAACGCGAGCGCGCGCTGCAGCGCATCGCCACAGCGCGAGCACTGACTGCGATGGATGTCCGCAGCCTCGTCCAGGCTACGCGGATCGGTGCCGATGGCACGGCGGAACTCAAGGCAGTTCATAGACCTTGGCCTCCTCGCCGTAGCCGCCGAGCGCCGCCTTCAGCTTCTGGCGGGCACGGAACACCTGGGTCATCACCGCACCCGGGGTGACGTTCAACTCGGCCGCGATCTCCTCGCAACTGAAGCCGCCGAGCACCTGCATCAACAAGGGTTCGCGGTACTTCGGGTCGAGCTTCGCCATCGCACGGCGCACCAGCGCATCGTCGCCGAGCTGGTCGGGCGACTGCAGGTCGGACTCCGGCAACTGCACTGCGTCGATCGGCTCGAACGCGGGGGTCTTGCGCTCGTACAGCCGCGCGTGTTCGCGGCGCAGGATCGTGATCAGCCAGGCCTTGGCGGCGGCGGTCTCGCGCAGGTTGTCGAGCGAACGCCAGGCGCGCAGGTAGGTTTCCTGGGTGAGGTCGTGCGCCAGGGCCTCGTTGCCGCACAGCCAGAACGCGAAGCGATACAGGTCGGCGCTGGTTGCGCGCACCAAGGCATCGAACTGGGACTGTTTGCTCACCATGCCCCCAAGACCTGCTCAGGGGCCGGATTCTTTCACCGAACGCGGCGGCGTGCTCAGCGGATGCGTTCGAGGATGCCGTCGAGTTCATCCAGCGAGTGGTAGGCAATGACCAGCTTGCCGCGGCCGTTGCGCGCGTGCTGGATGGCGACGCGCGTCGCCAGCTTCTCGGACAGGTCCTGTTCGAGGCGGGTGATGTTCGGGTCGGCGCCACCCGGCTTCTTCCTGCCGTCGGGCTTGCCTGCGGTCTTCGCGGCCTGTTCGTTGCGCACGCGCTCTTCGAGCTCGCGCACGCTCCAGCCGCCATCGGCCGCGGCCAGCGCGAGCGCGGTGGCGCGCGCCGGAGCGAGCGTGATCAGCGCACGCGCGTGGCCCATTTCGAGGCGGTGTTTCTCGAGCAGGGTGCGCACCGCTTCCGGCAGGTCGAGCAGGCGCAGCAGGTTGCTCACCGCCGCGCGCGAGCGGCCGACCGCTTCCGCGGCCTGCTGGTGGGTGAGCGTGAACTCGTCGATCAGCCGCTTCAGTGCACCGGCTTCCTCCAACGGATTCAGGTCTTCGCGCTGGATGTTCTCGATCAGCGCCATCGCGATCGCGGCCTGGTCCGGCACTTCGCGCACGACCGCCGGCACCTCGGCCAGTCCGGCCAATTGCGCCGCGCGCCAGCGGCGTTCGCCGGCGATGATCTCGTAGCGGTCGCGACCGACCTCGCGCACCACGATCGGTTGGATCACGCCCTGGGCCTTGATCGACTCGGCGAGTTCGGCCAGTCGTTCGGGGTCCATGCCGGTGCGCGGCTGGTAGCGGCCCGGCTGCAACTGGTTTGCCGGCAGATGGCGCAGTTCGCCGCCCCCCGCGCTCTCGTTCGCATCGCCGCCGCTGGTGTCGATACCAAGCAGGGCGTCGAGGCCGCGGCCGAGGCCGCGCAGTTTCTTGGTCGCCATGCGGGCTCCGTCAGTTCGTCGTGCCGGCGGGTGCCGGCTTGGCAGTGCGCTCGTGGCGCAGCATTTCCCCGGCCAGGCCGAGATAGGCGATGGCGCCGCGCGACTCGCGGTCATACATCGAAATCGGCAGGCCGTGCGAAGGCGCTTCCGCCAGGCGCACATTGCGCGGCACGACAGTGCGGAACACCTTGTCGCCGAAGTGCTTCACCAACTGGTTCGAGACGTCGTTGCCGAGGTTGTTGCGCAGGTCGAACATGGTGCGCAGGATGCCTTCGAGCTCGAGCTTCGGATTCAGCCGCGTCTTCACCGCCTTGATCGTGTTCAGCAGCGCGGTCAGGCCTTCGAGCGCGAAATACTCGCACTGCATCGGCACCAGCACGCCGTCGGCGGCGGTGAGCGCGTTCAGCGTCAGCAGGTTGAGCGAAGGCGGGCAGTCGATCAGCACGAAGTGGTAGCGGTCGCGGATCGGTTCGAGAATGCTGCGCAGGCGGGTCTCGCGCGCGATCTCGTCCATCATGCGGACTTCGGCCGCGGTCAGGTCGCCACTGCCAGGCAGCAGGTCGAAACCGCCGGTCGTGGCGACCAGCGCGGCATCGAGCGGCACTTCCTCCAGCAGCACCTCGCAACCATTCGGTTTCGCGGTGGCCTTGTCGACCCCGCTCGCCATCGTCGCATTGCCCTGCGGATCGAGATCGATCAACAGCACCTTGCGTCGCGCCTCGGCCAAGGCCGCCGCGAGGTTGACGCTCGTCGTGGTCTTGCCGACGCCACCCTTCTGGTTTGCGACAGCGATGATGCGGGTCATGGACGGGACAGGGCAGGCGCGCCGCGGGACGCAAGGCCGGGCATGATACCTGTAGCAGCGACCGGTGGGTCGCAGCCCCGCGCCTTCGAGCGCCGAAGGCGCGCCACGAATGGGAGCCCGGGGCAACGCCCCGGGTCGGGTCGGTCGGAAAGGTTCAGCGCCGTCGCAGTTCCACCAGCACCCGTTCCCCGTCGAGACCAGGCACGGTGAGCGGATGCACGGCGACAAGGCGGTAGCCAGGCGGAAGGGCCGCCAATTCCTCGGCGTATCCCGGGCCCTTCATCGCCAGCAGGCGGCCGCCGGGGGCGAGCCAGTCGTGGCACCAGCCGGCGAGCTCGGAGACCGGCGCCACCGCACGCGCGGTGGCGGCGGCGAGCGGAGCGGGTGGGCGATATGCCTCGGCGCGGGCTTCGATCACTTCGACCTGGTCCAGGACGAGCACGCGCTTCACTTCGCGCATGAAGCGGGTCTTCTTGCCATTCGACTCGATCAGTACCACGCGGCGCTCGGGATGCAGGATCGCCAGCGGCAGCCCGGGCAAGCCGGCGCCGGCGCCCATGTCGGCGAGTTCGGGTTCGGTCCACAGCGCGGCCATCGCCAGCGAGTCGAGCAGATGCCGGGTCAGCATCTCGGCCGGGTCGCGGATCGCGGTCAGGTTGTAGGTCTGGTTCCACTTTGCGAGCAATTCCAGATACCCGAGCCAGCGGCCCACGCGCAGGTCGTCCTGCGGCAGGTGCATCGCGGTCAGCGCATCGAGCAGTTTCGGCCGCAGCGCGGCGATCGCAGGCGAGAGTTCCATCGCGCCAGTATGGCGGCGCCGCGACGACGCGTCAGCCCGGCAGCGGGCAGCCGTGCTCGTCGCAGCCGGTGGAGGGGGCGCTGCCGGCTGCGCCGGAGATCAGCGGCGCCTCGCCGACCAGGGCCGCGACTTGCGCGCCGATGGCGAGGTCGCGCAGGCGCCCGAAGTGCTGCAGGCGCACGCGGCCGACGCGGTCGATCAGGATCGTGGTCGGCGTGCCCTGCATGCGATAGGCCTGCATCGTCGCCGGAATCGGCGAGCCCGGGACCACCTGATCGACGCCGACCGGGAAACCGATGCGGTATTCGTGCAGGAACGCTTCCAGCGCGACCGGCGTCATTGCCGCGTGATGCTCGAACACGCTGTGCAGGCCGATCACCGCGACATCCTCGGCCCGGAACGTCTGCGCGATCTCCAGCGCCTGCGGCAGCGCATGCGAGACGCAGCCCGGGCACAGCATCTGGAACACTTCCAGCACGACGACGCGGCCGCGCAACGCACTCAGGTGCAGCGGCGGCGAGTTGAACCACTGGTTGGTCTGCCAGTCGGGAGCAAGCGTCAGCGTCATGGCCAGGTACCTCCGGACGGCGAAGTGGGGATGCTGGCGCCAGCATTGCGCGCCGGCAAGCGCACGCGGTGCTGAACGGCGGTGGCCGACGCCGGAAAAGTTCAGGATGAATTCACTGCGTTGCGCCACACTCACCGCGCACACCACGGGGATTGCCATGAAACGTCTTGCCGCCCTTGCCCTGATCGCCGTCTCCAGCCTGCTCGGTGGCTGCGTAACCTACGACGACTACGCGTACTACGACCGCGACGGCTATTACGACGATCGCTACGACGACTCCTACCAGGGCGAGCGCTACTACTACGACCGGTACGGCAATCGCCACTACTACAGCCGCCAGTACGGCGCCGGCTACGGCTCCGCGGCCTATCGCTATCCGGTCCAGGGCTACAGCTACGGCCCGGACTACCTGGTCTACAGCCACTACTACTCGGCGCTGTGGCCGACCTATCGCTACTACTACGACCCTTACTGGAGCCCGGGCTTCTACTACGGCGTCACCTTGTTCCCGCGCACCTACTTCGGCCTGAACGTCGGCTGGTACAGCTGGCCCTACTACCAGGCCTATGCGCCGTACCGGCACAGTTACGCCGACCACTACTACGACTGGTGGGACTACGGCCGCGACCGCGCCGCCAGCCGCCAGCGCTACTACGGCGATCACTATCTGCCGCGCTATGGCAGCGCGCGCAACGAGGCCCAGTACCTCGCGCGCATCACCGGTGCACGCGGCGCCGCGCAGACCTACTACGGCGCGTCCGCCCAGCCCGGCTCCATCGTCGATCCGCTGCAGGCGCGCCAGCTGCATTCGCGCGGCGGCACCTTGCCGTTCGAGCGCGGCACGCGCGACTGGAACACGCAGCCCTATGGCCCCGACGGCCGCAACTACCGTGGGTTCATCGGACAGGATGCGCCCACGGGACCGACCCGCGACCCGTACGGCCGTGGCGTCGATACCCGCGGTGGCGCTTCGTCCTACCCGGACCAAAACGCCACGCAGACGCGCACCTCGCGCGGCTATCAGCGCGAAATGCCGCGCAGCGACGGCTACGTGGCACCGGCGCCGAACACGCGCAGCTACGACCGCGCCAGCGAGCGCAGCCGCATTCGCGACGAGCGCGAGTTCGACACCTCGGACTCGACCAACGTCAGCGAAGACCGCTACTACCGCGGCGGGCGCGGCACGATCGCGCCGAGCACGCCGCAGCCGCAGTACGAATCGCGCACGCGCGAGATCCAGCGCAACCGCAATGTCGAGCAGCACGAGACCTACCAGCCGAGCGCGCCCATTGAGCGGAGCTATTCACGGTCGATCGAGCGCAGCGAACCGGTGTTCCAGCGCGCCGAGCCAAGCTACGAACGCCCGCAGCGCAGCGAGCCGGCATTCGAGCGCAGCGAACCGAGCTACGAACGGCCGCAGCGCAGCATGCCCAGCTTCGAACGCAGCGAGCCGCGTTCGGCGCCGAGCTACGATCCGCCGAGCCGCAGCGACAGCTCCTCGTCCTCCTCGTCGGACGACGGCGGCAACCGCGCCTCGCGCGGCCAGCTGGAACGCATCGTCCGCGACGACGACTGATCACGCGGCGCGCAACGCGCCGTCCTCCAGCTTCAACACGCGGTCGGCGAGCGCCAGGCTCGCCGGCCGATGCGTGATCAACAGCACCGTGCGATGGCGCAGCACGGCGTGGCACTCGGCCAGGAAGTCACGCTCGCCATCGGGGTCGAACATCGCCGTGGCCTCGTCCAGCACCAGCACCGCGGGATCCTTCAGTAGCGCGCGTGCCAGCGCGATGCGCTGGCGCTGCCCGCCGGACAGGCGCACGCCCTCGTCGCCGATCACGGTGTCATAGCCCTGCGGCAATCGCTCGATGAACTCATGTGCGTGCGCCGATCGCGCGGCGCGTTCGATCGACTCGCGACTGGCGTCGATGCGGCCATAGCCGATGTTGTGCGCCACCGTGTCGTTCATCAGCAGCACGTGCTGGCTGACCAGACCGATGTGTCCGCGCAGGTTCGCGAGCGCGAGCTCGGGCAGGTCGACCCCATCCAGCGTGATGCGCCCGGCGCTCGGGTCGGCGAAGCGCAGCAGCAGGTGCGCGAGCGTGCTCTTGCCGGCGCCGTTGGCACCGGTGATGGCCACGGTTTCTCCGGCAGCGATGTGCAGCGACAGATTGCGAAAGAGCGGCGCGCGCCCGGGATAGGCGAACGCGATCTGCTCGAACGCGATCTCGCCGCGCACCGATTCGAGACGCCGCCGACCATCGTCGGGTTCGGGTGCTTCGGCCAGCAATGCCCGCAGTCGCTGTGCGGATTCGCGCGCGGCCTGGGTACGGCCATAGACGCCGGCGAGCTGCGCTACCGGCTGCGTCATCAACAGGCCATAGAGCAGCAAGCTCACGAGTTCCGGTGCCGCGATCTCGCCGTTCTGGATGCTGCGGCCACCGAGCCAGAGCAGGGCGATGACCGTGGTCGCGGTCAGCCAGCGCACCAGCGGCGTCAGTACCGATTCGACGCGCTGCTGGCGCAGCTGCAGTTGTCGCACGGTATCGCTCTGCTGCTGGAAGCGCGCCGACTCGCCGGGCTCGCGGGTATAGGCCTTGATCAGCGCCAGCATCGACAGGTTCTGCTCGGCGATGCCGAAGCGCGCGGCGTCCTCGCGGTAGTGGGCGGCGGCGAGCGGACGCAGGTGGCGCCCGGCGAGCTTGAGCGCGAGCACGTAGACCGGCACCGCGGCCGCGATGGCGAGGCCGAGTCGCGGCGCGATCGCGAGCAGCATGAACAGCGCGCCGGCGCAGGTGATCAGCATCGGCAGCAGCGGCGGCAGGGTGCCGACCACGAACGCGCTCAGGCGCCACACGTCCTGGCCGAGCAGGGACAGCACCTCGCCGCGCTTGCGCTGCTGGTGCCAGTGCAGCGGCAGGCCCTGCAGGTGGTCGTAGACGCGGGTACCCAGTTCCGCCGACACCCGCGCCGCGAGTGCGCCGAGCACGCGCCCGTTGCCGATCGCGAGCAGCATCTGCGCCGCGAGCACGGCCACCCACAGCAACAGCAGACGCTCGGGGATGCGCGCCTGCAGCAGCGCCTCGGCCACGCGTCCGGCAAACCACGGCAGCGACAAGGCGAGCACGCTGTCGAACAACGCCAGCAACACCGCCGCCAGCAGCCCGTTCCGCCACGGTGCGATCAGGCGCGAGAAGAACGATAGTTCGGAGGTCTCGGTCGACATCGGGACGGGTCGGAACCTGCGGAAGCGCGTTCGCTATCATGCCCGACATGCCCGCCGAATCGATCACGCTCGCCCAATCCATCCATCGCCGCGATGATGTGGTGTTCCAGGAAGTGGGCGGCGAAGCGGTGCTGCTCGATCTCGCCAGCGAGACCTACTTCGGTTTGAATCCGGTCGGCACGCGCATCTGGCAGCTGATCGGCGAGGGCGCGCGGCTGCAGGCGATTTGCGACACCCTGGTCGCCGAGTACGACGCCGACGCGGAGCGCATCGGCAGCGACCTGCTGGCGCTGGCGATGCAACTGCGCGATTCCGGCCTGGTCCGGATCGACTGAATGGGCACGCGGCTGCGCGGCTGGCTGGCGCTGACCGGGCGCGAGCGCGCGCAATTCCTCGGGCTCGTGCTGGCGCTGCCGGCGGTGCATGGCGCACTCGCGGTGTTCGGCTACGTGCGCACGCGACGCGCACTGGAGCGCATCAGCGCGCGCGCATCGCGACACGCAGCCGACGCCGCGGAATACGCCGCCGCGCGGCGCCTCGCCGAACTCGCGGAGATCGCCGGTCGCCGCGGGCTGCTGACCACCACCTGCCTGCGCCAGGCGTTGCTGGTCTACACCTTGCTGCGACGGCGCGGACTCGATCCGCAACTGCAACTTGGGGTGCGCAAGCAGGGGGAGGACTTCGGCGCGCACGCCTGGGTCGAACTGGAACAACGACCGCTCGCCGCCGAGGCACGGGACTTCGTGGCATTGAAGTGAGGAACCAGCAGCCTCAAGCGACCGACTACCCGACAAACCGCCGCAGCACCACCAGCGCTCGTCGCAGGTAGGCCAGTGGCAACTGCGACGGGCGCTGCACGCCGTACTGGTCGCGCATGTAGTCGAAGCCGGGGAAGGCCTTGCGCCACAGGAAGCGCGCTCGCTGCGGCCAGGGCTGCAGGCGCAGCGTCCATCGGAAGTAGTACCAGGCGCTGCCGGCTCGGGCCATGTCGAAGCGTTCGTTGCCGGCTGCGGCGACAAGGCGTGCGCTGCGGGCTGCGTCGAGCGGCGTGGCGAACGCAGCGGCGCTTGCGGCCAGTGCCGCCGCGCAGGGCCCGGCGACGCCGCGCTCAATCGCCAGTTGTTCGAAGCGCAGCCAATCCGCCGCGGTGAACACCCGCGCCAGCAGGTCGATGTCGGCCAGCCAGACCAGACGGTCGCCATCCACCAGGCGCAGGTTCGAGACGCGGTGCAGGCAGGCGTGCAGCAGCGCGTGCACCGCCGACAGCCGCCGCAGCGCCGGGAACCCGGGCAAGGGCACGCTGTCGGCGTACAGCTCCTCGAAGCTGAAACAGTCGGCGAACACGATGTGGTTCGCCAGCCGCCAATGCACATCGACAACGTGGGCCATGCTCGCACCGTGACGCACCAGGCTGGTCTCGAAACTCGGCGGCAGCACCGCGTAACCACTTGCCGCATAGCCAGCCGCCGCCAAGGCACGAGTGCAGTCGGGCACGGCGGCCTGGTCGGACAACAACACATCGAGATCGCCGCGCGGCCGTGCGCTCGGATCGGCATACAACCAGCGCGCCAGCGCCGCGCCCTTCAGCACCAGCACGCGCAGGCCCGACTGCGCCAACGCCGCCAGCGCGCGCTGCTCGCTGGCCGCAAACAGCAGTTCGCGCGCCGTCTCCGCCTGCAGCGCCAAACGCGCCGGTGCGTGCCACTGCGCATCCGTCTGTTGCAGCGCGCCGCGCGCGAACGGCACCGCCACGCCCTCGGCCTCGGCCAGCGCAAACCACGCGGCCACCGCATCGCCCTCGGGCCACGCTGTCCCACGCAGTACCGCCGCCAGCGCTGCTCGATCCACTACCAAGTCGAGGTCTCCTTGCATCCAGAGCGGAGCGCTGCCGCCAAATCGGCGCTACCGCGTACCGACCGCAGAATACGACGCCACGATGTGCCGAATGCAGGCAACCACGGGGGGTTGCCCCTACAGATGCGGCGATGTTGGGGATTCGCACCAAGCGTAATTGGATGGACTCGCCCCTCGCCGAGGCGTCATTCGCGCCACGGTGGTATCCAATGAGGACCAACGACAGCGAGGGGCGGGCCCATGAAAGAGCGTACGGCAAAATTCGAGGTGTTGGCGATCGACCTGGCGAAGA
>JACPFU010000032.1 GCA_016182785.1 Lysobacterales bacterium | reverse complement strand
TGACCGTCGTGAACAGTGCTTCCTGAGTTACATCGGCTCCGCGCATCGCGCTCCATCCGTTCCGGAAAACCGCGCAGGTATCGCAAGCTTTGTGCCTGACAGCCATGCGTGGCGTGGGGGATTTTCAACAGGCTGCTAGAAAAACGGGGTCAGAGTCAATTTCTCGGAAAACAGGGTCAGGGTGACTTTCTCACCGATTACGGAGAAATCGACTCTGACCCCGTTTTTCGGCGTGCACCGATCGGTACCACGCCGATGTCGCGGGCGGCGCCGATGTCGATGATCTGGTACTCGGGTTGCCTGCGGTCGCCGAAGCGGACGCGGGCTTTCTGGTACTGGGCGTGGCCGCGTTCGCTGGCGCGCACGAAGCTGGCGAACGAGGCGTCGTCGCCTTCGTCGCCGGCGCTCGGCAGCACGTCGTCGATCAGGGTCGTTTCCAGATAGCTGCGCTCGCCGCCCGGGGTGAGCTCGAAGGCCAGGAACATGTGTCCGGGCACCATCACCAGCGCCGGGTTCAGGTCGATCTTGCGCAGCAGCGAGGCGAACAGTACCGAACCGTCGACGCAATTGGCCTCGGCATTGCCGAAGCTGTCGTCGATGAAGCGCACATGCTGCGACAGCACGCCGCTCTTGCCGTTGCCGGTGCGGGTGATCGAGCTGTAGCGGATGCCGCGGTCCTGCAGCGCCCGCCACAGCGCGTAGACCTGGTTCATCACCTGGCGCGGGTCGCGTGATTGGTAGCCGTCGAAGCGCTTCACCACCTTGGTCTTCAGCGCTTCGCTGAGGATCTTGCGCACCAGCGGATGGTCCTCGTCGACGTAGGCTGCGAACATCCAGGCGAGGTCGGTGCTCGAGCGCTCGCCGACCACGAAGTACGGCGCCTCGTTCACCGAGTGCAGGCGCACGCGCTCGACCTTGCGCTGCGCCGGCGCATCGTCGAGCTGCAGCTCGAAGCTCATCGTCTCCGGCATCGGCTGTTGCGCGCTGCGCAGCTGCGCGAACTCCCACTCCAGCGTCGGATACAGCGCGTAGCGCGTGTTCGCCGCCGGCAGCACCACGTCCAGCGTCGAGGGGCGCAGCCAGCCCGACATGTGCACCGTCAGTCGCGCGCGCTGGCCATCGTGCTCGGCGACCACGCGTGCGCCGATCAGCCCGTTCGGATCACCGAGCAGCCGCGCGCGCGACTTGATCGGTGCCGGCAGGTTCGCGGTCGCCAGTACCAGCGACGGAAACACCTGGCCCTGCGGGCTCACGACCGGCGTCCATTCCGCGGCGCAGGCCTGCACGCAGCACAGGCCAGCCGCCAGCCACGCCAGCAGGGTTCGGGGTCGGATCGTCATGGCCCGATTCTGGGTGCGCGCCGCAATTCCGCCAAGCCATTGCGCCACGGCCGGTGAAATCACCATAATCGCCGCCGATCGCGGGTGTAGCTCAATGGTAGAGCTGTAGCTTCCCAAGCTACTGACGAGGGTTCGATTCCCTTCACCCGCTCCACCCCGTGGCCGATCCGTGTACTTCATGTGAACGTGACGTGGGTCACGACTGCGCTATGCTGCGCGCCGTTTTGCCTGCCCCCGACCCCGTTGGAGAATCGCCCATGAAGTTCCGCTCCCTGCTGTTGTTCGCGTCCTCGTTCGCACTGGCTGCGCCGCTCGTCGCGCAGGACCGTGAAACCGTCAATCCGGCCGAACCGCTGGTGGTCAACGTCGCACCGACGGTGCCGATGCGTCCGCTGGGTTCGCCGATCCTCCAGGACGGCCGTCCGCAGCTCGTCACCCATCCGGGTGCCGGCGCCGGCGGCGCCGATGTCAGCCGCCTGCAGAACACCTCGTTGAGCATGACCACGCTCGGGCTGAACATCGCGCAGGGCGCGAATTTCCGCATGGCCGACGACTTCGTCGTGCCCGCGTCCGGCTGGACCATCACCGATGTCTCGGTCTACGGCTACCAGACCGGCTCGACCACCACCTCGACCTTCACCGGCCTGAACTTCCAGATCTGGAACGGCAATCCGAGCGTGGGCGGATCCGCCGTCGTGTTCGGCGATACCGCCACCAACCGCATGACCGCGACCTCGTTCAGCAACATCTACCGCGACTCCGAAGGTACGCCCGGCGGCACCACGCGCCCGATCATGACGGTGACCGCGAGCGGTCTGTCGATCTCGCTGCCGGCAGGCACCTACTGGCTCGACTGGCAGTTGGCCGGCAGCCTCGGCTCCGGCCCATGGGCGCCGCCGATCACGATCATCGGCCAGACCACCACCGGCAATGCGCTGCAGTCGAATGCCGGCACCTGGGCGGCGGCCAACGATGGCGGCACCACCACCCAGCAGGGCTTCCCGATCACGCTCGCCGGTGTGCCCTCCGAGGCCGACCTCGGCCTGACCAAGACCGCGGTGGGCGCCACCGCCCTGACCATCGGCAGCAGCTTCAGCTATGACCTGACCGTGACCAACGCCGGCCCGGCCGGCGCCACCGGCGTGGTCGTCACCGATTCGCTGCCGGCGCAGGTCACTTATGTCTCGAACAACTGCGGCGCCACCTACGCGGCTCCGACCGTGACCTGGAACCTCGGTGCGCTGGCCAATGGCGCGAGCCTGACCTGCTCGATCACGGTCACGGTGGCGCAGGCTGGTGCGATCAACAACACCGCCACGGTCAGTTCGACCACCACCGACCCGAACAGCGGCAACAATGCCGGCGTTTCGGCGCTCGGCGGCGCGGCCAACCCGACCATCCCGGTCCCGACCCTGTCGCTGTGGGCAGCGCTGGCGCTGCTCGCCGGCGTGCTCGGCGCAGGCTGGATCGCCACGCAACGACGCTGATCGAACTGTTGCAGCAAACGCACGAAGCCACCCGTCGGGTGGCTTCGTCGTTTGTGCCGGGCGGAATCCGCTTCAGTCCACGCGCACCACGCGGTTGCGGCCTTCGGACTTGGCGCGATAGAGCCCACCGTCGGCGCGGGCCAGCAGGCGCGTGCTGTCCTCGCCCGGTTGCAGACTGGCGACGCCGACGCTGATCGTGAAGCGCACCGCCTGGCCATCGTCGGTGGGCACCGCGAGCGCCGCGCTGGCGGCGCGGATGCGCTCGCCGACCACGGCCGCAGCCGCGGCATCGGTGGCCGGCAGGATCGCGATGAACTCCTCGCCGCCGATGCGTGCACCCAGATCGCCGGCACGCAGTTCGCCGCGCATCGCCTGCGCGAATGCCACCAGCACGCGGTCGCCGGTGGCGTGGCCGTGCTGGTCGTTGACGCGCTTGAAGTGGTCGAGGTCGAGCGCCAGCACCGCGAGCGGTTCCGGCATGCGCCGCACCAGCGCGATGTCGGCATCGAGCCGTGCCAGGCCCATGCGCCGGTTGGCGAGCC
This sequence comes from Lysobacterales bacterium, assembly GCA_016182785.1. GTDB lineage: Bacteria > Pseudomonadota > Gammaproteobacteria > Xanthomonadales > Ahniellaceae > JADKHK01. The sequence goes on along the minus strand of JACPFU010000032.1, from coordinate 42,888 downwards.
CGGTGAGCACGTCGTGGGCGGCGTCGCTGCGCGCCTGCAGCAGTCCCTGCAGCAGCGCCAGCTGCGACGCCCCGGCCCAGGACGCGACGATCACGATCAGGCTCAGCAACCACAGGCTGCCGAGCGGGGAGAGCTCGGCCGCGAACGGCACGATCGCGCCGGGCAGCAGCACCAGCAGGAACACCGGCAGCGACAGCGCCGCGGTGGCGATGATCGGCAGCGGGAAGATCGCGAGCTGGGCACCGACCACGAACGGGAACAGCCCATAGCCCAGGCGCAGCAGCGCCGGGGCGTCCGCGGGCACGTGGCGCTGCATCAGCGCGAACGCCGCGCACTGGATGAACACGAACAGCGCCAGTGCCGGATACGCCGGCGGCTTGAGGCGCGCGCCATCGCGATGCACCCAGGCCGCGCCGAGCAGCAGCAGCGCCAGCGCGGCGCGCAGCAGCGCGATCGGTTGCGCGGCGGCGCCGGGCAATGCCTGCAGGTCGACCGGAATCCACGCCAGCAACCCGCTCGCCACCAGCACGCAGAGCACCGAGAGGCGATGGCGCACGATGCGCATCTGGTAGTCGCGCTGCGGCGAGGCCAGCGCACAACCGAGCACGATCAGGCACAGCTGGTCGCGCACCCGCTGCGGCGGCGCGGGCCAGTCGTTGGGCTCCTCGGGGACTTGGCTCACGGCGGTCCTTGGTGGCTGCGCGGAAGGTTGCATCCGCTGCAAGCGAATTCAAGGCGGGCACCGGCAGCGCTTGACCTGCGTCACCCGCCGCGGCGATTGACGGCAGCCGCGGCGCGCGCGAAGGTGCCGGCCCGTGTCCAAGGCGCCGGCGCCGTGCCCATTGCCGCAGCATCCGATTCCAGTGCAGCACCGGACGTGCGCCCGCGCCGCATGCTCGGTTGGCGCGAGTGGCTGGCGCTGCCCGACTTCGGCGTGCGCGCGATCAAGGCCAAGCTCGACAGTGGTGCGCGATCTTCCAGTCTGCACGTCGAGGCGATCGAGGAGTTCGTGCGCGACGAGGCGGCGTGGGTGCGTTTCGCGCTCGACCCGAAGACGCGCTCGGGGCGTCGCGCGCGCTGGTTCGAGGCGCCGCTTGCGGACCGGCGCACGGTCACCGACTCCGGCGGGCGCTCGGCACTGCGCCCGTTCATCCGCACCCGCGTGCGTGTCGGCGACGAGGTGTTCGAGATCGAAACCAATCTGACCAACCGCCATGGCATGATGTTCCCGATGCTGCTCGGTCGCACCGCGATGGCCGGACGCATCGTCGTCGATCCCGAGCGCTCGTTCGTGCTCGGCGACAAGCCGCGTCGCCGCAAACGCAAACAGGGTGGGCCTGAATGAAGATCGCGATCCTCTCGCGCAACAGCCGCCTGTATTCGACGCACCGGCTGGTCGAGGCCGCGCGCGAGCGTCACCACAGCGTGCGCGTGCTCGATCCGCTGCGCTGCTACATGCGCATCGACGCCGGGCGCTTCGAGATGCACTACAAGGGCCGCGACCTGAGCCGCTTCGACGCGGTGATCCCACGCATCGGCGCCTCGATCACGCGCTATGGCACCGCGGTGCTGCGCCAGTTCGAGATGATGGGCGTGTTCACGCCGAACAAGTCCGACCCGGTGCTGCGCGCGCGCGACAAGCTGCGTTGCCTGCAGATGCTGGCGCAGCAGGGGCTCGGCCTGCCGAGCACGGTATTCGGCGACAACCCGGACGACACCACCGACCTGCTGGCCATGCTCGGCAAGCCGCCGCACGTGATCAAGCTGGTCGAGGGCGCGCAGGGCCAGGGCGTGGTGCTGGCCGAGAAGATCACCGGATCGCGCTCGGTGATCGAAGCCTTCCGCGGCCTGTACGCGAACTTCCTGGTGCAGGAATACATCGCCGAGTCGAAGGGCGCGGACGTGCGCTGCTTTGTCGTCGGCGGCAAGGTGATCGCGTCGATGCGGCGCCAGGCCAAGGCCGGCGAGTTCCGTTCCAACCTGCATCGCGGCGGCAGCGCCGAAGCGACCACGCTGAGCGAGGCCGAGTCCGATGCCGCGATCCGCGCCGCCGCGGTGATGGGCCTCGGCATCGCCGGCGTCGACCTGTTGCGCTCGAAGCGCGGGCCGCTGGTGCTCGAAGTGAATTCCTCGCCCGGGCTCGAAGGCATCGAGCACGCCACCGGCGTCGATGTCGCCGGCGCGATCATCGGCTATCTCGAACGCCGCGTGCACCAGGACGAGATGCGCGCGCAGCGGCGTCGTGCGGCGAGCGCGGGCAAGACCGCGAAGCCGAAGAAGACGGCCCAGGCGAAGCCCGCGAAGCGGCGCGCACGCTTAACATCGATTTAATCCGAAAGCGCCTACGATGCCTGCACCAAGACCTGCACACACTCCTCCCAATCGGATGGCGGGCAGATTACGGTAATCGGGGCAGTAGCTTGAGCCCGGGGTGGTTCCCACGAACCTCCCCGGGCTTTTTCTTTGGTGCCCCTTCCGGTCGCCACCACCACGAGCCTATGCTTCGCCCATGCACATTCTGGTCATCGAAGACAATTCCGACCTCGCCGCCAACCTTGGCGACTACCTCGCCGACAAGGGCCATGTCGTCGACTTTGCGGCCGATGGCGTCAGCGGCCTGAACCTGGCGCTGCGCGAGCCGTTCGACGTGATCATCCTCGACCTCACCCTGCCCGGCATGGACGGGCTGCAGGTGTGCAAGCGCCTGCGCGCCGAGTCGCACCGGCACACGCCGGTGCTGATGCTGACCGCGCGCGACGCGCTCGACCAGAAGCTTGCCGGCTTCGAGAGCGGCGCCGACGACTACATGGTCAAGCCGTTCGCGCTGCAGGAAATCGAGGCGCGCCTGAACGTGCTCGGCAAGCGCGGGCGCGCGCCGAGTTCGCGCGTGCTGAGCGTGGGCGATCTGAACTACAACCTCGACACGCTGCAGATCGCGCGTGCCGGCAAGGCGATCAACCTGAACCCGATCGGGCTCAAGCTGCTGCAGTGCCTGATGGAGTCGTCGCCCTCGGTGGTGACGCGGCGCGAGCTGGAGCTGCGCGTGTGGGGCGAGGAACTGCCCGACAGCGATTCGCTGCGCGTGCACATCCACGGTTTGCGCGCTGCGATCGACAAGCCGTTCGGCAAGCCGTTGATCCACACCCGGCACGGCATCGGGTACAGCCTGAGCGATCCGGATGCGCTATCGGCGCCGGCTTAGAAGCCGCATCATCCTGTCGTTCTTCCTGTTCGGCAGCCTGCTCACCGCGGCGTTCGCGGTGTCGGCGGTGTTGCTGCGCGGCTATCTCGAAGACCAGCTGATCGGGCGCCAGCTCAGCTTCGAGCTGGAGAATCATGCGCGCGCACTGGAAAACGACCCGGACGCGCAGCCGGCGTTCTCGCGCATCGAGGGCTTCTCGTTCAGCGAGCGCAAGCGCGCCAATGTGCCGATGAAGTGGCGCGACTTGCCCGATGGCGTGCACACCATCACCGACGACACCCAGAGCGGCGGGCCGGTGGCCTACAAGCTGGCGGTGCGCAAGACCGGCGGCACCTGGTACTTCCTGCAATACGACATCTCGCACGAGCTGCGCCTGCGCAACCGGCTGACCTGGGGGCTGGTGGTCGTGGTCGTGGTGTTTGCCGGACTCTCGGCACTGATCGCGTTCTGGTCGGCATCGCGGGTGATGCGCCCGGTCGCCGACCTGGCCGAGCTGCTGGCGCAATTCGGCAAGGGTGGCGGCGTCGCCGAACTGGCACCGCATTTTGCCAACGACGAGGTCGGACAACTGGCGGCAACGCTCGACGACTACGCAGGCAAGCTGACCGAGCTGGTGATCCGCGACCGCGAGTTCAACGCCGATGTCTCGCACGAGTTGCGCACGCCGGTCGCGGTGATCCGCGGTGCCGCCGAGCTGCTGCTGTCGCAGAACGACCTGCCCGAGAAGACCCGGCAGCGGTTGCTGCGCATTGACCGCGCCGCGCGCCAGTCGAACGAATTGATCGAGGCGCTGTTGCTGCTGTCGCGCAACGAGCGCCAGTTGCCGGCGCACTCCGAGTCGACCGATGTCGCCGGTGTGGTCGAGCAGGTGGTCGAGACCCAGCGCGCGCAGATCGGCAGCAAGCCGGTGGAGTTGCGCATCGTGCAGGCGCGGCCGGAGTCTTCCGCGACCAGCGTCGACGCGCCGTCGGCGGTGCTCGCGGTGGCCTTGTCGAACCTGATCGGCAACGCCATCCGCTACACCCCGCAGGGCGAGATCCGCGTGGTGTTGGATGGCAACGAAGTGCGCGTCGAGGACGAAGGCCCCGGCATCGATGCCAAGGACGCCGAGCGCCTGTTCACCCGCGGCGTGCGCGGCGACGGCGCCGGCGGCAAGGGCGCCGGGCTCGGGCTCGCCATCGTCAAGCGCCTGTGCGAACTCTACGGCTGGCACGTCTCGCTCGCCCCCGGCGAGACCCGTGGTGCAGTCGCGACGCTGCGCTTCGGCTGACGTGGCGGGCGCCCGCCTCGCCGATCGCGTCCGCTCAGTTGCTGACCATGAACCAGGCGTTGACGAAGTCGTTGACGCTCAGGTTGATGGAAGTCGACCTGTTCTTGATGCAGTAGCCGACACGGAAGGTGCCTGAACTCGGCGCCACCATGCTTGCGGCCGCGGACAGTGCTGTCTTCAGCGGATTTGCCAGCACCGTGCCGTCGGTGTAGGTGCTCGAAAAGAACTCGTTGAGAGTCGCGCCGTTGTTGTAGCTGATGCACAGGCCGAACGACACGGGAACCGTGCTGCTCACATCGTTGTGCCCGAACACGCCGACGCCGGAGCCGGTGATGCGTTGCCCGGCCTGAACCGTCACCGTGGTGTAGGGCCCGGCAAATACCCAGGGTGCGTTGCCGCCGCCGGCAACGAGGGCATTGATTTGGCCAGAGGTCGTAGCGATCGAGACGATCCCGGTTGGACCTGCGGGGCCCTGCGGGCCGGTGGCACCCGTGGGGCCGGTCGGGCCTTGCGGACCCGTCGCACCGGTCGGACCGGCCGGGCCGGGATTGCCGCTGAGTGCGTACAAGGCGTAGGGCGCCGGGGTCAGTTCCTGGCGGCCGGCCAGGGTTTCGTAGGCGCCGATTGATGCGCCTTCGCGCACGCTGATTTCCAGCCATCGACGTTGGCCATTGAACAGCCCGCCGCCGAAGTCGAGGGTGACGCTGAAGATGCCGTTCTCCACCGGAACGTCGTCGAGCTGTACCGGATCGATCACGATCGTCCCGAGGCCCGTGGGTACGTCGTGCAGGGTGAAGCTCAGGTCGTAGAGGCCATTGGCCGGCGTGCCGTTGTCTTGCAGACGGCCCTGGTAGGTGAAGCCGTCGCCGACGTCTTCGGCGTGGGCGGAAGGGCTGCACAGGGGCAGGGCGAGGAACGCGAGTACTGCGAGCATCTTGTTCATGGTCAATCCTCGAAACCGTTGCTGAAAATGACGTTGGACACCGGCGGCGTGGCCTGGGCTTGCCAGAAGCCGCCGGTTACCGAGAAGCGCGCGCCGTCGTGGGCAGGGCCGGCGTCGGGCTGGCCGATCGTGCCCTCGACGCTGAAACGGCTGCCCTGGCTGTGGCTGCCACCGCCATCGACGGTGTGCGAGTCGACGCTGAATCGCCCTCCCGCCATGGCGGTGCCGGCAGCCGCCAGCGTGCAGATCAGCAGCCATCGCCGCGGGCGGGCTCGCGGCGGAATCGTGTTGCGGTGAGGTCGCGGCATGGTGCGGCTCCGATCGGCCCGAAGTGGGCCCTCACTTTGGATACGGAGCGGCGGGCACGATCCCGCCAAGGCACCTGCAACTTTCGCAAAGCCGTGCCGAGGCATGGCGCCAGACGCCGCGCGCTACGCTCAGGCAAGCGGCGCGGGGGACGGCCGATCAGCATTCACGAGCGTTGCGCAACGCGCATGCACCCCCGCTACCGAGCTCGGGCGTTGCTCAGGGCCCCTCGAAGCCGTCGCCGAACAGTTGCGGCACGCCCGGGGTGACGAAGATGTCGGTGGCGAGGTTGCCGTCGCTGGCGACCAGGTTGGTCGAGTCGGAGCTGAAGGCGATCCAGAAGCCGTCGCCGCTCAGCGTCGGCACCAGGCCGCCGGCGGCGGCGCCGCCGACGCCGACCGACATCAGGCGGGTGACGCCGGTGCTGCGGTCGTGCACGAACACGTCCCAGTCGTTGCCGTCGCCGGCGACCAGGTTGCTGGCCTGCGACCAGAACGCGACGTAGCGGCCGTCGAAGGACAGGGCCGGTTGCGACGAGAAGTCGTTCGCCTCGACGCCGCTGCTGTCGACGCTGACGCGGGTGGTGGTGCCGGCGTCGAGGTCGCGCACGAACACGTCGGCGCGGTTGTTGTTGTCGTTGGCGACCAGGTTGTTCGCGGAGGAAACCCAGGCGAGGACGCGGCCGCTTCCGGACAGCGCGACGTCGTCGCTGCTGTCGTCGTTGCCCTCGACGCCACCGACGCCGACGCTGGCGCGGATCGTGGTGCCGGTCTGGACGTCGTGCACGAACACGTCCTGCAGTCCGCCGACATCGCCGCTGACCAGGTTGTCGGCATAGGAACGGAACGCGATGTAGCGGCCATCGGCACTCATCGCCGGGCCGAGGCAGCCCTGGTTCGCCTGCACCCCGGCGGAAGACTGGCTGACGCGGATGGTCTGGCCGCTCTGGCGGTCGTGGCGGTAGATGTCGTTGCCATTGGTGTCGGGTGCAATCCAGTTGGTCGCCCCGCTCTCGAACACGACGTAACGGCCGTCGGCGGAGATCGCGATGTCGGAGAAGAAGCTCGAGTGGTCGTCGCCCTCGATGCCGCCGCTGCCGACGCTGACGCGCGTCGTCTGCGCGCTCTGGCGGTCGTGCACGAACACGTCGAAGGACTGGTTGGTGTCGCCGCTGACCAGGTTGTCGGCGGCGGAACGGAACGCGACGAAGCGGCCGTCGGCCGAGATCGCCGGCGCTCGCTCGGACTGGTTGCGGGCGTCGGCGTTGGCCTCGCGGCCGTCGCTCGCGACCGAGACGCGCGTGGTCTGGTGCGTCTGGCGGTCGTGCACGAACACGTCCCAGGCGTTGTTGGTGTCGTTGCCGACCAGGTTGCTCGCCGAGGAGTCGAACGCGACGAAGCGGCCATTCGCGGAGATCAGCGCCTGGCCGGCGTGGTTGTTGCCCTCGCTGCCATCGGAGGCGACGCTGACGCGGGTGTTGCCGGCGCTCGCGCTGCCGATGCCGAGCATCAGCAGCAGCCAGGGCAGGCAGCGGCGATCGGCTCGACGACGTCGCACGAGCGCGAATGGTGCACGCAGCGGTTGCATGGCGATTCCCCCAAGGTATGGCGATGGCTGCGGCGACCCGCCTCAGTCGCCTCGGTGCGAGTTTGCCAGAGACTCGGACGGCGGGGCAGGGCGCAGTGCCGCGCGCAGTTCGGCGAGGGCGCGCGCCTGTTCTGCGGCCAGCGTCGCGAGTGCCGCGTGCAGTTTGGCGTTCTCGCGTTCGAGCACGGCGATGCGCTCGGCCTGCGCGGCATCGGCGTCCAGGCCGCGGTCGCGCAGTTCGCGCAGCGCCTCCACCGCGAGTGCCTCGAAGCCTTGCGGTGCCACCAGCTTGTAGCCATCGGCGTCGTTGCTCAGCCACTCCGGGAACACCGCTTCCACTTCCTGCGCGACGAATCCGGTGTGGGTGCCGGGAGTGAAGTAGCCGTTCGGCGCGTCGGTGCGATAGGCGTAGCGCACGCCGCGCAGCGCCAGCAGGCGGTCGAGGCTGTGTTGCAGCGGCTCGATGTCTTGCTTCAGCCGCGCGTCCGAAGGCGCGGCCCAGCCGCCGGAGGTGGGCTTGATCGGATTGTCGAAGAATACGCGCAGGCGCCCGTCGCTCTGCCACAGCGCGTAGTCGGTGTAGCTGATGCCATCGAAGCGGGCGATGTACAGCGCCGCCTGCGTGGCGTCGCCCCAGGCGGCGAAGTTGATGCCGTTCGCCTGGCCATCCGGTCGCATCCACAGGTCGGCATTGCCCGAGCGCGAGGTCAGCGCCAGGTCGACGGCGACGGGCAGGTTGTTGGTGTTGATGCCGACGCCGCCACCCGCGCGCACCAGGAACTGGTTGGGGCCGGAGGTCTCGAAATCCGCGTCCTGAAAGTCCGCCCAGATGAAGCTGCCGCGGTCGCCGTAGCCGCTCGGATAGCTGGTCAGGCCATCGCAAGGACCACCGTCATTCGGGTCGGTTGCTGGCCGCGCCTTGGCGCGATGGCCGGCAGCAAGAGAGAGCTCGGCACCGGCGCAGTTCCTGCTTCCACCCGGCACCGTGCTGGCGCCGGCAGAGGCAGCGTTGTACCGGCCGCCAGACACCGAGCCGTAATTGCCGTTGGCAACGTTCTGTCCGCCGCCGGACACGGTACTGGCCAGGCCGCCGGCAGAGTTTCTATCACCGCCCAAGACGCTACTCTGATCCCCGCTCGCGACGTTTCCGCTGCCGCCACCGACGCTGCTGTAGTACCCGCTGGCAACGTTGAAAGATCCACCCCCGACGCCGCCGTACCACCCGGCGCTGTTGGCCTCCCCGCCGGCGATGGTGCTCCAGCCACCGGTAGCAAGGTTGCCGAGGCCGCCACCGACGGTGGCGAAGCCACGGTTGGTGGTGCCGCCGGCGCCATCGCCGGCCTGGTTGCCGAAGCCACCGAGGATGCTGCCATAGCTGTCGGTCACCAAGTTCGGTGATCCCGGTCCGTAGTCCGGGTCAGGTGCGCCGCTCGGCGTGCCGCCGCCAGCGATGGTCGCGCCACGGACGCCGGCGCTGACGACATTGGCACGGCTGCCGGCAATCACGTTGGCGGTGATCGGGCTGCCGCCGAACAGCTCCGCGCTGGGCTCAATGCGCAGGCTTTGCACGTTGGCGGTGCGCAGCACCAGTGGTTGCGCATCGGTGGTGCCGAGGAAGTTTGTGGTCGGGTTGCTGCCGGTGTCGCCGGCGCTGCTCCAGCAGGCGCCGATCAGCGGCGCCGCGATGGCCTTGCTGCGGCCCGGGATCGTGCTGAAGCGGGCACCACCGGCATCGCGCACCGCGACTTCGAGCCAGGTCTCGCGCGTGTTGGCGAGTGCTGCGTCGAAGCGCAGCTCGAAGCGGCCATCCTTCACTTCGACATCGCGGAAGGTGACCGGCGCCGCCTGTGGTGCGGCGGTTTTCTCGTCATCGAACGCGGTGATGCGCAGGTCGTAGCGGCCGTTCGCGGGTGCGCCGCGATCATCGAGCTGGCCCTGGTAGATGAACTCGCTGGCCAGGGCCGGCAGCGCCGGCGTGCACAGGGCGAGCAGCAGGATCGAAAGCGCGGTGCGGTTCATGGCAGTGCTCCAGTCGAGTGGATGTCGCGGCTCAGGGGCCCTCGAAGCCGTCGGCGAAAATCGAAAAGTCGAGCGGGTTGCAGCTGGCGTTGGTCGACTTCAGGACGAAGCGGCCCTCGTCGCTGCCCTGCGTCGGCGTCACCCGCGCCGTTCCCTGCAGCGTGAAGCGTCCGTCGCTGCTGCTGGCCGCGGGCTTCAGTTCGCCGCGCAGGCGAAAACGCGCGGTGGCTTCATCGGCCACCGCTGCCTGCACGGTCCAGGTGGCAAGCGTCAGTGCGAGCGTGGCGAGTGCGTGCTTGCGCATGTCAGCGGTCCTCCGCGAGTGCTTGTTCGACCAGGGTGCGCAGCGCGGCAAGTTCGGCGCGCAACGCGGCGTTTTCGGATTCGAGCCTGGCGTTCAGGCCCTGGATTGCGGCCAGCGCGACGCCGGCGCTGTCGAGGCTGGCGACATGCATCGCGCCTTCGCCAAGGCCAAACGCCGAGTGGAAGTCCTCGGCCACCGGGCCGAGGTGGCGCACCTGCGGCGCGACCCGGTACGACCACTCGCTGATCGGCAAGGCCAGCACGCGATCGAGCACGTCCTCGGCATCGACCGGCGCGAAGCCGGTCTTGAGCGTGCGCGACGAAGCGTCGGTCCAGACGCCGCCGCTGCTCAGGTAGCCGCCGGTCGAAGTGTTCAGGAAGCGACCCGCGGGAATCGACGGCGCGCTGTGGGTGCCGAGCCAGATGCCGCCGGATGCGCGCACCAGGAACTGGTTGGGGCCGGTGGACACGACATCGGCGGCCTGGTGGTCTGCCCACAGGAAGGTGCCCTCGTCGCCGCTGATGCCGTTCGTCGGCAACCCATCGCAGCTGTTGCCCAGGCCGACTGCCAAGATGCTCGGACGCACCTTGGCGCGGCTTCCGCCGGCCCATGAAGCGCCGCCGCCGGCACAATTGCGGTCTCCGCCGGGAACGGTCGCGAAGTCGGCGCCGGCGCTGTTGTCGTAACCACCGCCGACGCTGCTGTAGTGGCCCCAGGCGAAGTTCTGGCTGCCGCCGGCGATCGCGCTGTAGAAGCCGCTGGCAGTGTTTTGCTCGCCGCCGCCGATGGTGCTGGAGGCGCCGCGCGCCAGATTGACGGAACCGCCGCCGACGGTCGCGAACGCCCGATCTGCGAGCGTGCCCGCCGCATCACCGGCGGTGTTGGCGTAACCGCCACTCACCGTGCCGAAGTGGTCGGCCACGGCGTTGGGGGATTCGCCGGCCAGGTCGGGATCGCTGTTGCCGCTCGGCACGCCGCCGCCGGCGATGGTCGCGCCGCGCACGCCCGCGGTCACGCCGTTGGCGCTCGATCCGGCGATCACGTTGGCGGTGATCGGACTGCCGCCGAAGGTCTGCGCGGAAGGCTCGATGCGCAGGCTCTGCACGTTGGCGGTACGCAGCACCAGCGGTTGCGCATCGCTGGTGCCGAGGAAGTTCGTCGCGGGGTTGGTTCCGGCATCGCCGGTGCTGCTCCAGCAGGCGCCGATCAGCGGCGCACGGATCGCCTTGCTGCGGCCCGCAACGGTCGCGAACTCACGGGCACCGGCATCGCGCACCGCGACTTCGAGCCAGGTCTCGGGTGCGTTCGCGAGCGCGGCATCGAAGCGCAGCTCGAAGCGGCCATCCTTCACTGCGACATCGCGGAAGGTGATCGGCGCGGTCAGTGGCTGGGCCGATTGCGCCTCGCCGAACGCGGCGATGCGCAGGTCGTAACGGCCATTCGCGGGTGCGCCGCGATCATCGAGCTGGCCCTGGTAGACGAACTCGGCCGCTTGCGTCGTCGGCGCCAGTGCCGCGAGCAGCGCGAATGCAAAGGATCGGGAGTTCAGCAGCGGCGACATCGGGTTGCTCCTCCTGCGGATGCGGTCAGCGCGTCTTGCCGGCGAGCGCATCGAGACGGGACTCGAGCGCCTGCAACTTCGCGCGCAGCGACGCGATCTCGGCGTCCTTGGCTGCATTCTCGGTTTCCAGCTTCGCGTTCAGGCCCTGGATCGCGGCGAGCGCGACACCGTCGGCATCGACGGTGCTGATCGTGGTGTCGTTCTCGCCAAGGGCGAACTGCGCCCGGAAGTCCTGCGCCATCGGGCCGACGTGGCGGATGGACGCATCCTGTGCGGCGTAGCTCCAACTCGTCAGCGGCAGCGCCAGCACCCGATCGAGCATGGCGCGCACGTCGACCGGTCGGATCGCGGTCTTCAGCCTGCGGTCCGAGATCGAACTCCAGGAGCCGGCGCCGGCGGCCATGGTCACGCCGCTCGAGGTTCCGGTGATGTTCGAGCGGATCGTGACAACGCCGCTGTTCAGCAGCTCCACGCGGCGACCCATCAGGCTGCCGTTGTAGTGGTCGATGTAGAAACCGGCGTCGTTCGCTCCGCTGCCGTCGCCCGCGGTCAGCAGGATGCCGCGGTTGCTCGCCGCGCGCGGCTTCAGCCACAGATTGCCGTAGTCGGCGCCATCGGCATCGGCGGTGATGGTCAATTCGACGTCGCCGTGCGGCGGCGGTGCGTTCAACGCCATGCCGCCCTGGGCGCGAACCAGGAACTGGTTGTCGCCAGTGGAGAGGAAATCCGCGCCCGCACCCGCGCCCCAGACGAAGGTGCCGGCGTCGCCGTCGGCGTCGCCGGAGCCGGGTATTCCCATGCAGCCGTACCCGACCGCTCCGGAACTCGATCCCGGGCGTACCTTGGCATAGCGCCCGCCGGCGAACGAATAGTCGCCGCCAGCGCAGTTGCCGTTGCCGCCGGCGACGGAGCTCGAGTTGCCGCTCGCGGTGTTGGTCACGCCGCCGCCCACGCTGCTGTAAAAGCCGCTCGCGGTGTTGCGCAGCCCGCCACCGACACTGCTGACACTGCCGGTGGCGACGTTGCCGACGCCGCCGGCGATGGTGTCGGCGAAATGCGATTGCGGGTCGCCGTCGCCGTTGCCGGTGCGGTTGGCCCAGCCGCCGCCGATGCTGCCGTAACTGTCGGTGACCAGGTTCGGGTCCTCGAAGATCACCGATGGATCGCTGTCGCCGGTGGGCACGCCGCCGCCAGCGATGGTCGCGCCGCGCACGCCGGCGGTCACGCCATTGACGCTGCTGCCGGCGATCAGGTTTGCGGTGATCGGGCCGTTGGCGTCGGTGATGGCGCTCGGCTCGATGCGCAGGCTCTGCAGGTTCGCGGTGCGCAGCACCAGCGGTTGCGCGTCGGTGGTGCCGAGGAAATTGCCGGCAGTGGTTCCGGCATCGCCGGTGCTGCTCCAGCAGGCGCCGATCAGCGGCGCACGGATTGCCTTGCTGCGGCCGGGGAGGGTTGCGAAATCGCCGGTACCGGCATCGCGTACCGCGACTTCGAGCCAGGTCTCGGGCGCGTTCGCGAGCGCGGCGTCGAAACGCAGCTCGAAGCGGCCGTCCTTCACCTCGATGTCGCCGAAGGTGATCGGCGCGGTCAGTGCCTGGGCCGATCGCGCGTCGCCGAACGCGGCAATGCGCAGGTCGTAGCGACCGTTCGCGGGTGCGCCGCGGTCATCGAGCTGGCCCTGGTAGACGAACTCGGCGGCCTGCGTCAGTCCGCAGCCGGCGAGCGCAATCATCAGTGCGGCGACGACGCGCGAACGCGCGGGCTGGTCCTGCTTCGGATCGGTGGTCATGGCGGCTCCCTCGGACAGCGCGGTGGGTGCCGTGGACGCAATCGCGACGGACTGCTGCTCCGTCACCATTCGCCACGAACGCGCGGTACCGAAGCGCCGCCCGGGCGGATGGCGCCATGATCTGGATCAAGCCGGACGCAAATTGTTGCGCCGGCGTGGGATCACACCATCTCGCGCCAGCCGTGCGGGTCCGGCTCGGTGCCGCCGACCAGGCCGAAATAGCGGCTCTGGATCTGCGCGGTGATCGGGCCGCGCTGGCCATTGCCGACCGGCTTGCCATCCACGGTCTTGATCGGCGTGATCTCGGCCGCGGTGCCGCACATGAACAGCTCGTCGCACAGGTACAGGTATTCGCGCGGCAGGTCGCGCTCGACCACGGTCATGCCTGCGGCTTTCGCGAGGCTGATGATGGTGTTGCGGGTGATGCCGTTGAGCAGTGCCGCAGAGACCGGCGTAGTGTGCAGTTCGCCATTCATCACCAGGAACAGGTTCTCGCCGGCGCCTTCCGAGAGCAGGCCGGTGCTGGCCAGCGCGATGCCCTCGCCGAATCCGAGCCGGCGCGCTTCGCGTGCGATCAGCTGGCCGCTCAGGTAGTTGCCGCCGGCCTTGGCCCCGGCCGGAATGGTGTTCGGCGCGAAGCGTTGCCAGCTCGACACCATCGCGTCGATGCCGGTTTCGGTGACCGCGTGGCCGAGGTATTCGCCCATCGGCCAGGCACCGATCGCGACATCGGTCGGGCAGTCGGCCGAGAGCCCGAAGCCGCCAAGCCCGCGGAACGCGACCGGGCGGATGTAGCACTTGCCAAGACCATTGGCGCGGATCACGTCGCGCGTGCCCTGGATCAGTTCATCCAGCGTGTAGGGAATCGGCAGGTCGTAGATCTTCGCCGACTGGTACAGGCGCTTCATGTGGTCGGTCAGGCGGAATACCGCCGGACCGTTCGGCGTGTCGTAGGCGCGGATGCCCTCGAACACCGAGGAGCCGTAGTGGATCGCGTGCGCCATCACATGCACGGTGGCATCGCGCCAGTTCATGATGCGGCCGTTGAACCAGATCTGCTCGGGGTACTGCATGGCCATCGTCCACTCCTGCGCCGGAAAGCCGGCAGTTTAGCGGCTGCCGGCGCCGGTCTAACGCGCGGTTAGCAAAGTCCCCGATAGGCTTGGCGCCCGCCAGCCGTCCTTCGCGCATGTCCTTTCCCGTCCACCGCCCGATTCCGCCCGCAGTGCCGGAACGATCCCTCCTACTGCGCCTGCTGCGGTCGTTCTGGCCGATCCTTGCGCTGGCGCTGCTGCTCGGCTTCGCGTTCCAGGGCTCGCGCGGGCTGTGGGAGCCGGACGAGGGGCGCTACACCCAGGTGGCGATGGAGATGTTGCGCAGCGGCGACTTCATCACGCCGCGCCGCCACCACCACCATCTGCACCCGACCAAGCCGCCGATGACCTACTGGGCGATCGCCGCCGGCGTGTCGGTCATCGGCCACAGCGAATGGGCGGTGCGCGCGCCGCACGCATTGGCCTTTGCGCTGACCGTTGGCCTGCTGTTTGGCATCGGGCGGCGCCTGACGCCCGCCTTGCCGGGGCTGCCGGCAGCGATCCATGCGACCACGCTGCTGCCGTTCCTCGCGGCCAATCTGGTCACCACCGACACGCTGCTGACATTGATGACCACGCTCGGCGTGTTCGGCTATGTCGGTGCGCGCTGGCCGCTTTCGACCGTGCATCGGGTGTGGCCCTGGGTCGTGCTGATGTGGGCCGGCTTCGGGCTCGCGTTCGTGACCAAGGGCCCGCCGGGGCTGTTGCCGCTGCTGGCGATCCTGGTGTTCGATGCGAGCCGGGCGCAGTGCCGCACCCGCCAGTTGTTCGACCCGCGTGGCCTGCTCGTCTTCGTGCTGCTTGGCCTCGGCTGGTATCTGCTGGTCGCGCTGCGCAATCCAGGACTGATCGGCTACCTGCTGCGCGAGGAAGTGGTGGCGCGCGTGGCGTCTTCCGAACACGACCGCTTTCCGCAGTGGTGGGGCGGGTTCTACGTCTACGCTCCGACCCTGTTGCTCGGCGCGTTGCCGTGGTTGCCCGGGCTTGCCTCACGCTGGCGCGATGGGCCGTGGACGCGTGCGCGCTGGTCGGCGCTGACGCCCGAAGCGAAGCTGCTCGCGTGCTGGATCGGGCTGCCGCTGCTGGTGTTCCTGTTCGCGCGCTCGCGTCTGCCGCTGTACCTGCTGCCGCTGTTTCCGGCGCTGGCGCTGGTGCTGGCGAGGTCCTGGCTGGACCAGCCGCATCGCCTGGCGCGGCGACTGGCCTGGCTGCCGGCGACCGCGCTGCTGCTGGTGCTGGTCAAGGCCGGGGCGGCGCAGTTGCACAACGACAAGGACATGCGCGCGTTCGCGGCCGAGATCGTGCGGGTGGTGCCATTCGCGCCGGGAGAGGTGGTGTTCATCGACGAGGTGCCGCGCTACGGACTCGGCTTCTACCTGGGGGTCGAGACCGAGTGGATCGGCATGGCACCGAGCGCGGACCCGCGCTACGACCAGGTCCTGTCCGACGAGTTCAAGGAGTCCGAAGGCCAGCGCCTGTACCTGGTGCGGCCGCAACGCTACGCCGCGTTCGCGTCCACGGCGCTGGCGCTCGGGCACCATGCGCAGCGCTTCGGCGAGTCGCATGGCTACGTGCTTTTCGGACTGCGCCGCGACGCCGACCAGCGCTTCGACTGATCGGCTGCAGGCGGCGTCCGTGCTAGCCTAGCCGGCCTTCGGCCGCGGTTTCACGGCCCTTCCAGTTCTCATTCAATCGTTGCGGCGCGGTCGCGACGCAGTGGAGTCATGCATGGACAAGAGCTTTGATCCCAGGGACATCGAGTCGCGTTGGTACCCGCAGTGGGAAGCCAGCGGCTACTTCGCGCCGAGCGGCGACGGCGAGCCGTACACGATCATGCTGCCGCCGCCGAACGTGACCGGCACCCTGCACATGGGCCACGCGTTCCAGCACACGATCATGGACACGCTGATCCGCTACCAGCGCATGTGCGGCAAGCGCACCCTGTGGCAGCTCGGCACCGACCACGCCGGCATCGCGACCGAGATGGTGGTCAGCCGCCTGCTCGAGCGCGAAGGCCAGACCCGCAATGCGCTCGGCCGCGAGCAGTTCGTCGAACGTGTCTGGCAGTGGAAGGAAGAATCCGGCAGCACGATCAGCCGCCAGATGCGGCGCATGGGCGTCAGCGGCGACTGGTCGCGCGAACGCTTCACGATGGACGAAGGCCTGTCGAAGGCCGTCGTCGAAACCTTCGTGCGCCTGCACGAGCAAGGCCTGATCTACCGCGGCCAGCGCCTGGTGAACTGGGATCCGGTGCTGCTCACCGCGATCTCCGATCTGGAAGTGGTCAGCGAGGAGGAGCACGGCAAGCTCTGGTCGATCGCGTATCCGCTCGCCGATGGCTCGGGCCAGCTGGTGGTCGCGACCACGCGCCCGGAAACCATGCTCGGTGACGTTGCCGTTGCGGTGAATCCGGAAGACGAGCGCTACACGCACCTGATCGGCAAGCTGCTGAAACTGCCGCTGACCGACCGCGAAATTCCGATCATCGCCGATGCCTACGTCGACAAGGAGTTCGGTACCGGCTGCGTCAAGATCACGCCGGCGCATGATTTCAACGACTACGAGATCGGCAAGCGCCACAGCCTGCCGATGATCAACATCTTCAAACCTGATGCGACCGTCAACGACAACGCCCCGGCCAAGTATCGCGGGCTCGACCGGTATGTCGCGCGCAAGGCCGTGCTCGCCGACCTGACTGCAGCCGAGCTGCTGGTCGAGGAAAAGGCGCACAAGCTGCAGGTGCCCAGAGGCGACCGCACCGGCCAGGTGATCGAGCCCTATCTCACTTACCAGTGGTTCGTGAAGATGGATGGCCTGGCTGCGCGCGGACTGGAGCTGGTCGAAAACGGCAGCGTGAAGTTCGTGCCGGAGAACTGGATCAACACCTATCGCCACTGGCTCGGCAACATCCAGGACTGGTGCATCTCGCGCCAGTTGTGGTGGGGCCATCGCATTCCGGCGTGGTATGGCAGGGGTGGCGAGATCTTCGTCGCGCGCGACGAGGCGGCCGCGAAGGCGCAGGCCGCGGCGGCCGGCTATGACGGCGAACTGAAGCGCGACGACGACGTGCTCGAAACCTGGTTCAGCTCGGCGCTGTGGTCGCATTCGACGCTGGGCTGGCCGGATGCGGATGCGATGCAGCAATACGGCTTCGACACCTTCCTGCCGACCTCGGTGCTGGTCACCGGCTTCGACATCATCTTCTTCTGGGTCGCCCGGATGATCATGATGACCGACCACTTCACCGGCCAGGTGCCGTTCAAGCACGTCTACATCACCGGGCTGGTGCGCGACCGCGACGGCAACAAGATGTCCAAGTCGAAGGGCAATGTGCTCGATCCGCTGGATCTGATCGACGGCATCTCGCTCGCCGACCTGATCGCCAAGCGCACCTCGGGCCTGATGCAGCCGAAGGATGCCCCCAAGATCGAAGCGGCCACGCGCAAGGAATTCCCGGAAGGCATCACCGCCGTCGGCGCCGATGCGCTGCGCTTCACCTTCGCCTCGCTCGCCTCGCATGGTCGCGACATCAAGTTCGACTTCAACCGTTGCGAGGGTTACAAGAACTTCTGCAACAAGCTGTGGAATGCGGCGCGGTTCGTGTTGATGAACACCGAGTCCTTCGCTGTGGGAGCGGACCTGGCCGCGACCCCGGTTGCGAAAACGGAGCCCGAGCGCTGGATCCTGTCGCGCCTGGCCGCGACCATCGACAGCGTGCACGCGCAGCTTGCCGACTATCGCTTCGACCTGGCCTCGCAAGCGCTGTACGAGTTCACCTGGAACGAATACTGCGACTGGTTCCTCGAACTCGCCAAGCCGGCGCTGGCCGGCGACGACGCCGCGGCCGCGGACTCGACGCGCCACACCCTGCTGTACGTGCTCGAGACCGTGCTGCGCGCGCTGCATCCGCTGATCCCGTTCGTGACCGAGGAGATCTGGCAGCACGTGTCGCCGAAACTCGGCCATGCCGCCGGCCAGTTCATCGCCACCCAGCGCTATCCGCAGGCAAGCGACATCGCGGTCGATCCGACCGCGGCTGCCGAAGTGCAGTGGCTGAAGGACGTGCTGATGGGCGTGCGCCGCATTCGCGGAGAAATGAACATCGCGCCGAGCAAGGCGATCCCGCTGCTGTTCACCGGCGGTGATGCCGACGATGCGCGTCGCGTCGCCAAGTTCGCGGCGCAGATCGCGTTCCTCGCGCGCGCCGAATCGCCGCGCTTCCTCGCCGCCGGCGAAGCCGAGCCGGCGGCGGCCGCGGCCATTGTCGGTTCGCTGCGCGTGCTGATCCCGCTCGCCGGGCTGATCGATCTCGATGCCGAGAAGAAGCGCCTCGACCGCGAGATCGCGCGTGTCGACGGCGAGATCAAGAAGTGCCAGGGCAAGCTCGCCAGCGAGACCTTCGTCGCGAACGCGCCGGCGGCCGTCGTCGAACAGGAACGCGCGCGCCTGGCCGACTGGACCGCGCAGGTCGAGGGACTGCGTTCGCAGCGCGTGAAGCTGGGTTAACGACGGTTCGGAAACGTGCGACGTAGGAGCGGCACTTTGCCGCGACCGCGGACGCGACTTTGTCCGGTCTTCGCGACGGCGCGTCATCGCGAACGCCGATTGCACGTCGTCATCGGTCGCGGCAAAGTGCCGCTCCTACCTCGTGTTTCCTGATGGCACCTGGACCAATCGCTCCCACTCTCGCCGGAATAGTGGGCGGCTTCCAAGCCGCGATTCTCCGGAATAGTGGGAGCGGCTTCCAAGCCGCGATTCAGTCGGCGAGCAACTCGATCGCCATCACCAGCGCGTCTTCGCGGCCGTTCTTGGCCGGGTAGTAACGCGGGCGGCGGCCGATCTCGTTGAAGCCGAGGTCGTGGTAGAGCGCGATCGCGCGCGGGTTGCTCGGGCGCACTTCCAGGAACACGCGCTCGGCGCGATGCCAGCGCGCGAGGTCGAGCAGGCGCTTCATCAGGCGGCGTCCGTAGCCGTTGCCCTGTTCGCTCGGGTCGACGCAGACGTTGAGCACGTGCGCCTCGTCGGCAGCGACCGAGAGCACGAAGTAGCCGATGATCTCGGCGCGTGTCGCCAGCACGAAGCAGCCATAGCCGGCGCGCAGGCAGTCGCGGAAGATGTTGATGGTCCACGGGAACTCGTAGGCGCGGCCCTCGATCTGCACGACCTCGGCGAGGTCTGCATCGGTCATCGCGCGCACCTGGGCGCTGAGGTCGAAGGCGGCGACCACGTCAATTCCCGCGCGCGGCGCGCAGCAGGGGCTTCAGCACGCGCCAGAGTTCGCGTTTGGCGTGCGCGTCGCCGATCAGTTCGGACAGGGCCGGGGCGCGAATGTGGCGCGTGCCTGCTGCGGGCGTGGCGCTGGCGCCAAGCGTCAGCGCGAATTCGGGCCAC
This sequence comes from Lysobacterales bacterium, assembly GCA_016182785.1. GTDB lineage: Bacteria > Pseudomonadota > Gammaproteobacteria > Xanthomonadales > Ahniellaceae > JADKHK01. The sequence continues at coordinate 23,422 of JACPFU010000032.1, read as the reverse complement.
TGCGACGGCGTGTCGCTGGCGTCGAGCATGTGGTGTGGCGGCAGCATGCGGCGGATCGCTGCGAGCAATGCGCGGCTGCGCGGGTCCGGCGTGCGCGGCGTTTCGACCAGCAACAACAGCCTCGGCGCGCGCGCGGCCAGGGCGGGATCTTCGAGCAGCGACGGCCGCAGCGCGCGGGTCGTGGACGGCGCCGAATGCACCGGAGCGCTGCGCGACCGGGTCGCGGGCATCGCGCTGGTCGGCTGCGCGCGGGGCGGGCTCGCCACAACCGGTTCGGCCGGCGCCATCGGTGTCGTGCCGCGACGCAGGTAGCGGTCGACGCCGATCAGGCCGAGCAGCCGCGCGCGTTCGCGCTCATCGAGACGGGGTGCGGCGCTCATCGCGGCAGCGCGGCCAGGTCTGCCGCGAATTTCGCATGGCAGGCGTCGACCGCGTCGGCAAACGCGCGCACGCTGGCCTGCACGCTGTCGTTCGCGGCAGCGACTTCGGCGCTGTAGGTCTGCAGCAGCAACGGCGGCGATTGGCGATCACGCTCGACGCGCAGTTCGATGCGCACCCGCGCGCTCCATCCGGAATCACCATGCACGCGCTCGAACTGCTCGATGCTGCCGCCGATGCGCAGCGCCGGCAACGCGGCTGCCAGTCGGTCGGTGACCAGTTCCGCGGCGTGGCGTGCGCGCAGGGCCGCGATCAGTCGCCGTTGCAGCAGCGTGCCCGGGGCCTCGTCCCACAACTGGTAGTGATACGCGCGGATGGCGCCTTCGGGCTGTTCCGCGTAGAGGATCGCCTGGTCGTTGTAGACCCCCTGCGCGCGCAACGGTTCGACCACGATCGGCAGTGGCTGTGCCGGCATGCGTTCGACCGCGTCGGCTGCCGGCGGCATGCGGAAATAGGCCTGGTCCGGCACCGCCGGCGCACTGCACGCGGTCAGCGTCGCAGCAACCAGCAGGGCGCAGCAGCGACGCATCATGGCGCCTCTCCCTTGGCCGCGTCGGCGGGTGGCGTGAACAGCAGTCGATTCGGATTCTGGCGGATTTCGCGGCTGAACTCGTTCACATGCCGGCTGGCGGAGTCGAGGTTCTGCGAGATGCTGTCGATGCGCTGCGCCAGCGCGCCGGTGATCTGCGCCAGATCGGCGATGGCGTCTTTGAGCGCCGGTCGGTTCTCGTTCACGGTCGCGTTCGCCTCGACCATCAGTGCATCGAGCTTCTGCTGCGTCAGGCGCAGTTCGGCCGAGAGTTCGCGCGCGTTCTCCGCGGTGCTGGCGAGGTCTTTCAGCGTGCTTGCGACATGGGCGCGGTTCGGTGCCGACAGCACCTCGTTCATCGCGGCCGACGCCTCGTTGAGCCGCAGCAGCAGGGTTCTCGCGTCCTTGACCAGCAATGGCGTGGCGGTCTCGAGTTCGCCGCCGATCTTGTCGACGCTGTCGGCGAGCGACTCGACCATCGGCCGGATGCGTTCGCGGCTGAGCAGGGTGAGTTCCGATGCCAGTTCGTTCATCGCCGCGAACAGGTCGCCACCGCCCTGCGAGCGCAATTCCGCACCCGGTTTGAGCACGGTCTTCGACTCGCCTTCACGGATCGCGATCGAGATGTCGGCAAGCAGCCCGGTGGCAGCCAGTTTCGCAACCGAATCGGCTGGGATCGGCCAATCGCCGCGAATGCCGAGGTCGACCCGGTAGCGGGTCTTGCCGTCCTTGCGCTCGGGCGTGATCGCGGTGACCTGGCCGATGCGAAAACCCTCGTAGAACACCGGCGCGCCATCACTGAGGCCGGTGACGTTGTCATAGCGTGCCAGGTAGCCGGTCTCGCCGGTGCGCGTGCCGGTGATCCGCAGCAGCGTGAACAGCAGCAACGCGAAGGCGGCGAGCACGACGGCGCCGACGGCGGTGTAGTTGACGGTATCGCGTTTCATCCGGCCATTATGCCGGTCGCGGCGGCGTGTGACGAAGGTCATCGCGCCGCGATGACTTCCGGCACTCAGTGCGCGAGCCCGCCGGCTGCGACGCTGGGCGCCCCGGATCGAAGCCGGTGCAGGGGAAACCAGCGTTCGCAAGGGCAGTTGCCCGGGGCGAAACTGCTACCCTAGGCGTCTTTCCGGACCGGGATTTTGCGGATGAACATGGATATCGAAGCCAGTCGTTTCAACATGGTCGAACAGCAGGTGCGGCCTTGGGACATGGTCGACCTGCGCGTGCTCGACGCGCTCGGACGCGTGCGTCGCGAGGACTTCGTGGCCGAGTCGCAGCGCGCGCTCGCGTTTGCCGACGTGGCGCTGCCGATCGGGCATGGCGAATTCATGATGAAGCCGGTGCTCGAAGGCCGCATGCTGCAGGCGCTGGCGATCGAAGCCGGCGACAGCGTGCTCGAGATCGGTACCGGATCCGGATTCGTCACCGCCTGCCTGGCGACGCTGGCGCGTGATGTCACCAGCATCGAGATCCACGCCGACCTCGCCGCGGTGGCCGAGCGCCGGCTGCAGCGCGCCGGGATCGCCAACACCCGCGTGCTTGCCGCCGACGCGCTCACCGGCTACGCGCCGAATCGCAGTTTCGACGTCATCGCCGTCACCGGTGCCGTGCATCGCGAACCCGAGCTGCTGCGCAGCTGGCTCGCGATCGGCGGGCGCATGTTCATCGTGCGCGGCGAGTCGCCGGCGATGGACGCGCTGCAGGTCACGCGTCTCGGAGCTTCGGAGTTCCGCGAAGACAGCCTGTTTGAAACCGACCTGCCCTACCTGACCCACGCTTCGCCGGCAAAGCGTTTCGTGCTTTGAGTCCGTACCCAAGGATTGAGGAATAGCCATGGCCCAACGATTCATTCTCCGCCTGAGCGCACTGGCGCTGGCGATCTCCGGTTCGGCCTTCGGTGCCGATCTGATCGAGGTCTACGACAAGGCGCGTGCCAGTGACCCGCAATTCGCCGCGGCCGAGGCCAGCCGCCTGGCAGCCGGGCAGGGGGTGCCGCTTGCGCGCGCCGCGCTGCTGCCGCAGCTTTCGGCCAGCTGGACCAAGAGCCGCTCGGAGTCCGAAGGCACCATCTTCTCGCCCGAGGAAAACCACGACGTTTCCTTCAGTTCCACCAGCCGCAATGCCAACAAGAGCCTGCAGCTGAGCCAGTCGATCTACGACCACGGCAGCTACATGAGCCTGCGCGCCGCCAAGGCCCAGGCCGCGCGCGGCGATGCCGACTACGACGCCGCCGGAGACGCGCTGCTGGTGCGCGTCGCCGAAGCCTACTTCGGCGTGCTGACGGCCCAGACCAACCTGGCTTCGGCCGAAGCCGAGGAGAAGGCGGTCGGGCGCCAGCTCGAACAGGCCGAGCAGCGTTTCGAGGTCGGCCTGACCGCGATCACCGACGTGCACGAGGCGCGGGCCCGTCATGACGGCGCGCGTGCCGCGGTGATCCTGGCGCAGAACTCGCTGGACGATGCCTTCGAGGCGTTGTCCGAACTCACTGGCGATACCGTGCAGTCGGTCAAGGGGCTCAAGGAGGAAATCGAACTGGTGCGCCCGAACCCGGACAACCTCGAACGTTGGGTCGAGACCGCACTGGCCAGCAACCCGGCGCTGGCGGCCCTGCAGAAGTCGGTCGATGCCGCGCACTATTCGGCCAAGGCGGCTTGGTCCGACCATCTGCCCACGCTCGGCCTGTCCGGTTCCTATGGCGAGACCGATTCCGGTGGCGACATCGGCCCGTATTCGGCGCGCGATCCGAGCAGCAACTCGCTCAGCCTGAGCCTCAGCATCCCGATCTTCGCGGGCGGCGCCACCAACGCCCGCTACAAGCAGGCGCTGTACAACCGCGACGCCGCGCAGGACCAGCTGGAGCAGCAGCGCCGCGCCATCGTGCGCCAGACCCGCGGCGCGTTCCGCGGCGTCGCCGCCGGCATCAGCGAGGTCGAGGCGCGCAAGCAGGCGCTGGTCTCCGCCAAGAGTGCGCTGGAAGCCACCGAGGCCGGCTTCGAGGTCGGTACCCGCACCATCGTCGACGTGTTGCTCAGCCAACAGCAGCAGTTTGCCGCCGAACGCGAATACGCCCGAGCCCGCCACGGCTACATCCTCGCCAACCTGCGCCTGAAACAGGCCGCCGGCATCATCGACGCGGCCGATCTCAAGGCAGTGAACTCGATGTTGCAGTAGCGCGGCTGGCGGCCGCCGCCGCGCTCGGCCATGGTTCCACCCAAGACGCCCCCGGACCCGCGCCGGGGGCGTTGCTTTTTCGGCGCCACGAATGGTCCTGACCACCGCTCTGAACGGTCAGGCCGGGGATTTTTCGGCCGCTGGTCGGTGGCCATTTGCCGCTGGTCGGCCGGTTGGCGGTAAAGCCCTGAATCCCATTTGCGGTTTGTCACCGCCGTGACAGAATGTCACTCAGTCGGATCCCGGATGGGTCCGAGCCGCTTACCCAAGCGAACAGCCCGTACCGGCAATACGGCCGGCGGGGACCTTTTGGCCTATCCATCTGGCGTCGGGGCGCCGATCATCATGACCCTCCAGCAACATCAACGCGGCGTCACCCTCCTTGAGCTCCTGGTCGCGGTCGCCGTACTGGCCATCGCCGCCTCGCTGGCAGCTCCGAGCTTCAGCGACACCATCCGCAACCAGCGCCTGTCCTCGCGCAGCTTCGCGCTGCAGGAAGACTTGGCCTTCGCCCGCTCCGAAGCCGTCAAGGTGCAGGGAGATGTGTTCATCGCCGCCAAGGCCGGTGGATTCACCCAGGGTTGGGTGGTCTTCGAGGACCAGAACGGCAATGCGCATCAGGAGCCGATGGAGCTGACGCTTCGCGAGCATGGAGCGCTGCCGAGCGGGTACCACATGGAAGCGGCTGTCGAACATGGGGGGCCACGTGCCGCCATGGGGTTCAACCGCAATGGGGCGATGCAGGATCGTGAGAGCTTTGGCGTGGTCATCTGCGCGCCAGGCTGGAACGACGGCAACGACGCCACGCACGCGCGCAACCTGAACATCAGCGCCAACGGCCGTGCGCACGCCAGCAAAGGTCATGGCCACCACTCCGTGAGCTGCGGTTGAGGGGTATCGACATGGACCGCAAACGCCACGGATTCACCCTGATCGAAGCACTGATCGCACTGCTGGTGCTCACGGTCGGTCTGCTTGGTGCGGCGGGCATGCTGCTGACCTCGGTCCGCAACAGCCACAACTCCTATCTGCGTTCGCAGGCAAGTTTGATCGCGGATTCGCTGCTGGAACGCATGCGTGCGAACCCCGCCGGAGTTTCGGCCGGGCTGTATGAAGCGACCCTGGACTCGGACACCCCGGAGGGTCCGGACTGCGCCTCCGGTTGCGGTTTCGCACAGATCGCCGAACGCGACCGTGGTGCGACGGCGGCGCAGATCGTCGAATTGTTGCCCGCCGGTCAGGCAACGGTCGAATGCGATCTGGCGGCGGTGATTGCGGGCAGCCGCGGCATTCCGCCGGTCGCCGGTTCGTGCACGATCACGATGTCCTGGGACGAAAAGCGCGATGTCGACGCCGGCGGGATGCTGGGCAATCAGACCTTCGAGGTGGTGGTACAGCCATGAATCGACAATCCAGTTCCGGTTTTTCCCTGTTGGAGTTGATGATCGGCCTCACGCTCGGGCTGATCGTCCTCGGTGGCGTGGTGGCGATGTTCCTGACTTCCAGCGCTACCGCCTCCAACCAGCAGCGCATCGCGCAGGTCCTGGAGAACGGGCGTTTCGGTGCGCAGATCCTGATCGACGAGCTCCGGCGGACCGGCACCCAGTACTGCTCCTCGTACACCGAGGAACTGCCGACATCCGGTGGCGTCAACCGGGTGCGCCCGCTGATCGTCCACGCCATGCCGAAGCTCCCTGAAGAAGAGTGGATGCATGCGCTCGATGGGGACGCATCTCTCCCGACCGCCACCTACCTGCTGGATCCGGCGCATTTCGTGCGCGGATACGAGTGCGCGGCGGATGGCAGTTGTACGCCGGAATTGCCGACCGAGGATGTACACACGGTGCCTGCGATCGGCAGTGCCGAGTTCAGCCGGGTTCCCGGCACCGACGTGCTGACGATCCGCTATCTCGCCACCGACGGTGCCCTGGTCGGCGGTTCGGCGTCGGGATCGAATCCGATCCCACTGAAACCCGGCACGTCGCCCGGCTACTTCGACAACATGGATCTTGCGTTGATCGCCAGTTGCCGGTCCGCAGAGGTGGTTCGGGTAAAACCGAATGGTCTGCAGCTCGAGCATGTGGGCGATGATCCCTACAACTTCGATGCCACGCTCGGCTCGTCGTACGCCCCTCCCGACGACGCGCGCGTCTTCAACTTCAGTCGCGACTTCCGCACGGTGACCTACTACGTCGGCCTGCAGCAGGATCCGGTCAACCCCGGGGCCATGATTTCCTCGCTGTACCGGATCGAGAGCGGCGCAACCCGCGGTCGCCTGGAGGGAGGTGTGGCGCCCGAACCGCAGGTCGTGGTCGAGGGCGTGGAGCGCTTCGATGTCACCTTCCTCGTCGTTCAGGGAGACAACAAGACCCGTTACCTCGACGCTGGCGCGGTGAACGCGGGCGTGGGGGCATGCGCGCCCGCGGTGAACGGTGTTCGAGAACGCAAGGATGGTTGCCTCTGGCGCGGCGTGCAGGGGGCGGACGTTTCGATGCTGGTGGCGTCCAACGATGGTGCCCGCGGTGACGAGGCATTCCGCTACTCGCCGGATGGCCCGGATGTGCAGCACTACGCTGCCACCGACGTCATGCCGAATGGGCTTCGCGCCGGCAAGCGCCTGCGTCGCGAATTCCGCGTCTTCGCCGCATTTCGCAATCTGAGCCGATAGGAACGAACATGGACAAGTCAAATCGCATGCGTTCTCGGCGCGAACAGCGGGGCGGTGCTCTGCTGGTGGGCATGATCCTGCTGGTGGTCAGCACCATGATCGCCGTGGTGGCGATGGGTTCCACCGTACTGCAGGAGCGCATGACCGGCGCCCAACGCAACGACTCGCTCGCGCATCAGGGCGCCGAAAGCGCATTGCGCGGCGCCGAACGGAACATGTGGGACCAATATGCGGCAAGCGACGGCCTGAATGTGAGTGCAAGGGCGGCCGGGAGTCTCGATGAAGAGGTCCTGGAGTTTCGCGAAAACGCTGGTTGGCTGGAGCCGCTCATCGCCAGCGAATATGGCGACATCGACCTGGATTCGCTGCCCAATCACAGCGGTAGCGGGCGTCTTGCCGAGCAGCCGAGGCTGGTGGTGGAACGCTTGCCGGGGTCCGGCTGTCTGGAGGCCCATTGCGGCGGCGCGACCACCGGTGGCGGCTCCGTGGGCATGGTCGACTATTTCCGGATTACGGCCCGCAGCACCGGTGCCGATGCACGGGTCATTCGTTCGAGCGAAAGCACATACGCGATGGGACGCTGAGGAACCGACATGAAACCGACCAACCGAATCCTCGCCGTTGCCTTGCTCGTCATGGGCAATGCCGCGGCCAATGCACAGACCCTGGATCTTTCCAAGGCACCGCTGTTCCTGAACAGCTCGACCGATCCGAACCTGATGGTCACCTTCGACGACTCCGGTTCGATGGGCTTCGGCTTCACGCCGGACAGCGTCGACAACGGCAGTTCGACCAACTGCGGCTGGCGCTACAAGCGCTTCTACTCGGCCGCGTTCAACAAGCAGTACTACAACCCAGCGATCACCTACTCGCCGCCGCTGTACCAGGATGGCAGTTCGTATCCGGACCAGACATTCAGCACTGCCAGCACCAACGGCTTCAGCAGCGCGGCGCCGAAGGTCAATCTCGGCAGCGGGTATTTCGTCACCTGGTGGGAAGGCCACAGCGGGCCGCGAATCACCCACAACAACACGGCGACCGGCATCAACTGCGGCCAGGGCGACAATGACGCCAAGACCTACAAGTTCCCGACCGGCAGCGCCAGCGCGTTCTACTGCACGTTGAATGCGTCCGCGCCGAACCTGACCGACGACGCTTCCTATACCTGCCAGGCGCCGACGGCCACCGAACAGACCAACTTCGCCAACTGGTTCGCCTACTACCGCTACCGCGGCAATGCGCTGAAGTCATCGGTGACGCGTTCATTCGGTACCTTGGGCGAAGACATCCGCATCGCCTGGCAGAACATGAATGCAAATCGCATCGCCGCCGGAACCGACATCGGCGTGTTCAGCGGCACCCGCCGCAAGAATTTCTTCGACTGGCTGGTCGCATCGCCGATCAGCGGTGCCACGCCGACCCTGGATTCGGTCGTGCGCGCCGGCGACTTCTTCACCCGTTCCGGCAGCAACGCGCTGAACCCCTATTGGGACGCGACGCTGGGCCGCGAGCTGATGTGCCGACAGAACTTCCATGTGTTGGTCACCGACGGCTACTGGAATCAGTCCACGCATCCCAGTGCCTCCACACCCGGATCGCAGTGGATCCTCAATTCGCGCACGCTGCCGGATGGACGCGCGTTCACGGCGAATGCCGGCGGCGACGGCAAGCATGCCAAGTTCATCTGGAACGAGGAGCCACGACAGGCAGCGTGCAGTGGCAGCCGGGTGTGCATTCCCTCCTATTCCGACCTGGCGTTCTACTACTGGGCGAAGGACTTGCGTCCCACGATGGACAACGAGGTGCCGGCGTTCATCCCGGACCGCAGTACCGGCGTGACCGGTGATCCGGTTGACCTGGCCTCGGTTGGGGATCTTCGTGACGTTCCGGAGATTTACTGGAACCCGAAGAACGATCCGGCCACCTGGCAGCACGTGGTGCAGTTCTTCATCGGCTTCGGCGTGGACGGTCGGCTCGCCTACAACGACGCCAACTACACCAGTCTGCGCAAGGGCCCGCTGCAGTGGCCGTACCCGCGCAACAACGATTCCGCGGGTGTCGATGATTCCTGGCACGGCGCATTGGCCAGCCGCGGCAAGTACTTCGGGGCTTCCGACCCGAATCAGGTCGCTGACGCGCTCAGCGAGATCCTGAGCAGCATCGTGCAGCGCAAGGGCTCGAACACGGCGGTCGCGGTCTCCACCGGCATCATCCGTGGCGACACGCTGGCGTACCAGACCCAGTTCGATTCGACCGACTGGTCTGGAACCGTGGTCGCCCGCGCGGTGAACATGGACCAGACCTTCGGTGGCGTCCAATGGGATGCCGCGACGAAGCTGAACGAGAAGAACTGGAACGATCGGGTCATCCTGACGTCGAAGGCACCCACCGGCAGTGCGGGAGCCGCTTTCCGCTTCGGCGCCCTTTCGGCCGCGCAGCAGGCATCACTGAACGACAACCCCACCACGGGCGTGGTCGACAACGACGGCAAGGGTGCCGACCGGTTGCAGTACCTGCGCGGAGACGACTCGCTGGAGCGTCGCAATGGCGGCGTGTTCCGCAACCGTTCCAGCGCCTTCGGCGCGGTGGTCAATTCCGCGGCCGTCATCGTCGGCGCAGGGCCGGGCGAGGGCTACGGAGACCTCTGGCCGGCCGGGGCGCCTGAGTCCAGCCAGCCCTACCGTTTGTGGGTCCCCTCTGTTACCCGCAGCAAGATGGTCTACATCGGCGCCAACGACGGCATGCTGCATGCGTTGGACGGCGACACCGGGGAGGAGAAGTTCGCCTACGTCCCGCATGCGGTGTATCCGAACCTGTCCAAGCTGACGAGCCCGCTCTATCAGTTCGAGCCGACGGTGGACAATACCGTGGTCGTGCGTGACGTGTTCACGCGCGGCGCGTGGCGGACCCTCCTGGTCGGCGGCCTGCGTCGCGGCGGCCAGGCGGTCTATGCGCTGGACGTCACCAATCCGGAGATCGGCGAATCCGGCGCCAGTTCCGTCGTGCAGTGGGAGTTCTCCGACCAGAGCACGGACGGCGCAGACCTTGGCTTCACCTACGGCCAGCCCTTCATCACCCGCCTGGCCATGGGATCCTCCGCTTCCGCCGGGCAGTGGGTGGTGCTGGTGCCGGGCGGTTACAACAGCAATGCGGCCGATGGCGCCGTCGGCAGTGGCAACGCCGTGCTGTACGTGCTGGATGCCGCCAACGGCGCCTTGCTGCGCAAGTTCGATATCGCCGCGCTGTTCCCGACCGCCAGCGCGCGAGGTTTGGCCGCACCCATCGCGGTCGACCTCGAGCACGACGACACGGCAGAGTCCGCGTACGCCGGCGATCTGGCCGGGAATCTATGGCGTTTCGACCTGACGGGCCGGCCGAGCGCCTGGACGGTGAGCCGACTGCTCAAGCCCACGACGCCGTTCGCGCGGCCGATCACTGCGCAGCCGCGGGCAGAGCGGCACCCGGATCTCAAGCTGCCGATGGTGTTCGTCGGTACCGGCAAGTACCTGGAGCCGGGCGATCGTGGCACCGCCATTCCGGCGCAGGCCTTCTATGGCCTGATCGATCGAGAGGCCGAGATTGAAGAGGAGGATGTCGCCTCGCGCAGCGTCGAGACGGTAGGGACGGGTGCTGCAGACGAAGGGCTGCGCAAGGTCAAGGAAGCCGCCGCCGGGAGCAGGTTTGACAATGGCTGGCAGATCGTGTTCGACGAGGCCGAGTTCAGGGGCGAGCGTGTCATCGCGCCGGCGGCACTTCGCATCGTCGGGCGCCGCGTGATCTTCTCCACGCTGATTCCAGCGGGTGACGACCCTTGCTTGCCCGGGGGCAAGAGCTTCCTGATGTTCGCGGACTTCGCCAACGGTGGTCGCGCCGAGGACGGGTATGCGTTCTTCGATACCGATAGCGACAACGACATCACCCTCCACGATGATGCGCAGTACTCCGGCAAGCTGGTCGAGAACCTGGTGCCTGGAGTGTCCTCGATCCTGCCGCCGGGTGGTGGTATCGGCAGCATCGTGTTGCCGCCGACGGATGCCTCCGGTGACCCGACGACGATTCGCACCCGCGAGTTCGAGTGGCGCCGGCGTGCGTTCCGCGACCGCACCGAGTTGATCGGGGAGGATGCCGAATGAAGCGGCAGCGCGCGGCGTCCATGGGGTTCACGATGATCGAGTTGATGGTCACGCTGGCCATCATCGCGATCCTGGCTGCATTCGCCATTCCTTCGTACCAGGAGCAGGTCCGCAAGACGCGTCGTGCCGAAGCGCGCCAGGAGTTGATGAAACTCGCGGCCGCGCAGGAGCGGTTCTACACGAACTGCAACAGCTACGCGAAGACGCTGAATGGCGACCAGACCCTGTGCGAGGGGTTGAGTCGGCCCGCAGCGACCGCGACCAGCGAGCATGGTTTCTACAAGATCGAGCTCGACGGGGACGGCGCGACCTATACAGTGACCGCCACGCCGCAGGCGGCACAGGTCGATGACACCAAGTGCGGCACGTTTACGCTGACCGACGCGGGCGTGAAGGGAGCGAGTGGTACCTTGGGTGCCGCGGAATGCTGGTAGCCGCCCTCGGTCCAGCCTGAAAACGACAAGGGCGCGGAGTGATCCGCGCCCTTGTTGCGTCTTGGGGGCCGCTCAGAGCAGGGCCTGGAGTTCCGGCACGAGCTTGAACAGGTCGCCGACCAGGCCGAGGTCGGCGACCTCGAAGATCGGCGCTTCGGCGTCCTTGTTGATCGCGACGATGGTGCCGGCGTCCTTGATGCCGGTCAGATGCTGGATCGCGCCGGAGATGCCGATCGCGATGTACAGCTCGGGCGCGATGATCTTGCCGGTCTGGCCGACCTGCATGTCGCTCGGCACGTAGCCGGCATCGACCGCGGCACGCGAGGCACCGACGCCGGCACCGAGCTTGTCGGCGAGCGCATAGATCACGCTGAAGTTCTCGGCCGAGCCAAGCGCGCGCCCGCCGGAAACGACACGGCTCGCGGTCTGCAGGTCGGGGCGATCCTTGGCGCCGGCCTGCAGTTCGACGAAGCGCGTGTGCGCCGGCAGTTCCGCGCTGACCGCTGCGGCTTCGATCGGCGCGGTGGTGGCGCCGTTGCCGGTCGCGGCGAACGAGGCGTTGCGCACGGTCGCGACCAGCTTGCGTTCCTTCGGCGCTTCCACCGTGATGATGGCGTTGCCGGCATAGATCGGGCGCTGGAAGCTGTGGCTGCCGAGCACTTTCATGATGTCGCTGACCTGGGCTTCACCGAGCAGTGCGGCGACGCGCGGCAGCAGGTCCTTGCCGAAGGTCGTGCTCGGGCCGAGCACGTGCGTGTAGTTCGCGGCCAGCGCCACGACTTGCGGTGCCAGCACGGCGGCGAGCGCGTTCGCATTGGCGGCGTTGGCGACAGTCAGCACGCGGCTGACGCCATCGAGCTTTGCGGCTTCGGCGGCGACGCCGGCAGGTTCGGCCGCGAACACGGCGATGTCGATGGCGCTCGCGCCCATCTGTTTCGCGGCGGTCAGGCACTTCGCGGTGCTCGGGTTGAGCTGGCCATTGGCGTGTTCGGCGATGATCAGGATCTTGCTCATGGCGGGCTCCTTACAACAATCCCTTGGACTTCAATGCAGCGACCAGTTCGGCCGCATCCTTGACCATCACGCCCTTGCTGCGCTTGGCCGGCGGGGCGTACTGCGTGGTCTTGAGGTGGTCGCCGCTCTCGACGCCGAGCGTGTCGAGCGCGATCGTCTCCATCGGCTTGGACTTCGCCTTCATGATGTCCGGCAGCTTGATGAAGCGCGGCTCGTTCAGGCGCAGGTCGGTGGTGACCACCGCCGGCAGGTCGACATCGAGCACTTCGAGGCCGGCGTCGACTTCGCGCGTCACCCGCAGCACGTTGCCGTTGACTTCGACCTTCGAGGCCGAAGTGGCCTGCGCCTTGCCCCACAGCGCGGCGAGCATCTGGCCGGTCTGGCTGCAGTCGTCATCGATTGCCTGCTTGCCGAGGATCACCAGGCCGGGCTGCTCCTTCTCGACCAGCTTCAGCAACGTGCGCGCTGCGGTCAGCGGTTGCAGCGGCCGGTCGGTGGTCACGTGGATGGCACGGTTGGCGCCCATGGCCAGGCCGTTGCGCAGGTGCGCCTGGGCATCGGCGGGCGCGATCGTCGCGACGATCACTTCGGTCGCCACGCCCTTCTCGCGCAGGCGCAGGGCTTCTTCGAGCGCGATGTCGTCGAACGGGTTCGGCGACAGCTTGACGCCGTCGGTGACAACACCGGAGCCGTCCGGCTTCACTTGGATGCGCACGTTGTAATCGACGACGCGCTTGTAGGCGACCAGGATCTTCATTCGGGGGTCCTCGCAACCGCCGGCCAGCGCCGGCAAAGGGCGCGCAGTTTAGCCGGAAGCGCCAGGAAGGCCTATTCGACCGCGCCGTGGTAACGACCGCGGCCGGCATCCGCCATACTGGCCGCCCTCTCCTGATCCGGCGGCCCCGGGAACCCGTGAAAACCCCGAAGGGCTTGCAGCCGTTGCTGGATGACGGCGTCATCGACGAAGTGTTGCGGCCGCTCAAGAGCGGCAAGGAAGCGTCCGTCTACGTGGTGCGCGCGGGCGAGCATGTCCGCTGTGCCAAGGTCTACAAGGACATGGCCCAGCGCAGTTTCCAGGCGCGCGTGCAGTACCAGGAAGGCCGTACCGTGCGCGGTTCGCGCCAGGCGCGAGCGATCGGCAAGGCCAGCCGTTTCGGCAAGCGCGAGGCCGAGGAAGCCTGGAAGCACACCGAAGCGAACGTGCTGTACCAGTTCGCCGCGGCGGGCGTGCGGGTGCCGAAGCCGCATGGCTATTTCAACGGCGTGCTGCTGATGGACCTGGTCACCGACGAGCACGGCCACGGTGCCCCGCGTCTCGGCGAGGTCGACCTGCCGCCGGAAGTGGCGCGCATGTTCCACCACGATTTGGTGCGCGATGTCGTGCGCATGCTCTGTCTTGGCTGGATCCACGGCGACCTGTCCGAATACAACGTGCTGGTCGCCGAGGACGGGCCGGTGATCATCGACTTCCCGCAGGTGGTCAGCGCCGCCGGCAACAACAATGCGCGCAAGATGCTGCTGCGCGACGTGCACAACCTGCGCGACTGCCTGGCGCGGTTCGCGCCCGAACTCGCCGACACCCACTACGGCGAGGAGATGTGGGCGCTGTTCCAGAAGGGCGAGCTCAAGCCCGACAGCGTGCTCACCGGCAAGTTCGTGTTCGACCGCCGCCGCGCCGACCTGAAGTCGGTGCTGCAGACCATCGACGAGGCGCGCAAGGAGGCGCAGATCCGCGAACAGGGTCGCAAGGAAGCCGCCGAGCGCGACTGACGCGCGCGATCAGTGGATCGCGAAGGCGTCGTCGGCGGGAAAGTCGTCGCGTTTCGGCAATGCCGTCAGCGCCACGGTATTCGGTGATTTCGGCAGCGAGGAGTCCTTGGCCGCGGCTGCGGCGCGTTGCGCGGCCTTGTGCGGAATGCGCCAGAGCTGATTGATGTCGTAGAACGACGGACCGCGCGTCCACCGCGAGTGCCCGGACTTGGCGGCCTCGGAGATCATCTTCAGGTCGCGGCCGGAACCCTGGAACAAGGGCGTCCACAAGCCGGCGCGGGCATCGACGTCGAGGCAGACGAAGAACTGCTGCGCGGAAGCGGCGTCGTTGGCCGAGGCGGTGCATTCGGCACCGTGCTTGAGCAGTTCGTCCGGATACATGTACAGCACCAAACCAGGTGCGAAGACGTGGGCCATGGGGAGTTCCTTCGGGAAGCGATGGGCAGGACCGGCGGCGATCGCGCCGGTCGCGGGGCGGTTCAGCAGCGACGCAGGAACGGAATGTCCTTGCCGCCGTGTTCGTAGTAGTCCTCGCGTTCGGCTCGGCAGTACGGACCGCCCATCGCGAAGCGGCGGCAGGCGCTCGGCCGGGTTTCGTAGATGCCGCAGTTCATGTGCTTCTCGTCGATCGCGACGCACCAGCCGTCTTCGCCGCGCGCCATCTGTTCGTAGCCTTGCGGCGTGCGTTCGACCAGGTGCGCAGGCACGCGGTCCTCGGGCATCAGCACCACGGTGAGCCGACAGCACACCGCTTCGCAGCTACTGCACGACACGCTGGGGTCGACGCTCTCGGCGTAGGGGTCGCTCGGAAGATCCTGGTGTTCGGCGTTTGCCATGAAGCTCCCGTGGAAGCACCACTGCGCGGGGCGCGATGGTTGACGCGAAGAGGGAGCGGAGCCGCGTCCGGCATGGACGCGGTAACGCGTGGGAGAGCGAACCTGCGGCGGCAGTCTACGCCATCGCCGGCCTTGCCGCTGGTCGGCGTGCCCAGGCTCAGCGGCGGGCAGTGCCCGCAGCGAGCGCATCGAGCTGGCGCTGCCAGCGTTCGCGCGCTTCCGCCTGGCCCGGGTCGCTGCCCACTGCGGCGATCGCGGCACGCAACGCCGAGGCGGCCACGTCAGGCTGGTCTTCAGCGGTGGCGATCGCGGCGCTGGTCGCGAGCACGGCGGCATAGCCTGGTCCGTGGCGTTGCGTCGGGCCGTAGCCGGCCAGCGTGGCATCGATCTGCCGGCGTGCGGCGGCGAGATCGCCCAGTTCGAGATGGCAGGCGGCGCTCTCGGCGCCGATGCCGCGCGCCCAGGGCAGGTCCAGGTCGTGCGTGGCTTCGCGAATCTGCAGCGCATCCTGGTACAGCGGCAGGGCTTCCGCACACTGGTGTCGTTCCTTGAGAATGGCGGCTGCGGCGACCAGTCCGCCGATCGCAGTCCTCGGACTGGAGGAACTGCGATAGACCTCGGCCGATTCGCGGTAGGCGGCCACCGCATCGCGCCAGCGTCCGGGCAGTGCGGCATAGATGTTGCCGCGGTTGTGCAGGTTGCGTGCCCATTCCTGGCTGCCGGCACCGAACACGCGGCGCACCGCGATGCCGGCCGGTTCGAGGATCGCCAGGCCGCGCTCCAGCTCGCCCCGCGATGCGTAATGCCAGCCGAGTGCTTGCCTGGCCTTGAGCGTCCACGCGTGTTCGGCGCCGAAGCGGGCGCTGGCAAGCGCGATCGCGTTGGTCAGGTCGCGCTCGCCCTCGGCAAAGTGCCCGAGGTCGGTATGACTGGTGCCGCGGCGGACCAGGGCGCGCTGCATCAGGTCGTCGCGCACCGAGGGACTTGCGCGCTCCGCGTTGCGGACCGAGGCCTCGGCGATCGGCAGGCAGTCAGCCGGGCGAGCCTCGGTGCGCAGGATCAGCCATTGCGTGAAGTACAGGCCATCGCGAATCGTTGCCTGCTGGTCGTCGCCGCCGGTGGCAAGCGCAGCGGCTTCGTCGATCCAGAGCCGTGCCTGCGCGACGTCGCCGTTCCAGAAGACCGCCATCGCGCCGCGCTGGAGGACGGCGGCGCGCTCCACCGCGCTCAACTCGCTGCCGCGCAGGTCTGCGACCGCGCGTGCATACAGCGGCGCCGCGCGCGCCGGCAGGCCCATGCTGGCGTAGGCGTCGGCGACCTGCAGCAGCACCTGTGCGCGCAGGTCCGGCATGCCCTCGAAACGCGCGATCACGCCGTCGGCGGCGACGTCGAGCAAGGCGTCGAGTTCGCGCCGGCCGCCGTGGCCGTTGTGCGGATCGGCGGCCGCGAACACGCGCTGCATCAGCTCGACCGATGCCTGCAGCTTGGTGGCCTCCAGTCGTGCCTCGCGCGCCTGGCTCCACGCCACCGCGGTCGCGATCGCCAGTCCCGTCGCCGCCGCCGCTGCGCCGAGCACTGCCCAGCGATGACGACTGACGAAGCGTGCGCTGTGATACGCGGCGCCGCCGTGGCGGGCCGCCACCGGTCGATCGTCGAGGAAGGCTTCGAGATCGGCGGCCAGCGCCTGCATCGCGGTGTAGCGATGCTCGGGTTCCTTGCGCAGGGCCATCTGCACGATCGCGTCCAGATCGCGGTCGCGGACCCTGGCGCCGGCGTCCGTGGGTGCGTTCCCCGAGCGACGCCGCGCTCGTGCGAGCGGAAGCGGCGATGCATTCAGTACCGCCTGCACCCAGGCCGTTGGGTCGTCGGTCGGCGTGTCGTAGGGCAGGCCACCGCCGAGCAGCCGATACATCAGCATGCCGAACTGGTAGACGTCGGTGGCGACGGTGATCGGCTGGTTGCGGAACTGCTCCGGTGCGGCGTAGGTCGGCGTCATCGGCCCGAAGCCGGGCACGGTCAGTGCGCGGTCCGCGTGTTCGTCGAGCAGCTTGGCAATGCCGAAGTCGAGCAGGCGCGGGCGGCCGTCGTCCTGCTGGACCAGGATGTTCTGCGGCTTGATGTCGCGGTGCACGACCAGTTGGCGGTGCGCGTGGGCGAGTGCATGGGCGATGCCAAGCAGCAGGCGCACGCGCGCGGCAGTGTCGAGACCGTGTTGCTCGCAGTGGCGGTCGATCGGCAGGCCCTCGATGTACTCCATCGCCAGGTACAGCCTGCCGTCCCGGGTTTCGCCGCCGTCGACCAGTCGCGCGATGTCCGGGTGCTGCAGGCGCGCGAGGATCTCCATCTCGGCGCCGAAGCGCGCGCGCGTCGTGGGGTCGCTGGCCTGCAGCAGCTTGATCGCCACGGTCTGCTCGAAGCCACCCTCGACACGCTCGGCCCGGTACACGGCGCCCATGCCGCCGCGGCCGATCGGTTCGCGGATCTCGAACGCGCCGATGCGCGTGCCCGCGGCCACCACGCCGGCATCGGTACCGATCAACGCACTGGCCAGTCGGCCACGGATCGCGCCGCCGGTGGCGAAGCGCGCCGCCGCCGCGCCCGGCGAGAGAGTCGATTCGTGGTCGGTGCGTTCGGACATGGCCTTGCATCCGCTTCCGGAGGCGATCCGGGTCGCGATGGTATCGCGCGAGCGGGTCGCGACCGGATCAGCCGCGCAGGCGTCGCCGCGCGGCGCTCGCGTAGCGTTCGGCGGAGCCTGCGCCATGCGCGAAGAACAGCGAAGGCTCGGTGAGTTCCAGCTCCAGCACGCAGGGCGCAGCGGCGTGGTCGCGCAGCAGGTCGACGCGCGCATACAGCGGCGCGCCGCCGGGGATGGCTGCAACCACGCGTTGTGCCAGCGCCACTTCGTCCTGCCCGGGCGTGCGTGCGCAGATCTCCTCGGGTGCGAACAGCTGCTGCGTCGGGCCGGTGTCGAGCTGCAGCAGAGGCCCCTTGCGGATGGCGTGGCTGAACTCGCCGTCGAAGAACATCAACGCGGTCTCGCCGGCGACATCGACCTGATCGAGATAGGGCTGCACCAGCACGCTGCGACCGTCGGCGAGCAGGGCGTCGACATGGCGGGTCGCGGTGTTGATCTGGCGGCGGCGATAGCGCTGCGCGTCCTTGGAGCCGGCGCCCACCGCCGGCTTGACCACGAACTCCTCACTGGCAAGCGACGCGACCAGCGCCTGCAGATCGCCCGCGCTGTGTCGGCCCGGTTCCAGGAAGTGGCTCGGCACCGTGGCAATGCCCTGTGCGGCCAGATCGGCGAGGTAGTGCTTGTCGGTGTTCCAGCGCACCAGCTGCGGCGGGTTCAGCAGCAGCGTCTGCGCCGCCACGCGCTCGCACCAGGCCAGGAACTCGGGCAAGCGCGGCACGTAGTCCCAGGTCGAGCGCAGCAGCACCAGATCGAATGCCGGCCACGCGACCGTCGCGTCGTCCCAGCGCACCACCGTCGCGTCCGCGCCGAATGCGGCCAGCAACGGCGGCAGGTCCTCATCCAGGGTTTCGGCTTCGGTGGCGGTGACGAGGGCGATCTTGGGCATGGGTGGCTCCGGTGCGGGCGCGGAATCGTAGCGGAGGCGGCCGCATTGCTGGCGCTTCACCCGCTGCCGCGGTCGCGGCGGAGGGGTATGCTTTCGCGACAATCCCGCGGGAGGTGGCACATGCGGATCGTTGCGATGCTCGGGACAACGCTGTTCGGCGCCGTGGCGCTGGCCAGTCCGCCCGATACCGTCCTGCTCGATGGCTACGAACACTGCGCCACGCCGCAGTCGTTGTGTCCGGACGGCGACAATGACACGTACGGCAACACGCCGTACTGCATCAACGCCTGCGAGCGGCCCTACGACTACTTCCCGCTGCCCGGCGGTGACTGCAACGACGACGACGGCTCCATCCACCCGGGCGCGTTCGAACTCTGCGACGGCTCCGACAACGACTGCGACGGCTTCACCGATGAGCTGTATCCGACCTTGGGCGCGGTGTGCAACACCGGCTTGCAGGGCATTTGCCAGTCGGGCATGGTGACCTGCCAGGCGGGCGGCGGCGGCATCCAATGCCTGCAGTCGATCGCGGCCTCGCCCGAGGTCTGCGACGGCCTCGACAACGACTGCGATGGCAGTGCCGACCAGGGCAATCCGGGTGGTGGCATTGCTTGCGTCAACAGCAATCCATTCGGCAGCTGCGCGGGCGTCACCCAGTGTGCCGGAGCCAGCGGTATCACGTGCCAGGGGCCCACGCCCGCAGCGGAGCTTTGCGATGCCCTGGACAACGATTGCGACGGCTCGGTCGACGATGGCAATCCGGGCGGTGGCGCAGCCTGCATGACCGGCCTGCCCGGTCGCTGCGCCACCGGGCTGACGAACTGTACCGGCGGGGCCGTGCAGTGCGTCGGAACGTTCGGACCGATCGCCGAACTGTGCAACGGCATCGACGACAACTGCGACGGAGCGGTGGACGATGGCGATCCCGACGGCGGCGTGGCCTGCAATACCGGACTGCTCGGCGTCTGCGCGGCCGGCACGCGCCATTGCCAGGGCGGTGGCGTGCAGTGCATCGGCAACGTCGCGGCCACCATGGAGACCTGCGATGGGCTCGACAACGACTGCAACGGCACCATCGACAACGGCAACCCCGGCGGTGGCTATGCCTGCAGCACGGGCCAGCCGGGCATCTGCGCCGCGGGCACCGCGACCTGCGTCTCCGGCGCCATCCAGTGCCTGCGCAACAGCAACCCGGGTCCGGAGTTCTGCGACAGCCTTGACAACGACTGCGATGGCGCCGTCGACGAGGGCAATCCTGGGGGTGGAAATGCCTGCAATACCGGCCAGCTCGGCGTCTGCGCGGCTGGCACCACCCAATGCGCAAGCGGCTCGATCAGCTGCGTCCGCAACGTCAACCCATCGCCCGAAATCTGTGATGGCCTCGACAACGATTGCGATGGCAGCGTCGACGAGGGGTGCATTCCCTGATGCGGATCGAGGCGAGGATTGTGCGGCGCGCGACATGCGACGATGATCCAGTTCACCGGCCAGAGCAGCCATGAGCGGCGACCGCCCCATCCAGCCCGAATCGCCTACGCAGGTGCAGCACACCACGAGCGGCAGTGGTGGCACGCCGTTGCCCGACGGCACGCTGGTGGTTGCGCATGGTGCCGACGTGAAGTCGGCGTCTGGACTCAAGGTGGAATTGGTGCCGGTCGCGGGTGAGTCGCATCTCTCGCTGATCGGCAAGTGGGTCGGGCCCTACAAGATCCAGACCGAACTCGGTGCCGGTGGCATGGGTGCGGTGTATCTGGCCGAACAGTACGAGCCGGTACGCCGCCAGGTCGCGCTGAAGGTGATCAAGGCCGGCATGGACAGCGAGGACGTGCTCGCGCGCTTCCAGTCCGAGCGCGAGCTGCTGGCGCGCATGAATCATCCGAACATCGCCCAGGTGCTCGATGTCGGGGCGACGCCCGAGGGTCGGCTGTATTTCGCGATGGAGTACGTGCCCGGCATTCCGGTGAACGAATTCTGCGATCGCCGCGGCATGGACATCGCACATCGCCTGGAATTGTTCCTGCAGATCTGCGAAGGCGTGCAGCACGCGCACCAGAAGGGCGTGATCCACCGCGACCTGAAGCCGAGCAACCTGATGGTCGCCGACTACCAGGGCCAGTTGCTGGTCAAGGTGATCGACTTCGGCATCGCCAAGAGCATGGACGGTGGCCGCGGCGACACCGGCTCGACGCGCATGGGCGTGCCGATTGGCACGCCGGCGTACATGAGTCCGGAGCAGGCCGCAGGCGACCTGGCCGCAATCGACACGCGCACCGATGTCTACTCGCTCGGCGTAGTGCTGTATCGGCTGATCACCCACGACCTGCCGATTTCCAGCGACACCATCGCCCGCGCCATCGACACCGACCTGGCGCGCGTGCTGCGCGAAGCCAACATCCGCGCCCCGAGCCGCAAGGTGCTGGAGATCGCGAAGGATGCCAGGGTCAACCAGACCGACTGGAAGCGCGCCATGGCCAGCGACGCGCACTCGCTGTCGCGCGCGCTCAAGGGCGATCTGGACTGGATCACGCTCAAGGCGCTCGAACGCGAGCGTGAGCAGCGCTACGCATCGGTGTCCGAGCTCGCCGCAGACGTGCGCCGCCACCTGCAGGGCGAAGCGGTGCTGGCCAGCCCGCCGAGCAAGATCTATCGCATCCGCAAGTTCGTCGCGCGCAACAAGCTGGTGGTGAGCGCGGCCGCAGCCGTGGTGCTGTCGCTGATCCTCGGCATCATCGGTACCAGCTACATGACCATCGAGGCGCGCCAGCAGCGCGCCCGTGCCGAAGCCGCACTGGTCGACGCCCAGCAACAGCGCGATCGCGCCGCCGCCGAAAGCGCCCGCGCCATCGCCACCCGCGATTTCCTCGAAGAGATGATCGCCGCACCCGATCCGTGGAAGCTGCAGGGCGGCACCCCGGAAACGCGCAACGTGCGTGTGGTCGACGCGCTGCAGGCTGCGGCCGCGAACCTGGACAAGCGTCTCGCCGACAACCCGGTGCTGCGCGCCGAAGTCGCCACCATGCTCGGCCGCACCCTGCGCCGCCTCGGCCAGCTCGACGCCGCACGCAAGCAGCTGGATGCGGCCTGGGGTGCAGTCGAGAAACGGCAGGGCGAGGATGATGCCCTGCGCCTGCGCGTAGAGCTCGAACGTGCGGTCACCATGAGCGAACAGGGCGAGTACGAACTGGCACGAGAGGTGTTTTCGCGTGAACTCCCGGGGTTGGACACGAATGCCGATCTCTCGGTCGAGACCGTCGAGGAAGTTCGCCATGCCGCGGCGGGAGCGTTGATGGCGCTGGGCGATGGGGCGGCTGCGGAGGCGCTGGCACGAGAGAGCGTGGCGCGTGCGAACGCGCGATATGGCGAGTTCAGCACCGCGGCGAGTGGCGCCAAGGCTGCGCTGGCGGACGTTCTTGGCGAACGCGGCAACTGGGAAGAAGCCGAAAGGCTGGTCAACGATGCGTACGCCACCGAGCGTCAGCGACTCGGGCCATCACACCCGCAGGTGCTCAACCTGCTCGCGAATGCAGCGACGTTGTCGTTTCGCAAGGGCGACTACGAGTTGGCTGAACGGCGCTATCGGGAGATCGCGCTGACGTCCGAGCAGGTGCTGGGTCGCGAGCACCCGGAGACGCTGCGTGCCTGGGCGCACGTCGCCGTGGCGTTGAGTGATTCTGGCAAGCGGGAAGAAGCAATCGCGATGTTCTCCGAGTTGTTGCCGCGACGTGCAGCCTTGCTTGGCGCGGCGCACCCGGACGTGCTCAAGATGCGCGCCAACTTGGCGCTCGCGCTGCGCGCGGCCGGGCGCCTGGAGGAGGCAAAGAGGGAGGCCAACGACGTCTACCAATTGCACCGCAAGCATGCCGGCGAGGCGCACCCAGAGACCTTGCGCGCGTTGAATGTGCTCGGGATTCTGGCGCGCGAAAGCGGCGATCTCGCAGGCGCCGAGGTGTTGCTCCGTCAAGCGGCGCGGATCCATGGGCAGCTAAACGGCGAAGCACATCCAGAGACATTGATGATGCGCAATAACCATCTTGCCGTGCTTCGCGAACTGGGGCGGCTCGACGAGGCAGTGTCGGGCTATGCGACGCTGCTGTCGGAAGCCGAGCGTGCGTTCCCGCCCGACCATTGGCACCTGGCGGCGATCCGCGGGCACTACGGCGAGACACTGCTCCGTGCCGGTCGCCTGGTGGAGGCAAGGCCGCTGTTGGAAGCCAGTCTCGCGATCATCGAAGCCCAATTTGGCAAGGACGACCCCCGAGTCGCAATCGCGCGCAAGCGTGTCGCAGATCTTGATGCGGCGGAGCGGCGCTGACCTGGCTGAATCCCGCACCGTCTGCTCACTGACAGGCGGACACTGGAGCGGGGACATCCTCGAAGCCGTCGCCGAGCAGTCGGTCATCGAGGCAGGCAGGGCCACCCATGAACAGGATCGAATCGGGGTTGGCGCGGTAGCTGCCGAACTGGTTGGCATCGAGGGACAGGCGCCAGGTGTTCTCGGTCGGCGCGAGCAGTTGCGCACGGGCGGAGAAGTCGAACCAGCCGAAGGAGGCGTCATCGCCCGGTGTTGCCGGTCCGCGGAAGCGGAAGCTCCAGCCGTACTCGGCGACGAAATCGGAGCCGTGATAGATCAGGTCCACGACCGCGTGGCTGCAGTGCAGGATCTCGAAGCGCGACAGTTCGCGCGGGTAGCGGAAGTAGGCGCTCTGTCCGGCTGCGAAATCGCGCCCGAACTGCATCGAGTACGCGCGCTGGACGTCGATGGCCTGGCTGCATCCGCCGCTCTCGGTCGCGGTCGACAGTTCCGTCCGGATGTCGCTCGTCATCTGCCCGGTGTTGGTCGCC
>JACPFU010000034.1 GCA_016182785.1 Lysobacterales bacterium | reverse complement strand
CGCGATTTCCGCTACGCCTACGCGAAAGACGCCGCGCAGCGCCTGATCGCCCCACCGCCGAAGTCGGTACCGATCGAAAGCCTGCCGCCCGAGATCGTCGATCTGTTCGAGCAGGCGTTCACCGAGCGTGGCGTCGATGCGCGGCCAACCGCGACGCAATGGGTCGCGGCGCTGGATGCGCTGCGCGCCGCGATCCGGGCCTGCAACAAGAACCCGCTGCACCTGTATGCCCGTCACCTTGCAGAGTGCGTCTGGTGCACGCTCGAGCGGAAACGCGTGTTGTTTTTCGGTCAGCTTCCGCGGTCTCGTGTGGAAACCAGCAGGGTCGCGGTGCCGACTGCTCCCAGCGTCGCGATGATGGAGGAAGCCGTCGCGAAGTGGCCGGCGCCCAGGGAGCTGAAAGCCCCGGTTTTGCCCGAACTGCGACCCGTCAGCAACACTGCTGCGCGAGAGCAGGATGTCGATCCCATCGTGATCCCGTTGTCGGGACTGTTGACTGGCGGTGTGATTGGCTTCGCGGGCGACGCGGTACTGGGTGGGCTGCTCATCGGTAGCTCGGCGCTGATCGCCGGAGCGCTTGGATTCCGTTCGCTTAGAATCGCGCGCCGAAGGGGGGCGTACGAAGAGGCGATCGCGCGATACAAGCGCTTGAACGCGCACTACGCGGATTTGGTCGGCGAGATCAACGAGGCGTGCGGCGTGAAGGCGCACGAGCAATGGCGCCAAGCGACCAAGGCGCTGCGCCAATTCGTCGCGAAGGATGCACAGGCGCTTGCGGAGTTCGAGCTTGGAACGACTAAGCGCGGGTTGCGTCAGTTCTTGCAGAGTCAACGCATCGATCAATGGAAAGAACCGCGATTGTCTTATCTCGACCGCGTGCGCCTGCGTTCCGCCGGTATTGAAACAGCGGCGGACTTCGACAAGGCGATCCTGGGCAAGTTGCGCATGTTGGGCGCGGAAGGCCGCGGTGCTGTCGTGCAATGGAAGCTCGACCTGATTCGGGAATTCAATCGCTCGAAGC
Organism: Lysobacterales bacterium; assembly: GCA_016182785.1. Classification (GTDB taxonomy): domain Bacteria; phylum Pseudomonadota; class Gammaproteobacteria; order Xanthomonadales; family Ahniellaceae; genus JADKHK01. The sequence goes on along the minus strand of JACPFU010000034.1, from coordinate 126,129 downwards.
CGCGCACTGCCCAGCCGGACTTGAAGACATTTCAAGCGGAACGCCAGCGTCAGCGCCGTGATCTCGAAGAGCGCGTGGCGGACGTCTATTCGAAGCTGAAGCAGGCGCGCAAACACGGCTCGCTCGTGTTGACTGCGCGCATGAACCAACTCGAGTCATTGAAGACCGAGCTCTATCGTCAGCACACACTCTGTGTGGAACTCGGAAAGCAGTTGGGTTGAGCGCTCTTCATGGGTGAAACTCGCGCGCCAGCAGGCCGTAGTAGACGACGTCCTGAATCTCGCCGTTATAGATGTAGCGTTCGCGCAGCACGCCTTCGCGCTGGAAGCCGGCTTTCTCGACGACGTGGATCGAGGCGTGGTGGCGTGGGTCGATGTCGGCTTCGATGCGGCGCAGGGCGAGGTCCTCGAAGCCGAACTGGCAGACGCGACGCACCGCTTCGGCGGCGTAGCCATTGCCCCAGTGCGCCGAACCGAGCGCGTAGCCGATCTCGGCGGTCTGGTGCGCGTTGTCGAGACGGAACAGCGACGTCGTGCCGATCACGCGGTCGTTGTCCTTGCGCGTGATGCCCCACTTGAATCCGGTGCGGGCCTCGAAGTTCTGCGCGATCTCGGCCAGGTAGGCGCGCGCTTCGTCCGGATCGCGCATCGGCGGGCGCGTCCAGTAGCGCATCACGTCCGGATCCGCGAACACCGCGAACAGGTCGGGCAGGTCGCCCTCGCGCAGCGGGCGCAGTCGCAGGCGTTCGGATTCGAGCGTCGGCAGGGTCGCGAGGTCGGCGAGCAGGCGTGGCGTGGGTTCGTTCGGCATGGCAGTTCCAAGGGTCTGACCCGCCAGTGTAGCGGCCTTGGCGCCTTCGTCACGGATTGTGGCTAGCATCCGACCTCCCCTCCAGGAGATCGCGCGATGAAAGTCCTCTACACCGCCCACGCCACCGCCGATGGTGGCCGCGACGGCTCGGTCAAGTCCTCCGACGGCATGATCGACATCAAGCTCAACAAGCCGAAGGCACTGGGTGGCAACGAGGCTCCCGGCACCACCAATCCCGAGCAGTTGTTCGCGAGCGGCTACTCCGCCTGCTTCGCCGGTGCGGTGGCGTTCGTCGCGGGGCAGAAGAAGATCGCGCTGCAAGGCGTGTTCGTCACCGCGCATGTCGATATTGGACTGCTCGAAGCCGGCGGACTCGGACTCGGTGCGCAGCTCGACGTGTGCCTGCCGGGGCTCGATCGGGCCACGGCGGAGCTGCTGGTGAACGAGGCGCACGGCGTCTGCCCGTACTCGAAGGCGACCCGCAACAACATCGAAGTCCAGCTCCGCGTGATCGACTGAAGCTGCAAACGTAATCAAACGCCTGTGGCTTCCCGTTGCACCGGAAAGCCGCAACAATGTTCGCCATGCATGCCCCATGTTGGGGCAAACGCCGCCGAGGTGGAATCATGGCCGATCTGAAGGAAGCCCGCGTCCCCGATCTCGGGGGCAACAGCGACGTGCCTGTCATCGAGTTGCTGGTCAAGGTCGGCGACACCGTGAAGAAGGACCAGGGCCTGGTCACGCTCGAATCCGACAAGGCGACCATGGAAGTGCCATCGAGCTACGCCGGCGTCGTGCGCGAGATCAAGGTCAAGCTCGGCGACAAGTTGTCGGAAGGCATGGTGGTGGCGGTGGTGGACGCAGTGGCCGGCACTTCTCCCTCTCCCCCTGTGGGAGAGGGCCGGGGTGAGGGCAATCTTGCGGCACGGCCACAAGCACCCTCATCCGTCCCTTCGGGCCACCTTCTCCCGGTGGGAGAAGGGAACAACCCAGCGGCTTCGCTGGCTGCACCGGTTCCACCATCGCGGCCGGAGGCCGCTCCCACGATCGAGGTCGCACCGCACACCCACGACGCAGCGCAATTGGCCGGCAACGCGTTGCCCTATGCCTCGCCGGCGGTGCGCCTGTTCGCACGCGAACTGGGCGTTGATCTTGCCAAGGTGAGCGGCACCGCGCGTGGTGGACGCATCAGCAAGGACGACGTGCAGAACTTCGTCAAGGCCGCGCTCGCGAAGCCGGCGGTTGCCGCTGCAGCGGGTGGTGGCGGTGGCTTGAATCTGCTGCCGTGGCCGAATGTCGATTTCAGCAAGTTCGGCGCGGTCGAATCGAAACCACTGTCGCGCATCAAGAAGATCTCAGGCGCAAACCTCGCGCGCAACTGGGCGATGATCCCGCACGTTACCCAGTTCGACGATGCCGACATCACCGAGCTGGAAGCGTTCCGCGTGCAGCTCAACAAGGAGAACGAGAAGGCCGGCCTCAAGCTGACCATGCTCGCCTTCCTGATGAAGGCCGCGGTCGCGGCGCTGAAGAAATTCCCTGACTTCAATGCCTCGCTCGATGCGTCCGGCGAGAACCTGACGCTCAAGCGTTATTTCCACATCGGCTTCGCCGCCGACACGCCGAATGGCCTGGTGGTGCCGGTGATCCGCGACGTCGACCAGAAGGGCGTGTTCGCACTCGCCAAGGAAACCTCCGAACTCGCCGCGAAGGCGCGCGAGGGCAAGCTCGGCCCCACCGACATACAGGGCGGCTGCTTCTCGATCAGCTCGCTCGGCGGCATCGGCGGCACCGCCTTCACGCCGATCATCAACGCCCCCGAAGTGGCCATCCTCGGCGTATCCAAGTCGATGATGAAACCGGTCTGGAACGGCAGCAGCTTCGAGCCGCGCCTGACACTGCCGCTCTCGCTCTCGTATGACCACCGCGTCATCGACGGCGCCGCCGCTGCCCGCTTCACCAGCTACCTCGCGCAACTGCTCGCCGATTTCCGGCGGGCGATGTTGTGAGCGGAGACCAGGCCATGGCGAACACGATGGAAGTCAAAGTCCCCGACCTCGGCGGTAGCAGCGAGGTGCCGGTGATCGAGTTGCTGGTCAAGGTCGGTGACACGATCAAGAAGGACCAGGGTCTGGTCACGCTTGAGTCGGACAAGGCGACGATGGAAGTGCCGTCGAGTGCGGCCGGTGTCGTGCGCGAGTTGCGGGTGAAGGTCGGCGACAAATTGTCCGAAGGCATGGTGGTGGCGGTGGTGGAATCTGCCGACACAGCATCAAAGGCGCCCGTAGGAGCGCCGCGTGCCGGCGCGACCACAGACGCCACCAAGACACCTACAGCGCCCGCAGCTGCATCGCCTGCATCCAATCCAGCGGCGTCGCCGGTCGCGCCGGCACGCGGCGCTCCTACGGGCGTATCCGTGGCGGCGTCGCCAGCGAGTGGCCGCCAACCTGATATCGAATGCCAGATCGTCGTGATCGGCGCCGGGCCGGGCGGGTACAGCGCGGCGTTTCGTGCCGCCGATCTCGACCAGAACGTGGTCCTGATCGAGCGCTATGCCGAACTCGGTGGCGTCTGCCTCAATGTCGGCTGCATTCCGTCGAAAGCGCTGCTGCATGCGGCGAAGGTGATCGATGAGGCCGCGCATGCGAGCGACTACGGCGTGAGTTTCGGCGCGCCGACGATCGACCTCGACAAGCTGCGCGCGTACAAGAGCAAGGTCGTGAAGACCCTGAACACCGGCCTGTCCGGCATGGCCAAGCAGCGCAAGGTCGCGCGCGTGACCGGTGTCGCCAAGTTCGTCTCGGCCAACGAGGTCGAGGTCGCGACCGCGGACGGCGCCAAGCTCGTGCGTTTCGAGAAGGCGATCATCGCCGCCGGTTCGCAGCCGGTGAAGCTTCCGGGCCTGCGCTGGGACGATCCGCGCGTGATGGACTCGACCGATGCCCTGATGCTCGCCGAGATCCCGAAGCGCCTGCTGGTGATCGGCGGCGGCATCATCGGGCTCGAGATGGCCTGCGTGTTCGATGCGCTCGGCTCGGAAGTGACCGTGGTCGAACTGGCCGACCAGCTGATGCCGGGTGCCGACCTCGACCTGGTGAAGCCGTTGCAGACGCGGCTCGCCAAGCGTTACGCCGGCATCCACCTGAAGACCAAGGTCGCCGCACTCGACGCCAAGCCGGACGGATTGCACGCGACCTTCGAAGGCGAGTCGATTCCGAAGAACACCGTGTTCGATCGCGTGTTGTGCGCGGTCGGGCGCACGCCGAATGGCAAGAAGCTCAACGCGGAGGCCGCGGGCGTCGCGGTCGACGCGCGCGGCTTCATCGCCGTCGACAAGCAGATGCGCACGAACGTGCCGCACATCTTCGCGATCGGCGACGTCGTCGGCCAGCCCATGCTCGCGCACAAGGCGACGCACGAAGCCAAGGTCGCCGCGGAGAACGCCAGCGGACACAGGAGCGAATTCGTGGCGCGCGTGATCCCGAGCGTCGCCTACACCGATCCGGAAATTGCCTGGGTCGGGCTCACCGAAACCGAAGCCAAGGCCCGCGGCATCGCCTACGGCAAGGGCGTGTTCCCGTGGGCCGCGTCCGGTCGTGCGATCGGCATCGGCCGCACCGAGGGCTTCACCAAGATGCTGTACGACGAAACCACGCATCGCGTGATCGGCGTCGGCATCGTCGGCCCGCATGCCGGCGACCTGATCTCCGAAGCCGCACTCGCGATCGAGATGCAGGCCGAGATCGCCGATGTCGGCCTCACCATCCACCCGCACCCGACGCTTGGCGAAACCGTCGGCCTCGCCGCGGAAGTGTGTGAGGGCACGGTGACGGATCTGTACATTCCGAAGAAGAAATAGCGCGATCCGGGGACGTCGTCCCGCGGCGTTGCGCCGGGCGCCCATTCGGTCTCACCTTGATCCTGGGGTGTTGCCCCGGGTGAGATAACGCGCACTTAACTTCGCGCATGCTTCCCTGTCTCCCCATGACGCTGACTCCGGCGTGATGGTGGGCACGGAGATCGCATCATGAACGAACACACCTATACCTATGGCGTTGAAGAGGAGTTCTTCCTCTCGCAGGGCGACACCGGCAGCATCGCGACGCGTATGCCGCAGGCATTTCTGCACGAGGTGCGGCGCCGTCTCGGCGAGCGCGCCAGCAACGAGCTGCTGCAGTCGCAGATCGAACTGGTCACGCCGGTGTGCGGCACCGTCGCGGAACTGGAACGCGCCGTGGTCGGCAACCGTCGTGTCGTCGGCGAAATCGCCAAGCGTTTCGACATCGCCCTGGTCTCCGCCGGCACCCATCCGCTGGCCGAATGGCGCGAACAGAACCTGACCCAGAAGCCGCGTTATCGCCAACTGGTCTCGGACTTCCAGATCGTCGGCCGCCGCAACCTGCTGTGCGGCTTGCACGTGCATGTCGCGCCGCCGCCGGACCAGGACCGCGTCGATGTGATGAACCGCATCCTCGCCTATGCGCCGATTTTCCTGGCGCTGTCGTGTTCGTCGCCGTTCTGGAACCGCCAGGGCACCGGCCTGATGAGTTATCGCCAGGCCGCGTACGACGAGTGGCCACGCACCGGCATTCCCGAGTTTTTCAATGGCGAGGCCGACTACAACGCCTTCGTGCACATGCTGGTCCAGGCCGGGGTGATCGAGAACGCCAGCTTCCTGTGGTGGGCAGTGCGGGTATCGGCCAACTATCCGACCATCGAACTGCGCATCGCCGATGCCTGCACCGATGTCCGCGACACGCTCTGCATCGCCGACCTGTTCCGCTGCCTGGTGCGCGCCGCAGTGCGCAACCCCAGCCTGGGCCGTGCGCGCATGTCGACCACGCGCCTGCTGATCGAGGAGAACCGCTGGCAGGCCAAGCGCCACGGCATCGCCGCGCAGTTCATCGACGAATTCGGCAGTGGCGAACGCATGCCCCTGGCCGAGCGCCTTGAACAGCTGTTCGCGCTGATCGCCGACGACGTCGCCCACTTCGGCTGCGAGTCGGCGGTGGCGCAAGCCCGTCACATCCTGGTGCGCGGCACCAGCGCCGACCTGCAGATCGCCGAGTTCAAACGCGCGCGCGACACTGGCGCGACGCGCCCGGAGGCGTGCCGGGAAGTTGCGCGTTGGCTGGCGGCGCACTCGGCTCCCGCGCATACTTCGGGGCCAGTCCATCCGGACCTGTCACCCCGACCGAGTGCATGAGCGCGCACATTCCGCTGATCGCCGTTTCTCCCCGACTGCTGCACCAGGTGCCGAGCGAGCTCGGTTTTCGCGGCAAGAAATTGCAGTTCCTCGAACAGTCGGTGTCGCACTGGCTGTCGCACGCCGGCGCCATCGTCGCGATGGTGCCGACCATCGAGCGCGGCGGTGAGCTGCGCCGCGCCGATCTCGACGTCGACGGCATCGCCGAACGCTTCGACGGCCTGTTCCTGCAAGGCGGCGCCGACCTTGACCCGCTGCTTTACGGCGAGGCGCCGCGCGAATGCACGCGCGGCGTCGACCCGGTGCGCGACCGCTTCGAACTCGACCTGCTGCGCGCGTTCGACCGTGCCGGCAAGCCGGTGCTCGGCATCTGCCGCGGCATGCAGCTGATCAATGTCGCCTTCGGTGGCACCTTGCACCAGGACCTGCTGCTCGACGGGGTGACCAGTGAATCGCACGTGATCAGCGAGCGTTACGACGAGCACGGCCATGCATTGACCATCCGCGACGGCGGTCGCTTCGCCGAGTGGTATGGCGCCGGCACGCGTTTTCGCATCAACTCGATCCACCACCAGGCGGCCAAGGTGGTCGCGCCCGGTTTCCTGGTCGAGGCCCAGGCGGATGACGGTGTGATCGAGGCGCTTTCGTGCATGGACCGCGGCCGCTTCATCGTCGGCACCCAGTGGCACCCGGAGTTCCATGACGGCCGCGACCCGGAACTGATGGACCGCGCCCCGCTGATGCAATCGTTTCTCGCCGCCTGCTCGCGCTGAGCGGCGGTTTCGCCGCACAATCGCGGCATGGACAAGGCACCGAAATCGCAGGCGCGCAGGGTGGCGCATCCGCAGGCGCGCACCGCTGCTCCGGCGACGCACGCAGCCGGCGCGGCGGCGCTGCATTCGCCCGCGCGCGACTGGCGTGAGCGCGCGCGCAACTACGCGCTGCTGATGCGCCTCGACAAACCCGTGGGCTGGCTGCTGCTGCTGTGGCCGACCTACTGGGGCCTGTGGGCGGCGGCGAAGGGCCGGCCGGACTGGTCGCTGCTGGTGATCTTCACGCTCGGCGTGATCGTGATGCGCTCGGCCGGCTGCGTGATCAACGACTACGCCGACCGCTGGCTCGACGCGCAGGTGAAACGTACCGCGCAGCGACCGCTGGTGAACGGCAAGGTCGCGCCGCGCGAGGCACTGGCGGTATTCGGCGCGTTGATGTTGCTGGCGCTGCTGCTGGTGGCGTTGACCAACGCGCTGACGATGCAGCTCGCCGTGGTCGGTGCCGCGCTCGCGATCGCCTATCCGTACCTGAAGCGGCACACGCACCTGCCGCAACTGTGGCTCGGCGCCGCGTTCGGCTGGTCGGTGCCGATGGCCTATGCCGCGCAGAAGGGCGAAGTCGACCAGATCGCGTGGCTGCTGTTCCTCGGCAACGTGCTGTGGAGCACCGCCTACGACACCATCTACGCGATGGTCGATCGCGACGATGATTTGAAGGCCGGCGCCAAGTCCACCGCGATCCTGTTCGACGATCTCGACACCGTCGCCATCGGCATCCTGCACGCCGGTTTCCTCTACGCGATGTGGCTCGCGGGCAGCCGCCTCGAACTCGGTCCCGCCTACACCGCGGGCTGGTGCGCCGCACTCGCGATCATCGCCGTGCAGCACTGGATCATCCGCACCCGCGCCCGCGACGACTGCTTCCGCGCGTTCAAGCTCAGCCACTGGGCCGGCGCGGCGCTGTGGGTGGGGATGGCAGTGGCGTTGTCACCCAGGGCCGCCTGACCGCCCCGCTTCTAGGGTTGTGACACCGTGTGACGACTACTACAGTACGCGCTTCGTCATCGTGGTCTCGGGGGAGAACTGCGACGAACCTCGGAGTCGCATGTCCGGCCAGTCGGCCTTCGGAGTCTCTTATGCTGTACAGCAAAGGCCGTCGCATGGCGGCGCCAATCAGTGTCATCACGGTCATGTTCGGCGTGCTGGTGGCGAATGTCGCGACAGCGCAGACGGATCGTCCATTGAGGGTCTCGCAGGGCCAGTTCGTATCGCTTGAGGATCAGTCCGCATTCGAAAAGTCGGTGAGCAAGGCACTGTCCGGAAAGGTGCAACTGATCAATCCTGCGGACCATCCGGCCAATGGCGACGGCGAAGGCGGTGACCTCTTCGGCTGCACAGTAGCGATCTCGGGCGAGACCGCTGTAGTCGGCGCCTATCTGGATGCGCACGCCACGAGCAACGCTGAGGGCTCGGCCTACGTTTTCGTCCGCTCAGGGAGCCAGTGGGCACTGCAGGCGAAGTTGGTCGCGCCGGACGGCGCTTTCAGTGATCAATTCGGGTTTGCAGTTGCCTTGTCTGGAGATACTGCGCTGGTCTCGGCCCCGGGAACGTCGCATGGGGGCGCCGCTTACGTGTTCGTGCGAAGCGGGCAGACCTGGAGTATGCAGGCGAAGTTGGTTGGTACGGATACGTCCTGGGGTCATCGGTTTGGCTCGGATGTGGCTCTGGACGGTGATATTGCCGCGGTCGGTGCGCCCGGGCGATACGACGGCAGCTTGGTTGAAGTCGGAACGACATATGTCTTCGCGCGCACCGGAACGCTGTGGACGCAGAAAGATCAGCTGTTCGCACCGACTGCCGTGGAGTTGTCGCGCTTTGGACAATCGGTGGCAGTGTCTGGCGGATCATTGATCGTCGGCGCGCCGAGCGGTGGCCACATTGGTTTCGCCTACGTTTACGCGCAAGCGGGTGCTGACTGGAACTGGCAGAGCACCTTGCCGATGCCGGACGGAGAAGCGGGCGATGCGTTCGGCTATTCCGTCGCCATTTCCGGAAACACCGCAGCCGTCGGTGCAAAGCTCGACGACACGGCGATGCAGGCCGATGTTGGATCGGTCTCAATCTACGTCCGAAATGGCAGCACGTGGACGTGGCAGGCGAAGTTGGAGCCCGGCGATGGCGACAACTACCATGAGTTCGGCCATGACATTGCGCTATCGGGCACTACTGTCGTGGTGGGATCGCATTGGTTCGGTGCGCCGCAGACCCACCGCAGCGGAGCGGCCTACATCTACGCATGGGATGGTTCGACCTGGGCCCTCCAGGGCAAGCTGCAGCCTGCAGGATTCGAATCTGGGGATCAATTCGGCGCATCTGTCGCCATTTCCGGCGAATCGTTCTTGGCTGGCGCGCCGTTTGACGACACTGTCGCGGGAGGAAACGCCGGAACTGCCGGAGTATTCGTCCGCGACGCCGGCATCTGGACGCAACAAGCGCAGCTCAGCGCCGGAAATGGTGCAGCCGAACATCGTTTCGGTTGGTCGGTGGCACTCAGCGGATCCACCGCCCTGGTCGCAGCGCCCAATGCCGATGCGCCCGGCGCGGCTCATGCGGGCGTGGTCTATGTCTTCGTTCGCAACGGAGATGCATGGACCCAACAAGCTCAACTGACAGCCGGCGACGCCGAAGAGTTCGCCGAGTTCGGGGCATCGGTCGCGCTGGAAGCGGACACCGCGATTGTCGGCTCTCCGCTCAAGGATGGCTCGCTTCCGGAGTACTTCCGACCAGATGTTGGTGCAGTCTATGTGTACGAACGCAACGGCAGCAATTGGGTGCAACAGGCCAAACTGACCGCCAGTGACGGCGAAACAGATGACGAATTCGGCAACTCGGTCGCCATCAGTGATGGAACGATTCTCGTCGGTGCGTGGCGCGAGGGATCGACGATTACGACGCGCGAAGGCTCCGCATACGTTTTCGTTCGCAACGGCGCGACTTGGAGCCAGCAAGCCAAGCTTGTGGCCCCTGACGCCGAGGCCGGGGACGCTCTGGGATGGGCGGTGGCACTGTCCGACAACACTGCACTGGTCAGTGCGAGAACGGGGGGCTCGCCAACAAATCCGGGCACCGGCTCGGCCTATGTGTTCACGCGCTCCGGGATGATGTGGGCTTGGCAAGCAGAACTCACCGCCGACGATGTCGAGGTACAGGACGGATTCGGACGCTCGGTGTCTGTGTCGGGCGATATCGCGATGGTCGGGGCACCTTCCGCCCGCAATCCAATGGCGGACGCGTCGGGCGCGGTTTACGTCTTCCTGCGCAGCGGATCGAACTGGAGCGCGCCGTCCCGCTTGGTGTCGAATGCACCGATCAGCGGCGAGAGTTTCGGCCATTCTGTCAGTCTGGCGGGGGATGTCGCCTTGATCGGAGCCCCCGCATACACATTCAGCGGAACCGGGGCTGCCTATCTCTTCGTACGCCAAGGGGCCGTCTGGAGTCAGGATGGCCGGATCGCGGGAGACGAAACGACCGATGCGTTCGGAGCATCCGTTGCGACTTCCGGCGATACCCAGCTGATCGGTGCGCCGAACTTCAGCAATTCGGTCTCGCAGAATCCAAATGTGGGCGCGGCATACTTCGCCCGGCAGGCGTTGTTCGTCGACGGCTTTGAATAGGCGCGCCGGCGAAACCGGCGACGCGTGAAGGGCGCAAGTCCCTAACACCAAAGGAGTAGCGATCCATGAGTGTCCCCGAGTCGTGCGTTGGTCATCGCGAGGGGAGCGGCGACCAACCTTTGGCACGGTATACAGCGCGTCCGCAAAGCGCTACATACCCGCGCGCTCATCGCCGGAGCAGACGGTGGTCCGGCGGCGGTGCTGCGACTCCGATTTGATCCACACACGACAAGATCCTGAGGGAGACTCCTATGAACTTGCATCGCCATGCGCTCGCGGTTGCCGTGCGCCGTTCGCTCTGGCTTGGTTTGGCGGCGCTGCCGCTCACCGCGCCGGCGTTCGCCCAGTCGAACGAAGAAGACTCCCAAACCTTGGAACGCGTCGAAGTCACCGGCTCGCGCATCAAGAAGGCCTCGATCGAAGGCCAGACCCCGGTCAACGTGATCACCCGCGAGGACCTGGCGAAGTCCGGCCTGACGTCGGTCGCGGACATCGTGCAGCAGCTCACCGGTTCCGGTTCGGCGCTGAACACCAAGTTCAACTCCAGCGGCAACTTCGGTTTTCCGCCGGATGGTTCCGGCGTCGGCGCCGGCTCGGCGACGGTCGACCTGCGCCACCTCGGCTCCAAGCGCGTGCTGGTGCTGGTCGACGGCGTGCGCTGGATCAACGAGGCCTCGGCCTCCGGCGTCTCCAGTTCGACCGACCTGAACACGATCCCGGTGGCGATCATCGAGCGCATCGAGGTGCTGGAAGACGGCGCTTCGTCGATCTACGGCTCGGACGCGATCGCCGGCGTGGTCAACATCATCACCCGTCGCGACATGGAAGGCGCCGCCGTCTCCATGTACTACGGCGAGTTCGGCGCCGGCGGCCCGAACAAGAGCGCCGACCTCTCCTTCGGCGGCGGCGGCGACGACTTCTCGTTCTTCCTCGGCGCCAGCGTCACCGACCAGGAAGAGATCAGCTCGACCGAGTACGAACACGCCGGCGTGCCGAAGCCCGGCACCGGCCTGACCTTCGGTTCCTCGGCCACGCCGAACGGGCGCTTCGTGTTCGTCGACCCGAACACCGGCCTGACCCGCAGCATCACCACGCCAAACGGCCAGTTCTATCCGAACGGCCCGAACTACCCGTCCGACTTCATTCCGTTCACCACCGCCAACCGCTTCAACTACGCGCAGTTCAACCTGCTGCAGACCCCGAGCGAGCGCAAGGGCCTGTTCGGGCAGAGCCGCTATGAGCTGGGCGAGAACACGACCTGGTACATGCGCGCGCTGTACAACCAGCGCGAGTCGCTGAACCAGGCCGCGCCCGAACCGATCTTCGTCGGCCCCGACGCCGGCACCGGCAACCCGTACGCCGACAACATCCTGATCTCGGCGACCAACCCGTACAACCCGTTCGGCTTCGACCTGGCCTCCAGCGGCCCGAACGCGAACCTGATCTTCATCGGCCGTCGCCCGATCGAAGGCGGACCGCGTCGCTTCTACCAGGACGTCGACACCTGGTACTTCGCGACCGGGCTCGAAGGCGTGCTCGAGATCGGCGATGGTTCCTGGTTCTGGGACGTGAACTACGTGCGCAGCGGCAACGAGGCCAACCAGACCAACTACGGCAGCTACAACATCCGCCGCATCAACCTCGCGCTCGGCCCGCTCGCCGCCTGCCAGGCCGACCCGCAATGCGTGCCGCTCGACATCTTCAGCGGCCCGGGCGCGATCACGCCGGCGATGCTCGGCTACATCCAGCCGATCGTGCGCGACTACAGCGAGAACAACCTGCAACTGCTGTCGGCAAACATTTCCGGCGACCTGTTCGACCTGCCCGCAGGCGCAGTCGCGGTCGCGGCCGGCTACGAGCATCGTCGCCTCGACGGCACCTACCTGCCGGATGCGCTCACCGTCGCCGGCGAATACAACGGCGTCCCCTCGATGCCCACCGCGGGCGAATATGACGTCGACGAGTTCTACGCCGAGTTCAACGTGCCGGTGTACGAATCGGGAGCGTCGCGGCTCGATCTGAGCCTCGCCGGTCGCTATTCCGACTACTCGACCTTCGGTGGCGAGACCACCGGCAAGTTCGGGCTGCGCTGGCAGCTGAGCGAGGAGTTCCTGCTGCGTGGCAGCTACGCGCAGGGCTTCCGCGCGCCGTCGATCGGCGAACTGTTCGGTTCCGCGGCGCGCTTTGACGCGCAGATCGACGATCCCTGCCTGATCGGCCTGGACGGCTCGCCGCCGGAAGCGAACTGCGCGGCCTTCGGCGTGCCGGCCGGCGCGGCGCAGGCGAACTCGCAGATCTCGGTGACCACCGGCGGCAACCCCGAACTCGAACCCGAGACCTCGGACTCGTACTCGCTCGGTTTCGTCTGGAGCCCGGGCTTCGGTGCCAACACCGGCTGGTCGGAACGCTTCGACATCGAGTTCAGCTACTACAACCACGAGATCGACGGCGCGGTGCAGGCGATCGATGCGCAGACCCAGCTCGACCTGTGCGTCGCCGGCGGGCCGGATTCGCCGTTCTGCGACGGCATCACCCGCGCCAGCACCGGCGGCATCAACGGCTTCAACAACCGCCTGCAGAACTTCGGCTCGGTCGACACCGACGGCTACGACTTCGACGTGTTCTGGACCTTGCCGGAAATGAGCGTCGGCAGCTTCCGCGTGTCCTGGCAGAACTCGTTCGTCAATGACTACACCGCGGTCGACGGGCTGGGCGTGCTGCAGCCGCGCGCGGTCGGCATCGAAGTCAACGACAGCGCGATCCCGGAATGGACCTCCAACCTCAGCCTGGCCTGGGCGCATGGCGACTTCTCGGCGTCCTACACGCTTCGCCACATGAGCGACCTCGAAGAGCAGTGCGGCGACGCCGTCGACTTCGACGTCTGCAGCAACCCGACGGCCGGCACCAACCACCTCGGCGCGACCAGCTACTCCGACCTGCAGTTCGGCTGGAAGACGCCGTGGTTCGAGGGCACGCAGCTGACCCTCGGCATCAACAACGCCTTCGACAAGGATCCGCCGATCTGCCTGTCGTGCTCGCTGAACGGCTACGACGCCTCCAGCTACGACCTGCCCGCCGGCCGCTTCGTCTACCTGCGCGCCGAAATGAAGTTCTGACCTCCATCCACCCGCAACCCGCAACGAAGAACGCCAGCCTCGCGCTGGCGTTCTTCGTTGGCGCGGGCGCTTGCAGCGCTGCCGGCAACCCGCACCGACACCGCTCAGGCCGCGATCGCGGGAGCGCTGGCGAGGTGGCTCAGGATGGCGGCGGTGGCATCCGCGGTGCTGGCGCCGCCGCCGAGATCGCGGGTGCGCACGCCGGCGCTGATCGCGCCATGCACGGCGGCCTCGAGCATCGCCGCGGCCGCGGGCGCGGCGAGCGACTGGCGCAGCATCATCGCCGCGCTGAGCACGGTGCCATACGGGTTCGCGACACCCAGGCCGGCGATGTCCGGCGCCGAACCGTGGATCGGTTCGTAGACGCCGGGCCCGGAGTCGCCGACCGAGGCGCTCGGCATCATGCCGAGCGAACCCGACACCGCCGCGCATTCGTCGGTGAGCACGTCGCCGAACAGGTTCTCGGTGACAATCACGTCGAAGTCGCGCGGCCGGCTGACCAGGTACATCGCCATCGCATCGACCAGCAGGTGTTCGAGCTGCAGCTCCGGGAACTCCTCGCGCACCACGCGCGTGACCACTTCGCGCCACAGCCTCGAAGTCTCCAGCACGTTGGCCTTGTCGACCGAAGTGAGCTTGCCGCGGCGCGCGCGCGCCAGCCTGGCGGCGCTGCGCGTGACGCGCTCGACTTCGCCGACGCTGTAGGCGCACTCGTCGGTCGCGCGCGTTTCGCTGCGCGTGCGCTGGCCGAAGTAGATGCCCCCGGTCAGCTCGCGCACCACCAGCAGGTCGACACCGCTGATGCGCTCGGGCTTCAGCGGCGAGGCATCGACCAGCGCCGGGTGCAATTGCAATGGGCGCAGGTTCGCGTACAAGCCAAGCTCGCTGCGCAGCCGCAACAGGCCCGCCTCCGGCCGGATCGCGCTCGGCACGTTCGCCCATTTCGGCCCGCCGACCGCGCCGAGCAGGATCGCGTCGGCGGCACGACAGGCATCGAGCACCGCCGGCGGAAGCGGGTCGCCGCAGGCATCGATCGCGGCGCCGCCGAATGGCTGCGCGTCGAAATGCAGGTCGAGGCCGATGCGCGCGTCGAGCGCACGCAGGACGGTGACGGCCGCGGCCGTAACCTCGGGCCCGATGCCGTCGCCGCCCAACACCACGATGTTGCGAGTCATGCCCGAGCCTCCTCGAAGCGCGTGATCGCGTCCGCGCGTGCCAGCAGGTAGCCGAGCTGGTCGACGCCATCGAGCAGGCATTGGCGCGCGAACGCATCGACGCTGAATGCAATCGGCGCGGTGCCGGCGCGTTCGATGCGCTGCGTGCGCAGGTCGATCGCGATCGGCTCGCCCGCGCCGGCAAGCAGGCTGGCGTGTTCGGCGGGCGTGACCACGATCGCGAGCAACCCGTTCTTGAGCGCGTTGTTGCGGAAGATGTCGGCGATGCCGGTGCTGATCACCGCGCGGATGCCGGCATCCAGCAGGGCCCAGGGCGCATGTTCGCGCGACGACCCGCAGCCGAAGTTGTCGCCGGCGATCAGCACCTCGGCGCCCTGATGCTCGGCGCGATTCAACACGAACCCCGGGTTCGGCGAACCATCGGCCAGCCAGCGCCAGTCCTGGAACGCGTGGCGACCGAGACCGGCCCGCGTGGTCGTGGTCAGGAAGCGCGCCGGGATGATCTGGTCGGTGTCGATGTTGGCGACCGGCAGCGCGACGCTGCGCGATTCGATGCGTGCGATGCCGCTCATGCCGCCACCTCCGCCGCCAGCACGCGCGGATCGGCCACGACGCCGGCGACTGCCGAGGCAGCGGCCGTGGCCGGGCTGGCCAGCAGGGTGCGCACGCCCGGACCCTGGCGTCCCTCGAAGTTGCGGTTGCTGGTGCTGACCACGAGTTCTCCAGGTCTGGCGATGTCGCCATTCATGCCGAGGCACATCGAGCACCCGGGTTCGCGCCACTCGGCGCCGGCGGCGCGGAACACGCCGTCCAGCCCTTCCGCCTCGGCCTCGCGCTTGATGCGCTCCGAGCCGGGCACCACCAGCATGCGCACATGCGTGGCGATGCGGCGGCCGCGCAGCAGGTCGGCGGCATCGCGCAGGTCATTGATGCGCGAGTTGGTGCAACTGCCGACGAAGACCACGTCGACGCGCTCGCCGGCGATCGGCGCTTCCGGTCGCAGGCGCATGTACTCGAAGGCGCGCGCATTGGCCGCGGTCGCCGCCGGCAGGCGCGCATCGATCGCGACCACCTTGCCGGGGTCGGTGCCCCAGGTCACGGTCGGGCGCACGCTGCCGGCGTCGATCTCGACCTCGCGATCGAAGCGCGCCGCGTCATCGCTGCGCAACCCGAGCCAGCGTTGCGCCGAGGCCTCGAACGCGGCACCGCTCGGCACCCGCGCGCGACCGCGCAGCCATTCCACGGTCGTGGCGTCGGGCGCGATCAGGCCGGCGCGCGCGCCCATCTCGATCGACATGTTGCACAGGGTCATGCGCTCCTCCATGGTCAGCGCGCGAATCGCGTCGCCGCGGAACTCGATGACGTGGCCGGTGCCGCCGGCGACGCCGACCTGTCCGGCGACATGCAAGGCCAGGTCCTTGGCACTGACGCCGTGCGCCAGGCGACCGCGCACGTTCACCGCCATCGTCTTCGGCTTGTGCTGCAGCAGGCATTGCGTCGCCAGCACATGGCCGACCTCGGTGCTGCCGATGCCAAACGCGAGCGCGCCGAAAGCACCGTGGGTACTGGTGTGGCTGTCGCCGCAGACGATGGTCATGCCCGGTTGCGTGGCTCCGAGTTCCGGCGCCATCACATGCACGATGCCGCGTTCGGGCGAGTCGTAGCCGTGCAGGGTCACGCCGAACTCGGCGCAGTTGCCGACCAGCGCCTCGACCTGTGCCTCGGTCGCGGCGTCGGCATAGTCGCGGCCGCCATCCGCACGCGGCGGCGTGGTCGGCGTCGAATGGTCGAGCGTGGCCAGCGTGCGCTTCGGCTGACGCATGCGCAGACCGCGCTCGCGCAGCAGCGAGAACGCCTGCGGCGAGGTGACCTCGTGCACCAGGTGCAGGTCGATGTAGATCACCGCCGGCAGGCCGTCGCGGTCGGCTTCGACGCAATGGCTCTGCCACAGCTTCTCGAACAGGGTGGTCGCGGTCATGGGCTCAGGCTCCGGTCGCAAGCGGCGCATTCTGCCGCGCCCGCGCGGCATTGACGCTGGCGATGCGGTTGATGGCTTCGAGCAGGGCCCGCGCCGAGGCTTCGATGACGTCGGTGCTGACCGCCTGGCCGCGGTATTCGCGACCCTCGTGCAGCACGCGCACGCTGGCGCGACCCTGGGCATCGCCGCCGCCGGTCACGCTCTGCAAGGCGAAGTCCTGCACGCTGATCGGCAACCCGGTCGCGCGCGTCAGCGCATTCGCGATCGCATCGACCGGACCATCGCCGACCGCAGCCTCGCGCACCGTGCGCCCGGCGGCATCGCACAGCGCGATGCTCGCGGTCGGTTCGTTGCGGGTGCCGACCGCAGTCGCCACATGCAGCGCGTCCAGCGTCCACGGCTGTTCGCCCTCATCCTCGACGCCGAGCCACAGCGCTTCCAGGTCGGCGTCGAACACCTCCTTCTTGCGATCGGCCAGGCGCTTGTAGGCGACCATCAGCACGTCGAGGTGGCTGTCGTCGATGGCGTAGCCGAGCGTCGCCAGGCGGTCGCGCACCGCGGCGCGCCCGCTGTGCTTGCCGAGCACCAGCGAGGAGCCGAGCACGCCGACATCCTCGGGCTTCATGATCTCGTAGGTGCTGCGGTCGGCGATCATGCCGTGCTGGTGGATGCCGGATTCGTGCGCGAACGCGTTCTCGCCGACGATCGCCTTGTTGCGCGCGATCGACTGGCCGATGAACGACGACAGCAGCCGCGCCGCGCCGTACAGGCGCTGGGTGCGGATGCCGGTCTGCACCGGGTAGCGGTCCGGGCGCGTGCGCACCGCCATCACGATCTCCTCCAGCGCGGCATTGCCGGCGCGTTCGCCGATACCGGTCAGCGTGCATTCGACCTGGCGCGCACCGGCCTCGACCGCGGCCAGCGAATTCGCCACCGCGAGCCCGAGGTCGTCATGGCAGTGCGTGCTGATGGTGACGCCGTCGATGCCGACGACATCGCGCTTGAGCAGGCGGATCAGCTCGCCGTATTCGCCCGGCGTGGTGAAGCCGACCGTATCCGGCACGTTGATCGTGCTCGCGCCGGCTGCGATCGCGGCGCTGAACAGGCGCACCAGGAACTCGGGCTCGGAGCGGGTCGCGTCCTCGGCGGAGAACTCGACATCGGCGCACAACGCGCGCGCCTGGCGCACGCCGGCGATGGCGCGTTCGATCACCTCGGCGGCGCTCATGCGCAGCTTCATCTCGCGATGGATCGGGCTCGATGCGATGAACACGTGGATGCGCGGGTTCGCGGCGTCCTTCAGGGCCGCGGCGGTGGCCTTGATGTCGGCGTCGTTGCAGCGCGCCAGACCACAGATGCGCGCCTCGCGCACGGTGCGGGCAATGGCTTGGACCGCCTGAAAATCATCGTCGGAGGCGTTGGGATAGCCGGCCTCGATGATGTCGACACCAAGCGCTTGCAGGGTTTCGGCGATGCGCAGCTTCTGGATGCGGTTCAGCGTGCAGCCCGGGCTCTGTTCGCCGTCGCGCAGCGTGGTGTCGAAGATCAGCAGCCGCGCGCTCATCGACGTCGGCTCCGTACCGGGATCGGCTGCAGGCGTGCGCGCGGTTCGGGAAACAGGGCGAACAGCGAGTCGAGCAGGATGCGCAGGAAGTTCATGGCGGTGTCCTCGGGTGCTGTGGTGCGTGGGTCAGGGCGAAAAAAAACCCCGCGTCGTTGCCGGCGCGGGGTTCTGGTGATTCGTATCGTGGCTGTTGTTCTAGCTCGACGCTGCACCTACCCGCGCTGTCGGCGGAATAAGAAGCAGGCCGGGAAGTACCACGCGCAGCACCACTCGCGCCGGGCAGCGCGTCGGTTTCCGAGCATGGTGCAGTGCGGTGAACATGGGCCGAAGCTCGCATGCGCTCTCGCGAGCTGTCAAGTTCGCCGCTTGTGACGAAATGGCATGTGCCATGCACTTCGCGCGCGCAATTCGATTCGCATCTAATGATCGCGCGAGCGCGAACAGGCCCACAGACTGCGCTCTGGCATTTGGTGCATCGCGGAAAATTGCGCTTGACAAGCCCAGAACTTCGCCCTTAGCGTCGGGGCCATGATCAACCACGCCGCCCACCAGATTGCATGCACCATCGGCTCGCTGCCGATCGCGCTGCGCTGGCCGATGCACGGGTCGATTGCCAAGCTTGCCCTCGTAGTACTCATTACGCCCTCACCGGAGCGGGATGCGTGCTTGACCTGACCTAGACCAAGAATCAGGACTCCACCGAAACCCCCGCTCCGAAAGGACGCGGGGGTTTCGTGTTTTCGGGGTCCCGAATTCCCGAACCGAGACAGACCGAATGCGTAGCAATGCCATCAAGCACGGACCCGACCACGCCCCCGCCCGCGCCATGTTGCGCGCCACCGGGCGCGACGATGCGGCCATCGCCAAGCCCTTCGTCGCCGTCGTGCATTCCTGGTCGGACGTGTCGCCGTGCAACTTCACCCTGCGCGCTGCTGCCCAGCACGTGCGCCGCGGCATCGAGGCGAATGGCGGCACCGCGATCGAGTTCAACACCATCGTCGTCACCGACGGCATCGCGATGGGCACCGCCGGCATGCGCGCCTCGCTGGTGTCGCGCGACTGGATCGCCGACTCGATCGAACTCGCCGTCAACGGTCACAGCCTCGATGCGATGGTGATCCTGTGCGGCTGCGACAAGACCATTCCGGCGGCGGCGATGGCCGCAGCACGCATGAACATCCCGACGGTGGTGCTGTACGGCGGCTCGATCGCGCATGGCGTGCACCACGGCCAGCACATCACCATCCAGGAAGTGTTCGAGGCGGTCGGCGCACATTCGGCCGGGCGCATCGACGACGCCGAACTGCTCGCGGTCGAGAAGGATGCCTGCCCCGGTGCCGGCGCCTGCGGCGGCCAGTTCACCGCGAACACGATGGCGATGGTGATGACCATGCTCGGGCTGTCGCCGCTCGGCGCGAATGACTTGCCGGCGATCCATGTCGATCGCGCCCGCGCCGGTGAGGACTGCGGCCGCCTGGTGATGGAATGCCTGCGTCGCGGCTTCCATCCGCGCCAGGCGCTGACGCCGGCCGCGTTTCGCAATGCCGCACGCATGGTCGCCGCGACCGCCGGCTCGACCAACGCCGTGCTGCACCTGCTCGCGATCGCGCACGAGGCCGAGGTGCCGCTCGCGATCGACGACTTCGACGCGATCGCCGCGGTCACTCCGGTGATCGCCGACCTGAAACCCGGTGGCCGCTACACCGCGATCGAACTGACCGCGGCCGGAGGCACCACGCGCGTCGCGCAGATGCTGATGCAGGGTGGCGTGATCGAGGACCACCCGACCATCGAGGGCGACTCGATGCTGGCCTTGCTCGCCGACATCGAACTCGGCGCACAGCCGGAACCGGTGGTGTATCCGCTGAGCCAGCCGCTGAAGCCGCGCGGCGGCTTCGCGATCCTGCACGGCTCGCTGGCCCCGGAAGGTTGCGTGGTGAAGCTCGCCGGCCACGGCCGCATGCGCTTCGAGGGACCGGCACGCGTCTTCGACGGCGAGCCGGCGGCGTTCGCGGCGGTGCAGGCGGGCGCAATCCGCGCTGGTGATGTCGTGGTGATCCGCCACGAAGGTCCCGCCGGTGCGCCAGGCATGCCCGAGATGCTGGCGGTCACCGCGGCGCTGATGGGCCGCGGCCTCGGCGCCGAGGTCGCGCTGATCACCGACGGCCGCTTCAGCGGCGCCACGCACGGCCTGATGGTCGGCCATGTCGCGCCGGAAGCGGCACGCGGCGGGCCGATCGCGGCGATTGCCGATGGCGACACCATCGTCATCGACGTCGACGCGCGCCGTCTCGACTGCCTCGCCGATCTGTCCGCGCGTCGCCCCGAACCGCTGCCGCCACGCGCGACCCGCGGCGTGCTCGCGAAGTACGCGCGCATGGTCGGATCGGCATCGAAGGGGGCGATCACCAGTCCCTAGAGCAACCCCTCCCCAACCCTCCCCTGCGCTGCGCGCAAGGGAGGGAGCCAAGCACCCACCCCCACGAACACACGCCAGGAGCAACCCGCAATGAGCCCGATCACCGCCCCACTCAAGGAACAGACCATCGCCGTCATCGGTTACGGCAGCCAGGGTCGCGCGCATGCGCTGAACCTGCGCGATTCCGGCTTCAAGGTCATCGTCGGCGCGCGCCGCAACGGCCCGAGCTGGCACCAGGCCCAGGCCGATGGCCTGCAGGTGTTCGAGCCCGGCGAAGCCGCGGCCAAGGCCGAGCTGATCGCGCTGCTGACGCCGGACATGCAGCAGCCGAAGGTGTTCGAGGAGTCGATCGCGCCGAACTTCAAGCCCGGCGGCGCGCTGCTGTTCGCGCATGGGTTCAACATCCATTTCAAGCAGATCCAGACCGACGACAAGTGGGACATCATCCTGGTCGCACCCAAGGGCCCGGGCGCGCTGGTGCGGCGCGAATACGAGACCGGGCACGGGGTGCCGTGCCTGGTCGCGGTGCACAAGGACGTGTCGGGACAGGCGCTGACGCGCGCGCAGGCCTATGCGCACGGCATCGGCGGCGCCCGCGGCGGCCTGATCACGACGAGCTTCGCCGAGGAAACCGAGACCGATCTGTTCGGCGAACAAGCCGTGCTCTGCGGCGGCGTCACCGAGTTGGTGGTGCAGGGTTTCGAGACCCTGGTCGAGGCCGGCTATCAGCCGGAGGTCGCCTACTTCGAGTGCATGCATGAGCTGAAGCTGATCGTCGACCTGCTGCACGAGGGCGGCATGGCCAAGATGCACCGCTACATCAGCGAGACCGCGCAATACGGCGACCTCACGCGCGGCCCGCGCATCGTCGACTCGAGCACGCGCCAGCACATGCGCGACATCCTGCACGAGATCCAGGACGGCCGCTTCGCGCGCGAATGGGTCGCCGAGTACCGCAGCGGCAACGCCAACTACAAGGCGCTGAAGCAGGCCGACCTCGACCACCCGATCGAAACCGTCGGCGCCCGCCTGCGCGCGCGCATGCCGTGGCTCGATCCGGGCAAGCGTGCCGCGCACGCGGCGCCCGCACCGGCGGCCGCGCCGGCAAAAGAACCCGCCACCGCCTGAGCGCAGACCATGACCCGCCGCGACGACCACGATGCGATGAAGACCGGAGCGCAATGGCTGATCCACGCCCTCGAAGCCGAGGGCGTGGACACCGTATTCGGTTATCCGGGCGGCGCCATCATGCCGGTCTACGATGCGCTCGTCGGCTCGAAGCTGCGGCATATCCTGGTCCGCCATGAACAGGGTGCGGCGCTGGCCGCGGTCGGCTATGCGCGCGCCAGCGGCCGCGTCGGCGTGTGCATGGCGACCAGTGGTCCCGGTGCGACCAACCTGCTGACCGGCATCGCCGACGCGTACCTGGACTCGGTGCCGATCGTCGCGATCACCGGCCAGGTGCCGACGCACCTGATGGGCACCGATGCATTCCAGGAAGTCGACGTGTTCGGCATGTCGCTGCCGGTGGTCAAGCACAGCTTCATCGTGCGCCGCACCGAGGACATCGCCGCGACCGTGCGCGAGGCGTTTGCGATCGCCGCCGAAGGCCGGCCCGGCCCGGTGCTGATCGACCTGCCCAAGGACATCACCGTGGCCAGGGCCAGCGCCCGTCCGAGCACGCGCATCGAGCAGCACCCGACCGCCGCGCATGGCAAGGACATCGCCCAGGCGCGCGCGCTGCTCGCTGCCGCGCAGCGACCGGTGATCTACGCCGGCGGTGGCGTCGGCATCGCCCACGCCGAAGCGGCGCTGCAGCGGTTCCACCAGGTCACGCGCGCGCCGGCCGTGTGCACGCTGAAGGGCCTCGGCGGCATCGACGCAACCGATCCGCTGTACCTCGGCATGCTCGGCATGCACGGCAACCCGGCGGCGAACCTCGCGATCGACCAGGCCGACCTGCTGATCGTGGTCGGGGCGCGCCTCGACGATCGCGCCACCGGCAAGCTCGACACCTTCGCGCCGAACGCGCAGGTGATCCATCTCGACGCCGATGCCGCCGAGATCGGCAAGCTGCGCCGCGCCGATGTCGCGCTGCACGGTGACCTGGCGCGCAGCCTGGACGCGATTGCGATGCCGCTGCGCATCGACCCATGGCGTGCGCAATGCCAGGCGCTGCGCGTGCGCCACGGCTGGCGCTACGACGCACCGGGCGAGGACATCTACGCGCCACTGCTGCTGAAGCAGCTCAGCGAACTCGGCGGCCCGGACATGGTCGTCAGTTGCGATGTCGGCCAGCACCAGATGTGGGTGGCGCAACACTGCCGCTTCGCCCGCATCAGCCATCACCTGTCGAGCGCCGGACTCGGCACCATGGGCTTCGGCCTGCCGGCGGCGATCGGCGCCCAGCTCGCACACCCGCAGGCGACCGTGGTCTGCGTCAGCGGCGATGGCTCGATCATGATGAACATCCAGGAGCTGGCGACGCTGCATCGCTACGGCATCCCGATCAAGATCGTGCTGCTCGACAATTCCGGGCTCGGCATGGTGCGGCAGTGGCAAACGCTGTTCTTCGACCAGCGCCACAGCGAAGTCGACCTGTCCGACAACCCCGACTTCGCCGAACTGGCGCGCGCGTTCCGCATCCCGGCGGCGACGATCACGCGTCGCGACGAGGTCGAGCCGGCGCTGCGCACGTTGCTCGCGGCCCCCGGCGCGTTCCTGCTGCACGTGAAGATCGACGCCCGGGCGAACGTCTGGCCGCTGGTGCCGCCGGGCAAGTCGAATGCGCAGATGATGCTGCAGGAACCGGCCACCGCCGCCCCCGCACCATGACAAACCGTCATCAACGCCGCGCGAAAAGCGCTTGACACCTCCCAGAGACCACCATTAGCTTCGAGCCCATGATCAATCGTTCCGCCATCCACGCGACTCGCACGCACACCGCCCCGGCTTCGCTGGCGCGTGCCTGCATCGCGTCGGCGCGCCGGCTCGTTGCGCTCGTACTCGTACTCGTACTCATTACGCCCTCACCGGAGCGGGATGCGTGCGTGACCTGATGCGATAACACCAAGAATCAGGACCCACACCAAGACCCCCGCTCCGAAAGGCAGCGGGGGTTTCGCGTTTTGGGGTCCCGGAAATTTCGATGACAGGAGAAGTGCCAATGAACGACAACCATGCCCTGGGACTGGTCCTCTCGCGCAGCGAAGGCGCCCTGCTGCGCCTGCTCGGCACCGTGCAGCGGCGCGGCTTCGAGATCGCCGGGCTGACCACGCAACCGCGCGACGCCGACACCTGGATCGTGCTGATGCAACTGAACTCGTCGCGCGACGTGCAGATTCTCAAGCGCCAGGTCGAGCGCCTGTACGACGTCATCGGTTTCCTCGACACCGAATCCGCGCCGCGCCGCATGCCGCAATTCGCGGCCGTCGCCTGAACCCGCCCCGGAGATCCGCCGCCATGTCCTTCAAAGCCACCCAATACATCTGGCACAACGGCCACTTCGTGCCCTGGCAGGACGCCAAGGTGCACGTGCTCGCACACGGTTTGCACTACGGCTCCTCGGTGTTCGAGGGCATCCGCGCCTATGCCACGCCGAAGGGCACGGCGATCTTCCGGCTCGGCGACCACCTGGAGCGGCTGTACGAGTCGGCGCGCATCCACCGCATGCGCATCCCCTATCGACTCGCCGAACTGCACGAGGCCTGCCGCCAGATCGTGCGCAACAACCGCCTGACGCGCGGCGCCTACCTGCGCCCGATCGCGTACCGCGGCATGGTCGGCTACTCGCTGGCGCCGGACCCGAATGCGCCGGTCGAAGTCGCGATCGCGGCGACCGAGATGGCCGCGTTCCTCGGCAACGAAGCGATCGAGAAAGGCGTCGACGCCTGCGTTTCCTCGTGGCAACGCCCGGCCGCGAACACCCTGCCGGTGTCGGCCAAGGCCGGCGGCAATTACCTCAACAGCCAGCAGATCAGCATGGAAGCCGCGCGCCACGGCTACCACGAGGGCATCGCGCTCAATGTCGATGGCATGCTCGCCGAGGGCGGCGGCGAGAACGTGTTCCTGGTCAAGCGCGGCGTGCTGTACACGCCACCGACCAGCGCCGCGATCCTGGCCGGCATCACCCGCGACTCGATCCTGCAACTCGCACGCCAGCTCGGCTACGAAGTGCGCGAGCAGGCGATGCCGCGCGAGGCGCTGTACGTCTGCGACGAGGCGTTCTTCACCGGCACCGCCTGCGAGATCACGCCGATCCGCTCGATCGACGGGCTCGCGATCGGGGCCGGCGGCCGTGGCCCGATCACCGCCGAATTGCAGGATGCGTTCTTCGGCCTGTTCAACGGCAGCACCCACGACGCATGGGGCTGGCTGGACCAGGTCGGCGGCGGCGAGATCGAGGTCGCACACGACCTCGCGGCGGCGCTGGCATGAGCAATCCGGCGGCCACCGTCGCACGCGCCGAAACGCCCTCCCCCGCGACGGTGGCCGCCGACTACCTCGGTCGCGTGCTCAAGGCGCGCGTCTACGACGTTGCCGTCGAGTCGCCGTTGGAGCGCGCGCCGCGCCTGTCGAAACGGCTCGGTGCGCTGGTGCTGCTCAAGCGCGAGGACCAGCAGCCGGTGTTCTCGTTCAAGCTGCGCGGCGCCTTCAACAAGATCGCGTCGCTCGATGCCGAGGCGCGCGCGCGCGGCGTGATCTGCGCCTCGGCCGGCAACCATGCCCAGGGCGTGGCGCTGGCGGCGCGGCGACTCGGCCTGCGCGCGGTGATCGTGATGCCGACCACGACTCCGCGCATCAAGACCCAGGCAGTCGCCGATCTAGGCGCCGAGATCGTGCTGCACGGCGATGACTTCGATGCCGCCCATGCCCATGCCCGCGACCTCGAATGCGCGCAGGGCCTGAGCTTCGTGCATCCGTTCGACGACCCCGAGGTGATCGCCGGCCAGGGCACGATCGCGATGGAGATCCTGCGCCAGCACCATGGCGAGGAGATCGGCTGCATCGTGGTGCCGGTCGGCGGCGGCGGCCTGATCGCCGGTGTCGCTGCGTACGCGAAGGCGCTGTATCCGCATATCCGCATCATCGGCGTGGAATCCGAAGACGCACCGACGCTGCACCATGCACTCGCCGCCGGACGCCCGCTGCGGCTGCCGCGCGTCGGCGTGTTCGCCGACGGCACCGCGGTGCGCCAGGTCGGCAACGAGACCTTCCGCGTCGCGCAGGCGCTGGTCGATGAAGTGGTGCTGGTCTCGACCGACGAGATCTGCGCCGCGATCCAGGACATCTTCGAGGACACGCGCGTGGTCGCCGAGCCCTCGGGCGCGCTCGCAGTGGCCGGGCTCAAGCGCTGGCTGCAGAACAACGACTGCGGCGAGCGCGCCTGCGTGGCCGTGGTCAGCGGCGCCAACATGAACTTCGATCGCCTGCGCCACGTCGCCGAGCGCGCCGACCTCGGCGCCGATCGCGAGATGCTGCTGGCGGTGACCATCCCCGAGCAGCAGGGCAGCTTCCGGCGCTTCTGCCAGCTGATCGGCACGCGCGCGGTCACCGAGTTCAACTACCGCTATTGCGATGCCGGTGCCGCGCACATCTTCGTGGGCCTCGCCATCGACCCCGGCAGCGACGACCGCGCCGAAGTCGTGCACGCGATCCGTGCCGCCGGGCTCAAGGTCGAGGACCTGAGCCGCAACGAGATGGCCAAGCTGCACGTGCGCTACATGGTCGGCGGCAAGGCCGCGCAGATCAGCGACGAGCGCCTGTTCCGCTTCGAGTTCCCGGAACGCCGCGGCGCCCTGCTCAAGTTCCTCGACGCCATCGGCACCGACTGGAACATCAGCCTGTTCCACTACCGCAACCACGGCTCCGACCACGGCCGCGTCCTCGCCGGCATCCAGGTTCCGACCGACACCGCGAGCGCCTTCGCCCAACACCTCGCCGACCTCGGCTATCCCCACGCCGAAGAAACCACCAACCCGGCGTATCGGGCGTTTCTTTGAACGCACGCGGGTGACGGCACCAGGAGGGTCAGAGCATCGCCCGAAACTGCTCGGGCGTCAGACCAGCATCACGCACGATTCCACCCAGTGTGAAGGCATTGATCGGGTTGTTGCGCGGCACCGTCAGGATGCGCCGACCATCGCTCAGGATGATGTGTTTCCCCTGACGCACGATCCGGAAGCCACATTTCTCCAGCGCACGCACGGCGTCCAGATGATTGACGCCGGGAATCTTCGGCATGGCTAGCGCGCGACTTCAATCTCGCGGACGGTCTCGCCTTCGAGCTGAGCATCGATCACGTCCAGATATTCGCGGATCGCATCGCTGATGTTGGTGATCGCCTCCGTCTCGGTGGCGCCTTGCGACCAGCAGCCGGGCAGCCCGGGCACGGAGACGGCGAATCCCTCGTCGGATGGATGCAGGGCGATTCGATAGCGCATGGGGGTCACCTCAAGACCGATTGTAAGCCTCCGCCGGAAGCAAGTCAGGCTTTCACCCGCCGCAGGCATCCGCAGCGTCATCATCGTCACGGGTTTTGCGGAGGCGGGGTGGGCCATGCAGATGAGCGGGTATCCGCACGGTGCTCCGTGCTGGTTTGAACTGGAGACCAGCGACCACCGCGGTGGACAGGCGTTCTGGTCGCAGTTGTTCGGTTGGGCCTGCGAGGACTTCCCAATGCCGGGCTCGGACGGGGTGTACACGATGTTCGCACTCGGCGGCGACGCGCATGTCGCGGCGGTGTACGCGCTCGATCCGGCGATCGCGGCGCAGGGTTCCGTGCCGCACTGGAACGTCTACTTCCGCGTGCTCGACTGCGACGGCGCGACCGCCAAGGCGTTGGCCGCTGGCGCGCACGTTCTGGCCGGGCCGTTCGATGTCGGCACGCACGGCCGCATGAGCTATCTCGCCGATCCGGAAGGCGCCGCGTTCGGTCTCTGGCAACCATACGAGCACCAGGGCGCCGGGCGCATCCATGAAGACGGCGCGGTCGGCTGGGTCGAGCTTGCGGCCCGCGACACCGCGCGCGCCGGCGAGTTCTATCGTGCCGTGCTCGGGTGGGACGTCAGCGAGATGGAAATGCCGCACGGGCTGTACCGGCTGTTCGCGGCCGGCGGCACGCAATGGGGCGGCCTGCTCGGCATGACCGAGGAGTGGGGCGAGATGCCTGCGCACTGGTCGATCTACTGGCGTGTTGCGAACGTGGATGCCGCCGTCGCGAAGGCGAAGGCGCTCGGCGGCACGCAGTGCTTCCCGAGCTTCGACGCACCCGGTGTCGGCCGCATCGGTCGCGTCAATGACGCGCAGGGCGTCGGCGCCTATCTGATCGAGTTTCCGCAGGGTCGATAGACTCCTGCTCCGTTCACCGCAGTCCGCATCACGCACATCGTCGGGAGACACCCCATGAACCGGTCGCTGCAATTCCTGTCCGCACTCCTGTTGCTCTGCCTTGCGGGCGGCGCCGCCGCGCAGGCGACACGCACCTGGGTGTCCGGCGTCGGCGACGACGTCAATCCGTGCTCGCGCACCGCGCCGTGCAAGACCTTCGCCGGCGCGATCAGCAAGACCGCAGCCGGTGGCGAGATCAGCGTGCTCGACCCGGGCGGCTACGGCACCGTCACCATCACCAAGTCGATCACGCTGCAGACCGATGGCCAACTGGCCAGCATCATGCACAGTGGCGGCATCAGCGGGATCATCATCAACTGCGGCACCTGCACGGTCGGGCTGCGGAACATCCGCTTGAACGGTACGGGCACGACGCTCGGCACATCGGGGATCCGCGTGCTGGCCGCGAGCAAGGTGACACTGGAGGACGTGGTGATCGAGACCACGTCGAGCCACGCGCTCGACATCACTACCGCGGCAGCGACCACGGTCTCGCTGCTGCGCACCGCCTTCCGCAACGTTGCCAGTACCGCCGGTGACGCCGCGGTCCGCATCGCTCCAAGCGCCAGCAGCGTGGTCTTCACCGCGAACGAGAGCCAGATCGACTCGCTGCAGCAGGGCATCCTGGTGACCGGCGCCGCCGAGCTGTTCCTGCGCGACGTGACCATCAGCGGCGGCGGCGGCGATGGCATCGCCCTGTTGCCGACGGCACCCACGCCCGGCCCGGTGATCAGCGTGCTGGTCGAGAACAGCCGCATCACCGACTTCAGCGCCGCCGGCGTCAACGCATCGGGCGGCAACACCGTGGTGCGCATCGGCAACAGCACCATCAGCGGCAATGCCACCGGGGTCACCACGATGAACAATGCGTTGGTACTTTCCTACGGCAACAACCGCCTGATCGGCAACGCCGTCAACGGCACCATGCCGCTCACGCCAGCGCAGTAGGCGGGCGATTACTCGAAGCCGTCGGCAAACAGGCGCGGCGTCGACAGCACGGCCAGGGTCGCCTGCCAGTCGCTGGCCGATGCCGGCGTCATGCCGATCGACGCCGTGCCGACGACATCGCCCTGATGCGCGACGCGCAGGCACAGATCGAGCGCGGCGTTGCAGGCGCCACCGTCCGAGACTGCAGTGCCGCTCAACGTCAGCGCGTTCGGCAGCGCCGAGAACAGGAACGCCGCGATCGCCATCGAACCCGGCACCGCCTGCTTGCCGCTCACCACCGGCGCCACCGCCGCCAAGCCTTGCGCCTGGCCGTCGGTGTTGATGGCGCCGCCGCCGCTGATGAAACTGCCGTAGCGCATGCCGCGCACGCACACCGCGCGGGCCGCCTCGACCTGGCTGAAGCCGAGGTCGATGCTGGCGCCGGACGCAATGCTCTGGTTCGCCGCGCCGCGCAACAGCAGCACGCTGCGATCCGCGGCCTCCGACTTGTGCCCGCCGAGCGTGCTCCAGCTGACCCCGGCCGGTCCCGACACCTGCAAGTCCGGCGCGTCGGCCGAATCCACGCCGACCGCGAGCACGATGCTCTGGCCCGCCACCAGCGGCTGCGTCGTCGTCACGCTCACGCTGCGGCTCGCGGGGATGGCCGGACAGCTCGAAGCGACGATCGGCAGCGGTGCTTCCGCAGCTCCCGCCACGCCCGTCGCCAGCATCGCGGCGCACAGCGCGGCAAGTCGCAGCGGCGCTCGATTGGGCAGGCTCGTGCTCATGCGTCGAGGCTAGCACCCGGGTCCGTGATGCGGCCGTCACGACCGCCCTCCAACGCCGCAACGCGCGCCTGCAACGCCAGCAACTGCACTTCCAGCTCGGACACCCGCTGCGCCAGCGGCGACGCACCGCTCGCGGTCGTGGGCTCGTCCTCCTCGCGCCGCGCATGCACCTCGACCGGACCGCAGAACAGCTGCGCGTAGCGATCCTCGCGCTGGCCGGCCGCGCGTCCGACATTGGCAACGAAGCCGCGCTGCTGCAGCCGCTCCAGCACCAGCTTGACGTCATCGAGCGAACCGACCTCGGCCAGTCGATCGCCGCGCGTCAACAACTCCGGCGCCGACTGCGGCCCGCGCAGCAACAACAGGCACAGCAACGCGCGCTGCGGCTTGGTCACGCTCAGCTTCTCCTCGATGCGATGCTCATAGCGATGCGCACGCGAACCATGCACCACGCGCACCCAGCCGCGGTCCTCCAGCTCGCGCAACGCATGCCCGACCTCGCCCTCCTCGACATTCATCAGCGGCTCGCGACTGGTCTTCTGGTTCGCCGCCAGCACCAGCGAGTTCACCGTCAGCGGATACGACTCCGGCGTCGTCGCCGCCTTCTCGATCAGGCAGCCAACGATACGTGCCTCGGTCGGACTGAGACTCAAGGCTTCATCCAGTGCTTCGGTCATGCGTGCCTCCACGGCAGAAGGCGCGCAGTGTGGCAAAGCGCGCGCCATCGCGCACGCCTGCGTCAATCAACGACTGAGTGTGATGGCGCCGTCCTGCACGGCGTACTGAAACGGCGGGTCGCTGGCGTCGGCAATCAGGGACAATGCGACTTCGGGCGGAACGTCGTTGAGCTCGAAGTCCACGCGCTGGGTGGTGCTGAGCAGGGTCGTGTCGACGACCCGCAGCTGCGCCAGCGCCGCCGCCGCCAGGAACGCATTGCGCACCGACAACTGTTTGGCGCCCAGGCTGATGCGCCCGGTTTCGGAAGACCTCAGAAGCTTGGTGATGCCCGACCGGATTTGCTCGCGGTCGCCATACTCGAAGGTGTCTTGCGGCAGCGCACCGCGATTCCGCAGCACGGTCTCGTGCAGCACCGGCATCACCGCGTCCATCAGCGTCTTGCGGTCCTCAGGGCTCAAGCCCGGTGGAAAGTTGTCCAGTCGATAGCTGCCGTCGGGCTGACGAATGATGTCGACGGCGTCCACCGCCCGCTGGAGCTCAACCGGAACTGGCTTGCGCGCGGTCGCGTCAGGAAGCGTGATCTCGACGACTTCGGGATACTCGTCCAGATATTCCGCGCGGACCGCGATCGCAAACTGGGTCTGGTCGCGATCATTGGCGATGCGCAGTGACGAAGTGCTGTCGCGCAGCCACTCCATGGTCGGGTGCCCCTGCAACTTGCCATCGCGCTTCACCTGGAACGCGCCGAGGAATCGATCGGGTGCCTTCGGCTTGATCTGGAATTCGACTTCCCAAGCGGCGCCGTCCACGAGCTTGCGAATGCTGCCGTTTCCTTCGGTGTCGGCAACCGCATCGCCCCGGATCGTGCCGCTGCCGACGCTGATCTCGTACATCACCACCAGGTCTCCCTTGCTCGGAATTCTGGGCAATGGCGGCAAAGTCGCCGGCTTCTGCGCCCAGATCGAGTAGCTGAGTGCGAGGCCAAGTACGGCCACGAGGGTGCGCCCGAGCTTGCGGGTTCCTGTGGTGGGGATCTTCCTTGCGAGCATGGAGATTCTCCTGTGCAGTGGATGGGTCGCCGACCAGTGGCAGCCGAGCGGCAACAGGCCGGGATCGAGTTGGGCTTTCAGCATCGCGCTGGCATAGGCGCGGCGTTGATTCGGGTGTTGTTCGACAACCAGCGCATCGCAGGCCAGTTCCTGGTCGAAACGGAAGCGACGCCAGCCGAGCCACGCCAGCGGGTGGAACCAGAACAGTGCCAGCAGCAACGTTGCCAGCGCATTCACGCGCACATCGTGGCGGCGCAGATGAACTTGCTCGTGGCGCAGTACCAACTGCTGCTCGTCGGCGTCAAAGCGCTGTTCGAAGTCCGCCGGCAACACCACGCGGGTGCGCCAAAGGCCGAGCACCAGCGGAGAGATGTCGGCGCGCTGCGAACGCAATACGACACCGCCCTCATCGCGCAGGAGCAGCGTGCGCGCAAAGCGCAGCTGCAACCTGGAAAAAACCACCAGCGTCAGCAGCAGGCCGGCGAACCAGGCGCAGACCAGCAGCGCGCGAGCATCGAGTCGCTCCGCAGGCGGGGCCGACACAACGGGAAGGTTCGTCGTCGCCGTTGCATGCCACGCACCCGTGGCCGGGAACGCCCGGGGCAAGGTCGGCGCCGGCAGCAGCAACGCTGCCAGCGCGAGCGGCAACAGCAGCCACAGAACATAGGCCGCACGAGCACCGAACACGGTCTGCACCGGCAGGCGCAGCGTCAGCACGGTCAGCAATGCGGCGCTCACCGCGAGCGTGGCAGCAACCAGTGGTGCCCATAGCAGATCAAGTTGCATCGTCGATCTCCGCGATCAGCTTCTTCAGGTCGGCAAGATCCTTGCGCGTCAGCTTGCGGTGTTCGGCGAAGTGCGCGACCAGCGGCGCGATTCGGCCACCAAAGGCGCGATCGAGCAGCGATTCGGATTGCACTGCAACCCACGCGTCGCGCGTCAATCGCGGCGAGTACAACGATCGCCGACCGTCCTTCTCGGCAACGATCGCCTGCTTGTGCAGC
Source organism: Lysobacterales bacterium (assembly GCA_016182785.1). GTDB lineage: Bacteria > Pseudomonadota > Gammaproteobacteria > Xanthomonadales > Ahniellaceae > JADKHK01. The sequence goes on along the minus strand of JACPFU010000034.1, from coordinate 93,579 downwards.
AGCCGCGTGATCAGGGTCTTGACCGTCGACTCGTGCCAGCCCTGCGCAGGCGCGACGCTGCGGATCAGTTCCTCCGCCGTCTGTGGGGAACGCTGCCACAGGGCTTGCATGATGGTGGACTCGGCGGTGCTGATCTGCATTGGTTTACATCCGTAGACTTGCGCGCAGTCTACACGTGTAAACAGATCCGTCAAGCGGCCCCGAACTGCTGCGTCCGCAGGTGACGACAGGCCGGGTCGAAACTAGACCGGCGCGGTCGGCGCGGTTGCGAACAACGGGAAGAAGTCGCGGTCGGCGCGGAGCAGGTGGCGGGAAACGACTTCGGAAGCGAGGAACTCGACGACGCCGCCGAGGTTGGCGTCGCCGCTGTCGAGCGCGGCGCGCAGTTCGTGGGCGCGTTCGAGCAGGGTGGCGTGGATGCGGCGGTGCGCTTCGAGGCGGACGTAGCCGCGCGCTTCCAGCTCCGACTCTTCGTCGGCGAAGTGCGTGGCGACGTGGCGCAGCAAGCGGTCGTAGATCGGCGTCACCAGGGTCTGGCTGCTGCCATGGGTGAGGAAGCCGTCGATCAGTTCGTTGGCGAGGTCGAACAGTTCGCGGTGCTCGCGGTCGATCACCGCGTTGCCGCACTCGTAGGCCTCCTGCCAGACCAGATGCAGCGCAGAGGTGCCGTGCGCTGCCGCCCACAGGTCGGAATTGCCGCGCGCATCGACGCGCACCGCGTTGCGACCACCGCACTTGGCGGCGTAGAGCATGACGTCGGCGCGGTGGAACCACTCGTCGGCAGACTCCGAGGCCAGGTGTTCGGCAACGCCGATGCTGACCGTCAGGCGGCCGACGCCGGGGAATCCGTGCGCGGCGACGGCCTCGCGCAGGTTCTCGGCGACGCGCGCGGCACCGCGGTGCCCGGAGGCAGTGGCCAGCACCGCGAACTCCTCGCCACCCCAGCGAAACAGCCGGTCCGACGTGCGCACGGTCAGGCTGGCGATGCGCGCCAACTCGCACAGCACCTGATCGCCGACCTGATGGCCGAAGCCGTCGTTGACGTCCTTGAAGTGATCGACATCGAACAGGATCAGCGACAGCGGCTGCTTGTGGCGCAGGCTGCGACGGATCTCGGGATCGAGCGAGCTGTCGAAATGCATCCGGTTCCACAAACCGGTCAGCGCATCGGTGACGACGCGCTTTTCGAGCGCGGCGATGCGCTCGCTCAGGCTCAACGTGGCCGGGCAGCCGGTGAGCCCCGGGCAGTTGTCGGGGAGCGAAAACGAGCTCGGATCCACCTGCGCCATGTCGATATCCCCACGAACAGCGAAGCTCCCACTGTCCGCGCCTGCAAACGCGGACGCCACCCCCCGGCGACGCGTGATGATCGCATGAAATCAGCACCCCGCGGAAAGCACAAAGCCCGCTGCGAAGCGGGCTTTGCGTGGCACGAGCAATCCCGCGTGCCGGCGGGTGCAATCAGCTTGACCGCGCCGGGTGACGGCGCGATGACGCGCAGGTCTCAGCCGCGTTTCATGAACTTGAAGAACTCCTCGTTGGTCTTGGTGTCCTTCATCTTGTCGAGCAGGAACTCGATCGCGGCCAGCTCGTCCATCGGATGCAGCAGCTTGCGCAGGATCCAGATCTTCTGCAGCAGGTCCGGGTCGATCAGCAGCTCCTCGCGACGCGTACCGGAACGATTGATGTTGAACGCCGGATAGACGCGCTTCTCGGTGATGCGGCGGTCGAGGTGCACTTCCATGTTGCCGGTGCCCTTGAACTCCTCGTAGATCACCTCGTCCATCTTCGAGCCGGTGTCGACCAGCGTGGTCGCGACGATCGTCAGCGAACCGCCTTCCTCGACATTGCGTGCGGCACCGAAGAAGCGCTTCGGGCGCTGCAGCGCGTTCGCGTCGACACCACCGGTCAGCACCTTGCCCGAACTCGGCACCACGGTGTTGTAGGCGCGTGCCAGGCGGGTGATCGAGTCGAGCAGGATGATCACGTCCTTCTTGTGCTCGACCAGGCGCTTGGCGCGCTCGATCACCATTTCGGCGACCTGCACGTGGCGCGAGGCGGGCTCGTCGAAGGTGGAACTGATCACCTCGGCACGCACCGAACGCTGCATCTCGGTCACTTCTTCCGGACGCTCGTCGATCAGCAGGATGATCAGGTGCGCTTCCGGATGGTTGTGCACGATCGCCTGCGCGACGTTCTGCAGCAGCATGGTCTTGCCGGCCTTCGGCGGCGACACGATCAGGCCGCGCTGGCCCTTGCCGATCGGTGCCATCAGGTCGAGGATGCGGCCGGTGATGTCTTCCGACGAACCGTTGCCGCGCTCGAGATGGAACGCCTGGCGCGGGAACAGCGGCGTCAGGTTCTCGAACAGCACCTTGTTCTTGCTGGCTTCCGGCGGTTCGCCGTTGATGGTGTCGACCTTGAGCAGCGCGACGTAGCGTTCGCCGTCCTTCGGCGAGCGGATCTTGCCGGTGATGTAGTCGCCGGTGCGCAGGTTGAAGCGGCGGATCTGCGAGGGCGACACGTAGACGTCGTCGGGACCGGCCAGGTACGAGGCCTCGAATGCGCGCAGGAAGCCGAAGCCGTCCTGCAGGATTTCGAGCACGCCTTCGGCATCGATGCCCTCGGGCGTGCGCGTCAGCACCTTCAGCACCGAGAAGTTGACGTCCTGGCGCCGCGCGCGCGCCACGCCTTCCTGGATGCCGATGCGCTCGGCAAGATCGAGCAGTGCCGCCGGCGACAGGCGCTTGAGCGCGGTCAGGCTGGTCGGCGCGTCCGGCGGGATCGTGTAGTTCTGCCGCTGCGGCGGCTGGAACTCGCGGTCGCCGTTGCCACCCGACTCGCCATCGCCCTGGTCGGCGGGAATGCCGTCGTTGTTGTTGCGCGGCCCGCGCTCACGGTCACGGTCCTTGAAGCGCTTGCGGAAGCGCTCGCGGCGCGACACGCGCTGGCCACCGCCCTCGCCGCCTTCGGCGGGGCTGCCCTCGCCCTCCTGGCGCTGGTTGTTGCCATTGGATTCGCTGCCGCCCTGGGCAGCATCGGGAGCCGTGTTGCGCGGCTCGGAAACGGGCGTATCGGCGGCAGGCGCCGGAGTGGCTTCGGACACGGGAGTCTCGCGCATAAGCGCTGAATGTTGCGGTGGGGAAGTTGGGGGACAGCGGGACATCTCGTCCCGGTCAACGCAGCCACCCTCTGCGGCTGCGCATGTCGCGCGACGGGTTCATCGCGTTCTGACGGGAGCGGACACTAGCACCGCCGTTGCGGCGGGCACAAGCGCTGCGCTGCCACCCGCGTTCATGATGGCGAGGCCATGTAGGGGCGGCCCCCCGTGGCCGCCCTGGCTTGCACCGCGGGAACAACGGTGGCCGCGCTGTTTCGATGCAACACGAGCGGGCGGCCACGGGGGGCCGCCCCTACAGTGCATCGAGATGCGATTCAGAGGTTCTTGTCGATCAGACTGGTGAGCTGCGACTTGGTCAGCGCGCCGACATGCGTGGCCTGGACCTTGCCGCCCTTGAACAGCAGCAGCATCGGGATGCCGCGCACGCCGTAGTTGCGCGGCGTCTTCTGGGCGACGTCGGTGTTGACCTTGACGATCTTCAGGCGCCCGGCATAGCTCTCGGCGACATCATCGAGGATCGGGGCGATCATCTTGCATGGCCCGCACCATTCGGCCCAGAAATCCACCAGCACCGGCTCCGTGGACTGCAAGACGGTGGCGTCGAAGGTGTTGTCGTCGGCATGGGCAATGCGGTCGCTCACTGAAATCTCCTTGATGGGCGCGGGTTTGCGCCAGTCTTGCGGTACACTCCGCGGGTCGTGCTGCGGCCTGGATCCCCTGGATCGGCCCGGCACGCTTGCCGGGGGCGTCGGATTGTCGCCCCCACCCGGGAGCGGATCAAGCACGCCCCCGACCTGCCCGCGGTTGATGCGGGCGAATCCGCGCCGCACAAGGCCGCACCCGAAAGGCAACAGAAAAAGAATGTCCGACAAACCACTGACCGATGTCTGCTTCGAGAACTTCAGCCTGGACCCGGCGCTGCTCAAAGGCCTCGAAGACGCAGGCTTCATTCGCTGCACGCCCATCCAGGCGATGTCGCTGCCGATCACGCTGCAGGGCCGCGACGTCGCCGGCCAGGCGCAGACCGGCACCGGCAAGACCGCCGCATTCCTGGTCTCGATGTTCAATCGCCTGCTGACCAAGCCCGCGCACGCCGACCGCAAGGACAACGAGCCGCGCGCGGTGATCCTGGCGCCGACGCGCGAACTTGCGATCCAGATCGAGAAGGACGCACAGCAGATCGGCCGCAACCTCGGGTTGCGCATGGCGCTGATCTACGGCGGCGTCGACTATGACAAGCAGCGCACCCAGCTCAGCGACGGCGTCGATGTGATCATCGCCACGCCCGGCCGCCTGATCGACTTCGTGCGCCAGCACGCGGTATCGCTGCGCGCGGTCGATGTGGTCATCCTCGACGAGGCCGACCGCATGTTCGACCTCGGCTTCATCAAGGACATCCGCTTCCTGCTGCGGCGCATGCCGGACCCGCACCAGCGCCAGAACCTGCTGTTCTCGGCCACGCTCAGCCACCGCGTGCTCGAGCTCGCCTACGAGCACATGAACGAACCCGAGAAGGTCGTCATCGAGTCGGAATCGGTGACCGTGTCGCGCGTGCGCCAGGTCGGCTACTACCCGGCGGCGGACGAGAAGATCCCGCTGCTGCTGCACCTGCTGCACAAGATCGGCAGTCCGCGCGGCATGGTATTCGTGAACATGAAGATCGCCGCCGAGCGCGTCGCGCGCAAGCTCGAGGCGCATGGCTGGAAGGTCGGGCTGCTCTCCGGCGATGTGCCGCAGAAGAAGCGCGAGTCGCTGCTGAACCGCTTCCAGAAGGGTGAACTGGAACTGCTGGTCGGCACCGATGTCGCTGCGCGCGGCCTGCATATCCACGGCGTGACCCACGTCTTCAACTACGACCTGCCGCATGATCCCGAAGACTACGTGCACCGCATCGGGCGCACTGCGCGCCTCGGCGCCGAGGGCGATGCGGTCAGCTTCGCCTGCGAGGATTACGCGGTGTCGCTGCCGGACATCGAGAAGTACATCGAGCAGAAGATTCCGTTCGAGTCGATCACCCCGGAAATGCTGGTGGCGCCGCCGAAGCGCGAACGTGCCGCGGGCGAGGGTCGCAGCGAACTGATGGAAGTGCTCGACGCCGCCGCGGCCAAGCGCCGCGAAGACCGCGACCGCCAGAACCGCGACGGCAAGCGCGGCAGCAGCGGCGGCGGGCGTCGCCAGGGTTCCGGCACCGGCGCTGCGGGCGCCGGTTCACGCGAGCGCAAGCCCGGCGGCGAGCGGCGCGATGGCCACAAGCCGCGCACCGAAGGCGCCGCCGCAGCACCGCGTCCGGCAGAGGTCGCGAACGCGGCCGCGGTACCCGGCGAGACCCCGGCCGAAGCCGAGCGTCGGCGCAACCGGCGCCGGCGCAAGCCGCGCGGCGAACGTGTCGAGGCCAGCGGCAATATCGCCGTCGAGCAGCCGATCACCGCCGAGATCCCGCTGGTCACCGAGCCGCCAGCGTTCTTCGCGCGCCTCAAGCACAAGCTCAAGCAGATCGTGCAGCGCCTGCCGATGCCGGGCCGGCGCCGCTAGCCGACCCGCCCCCCGATTCGCGGGGATGACGCACTTCCCGCGTCCGCCAACAATGGCGGAAAGCCAGGGGAGTGCGTCATGCCAGCTGCCTATCGACCGAGACTCGCGTTGTTCGCCGCGCTGCTCGTGGCCTCCGCGGGCGCGCATGCGGCGATGGTCGGCATGAACCTGACGGTACGCGATCCGCTCGGCACCGGCACCTTCGGCGCTGCCGGCAGCGGCGGCCTGACGCTGAGCGCAGTCAACGTCTCCGGCGCGACCTTGACCGCCCCGATCACCTACCGCATGACCTTGCCGGAAGGCATCACCTTCGTCGACGGCTCGACCAACAGCGGATCCTTCGTCTGCTCGGCGCCGGTCTCGCCGCGTGACGTCGTCTGCGTCCGCAACAGCAACTGGACCACGGCGCTGTTCTCGGCGTCGCTCGGATTCTCCATCGATATCGCCGCCGACTTCGCGCCGCTCGGACCCACCGAGTTCACCGGCACCATGGAAAACGCGCAGTTCCCGCTGCCGGATCCGCTGAACTGCGTCACCACCAACGGCGGCACGACGCAGTGCGCGAAGGACATTGTCAGCATCGTGCAATCGCAGGTGTACGTCGATCGCATCGCCATCTTCAACGACGACATCCTGACTGCCGGCGACGACGAGCAGGCGCGCGTGCGCATCCGCAACGCCGGCTACGACCAGGGCAACGCGCCAGCCACGCTCAAGCTGCATTGGCCGACAGGCGTGAGCTATCTCAGCCACGTCAACATTGCCCCGACGAACTGGGCGTGCAGTGGCGCGAACCCGACCACCTGCACCACCAACAACGCCATCAGCGACGGCAACGAGCCGCGCTTCAGCATCCATGTCGACGACACCATCCCGATCCCCGGCCCGCTGACCATCCGCACCGAGATCGGCAACCGCGAACCGCAGCCGATCCCGACCGATTGCCTCGCGAACCCGGCGCAACTCGGCTGCTTCTCGGCGTCGTTCGCCACAGAAGCGGCACCCGCGCCCGTCCTGGAGATCACCGCCATATCACATCTGGCGGCGGTACTGCCGATCCAGGCCGATGCCGGCAGCATCACCGTCAGCTACCGCAACGTCGGCAATCTCGGGGCCGGCAATTTCTACGTGTCGCTGCAATTGCCGCCGGGATTCGGTTATGCGTCGCTGCAGGCCGGCACCGGGTATGCGCTCAGTGCGTGCACCGCCACCGGCAGCGCCGTGCTGGGCCAGACGCTGAAGTGCAACCGCAGCGCGGGCCTGCCGGTCAACGGCAGCGGCTCGGGCGTGGTGCGCGTCAACATCGAGCGCGGCGTGGCGTCGCGCGCGGGCGGCGACCCACTGGCGGTGGCGTCGATCGCCACTGCCGCCGCCGACAGCGCCAACCCGGACATCCTGCTCGACTGCGCCTCCACGCCGGAAGCCGCGCATTGCGAACACCACGCGCTGCCGGTGATCGGCGGCTGCATGGACTACGCCGAAGACATCTACTGCAACGGCTACGAAGCCGCGCCCTGAGTCGCGCTCAGCGACGCGGGCAATCCGCGCTCGCAGCCGCGCCGCGCAGTCGCTGCGGCAGGTAGTAGTCGAGCAGTTCGCGCGTGCGCGCATGCTCGGAGACCGGCAGCAACGTGCCCAGATCAGCGATCCAGCGATCCGCGCACTGGGCCGCGGTCTCGCTCGCGCGTGCGGCGCAATCGAGCAGGTGCGCAAAGCCGACGCGATAGCGGCGGAAGTCCTTGCGATCCATCACTGCACCATGGCCCGGCACCAGGCGCGTGAACGGCTGATCGCGCAGATCGTCCAGCACCTTGCGCCAACCGGCCGGACAAGCGGTGTCGAGGAACGGCACCGGCAGCGTGACCAGATCGCCGGCGATCAGCGTGCGCGACGCCGCGTCGTACACCCAGACATCGCCGGTGGTAGCGGCAGCCGTGCTCAGATGGAGGTCGAGGTCGCGACGCGACAGTCTGCGCCGCCCACTCTCGAGAACGGGCAACGTCGGGTGCAGCCTCGCGCCATGGTCGATGCGTTCGATCTCGGCCACCCAGTTCGGCAGTTCCGGCGATTGCGGCTGCGCCGCCGCCAGCGCGACCAGCTGCCTGCGGTAGTCGGCGAGGAACCCGTGCTGGGCATCGATGATGGCGCGGCTCGCATGGACCTCGGCGCGTGGGTACGCGGCGCGCACCATCACGTTGCCGCTGACGTGGTCCAGGTGCCAATGGGTGTTGATGATGTCGCTGATCGGCACACCCGACTGTGTGGCGTGGTCGAGCAGAGCCTGCGTGTGCGCGGCATGGCGGCCGCTGTCGACCACGATCCAGCCGTCGCGTCCGCGCAGCATCACGCTGTTGCCGTCGGGCTGCTGCCCGGGCACGAAGGCGCCGCGCAGCAGGTGCAGGTCTGGCGCGATCACCTCGAAGCTCTGCGCCATCGCTGCCACATTGCCGAGCGCCAACGCCAGACCCGCGATCCGCACCGCCCAACCACGCCGAACTCGCTGCTGCATGATCGAACTCCCGCCGCCGTTTCCGTACCACGCCGATCATGCTCGGCTGCGGCCAGAGCGCAGCGATCGATGCAACGACCGGATGCCGTGGCGGGGTCAGTCGTGCGTGCCGCGACCGAGGCAGTCGCCGCCGACCGCAACGAAGCCTTCCGGTCCGATGCGGGTCCCGGGGATTTCGGTGTTGCCGTGGTCCGACCAGAACGAGACGGCCGGAAGCACGCGCGCGTCGCCGCGCCGCACCACCACCTCGTAATCGGAACCGGCCTGGAACGGATGGCTGCCGCCGACGCTGTTGGCGTTGTGCGTTTCGTGCGCCGGTGCCAGGTCGTGGCGCAGCGTGCCGGGCGGCAGCACCTCGGCGCTGGCACCGATGCGCAGTCGATACACGGTGACTTCGACGCGGGCCGTCGCATCGCCGCGGTTGACCAGCTTCCAATCGACCGAGCGCGTGCCCACCGGCAGCGCGAACGGCCCGCTCGACAGCACGCAGTCGGACACCGGCTCGCTCACCGCAATCATCCGCGGCCGCCGCTCGCGCTGCACGTCGCCCGGTGCGGCCGCTTCGCTGGCGCGCCGCGCTGGCGCGGTACGTTCGACCTCGATCGTTTCGCTGCGCGCCGGCGAGCGCACCACCTCGACGGCGGCGACCGACACGGTCAAGCCGCTCAGCAGACAGAGAGGAGCAAGCGTTCGCAACATGGATGTTCTCCCCGGATCGATGAAATAGCGCGAACGCTTCAGCGCTTGCCGAGCAACGCGCGCAGGTCCGCAAACGGGTTCGAGGTGGCCGGCGCAACCTTGCTGCCGGAGCCGAGGCTGCCGGCATCGTGGTCGAGGTAGCGCTGGTGCTCGTTGTCGTGGCAGTACAGGCACAGCAGCTCCCAGTTGCTGCCGTCGGCCGGGTTGTCGTCGTGGTTGTGGTTGCGATGATGCACGGTCAGCTCGTGCACGTTTGCGCGCGTGAACTCGCGTGCGCAGCGCCCGCAGATCCACGGATACATGCCGAGCGCCTGCTCGCGATACCCGCTCTCGCGTTCGCGCTTCGCCTTCGCTGCATCGGCAACGATCTGGTCGAGCCGAGCTTCGTTGATCGGCTTGCGGTGGGGCATGGACGGGTACTCCCAGTGACACACGATGGCACAACCATGTTCGCAGACCGCGAATCGTTGGCTGACGCGGGGCGGCTCCGAAGTGTATGCACTTTCGTCACAACTCCATCGTTGCCCGGCCAATCGCCGGCCGATATCGTCGCCGGGAAATGGGCCGGGCGCAGCTTCGCGTGCTGCCCGCAGGGGTTCGATTCGCAGCAGCGGGTCCGCGTGGGCGGATGCGTGGCTGAAATTTCCGGCGCTGGCCGGCCACATCTTGCATCAGGGGGTTCCATGCGTCGCAATCTGTTGTTCCTGGCCGTGGCCGTTGCCGCACTCGGTACTGCCACCGACTCGCTCGCCGCCGGCAAGTCCAAGAGCGGACACAAGTTCAAGGGCAATGTCGAACTGCAGTACCGCACCAACAACAACATCTCGGTGGCACCGTCGTCCGGCAATGGGTTCGATTTCGCGGACCTGTCGGAATTCGGCGCCGACGAGGACGAAGCCGATACCGGCGACGAGGACGAGGATGACGACGACTTCGACGATGCCTTCGACGACGTCGTCGATGCCGATCTCGACGAAGACGAGATCGAGGAAGGCGACGCGATCGACGAGGACGGCGACGGCATCGACGACATCATCGATCCGAATGCCGACAGCGTGGTCGATTCGCAGACCCGCGTCACCGCCAAGCTCGGCTTCGGCCACAAGTACGGCTTCGGCAACGGCTCGACCTCGTGGAACAACGGCTTCAAGCTGGCCAGCGACACGCACAGCGGCCGCAGCGACCTGAACAAGCTCAACTGGGCGGTCACCAGCGGGTTCGAGTTCGCGCCGAAGAAGAGCAAGCACTCGTTCAAGCCGTCGCTGTCGTACGTGACGCTGCAGAAGGACGACAGCAAGTTCGTCAGCACCTTCGTGGTTTCGCTGGCCTACGAGTACGAGGTGTCCAAGCGCGTCGGGCTCGGCGCCACCTACAACTACCAGGACAAGAACATCACCAACCCGGACTCGCCGGACTCGCGCATCGACACGCTTGCGTTGAGCGCGAACTTCAAGGCCAGTGACAACGACATCTTCAAGCTGAAGTACGCGCCGAAGGTGGAAGACTCGACCGTGGTCACGCGTGACACCGATGCCTGGGGCTGGGAAGCCACCTACACGCGCAAGCTGCCGTGGGAAATGGCGCTCGGCCTCGGCTTCAAGTTCGACTCGGTCGACCACAAGAACCTGACGCCGAACCGCCAGGACGACAACACCACCTACGCCATCAACCTGGCCAAGGACTTCGGCAAGCAGCTCACGATCGAAGCCGGCTACGAGACCCGCGACCGCAACTCGAACATCCCGAGCAAGGACGCCAGCAACGACTCGATCTACATCGGCGGCACCTGGAAGTTCTGAGCCCGCAGGCCTGGCGTGCGTCCTCCCGAACGGACGCGCGTCCACGCCGGGTGGCCACGCACCGAGTGCGGCGAGCGCGGTCCGCGCGCACGCCCCCGCCATCCATCCCAGGAAACTCGGCAAGTGCCGCGCTGCAGAGGCCAGCGCCGGCTTCCGCGGCTCGCCCGCTGGGCCGTCGTGCTAACGTAGCTACATCCCATAGCTACAATCGAGGTCCCGCATGAAGACCGCCAAGCTGTTCAGCTCGGGTGGATCCCAGGCGGTGCGCCTGCCGCGCGAGTTCCGCATGCCGGGCGACCAGGTGCGCATTTCCCGGGACGGGTCCCGCGTCGTGCTCGAAGCGATCGCGCCTTCCGGCAGCGCGCTCGTCGAAGCACTTGCGAAGTTCTCCGACGACATGTTCGCCGGGGGTCGGCAGCAGCCGAAGATGCAGAAGCGCCGGAAGTTCTGATGCGTTTCCTGCTCGACACCAACATCTGCATCTACGCGATGAAGGCGCGGCCACCGGCAGTAGCCAATCGGCTCGCGCGACTGCGCAGCAGCGATCTGGCGATTTCCAGCGTCACCGTCTACGAACTCTGGTACGGCGTGCAGCGCAGCAGTGCCGTGGCGCGCAACGGCCTGGCATTGGTCGAGTTCCTGGCACCGCTTCGGCAACTGGAGTTCGACTCCGACGACGCGGCAACCTGCGCGAAGATCCGCGCCGAACTGGACGCCAAGGGCAGCCCGATCGGCCCTTACGACCTGCAGATCGCCGCGCAGGCCTTGCGCCGCAAACTCACCCTCGTCACCCACGACACCGCGGAATTTCAGCGCATCTCCGGACTGAAGATCGCGGATTGGGCTTGATCCACTCCGATTGGATTGCCGGTACCGGTGACACGAAGCTCAGAATCCGGAGCCCGGCTGCTTCAGGAATTCGATCTCTTCGGCGCTCGATTGGCGACCGAGGATGGCATTGCGGTGCGGATAGCGACCGAAGCGGTCGATGATCGCCTTGTGCTTCAGTTCGAACTCGTGGTTCTGCGGCAGCGCGTGGTTGCGGTAGAGGCGCTCGGCCTCGACATGGATCGCGCACGATTCGCTGTGCATGTACGGCAGCAGCAGGAAGCCGCGCTCGATCTCGGTCAGTGCCTCGTGCGCGTTTGCGGCGACGGCTTCTTGCGCCAGCACCAGCGCCATGCCGTCCTGCGCGAATGCCGCCGGCGTGCCGCGGAACATGTTTCGCGAGAACTGGTCGAGCACGATGATCTCGGCCAGTCGCCCATGCGCACTGCCGCGCCAGCCAAACAACTCGCCGCGCGCCGCCTGAACATGCAGCGCAGAGAACCGTTCGTGGATCGTCGTATCGAACGCAGGATCGACCGACCACCATTGCTTCGGATCGATCTCGCGAAACCAGAATTCGAGAACATCTCGCTGCATGGCTTGCATTCCGCCGCGATCCGGCCGTCCCGGTCAGCTCGCCAACTTGACCAATTCTTCCAGCGTCTCGAAGTAGCGCCGGTGGGTCTTGCGGATATGTGCCTCGGTCGGCGCTTCCAATGTCACGATTTCGCGCATGAATCCAGCCGCCTGCAAGTCGAGCTCCAAGTTCAAGCGCGTCTCTTCAGCGAGCTCACGCTGATCCTCTGAGAAAACCTGCAAGGAGACCAATTTGCCGATACGTTGGTCATAGTCGATTAGAAAGATCATGTGGCCCCTCGCTTCTCAAGAACGCTTGCTCGCCGAGTTTGAGAGCTTCATGAGTGCATCTCTCAAGGTCAAGGTGTACTCGGACAACTCTGATTTCATGGCTGCAATTTGGAGTTCACAACCCTCAATTCGATTGCTGTCGAGCTTTCCGACGCGACGCGCCAATGCTACTGCGTTAGCGAAGTTTGAGATGGATTCGTTCGCATCCTCAATTTCTCCAACGAGCTTGGAGGAGCTTCCTAGTAGCGTCACCAATTGAGCCGGGCCTCCGCCGTACTTGATTGCCGGGTCGACCGAGAATGCCAGCTCCTCCGAACACTGTGCCCAAAGATCTTGGAGCCGCGTTCTTACTTGGATCTCTATTGGCCTCCCAGCGGAATCGACAATCAGATGTACAGCGCGGTAACCAAAACTAGGCTTGGCTCTACGATCCACAATCTCGGCGTCCGAGAATTCTCCCGCCAGGCTCGCTATGAGTGAGTTCTGTTCCGCAACTCCTTCAACCACCAGCCGACAGCCCGCGATGTCCTGCATCTGCGGCAAAGTTCCGGTTTGTCGCTGGAGCTTGCTAACGATAGACGCGGTCGACTTCGCGGGACGTCCGCTGGGCACCAACGGCGTAACGCTCGCAATTCGTGCAATCACTTCGCGATAGGGCGTGAGGAAACTACGGCGATACTCCGCCAACAATCGCATATCTTGAGGAGTGGCCTCGTCCTTCCGGAGCCGCCTCCCTAACTTTTCCAACTGCGACCTAGTCAGCGCATCGGGCACGTCACACCGTCATCGGATTCGCTTTGGCCACGTCGATGCCGTAGAGCTTGATCGCCTTGGCGACGTCGCTGCGCTTGAGCTTGCCTTCGTCGGCGAGTGCACTGATGGCGGCGTGGGCGATCCAGTGGCGGTCGACCTCGAAGAAGCGGCGCAGGTTGGCGCGGGTGTCGGAGCGGCCGAAGCCGTCGGTGCCGAGCACGGTGTAGCTCGTGCCCTTGGGCAGGTAGGCACGCACCTGGTCGGCGTACTGGCGCACGTAGTCGGTAGCGGCAATGGCGGGGCCGTCGCGGCCTTCGAGCTGGCGCGTGATCCAGGCCTTGCGCGGCTCGGCTTCCGGGTGCAGGCGGTTCCAGCGCTCGACGTCGGCGCCGTCGCGGCGCAGCTCGTTGTAGCTCGGGCAACTGTGGATGTCGGACCTCACTCCGAAGTCCTTTTCCAGCAACTCGGCCGCGGCGATCACCTCGCGCAGGATCGTGCCTGAACCCATCAGCTGCACGCGCAGCTCGTTCTTCTTCGCCTTGCCCGCGTCCTTCAGCAGGTACATGCCGCGGATGATGCCTTCGGCCGCGCCTTGCGGCATCTCCGGATGCGCGTAGTTCTCGTTCATCAGCGTGATGTAGTAGTAGCCGTCCTCCTGCTCGGTCAGCATGCGACGCATGCCGTCCTGCAGGATCACCGCCACCTCGAACGCGAACGTCGGGTCGTAGCTCCTGCAATTCGGAATGGCCGAAGCGAGCAGGTGCGAATGCCCGTCCTCGTGCTGCAGGCCTTCGCCGTTCAGCGTGGTGCGGCCGCTGGTCGCGCCGAGCAGGAAGCCGCGCGCGCGCATGTCGCCGGCGAGCCAGGCGAGGTCGCCGACACGCTGCATGCCGAACATCGAGTAGAAGATGAAGAACGGCAGCATCGGCAGGTTGTTGGTGCTGTAGCTGGTTGCGGCCGCGAGCCACGAGCACATCGCACCGGCCTCGGTGATGCCTTCCTGCAGCACCTGGCCGGCGGCGTCCTCGCGGTAGTACATCAGCTGGTCGGCATCGACCGGCTTGTACAGCTGGCCGAAGGGCGCGTAGATGCCGATCTGGCGGAACAGTCCTTCCATGCCGAAAGTGCGCGCCTCGTCGGCGACGATCGGCACCACGCGCGGACCCACTGCCTTGTCGCGCAACACCAGGTTCAGCGCCTGGACGAAGGCCATCGTGGTCGAGATCTCGCGCTCGCCCGAGGACTTCAGCAGCCGGTCGAAGGTTGCGAGTTCCGGCACCGGCAGCGACTCGTCGGCCTTGCGGCGACGCTGCGGCAGCGAGCCACCGAGCGCGGCGCGGCGCGACTTCATGTACTGCACTTCCGGCGAGTCTTCGCCCGGGTGGTAGAACGGCACCTGCTCCAGTTCCTCGTCCTTGATCGGCAGCTTGAAGCGATCGCGGAAGTGGCGGATGGAGTCGGTGTCCATCTTCTTCTGCTGGTGGGTGATGTTCTGCGCCTCGCCGGCCTCGCCCATGCCGTACCCCTTGACGGTCTTGGCCAGGATCACGGTCGGCATGCCCTTCTGCGTCGACGCGACGTGATAGGCGGCGTAGAGCTTGTGCGGATCGTGGCCGCCACGATTGAGGTGCCAGATGTCGTCGTCCGACAGGTTGGCCACCATCGCCTTGGTCTCCGGGTATTTCCCGAAGAAATGCTCGCGCGTGTAGGCGCCACCGAAGGCCTTGTAGTTCTGGTATTCGCCGTCGACGGTCTCGTTCATCAGCTTGCGCAGCACGCCGTTCGGGTCACGCTGCAGCAGCGCGTCCCAGTGGCTGCCCCAGATCACCTTGAGCACGTTCCAGCCGGCGCCGCGGAACACGCCTTCGAGTTCCTGGATGATCTTGCCGTTGCCGCGCACCGGACCGTCGAGGCGCTGCAGGTTGCAGTTGACGACAAACACCAGGTTGTCGAGCTTCTCGCGCCCGGCGAGCGCGATCGCACCCAGCGACTCCGGCTCATCCGATTCACCGTCGCCCATGAAACACCAGACCTTGCGGTCGGACTCGGGCATCAGCCCGCGGTGTTCGAGGTACTTGAAGAAGCGCGCCTGGTAGATCGCGCTGATCGGGCCGAGGCCCATCGACACCGTCGGCGCCTGCCAGAAATCCGGCATCAGCCACGGGTGCGGGTAGCTGGACAGGCCGTGGCCGTCGACTTCCATGCGATAGCGGTCCAACTGCTCGGCGCTGATGCGGCCTTCGAGGAACGCACGCGCATAGATGCCGGGCGAGGAATGGCCCTGGATACAGATCAAGTCGCCCGGGTGCGCCTCGCTCGGCGCGCGCCAGAAATGATTGAAGCCGACGTCATACAGCGTCGCACTCGACGCGAATGACGAGATGTGGCCGCCGAGTTCGCCCGGCTTGCGGTTCGCGCGCACCACCATCGCCATCGCGTTCCAGCGCAGGATCGAGCGGATGCGCCATTCCAGTGCGGCGTCCCCATCCGACTTCGCCTCGCGCGAGGGCGGAATGGTGTTGACGTAGTCGGTCGTCATCGGGAACGGCAGGTGGCCCCCGGCGCGCCGGGTTTCGTCGACCATGCGCTCCATCAGGAAGTGCGCGCGTTCGGCACCGTCGCGGCCGATGACCGCGCTGATCGCCTCCATCCATTCGCGCGTCTCGCTCGGGTCGAGGTCGTCGTTCAACAGGTCGTGGATCTGGCTCATGGCGCTCGCTCCGTGGCCGCGGGGGCCGCTGTCTGGGTTGCAGGCGGCGATGCTAGCCGCTTTGGCGGGCGCGCCCCATCCTCGTGCGTTTGAATGCACCAAGAACGTGCATTTAATTCGATTGCGTCAGTTCGCGACCACGCCCTTGCGGCATTCGCCATTGGACTGCATTGCGGCGAGCCCGGCGGCGTGGTCGAACGGCGGCTTCCAGTACGCATCGAAACAGGACTTCGGGCAGCACTGGTCCTGCACCGAGGGTCCGCAGGTGGGGATCTCGTGCACGCACTTCTCGAACGAGAAATCGAGTGCCGAACTGCGTCCACGGCAGGCGTCGATCTGGGCGCCGCAAACTTCGACGCCGCTGCGCATGGGCTTGGTCGCGGCGACCACCGGATCCGCCGCATCGACCACGCCGTCGCGCCGCACCAGGCCGCTGGTCTCGATCACCGTCTCGGAGTGGTCGCCGCCCGGGAAGAACGCACACACGCGCAGCACGTCGTTGCGGCCGATCTCGGCGAGGATGCGCGATGCGCCTGCCGAGTTCAGTCGCCCGAACTCCTCGGCGTCGACCGCGCGCGCCTGCTGCACGGTCATGCGCGAACGCAGCTGCACCAGTCCGGCACCGGTGGCCTCGACGCGCTCGCAGGGCGTGGCGTAGACCGGCTTGGTCGCGCTGCCGCCGCTGCTCAGCTTGGCGTCCGGCTCCGCCCCGCGCGCGCACGGCGTGTTGGACACGGTGACGCCACCGTCCTTGTTTCGGCACTTGTAGATGTTGGCGGCGCCGCAGTCGATGGCGGCCACCGCGAAGCAGGTGGCGACCAGAAGCAGCGCGCCGGACCTCGCCGATGGGAACATGCGTGTGACTCCTGCGCGTTCGATGCGCCGATTATGCCTCGAAGCTCAGTTCGCCCGTTCGCCGTGGCTTGGCGGCGGGAACTGGATGTGGAAGCCGCGCGCGGCGAGGTTGGCGCGCACCACCGCGACGTCCTCGCGCGCCAGCCGCCGCGTTGGCGTCAGCTCGACTTCCAGCACGAATGCAAGCGCGCCGAGCGCGGCGGCGAGGTTGGCCGGCACCAGGTCGAAGGCGTCGCGCTCGCGCAGGTAGACGTAGGTGTCGTCCTTCTTGGCGCTGCGATAGACAAAACACTGCATGCAGGATCTCCGCGGTCCGGGGATTGCGTTGGCGCCCCGCATCGGGGCGCGGCAGAATAGCGGCATGCGCAGGAAACCGCTGTACAAGGTCACCTTTCTGAACCAGGGCAAGAGCTACGAGCTCTACGCGCGCGACGTGCGCTCCTCGGAGCTGTGGGGCTTCACCACGATCGCGGAACTGGTGTTTGCCGATGCCGGCGGCGTGATCGTCGACCCGTCCGAGGAAAAGCTGCGCGACGAGTTCCGCGACACCCGGGCGCTGCACCTTCCGATCCAGTCGATCCTGCGCATCGAGGAAGTCGAGAAGCGCGGCACCGCGGCGATCCGCGATGCCGCAAGCGGCGACAAGATCACTCCGTTCCCGATGGCGCCGCCCAAGCACGGCGCCTGAATTCCTGAGCTTGCCGAAGCCGCAGGCAGATCAGAACGAGAACTGCGCGGCGATGCCCAGGCCGCCATCGCCGCCGCCGTCGCGGTCGAACCATTCGTAGCCGCCGCGCAACGAAAAGCTGTCGTTCGGAGTCCAGCGCACGCCGGCCTCAAGCATCAGCCCGCTGTCGGAGTCGCTGTAGGGCTGCGGCCCGGCCACGCTGAGGATCTCGCCGTCGATATCGGCCGTGAACCAGCCGACCTTGCTGTACGGCGCCCACGCCGCGTCGCCGTATTCGTAGAGCAGGCCAAGCGACCAGCCTTCGGATTCGAGATCGAAGCCGAAGTCGGTGAGCGGGCCGAGGCGGGAGCTGCCGAAATCGTGGAAAGCACCCTCGATCGCGAAGTTCTGGTTCAGCCAGACGCCGCCGAAGGCACGCGCGTAGACATCGTTGTCCTCCTCGATCGCCACGCCAGCCAGGTAGGGGTGTTCGTCGCTCGAAGGCGCCTGGCGCATGCCGACGCCGACGTAGTACTCCATGGCTTGGGCGGGAAGGCTTGCGGACAGGGCGAGCAGAACCGCGATGGCAATCGGACGCATGCATGACTCCTTTGCTGGATGGGGCGCGGCGGGCTCGCTGCGCTGGGGCGATTGTCGGGGCACACGATGAACCGCTCCGGAATCGCCAACGGCAGCGAGCTCGCGACCGCGCCCGGCTGCTCAACGCGGGTCGGCGAAGCCCACGCGCTCGATGCCGGACGACCGCAGCGTTCCGAGCACGTCGACCACATGCTGGTAGGCGACGCTGTCCGCGGCGGCGATCTCGATGCCCGGCGGCTTCGCGCGCGCACCCAGGAAGGCGGCCTCGGCCGCGAAGCGCTCGGACGAAATCGCCTGGCCCTCGAACCACAACGAACCGTCGGCCGCGATCCCGAGGCGCATGGGCGCAGCCGGTGGCGGCGGTGCATCCTTCACCGGCTGCGGCAACGACAGCAGCAGGCGCTGGGTCAGGGTCGGGGCGGTGATCATGAAGATGATCAGCAACACCAGCATGACATCGACCAAGGGGGTGACATTGATCTGGGCGATGGGTGAGGCGTGGTTGGACATGGCGGACTCCTCGCGACCGAAGCGGTCAGGGCGACCAACGCAGCGCGAGAGCGCGCGGGGTTTGCAGCCGCCGCGTAACTTTCTGTTCATGGCCGGATGCCTACAGTGCGCGCCGACTTCAAGGACCCTGCCATGCAACGACGCATTCTTCTCGGCGCCACGCTTCTGTTCGCGATCGCTGGGGCCACGCGCGCCGCCGCGGAGGCCGACGCCGATCCGGCCACAGCGCAAATGCAAGCGGTCGAAGTCGCCGGAGTGCAGCCGGGCCCGAGCCTCTGGCGTGTCTCCCGTGGCGAGCACGAGATGTGGATCCTCGGCACGGTGACGCCGGTGCCAAAGCGCATGAAGTGGGACGCCAGCGATGTCGCCTCGGTGATCGCCGAATCGCAGCTGGTGCTGCGCCCGCCGACGATGGGCTTCAAGGCCGACATCGGCTTCTTCGGGCAGCTGGCGCTGATCCCGAAACTGTTCGCGGCGCGCAAGAACCCGGGCAAGCAGACACTCGACCAGCTGTTGCCCGCAGCGACCTATGCGCGCTGGCAGCGGGTGGCCAAGCGCCACCTCGGCTCGACCCGATCGCTCGACAAGCGCCGGCCGATCTTCGCCGCCCAGGCGCTGTACGACGAGGCACTGGACGACAGCGGACTCAAGGACAACAGCGGCGTGCTGCCGCTGGTCGAGAAGGCCGCCAAGCGCGCAAAGGTGGCGCTGGAGTCGCCGAACGTCATGGTCAAGGTCGAGGACATCAAGGGCCTGATCGCGGATTTCAGCCAGGATTCGCTCGACGACATCGCCTGCTTCGAGAAGACCCTCACCCACGTCGAGCAAGACCTTCCGGTGATGCGCAAGCTCGCCGACGCCTGGGCGGTCGGCGACATCGACACGCTGCGCGCGACCGTCGTCACCGACAGCTACGACGCCTGCGTGCGCAGTCTGTTCGAGTCGCCGAAACTGGCGAAGTACGGGCTCGCCAACCTGCGCGAGCGCATGCGCGACGCCTGGCTCACCGCTGCCGAAGCCGCCCTCGGCAAGCACCGCTCCACCTTCGCCGTGCTGCCGATGGGCCAGTTGCTGCGCGCGGACGGCCTCGTCGCCGAACTCGGCAAGCGTGGCTACACCGTGGAAGCGCCGGGGGAAGAAAGCGCGGCGACTGAACCCGAGGAAGCGGCCACGCCGTAGACGCACCACGGCCTCGCCAAACCACCCTCCGCGGGCGTGCCGGCGAGGATCTCCACCCGCCTTTGCTCGCGCCGGCCCGATGCTAGACTCGCGCCATGAACTTGCGCGTTGACCATGTCCTGCAAAGTGCGCTGCGTCTTTCGTCCGACGAACGCTCCGCGGTGGCCGCGGCGCTGATCGACAGCCTCCAGGGCAACGACGAGCCCGCGATCAGTGAAGCATGGCGCGAGGAACTTTGCCGCCGCCGCGACGAACTGCGATCAGGCAAGACCAGGGGTGTGCCATGGCCCGAAGTGCGTGAGCGCCTGGCATCGCTGTGACGCGCTATCGGGTCGAGATCCTCGACGAAGCAGCACAGGAGTTTCAGGATGCATTCCACTGGTACTTCAAGCGCAGCCCAATGGCTGCCCAGGCGTTTCGCGAAGAGGTGTTCGCGGCCATCGACGCCCTGGGCGAAAACGCCGACTTGTGGCCGAAGGATGTGACCGAGCTGCACTTCCGCGTGCTTGACCGATTTCCCTACACCCTGCACTACGAGCTGAGCGGTTCGCTGGCGACGGTGGTGGCCATCGCCCATCAACATCGACGCCCTGGCTACTGGCGAGCGCGTCGCTGAGCTGGCTCGGCCGCCGATGTGGAACCGGCGCGCTACGAGCGATGGAACGCCGGCGTATCCGCCACCGCGCGCAACCGCGCCAGCACCACATAGAACGCCGGCACCACGAACAGGGTGAAGACGGTGCCGATGGCCAGCCCGCCGACGATGGTCCAGCCGATCTCCTGGCGGGCCTCGGCGCCGGCGCCGCTGGCGAGTGCGAGCGGCAGCGCACCGAGCACCATCGCTGCGGTGGTCATCAGAATCGGGCGCAGGCGCAGCACCGCGGCATCGCGCACCGCATCCAGCAAGGGCTCGCCGCGCGCGCGCAGCTGGTTGGCGAACTCGACGATCAGGATGCCGTGCTTGCTGATCAAGCCGACCAACGTGATCAAGCCGATCTTCGAGTAGACGTTCATCGAACCGCCGGTCAGCTTCAGCGTCAGCAGTGCACCGGCGAGCGCGAGCGGCACCGACAGCAGGATCACGACCGGGTCGGCGAAGCTCTCGAACTGCGCCGCCAGCACCAGGTAGATGAACGCGAGCGCGAGCAAGAACAGGAATAGGGTCGAGTCCTGCACGCGCGCGAACTCGCGCGATTGCCCGGACAGCTCGTAGGTCGCGCTGTCCTTCGCGACCTGCTTCAGCGACTTGGCCGCGAAGTCGATCGCGTCGCCCAGCGCGTAGCCCGGGGCCAGTCCGGCGCCGATCGAGGCCGAGCGCAGTTTGTTGAAATGATCGAGCTGGCGTGGCGCTACCGACTCGGTGACATCGAGCAGGTTCGACAGCTGCACCATCTGGCCGTCGCGGCCGCGCACGTACACCTGGGTCAGCGCTTCCGGCGTCTGGCGCAGATCCTTTTCGAGTTGCACGGTCACGTCGTACTGCTCGGAACCGCGCTTGAAGCGCGTCACCTGGCGCCCACCCATCAGCGTCTCCAGCGTGCGCCCGACATCGCTCACGTCGGCACCCACGGCCGCCGCCTTGTCGCGATCGACATTCACGCGCAGCTCGGGCTTGTTCATCTCGAACTCGGAGCGCGGCTGCAGGAAGTTCGGGTTGGCGCGCAGCTTCTCGGTCAACGCCGCCATGATCTCGCCCAGGCGCTCGTAGCTCTCGGTGGTCTGCACCACCATCTCGAAATCGCGCGAGTCAAAACCCCCGCCGAGTGCCGCCGGCACCTGCGGGAAGGCCATCACGCCCGGGATCTGCATGAAGCGCCCGAACAACTCGTCGGCCACCTCCATCGCCGAGCGATCGCGCTCGCTCCAGTCCTTCAGCGCCGGGAACGAGATCACGTTGTTCGCCGCCGGCCAGCCGACGAACAGGAAGAAGCGATCGACCTCGGGCACCTCGCGGTAGGTGTTCTCGATCATGCGCGCATAGCGGTCCATGTACTCCAGCGTCGAACCTTCCGGGCCCATGCCGAAGGTGACGACGAAGCCTGGGTCTTCCTTCGGCGCCAGTTCGGAGGGCAGCCGGGTCAGCGGCAGCCCCAGGAACAGGCCGAACGCGGCGATGCCGAGCACCAGCGCGCCGCCGATGACCAGGCCACGCGCGCCGAGCGCCCAGCCCAGCGCGCGCCGGTAGAACGCGGTGAGCGCGCCGAGCCAGCGCTCGCCGGTTTCGTAGAAGCGTCCGTGGCCGCCGCCGTGGGCGTCGAGCAGCTTCGAGCACATCATCGGCGACAGCGTCAGCGCGACGAAGCCGGAGACCACCACCGCGCCGGCCAGCGTCAACGCGAACTCGACGAACAGCTTGCCGGTGGCCCCGGCCGAGAACGCCACCGGCACGTACACCGCGGCGAGCGTGATGGTCATCGCCACGATCGCGAAGCCGATCTCGCGCGCGCCGTCGATCGCGGCCTCGAACGGACGCTTGCCCATCTCGATGTGGCGATGCACGTTCTCCAGCATGACGATGGCGTCATCGACGACGAGGCCGATCGCCAGCACCATCGCCAGCAGCGTCAGCGTGTTGATCGAGAAGCCGAGCGCGGCCATCAAGATGCAGGCGCCGACCAGCGACACCGGGATCGTGACCAGCGGGATCAGCGTCGCGCGCGCGCTGCGCAGGAACAGGAAGATCACCAGCACCACCAGCAGCACCGCCTCGATCACCGAGGTGTACACGGCCTCGATCGAGGCCTTGATGAAGATGGTCGAGTCGTAGGCGATCTCGACCTGCATGCCTTCCGGCAACTGCGCCGAGATGCGCGGCAGCTCGGCCTGCAGCGCCGCCGAGATCTCGACCGGATTCGCGGTCGACATGCGCACGATGCCAAGGGGCACCGCCGGCTTGCCGTTGAAGCGCCCGAGCGAACGCTCGTCGCTCGGTCCAAGCTCGATGCGCGCGACATCGCCAAGGCGCACCAGATAGCCGGGGTCGTCGCGCAACACGACCGCGGCGAATTCCTGCGGCGTCGACAGGTCGGTCTCGGCGAGCACGGTGAATTCACGCGTCGTGCTCTCGATGCGCCCGGCCGGGATCTCGACGTTCTGCGCGCGCAATGCGTCCTCGACATCGGTCGGCGTCAGCCCGACCGCAGCCAGGCGGTCGCCGTCGATCCAGATGCGCATCGCGTACAGCGACGCGAACAGCCGCGCCTCGGCGACACCGGGAATCGACTGCAGCCGGTCCTTGACCTGGCGCCGCGCGACGTCGGCGACTTCGAGCTGCGAGTGACGGTCGGAATTGAACGCGAGCCAGATGATCGGCTGCGAATCGGCCTCCTGCTTGGCCACGATCGGCTCGCGCGCATCGAACGGCAGGAACTGCTTGGCCTGGTTGACGCGGTCGCGCACATCCGAGGCGGCGCTGTCCGGGTCGCGGTCGAGCTTGAACACCACGGTGATGTTGCTCGCCTCGGCGAGCGAGTTCGAGGTGATGAAGTCGACACCCTCGATGCCGGCGAGCGCGTCCTCGATCGGCTTGGTGATCTGCGACTCGATCACCGAGGCATTCGCGCCGGGATAGGCGGTGGACACGCTGACCACCGGCGTGTCGATCTTCGGCGTCTGCCGCACCGGCAGGCTCTGGTACGCGACCAGCCCGAGCAGCAGGATCACCAGGTTGATGACGGTGGCGAAGACCGGGCGGCGGATGCAGATCTCGGGAAGTTGCACGCGCTCACCCCTTGCGCGGCGCGGGTGTGGGCGCGGCCGGCGGCTTGGTCGCAAGCGGCGCCACCGCTGCGCCCGGGAAGATCCTCATCTGGCCGGCGACCACGAACTCGTCCTCGGCCGCGAGTCCGGTCAGCACCTCGACGCGACCGGCGCTGCGCTTGCCGATGCGGATCTCGGCCAGCTCGGCCTTGCCGGCGCGCACCACGTAGACGAACTGCTTGCCGCCCTGCGGCCACAGCGCCTGCTCGGGAATGGTCAGTGCGTTGGCGCGTTCGGCGAGCGCGAGCCGCACGTTGGCGAACTGGCCCGGGCGCAGCTTGCCGCCGGGGTTGGCCAGCGTCGCGCGCAGCATCACGCTGCGGGTGGCGACGTCGACCTGCGGATCGACCGCGTAGACCTTGCCGGCGAACTCCTCGCCGGGGAACGCATCGACCGCGATGCGCACCGCCTGCCCGGCCGCGGCGCGCGTCGCCTGCGTCTCCGGGATGCGGAAGTCGAGCTTGAGCGTGTCGGTCTGCGCCAGCGACACCAGCGCGTCGCCGACGTTCACGTATTCGCCGACGCTGACCTGGCGCAACCCGACCTGACCCGCGAACGGCGCGCGGATCTCGGTCTTCGCGAGTCGCGTCTGCGCCGAGGCCAGCCTGGCCTCGTCGATCGCCAGCGTCGAGCGCTTGGCATCGGCATCGCTCTGCGCCGCCAGCTTGCGCGCGATCAGGTCGGAGGCGCGCTCGGCCTCGCGCCGGCTCTGCGCCACCGTCGCCTCCCACTCCTGCACTTCGGCGCGCGCGATCGCGCCATCGAGCGCGAACAGCAGGTCGCCACGACCGACGCGTGCACCTTCCTCGAAGTGGATCGCCTCGATGCGGCCGGCGACTTCCGGACGCAGCACCACCGCCTCGTTGGCGCGCAGGGTGCCGACCGCGGTCGCCTGATCGACCACCGACTCCAGGCGCGGGCGCGCGGTCTCGACCGGCGTTGGCGGCATCGCCCCACCCGGGCCCTGGGCATGCACCGCCGCCGCCATCGCGAGCAGCCAGGGCACGAAAGACAGGCGTGGATTGGGCATGCGGATTCCCCGGAGATTCAACGGCCGCACCCTAGCAGCAGCGGCGTGCAACGCCCGTGTAGCGGAAGTCACAACGCCCGCTTCAGGCCGAGTCGATCCAGCAACGGGGCAAACGGTGCCGTCGCCAGGTCGATGTTGGCGCCGAATGCGCAGTCGGCCAGCAGCGGCGCGTCCAGTTCCTCGCGCAGCGTCGCGACCACTTCGTCTGGAAACCGGCAATCGGGATCGACCCGGTTCGCCACCCAGCCGAGCAATTCGCAGCGGTCGGCGCGGATCGCGATCTCGCTCAGGATGGCGTGGTTGATGCAGCCGAGCCGGATGCCGACGACCAGGATCACCGGCAGCTTCAGTGCGCGTACCAGGTCGGCTTGCATCAGGTGATCGGAATACGGGATCGCCCAGCCGCCGGCGCCCTCGACCACGATCGCGTGTGCGCCGAGCGCCAGCGCCTGGTGCGCGGCGAGCAGCGGCGGCAGCTCGATCGTGCGCCCGGCGTGCGCGGCGGCCAGATGCGGGGCGATCGGCTCCGGCAGCGCATACGGATTCATCAGCGCGAGGTCGGGCGTCGGCGTGGTCGAGTACGCGCGCAGGCGCTCGGCATCCTCGCTCACCCACTCCTCGCCGCGACGCAGGCAACCGCTCGCCACCGGCTTGTAGCCGAAGGCCTTGAGCGCGCGGCGACGCACCGCGAGCAGCAGCGCGCTGCTGACGTGGGTCTTGCCGACGCCGGTGTCGGTGCCGGTGATGAAGACGGAGACGGGGTCCATGCGGAAAGCTTAACGCGCGCGGCTGATAGACTTCGCGCCCGCCCACCGACCGGACGATCGTGATGTTCGAGGTTTCCGCCGTCACCGGCAGCGACAAGCCGACCACCTACCGGGAACTGCTGGCGCAGGCACGCGCGATGATGGCCGGCGAGCCGGACCGCATCGCCAATGCCGCGAATTTCGCCGCGCTGCTGTTCCATGCGCTGCCGCAACTGAACTGGTGCGGCTTCTACTTCTTTGATGGCCGCGAACTCGTGGTCGGACCCTTCCAGGGCAAGCCCGCCTGCGTGCGCATCGCGCTCGGCAAGGGCGTGTGCGGCACCGCCGCCGCCACCCGCCTCACGCAACGCGTCGCCGACGTGCATGCATTCCCCGGGCACATCGCCTGCGACACCGCCTCGGCGTCCGAGATCGTGGTGCCGATGTTCGACGGCCACGGCCATCTGATCGGGGTGTTCGACGTCGACAGCCCGCTGCCGAACCGTTTCGACGAGGACGACCAGCACGGCATGGAAGCGCTGGTCGAGGCCTGGATCGAGATGAACGACCCCACCCGCTTCGAGGCCGCCGCATGAGCAGCAAGATCCGCAACGTCGGCCCGAAGTCGGCGGCCTGGCTGCGCCAGGTCGGCATCAAGACCGACGCCGAGGTGCGCGCGATCGGCGCGCTGGAAGCCTTCCTCAAGGTCAAGCGCGCCGGCTTCAAGCCCAGCCTGAACCTGCTCTACGCGCTCGAAGGCGCGGTGCTCGACTGCCACTGGACCGCGCTCAGCGCCGAACGCAAGAGCGAGCTCGTGCTCGAAGTGAACGCGCGCGAGGACGGCCTGCCGAAGAAGAACTACACCTGGTGGCGACAGGCCCACGCCGGCGCCGGCCCGGTGTCCGAGAACGACACCGGCGATCGCCCGGCGCGCGAGGAGAGCGAAGACGATCACGGCGTGCAGGAACTCGGCGCGCCGGGGTTTGGCGGCGACGGGGGAGTTGAATCCCATGACTGAGCAGGGGGCTGGAATCGCGGCCGGAGGCCGCTCCCACAGGGCCGGAGGCAAGGCGTGACGGCGCACGCGCATTCGCTGCGCGAGGAGTTCGCGAATGCGCTGACACACGGGCTCGGCGTGGTCGCGGCACTGTGCGGCTCGTCGGTGCTGATCACGCTGGCCGCGGTGCATGGCGATGGCTGGCAGCTCGGCAGCGCCATCGTCTATGGCATCACCCTGACCCTGCTCTACGCCGCATCGACGCTGTACCACGCCATCCCGCACCCGAAGGCGAAGGCGCGGCTCAAGGTCTTCGACCACTGCGCGATCTACCTGCTGATCGCCGGCACCTACACCCCGATCGTGCTGATCAGCCTGCGCGCGAGCTGGGGCTGGTGGATGTTCGGCACGATCTGGACGCTGGCCATGCTCGGCGTGATCTTCAAGCTGTTTTTCACCGGCCGCTTCAAGCTGGCGTCGACGCTGATCTACGTCGGCATGGGCTGGCTGGTGATCGTCGCGATCAAGCCGATCTTCCAGAACCTCGACAACTGGACGCTCGGCTGGCTGTTCGCCGGCGGACTGTTCTACACCGGCGGCACCTGGTTCTACATGCACCAGCGCCTGCGCTACGCACACGCGATCTGGCACATCTTCGTGCTGCTCGGCAGCCTCAGCCACTACATCGCGGTGATGTCGCTGGTGCTGCGCCCGGCGCCGCACTGAGGCGCGGAACTGGCGCCTGGCGCCGCTTGGCTGCGAGAATGCGCGCTTTGTCCGACCGGCTGCAATGAACTTCAATTCCTGGGCGTTCGTGCTGTTCTTCGTCGTGGTCTATGCCGCGACCGCGCCGCTGCGCCGCTATTCCACCCTGCACAAGTGGCTGCTGCTGCTCGCGAGTTGGTACTTCTACGCCTCGTGGAACTGGCAGTTCCTGGGATTGATCCTGTTCTCGACCGTGTTCGACTGGTGGATCGGCCTGCACTTCGCGCGCACCACGCACCGACGCCGGCTGATCGTGTTCAGCGTCATCGCCAACCTCGGCGTGCTCGCGTTCTTCAAGTACACCAACTTCCTGATCGCGAGCGCGAACGGCGTTGCCGCCGCCAGCGGTGCCGGCTGGTCGCTGACGCCGCTCGACATCCTGCTGCCGGTGGGCATTTCGTTCTACACCTTCCAGAGCATGAGCTACACCATCGACGTGTACCGCGGCACCCTTCTGCCGCGGCGCAGCCTGCTCGACTACGCGCTGTTCATCGCCTTCTTCCCGCAACTGGTGGCCGGACCGATCGTGCGCGCCAGCGAATTCTTCGAGGAGCTCGACCATCCCAAGCACCTGCCGCACAAGGAACTCGCCTACGCGCTGATCCTGATCGCGTTCGGCTTCGTCAAGAAGGTGGTGTTCGCGGATTCGCTCGCCGCCGCTGCCGACCCGGTCTGGGATGATCTTGCTGCGGCACAGCCGGGCGCGGTGCTGCTGGCGATCTACGCCTTCGCCTTCCAGATCTACTTCGACTTCTCCGGCTACACCGACATCGCCATCGGCATCGCGCTACTGCTCGGTTTCCGCTTCCCGCCGAACTTCAACTACCCCTACGTTGCGACCAGCCTGCAGGAATTCTGGCGGCGCTGGCACATGACGCTGTCGCGCTGGCTGCGCGACTACCTCTACATCTCGCTCGGCGGCAACCGGCTCGGGCCGACCCGCACCCAGGTGAACCTGATGCTGACCATGCTGCTCGGTGGCCTCTGGCACGGCGCGAGCTGGAACTTCGTGATCTGGGGTGGCATCCACGGCCTGTGGCTGGCGCTCGAACGCTCGCTGCTGGCACGCATCCCGGGCTGGCAGTCGGAGTTCGTCGGCATGCGCCTGTTGCGCTGGGCGGTCACCTTCCATCTGGTCTGCTTCGCTTGGATCTTCTTCCGCGCGCCGGACCTGGCCTCGAGTCTGGTGGTTCTCGAAAAGCTCGGGTCACTGGCTCTAGCCGGCAGCGTGCCCGGGCCGCTGGCCGCGCTGGCGTCGGCCCTGCTGCTGTTCACGCTCATGCACTGGATCGGCGCACGCATCTCCTTGAAGCAGCGCTTGGGCGAGGCGCCGCTGCTCGTGCACGGCGCGGCCACGCTCGCCTGCCTGCTGCTGCTGGTGCTGTTCACGCCGCAGTACTCCGCCCCGTTCATCTATTTCCAGTTCTGACATGCGCGCGCTGCTGCCCCGACTGTTGTTGCCCCTGCTCGGCCTGCTGCTGTGCGAGCTTGCGTTCCGTCATGGCGCCTGGGATCAGCTGCTGCCGCCGCAGAGCCATGCCGGCACCAGCGTGCGCATGCGCGACGCGGTCGTTGGATTTCCCGAGCGCATCGACTTCGTCACGCTCGGCAGTTCGCGCGCGCAATATGGCCTGGATCATTCCGCCATCGCCGCGGCGGCACGCGCGCACGGGCGCAGCCATGCCAACCTGAGCATGCCCGGCTCGCACTGGATGACGATCTTCGAGCAGTCGCGCTGGCTGCGGCGCGAACGTCCGGAAGTGCAAGGCGTGGTCATCGCGCTGTCGGCGGCGGACATGGTCTGGCGCAGCAATGGCAGCTACGAGCTCGCGATCGTGCAGCCGCTGCGCTCGCCGTGGTCGATCGACGACGAGGTGCGCTCGCATTTCGTGCCGGGGGACCTGTCCACCTATGGCGTCTACTCGGCACTGTTCGGCCATCGCCAGTCGGTGCAGTTCGCGCTGCACTCGCCGGTCGAACTCACGCGCACGCTGCGCTGGTTCCGCGAGCAGGGCGCCCAGCCGCTGTTCGACGGCCCGCGCATCCCGCACGATCTGTGCGGGCTGCCGATGGATACGGTCGCGAGTTGCGCCGCGGCCACCGCGGCGCGACCGGAGCTGCAGACGCCGATCGACCAGTGCAAGTCGCTGCTGCCAAGCGTCGGTGCGACGCCGGACTTCCGCTTCCCCGACAACGCCCCGCTGACCGAGGAACGACGCGCACTGCTGGAACTTCGCCAGGCGCAGATCCGCGCCATGGGCTGGCCGCGGCCGCCGGTGATCGTGTTGATGCCGATCACGCATGTTTGGCGCAAGGAGCTGATGGCCCAGGGCTCGATCCAATGGTCGCACCGGGTGCTCGACCCGCTCGCCGCCTCCGGCGAGATCGTGCTGATTGATCTGAGCACGGCGCTGGACGCGGGCGACGCCACGCGCTGCGAAATGTTCTGGGACCTCTACCACCAGAACGAGGCCGGCGCGAAGGAACTGACGCGGCAGCTGTTGCCGCAGATCGAACGCGCGCTCTACACGTCGCCGCGGGCCGACTGACTCAACCCGGCTTCAGGGCCGCGAACGAGCGCGCGTCTTCGGGCCAGGTTTCGGTGTTGCGGATCGCCGGCAGCACGTCATCGACGTCGTCGACGAACTGCCACATCGCGGCGTGCGCCTCGCCCATCATGCGCTCGCGGATGGTGTGGTCGAGGAACGCGCGCAGGCCGTCGTAGAAGCCGCGCGTGTTCACGAACAGGATCGGATTGCGGTAGAGGCCGAGGCGCTTGAGCGTAATCGCCTCGAACACTTCTTCCAGCGTGCCGCAGCCACCGGGAAGCGCGACCACCGCGTCCGACCCGGTGAGCAGCTTGTGCTTGCGCTCGCGCATGTCCTCGACCACTTCCAGCGAAGCCACGCCGGGGTGCTGCCATTCGATCTCGGTCATGAAGCGCGGGATGATGCCGACGATGCGGCCACCGCGCGACAGCGCGCCGTCGGCGAGCGCACCCATCGAACCCATGCCGCCACCGCCATAGACCGTAGTGCAGCCGGCATCAGCGAGCAGCACGCCGAGCCGGTGCGCCTGCTCGTGATAGACAGGGTCGCATTGTGCGCTGGAAGCGCAGTAGACGCAGATACGCATGCAGGGCTCCGGCGCGGGGAGCGCGCACCATACGCAGCTGCGCGCCCGCCTTCAATGGCAACGCGTGCGCGCCGCCCACAACCGCTGCGCAGGCACCGGCACCAGCACCGGTCGATACGCGCGCGCCGGCTGCATGCGGCATTCGGCCAGGACCCGCACCAGCGCGTCGAAGGCGCCGGACAGCGACTGGTACAGATCGGCGAGTGAGGCGCGCATCGCCGCCGCCAGCTCCTCGTAGGCATGACGACCGAGCGCGGCGTAATACTGCGGCGTCACCAGCCGCCGCTCGGCCAGCGCCGGATAGAAACCCGCGATCAGCAGGCAGCGGTCGCCGACTGCGCGCAGATGCTGGCCACGCACGGAACCGACCTGGTCGAGCCCGTCGAGCAGGGCCAGCGCCATCGGCTGCGTGTCGATCGCCGGATCGCGCAGATGCTCGATCAGCGTGAACACGAGGTAGCTCTCGACGGTTTCATCGAGCGGTTGCTGCGCGCGTTGTTCGCCTTCGCGCACCAGATCGCGAAACAGTTCGACACGTGGCTTGTCGGTGATGATGGCGCTCATGACACCCTCCTCGGACCTGTGCAGGACGATGCAAGCGCTGTGCCCAAGACGCACCCGCGGCGAGTGGCGCGGGTCAAGCTATGTGTCGCGATTCAGCCGCGGCGTTCGAGCGGCAGGCCGGCGCCGACCCAGGCGATCAAGCCGCCCTGCAAGTTCATCGCGCGCTCGCCGAGTTCGCGGCCAAGGCGCGCGCAGGCGCTGCCCGAGCGCGCACCACTGCGACAGATGATCAACAGCTCACCTTGGTCGGCAGCGACGCCGGCGCTGTGCAGTGCGCCGAGCCCTTCGCGCTCGATGCGCGACAGCGGCACGTTCAAGGCGCTGGCGATGCTGCCTTGCGCGAACTCGTCGGCCTCGCGCACGTCGATCACGCGCGCACCGGCGTTGATGCGGCGTACCGCTTCCTGCGGCGACACCGCCGTGCTGCCGATTCCGAACAGGGACTTGAACTGCGAGAGCATCGTGGCGGTTTCCTCAGCTGCAAATGCGGGCGCGCGCGCCGCCCGGGCAATAGACGTCGTGCAGGGTGCGAATCACCTCCAGCGCCGGGCCCGGAGCCAGACGATAGAACACGGTTTGCGCTTCCTTGCGTGTCGCCACCAGGCCCTCGTCGCGCAGCCGCGCCAGGTGTTGTGACAGTGCCGACTGGCTCAGCTCGATCTCGCGATTGATCTCGCCGACCGAGCGCTCACCCTCGACCAGCAGGCACAGCACGCGCAAGCGCTGCGGGTGCGCCATCGCCTTGAGCAACTCGGTCGCGCGCTCGGCCTGGGCGGCCATGGCCGCGGCCAGTGCCGGCGGCTGGGTGGTGCGCTTGCGCGCTGCGCTCATCGGTCGGGGTCCTCGTCGCGGCTGCCGGCGATCCGGCGCTTGCATTCTAGATTAGCGATCACTACATTAGCAACGCCTAATGTTTAGGCGCGCGCAACGAGGCAGGCCATGAAGCGGATCATCGTGTTGGGCGCCGGCATCGGCGGCATGAGCGTCGCCTATGAACTGCGCGCCGCGCTCTCCCGCGAGCGGGCGCAGATCACCGTCATCGGCGAAGGAACGCGGTTCAGCTTCACCCCCTCCAATCCCTGGGTCGCGGTGGGTTGGCGCGCACCGGCCGACGTGCAGGTGGACGCACCGAAGTACCTCGGCCGCAAGCACATCGACTTCGAGGCCGCCGGCGCCGAGCGCGTGATGCCGGAATCGAACCAGGTGCTGCTGCGCGACGGGCGCACGCTCAACTACGACTACCTGGTGGTCTGCACCGGTCCGCGGCTCGCCTTCGACGAGGTAGAGGGGCTCGGGCCGGACGCGCATACGCAGTCGATCTGCACCACCGAGCATGCGCAGCGCGCGTGGCTGGCGTACTCGGAGTTCCTGAAGCAGCCGGGCCCGATCGTGATCGGTGCCGCGCCTGGCGTCAGCTGCTTCGGGCCGGCCTACGAGTTCGCGATGATCCTCGATGCCGATCTGCGCAAGCGCAAGCTGCGCGACCGCGTGCCGATGACCTACGTCACCAGCGAGCCCTACATCGGACACATGGGCCTCGGCGGCGTCGGCGATTCCAAGGGCCTGCTCGAATCCGAACTGCGCCAGCGCCACATCAAGTGGATCAGCAACGCGAAGATCACCGGGATCAGCGCGAACGAACTGCGCGCCACCGAGCTCGACGACCGCGGCCAGGTGCTGCGCGAGCATGTGATCGCGCACCAATTCGCGATGGTGATGCCGCCGTTCACCGGCGTCGACGCCGTGCGCCAGGCTGCGGCGCTGTGCAACCCGCGCGGTTTCGTGCTGATCGACGCGCACCAGCGCAACCCGACGCATCCGAACGTGTATGCGGCTGGTGTCTGCGTCGCGATCCCGCCGGTGGAGGCGACACCGGTGCCGACCGGCGCGCCCAAGACCGGCTTCATGATCGAGTCGATGGTCAGCGCCATCGTCGCGAACATCAAGGCCGACATCGAGGGCCGCGCGGTCGAGGCCAAGGCGACCTGGAATGCGATCTGCCTGGCTGACATGGGCGACACTGGTGCCGCCTTCGTCGCCATTCCGCAAATTCCGCCACGCAACGTCACCTGGGCCAAGGTCGGCAAATGGGTGCACGTGGCCAAGATCGCGTTCGAGAAGTACTTCCTCGCCAAGATGCGCTCCGGCAACACCGAGCCGATCTACGAGAAGTACGTGTTGAAGGCGCTCGGCATCGAGCGCTTGAAGTAAGTCCGCTTCCACCCTTGCCTGAGGAGAAACCCCATGAACGTCGATCGCGCCATGTTTGCGTTTGCCGGTTCGATGATCCTGATCAGCGTGCTGCTGACGCACTTCGTCTCGCCCTGGTGGCTGCTGCTGACCACCTTCGTCGGCCTCAACCTGCTGCAGGCGGCCTTCACCGGCTTCTGCCCGGCCGCGATCGTGTTCCGCAAGCTCGGCCTGCAGGCCGGTTGCGCGTTCAAGTGAGCGGCCACGGCATGCGTACCACGCCCCTGCTCGCCGCGGCCCTGCTGCTGGCCGCCTGCGGCCACGAAACCGGCAAGCCGCGCGCGGTGCCGCCGGTGGCGTTTGCGACCGCGGTGGCGGCGACGCAATCGGCGACGCAGGAACGTCTCTGGGACGGCGTGGTCGATGCCGTGCACAAGGCCACGCTGTCGGCGCAGACCGGCGGGCGCGTGACCGAGCTGCCGTTCGACGTCAACGACTACGTCCAGGTCGGCGACGTGATCGTGCGCTTCACCGATGTCGAGCAGCAGTCCGGGCGACGCCAGGCCGAGGCCGCACTGCGCGCCGCCGAAGCGAATGCGCGCGAGGCCGAACTCGGGTTCGACCGCGCCCGCGACCTGATCGCGAAGAAGCTGGTGGCGCAGGCCGCCTACGACCAGGCGGTGGCGCGGCACGACGCCGCCAAGGCCGCACTCGAAGCCGCGCGCGCGGCACTGCGCCAGGCCGGCGAGCAGGTCGACTACACCGTGATCCGCGCGCCCTACAGCGGCATCCTGACCGAGCGCCATGTGCAGGTCGGCGAGACCGTGCGCCCGGGGCAGCCGTTGATCTCGGGCTTGTCGCTGGCGCAGCTGCGCGTCGAGGTCGAGATCCCGCAGGGCGACATGGCCGCGATCCGCGAGCACCGCCAGGCCGCGATCCTGCTCGAGGACGGCCGCCGCATCGAGGCGCGCGAGCTGATCCTGTTTCCCTACGCCGATGCCGCCACGCACAGCTTCCGCGTGCGCCTGGAACTGCCCGAAGTCGAGACCGGGCTGCAACCGGGCATGACGGTGAAGGCTGCGTTCGCGATCGGCGCCGCCGAGCGCCTGCTGATTCCGGCTGCCGCGCTGGTGCGCCGCAGTGAGGTCAGCGCGGTGTACGTGGTCGACGCGCGCAACCGCGTGGCGCTGCGCCAGCTGCGCCTTGGCCATCGCTTCGGCGACCAGGTCGAGGTGCTGGCCGGGCTCGCGATCGGCGAGCGCTACGCCCGCGACCCGCTGGCGGCACTCGCGCACCTCGGTGCTGGCAGCGCGGAGCCGGCACCGTGAGCGAGGCCGGCAAATCCCTCGGTATTTCCGGCCGTCTGGCGCGCAGCTTCGTCGCCAATCCGCTGACGCCGGTGCTGGCCATCGCCGGGCTGCTGCTCGGGCTGGTCGCGGTACTGATCACGCCGCAGGAAGAAGAGCCGCAGATCGACGTGACCATGGCCAACATCATGGTGCCGTTCGCCGGCGCGCCGGCGGCGGACGTCGAGAACCTGGTCAGCTATCCGCTGGAGCAGGTGCTGTCCGAGGTCGAGGGCGTCAAGCACGTCTACTCGGTGTCGCGCCCGGGCCTCGCGGTGCTGACGGTCGAGTT
The DNA here is from genome assembly GCA_016182785.1 of Lysobacterales bacterium. Lineage (GTDB taxonomy): Bacteria > Pseudomonadota > Gammaproteobacteria > Xanthomonadales > Ahniellaceae > JADKHK01. The sequence goes on along the minus strand of JACPFU010000034.1, from coordinate 59,126 downwards.
CCAGGTCGGGGTGCCGCGCCAGGACGCGCTGGTGCGGCTGTACAACCAGGTCTACTCGAACCAGGACTGGGCGCCCGCCCATCTTGGTGTCGGCCCGGCGCTGGTGCGGCCGATGGGCATCGACGACGTGCCGGTGATGACCCTGACCCTGTCCACCGATGACACGCAACGCGGCGCCACCGAACTGGCCGAGGTTGCGCACACGCTGGAAACCGAACTCAAGCGCGTGCCCGGCACCCGCGACGTGTACACGATCGGCGCGCCCGAACGCGCGGTGACGGTCGAGCTCGATGCGACGCGACTGGCCGCCTACGGCATGACGCCGCAGGACCTCGCCGGCGCGCTGGCCAGCGCCAACTTCGTGCGCCAGGCCGGCGAACGCGTGGCGCCCGGGCGCAATGTCCCGGTCACCGCCGGCAGCTGGCTTGGCGACGCCGATGAAGTCGCCAACCTGGTCGTCGGTCTGCGTGACGGACGCCCGTTGCTGCTGTCCGACGTGGCACGCATCGAGCGCGGCGCCGATCTGCCGCGCAGCCTGGTTTGGCACGCCACAGCCGCAACAAAACCGGGCGCGCTGCTGCTGGCGCCGGCGGTGACCATCGCCATCGCCAAGAAGCCGGGCGCGAATGCCTCCGACATCACCCGCGCCATCCTCGCCCGCGTCGAGACCTTGAAGCGCAGTCACCTTCCCGCCGGCATCCGCATCAGCACCACCCGCGACTACGGCCACACCGCGCACGACAAGGCGATGAAGCTGATCCAGAAGCTGGTGCTGGCGACGATGCTGGTGGTGGCGCTGGTGCTGTTCGCACTCGGCTGGCGCGAAGCGGTGGTGGTCGGCAGCGCAGTGGTGCTGACCCTGGCACTGACCCTGTTCGCAAGCTGGGCGATGGGCTTCACCATCAACCGCGTGTCGCTGTTCGCGCTGATCTTCGCGATCGGCATTCTGGTCGACGACGCCATCGTCATCGTCGAGAACATCCATCGCCACATGCTGCTCGGCGGCCGCAAGCTGCTCGACGCGATCCCGCCCGCGGTCGACGAGGTCGGCGCACCGACCATCCTGGCCACGTTCACGGTGATCGCGGCGCTGCTGCCGATGGCCTTCGTCTCCGGGCTGATGGGTCCGTACATGCGCCCGATTCCGGTGAATGCGTCGGCCGGCATGCTGATCTCGCTGCTGATCGCGCTGACGGTGACGCCATGGCTCGCCTACAAGCTGCTGTCGCGACACCTGCCGGCAGCGGACAGCCCGCACGCAGCGACCGGCAATGGCATCGCGGCGAAGCTGTCGCGGCTGTTCCGGCGTGCGTTCACGCCGTTCCTGGAACGCGAACGCGGCGGGCGTCGGCGCCTGTGGCTGTTCGCCGGCATGGTCGCCGCGGTCGGCTTCGCGGCACTGCTCGCGGTGCTGCAACTGGTGGTGCTGAAGATGCTGCCGCTCGACAACAAGTCCGAGTTCCAGGTCGTGGTCGACCTGCCCGAAGGCACGCCGCTGGAGCGCACCAACGCGCTGCTGGTCGAACTCGCGCAGGAGCTGGTCGAGGTACCCGAGGTGCGGCACGTGCAAGGCCACGCCGGCACCGCCTCCGCGGTGAACTTCAACGGACTGGTGCGCCAGTACTACCTGCGCAGCGGCGCCAGCGTCGGCGACCTGCAGGTGAACCTGGTCGACAAGCAGCAGCGGTCGCGCAAGAGCCACGACATCGCGCGCGCGGTGCGCCCGCAGCTGGCCGCGATCGGCAAGCGCTACGGCGCGTCGATCAAGGTCAGCGAAGTGCCGCCGGGTCCGCCGGTGATGGCGCCGCTGGTCGCCGAGCTGTACGGGCCCGACGCCGAACGCACGCGCGCCATCGCGCGCGAACTGCAGGCGAAGTTCGCCACCACCGACGGCATCGTCGATATCGACACCTCGATGGAAGCCGACGCGATGCGCGAGCAGATCGTGGTCGACCGCGAACGCGCGGCGCGGCTCGGCATCACTCAGGCGCAGATCGCCGAGGCGCTGGCGCTGGCGGTGTCCGGCGTCGATGCCGGCTTCCTGCGCGACGGCGCGTCGAAGGTGCCGGTGCCGATCCGCCTGCGCCTGCCGGCCGGCGACCAGGCCAGCCTGGCGCAGCTGCTCGCGATCCGCGTGCGCGCGGGCGATGGCCGTCTGGTGCCGCTGTCGGAAATGGTGCGCGTCGAGCAGCAGCCGTGGGAGCAGACGCTGTACCACAAGGACCTGGCACCGGTGGTGTATGTCACCGCGGATGAAGCCGGGGCGCTGGACTCGCCGCTGTATGGCATGTTCCGCATGGTCGCGCAGCTCGATGCCGGCACCATCGCCGGCGAGAAGCTCGACCAGTACTTCTTCGCGCAACCTGCCGACACTTCGCGCTTCGCAGTGAAGTGGGACGGCGAATGGCAGATCACCTTCGAGACCTTCCGCGACATGGGCATCGCCTATGCCGCCGGGATGGTGCTGATCTACCTGCTGGTGGTGGCGCAGTTCCGCAGCTACGTGGTGCCGCTGATCATCATGGCGCCGATCCCGCTGACCGCGATCGGGGTGATGCCCGGCCACGCCTTGCTCGGCGCGCAGTTCACCGCGACTTCGATGATCGGCATGATCGCGCTCGCCGGCATCATCGTGCGCAACTCGATCCTGCTGGTCGATTTCATCAACCAGGCGCGCAGCGACGGCATGGCACTGGCCGACGCGGTGATCGAAGCCTGCGCGGTGCGCGCGCAGCCGATCGCGCTGACCGCGGTGGCGGCGATGGGCGGTGCGCTGTTCATCCTCGACGACCCGATCTTCAACGGCCTCGCGATTAGCCTGATCTTCGGCATCCTGGTTTCGACCGTGCTGACCCTGGTCGTGATCCCGCTGCTCTACTACGCCCTGCTGGTCCGCAGGGAGCCCATCCCCGAGCACGCCCCGACCACGGATTCGTGATGAGCCAGTCCTACCTGCAACTGACCGAAGACCTCAACGCCGCGATCGGCGAACTGCGCAGCGGTGCCGCCGGCACCATGCGCGCATTCAGCTCGCTCGCGCGCGAAGCGCTGGCGCCGGGCGCGCTCGACGTCAAGACCAAGGAACTGATCGCGATCGGCATCGCCATCGCCAGCCGCTGCGACGGCTGCGTCGGCTTCCACGTCAAGGCCGCGATCCGCGCCGGCGCCACGCGCGAGCAAGTGCTCGAAACCGTTGCCATGGGCATCTACATGGGCGCCGGCCCGTCGATGATCTACGCCGCCGAAACCCTGCGCGCGTTCGATGAGTTCAGTGCCACCAACCCGCCGGCGGGCGCCGTGCGTGCGTGATCCCGGCACCGCCAGCAACCTGCGCACCGCGGCCGCTGTAATCGCGGTGCTGTTTGGGTTGGCCACGCTGGGCGCGGGCGCATCGGTGCTCGCCGGCGCCGATCCCGGGTACCTGGTGTTCCGGCCCCTGTTGTGGTTCAACACGGCGATGGGCCTGGCCTATGTCGGCGCTGGCCTGGCGATGCGCTGGCGGCCGCAAGCGGGTGCGAACGCGACAATGGCGATCGCGGCGATGAACCTGCTGGTGCTGGTCGCAATCGTCGTGCTGCACGCGCAGGGCGGGCCGGTCGCGCTCGACAGCGTGCGTGCGATGACGCTGCGCGCCGGCGTCTGGGTCGCGCTGGCGCTGCTGATGCGCTTCGCCAATCGCGGCGGGTCCGCGCGTTGAGGCCCGGTCAGTCGAACGCGCGGCCGGCGCCGGCTTCCTCGTGGGTGCGGCCGTCGCGGATGTGGTAGATGCGCTGGAAGGTGGGGATGATTTTTTCGTCGTGGGTGACGACGATGATCGCGGTGGCGAACTGTTGCGCCATGCGGTTGAGGATGCGCACCACCGCGAGTGCACGTTCGCTGTCGAGCGGCGCCGTCGGTTCGTCGGCGAGGATCACCGGCGGCCGGCTGACCAGCGCGCGCGCGATCGCGACCCGCTGCTGTTCGCCGCCCGACAACTGCGACGGCATCGCCTTGGCGCGATGCGCGACGTCGAGCGCCTGCAGCAGTTCCAGTGCCATGCGCCGCGACTCGGCGTTGCTGCGCCCGGCCAGCATCGGCAGCAGCGCGACGTTGTCGGTCACGTCGAGGAACGGAATCAGGTACGGCGCCTGGAAGATGAAGCCGATCTTGTCGCGACGCAGCGCGCGCAGGTCGTGGATGCGCCAGCCATCGTCGTAGATGGTTTCGCCGCCGAGGGTCATGCGCCCGGCGCTGGGTTCGATGACGGCGCCGAGGCATTTCAGCAAGGTGCTCTTGCCGGAGCCGGAGGGCCCGATCAGGCCCACCACCTCGCCCGGTGCCACCGTCATGTCGACGCCCTTGAGCGCATCGACCGCAGTGTCGCCTTGGCCGTAGCGCTTGCGCAGGCCTTCGATGTGGATGCCGCGCTGGCGGTCGAGGTCAGCCACCGATCGCCTCCGCCGGATCCACCTTGAGCGCGGCCTGGATGGCGAGCGCGCTGGCGACGATGCAGATCAGCATCACCGCGATGAACCCACGCAGCGCGTCGCCGGGTTCGAGCAACACGTACTTCGGGAAATACGGCGCCCACACCGTGGCGCTGATCTTGCCGACGACGAAACCGATCACGCCGAGGCCGAGCGCCTGCTGCAGGATCATCGCGGCGATGGTGCGGTTGCGCGTGCCGATTAGCTTGAGCACCGCGATCTCGCGGATCTTGCCCATGGTCAGGGTGTAGATGATGAAGGCGACGATGGCGGCGCTGACCGCGGCCAGGATCACCAGGAACATGCCGATCTGGCGTGCCGAGGTGGCGATGAGCTTGGCGATCAGGATTTCCTGCATCTGCGCGCGCGTGTACACGGTGAACCGCTTCCAGCGCCGGATCGGCGCGGCCACGGTTTCCGCGTCGGTGCCGGCTTCGACCTGCACCAGCACCGCATTGACCGAACTGTTCGAGGTCTGCGTCGCCAGCACCGCTTCGAGCAGCCCGGGCACGCCCGGCCGGTTCAGCGTCGGGTTCTGCGCGGTGCGCCCGCGGCTGCGCAGGAGTGCGTCGTTGTCTTTCAGGAACTGCGCCGCCTGCGCGTCCTTGATCGGCACGAACAGCATCGGATCGCCGCCGGAAGACACCATGCGTCGGGTCAGGCCGACCACGGTGTAGACGTTGCGGCGGATGCGGACGCGGTCGCCGAGCTGGAAGCGCGTGGCGATGTCGGCCACCGCTTCGTAGTGGCTGCGGGTGATGTGGCGTCCGGCCACCAGATAGCCCGGATGGCCGGGCTGGCCAACGCCGTCGGCGCTGATGCCGACAACCATCGCGCGCACCTCACGCGGTGGCGTCGGCGCGACCGTGCGCACTTGCATGGTCAGGTAGGTGACGTTGGCGACGCGCGCCACGCCATGCAGGTTGCGGATGCTGCGCCAGGTGTCGTCGGGCAGGCTGGAGGATTCCGCGTAGGGGCCAAGCGTGTCCTGCTGCACCACCCAGAGGTCGGCGCCGCTGTTGTCGAGCAGCACCCTGGCGTCGTCGACCATGCCGCGATAGACCCCGGCCATGGTCAGGGTGACGCCGACCAGCAGCCCGAGCCCGACGCCGGTGAAGGCGAACTTGCCCCAGGCGTGCAGGATGTCGCGGCCGGCCAGGCTGATCATGGCGTTGCCGCAACCAGACGCTCGACCACGCGGATGCGACTGCCGGCACCGAGCGCGCGCTGGCTGTGCACGACCACGGTCTCGCCGCCGCGCAGTCCGCCGCGGACTTGCACCCTGCCTTCGAGATCGCTGTCGCCGAGGGTCAGCGGCTGGTGGCGCAGGCGGCCGTCTTCAACCAGCCACACGCCCAGTCGGCCATCGACGCGCTGCAGGCTGGCGTTCGCAACCACCGGCCCGAGCACGGCCGGCGCCAGTGCGACGGTCACCTCGGCCAGTTCACCGAGCGGTGGCAGCGGTTGCGGCGTGGTCTTGAATGCGAGCTTGACCAGTACCTCCTCGGTGACCGCGTCGGCCACCGGCTCGATGCGTACCACCTGCGCCGCGATCGGCCGCGCGCCGAGCGAGCGCAGCACGACCTGTGCATCCAGCCCGGCACGCAGGCCGGCCGCACGCTGCTGGTCGAAGCGCGCGTGCACCCAGACCTGGTCCGGCTCGACGATCTCGACCACGGTCTGGCCTGCGACCACGGTGTTGCCGATGTCGGCCTCACGCCGCGTGACCAGACCGGCCACCGGCGCGACCAACCGCAGGGTTCCGCGCATCGCACGCAGCGCCGCCAGTTCCGCGGTCAAGCGCTCCTGCTCGCGTGCAGCCGCTTCTGCCGCGGCGACTGCGGCAGACCAGCCGGCAGTGGTGGCGGCGAGTTCGCCACCGCGCGTGTCGGCGACTTCGGCGCTGACCAGGCGACGGGCGCGCAGTTCTTCATAGCGCTGCACCTGCTGGCGCGCGAGCTCACGCCGCGCCGCCGCCTCTCCGACCTGCGCCGCGGCCGCACGCGCCGTCGCCGCAGCGCGCGCGGCAGCGGCGGTCTGCGCCTGCACGCGGTCGTCGAGGTCGATCGGATCGATTTCGCCCAGCACCTGTCCGGCCTCGACGCGGTCGCCCGGCTGCACCTCGATGCGCGCCAGCCGGCCGGGCGCGAGCGCGCCGATGCGGTGCGCGTAACGCGCCTCGACCAGGCCGATGCCGAAGCGCGACGGCTGCAGCGCGCGCAGCTCGACGTTCGCGGTGGTCACCGACACCGGCGCCAGCGGCCCCGAACGCAGCGCCACCCACGCGAACAGCACCAGCGTGGCCAGGACCACGGCGCCGATCAGCAGCACGCTGCGGCGTTCGCGCAGCCAGATCCTCATGACTGCCTCCGCAGGCTGCGCTCATACAGCACGAACAGCGCCGGCGCCTGCGTGGTCAGGCGCGCGGGATCACCAGCGAGCAGCGACTGCATCACCAGCCCCTGGATCATGCCGATGAACAGGACCGCCGCGGCCTGGGTGTCGACGTCGTCGGCCACTTCGCCCTGCGCCTGCGCCTGTGCGAGCAGCACCCGCACGCGCTCGCCGTAGCGGCCGAGCATCGCTGCTGCGACATGCTTGGCCGGGGTCGGTGCCGCGCGCTGCAGTTCGCCGAACATCATCCGCGGCACACCGGGATGCTCGGCGACGAAAGCCACATGCTGCAGAAACATGCCGCGCAACGCGGCCAGCGGCGTCGGCGCCGCAGCGGCGGCACGCTCCAGGCGCGCATCGAGGCGGTCGGCGACCCATTCCATCACCGACTGCCAGATCGCTTCCTTGCTCGGAAAGTGCCGGAACAGCGCGCCCTGGGTCACGTTCATGCGCTTGGCGATCGCCGCCGTGGTGATCTCGCCGGGATTGGACTCGGCCGCGAGGGCAAGCACGGTGTCCACGGTCGCGGCGCGGCGTTCGTCGGCAGGCAGGTAGGCAGATGGTTCGGCCATGGGAATGACTCGTGAAGATAGTGAGTAATTACTATCTTATGGTCGGCACCGCCAGCCAACAAGCCGGCTCCAACATCGTTGACGTTCCCCATGCGCCGTGGTCGCCGGCCTGCGTCCCACGGCGACGTCGAATCGGGCTTGACCGTCGTCGGGGACCGGGCGTAAGGTTCACGCCCTCGGCCGAACGAACGTTCGGTCCGCAACCGACGACGGCGAGGAAGGGCGCATGGGCGGGATCGCGGCTTGGGGCATGTTTTTCGTCGCCGGTGGGCAACCACTGGAGCGGCGCGAATTCCAGATTGCGGCGCCGGGCCCGGGCGATGTCGTGGTGCAGGTCGCCGGCTGCGGGCTGTGCCATACCGACCTCGGCTTCCTCGGCGGCGCGGTCAAGACCAAGCACGAGCTGCCGCTGATCCTCGGCCACGAGATTTCCGGCACCGTGGTCGCTGCCGGCGAGGGCTTCGCCGAACTGCTCGGGCGCAAGGTGGTGGTGCCGGCGGTGCTGCCCTGCGGCGACTGCGATCTGTGTCGCGCCGGGCGCGACAACATCTGCCAGCGCCAGCGCATGCCGGGCAACGACTTCAACGGCGGCTTCGCCAGCCACCTGAGCGTGCCGGCGCGGTTCCTGTGCCCGCTGCCGGACGACCTCGGCGGCTTCCCGCTGGCCGAACTCAGTGTCGTCGCCGATGCCATCACCACCCCGTACCAGTCGGTGCTGCGCAGCGGCCTTGCGGCCGGCGAAGTCGCGATCGTGGTCGGCGTCGGCGGTGTCGGCTTGTATCTGGTGCAGCATGCGCGCAACCGCGGCGCGCACGTGGTCGCGATCGACATCGACGCCGGTCGCCTGGCCGCCGCCACCGCGCAGGGCGCCGAACTCGCGGTCGATGCCAAGGCCGTCGAGGAACGCGATCTGCGCAAGCACATCCGCGAGTTCTGCAAGGCGCGCGGCTATGCCGACACGTGCTGGCGCGTGTTCGAGACCTCCGGCACCGCCGCCGGCCAGCGCAGCGCCTACTCGCTGCTCAGCTTCGCCGGCACCCTCGGCGTGGTCGGCTTCACCATGGACAAGACCGAGCTGCGGCTGTCGAACATCATGGCCTTCGACGCCGACGTGTTCGGCAACTGGGGCTGTCGCCCCGCGCACTACCCGGCGGTCGTCGCCGACGTGCTCGCCGGCCGCATCGAGGTGCGCCGCAACGTGCGCCAGTTCGCGCTGGCCGAGATCAACGCCGTGATCGCCGACGCCAACGCGCACCGCCTCGACGCGCGCGCCGTACTGGTTCCCTGATTCCCCTTGCCCGAGCCCACCATGAAAAACCACCACCTGCTCGACAGCTACAGCTACCGCGACATCCTGGTCGAGAAGCGCCCCCTGCGCGGTGCCGACGGCCAGCCGGTCGAAGGCCTGTACAACGCCTGGATCCTGCTCAACAACCCGGCGCAGCTGAACTCGTACACGACGCAGGCGGTGAAGGAACTGATCCTCGCCTTCCGCGAGGCATCGTGCGACCGCAGCGTGGTCGCGGTGGTGTTCTCGGCGGTCGGCGACAAGGCCTTCTGCACCGGCGGCAACACCAAGGAGTACGCCGAGTACTACGCCGGCAACCCGCAGGAATACAAGCAGTACATGCGCCTGTTCAACGACATGGTCACGACCATCCTGTTGTGCGACAAGCCGGTGATCAACCGCGTCAACGGCATGCGCATCGGCGGCGGCCAGGAAATCGGCATGGCCTGCGACTTCACCATCGCCGCGGATACCGCGCGCTTCGGACAGGCCGGCCCCAAGCACGGCTCGGCCCCGGATGGCGGTTCGACCGACTTCCTGCACCTGTTCGTCGGCATGACCCGCGCGATGGAATCCTGCACCCTGTGCGAGCACTGGTCGGCGCACACCGCCGCCGCCATCGGCCTGGTCAACAAGATCGTGCCGGTGCTGCGCAAGCCCGATGGCGGTTTCCTGTCCAACCCGATGGTCTCGCTGGAGCCGCACGATGCCTGGGGCAACCCGGCCTACGGCGCCTTCAAGACCGGCGCCGCACGCGAGGCGGCGAAGACGGCGATGGCCGAGTGCAGCACCGACTTCGCGCTGCTCGACGCCGAGGTCGAGGCGATGGCGCACAAGCTGTCGCTGACCATGCCCGACTGCCTGGCCAAGACCATCGAGTCGGTGCGCAAGAAGAAGCTGGAGCACTGGCAGCGCAACTGCGAGACCAACCGCTCCTGGCTCGCGCTCAACATGATGACCGAGGCCCGTGCCGGCTTCCGCGCCTTCAACGAAGGCCCGAAGCACCAGCGCGAGGTCGACTTCCACGAACTGCGCCGCGCGCTCGCCGCCGCGCAACCGTGGGACGACGCGATGCTCGCGCGCATCCTGCCGAAGGCCTGAGCGATGGACCTGATCAAGCTCGCGCTCAACGAGCACCACCACGGCCAGGTGCTGGAAGTCGGGCTGCATGCGCCCAAGGCCAACATCCTCGACGCCGCGATGATGGCCGAGCTGCGCACCGTGCTCGCCGCCGAGCGAGCGCCGTCGAAGCGCAAGGCAATCGTGCTCGGCGGCAGCGGCGCGCACTTCAGCTTCGGCGCCAGCGTGCCCGAACACCAGGCCGACCAGGTCGGCGCGATGCTGCCGCAGTTCCATGCGCTGATCGACGACCTGCTGTCGCACCCGCTGCCGGTGCTGGCGCGGGTGTCGGGCTTCTGCCTCGGCGGCGGCTTCGAGCTCGCGCTCGCCTGCAGCCTGATCTTCGCCGACGACAGCGCGCGCTTTGCGGTGCCGGAAATCCAGCTCGGCGTGTTCCCGCCGGTGGCCGCGGTGCTGTTGCCGCAGCTCGGCGCTTCGGCGCTGGCGTCGCGGCTGGTGCTGTCCGGGGAAACCGTGGATGCCGCCGAGCTCGATCGCCGCGGCCTGCTCGCTGCGCGCTGCGCCACCGGCGAACTCGCCGGCGCGCTCGACGCCTGGATCGTGCAGCACCTGCTGCCGCGCAGTGCCGCCAGCCTGCGCATCGCGCACCGCGCGGTGCGTGCGCCGCTGCTCGCGCACTACCGCCAGCACATCGGCGCCGCCGAGCGCCTGTACCTGGACGAACTGATGGCCACGCACGACGCCAACGAAGGCATCGCCGCCTTCCTCGGCAAGCGCGCAGCGGTCTGGACGGATGCCTGAGATGGACGCCGTGAACACCTGCGCCAACAGCAGCTGCCCGGACGACATCGTCGCCGAGTGTGCCGCGCTGATGGCGCGCGAGGGCTACCACGGCACCAGCATGCGCGACCTCGCGCGCGGCACCGGGCGCAGCCTGTCCGGCCTGTACCACCACTTCCGCAGCAAGGAAGAACTGCTGTACCTGATCAACGAGCGCGGCTTCTCCTCGCTGCTCGCCAACGCCGCCCGCCTGCGCGACGCCTACCGCGCGCAGCCGCCGCGCAGCCGCGAAGCACGCGCCGCCAGCGCCGCGCTGCTGTGCGACCTGATCGGCGCCCACCTCGGCTACTTCGGCAGCCACCTCAACGAAATGCGCGTGCTCACCTTCGGCACCCAGCCGATGAGCTCGGCGCACGGCGATGCGATCCGCGCGCTCAAGCTGCGCTACGCCGAGATCGTGCAGTTCGCGGTCGGCGAATACATCGCCGCGCGCCGCGCGCCGGCGGCCAGCGACGAGATCGAACGCAAGAGCTACCTGCTGTTCGGAATGATGAACTGGATCTTCGGTTGGTACTCGTTCGACGAACACGGCTCGGTCGAGGCGCTGGCCGAGGAGATCTACATGACCTTCACCAAAGGCTGTGCGGCGCCACGCCCGGCCACCACCCAGGACGCATGAGCATGGGCACCCAGGACATCATCGACCGCTGCGAACGCATCTACCGCGACCTCGACTTCGGCTACGTGCACGAATGGAAGGCGCGCACCGGCGGCAAGGCGGTCGGCTTCATGCCGGTGTACGTGCCGCGCGAACTGATCCACGCCGCCGGCATCTTGCCGGTCGGCATCATGGGCGGCGGCGACGACGTCGAGATCATCCGCGGCGACGCCTACTTCCAGTCCTACATCTGCCACATCCCGCGCTCGACCGTCGAGCTCGGGCTCGCCGGCAAGCTCGACGTGCTCGACGGCATGCTGTTCCCGGCCATCTGCGACGTCATCCGCAACCTCTCCGGCATGTGGCAGATGATGTTCGCGCACAAGTACGTGCGTTACCTCGACTTTCCGCAGACCTTCAACGACGCCGGCCGCGAGTTCTACCGCGCCGAGATGGCCGAGCTGCTGGTCGATCTCGAAGCGCTGTCCGGCATCCAGGCGACGCCCGAGCGGCTGAATGCGTCGATCGCGCTGTACAACGCCAACCGTCGCGCGCTGGCCGAGCTCTACGACCTGCGCAGCGCCGAGCCGCAGCGGGTGCCGACCAGCGAGCTGTACCTGCTGCTGCGCGCCGGCAACGTGCTCGAAGTGTCGGAGCACACCGCGATGCTGCAGCAATACCTTGCCGCCGCGCGCCTCAGCCAGCGCCCGCTGCGCGACAACGTGCGCGTGGTCGCGACCGGACTGTTCTGCGAACAGCCGCCGCTGTCGATGGTGCGCGCGATGGAGAACAGCGGCTGCTACATCGTCGACGACGACTGGGTGCTCGGCGCGCGCTACCAGCTGCACGACACCGCGACCGGCGCCAACCCGCTCGGCGCCATCGTCGATGCCTACATGAGCGACACCGTCGCCACCGCCACGCGCTACGTCGAGGGCGATGACAAGGGCGCGTTCCTGGTCGAACAGGTGCGCAGCCGCAACGCCGAGGGCGTGATCTTCGCCGCCGCGAGCTTCTGCGACCCGGCCCTGCTCGACCGGCCGATGGGGCAGAAGGCACTGGCCGACGCCGGCATTCCCTACACCGCATTCACCTATTCCGAAAACACCGGCCAGGTCCAGGTCATCAAGGAACAGGCCGGCACCTTTGCCGATTCGATCAAGCTCTGGGGAGCCGTGGCATGAACGCCGAAGTCCAGAAAGAAGAAAGCATGGTGCTGCAGAAGAAGATGATCGGCGAGCACTTCGAGACGCTGTCGAAGTCCGCCGAGAACGGACGCAAGGTGGTCTACACCTTCGTCCCCGGCAACCTGAACGAGCTGATCCTCGCCTTCGACCTGCTGCCGGTGCACCCCGAGGTGAACGCGTTGCAGTCGGGCATGCGCAAGCTCTCCGGCGACTACATCCAGGAAGCCGAGAAGCAGGGCCATTCCGAGGACGTCTGCACCTACGTCAAGTGCGACATCGGCATGCTCAAGAAGGGCAACATCGGCCCGACCGGCGAGAAGCTGCCGCCGCCGGACCTGCTGCTGCTGAGCTACACCGGCTGCTTCACCTTCATGAAGTGGTTCGAGCTGCTCAAGCAGGAATACGGCTGCCCGGTGGTGATGCTGCAGGTGCCCTACCAGGCCGAAGGCAAGATCACCGCGAGCCAGCGCGAGTTCGTCGCGCGCCAGCTGCGCGACGTGGTGGTGCCGGCACTGGAGGAGGTGTCCGGCAAGAAGCTCGACGAGGACCGCCTCAAGGAACTGCTGGCGAGCTCGGCGCGCGCCGAGGACGACCTGGTCTACGTCTGGGAATCGGCCAAGCACAAGCCGTCGCCGATCGACGCCTACTTCGGCGGCGTCTACTACATCGGCCCGATCTTCACCGCCTTCCGCGGCCTGCCCTCGTGCGAGGCCTACTACCGCGAGCTGCGCCGCGAAGTCGATTTCCGCATCGCGCATGGCATGGGCCCGACCACGCCCGAGGGCGAACTGCGCCAGCAGAAATACCGCATCGTGGTCGAAGGGCCGCCGAACTGGACCAGCTTCCGCGACTTCTGGAAGATCTTCCACGACGAAGGCGTGGTCATGGTCGCCTCGACCTACACCAAGGTCGGCGGGCTGTACGAGCAGGGCTTCCGCCACGACCCGGCGCGGCCGTTCGAGACGCTGGCCGAGTACTGCCTCGGTTGCTACACCAACCGCAACCTGCCGGCGCGCGTCGACATCATCGCCAAGTACGTCGAGGAATACGAAGCCGACGGCATCCTGTTCAACTCGATCAAGAGCTGCAACTCGTTCTCGGCCGGGCAGCTGATGATGCTGCGCGAACTGGAGAAGCGCACCGGCAAGGCCGGCGCCTTCATCGAGAGCGACCTGGTCGACCCGCGCTACTTCAGCGCCGCCAACATCAAGAACCGCCTCGAGTCCTACTTCCAGATGCTGGAAGCCAAGCGCCAGGCCGCATAAGGAGAATCCCATGGACTGCTGCTACATCGGCATCGATCTCGGCTCGACCACGACCAAGGCGGTGTTCCTCGACGAACACGAACGCATCATGGGCCGCGGCATCACCAACTCGCGCAGCAACTATGCGCTCGCCTGCCAGGTGGCGCGCGAGGAAGCCGAGATCAACGCCCGCTTCGGCCTGCTGCGCAAGAAGCTCGAAGCCAGCACCAGCATTGGCGCGCTGGCCGAGCCGCTGATGGCGGTGCTGGCCTGCAACTACGCGCTCGCCCAGCACCTCGAACAGCTCAAGGCACTGCACGCCGAATGCCAGGACGTGGCGCGCGCGCATGCGCTGCCGGAGGCCGAGCTGGCCAACGTCGGGCTCGCGCTCGACCGCATCTTCGCCGCGCTCGCGGCCCAGGCCGAGCTCGATTTCCACCCCGGCAGCGCCGCCGCCAGCGACTTCTTCCGCGACCTCGCGACCAGCCAGTACCTGAAGCAGGCAGCCGCGGTCACGCGCGAGCTGCCGGTTTCGTTCGACCGCCTGGTCGGGCTGTTCGACGCCGCCATCATCCGCGTCGAGAACCACAGCTTCGCCGGGCTCTACCGCGAATACCTGGAGTTCGCGACCGCGCGCGCCACCGCCGACGCGCGCTTCGCGCCATTCGCCGCCGAGATCGCGGCCGCGGTCAAGGAAACCGCGGAGCTTCGCTTCAACGTGCTGAACATCGTCGGCACCGGCTACGGCCGCCTGACCCTGCCGTTCGCGCGCGAGCAGATCCGCTCCGAGATCCTCTGCCACGGCCTCGGCGCGCACTACATGTTCCCGCACACGCGCACCGTGCTCGACATCGGCGGCCAGGACACCAAGGCGATCCAGGTCGACGGCAACGGCATCGTCACCGGCTTCCAGATGAATGACCGCTGCGCCGCCGGCTGCGGCCGCTACCTCGGCTACATCGCCGACGAGATGAGCATCGGCGTGCACGAACTCGGACCGCTGGCGCTGCAGTCGAAGAAACCGGTCAAGATCAACTCCACCTGCACCGTGTTCGCCGGCGCCGAGCTGCGCGAGCTGATGTCGCTCGGCGAGAAGCGCGAGGACATCCTCGCCGGTCTGCACCGCGCCATCGTGCTGCGCGCGATGTCGCTGCTCGCGCGCTCCGGCGGCGTCGCCTCCGAGTTCACCTTCACCGGCGGCGTCGCACGCAACCAGGCGGTGACCTCGTCGCTGGAGAAGCTGGTGTTCGAGAACTACGGAAGGATGACGATCAACATCAGCACCGACAGCATCTTCACCGGCGCCGTCGGCGCGGCGCTGTTCGCCAAGCGCGACCCCAAGGGCGTGATGGCCGACCTCGAAGTCAGCCAGCTCGCCAAGAACCCCGACTGCGGCATCGCCGCAACCTGCAGCGCCTGAGGAGTCCGCCATGTTCCATACCGTCGGCATCGATGTCGGTTGTGATTCGGTCAAGACCGCGCTGGTCGCGTTCGACGACGATGGCAGCAACCCGCGCCTGCTGTTCAAGGACCTCGACAAGATCCGCAAGCGCAACGTCAAGGAAGTGGTGCGCCAGGGCTTCGAGCGCGCGCTGGTGCGCCACGGCCTGACCGAATCCGACATCGCCTACATCGCCACCACCGGCGAGGGCGAGCTGGTCGATTTCCGCCGCGGCCACTTCTTCTCGATGACCGCGCACGCGCGCGGCGCGATCTTCCTCGACCCCGGCGTGCGCGCCGTGGTCGATGCCGGCGCATTGCATGCCAAGGCGATGGTGGTCGACGAGCGCTCGAAGGTGATGGCCTACCGCATGACCTCGCAGTGCGCGTCCGGCTCCGGGCAGTTCCTGGAGAACATCGCGCGCTATCTCGGCGTCGCCATCGACGACGTCGGTCCGCTGTCGCTGCAGGGCAGCTCGCCGGAGCAGGTCTCCGGCATCTGCGCGGTGCTGGCCGAGACCGACGTGATCAACATGGTCAGCCGCGGCATCAGCACCGCCAACATCCTGCGCGGCATCCACCTGTCGATGGCCAAGCGCCTGATCGGGCTGATGCGCATGATCAAGACTTCGGGTGACGTGCTGATCACCGGCGGCCTGGCGCGCAACACCGGGTTCGTCGCGGCGATGCAGGAACTGGCCAACCAGGACAAGCGCCTCAAGGCGACGATCAAGACCCATCCGGACTCGGTGCACGCCGGTGCCATCGGCGCTGCGCTGTGGGCCGGCTATCGCCACCTGCGCCTGGAAGGGCAGTCGATCGCGCAACCCGAGGCCGCCTGATGAACGCCCACGACGCCGGCGCCATGCCGATCCTGCGCAACGCGCAGGCGCTCGGTGCGGTCGTGCCGAATGTCGGCAGCCTGGTGCTCGACAACGCCGCGCGCCACGCTGGCGCACCGGCGTTCGCCGAACGCGTGAACGGTCCCTACGTGCACCGCAGCTGGCAGCAGTTCGGCGCCGACCTGCTGCGCTTCGCGGCCTGGCTGCAAGCCGAATGCGCGAGCGGCAGCCGCGTTGCCTTCGTCGCCGGCAACAGTTACCTGCGCCATGTCGCGGAGCTCGGGACGATGGCGGCGGGTTGCGTCAGCGTGCCGGTGTTCGCCGGCTATCCCGCGGCGCTGATGGGCGAGCTGCTGCAGTTCTCCGATGTGGAATTGCTGGTCACCGACCAGCCGGACAAGGTGCTGGCGCTCGATCCGGCCAGCTTGCCGCGGCGCCTGCTGCTGCTCGCCGAACCGCGCCAGCGCGATCCCGCCGCCTACCTGGCCAGCGGCGGACGCATCGAGCGCATCGCCGAGGTGCTGGCGCGCGACATCGACCCGACCGCGCTGGCCAAGGTCGAGCGCGACCTGCGTGCGGTCGCCGAGGACAGCGTCTGCCTGATCATGTACACCTCGGGCACCAGTGGCTTCCCCAAGGGCGTGCAGCTCACCCACCGCAACCTGCTCAGCCAGCAGCAGGCGCTGGCGCAGTGCTGGCAGCCGCAACCCGGCCTGCGCATGCTCTGCTACCTGCCCTGGCACCACAGCTTTGGCGGATTGTTCGAGCGCTTCTTCGCGGTCGCGTTCGGCGGCTGCCTGGCGCTCGACGATGGCTGCGGCAAGGACGTCGACCGCCTGCTCGCGAACTTCGCCGAGATCCGCCCGCACCTGTTCTTCAGCGTGCCGAAGATCTACCAGGAGATCGCCGCGCGCGTGCAGGCCAGCGCCGAGGTCGAGCGCGCGTTCTTCCATCCCGAACTCAAGTTCGTGTTCACCGCGGCGGCGCCGCTGCCGCTGAGCGCTTCCGAGGTGTTCCGCGCGCACGGCGTGCCGGTGGTCGAAGGCTGGGGCCTGACCGAGACCTCGCCCTGCTGCACGCTGACGCCGTTCCGGCTCGACCGCACCCCGGGCGTGGTCGGCCTGCCGATCCCCGGCGTCGAAGTGGCGCTCGCCGCCGACGGCGAGATCCTGGTGCGCGGCGCCAACGTCATGCGCGGCTACTTCCGCAATCCGGAGGCGACGCGCGCCGCGTTCACCGACGACGGCTGGTTCAGGACCGGCGACATCGGCGAGTTCGGCCCCGAGGGCGTGCGCATCTGTTCGCGCAAGGAACGCATGTTCAAGCTCAGCAACGGCGAAAAGGTGTTCCCGGCGCAGATCGAGGCGCGCATCCACGCCCGCTGCCAGTTCGTGAAGTACGCCTACGTGTTCGGTTCGGGACAACGCACGCCGCACCTGCTGGTGTTCCCGAACCAGCAGGCGTTCGAGGGTTGCGGCAGCGGCGATGGCTGCGTGCACCCGAACGATCCCGCCCAGCTCGCGCACTGCCTGTCGAACTGCATGGCCGAGATCAACGCCCGTCCGGCCGCCGGCTTCGAGACCATCCGCCGCGCGCTCGTGGTCGGACGCGAGCTGTCGATCGAGGACAACGAGCTGACGCCCTCGTTCAAGCTGATTCCGAAACGCATCGAGGAACGCTACGCCGACTGCATCGAGGCGATGGAGCAGGGTCGCTACGACCAGCTGCCGCCCGACGTGTTCGTGCTCAACCTGGAGGCAAGCAAGTGAGCATCCACTACGGCGTGATCGGTACCGGCCCGGTCGGGCGCGTGTTCGCCGGGCTGCTGCGCCAGGGCGGGCATCGCGTCAGCGTACTGGCGCACCGCGCCCAGACGCAGCAGATCCTGCAACGTCGGCCGGTGGTGGTGAAGGGCAAGCTCGAAGCCTACGCGCAGCTGGAAGAAGTGGTGCTGGAGAGCGGCGAGTTCCTGCGCGCCGAGCCCGACGTGGTGCTGATCTGCACCAAGAGCGTGGACAGCGAGCACGTGCTGCGCACCTTGCGCGAGCACCAGCCGAAGCCGGACACGCTGTTCGTCTCCTGCCAGAACGGCATCGGCACCGAGCGCGTGATCGAGGACGTGTTCGGGCCCGAGCACGCGCTGCGCATCGTGCTCAACATGGGCTGCGACGTATCCTGCGGCAACGAGGTGATCGTCACCTTCTGCACCACGCACGTGATGGGGCGCTCGCCGCACGTCGACCCGGCGCGGACCGAGGCGATCGCCAACGATCTCAAGGAGTCCGGCCTGCCGCTGGTGCTGCGCGACGACTGGCGCGAGGACGTGTTCAAGAAGGCGCTGCTCAATGCCTCGCTCGGCAGCCTGTGCGCGGTGACGCGCCACTGCATGGGCTGCGTGATGGGCCAGCCGGAGGCACGCGCGATGGTCGAGGACATGCTGCGCGAGGGCATGGCGATCTGCCGCGCCGAAGGCATCGAGCTCGGCCCCGACTTCCTCGGCTTCGCGATGCATTACCTCGACCAGGGCGGCGAGCACCGGCCTTCGATCCTGGTCGATGTCGAGAAGGGCAAGGTTACCGAAAACGAATTTCACTGCGGCGAGCTGTCCCGGCTCGCGCGCAAGCATGGCGTGGCGGCACCGACGATCCACTTCGTCGACAGGGTGCTGCGTTGCACGGAGAACTTCTGATGCGCGAGTTTCGCACCGTCGCCGTGGTCGGCGCCGGCACCATGGGCGCGGCGATCGCGCAGCATTTCCTGATGAAGGGCCTGATCGTGCGCCTGGCCGACCTGAACCAGGCCGGGCTCGCGCGCGGCGAGGGCCTGGTCGCGACCTCGCTCGATGAAGCGGTGGCGCGCCGCCTGCTCGATGCCGAGGGCCGCGCGGCAACGCTTTCGCGCCTGCACCCGACCACCGATCTGGCCGAGCTTGCCGACGTCGATCTGGTGGTCGAGGCGGTGTTCGAGGATCTGGAGGTGAAGCGCGCGCTGTTCGCGAAACTCGAAGCGATCGTGCGTCCGGACTGCGTGCTCGCGACCAACACCTCGTCGTTTCGCGTCGGCGATGTCGCCGCCGGCCTCACGCACCCGGGGCGCGTGCTCGGCACGCACTATTTCTATCACGCCGCCAAGAACAAGCTGGTCGAGCTGATCGCCGGTGATCGCACCGATCCCGAACTGCTGGCCGAGGTCGAGGCGTTCTACGCCGGCCTCGGCAAGACCCCGATCCGCACCGCCGATGCACCCGGCTTCGCGGTCAACCGCTTCTTCGTGCCCTGGCTCAACGAAGCGGTGCGCGTGTATGCGGAAGGGCTCGGCAGCATTCCGACCATCGATGCCGTCGCGTGCGAGGTGTTCGGCGTCGGCATGGGCCCGTTTGCGCTGATGAACGCCACCGGCGTGCCGATCGCGCAGCATGCGGCCGAGGGCCTGGCGGCGAAACTCGGGCCGTTCTACGCGCCGGCGCCGCGCCTGGTCGAACAGGTTGCGGCACGCCAGGACTGGAACCTCGACGACACCACCGTCGTGCACGGTGGCCAGCAGCAGCCGGAGGCAATCCGCCAGCGCCTGCTCGCTGCCGCGCTCGGCTGCGCCGCGGCGCTGGTCAGCGAAGGCGTGTGCAGCGCCACCGACACCGACCTCGGCGCGCGTTCCGGGCTGCGCTGGCCGCGCGGACCGTTCGAGCTGATGGCGGCGATCGGCCAGGACGCGGTCGCGGCCATGGTTGCCGACCTGTTCGGTCGCTATGCGCTGGCGCTGCCGGCAGTGCCGTTCGCCAGCGGACCGATCGCGCTCGACTGGGTGCAGAGCGAAGTGCACGGCGACTGCGGCGTGATCGTGTTCAACCTGCCCGATCGCATGAACGCGCTCGGCGAGACGGTGATGGCGCAGTTCGATG
Organism: Lysobacterales bacterium; assembly: GCA_016182785.1. Lineage (GTDB taxonomy): Bacteria > Pseudomonadota > Gammaproteobacteria > Xanthomonadales > Ahniellaceae > JADKHK01. The sequence continues at coordinate 39,277 of JACPFU010000034.1, read as the reverse complement.
CGGCGTGGTCGAAGCTCGACGCCGACCCGGCGGTGCAGCGCGTGTTCGTCTGCGGTCGCGGCAAGGCCTTCGTCGCCGGCGCCGACATCAAGTTCTTCCTCGACGCGATCGACGCCCATGATCTCGATCGCATCCACGCCTTCACCGTGCGCGGCCAGCAGACGCTGAACAAGATCGCCGCCTCGGCCAAGCCGAGCGTGGCCCTGCTCGACGGCCTCGCCTTCGGCGGCGGCCTCGAACTCGCGCTCGCCTGCCGCTATCGACTCGGCACCCGCAACACACTGCTGGCCCTGCCCGAGACCGGCATCGGCATCTATCCCGGGCTCGGCGGCACCCAGCGCAGCGCGCGCCTGCTCGGCGTCGGCGTGGCCAAGTCGCTGGTCGCCACGGGCCGCCGGCTCGATGCCGCGAAGGCGCTCGAACTCGGACTGATCGACGCCGTGATCGAGGTGCCGCGCCGCTTCGCCGAGCTGGCGCAGGTGCCGCTGCCGACGCCGCAATCCGGGCGCAAGCCGCAACCGGAACTCGAAGCCGCATTCGCCGACTACCACGGCGAGCTCGACGCAGCGACGCTGGCGCAGCCCGGGCTCGCGCCGTTCGCGCGCGAACTCGCGCGCAAGGCGCCGATCGCGCTCGCCACCGCGATGCGCCTGATCGACCAGGGCCAGGCACTCGAACTCGACGCCGCGCTGCAACTCGAACTCGACGGCCTGCACGCGATCTTCGCGACCCGCGACGCCCGTCTCGGCCTCGCCAGCGTGCTCGACGGCTCGCGCCCGAGCTACACCGGACACTGACAGGAACCTCCGCATGACCGCTTCCGCTCAAGGTTTCCGCAACGCGCACGGCATCGGCGCCCGTTTCGACGATGTCTACCTGCTCGCCGGTGCGCGCACGCCGTTCGGCAAGTTCTGCGGCGCGCTGTCGAGCGTGTCGCCGACCGACCTCGGCATCCACGCCGCGCGTGCGGCGATCGCGGCCACCGGAGTCGATGCCGGCGCGATCGACCAGAGCATCGTCGCCAACATCGGCCAGGCCAGTGCCGACGCCTTCTTCCTGCCGCGCCACGTCGGTCTCTACGCCGGCGCCCCGGAAGCAAGCACCGCGCTGCTGGTGCAACGCATCTGCGGCTCCGGGCTGGAGGTGCTGGCGCAGGCCGCGGAGCAGATCGCGCTCGGCAAGGCGCAACTCATCCTCGGTGTCGGCACCGACACCATGAGCCGCTTCCCGCTCGCCTCCTACACCGCACGCCAGGGCTTCGCGCTCGGCAAGCCCGAGTTCACCGACCTGCTGTGGGAGGCGCTGGATGACACCGCCGCAGTGCCGATGGGCCGCACCGCCGACAACCTCGCCGAACGCTACGGCCTCAGCCGCAGCGAGGTCGACGACTTCGCGCATCAGAGCCAGATGCGCTGCGCCGCAGCGCGCGCCGCCGGCTGGTTAGAGGGTGAACTGGCGGCGGTGCCGGGCCAGGGCAGCTTCGAGGCCGCGACGCTGAAGCCGCGTCGTTTCCGCTGCAAGGACAAGGCCGGGCTCGCCGCCGACGAACATCCGCGCGCGACCACGCCGGAAGCGCTGGCCAAGCTCCCGCATGTGTTCAGCGAAGCCGGCCCGACCACCGCCGGCTCTGCCTCGGGCATCGTCGATGGCGCCGCCGCGCTGCTGGTCGCTTCCGGCGATTTCGTGCGTGCGCATGGGCTGAAGCCAGTCGCGCGTCTGCTCGGCCACGCCTCGGCCGGCGTCGCGCCGGCGTACATGGGCATCGGGCCGGTACCGGCGGTGCGCGCCCTGCTCGCCGCCAGCGGCATGACCCTGGCCAATGTCGGGCGCTTCGAGATCAACGAGGCCTTCGCCGCGCAGTGCCTCGCGGTCGCACGCGAGCTCGGCATCGACACCGCGCGGCTGAACGTCAACGGCGGCGCCATCGCCATCGGCCATCCGCTCGGTGCGACCGGCGTGCGCCTGGCGCTGACGCTCGCCCGTACCCTGGTCCGCGACGACGCCGGCTTCGGCATCGCCTCGGCCTGCATCGGCGGAGGCCAGGGCACTGCCCTGCTGCTCGAACGATGCTGAACCGCTATCGCCTGCGCGTCGCACTCGTCACCGGCGCCGGCCGCGGCATCGGCGCGGCGATCGCGCGGCGCCTGCACGCGGAGGGCGCAAGCGTAGTGCTGGCCGACCGCGATGGCGACGCCGCAGCTGCACTCGCCGCGGAACTGGGTGGCGAACGCGTGCTTGCGCTCGCGGTCGATGTCACCGCGCGTGGCGAACTCGAAGCACTGATGGCGCGCATCCAGAGCGATCTCGGCGGCCTCGATCTGCTCGTGAACAACGCCGGCATCATCCGCGACGGCTTCCTCGCCAAGCTCAGCGAAGCCGACTGGGACACGGTGCTCGCGGTCAACCTCAAGGGCCCGTTCCTGTGCTGCCAGGCGGCCCTGCCGCTGCTGCGCGCACGCAGCGGCGGCGCCATCGTCAACATCGCCTCGCGCTCCTGGCTCGGCAATCCGGGGCAGAGCAACTATTCGGCGAGCAAGGGCGGCGTGGTCAGCCTGACGCGCACGCTGGCACTCGAACTCGCGCGCTTCGCGATCCGCGTCAACGCGGTCGCACCGGGTCTGATCGACACGCCGATGACCCAGGCGATGCCGACCGAGGCACGCGAGCGCCTGCTGCGCATGCAGCCGACCGGGCAGATGGGCACGCCCGCCGACATCGCCGCTGCGGTCGCCTTCCTCGGCTCGGCCGATGCCGCCTTCATCAGCGGCCAAGTGCTGCATGTCGACGGCGGCAAGAGCTGCGGGCTGCTCGGACTCTGACCATGACCACGCTGCCGCCCCCTGCCTCGACGCCGACCGCCCGCATCGTCGCGGCGCGGCGCACGCCGATCGGGCGCAGCCACGTCGACAAGGGCGCGCTGCGCAGCCTGCGCGCCGACGAACTGCTGGCGCGGCTGATGCTTGAGGTGACGCGCGCGCTGCCCGATCCCGCGGCGATCGACGACGTGCTGATCGGCTGCGTCGGCCAGCACCTGGAGCAGGGCAAGAACATCGCGCGCCTTGCGAGCCTGCTGGCCGGCCTGCCGGCGAGCGTGCCCGGCGTCACCTTCAACCGCCTGTGTGCCTCCAGCCTGGAAGCCTTCAACACCGCCGCGTTGCGCATCGGTTGCGGGCAGGACCAGCTCCTGCTCGCCGGCGGCGTCGAGCACATGCAGCACGTGCCGATGCAGGCGGCGATCGACTACCACACCGCGCTGCTGACGCGACCGCCGTTCCCGTTCAACAACATGGGCCTCGCCGCCGAGTGGCTGGCGACGCGCGATGGCATCGGCCGCGACGATCAGGACCAATGGGCGCTCGCGAGCCACCAGCGCGCCTGCGCCGCGCAGGCGGCCGGTCGTTTCGATGCCGAATTGCTGAGGCTCGACGGCGGCGACGCGCGCATCGAGCGCGACCAGCTGCCGCGTGCCGATGCCAGCCTGGCCGCGCTCGCCGAACTGAAACCGGCGTTCCGCGAAGGCGGCACGGTGACCGCCGGCAATGCCTCGCCGCTATCCGATGGCGCCAGCCTGACCCTGCTCGCATCCAGCACCGCCTGCGCGCAGCATGGACTCACCGCACGCGCGGAAGTGCTCGGCAGTGTCGTCGTCGGGCTGGCACCGGAAGCGATGGGCGATGGACCGGTGCTCGCGATCCGCAAGCTGCTCGCGCGCTTCGGGCTCACCGTCGGCGACATCGACCGCTTCGAGATCAACGAGGCCTTCGCCGCGCAAGTCGTATCGAACCAACGCGCGCTCGGGCTCGACGCCGCACGCCTGAACCCCAATGGCGGCGCGATCGCGCTCGGGCATCCGCTCGGCGCCACCGGCACGCGCCTGGTCACCACCCTGCTGCATGGCCTCGAAGCCGACGACGGCGAACTCGGCATCGCCGCGCTCTGCGTCGGCCATGGCCAGGGCGTCGCCACCCTGATCCGGAGACTGCACGCATGAACCCGGCACCGCATCTGCTGCGCCTGAACATCAACGGCCAATGCCACACACGCGCAGTGGCGCCGGCGATCACCCTGCTCGACTTCCTGCGCGAGGAGATCGGCCTCACCGGCAGCAAGCGCGGCTGCGACCTCGGCGAATGCGGCTGCTGCGCGGTGCTGGTCGATGGCGCGCCGATGCTGTCCTGCCTGCTGCCGGCGGCGGATCTGGAAGCGAGCGCGATCACCACCATCGAAGGCATCGGCTGCGGCAGCGACCTGCACCCGCTGCAAGAGGCGATGATCGAGCACGGCGCCATCCAGTGCGGCTACTGCACGCCGGCGATGGTGCTGAACGGGGTCGCGCTGTTCGCGCGCGAGCCGCATCCGGACGAACACGCGATGCAGACCACGATCGCCGCGACCACCTGCCGCTGCACCGGCTACAACGCCATCCGCAACGCCTACCGCGCGGTCGCCGCGCGCGAGGAGTCACGATGAAGCCGTATCGCATCGTCGGCCAGCCGCAGGCGCAGATCGACGCGCGCGACAAGGTCACCGGCCGCGCCCGCTACGCCGACGACCTGCGCCTGCCGAACGCGCTGCATGCGCTGATCCTGCGCTCGCCGCACGCCAGCGCGCGCATCCTCGGCATCGACACCACGCGCGCCGCGGCGCTGCCCGGCGTGCGCGCGGTGCTCACCGGCGCCGACTTCGAACGCACTTTCGGCGTGCTGCCGATCAGCAAGGACGAACCGGCACTGGCACGCGAGCGCGTGCGCTACGTCGGCGAACCGGTGGCCGCGGTCGCGGCCGAGAATGCCGAGATCGCGGCGCAGGCGCTGGCGCTGATCGCCATCGAGTACGAACCGACGCCGCCGGTGCTCGACGCGCGCCACGCGCTCAAGCCCACCGACGACCCGCTGCACCCGGAGCTGAAGCGCGGCGACAACCTGCACAAGCAGGTCGAACAGCGCTTCGGCGATCCCGATGCGGCCTTCGCCGCGGCGCCGATCGTGATCGAGAAGCGCTTCCGCTATGCCGCCGTCACCCACGCCTTCACCGAGCCGCACGCGGTGCAGGTCGAGATCGACGGTCGCGGCAACCTGACCGTGTACAGCGCCACCCAGGTGCCGCATTACGTGCACCTGGCGCTGGCCGAAGTGCTCGGCCTCGACGAGCACCGCGTGCGCGTGGTCAAGCCGCACCTGGGCGGCGGTTTCGGCGGCAAGAGCGATCCGTTCCCGCACGAGATGATCGCGGCCAAGCTCGCGTTGGTCAGCGGCCGCAACGTGCGCCTGCGCTTCTCGCGCGAGGACGTGTTCTTCAGCCATCACGGCCGCCATCCGACCGAGCTGACGATGAAGCTCGGCTTCGATCCTGCGCAGGGCATCACCGCGCTGACCGGCGACATTCTGATCGACGGCGGCGCCTACGGCAGCTTCGGCGTCGTCACCACCTACTACAACGGCGTGCTGCTGCAGGGCCCGTATCCGGTGCCGAACTTCGCCTTCCGCTGCCGCCGCCTGTACACCAACAAGCCAATGTGTGGCGCCATGCGCGGGCACGGCGGCGTCAATCCGCGCTTCGCCTCCGAAGTGCTGATGGACATGGCGCTGACCGAGGCCGGGCTCGATCCGTGCCAGGCGCGCATCGACCTGCTGCATCGCGAGAACACGCTCACCGTCAACGAGTTCCGCATCACCTCGGTCGGGCTCAAGCGCGGCCTGGAGGAAGCGATGCGCCGCTCCGGCTGGCGCGAGAAGTACGGCAAGCTGCCGTTCGGCCGCGGCATCGGCGTCGCCTGCGGCTTCTTCATCAGCGGCAGCGCGCTGCCGATCCACTGGAACGAGCGACCGGGCAGCACGGTGCGGATGACGCTCGAATTCGACGGCGCGATCACCGTGTACTCGGGCGCCTCCGACATCGGCCAGGGCAGCGACACCGTGCTCGCGATGATGGCGGCGGAAGTGCTCGGCGTGGAGCTCGACCAGGTCAAAGTGGTCGCCGCCGACACGCGCCTGACGCCGGTCGATCTCGGCAGCTACAGCTCGCGCGTCACCTTCATGGCCGGCAACGCCGCGCGCAATGCGGCGATCCGCATGCGCCGGCTGCTGGTCGCCGGTGCCTGCCGCAAACTTGGCCTGAGCGAGCCCGAATACCCGCAACCGCAGCCGCCCGCAGACTTCTTCCGCCAGGGCCAGCGCGCGCCCGATTTCGAGGCCGATTACCTCGGAGCGAATCCCGACTACCGCGATGGCTTCGAGCTCTCCGGCGGCCGCATCCGCCATCTGGCCAGCGGCGCGGACATCGCCTGGCTCGACGCGGTGCATGCCGCGATCGAAGGCCCCGGCATCCTGCAAACGGTCGGCAACTACCGCGCGCCGAAACTCGGCGGCAAGTTCAAGGGAGCCGGCGCCGGGCTGTCGCCCTCCTACAGCTTCACCGCCTTCATCGTCGAGGTGACGGTCGATCCCGAGACCGGCCACGTCCGCGTCGACAAGGCCACCTGCGCGCACGACTGCGGCTTCGCGCTGAACCCGCTCGCGGTGCGCGGCCAGATCGAAGGCTGCTTCCACATGGGCATGGGCCAGGCCTTGATGGAAGAAGTGGTGCACGAGGGCGGCGCGGTGCAGAACGCCGGCTTCCTCGAATACAAGATTCCGTCGCCGTTCGAGGAACCCGAGATCGACATCGTGCTCAGCGACGGCGAGGACAACGAAGGCCCGTTCGGCGCCAAGGAAGCCGGCGAAGGACCGCTGGCGCCGGTGATCCCGGCGATCGCGAACGCGATCTTCGACGCCGTCGGCGTGCGCCTGCAGGAACTGCCGATGCGCCCGGACCGCGTGCTCGCGGCGCTGCGCAAGGCGGGTGCGCGATGAACGCCGGCCTGCAGTTCGAGTTCGAGCGCCCGCAGTCGCTGGCCGAACTCGGCGCGCGACTGGCGCAGCTGTCTGCTGCCGGTGCCGACTACGTGCTCGCCGCCGGCGCCACCGACCTGATGCCGCAGCTCAAGCTCGGCCTGCGCTCACCGCAACGCATGATCTCGCTCGGTGGTCTGAGCGAACTGCGCGGCATCGCCATCGATGGCGATGGCCGCTGCCGCATCGGCGCCCTGACCAGCCTCGCCACGATCGCCGCGGACACGCGCCTGCAGGCGCTGCATCCGGCCTTGACCGCAGCCGTCGCGCGCGTGGCGAGCGCGCCGATCCGCAGCCGCGCCACGCTCGGCGGCAACGTGCTGGTCGACAACCGCTGCAGCTTCATCAACCAGAGCGCGTTGAACCGCGCCGCGCACCGCCCCTGCTTCAAGGCCGGCGGCGAGGTCTGCCACATCGTCAAGTCGGCGCAGCGCGGCAAGTTGCCGCAGTGCCAGGCGCGCTTCGTTTCCGACAGCGTGCCGGTGCTGCTGCTGCTCGACGCCGAGTTGCGGCTGTGGTCGCCGCGCGGCGAACGGCGCGTGGCGCTGGCCGGCTTCCACCATGACGACGGCATCGAACGCCACGATCTGGCGCGCGACGAGGTGCTGGTCGCGATCGAGCTGCCGGCGCCCACCGGGCGGCGCATCGACTACGCCAAGCTCGCGGTGCGCGCCAACCTCGACTTCCCCTCGCTCGGCGTCGCGCTCGGGCTGCGCGCGATCGACAACGACGCGTTCGGCGAACTCGCCGTGGCGCTTACCGGCATCGGCACCCATCCCGGCCACTGGCGCCATCGTCGCGCCGATTTCCCATCGGCCGCAGCAATGCTGGATGCGGCCGTGGCCGCGGCGCGCGACTTCGCCGCCAGCTACGACCAGGACTTCTTCCCGCGCGACTACCGCAAGCGCATGATCGAGGTCTTCATCCGCCGGGCCGCCGCCCGGCTCGGAGGTGCGGCATGGACGTAAAGCAAGTGATGCGCGACTACTTCGTCGATCTCGGCGAAGCCGCGAAAGACCCGGCGCGCAAGGTCGCCTGGTGCACCTCGGTCGGCCCGGCCGAGATTCTGCGCGCGCTCGGCTTCGAGGTGTACTTCCCGGAGAACCACGGCGCCCTGCTTGGCGCCACGCGCGTCTGCGGCGACACCATTCCTGTAGCCAACGCGCAGGGCTATTCGCCCGAGATCTGCAGCTATCTGACTTCCGACATCGGCGCCGCGCTCAAGGGCGTCACGCCGCTGACCAAGGCCTATGGCCTGGCCGAAGTGCCGCGCCCGGACGTGCTGGTGTATTGCACCAACCAGTGCAAGGACGTGATGCACTGGTTCGCGTGGTACGCGCGGCGCTGGAACGTGCCGCTGCTCGGCATCCATCCGCCGAATCATCTGCCGGACGTGCTGCCCGAGCAGGTCGCCGACGTCGCCGCGCAGTACCGGCGCATGATCGGCCAGCTCGAGACCATCGCCGGGCGCAAGCTCGATCCGCAGGCGCTGCGCAGCGCACTCGCGCACTCCAAGGAAGCCACCGACCTGTGGGCGCAGGTGCTCGACAGCGCACGCGCACGACCGGCGCCGCTGAACTTCTTCGACGGCGCGATCTTCATGGGCCCGATCGTGGTGCTGCGCGGCACGCCGATCGCGACCGACTACTACCGCAGCCTGCTCGCCGAACTGCAGGCGCGCATCGCTGCCGGCCACGCCGCGGTGCCGCGCGAACGCCTGCGCATCTACTGGGAGGGCATGCCGGTCTGGGGCCGGCTGCGGCATCTGTCCGACCTGTTCGCGAAGCAGCGCGCGGCGGTGGTCGCCTCGACCTACTGCAACTCGTGGATCTTCTCCGACTTCGATCCGGACGAACCGCTGGAGAGCATGGCGCGCGCCTACCTGAAGATCTTCATCAACCGCGACGACGCCTACAAGGAGGCGTACATCGAACGCCTGGTGCGCGAATTCGCGATCGACGGCGTCGTCTTCCACGCCGCGCGCACCTGCCCGAACAACAGCAACAGTTCCTACAACCTGCCGCAGCGCCTCGCCGCGAAAGGCATCCGCAGCGTGGTCGTCGACGGCGACCTGTGCGACCTGCGCTGTTTCTCCGACGAGCAGAGCACGACCCTGATCGAAGCCTTCCTGGAGACGCTGTGAACACGCTGCTAGAACGCGACCGCGTCGCCGCCGAAACCCCGGTGCGCACCGAGGTGTTCTGGGGCGTCGATTGCGGCAGCGCCGAAATCAAGGTGGCCGCGCTCGACGCCGAAGGCCGGCTGCTGACCACGCGCAAGCGCCGCACCCTGTTCCCGCTCGGCGAGCACGTGCATCGCGCGCTCGCCGGCAGCGACGACGAGCTGTCGCCGTTCGTCGAAGCCGACCGCGCCGCGCCGCCCGCGCCCGGACAGGCTCCGCGCCTGCGTCCCGGGCACGCGCTGTACGCGACCGGCTACGGCCGCAATCACATCCCGTTCGTGCAGGGCGCCTGCACCGAGATCAAGGCGCATTACCTCGGCGTGCAGCACCAGCTGCAGCTGACCGAGGACTACACCATCATCGACATCGGCGGCCAGGACGCCAAGGTGATCAAGGCAACGCCGACCCGGGTCGAGCAGTTCGCGATCAACCGCAAGTGCGCGGCCGGCACCGGCGCCTACATCGAGGAACTGGCGCACCGCCTGGAAGTGCCGATGTCGGACCTGCCGAGGCTCGCCGCCGGGCACGACCAGGAGCTCACCCTCAACAGCTACTGCACGGTGTTCTCCGGGCAGGAAGTGATCAAGCTGCTGATGCACGGCGAGCGCATCGAGAACCTGATCCACGCGCTCTACCGTTCGGTGGTCAAGCGCGTGCTGGAAATGACCGCGATCGATACCGCCACCCTGGTGTTCTCGGGCGGCGTGCTCGCCCACCACCCGATCCTGATTCCGCTGTTCGCGGAACGCTTCGCGTCGGTGCGCACCCATCTCGCTCCGAATGCGCAGTTCTGCGGCGCGCTCGGGGCGGCCATCCATGGCATGAACGAGGAGAAACAACATGGCCTACCGCATCACCCGTGACTGCAATCTGTGCGACGCCTGCGTGACCGAATGTCCGAACGAGGCGATCACCGCCGGCCCCAACGTGTACGTGATCGATGCCGCCAAGTGCACCGAGTGCGTCGGCTTCTTCGACGAAGCCCAGTGCGCTGCGGTCTGCCCGCAGGAATGCTGCGAGCCCGATCCCGACCGCGTCGAACCGGAAGCCGTGCTGATCGAGCGCGCGCGCAAGCTGCATCCGGACGAAGACTTCTCCGGCGACGTGCCGTCGCGCCACCGCAACTGAGATCACCGCCGCCATGAACCACGCCGAGGCCGACGCCGCCCTGCTCGATCCGGATCTGTCGCGGGTGCAAACCCTGGACGAGATCACCGTCAAGTTCGCCGGCGACTCCGGCGACGGCATCCAGCTCGCTGGCCAGCAGTTCGCGCAGCTCGCGAGCGCAGCCGGTGAACTGGTGCGCACGCTGCCCGATTTTCCGGCCGAGATCCGCTCGCCGGCCGGCACGCTGGGCGGTGTCTCCGGCTTCCAGGTGCGCACCGGCGGCAGCGGCATCCACACGCCGGGCGACCGCATCGACCTGCTGGTGGCGATGAACCCGGCGGCGCTGCGCAGCAACCTCGGCGCGCTCGCCGAAAACGCGATGCTGATCCTGAACGAGACCGCGTTCACCGCACCCAACCTGGCCAAGGCCGGGTATGCCACGAACCCGCTCGAAGACGGCTCGCTGCGCGGCTATCGCGTGTTTCCGGTGCAGATCGGCAAGCTCAGCCGCGGCGCGCTGCGCGGGCTCGCGATGTCGGGCAAGGAGATGGATCGCAGCAAGAACTTCTTCGCGCTCGGCCTGATCTGCTGGCTGTTCCCGCGACCGAAGGCAGCGGTGCATGGCTGGATCGAACATCGCTTCGCAGCGACGCCGGAGCTGGCCACCGCCAACCGCCGCGCCTTCGACGCCGGCTGGAACTACGGCGAGACCGCCGAGTTCTTCGTCAGCCCGCTGCGCGTGGCTGCGCACGAGCGCCTGCGCGAAGCCGGCGTCTATCGCTTCGTCACCGGCAATGCCGCGCTCGCCAAGGGCCTGGTCGCGGCAGCGCGGCGCGCCGGGCTGCATCTGTTCCTTGGCGGCTACCCGATCACGCCGGCGACCGAGGTGATGCAGGAATTGAGCCGCCTGCGTGATCCGGACGTGCGCATGTTCCAGGCCGAAGACGAGATCGCCGCGATCGGCAGCGCCATCGGCGCCGCGTTCGCCGGTTCGCTGGCGGCGACCAGCACCTCGGGTCCGGGCATGGCGCTGATGGGCGAGTTCCTCGACCTCGCGGTGATCGCCGAGCTGCCGCTCGTGGTGATCAACGTGCAGCGCGCCGGTCCGTCCACCGGCATCCCGACCAAGACCGAACAGTCCGACCTGTTGCAGGCGCTGTACGGACGCCACGGCGAATCGCCGCTGCCGGTGCTGGCCGCGGCGACGCCGGCCGATTGCTTCGACACCGTGGTCGAGGCGAGCCGCATTGCATTGCGTTCGATGACCCCGGTGATCGTGCTCAGCGATCTGTCGCTGTCGAGCAGCGCCGAGGTCTGGCGCGAACCCGAGGCCGCCGAACTGGCGCCGTTCACCGTGCACCGGCGCCAGCACAGCGAGGGCTTCAAGCCCTACGCGCGCGATCCGGAGACGCTGGCGCGTTCGTGGGCAGTGCCGGGCACGCCAGGTTTGGAACACGTCATCGGCGGGCTCGAGAAAGCCGGCGACAGCGGCGCCGTCTGCTACGAGCCGGAGAACCACGAAACCATGGTGCGGCTGCGCCAGGACAAGATCGCGCGCATCGCGAACGACTACGCGCCCTGCGTGCTGCACGGCAGCGCCGACGCGGAACTGCTGCTGCTCGGCTGGGGCAGCACCTTCGGCGCCATCCGCGAAGCCTGCGACCAGTTGCTCGGCGAAGGCCGCAGCGTCGCCAGCCTGCACCTGCGCCACCTCAATCCATTGCCAGCCGATCTCGGCGCACTGCTGCGCCGGCACCGGCGCGTGGTCGTGATCGAGAACAACACCGGGCAGTTGTGGCAGCGGCTGCGCGCCGAATACCTGCTCGATCTGGGCCGCCTGAACAAGGTGCAGGGCACTTCGTTCCAGGTGGCGGAAATCGTCGACCGTGCCATCGCCCTGCTGGAGTCGCGCGCATGAACACGCCCATCCTGTCCGACCGACCGCTGACCGCCGATGCCGAAGATGCCGCCGACACCGCGCGCGCACGCTTCCTCAGCAGCGCCACGCCGCGCTGGTGTCCGGGCTGCGGCTGCTTCGCGGTGCTGAAATCGCTGACCGCGACCTACGCCCGCCTCGGCATCGCGCGCGAAAAGTTCGTCACCGTCTCCGGCATCGGCTGCACCTCGCGTCTGCCGTACTACACCAACACCTTCGGCTTCCACACCCTGCACGGGCGCGCGCCCACGGTCGCGACCGGGGTCAAGCTGGCCAACCCGGATCTGTCGGTGTGGCTGATCTCCGGCGACGGCGACGCGCTCGCGATCGGCGGCAACCACACCCTGCACCTGCTGCGGCGCAATCCCGACATCAAGATGCTGCTGCTCAACAACCAGATCTACGGGCTGACCAAGGGCCAGGCCAGCCCCACGAGCCCGACCGGGCTCAAGACCAAGTCGACGCCGTTCGGGGTCGCCGACCATCCGGTCAATCCGGTCAACCTCGCGCTCGCCGCCGGCGCCACTTTCGTCGCGCGCGTGCCCGACACCAACAACGCGCTGATGGAAGAAGTCTTCGCCGCCGCGCACGCGCACCGCGGCGTCGCCTTCGTCGAAGTGCTGCTCAACTGCGTCACCTTCCACGACGGCGCCTACGAGCAGATCACCGGCAAGGCCACGCGCGACGACTTCAGCGTTCGCCTCAACGCCGGCGAACCGCTGCGCTTCGGCCGCGAGCGCAACCGCCTGCTGGTGCGCGACCAGGACCGCATCATCGCCATCGACCACGCCGAGAGCGACCCGCTGCCCGACCACGCCATCCGCCACGACCCCGGCAACACCGCCCTCGCCCAACAACTCGCCCTGATGACGCTGCCCGACCTGCCCTGCGCACTCGGCATCTTCCGCCAGGTCGAGGAACCGGTGTTCGGGTAGGGGCTGAAGTCGCCTGGCTGGATCGTGCGCCGCGCGCAACCGCTACAGCGCGAAGCGCTCGCGCAGCATCTTGTTCACGCGCGTTTGCCAGCCGGCACCCGTGGCGCGCAGCACGGCCAGGACATCGGGGTCCAGGCGCAGCTTGACCGCCACCTTGGTGTCGGCCTTGGTGCTGCCGAGCGGTCGGCCGCGCTTGCGGGCGGCGATTTCCGAGGGCGTGTGGACGCTGGCGATCTCGCCGTTCCTGGCCTGGCGCACGGACTCCAGCAGGTCGCGCTCAAACTGACTCATCTTGGTCATGGCGTCATTCCATCAGCTTGCGAAGTGCCCGCAGGAAAGCGGGCGACAGGTTGTCGATCTTGGACTTCGAGTAGACGAGCAACAGGCAGATCGTGCCTTCGCTCGGAGCGAGGAAGTAGATCACCCGCACCCCGCCACGCTTGCCCATGCCACGCCGCGACCATCGCACCTTGCGCAAGGGCGCAGCGCCCGGCACCACGTCGCCCGCATCGGGCTCGGCGGCGATGAAATCCACGAACTCGGTGCGTTCGTCATCACTCCACACCTCGGCGGCATAGCGCAGGAACATCGGCGTTTCGATCACGGTCATCACGTTTTGAATGTACACCCAACAAATTCAAGCCTCAACGGCGGTCCACGGCCATGCACACCACCTTCACATGACCTACCATCGGGCTCGAATGCAGGGGAATCCCATGCGCAGGTCCTTCGCCCGATCCGGTTGCTGCTGGCTGCTCGCGGCCTGCCTGTGCGTGCTGTCGGGCGCAATCGCGGCCAGTCATGCGACGGCACCGGTGCGGGTAGCGGGTTGGCACTGGATCGCGGACGCGCCGACCAAGGTCGCGGTCGGGGCCGGGCTGTTCGCGGCCGGCATCAGCGCGGCTTCGCCGCAGACGATCGAAGTCGAGTACGTCGAGTCCGGTGTCGACGCGATGCAGGCGCTGACCGCAGGTCGGGTCGCGTTCGCACTGGCGGCGGCGCAACCGGTGGCCAGGGCGATGTGGTTGCAGCCCCCCGAGCGCGAACCGGAGTTCGTGGTGCTGGGCTCGCTCGCGGTGGTGCCGCGCGCGCACCAGCTCATTGCCGATCGCGACCGCGGCATCCGCGGCCCCGCCGACCTCGCCGGGCACCGCCTCGGCGTGCAGCGCTACAGCTCGGCGCATTACGCCTGGTCGCAGTTCGCGCAGCAGGAAGGCATTGCCGAGGACGCGGTCGAGTTCGTGCCGGTCGGCATGTTCGAGCAGCTCGACGCGCTGCGCTCCGGGCGCGTCGATGCGATCGTCACCTGGGAGCCCTGGGGCACGCGCCTGTTGCACGAACTCGGTGACCGCGCCTACGTGCTGCCCGCGCGCGAAGCCTATGTCGCCACCTGGCTGCTGCTTGGTCGCCGCGACGTGGTCGTGCACAACCCGGCGCTGGCCGAGCGCGTGCTGCGCGCCTACGCGCAGGCGATCCAGTTGATGCACGAGCAGCCGCTGCGCGCACGCGCGCTGCATGCGCAGGTGCTCGATGTCGAGGAGAAGGAACTGGCAACGATGGAGGCCGGGGTGATCTGGCACCTGCACCTCGGCTGGTCGGCGCTGGCCGGGCTGGATGGTGCGCTCGACTGGCTGTCGACGATGCCCGAGTTCGCCGACCGGCAACGACCGCGCCTGCCCGACTACATCGAGGCCGGCCCGCTGCGTCGCGTCGCCCCGGACAGCGTGGCGCTGCCGGCCTATCTCAACCGCAGGCCATCGCCATGAGCGGCTGGCCGGCGCCCGGCTTGCGTCGACTCGCACTCGCCAGCGCGCTCGCGGCGGCATGCTGCGTGGTCCTGCTCGGCGTGCTCGGCGCGCGCGACTGGCGGCAGGCGCGCAGCGCCATGGCCGATGCCGAACGCATGCTGCAGCTGAGCGGCGAGGTCGAACGCCTGCGCATGGGCGCGAACTACATCACCCTGCTGCAGGCCGATGGCGCGATCGCGCGCGAAGTTGGCGCCGACGCGCTGCGCCTGGCGAGCCTGATCGGCGTCGACGACGGCGCCGAAGCGCAGCTCTCCGCGCGTCACCTGCGCGAGGTCGCCAACGTGTTCGCCGCGATCGCCGGCAATCGTCTGGAGTTGCAGGGCGACGACGCGCACTCGCTGCGCCTGCGCCAGGACGTGGCGCGCGAACTGCGCATCCACTTCGCGATGATCAACGACAGCCTCGTCACCCTGGTGCACGAGCGCCAGCGGCGTTCGAGCGAAGTGCAGCGCGAAGCCGGCGGCAGCTTCCTGGCGTTGGCACTGCTGCTCGGCGTGGCCGGCGTGTGGGCATTCGCACGGGTGTATCGGCGCATGAGCGATCCGATCCAGGCCATCGAACGCGGCATTGCGCGCTTCGCCAGCGGCCATCTCGACGCGCGCATCTCCCCCTCCCGCGACGATGAGCTCGGCCGCCTCGCCAGCGCCTTCAACCGCATGGCCGAACAGCGCGAACACCAGATCGGGCTGCTCGCCGACAGCGAGAAGCGGCTGCGCGTGCTGACCACCGCGGTCACCGATTCGACCTGGGATCTCGACCTCGCCAGCCGCACGCTGACCTGGGACGAGCGCTTCGGCGAACTCACCGGTTACCGCGCCGACGGCCCGGAAGCGACCTTCGCCGGGTGGCTGGAGATGCTGCACCCGGACGACCACGCCCGCGTCAGCGACAGCCTGGAAACCGTGCTCGACAGCGACGGCGACTACTGGGAGTCGCGCTATCGGATCAAGCACGCCGATGGCCGCTGGCTGCACGTGCTCGACCGCGGACTGGTGATGCGCGACGCCGCCGGCAAGGCCCTGCGCATGGTCGGCGGCATCGCCGACATCAGCGCGCAGGTGGTCGCCGAGCAGCGCCTGCGCGAAGGCCAGCGCCTGGAAGCGATCGGCCAGCTCACCGGCGGCGTCGCGCACGACTTCAACAACTTGCTGACGGTCATCCTCGGCAACGCCGAAACCCTGCAGGACCGGCTGCGCGATGATCCCGCGCGCGCCGAACTGGCGGGCATGATCGGCGAGGCCGCGCACCGCGCCGCCGAACTGACGCGGCAACTGCTCGCGTTCGCGCGCAAGCAGGCGCTGGAGCCGACCACCGTCGACGTCAACCGCCGGCTCGCCGAACTCGAACCGCTGCTGCGGCGCAGCCTCGGCGAGCACGTGCAGATCGAACTGTCGCGCGGCGGTGGCCTGTGGCACGCGCTGATCGACCCCACCCAGCTCGACAACGCCGTGCTCAACCTGTGCCTGAACGCGCGCGACGCGATGCCGCAGGGCGGATGCCTGACCATCGAGACCGCGAACGCGGTGCTCGATGCCGACTACGCCGCGGCCAACCCGGAGGTGCATCCGGGCCAGTACGTGATGGTCGCGGTTTCCGACACCGGCAGCGGCATTGCCGCGGAACACTTGGGGCGCGTGTTCGAGCCGTTCTTCACAACCAAGGAAAAAGGCAAGGGCACCGGCCTCGGGCTGTCGATGGTCTATGGCTTCGTCAAGCAGTCGGGCGGCCACATCAAGGTCTATTCCGAGCCCGGCGAGGGCGCGACGGTGCGGCTGTACCTGCCGCGCGTGGCCGGCACGGCACCGGCGGCGGCGTCGCCGATCGAGACGATGCCGCACGGTCGCGGCGAGGTCGTGCTGGTGGTCGAGGACGAGACCATGGTGCTGCGTCACGCCGTCGAGCAGCTCGAACTGCTCGGCTACCGCCCGCTGTTCGCGAGCGAGCCGAAGCAGGCGCTGGAGGTGCTGCAAGCGCACCCGGAGATCGAGCTGCTGTTCACCGACGTGGTCATGCCCGGCATGAACGGCCGCGAGCTTGCCGAGCGCGCGCGCGTTCTGCGCCCGGGGCTGAAGGTGCTCTACACCTCCGGCTACACCGAGAACGCCATCGTCCACCACGGCCGCCTCGACCCCGGCGTGCGCCTGCTGCCCAAGCCCTGGCGTCGCAGCGAACTGGCGCGGCGCGTGCGCGACGCGATCGACGGGACCTGATCCGCATCCCGGGCGCGTGCCTGCCACGCAGACGCGCCCGCTAAACTGTGGCCATGGACACCCTCTACATCCACCGCGCCCCGGTGCGCTTCACCCATACCGACCCGGCCGGGTACGTGTTCTTCCCGCGCTTCTTCGAGATGTTCCAGGCCGCGGTCGAGGACTGGTTCACGCACTGCCTCGGCTTGAACTACGCCGAGCAGATCCTGACCCACGGCGTCGGTTTCCCGACTGCGCATACCGAATGCGACTTCAAGCGTCCGTGTCGGCTCGGCGAGGTGCTGGAGCTGACCGTCGTACTTGAAAAACTCGGCCGCAGCTCGTTCACGCTGCGCTTCGACGGCCACGTCGGCGGCGAACTGCGCCTCACTGCGCGCTCGGTGCTGGTCGCGATCGAAATGGTGCACGGCCGCCCGCGCAGCATCGGCGCGCAACTGCGCGAACGGCTGGAGCGGTATCTGTCGTTGTGCCGTGAAGCCGGCACGCGCGACTGACGCTGCACACGTGCCGTGCCACCTCGCCACGCTCGTCCTCGCGGCCGGCGCCGGTTCGCGCTTTGGCGGGGCGAAGCTGCTGGCGCTGGTGGAGGGTGAGCCGATGTTGCAGCGAGCCGCGCGACTGGCCGCGGCGCTGACGCCGGGCACGGCCTTCGTGGTGCTGGGTTGCGAGCACGAGCGCTTGCGTGCGGCACTGCCCGCCGATGTGCACGCCATCGAGCATGCGGCTTGGGCCGAGGGTCTCGGCAGCAGCCTCGCCGCCGGCATCCGCGCCCTGCCGACGAACATCGATGGTGCGCTGGTGCTGCTCGCCGACCAGGTCGCGTTGACCACGGCCGCACTGAAACCGTTGCTCGCATGCTGGCGGCTCGCACCCGAGCGCGTCGTCTGCGCGCAGTACGGTGGCGGCCCCGGCGTGCCGGCCATCTTCCCGCGACGGCTGTTCGCGACGCTCGCCGCGCTGCACGGCGACCGTGGCGCCAAACCGCTGCTGCTCGCCGAAACCGACGCCACCACGCAACTGCCGCTGCCCGAAGCCGCGATCGACATCGACACCCCCGCCGACCTCCGCGCCTACCGCGCCACCTCGCAAAGTTAGGGTGCGGGGTGGTCGAGCAGGGCTTCGAGGGTGTGGGCGAGGGCTTCGCTTTGTTGTTCGATTGTGGCCAGGCCTGAGCGCGCACCGGCCTCGCCGCGGCGGGCGCGGGCGAGTAGTGCGTCGCCCTGGCGGTGGATGTCGCGATGCAGTTCGATCGCGCGCTGCAGTTCGAGCAGGGTCTCGCGTTCGTCGGGCTGCGCGCCGAGCCATTGCCCGCAGCGAGCGTGGCGGGCCTCGACCTGGGACGAAATCGCGACCGCGCCATGCACGGCCGCCTGCAGCGAGCGCAGCCAGGCGCGGTGCCCGACCAGCAGCGCCAGGGTCGGGATCGCTTCGCGCCGGATCGGCGGGCAACGTTGCCAGCGCCGGTCCGGGCGCCAGGTGGCGATCCAGTCCGCGATCGCCTCGGGCGGCATCGGCCGCGCAATGGCATAGCCCTGGGCCAGTTCGCAGCCCATGCGCAGCAGGATCTCACCCTGCTCCAGCGATTCCACGCCCTCGGCGATCACCTCGCGCGCGAACGCCCGCGCCAGGCCCTGCACGCTGTCGAGGATCGCGAGGTTGTCGGCGTCGTCGAGCAGGTCGCGGACGAAACTGCGGTCGATCTTGAGCTGGCGCACCGGCAGGCGCTTCAGGTAGGACAGCGAGGAATAGCCGGTGCCGAAGTCGTCGAGCGCGAAGTGCACGCCGATGCGGTGGCAGTCGAAGATCAGCGCGGCGGTGCGATCGAGGTCGGCCAGCGCGCTGGTTTCCAGCACCTCCAGTTCCAGGTCCTCGGGCTGAAGGCCGGGATGGCGCGCCAGCAGCGCCGACAAGCCGGCGGTGAACTCCGGCTGGTCGAGCTGCGCGGCGCTGACATTGACGCTGACCGGCAGGCGCAACCCCTGGCGGCGCCAGGACAGCGCCTGGGCCGCGGCCATCTCCAGCACGCGCTGGCCCAGCACCAGTTCCAGCGCGTGGCCTTCGACCTGCGGCAGGAATTCGTCCGGCAGCCGCGGTTCGGCTCCCGGCACCATCCAGCGCAGCAGCGCCTCGACGCCGAGCACTTCGCCGCTGCGCAGGTTGACCTTGGGCTGGTAGTGCAGGCGGAACTCGTCGCGCTCGAGCGCGCGGCGCACCTGTTCGATCACGTCGAAACGGCCGCGCAGCACGCGGTCCTGTTCGGCGTCGAACAGGTGGTAGCGACCCTTGCCGGACTGCTTGGCCTTGTACATGGCCTGGTCGGCCTGGCGCACCAGCTGGTCCGGTTCCAGCGTCGCGTCCGCCTGCGGGTAGAAGGTGACGCCGATGCTCGCCGACACCCGCAGCTGCAGGTCGCCGATCTCGATCGGACGCGACACCACCTCGACCAGCCGGTCGAGCAGGGGCAGGCTCTGGCTCTGGCCGTCGAGTTCGGGCATGACCGCGACGAACTCGTCGCCACCGAGGCGCGCCAGGGTGTCGCCGGTGCGCAAGCCGCCCTGGAAGCGTCGCGCCAGTTCGACCAGCACCCGATCGCCGGTCTCGTGGCCCTGGGCGTCGTTGATCTCCTTGAAGCCGTCGAGATCCAGATAGGCCACCGCCAACGTCGTGCCGGCGCGCACGCTCTCCGTCATCGCCTGGCGCAGCCGCTCGGCAAGCAGGCCGCGGTTGGGCAGCCCGGTGAGCACGTCGTGCAGCGCGCGATGCTGCAGCTGCTTCTCCTGCTCCTTCAGGTCGGTGATGTCGTAGAACAGCGAGACGTAGTGCAGGATCTGGCCGCCGTCGTCGCGCACCGCGCTGACGGTCTGGCGCACCGGGAACACCCGGCCGTCGCGCCGCCGGCCCCAGATCTCGCCGGTCCAGCTGCCGGTCTGGTCCAGCGTCTGCTGCACCAGCGCGAAATACTCGCGACCCTGGCGGTCGGAACGCAGCACCGTGGAGCGCTTGCCGAGCACTTCCTCGCGCGCGTAGCCGGTGATGCGGCAGAACGCCTCGTTCACTTCCAGCACCACGCCGTCGCGGTTGGTCACCAGGATCGCCTCGTTGGCATGCGCGAACACGCTCGCCGCGAGCCGCAGGCTGGCTTCGTCGCGCTTGCGCGCGCTGATGTCTTGCGCCAGCGCGAAGATCACCGGGCGCCCGAACCAGACGCCGCGGGTCAGGTGCACTTCCTTCGGGAACTCGCTGCCGTCGCCGCGTCGCCCCCAGAACTCGAAGCACTGCGGCTCCCCGGTGAGCGCGCGGGCGTGGATGGCACCGAGTGCCGCCAGGTCGTTGCGTCCGGGTGCGGCGACGTCGAGCGGCGTCTTGCCCACGAACCAATCGCGCGGCAGGCCGTACATGCGCTCGGCGCCGGCATTGACCGCAAGGAAGGTGCCGTCGTCGGCCTGCACGTACACCGTCTCCTGCACGCTGTCGAACAGCGAGCGGAAGCTGGCCTCGCTCTCCTGCGCGGAACGTTCGGCCGCCTTCAGGTCGCTGACGTCGGTGCGCAGCGCCACGTACAGCACCGGCCGCCCGTCCTCGCCCGCGACCGGCACGATCGTCGACTGCACCCAATACAGGCTGCCGTCCTTGGCGCGGTTGCAGAAGGTGCCGCGCCAGCTTTGGCCGCGGCCGATGGTCGCCCACATCTGCCGGAAGAATCCGCGCGGATGGTGGCCGGAGGCCAGGATGCGATGGTCCTGGCCGATCAGCTCATGGCGTTCGTACCGGGACAGCTCGCAGAACTTGCGGTTGGCGTACAGGATGCGCCCGCCGCGGTCGGTGACGGCGACGATGGCGTGCTCATCCATCGCTTCGAGCACGGCATCAAGCAGGGCCGGATGCTGGACCAGCCCGGCCGAGTTCGCGACCGCCTCGACGAGCGCCTCGATCCGCATCGCCCTGCACCTGCACCATTCACCGCCCCCGCGGTACACCGCCCGAGCCTGCCACAGCCAGGCGGTGCAGGCCAGCGCGCCGGCGAGAACGTGCGGATCGGGCAGCGTCTTGCGGCGACTCAGGTCCCGCACCCATCAATGCGTTCGCACTCGACACGATAGCGCGCGAGCACGGTCCAGAGGTTGCGGGCGAGCACGGCGAAGGCGGCGAACCAGAGTGCGGCGGCGGTGCGCACGAGGAAGGGCCAGAACGCAGCCGCGACGAGCAACACTAGCGCCGCAAGCTGCAGGCCGAAGTGCGCCCGCGCGCGCGGCTCCGGCAGCAGCGCCTTCATGTTCGGCGGGAAGATGCGATGACGCGCGGCCGCGCTCGCGCTGATGCGTTGCTGCAGATGCAGCCAGACCAGGAACGGCACGATCTTGTAAAGCATCGCGCAGACCGCCGACAGCGCGAAACCGGCGATGAACAGCGTCACCGCAAGCTGCATCGCCAGATCGGTCGCGAAGAACCGAGACGCCGCGCCCACCGCGATCGCAGCAAGCAACGCGACCAGACCGAGGCGCCAGAACGCCAGGCTGGCGTCGCCGACCTTGCGCCGACGGTGCGCGAGCAGCCCGAGCGTCGCGATCGCGAAGACGGCGAGCGGCAGCGCCAGCACCGGCCATGCCAGTGATTGCGATTGCGGGGCCCATGCCGACAACGCGGCGGCCACCAGCAGCACGACGCCGATCGCGGGCGCAAGCCACGCGCGCAACGATTGCGGATACGGCGCGGTCATCTGGAACATCGGTACCACCTGGTAGGCCACCGCGACCACCAGCGTGCCCACCCAGCCAGCGAGCGCAAACGCCAGGTGCAGATCGGTGCCGGTGCCGCGCCATAAAGGCAGGCCGGTGCCGGCGTGGCCAAGCGCGAGCGCGAGTCCGAGCAGCAGGGTCGCGAGCAGCCCGAGCAAGGCCAGGCGCATGCCGCGCGTGCTCGCGTCGGGGCGATCGGCGCGCCACAGCGCGCTGCCGACAACGCTGATGAACCCGCCGAGTGCGATCGCCAGCACCCCGGCTGCGACCGCGAACATCGCGCCTGAGCCGGCGACAAAACCACCCGCGAGCAGCAGCGTGCCGAGCACGAGCCCGCCATGGCAAACCGCAGCGATCGGCAACGGCTGCGCGATCTGCGCGCCGACCAGCACCGGCAGCAGCTGCAACAACGCGCCGCACATGGCCATGGTCAGCACGCCGAGCCCCACCAGGTGCGTGAGCGCGAGCAGCAGCGGCGACCAGCGCGTCGCCAGCACCTCGTCGCCGCCGATCAGCAGCAGCGTCGCGGCGAGCATGCCGAACAGCGGCGCAGTCAGCAGAAAGCGCAACGGCACCGAGATCGGCGGCGCCTGCTCCAGCGCCAGCGGCGCGTTCATCGCGGCGCGCCTTCCTGCGCGCGCCAGATGCGCAGCTCGCAGCACTCGGCCTCGTTGCGTTCGATGCGCCAGGCGAACCCGCGCTGCTCCAGCATCGGCAACAGCGGCCGCGGCTCGCGGCTGATGCGGGCGAGCAGCGACTGGCCCGGCGCCAGCGTCTCGATCGCGGCGAGGATGCGCTCCATCGGCTCGCACGGCGGCAGGCCGCGCACGTCGAGCGCCAGCGTGTCGCCGCCGGTCACGGTCACAGCGCCTGCATGCGCTCGAGCAGCGGCCCCGCCGAAGCGGCGAGCGCCTGCTCGGCCATCGGATAGAGCATGTGTTCTTCCTTCATGTTGTGCTGCTGGATCAGCACATTCAGAGTCTCGCCGGCGCCGAGGAAGCTATCGAGATCCTCGGCCGCGAGCGCGCCCTGCATCTGCCCGAGCAACGATCGCATCTGCTCGTGCTCCATGCGCATCACCGCGGTCGGGCCGACGCCGTGCATGCCGGTCGCCTGCTCGAACTCGGGGAACAGCACGCGCTCCTCCATCTCCAGATGGTGTGCAAGATTCGCCTCGAACTCCGCAAACGCGGCGCGCGCCGCCGCGACATCGCCATCACTGGCAGCCGCCTCGGCGCGTGCGAACTGGTCGTCGCAGTCGCGGTGATCTTCAGTCAGGAACTTCGCAAGCATGGCGCACTCTCGTACCGGAATCGGGCCGCCATTCTCGCGCACCGCGCACGCGCGCGACTTGCTGCGGATCAAGCGTCCGCGACCGCAGCCCCTGCATCCGGCGTGAACCGGCTTCACCCGGGCGCTTGTCGCATCCGACCCCGGTCAATAGACTAGTCATCCATCTAGTCAGGTTGGCGGGAGTGCGCGGATGAACAACTGGCAGGTTCAAGAAGCCAAGGCGCGTTTCAGCGAGATGCTGGACGCCTGCATCGAAGAAGGCCCCCAGGTGGTAACCCGTCGCGGCGCCGAGGCAGCGGTGCTGGTGCCGATCGACACCTGGCACCGCCTGCAGTCGGCAGCACGGCCCACGCTCAAGCAACTGCTGCTGGCGGATGATGCTCGCACCGGCCTGCTGGTGCCTCGGCGCGGAACGGCGCGCCGACGCAACGTGTCCGCGCTGAGTTGATCGTCCATGTATCTGCTCGACACAAACGTCGTCTCCGAACTACGCAAACCGCGACCGCATGGCGCCGTGACTGCGTGGCTGCAGTCGGTCGATGACGCACACCTGTACCTGTCGACGGTCACCTTGGGTGAAATCCAGGCCGGCATCGAACTGACGCGCGAACAGGACGAAGCCAAGGCGGCTGAAATCGAGCGCTGGCTCGACCGCGTCGCCGACACCTTCAACATCCTGCCCATGGATGGCGCGGCGTTTCGCCGCTGGGCGCGACTGATGCATGCCAGGTCCGACACGCTCTACGAGGACGCAATGATCGCCGCCACGGCCCTGGTCCACGGCCTGACCGTCGTGACCCGCAACGTCGGCGATTTCAAGACGCTGCGCGTCGGCGTTTTCAATCCATTCGAGTTTGGAAGATCAGGCTGACAGTCCAATGAAGCCTGCTGGCGTCGTGCAGAAGAGGCGCGGAATCAGTCGCTCGCAGTACTCGGCAGCGACTGCAGCCGCGCGGCCAGCGACAACGCGATGGCGGCGGCGCCGTGGCCGGGCAAAGGCACGCCGGCGGGGGTTTCGAGGACGGGGGCGAGGCGCGACCTAACTTTGGCGGGCAGCGTGGCGAACAGGTCGTCGGCGCGCGTGCGGGCGCCGAGCAGACCGATGTACTGCGGCAGCGCGGCGCGCGCCGCGAGGTGCGCGAGCGCGGCGCGGTCGCGCTCGAAGTGGTGCGCCATCACCAGCACCGCGCGATACGGCGTGGGGTCATCGGCAACCGGCAATTCCGGCAACACGCATTCGGCGAGCGCATGCGTCGCCAACCAGGCCGGGCGCGGTTCGTGCAGGTCGATGCGCCAGCCGAGCTGCGCGAGCAACGGCAGCAGCACCGCGCTTTCAGGCGAGGCGCCAAGCACCAGCACGCGCGGCAGCGGTTGCCAGGTGATCTGCCAGGCAGCATCGGCGGCGACGTCATCGGGTCGCGGCTCGATCGGCAACATCGCTCGAACGCCCTGCGCCGCACAGGCCAGGCGCAACTCGCCCGAAACCGCGCAATGCAGCGTCAACGCGGCATCGCCATGACGATATGCATGCAGCACCGCACGCAGCCCGGGCATTGCCGCGAGCGGCAGCAGCCACAGGATCTGGCGGCCGCGACAGCCGGCGCCGTTGCCGCCGAACACGTCGGACAGATCGCGGTTGTCGATTTCGAGCAGGCGCACCGTGGCGGACTCGATCGTCGCCTGCAGCGCGCGCTGCAATTCGCCTTCGAGGCAACCGGCGCTGATCCAGCCGCTGCGGCTGCCGTCGCGCGCGAGGTGCACCAGCGTGCCCGGCTTGGCCCAGGCGCGACCGTCGATCGCAAGCACGATCGCGAGTGCGCCCGGCGCCGCACTTGCGAGGTCGGCGATGCAGGCATCGAGCGCGTCGCGGTTCGGCGCGCCGAGCGCAGCGCTCAGTCCAGCCATTCGCATTCGCAGCTGAAGTGGCGCAGCCGCGTCGGTTGCTTGACGATGCGCACGCCGCGGATCGACGCGGCCATCGCGCGCACTTCGGCGATCGCCTCGGCGGCGTAGTCGAAGTGCGACTGCGTGTACATGCGCCGCGGGAACGCGAGCCGCACCAGTTCCATCGAATGGTAGGTCTCCGAGCCGTCGGCAAGACGCTTGCCGAACATCACCGAGCCAACCTCGACGCCGCGGATGCCGCCTTCGACATAGAGCGCGTTGCATAGCGCCCACGCCGGATAGTGCGCCACCGGCATCTCGGGCAGCACCGTGCGCGCGTCGATGTACACGGCGTGGCCGCCGGTCGGCTTGACGAAACCGATGCCGAGCGCGTCGAGCTTCTCGCCCAGGTATTCGGCGGTGCGCAGGCGATAGCGCAGGTAGTCCTCGTTCAAGCCTTCGCGCAGGCCGACAGCGAGCGCTTCCAGATCGCGCCCGGCCAGGCCGCCGTAGGTCGGGAAGCCTTCGCGCAGGATCAGCATCTGCTGCACCGGCTCCAGCCAGCGCTCGTCGCGCAGCACGATGAAGCCGCCGATGTTGACCATGCCGTCCTTTTTCGCGCTCATGGTCGCGGCGTCGGCATAGCCGAACATCTCCTGCGCGATCTGCATCGGCGTGTGCTCGGCGTAGCCGGGCTCGCGCTGCTTGATGAACATCGCGTTCTCGGCGAAACGGCAGACATCCATCACCAGCGGCTTGCCGTAGCGGTGCAGCAACTCGCTGGTGGCGCGGATGTTGGCCATCGACACCGGCTGGCCGCCGCCGGTGTTGTTGGTCACGGTGAGCATGCCAAACGGAATGCGCTCGCCTTCGCGCTGCAGCAGGTCTTCCAGGCGCGCGAGGTCGATGTTGCCCTTGAACGGATGGATCAGCGCCGGCTGCAGGCCTTCGGCGATGACCAGGTCAAGCGCTTCGACGCCGAGGTATTCGAGGTTGGCGCGGGTGGTGTCGAAGTGGCTGTTGTTCGGCACGATCTGCCCGGATTTGCAGGCGGCGCCGAACAGCACGTGCTCGGCAGCGCGGCCCTGATGGGTCGGAATCAGGTGCGGCATGCCGGTGATCTCGCGCACCACCGCCTGCAGCCGGTAGAAGCTCGGCGCTCCGGCGTAGGACTCGTCGCCGCGCAGAATCGCCGCCCACTGCTCGGCGCTCATCGCACCGGTGCCGGAATCGGTCAGCCAGTCGAGCAGCACGTCTTCCGCGCGCAACTTGAACACGTTGAGCTTGGCCTCTTCGAGCAGACGCAGGCGCTCCTCGCGCGTGGTCACGCGGATCGGCTCGACCGACTTGATGCGAAAGGGTTCGATGATGGTTTTCGGCATGGCGGCACTCGCAAACGGGCGGCCATCATGCCCGAAGCCGCCGGCGCCGACGATAGCGCCGCGCCCTATCGAGATCGCGTCACCTGCCTCGCTTCCTCGGCGCTGCGGTCTTCTTCGGCTTGGGCGGCGGCATGTGCGCTGCGGTTGTGAGGATCAACTGGCGCAAGCGATCCGGGTCGTCGAGGAGTTCGTCTGCAACCGGATAATCTTTCGCGCCCGGATACGGCGGCCGCTGCGGCAAGTCCGGAGCAAGCGTTGCGGTAGCGGCGGAAGGCTTGATGAAGAGACTGTTGTCGCAGGCGAACGCCACCACCTTCGCATCCAAGTACAACGCGTACTCGCCGAACATCTTCTTGAACGTCAGCCGATCGCCGAGCGCAATCTGCTCTACGAGGTAGTCGACGAATTCGCGATCGGTGGCCATGGTGCGAGCAATCCGGGGAGGGAATGGGTTGGCGCCGAGCGGCGTCGCTGTGCAGGAATGATCGCATCCGGCGCACGACGCCGTCATGGTGTCTCGGCGGCATCGCACCGACTGCGTCGCATCGACGCAGCCAACTCCGTGCACCCGCGCACCTCCAGCGCGGTGACGGTGCTGTCGAAGTCGCGCTCGTCCCGGTTCTGGCTCAGCTTGCACTTGCCTTCGAGGCGGGTGATGGTCACCTCGATGCCGACGATTTGCGCCAACTCCTCTTCGAGATAGTCCGCCGGCGCGTCGCTCATTTTCCATGGGCAGGGCTCACTGGCCTCGTGCTCGCGGGTCAGGCGCGCCACCACGCCGCGAACGAACTGTGCGTCATCGCGGACGGTGACGACGCCGTGGGCGTGCACCACCTCGTAGTTCCAGGTCGGCACGTGGCGATGCGTTTCGTGCTTGCTCGGATACCAGTTCGGCGAGATGTAGCCGTCGGCGCCACGGAACACCACCAGCACCGGATCGCCCGACCCGAGCTCGGTCCACAGTGGATTCGCGCGCGCGACGTGCGCGAGCAGGTGGCCGTGGGGACCGTGTTCGGCATCGAGCAGGAACGGCAGGTGGTTGGCATCCAGGCCCGTGGTCGTGTGGGTGACCAGCATCCCCAACGGGTGGCGGCGCAGGATGCGTTGCAGCACCTCGGGTCTGGAATCGGCGAACAATTTCGGCAGGTACATGTCGGCTCCCATCGTGTGGCGCCACGAACCCCCGCCGGCCAAGGCAGGGCGCGCTCGCGGCGCGTGTCGCCACCAACATATCAGTGCGCTCGTGGTGTCCGAGTGCGCGCCGACCAGAACCGGTCCCGAAACCGGCGGGCGTTCCGACCTGCGCCGCGCGGCTCGTGCTCGCTCTGCTGATGCATCGAGCCGACGCTTCGATGCGTGCGCACGGCTGAATGTCGACTTGCTGAGCGCGGCGGGGTGACGCCCGGGCGGCGCGTGGACTGAAGTACGCTCGCCGCCTCGCAGCAAATGGATGCATCATGCGGTTTCAGGTCTTGCTACTGGTGTTCTTGTGTCTCGTATCCAGCCGTTCCGTGCTTGCCGAGACGGAACTGGAGAAGGCTGATCGTCTGCTCAAGGCCGGCGACCCGGTGGCCGCGCAAGGCGTTCTCGGACAGCTGCTGAAGTCGGAACCGCAGAATGCACAAGCCCACTTCCAGCTCGGCCGCACTCAGTTCCGGAGCGGCAAGAACGAGGAGGCCGTCGCTTCCGTCGACAAGGCCATCGCGCTCCAACCTGCCAAGGCCGACTTCCACGTGCTCCGCGGCAACATCCTCGGCAACATGGCGTCCAACGCGAACGTCTTTCGCGCGATGGGGCTGGCCGAGGACGGCCTGGCTTCGCTGCAGAAAGCCGTGCAGCTCGAGCCCGGCAATCGAGACGCCCGCGCGGCGCTGTTCAACTGGTACCACAACGTCCCGAGGCTGGGTGGTGGTGGCGCCGACAAGGCGCTGGCGCTGGTGGAAGAGACCATCCGCATCGATCCCGGACAGGGCCACTACCTGAAGGCGCTGGTGCACCTGAAACAGAAGCACTACGGCGTCGCCCAAACCGAGGCTCGTTCCGCTGTAGCCGCGGATCCCAAGCTGCACCTTGCCTACAACATCCTCGGCTACGCGGCGCTGGAGCTGAAACAGTTCGACCAGGCCCTTGCGGACTTCCAGAAACAGGTCGAACTGGCGCCCGAAGATCCGAACAGCCACGACAGCCTGGGGGATGGCTTCCTGGCCAAGGGCCTGCTGCCGGAGGCCATCGGGGCCTATCGCAAGGGACTCGAAGTGGAGCCGCGGTTCTGGGCATGTGCGGGGCACCTCGGAAAGGCCCTTGAGCGCGCCAAGCGAAAGGATGAAGCGATCGCTCACTACCGCCGTTATGTCCAACTGGGCTCAGAGGTCGGGAACGAAGCGGTCGTTTCCATGGCGCAAGACGCGCTGGAGCGGCTTGGCGTCAACTAGCGCTTCGCCCGCCGTCCCGCGCCCACGGGGAAATCGCTTGCGAGACGGCGCACGCGCGGAGCGGCTCACGTCGCCAGGGCGGGGATGAGGGCGATTTCGACGGGACGTGGGGATCGCTGCATTGCGCCCGCGGGCGGTGCGATCTCCGCTACGGCGGTGCCTGCGGAGAGGTTGCAGGTTTCGCGAGAAGCGGCAGGCGTGGCAGAGTGCGCGCCTTGCAACGGTTGGGGCAGACATGGCGCAGCACCAGACGACCACCCTGATCGCGACCTTTGCGGTCTACCTCGGCATCTGCCTGCTGCTTGGCTTCATCGCGTGGCGGCGTACGACCAACCTGAAGGACTTCATCCTCGGCGGGCGCTCGCTCGGGCCGTGGGTGACCGCGTTGTCGGCGCAGGCCACCGACATGTCCGGCTGGCTGCTGCTCGGGCTTCCCGGCTTCGCCTACCTGGCGGGTTACGAGGCTTCGTGGCTGGTCGGCGGCCTGATCGTCGGCACCTGGCTGAACTGGCGCTTCGTCGCGCAGCCGCTGCGCGAGCGCACCGAGGCGCTCGGCGATGCGCTCACCCTGCCCGCCTATTTCGAGCGCGCCTTCGACGACACGCGCGGACTGCTGCGGCCGCTGACGGCGTTCTTCATCCTGGTCTTCTTCATCCTCTACGCGAGCTCGCAGTTCGTCGCCGCGGGGCGCCTGTTCGAGTCGCTGTTCGGCTTGCCGTATGCGTGGGCGGTGTTCTGGGGCTCGATCGTGATGCTCGCCTACACTTTCCTCGGCGGCTTCCTCGCGGTGTCGTGGTCGGACGTGCTGCAGGGCTCGCTGATGTTCTTCGCGCTCGTCGTCGTTGCACTGATGGGTTTGCACATCGTGGGCGGCCTCGATGGCATGCACGCGACGATGAACGCATTCAATGCGGAACTGCTGAACCCGTTCACGACAGCGAGCGGCGAGGCGCTGGGATGGATCGGCATCGCCTCCTCGCTCGCCTGGGGACTCGGCTACTGCGGCCAGCCGCACATCCTCGCGCGCTTCATGGCGATCCGCGATCCGGCACAGATGAAGATCGCGCGCCGCGTCGCGATGGGCTGGCAGGTCACCGTGCTGGTCGCGGCGATGATCGTCGGCTTCACCGCGCTTGGCGCACTGCCGGTGAGGCTCGAAGGCGCCGAAGCCGAGAAGGCGTTCCTGCACATGAGTGCACAGTTCTTCCCGCCGTGGATCGCTGGCATCTGCCTGGCCGGCGTGCTCGCCGCGATCATGAGCACGGCCTCGGCGCAGTTGCTGCTGTCCTCGGCCGCGTTCGCGGAGGACTTCTATCGTGGCCTGCTGCGCAAGCAGGCGGGTCCCAGCGAGTTGCTCTGGGTCGGCCGCCTCGGCGTGCTCGGCGTCGCCGTGATCGCGTTCTTCGTCGCGCTCGATCCGACCAGCACCGTGTTGTCGCGAGTCGGCGACGCCTGGGCCGGCTTCGGCGCCACCTTCGGCCCCGCCATCGTGCTGTCGCTGTACTGGAAGCGCATGACCCGCGCCGGCGCCTACGCCGGCATCCTGGTCGGCGGCATCACCGTGGTCGCCTGGATGATGCTCGCCGAACGCGGCGGCATCTTCGCGCTGTACGCGATGGTGCCGGGCTTCTTCGCTTCGCTGGCGGCGATCGTCGGGGTGAGCTGGGGGAGCGCTCCACCTGAACCGGGCCGCGCGCGAACGGGAGCGGGATGAGTGGGCTGATCGTGTGACGCTGGGCGGTCCGCGTTTCGATTATTTCGTTTGCATGCTAACGTCTGCGCCACGCCAGTTGGAAGGAGACTCGCGATGAATGCCGTCATTGCCGCAGAGTTGCCCACCCGACTTCCCAGCGAACAGGAGTCGAGCCTGGCGCTGGAGAGCAGCCGCTTGCTTGCAGCCTGCATCGGACCGGGAGCGGCTGCGCGATTGCGGCTGCACGACGACCACCGGGAAATCGAAGTGCCGGTATCGGCCTTGCGCATGCTGGTCGATATCCTGGCCGAAATGGCCAAGGGCAACGCGGTCAGCATCGTGCCCATCCATGCAGAACTGACTACCCAGGAGGCGGCCGACTTCCTGAATGTCTCGCGGCCACATCTGGTCAGCTTGCTGGAACGCGGTGCCCTGCCTTTCCGCAAGGTCGGCACGCATCGACGTGTGCTGTTTCGCGACCTGATGGCCTATCGCGAGCAGTCGCAGGCGGTTCGCCAACAGGCACTGGATGACCTGAACCGTGATGCCCAGGAACTCGGCATCTACTGAAGATGGCCCGTCCGATCGTGCTGTTTGATGCCTGCGTGTTCTATCCGGCACGGCTCCGCGACCTGTTGCTGCGAATCGCGAAGTCCGATCTGTTTCGGGCACGCTGGACCGATCGCATCCACGACGAATGGATCGACGCGCTCCTGGCACGCCGCCCCGACATCTCCAGGGAGCGTCTGCAACGCACCCGCGCACTGATGGACGCTGCGGTTCCCGATTGCCTGGTAACGGACTACGAGCGGCTGATCGAAGATCTGCTGCTGCCCGACCCACGCGACCGACATGTGCTGGCGGCAGCAATCTGTTGCCAAGCGAGCGTGATCGTGACGATGAATGCTCGAGACTTCCCTGCGAGCAGGGTGGGCCAGTACGGCATCTCGGTGCAGCATCCGGACGAGTTCCTCGCGAGTCTGTTCGAGCTCCACCCCGCAGCGATCTGCGAAGCCGTGCGCGGAATGCGCGCAAACCTCACGCACCCCTCCAGAAGCGTTTCGGAGTTGCTCGATGACCTGCGTCAGGTCGGCTTGGCGGCAACCGTACGGGAACTCGAATCGATGCAATCACTGCTGTAGTCGGCCCGATCTTGCGCGGCGTTGTCGCGCCAGGCCGGCCTGCCGACTCCGCTCGGCGGCGCGGCTCGCGCTCCCACCCGCAATCGGCGCTATCGTCGCGGCCGCCATGCAACTGGAGGTCGCGATGGACGCAGGCAAGCCAGCACTTTCGGAACCGGCCCGCGCGGCGCTGGCCGCGGGCAATCGGCTGGAGGCGATCCGCATCGTGCGCGAGGACAGCGGCCTTGGGCTGCGCGAGGCGAAGGAACTGGTCGAGGCGCATGCTGCGGGCCGGGCGGACGCCGAGTCGCCAGGCGATGGAGCGGACGCGGAGCTGCCGCTGGCGGCGATCGCGTTTCTTGAGCAAGGCCAGATGATCGCGGCGGTGCGCGCCACGCGCGAGCGCAGCGGCATCGGTCTCAAGGACGCGAAGGACCGCGTCGATCGCTACCTGGCCGAACATGCGGGCACGCGGCAACGCTTCCAGCACCTGGTCGCCAGCGAGCGTGCGCGCTGGCGCTCGCTGATCGTCCTGCTGCTGGTCGCGGCCGCGCTGGCCTGGCTCGCGCTGCGCGGATGAAGCGGCCGCCGCGCTTGCGGACCGACCGCGATCGGTACTTCAATGAAGCAGACGACGGCCGCGCAGCGGCGAGGGGCGAAGCATGCAACGCGTGACCGGAATTGGCGGGATCTTCATCAAGGCGGAACACCCCGAGCAGCTGCGCGAGTGGTATCGGCAGCACCTCGGCATCGCCATCGAGGAATGGGGCGGCACCGCATTCCGCTGGGCCGGCGCGGGCAACCCGCAGGGCATCGGCACCACGGTGTGGAGCCTGTTCTCCGCCGACTCCGCGTACTTCGCGCCGAGCCAGGCGCGCTTCATGGTCAACTACCGCGTCGCCGACCTGCACGCCCTGCTCGCAGCCCTGCGCGCCGAAGGCTGCGAGGTCGACGCCAAGGTCGAGGAGTCCGAATTCGGCAAGTTCGGTTGGGTCATGGACCCGGAAGGCAATCGCATCGAACTCTGGGAACCGCCACCGGGACAGTGAGGCGAGTGCCCGGCACGTTGGCCCGGCACCCACCCGCACCGACCCGATCGAAGCGATGAGCCCGATCACGCATTTCCTCGTCGGCTGGGCGCTGCTGGAGCGACGCGTGTCGGCACCGCGCGACAAGGCGCTGGTCTGCCTCGCCGGCGTGGCGCCGGACCTCGACGGCCTCGGTCTGCTGGTGGATGCGCTGTATCGCGCGCTCGGCTCCCCTGCAACCCGCTACTACGAGGACTACCACCGACTGTTCGGCCACGGCCTGCCGGCGGCGCTGCTGCTTGCGGCGTTGGTCGCGGTTCCGGCGCGACAGCGCCTGCGCGTGGCCGTGCTCGGACTGGTTGCGGTGCATCTGCACCTGCTCTGCGATCTCCTCGGGTCGCGCGGCAGCACGCCGCTCGACCTGTGGCCGATCTGGTACCTGGCCCCGTTCTCGCTGACACCGGAGTGGTCGGTGTCCTGGCAGTGGCCGCTGGTCGGCTGGCAGAACCTGCTGCTCAGCGCGGCGCTGCTGTTCATCACGCTGCGCCGCGGCGCCGTCACCGGATACACGCCGCTCACGCTGCTCGCACCACGCGTCGATCGTGCCGTGGTCGAGGTGTTGCGGCGCTGGGGTGGTCGTGCGCGCGCGCCGGAGCGCGGCACGCGCTGACCCTCCGCCACGATCCCGCCAACGCTGCCGCCGCGACACCAGCGGCTGCGGTCAACCCCTGCGCCGTCGCTGCGTTGCATTGCGCAGGCGACGGTTTCGTCGGGGGAGGGAGCACATGCGTGCGCTGGTCGCGGGACTGCTGTGGATGCTGGCGTGGCCGCTCGCGGCCGCGGAACGGGCCGAGGACGGGGTGTGGTGGAATCCGGAGGCTTCCGGCACCGGCTTCCAGATTGAGCGCCAGGGCGACACCTACACCATGGCCTTCTACCTGTACGAACCCGACGGCTCGCCGCTGTGGCTGACTTCGGTGGCGACCTGGGAGGCGATGCCGGATCGCGCCGACCGCATCGGCCGCCTGCACGGCACGCTCTATCGCGCCCGCGATGGCCAGTGTCTCGGTTGCGCGTACCGGGCGCCGAGCGTGAGCGTGCACGAGGCCGGCAGCTTCACGTTGGAGTTCGACTCCGCGGTCAGCGGCGTGTTGCGCTGGGGCGGAACCACCATGCCGGTCCAGCGTGCGCTGTACGCGTGGCCGGACCGGCTCGATCGATTCTCCGGCCGCTGGCTGCTGACCGAGCGCAACGGCGAGACGCCCGCCAGCACGCGCGCACTGCTCGGCACGCTCGAAGGCGCGGATGCCGTGCTGCGCGATGCAACCGGGGTCGAGATCGCGCGCGTGCGGCGCGATGGACTGCGGCTGCGCCTGGAGTTCGCGTCGACGCCGGGCGCGTCGCTGCCGTTGATCGTCGCCGAGCGCGACCGCTTCGTCGCCAGCGATGGCGCCACGCGCAGCGTCATCGGCGTGCGCACCGACGATGTCGCACTCGACGAAGGCCTCGCCGCGCCGGCGGGCGAGTATGCGGTGCGCATCGACGCCGGCCTCGCCCGCGGTCCGATCA
Organism: Lysobacterales bacterium; assembly: GCA_016182785.1. Lineage (GTDB taxonomy): Bacteria > Pseudomonadota > Gammaproteobacteria > Xanthomonadales > Ahniellaceae > JADKHK01. Next base: position 5,071 of record JACPFU010000034.1, on the reverse strand, counting down.
AGCGCCTGCTCGGCGTCAACAAGGGCCCGCTGCATGGCGGCCGGCGCGCGCCGAACTACAGCTACGACAGCAGCGCCGGCTACCGCGCCTTCGGCGTGCAAAGCGTGCGCCTGCATGATGTCGGCGTCGACCTGTGCGAGATCTACCGCGACGCGCGCATCGAGAACCTGTCGGCGCAACCACCGACCACGCTCGGCGCCTGCGTCAACACGCCGACCGGACCGAACCCGCGCGTGGCCTGGACGGTGAACGACGCCGGCGGCGTCGACAACGCCGCGAACTACGACTTCAGCGCGATGGACGCGCGCGTGCGCGAAGTGCTCGCGGTCGGCGCGCGCGTGTACCTGCGTCTCGGCGAGAGCTTCAACGGCCCGAACGACAGCCGCGACCTGGCGTCGTGGGCGCGCGTCGCCGGCAACGTCTACCGACACCTGGTCGGCGACTTCGCCGCCAGCACCGATGCCCGCGCCGATCCCGAGTTCATCGAGATCCACAACGAACCCGACGGCATGTTCTGGAACGGAGCCAACGCCGACTTCCACGAACTGTTCCGCGCCACCTCCGATCAACTGCGCGCGCACGCGGCAACCGCCAGCCGCCATGCCGGCATCGGCGGGCCCGGCTTCACCCACGACGTCGTCCGCGGCATGGCCACGCCGGGCTCGCTGACGCAGGGGTTCGTCGGCGCTGTCGGCAGCGCCCGACTCAACTTCTTCTCCGCGCACTACTACGGCGACTGCGCCGCGGAAACGCCAACGCGCATGCGCGACTGGCTGCGCACGCTGCGCCAACAGCTCGACGGCCAGGGCCTTGCGGCAACGCCGCTGCATGTCAGCGAGTGGAACATCGGCCTCGGCCAGGCCTGCGGCGACGCGCTGTTCGACGACCGCCGCGTCGCCAGCTTCGTCGCCCGCGCGCTGGTGCTGCTGCACGAGGACGAGTTCGGCGTCGAAGCCGCGCACTACTACGCCGGCACCACGGTGATGTCGCTGTTTCACGCCGACGACGGCAGTGCCGCGATCGACCTGCGCCCCGGCGCGTGGGGCTTCTGGGCCTACCACCAGATTTCCGGCGGCACCCGCCTGCAGACCGAGACCTGCCGCCAGGGCGTCTGCGGCGCCTTCGCCGATGCACCGGATGCACCGGCGGTGCTGGCGGCGCGGGTCGGCCATGGCCTGCGCCTGCTGATCGCGAACGACAGCGCGAACAGCCGCAGCCTGCGCGTGCAGATCCACAATATCGAGCCCGCCAGCAGCGCCCGCGTGCGCAGCGCGCCCTCGCAGACCAGCCTGCGACTTGGCACCGCGCTGCAGGGCCATACCGTCGCGATCACCGAGGCCGGCATGCAGGAAGCCCTCGCCCGTGTCAGCGAGACCAGCGTCCCCACCCAGCGCCTCGGCGCCCGCAGTCTCGGCCTTGATCTCAGCCTGCCCGCCCATGCCGTGCAAGTGATCGACATTCCCTGATGGGTCGAGCCACCAACAACCCAACCACACAGCAAGCCTCGCCCCGCCACCGTGACGGCGAGGCCGGCGAGGACGTATCCTCGGCGCCTGCATTCCGGGGAGACCGCCGCACCCATGATCGTTTCTGTCCGCGACCGCGACGGTGCGCCGCGCGGTATTCCCGTGGTTCCGGTTGATGCGGTAGGCGCCGAGGAACGGGCGGCGTTCTTCGCCAAGCGCAGCATCAAGGCGAAGAGCAAGCTCGACCTGCTCTACCTCGCCATCCGCATGATGGACCTGACCACGCTCGAGGGCGCCGATACCCCGGCACGGGTGCGGCAGATGTGCCGCAAGGCATTGCAGCCGGCAGCACCGGCGCTGACCGAGGCACTGCAGAAGGTCGAGGGCTTCCGCCCGATTCCGTCGGTGGCCGCGGTCTGTGTCTACCCGCTGCTGGTGCCGCACGCGGTCAAGGTGCTGGAGGGCTCGGGCGTGCACGTGGCCTCGGTCGCGACCTCGTTTCCGTCCGGCCAGGTGTCGCTGAAAACGCGGCTGCTCGATGTGCGCGAGGCCGTTGAGAGCGGCGCCGACGAAATCGACATGGTGATCAACCGCGGCGCCTTCCTCGCCGGCGAATACCAGCAGGTGTTCGACGAGATCGCGGCGGTGCGCGAGGCCTGCGCTGCCGCGCACCTGAAGGTGATCCTGGAGACCGGCGAACTCGGCACGCTCGACAACGTGCGCTTCGCCTCCGACCTCGCGATCGGCGCCGGCGCCCACTTCATCAAGACTTCGACCGGCAAGATCGTGCCGGCGGCGACGCCACCGGTGACGCTGGTCATGCTGCAGGCGATCGCCGACCACCACGCGCGCACCGGCGAGCGCATCGGCATGAAACCGGCGGGCGGCATCCGCACCGCCAAGCAGTCGATCCAGTACCTGTGCATGCTCTACGAGACGCTTGGCCCGGCCTGGATGAATCCGGACCTGTACCGCTTCGGCGCCAGTGCGCTGCTCAACGACGTGCTGCGCCAGATCTATCGCCAGTACACCGGCCGCTACTACTACGACAAGGGCTACTCGCTTGACTAAGACCACCGCCAAGACCGGCCGCGCCGTCCCGGCCCCGTCGGCCGCGCCCGGGCTCGTCGTCGACTACGCGCCGAGCATCGAGTCCGACAAGATCGTGACGATCGCACCGCGCCAGCAGCTGTACATCGGCGGCCAATGGGTGAAGCCGGTCGAGGGCCGCTACTTCCAGACCACCAACCCGGCCACGCTGGCGCCGCTGTCGGAGATCGCCGAGGCCGGCGCCGCCGACGTCGATGCCGCGGTACGCGCCGCCAAGCGCGCCTACGACCGCACCTGGAGCAAGCTCTCCGGGCGCGAGCGCGGGCGCTACCTGTTCCGCATCGCGCGGCTGATCCAGGAGCGCGCGCGCGAACTGGCGGTGCTGGAGACGCTCGACAACGGCAAGCCGATCCGCGAGACCCGCGACGTCGACATCCCGCTGGTCGCCGCACACTTCTTCTACTACGCCGGCTGGGCCGACAAGCTCGGCTACGCACTGCCCGGAGTGAAGCTGGCGCCGCTCGGCGTCGCCGGGCAGATCATCCCGTGGAATTTCCCGCTGCTGATGGCGGCGTGGAAGATCGCGCCGGCGCTCGCCTGCGGCAATACCGTGGTGCTGAAGCCGGCCGAGCAGACGCCGCTGACCGCGCTCAAGCTGATCGAGATCTTCGAGGCCGCGGGCCTGCCGCCCGGCGTCGTCAACATCGTCACCGGCGCCGGCGCCACCGGCGCGGCGCTGACCGCGCATCCGCTGGTGCGCAAGGTCGCGTTCACCGGCAGCACCGAGGTCGGCAAGACCATCGCGCGCAGCGTCGCCGGCAGCGGCAAGAAGCTGACGCTCGAACTCGGCGGCAAGTCGGCGCACCTGATCTTCGCCGACGCTGCCATCGACCAGGCGGTCGAGGGTGTCGTCAACGGCATCTTCTTCAACCAGGGCCACGTCTGCTGCGCCGGTTCCAGGCTGCTGATCGAGGAGTCGGTGGCCGAGCGCGTGCTCGACAAGCTGCGCACGCGCATGCAGAAGCTGCGCGTCGGCAACCCGCTCGACAAGAACACCGACATCGGTGCGATCAACTCGACCGCCGAGCTGGAGAAGATCCGCCGCCTGGTCGAGACCGGCAAGCAGGAAGGCGCGCGCTACTACGAACCGGAGAACATCACGCTGCCGGCCAAGGGTAATTTCCTGCGCCCGTGCCTGTTCAGCGATGTCGCCTCCTCGCACACGATCTGCCGCGTCGAGGTCTTCGGACCGGTGCTCGCGGCCTCCACCTTCCGCACCCCGGCCGAGGCGATCGCCAAGGCCAACGACACGCCCTACGGCCTGGCCGCCGGCATCTGGAGCGAGAAGGGCTCGAAGGTGCACGCGGTCGCCGCGCAATTGCGCGCCGGCGTGATCTGGGCCAACACCTACAACAAGTTCGACCCGACCGCGCCCTTCGGCGGCTACGGCGAAAGCGGCTACGGCCGCGAGGGCGGACGCCACGGACTGCTGCCGTACCTGGAGGTCGTGCCATGAGCCGTATTGCAACCGCGCGCCTGCCGGTGCCGAAGACGCACAAGCTCTACCTCGGCGGCGAATTCCCGCGCAGCGAGTCCGGGCGCAGCTACCCGCTGCTGCGACCCGGGTCGAAACAGCCCTACGCGCAACTGTGCCTGGCCTCGCGCAAGGACCTGCGCGCCGCGGTCGACGCCGCACGCGCCGCGCAACCCGGCTGGGCCGCACGCTCGGCCTATAACCGCGGCCAGATCCTGTATCGCATGGCCGAGATGGTCGAAGGCCGCGGCGATTCCTGGCAGGCGCTGCTGCGCGAAGGCCTCGGCTTCAGCGCCGCGCAGGCGACACGCGCCTTCGCCGGCGTGGTCGATGCACTGGTCTACTACGCCGGCGCCACCGACAAGTACCCGCAAGTGATCGGCGCGGTAAACCCGGTCGCCGGCCCGCACCACAACTTCACCACGCCCGAGCCGATGGGCGTGGTCGGCCTGCTGTTCCCCGACGCACCCGACCCGATCGCGGTCGCTGCGCGCATCGCCGCGGTGATCGCCGCCGGCAACAGCGCGATCGCGCTGCTGCCCGGCCCGAGCGGCGGCCTGGTCGCCGAGTTCGGCGAGGCCTTCGCCACCGCGGACCTGCCCGGTGGCGTGATCAACCTGCTCAGCGGCGACGCCGCCGAACTGACCCCGCAGTTCGCCAGCCACATGGAAATCCAGGGCCTGCTGTTCCTGCGCGACGAGCCCGTTCGCCGCACCGAACTGGAACGCGCCGCCGCCGACAACATGAAGCGCTGCATCGCCCCCGCGCAACCCCTGCTCGCACTCGAACGCGTGCTCGACAGCGTCGAATACAAGACCGTCTGGCACCCGATCGGGGTCTGAACGACCCCGGTCGCGTCGCCGGTCGCGGCTCCGGTCGCGTCTCCGGTCGCGGCAAAGTGCCGCTCCTATGTATGGACTCGCCCCGTTCGTCAACGCCGCTTTGATCGCCGGAAGCCGGCTGCATCTATGTATCAGGCCTCATCGAGAGGGTGCGTGTGCACCCTGGGCCACCATTGGTT
>JACPFU010000033.1 GCA_016182785.1 Lysobacterales bacterium | reverse complement strand
CTGACCGTCGTGAACAGTGCTTCCTGAGTTACATCGGCTCCGCGCATCGCGCTCCATCCGTTCCGGAAAACCGCGCAGGTATCGCAAGCTTTGTGCCTGACAGCCATGCGTGGCGTGGGGGATTTTCAACAGGCTGCTAGTCCTTCTCGAGTACACCGAGCCTGAGTCGAAGGCGCCGGTGTTGCTGCAGGTTCGGCAAGGCGCATTGGCACGTCTGCGCGCAGTGCCGAAGCTTTCGACCGAGACCACTGTGGTCATCAGGCTTCCCGATATGGACCAAGGCGATCACGCCAAGTTCGTTGCGAAGCCGTCATCGGATTCGCGCGCTGGCCGGCGGTCCTCCAATGCGGAGTAGGGAGCGTCTGATGACGGATCGATCGAGCCTGGCCGCCTGCAGGTGCTTCCCGACATGGCGTCAGCAACTGGCACGGTTGTCGCTGTTCGCGGCGACGCTCATTACCGCGCAGACTCCCGCTCTGGCGTCGGACGTGATGCTCGCAGACAAGCTGGACACGACCCGCGTCGCGATGGCCGCGAAGAGCGCAGCGGTCGTCACCCAGGTCGAAGGCCTCACCGTGTTGTCGTACGACGGTGTCTACGACCGCGGCAACATGGAGTCGCGGGCCGGATTGTCCAGCACCTATTTCGCAGGGAATCAGGACGACGTCGATCTTCTGATCACGTTCACCGACTTCGATTTCGATACCGGTGATGCCAGTGCGTTCGCGAACATCGTCAAGAACGACACGCGCGGCATCGGCATGCCGCTGACCGATCAATCGACGGCTTTCGGCAGCGGCAGCGGCCGGCTGCAGACCTACATCGATATGGCGATGCTGGACCGCTGGGAATGGCGGCCGGCTGATGCCGCATATTCGCGGCTGCTCGATGTGGCGATCCACGAACTGATGCACCGCTGGACGGCTCGACCCCTGGTGATGCGCGAGGGCATCGCTACGAACGCGCTACTCGGAAGGGATCAGGCGCACTGGAACTTCTTTCTGGATACGAACGCGTCGGTGATGTACGGCGCCCGCTGGGAAGCGGGGACGAACGGCCGGTTCGAAGCCACCGAAGTCCGGCGCCGATTGTCGAATCTGGATCTGTATCTTGCCGGCTTCCTGGCTGCCAGCGAAGTGGGGCCGATCCAGCTGATCGAGAACGGGGAGGGTGCAGCCCCCACCGACCTACCCGAGCTTGGGTTCCAGACTCCCGGACAACTGCGGACATTCTCGATCGACGACGTCGTCGCCGCGAACGGCATTCGTGAGCCAGGTGTGGCGGCTTCGCCGAAGCAGCTGACTGCAGGGCTGATGCTCGTGCTGCGGCCCGGTCAAGGGTTGCGTGCCGATGCGCCGGCACGGCTCTGGCGATTCGCGCGCGATCTCGAACAGCGATTTGCGGCAATGACCCGCGGTCGCGCGTCTCTGGCGATCCGCAACCTCCCCCGGCACCCGGTTTCCTCGGTGGTCCCCGAGCCGCTGACCGGCAGTGCCCCCTGCTCGAACTGCCCATTCTCGGCGACGCGCTCCGCAGCTTGGCTACGCGATAAGCAACAAGTCGACGATGGTTGGACCGACAAGGCGACGACGCGGATTCAAGCCACGGCATCGGCAATCCAGGCGCTGGCATCGTTTCAGGGTGGCGGGTACGGGCGCCTTTATCAGGCCAGAATCTTCCTCAGGGACGCGCCTTCACGCCAATTCGAGGATCTGCGTTGGAAATCCGGCGTAGTCCTCGAAGCGCCAAGCGCCGGGGACGCAGCTCTGTCGCAACAGCTCGGCGAACGCGATCGGTTCGGCGAAGTCGGCTTGTCGGATTGGTTCGAGCGTAGCCCCTGGGACGTGGCGACAGCGATGGGCGCAGGCCAAGCTTCCGCGACCAGTGAACAGATCGCCAGTCTGCTGGCCATGCAGAACCCAGACGGCAGTTTTGGCGTGGCGGCCGGTGGGCGCGGGCATGTGGCGACCACCGCCTACGTCGCATCGCGTTTGCACTGGGTACAAGGTGATGCTATCGCGGCCATCCGTTCGTCGGCCATCGCCTGGCTGCGCACGCAGCTGCAGCCGAATGGCGCGCTCCCTGGAGATGCCGATGGCATCGCCAGCGCCTGGCTGCTCCCGGGACTGGTGGGCATGCCCGAAGCGGCGATAACGCACCAATACCTGGAGGGACTGCAGCGACTGGATGGGGATTTCTCAGGGAGCGTGTTGACGACTGCTGAGGTGATGCAGGCACTGCAGATCGGCAGCGCCCCCAACTTGCGCTTCGACTGGAGCGACATGGGCACGATTCCGGCTCAGCCCCATGCCGGTGACGACGTGCGTCTTGTGGTGCAGGTCATCAATGATGGCAATGCCCACGCACGCGGCACGTCGCTGCAATGGCGGGATGGTGACACTGCGCTGGGTGGTCCGGTTCCTCTGCCTCCGCTCGACCCGGGCGAGACGATTCGAGTGGAACGCACTTGGTCGACGCTGGGCTTGTCAGGAGCGCGCCAGATCACCGCGGAGATCGATCCGGAGAACCAGGAACCCGAGTTGAACGAGACGGACAACCGCCTCTCCAAATCGATCACCGTTGCGTCCGTGGAGGGGTTGGTCGACGCCGGATTTGCGACGGGTTCCTTCACTTTCGAGCCCACCACGATCAACAGCTATCCGCAGCAGGTCGTGGTCAGCGGTCGCGTGCGCAATCTCGGTGGCCTTGCGCTCACCCAGTTGCCGGTAGCGCTCTATGCGCTGCGATCGGGACAGCGCGTCGAGCGTGCGCGCCAGACGCTGGACCTGGCGGCGCAGTCCGAGGTCGAGGTCAGCCTGGCCTACGACATGCAAGCCGAAGACGCGGCCTACATCGTGCTGGTGGTTGACCCGGAGAACGCGATCGCCGAATTCCGGGAAGACAACAACGAGCTGAACCTGCCGATTCCGCGCGACCAGAACGTCGACATCGAATTGCTGGCGGCCGACCTGGTGCTGCGCAATCCTCCTGCGCAGCTCGGGCAACCGGCGGAAGTGAGCATCACGGTGCGCAATCGTGGCGCCCTGGCGAGCGGGAACTTCGAGTTGCGTCCGACGCTGACCTACGCGGACCTCACCCAGACGCTGGATCCGATCGTGGTGCAGCTCGCGAGTGGCGCAGAAACCACGCGCACGGTGCGCTTCATCGCCCAGCGGCTCGGTGCGACGACGCTGACGGTCGAGGCGGTAGGCGGCAACGTGCCGCCCGAGGCGAACCCGGACAACCAGCGCGCCAGCCTGACCTTCGACGTGCTCGATCCGACGTCTCCCAACCTCAGTGTGGACGCTGCGTACCTGGTCACCGATCCGGCGCCGCTGGATCAGGGGAGTGTTGGTGCTCTGAGCGGAATCGTGCGCAATACCGGCAGCGCGTTTGCCACGCCCGTGCGCATTGACGCGCTGGTGGGGTCGACGCTGACCGCAAGCAGGTCGCTCGGTTCCATTGTGCTCGCGGAAGGCATGGCGGCGGGCAGTCAGCGCGCCATCACGATACCGCTGGCGGAGCTGCAGGAGTTCGGTGCGCAGAATCTGTTCCTGAGCGTCGATGCGGATGCGGCCATTGCCGAGTCGAACGAATCGGACAACGTCGCATTCAAGGCAGTCGTCATTCGCAGCTTGCCCGATCTTGCTCTGACCACGGCCAGCATCCGGCTTACGCCCAGTGTGCCGGTCGATGGTCAGACGGTTCGCGCCGCATTGCAGGTGCGCAATCTCGGCGCCCAGGCTGCGCTCGGCGTGGAGTTGCGTCTGTATGCCGGCGAAGCTGCGGCCGGGCAGCTGCTCGGTACGCCGGTGCTGTTCGATCGCATCGAGGGCTTTGCGACCGTGTCGGCCGAGGTTTCCTGGACGCGCACAGCGCTTCCGGCGATCCGCCAGGTGACGCTGGTGGCCGATCCGCTCGGCAGCGTCCGCGAGGGCCGCGAGGACAACAATGTCGCGATCCGCTTGTTGCAGGAAACCGCGGCGAATTTCGCCACCGAGCCCTACTTCTCGCCGAACGGCGATGGCGTGCGCGATACGACTGATCTCGTGTTCAGTGCGCTGTCGGCTGCAGTCGCCGAGGTACTGGTCAGCGATGCCGCAGATCACGTGGTCCGACGCTTCGGCCCCGAGGCGATCACGGCGGGTTCCAGCAGCGGCGTCACCTGGGATGGCCTGACCGACGAAGGCCGGCGCGCGCGCGACGGCGAGTACCGGGTACAGGCCATGGCCGCGACCGGCGAGCCACTCGCCAGCGTGCGCGTGGTGCTGGATACCGACCGCAGCAGTTTCGTCGAGGCGGTGGGCACGCAGTTCGAGTTGCGTGCAAGCATGCCCGACAGCCTGGGCTGGGTCGCGCCGAGTCCGCTTGCTTCGGCTCGGGCGCCGATTGTGGTGCGGGATCCGATCGATCCTCAGGATCCGCATCATGAGCGGCGGCTGCACGGGTGGTTCCGAGTTGATCCGCTGCTGAACACCTTCGACGTGATCGTCGATCATGCTTGGGCCGAGGCCAATGGCGGCGGATTGTGGTCGGCCTCGATTGTCGCTGACGGAAAGTGGTTGATCTTCACTACCCGGGCAACCCCAGGGCAGCTCCGGCTGTGGCGGGCGTCATTGCTGGCCACGAGCTCGGCACCGATGGCGCTTGGGCAAGTCGAAGACATCTTCCAGGACTTCCACGATCTCGGTGGCGGTCGCGTCCTGCTCTGGCAGGGGGGCGATTCGGTCCGTGCGGTGGTGGTCGATGCGCAGAGCGGAGCGCGTACCAATCTGCGCACCGAGGGCGTGCGCGGTGATCTGCTGCGGATCGATAGCGGACGGCTGATCGTGGGCAAGAGCCGCGGAACCGAGTTGCACGTCGTTGCGCTCGACCCGGGCGTGGCGGCCAAGGTGGTGCTCGCGGATGCCGAGGAGGCCGAGGTTCGTTCGGTTTCCGCCAGCGGTGCGTTGGTGCACCGCTGGGACGGCGGCCGCGAGCGATTCGAATGGCGCCCGCTGGGCGATGGCGCCGTGCTACCGGTGGCCGAACGTGCCGCCGCCGGAAGCTGCAGCATGGCCTCGAAAGCAGACGGGTTGCAGCAGCAGGCCGTGGTCGTGGATTACGCGGGGAAGCGACTGCATCTGGTGGACATGTCCACCGGCGCAACGCGTCAGTTCCCACAGCCGACGCTGTTCGAGCATCAAGGGTACGCGTCGGAGTTCCTGGCGACGACCGAATCCGAATCGGGTACACAAGCACTGCTGCACTTCGATCATGTCGTCGACGGCCGAGAATGGCCGTGTGAATACGCCGCGCCTGACGACGACCTATGGGTCAGCCCGGATCAGGTCGTGGTCGGCTTCAGTCAGACGATCCTGAGCCAGGAGGGGTGGGCTATTCCCGGCGTGCGCGAATACGTGCGTATCGATGTTGCCCCCGGTGAACTGACGCGTTTGGGTGGTGATCTGGGCCGGAGCGACAGCAACGGAAACAACTGGCCTCTGGCAGTTGCCGAGGACATCGAGCGCTATCAATCGCTGGATATCGAAACGACGCTGGATGTCCTGGACTGGCGCCTGCGCGCGAAGGAACATTTCGCGGATGGCAGCGGCATCGGCGCAGCCAACGAGCTCTGGGCCGACGCGCGCATTCGCGTGGGCACCGATGGCGATCCCGTCTCGCTGTCGGAACCGAACTGGGCGCGGCAACAGGCGTTCCTGGTCTCCGCGCCGAGCGGTGCGCGCAGTACGCGGATTTCGGGCGCCAATGATCTGGCCGCGCTGCGAGTCCGTTCCCGCCAGGGCGCGCTGGAGCTCACGAGTGTCGCGATGGATCGCAACCTCGAGTCCTGGGAAGTGGAATGGACGCGCGCCGACCAGAATGGTGCCTGGCATCCGATCGGTGGCGCGGTCAGCGAGCCTGGACAAGGCGAGCTGATGTATTGGGCGGCACCGGAACCGGGCGACTATCGCCTGCGGCTGACCGTGCGCGATCGCGCCGGCAACAGCGCCTGGAGCGAGGCGCGGGCGATGGTGATGCAGGGTGCCGACATCACCGACGTGGTGATGACGCCGAGCTACGTGTCACCCAATGGCGATGGCGTCAAGGACACCGTGGACATCGCCTACACCGTGCTGCGCCCGACCACGGTGGCACTCGAAGTGCGCGATGCCGGCGGCCAGGTCGTGTTCCGCGAGCCCGTCGAACATGCCGATGCCGGCCGTGTCGAACGCCACTGGGATGGCCGCGGCAACGACGGTCAGCGCGTCCCCGAAGGCGAATACCGCGTCGCCCTCGGCCCCTGGTTCGCGCGCAACGTGGTTCTCGACGTGACCCCACCGAGCCTCGTGCGGGGTTCTCGAGAAGTGGTTGAAATTGAGACGCCGGTGCTATCGACGCGACAGGGACGCGTCCTGCATCCAACCGGGGGGTATGAGCAGCAGCTTCGCTGGACCCCCAGTGACCTGAACCAGGGCCAGACTCGGCTCGGGTCCGCGGATGGAGGCTCCATCCGCGTTCCGACTCTGAACAGCTCGCGCGAGTGGAGTGCGAGTCTGGATACCGAAGGAGATCTGCGTGTAATCGAGCAGGATCTCGCCGGCAATGTTTCTGCGGCGGCGTTTCCGGAGCCGGCACCCGACTTGTGGGTGATCAAGTATTGGACCGAGAGCGGTGTGGTCGCACTGGAAGAACACCAGTTTCCGGAGTGCGATTTCACGCCACCGGAACTGGAAGACGACAATTGCTTCGAGTGGAATCAGGTCGCTAGCGCGGAGAGCGGGCAGCTGGCGATCGTCGATGTCGCCGTGCCGACCTACGCGGAAGCCCGCTCGCTGGGTGCGCTGATCGAAATGGATGGCCGACCTCCGCGCGCGGCGCGGGTGGTTTCGGTGCTGCAGCACTGGCGCGGCTGGCGCCTGGTCATCGATCCGGAATTTACGGACCGACCCGAGAATTTCTCCGTCTCGATCACGGCCGAGTCCAACGCCGGGCCCATCCAGTCGGAGTGGCTGTCCTACCCACTGCGCGGGATGATCAGCAACTTCGGAATGCTGCCGTTTCCAGATGGGTTGCACTGGGATTGCGCCCACGACTTGTACCCCGATGCCGGAGCCGGACTGGTTCGAGCCGGAGAGTCCTTGCTCGTCGGATGCGAGCAGTTCGATGGGATCGACTACGCGCCGAGGCTTAACGGCTGGGTCTTTGACGACAGCGATCCGTTCAGACCCAATCACAAGAGGCCCTTGGAGGCCGGTGACGTCAGATTGTTTCAGGTACGCGACGGGCGCTGGCTGTGGGCGCTCTCTGTTCGATGCGATCGGCTTGAAGTGTTCGCGCGCGACCAATGGGGTAGAGAGCATTGGCGCCCATTCGAATGTCCAAGGGCGCCCGCGATCCTGGACGTGGAACCGATCGTTCAGGAATGTGGCGTGCAAGCTGCCGAGCAGGTGCGGGTCAACGCAGGCATCGGGGTGCCCTATGAGCGCCGACTCACGCGCTTCCGCGTGCAGCGTGTCTCCCGCGACGGCGAGGCGCTGACGCTATTCGACGAGTCGCAGGCATTCGTCGATGATCTTCCCTGCGCCGAGATGCCGTTCTGCCTTCGAGACGCATTGTTCCACGACGAAGTGTCGACTCAGGACCTGGAGGATGGTGTTCACTTCATCGAAACCACGGCCTACTTCGATCTCGGTGCTCCTTACCGATTCCGAGTGCCATTGCCCGTGTCTCGAAGTCTGCCTTCCATCGAAATACTCCATCCGCTCGAGGGACAGCGCGAGTGCATCTTTGGGAGTCCAGGGAAGCTCCGCGGTCCGTCCTTCCGCGTCGAACAGCCGAACGGCTTCGCCCTGAGCGCCCGAATGCGGTGGCCGCAGTCGCCAGACGCCGGGCCGCGCTGGATGGGGTGGATGTATTCGAAGGATCCGGATCCTCGGCCCGGCGTTCCCGCCCAGTCGGTGTTCTGGACTGGCATGCCTGAAGCACCTTGGTCCGACTCCGATGGGAGCTTCTACCGCGCTGTCCATTACATCTCCCCAGAAGTCGCGGACCCATGGTTGCCTTGGGGGGTCAGCAGGATGACCTACAGAAGGCTGGATCCGGACAGCGATGCCACTCCGCCCTGGATCTACCTGGAATCGGAGGATTTCCCCGAGGCATGGTCGACGATTGACGACCTGAGTGGACCGATGTCCTTGGATCTTCGCGCTGTTGGCTGGTCAGGTGCACAGGTTTGCCGGAGCGTTTCGTTCCTCGCCGACGCAAACCTGGATGCGGAGTTCATTTCCAGTCATTCGACCACGCAGTATTCGTTGTTGATGGTCACAGGGGATGATCGCGATTTCTTCCACGTGATCAATCCCACCGGGCAGCCCGAATACCAGTTCGTCGACGTCGAGCTGGAATTCCGTGAGCCGGCCAACCTGCGGATCGAGTACCTGGCGTCCGGGGATGGACCTGCCCTGCGCTTGGCAGAGGTTTCGGTAGGGCAGGAGAATGGCGTCACACCGTTTTCCTACCGTTGGAATGGACGATTGGAAGACGGGTCGCCGGTGCCGGACGGCAACGGCTTGTTGCGCTTCGTGGCCAGCGATTCTTGTGGACACGAGACGGAGTTCGATATTGGAGTCCGCGTGGATACCACCGCGCCCGAGATCGAAATCTACGCGCCCCAGCCCGACGCGACGGCGTACTCGTTGCTGGTTCCGATTGCTTTCTTCGTTGCGGACGAATCGCTCGGAGAAGCCGTAGTGCGGGTGATCGATCAGTCGGCGCAGGCGTCTCTGATCATGAGCAGCGGGTTCTTTGGACCGCCGATCGATCGACCCTTCCTCTGGAATCGCGGCGATCTGTCCGGGCCGGTGGTGATGCAGTTCCATGCGGTGGACGCGGTGGGCAACCAGAGCACGGTGGACATGCCGGTGAATCTGGCGCCGAGGACGGTGAGTCTGATTGCGGATGCTTCGGCTACGCCCAGGGTGTTCTCGCCGAATGGCGACGGGCGCTTTGATGGCACGCGCTTCGAGTATGCGTTGGCGCAGGCGGCGGCCGTGGATATTCGGGTCAAGTCCCCGGGCGGGACAGTGCTGACCACGCTGGTCAGCAATGAGCCCAAGCCGCAGGGCGCGTTCCAGTTCGACTGGGACGGCACCGGCCTGCCGCTGCCGCTGCAAAGTGGCGTGGTTCACCTGGAGCTGACCGCACACAGCGCGCTCGATCCGCTGGTCACCGAGACGGTGGCGGTTCCGGTCGAAATCGATCTGACCGCGCCGGTGGGGCGTCTGCTATCGCCGTCCGCGGCGTATTCGCAAGGAACCGGATCGCTCGAACTGGAGCTGATCGAGCGCAACTTCGGCAGCGCGCAGTGGCAGCTTGGCGACCGCTCGGGCGCACTCGGCCAAGCCGGTCGTGCGACCTTGCTCGCCCAGGAAGACTTGCCGGAGGGCCAACACACCTTGAACTTGGTTGCCGACGATGTCGTGGCCAATCATGCCGAAGCGAGCTTTGCCTTCACCATCGATCGCACCCCACCGGTGGCGGCGATCGATGCGCCCACCGCCGGCGCCGTGATCGGCGGCGTGCTCACCGAGTTCGCGATTGTGGGCAGCGCCACCGACCTGAACTTCGAACGCGCCGAGCTCGAACTGCGCCAGAGCGGCGGCACCGGCGCCTGGGAACGTCTTGCGCTGCTCGAACAGCCGGTCGATGCGGCCAACCTCGCCAACCTGTCGCTGCTGCGACCCGAGGCTGCGCATCAGTTGCGACTGCGCGTTCGTGATCGTGCCGGACACGAAGCCGAAGTTCTGCGCAACTTCGAGATCGACCGTACCCCGCCGGTGGTGGTGCTGACTGCACCCGTGGACGGTACCGTCGTATCGAACCGACTGCTGGTGACGGGCAGCGTCGGCGACGCCCACCTGACCGACTACCACCTGCGCATCGCGACCCAGGCCATGGCCGACCTTGGCCACTTCACCGACATCGCCGCGAATACGCAGGCGGTCGAGGACGGCGTGCTGTTCGATGTGCCGTTCGCGGTGGAGGACGACGACTACTTCATCGAAGTCGTCGCCCGCGACGCGGTCGGGCTGGAAACTGTCGTGCGCCGTCGCGTCAGTCGCGACACCACGCCGCCGCAGACGCCGCTGCAGCTGGTGGCCACGCGCCAGGGCAGCACCGACGTGCTGCTGAACTGGACCGCCTCGGATAGCCCGGACCTCGCCGGCTATGTGCTCTACCGCGATGGCGTCCGGCTCAACACCGACCTGATCGTCGGCACGCAGCACACCGATCTCGATGTGCCGGATGGCCGCATCGGCTACCGCGTCACCGCCGTCGACCATGCCGGCAACGAATCGGCGCCGTCGAATCGGGCCGAAGTCGTGATCGATCGCCAGCCGCCGCTGGCGGTGATCCAGTCGCCTGGCGAAGCGGCGATCGTCGCGGGGCTGGTCGATGTGATCGGCACCGCCCATTCCGAGGACGACTTCGACCGCTACCGGCTGTATCTCGAAGGCCCGTTGCCGGGCACGAGTCGCAGCCTGCTGCTGGAGTCGACCAATCCGGTGCAAGGCGCCGTGCTGGCGAGTTGGGACAGCCGTGCTGCCGCCGAGGGCGATCACTACCGTTTCGTGCTCGAAGCGGAGGATACGCGCGGCAACCAGGCCACCGCGGCGGTCGCCATCGAGGTCGACAATCTGCCGCCGGCAACGCCGACCGGATTGGTCGCGACGCCGATTGGCGGCAATGATGCGACGGTCTCGTGGAACCCGAACAGCGAGCCGGACCTGCTTGGCTACGTGCTCTTGCGCGACGGCAATCCGGTGAATGCTTCGTCACTGCCGCAGGATCTGCGCGACATCGCAATTCCGGCCACGACCTATCCGCAACCGGGGCTGCCGGACGGTCGGCACGAGTGGCTGGTGTTCGCGATAGATCGCGCCGGCAATCTCAGTGGTCCGTCCGAGCCGGCCGACCTGGTCTTCTCCGGCCGGCCGCCGGAAGTGCGCATCGTCTCGCCGCAAAGCGGCACTGAGTTCACCACGGTGATTGTGATCAGCGCCGAGAGCGACGACGAGGACGTGGTCGAAGTGCGCTTCTCGCAGCGACGCCAGGGTGAACCGGACTGGATTCCGATCGGCAGTCCGGTCGCAGCTCGGCCCTACCGCGTCGAGTGGGATGCCAGTGCATTGCCGTTCGCCGTCTACGAAGTGCGCGCTGAAGCACGCGACTCCGAGGGCCTCGAAGACCCGACCCCGCCGCAAGTCGACGTGCGCCGCGTGGATCGCACGCCGCCCGGCACGGTGCCTACGCTCTCGGCCACGGCACTTGGCGGCGACGTGAACCTGCAGTGGTCGGCGGTGGCCGATGCGGACCTTGCGCACTACCGCGTGCAGCGTCGCTGGTGTGCCGATTGCACGGAATGGCAGGACATCGCCGAGGTGCCCGCCGGCACCGTGGCGCATGTCGATCAGGACCGACCGGACGGACGCTACGAGTACCGCGTGCTCGCCGTCGATGCCCACGAAAACGTCGGCGAACCTTCGGCTTCCGACGATGCCGTGGTGTTCACCATCGTCGTCCCGACGCCGTATTCCCCGATCCGAACCGAGACTGTCGAGTTGCGGGTCTCCACGCCACGCGCCGGTGTGTTGGGTGGTCAGCAGCAGGATGCGGGCGGCACGCGCGCATTCGGCCCAGTTGCGCTTCCGGAAGGGAACGACCAGGCGCTCGCCGGTGTTGCCGTGGTCATGGGGCGCACACGCTTCGATCTCAGTCTCGAGGATGCGCAGAGCAATCGCAGCCGGGCCGCGACGGTGCAGGTGTTGCGAGGAGCGCCGCCCTCGACACCGACCGGGCTCGCGCTCGCGGCTGCCGGTCACGAGGTGACTGCCAGCTGGAATGCGAATCCGGAGCCCGACGTCGTCGGCTATCGCCTGTGGTATCGCGATCAGGCACTGCTTGGCGAAACGGCCATTGCCGACGTGGAATCGGTCGATAGCGAGGGCGACTCCGAGGGGCCGTTCGCCACCGACGGCGATCCGCAAACGGGTTGGATGCACCACACCAGCTACTGGTCGCAGGACCATGTCGAGCGCCACGTGCTGATCCTCTCGCTGCCCTCTGCACGCTGGGTCTCCGGCATGTCGCTGGACTGGATGGAAGGCCGGGTGCCGCAGCGCTATCGCATCGAGGCCTACACCGAGATCGGTTATGTGCCGCTGCAGCGCGTCGAGCGACCGCAGGACGCGCAACACCTGCTGCAGTTCGCCACGCCGTACTACACGACCCAGTTGCGTCTGGTCGTGGAGCAGGTCGTGGCCCTTGGGCCGTCGGTTTCACTGGCCGAGGTCCGTCTGCGCGAACATCCGCTGATTCCGGCGACGAACTTCACGAACTCGGTGCTCGACGGGCATCACCCGTATCGCGTCAGCGCGGTGAACGCGCTTGGCTTCGAGAGCGAACGCTCGCCTGAGGCCAGCATTGACATCGGCGACACCGTTGCGCCGGACGCGGTGGTATTGAGTGGCGAGACCTTGGGTCAGGAAGCACGCCTGAGCTGGACCGCCAGCACTGCGCCGGATGTCGCCATCTATCGACTGATGCGCGATGGCGAGCACCGGACCACGGTGCCTTCCAGCGTGCTCGACTTCGTCGATGCGCCGCGGCCGAACGGCAGCGATACCTATGTTGTCTATGCCGAAGATGCATTTGGCAACCGCAGCGCCGCATCCAACGAAGTGACCCTGAGCTTTGGCGGGGCGGGGCCGGGTGTGCCGCGCGATCCGGCGGTGACGGCGCTGCCCGAGGGCGAGGCGTTGCGTGTCACCTGGCGCGCTGGTGACGGCACGCCGCCGGTCCGCTATCGCGTGCGCCGCGCGCTCGCCGAAACCGGGCCGTGGGCGCAGATCGCCGAGCTGCCGCAGACCGAACTCGTGGATCGCGGACTGACCAACGACACCCGCTACTGGTACACGATCCAGGCGATCGATGCCGCTGGCAACGAAAGCGGCGAAACCGATCCGGTCAGTGGCGTGCCGGTGGGCATCGCGGCGCCGCAACTGCGGTCCCCGGTGCGCGGGGGCGAGTCGGCGGGCATCCGCCGCGATCGCGTGCTGGTCGCCGGCGTGGCGCACCCGGGCGTGACCGTGCGCGTCCGTCGCAACGACCAGAGCATCGGCACTGTCAGCGCATTGGCCGACGCGGTGATGCGCGGCTTCGACGATTCCTATCTGCATGGACGAATCCAGAGCTCGCCGAGCGGCGCCTGGGTATTCGGCGGCGACGCGCCGGATGCGGTTTTCGGGCTGCCCGAACCTAATGCCGCGCCGGAAGCTGCACGAACCTTGGTGAACCTCAGCACGACCGGCGCGGCCGTGGGCTGGACCGACGATGACTTGCTCGTGACGCATGCGGGCGGGGAACCGCAACTGCGGCTCCACCAGCTGCCTGAACTCACGGCGCGCGGATCGATCGAACTGCCGTTGAGCTGGATCGGGCGGGTTGCGGTCGATTCGGCGTTGCAGCATGCGCTGGTGGAAGGCGATGCCGACGTCAATGGCACGCCAACCACCGGCTGGTGGATCGTCGAGATCGAGAGCGGTGCGTTGCACGCGATCGTTGGTGAAGGATTCGACAGCCTGATGATCGAGACCGTCGATTTTGCCGAGGCACTCGGTCTGCTCGCAGCGCGCGGTCCGGATGGCAGCATCTGGCGCATCGACGTGGCCAGCGGTGCCGCGGTTCGCATCGCCGAACAGTCCGCGAACTTCGATATCGATCTCGACGAGCGCAGCGGCCGCTTGCTCTGGGCCTCCGACGAAGGCGCGGCCATGAGCATCCGCCATACCCGCCTCGATGGCACTACCGTGGTGGTTGGTATCGGCAACGCTGCGGCTTGGGTCGACGAGGGGGCCAGTATCGCCGTCGCTGGCCTCGATGCGCGCATCAGCGTGCGCGACGCCGAGAGCCTGCTGGAGCAGCGGGCGTTCGCGGCGCCGATCGAATTCGTCAGCCGACTGGAGGGCGCGCGCGCAGGTCGGCTGTTGCTGGCTGACGATTCCGGACGACTCGGGCTTCGCGACGAAGCCGGTTCCTGGCGTGCGCCCGAGCTGGCCATGCTCGACGGCGTGAATGAGCTGACCGCAGTCGCGGTCGATGCCCAAGGCCGGAGTTCGCTGCCTTCGACACGCGGTGACCTGGTTCGGGCCGTGACCGCGAAGCCGGACCTGTCGATCAGTACTGCGGAAATCCATGCCATGCCGGAAGCCGGGGCGCTCGGCACGGCATTCACTGTCTTCGCCACGGTGCGCAATCTCGGCGCCGTACGCGCGAACGCCAGCACCCTGTCTTGGGAGCTGATGCAGCCCGACGGCCAGACCCAACGCCTCGATCCGCCGGCAACGCTGCCGGCGCTGGAGCCTGGCGCATCGGTCCTGCTGAGTCGCGGTCTAGGCATTCCGCAGCGCATCGGCGCCTGCCGCGTGACCGCACGCGCCGACGCCGCACAGGCGGTGGCGGAATCGAACGAGCTCAACAATGCGGCATCCACTTCGCTGCTGGTCTCGGCTACCTCTGCTCCGGTGCTGGAACTGGTGCTGGATTCGACCGGCTTCGCGCCGGGTGGTGACGTCACCGGGAGCGCTCGCGTGACCAATGCCGGCGCCGTGTTCTCGGGCGCGTTGGCACTCTCGGCGGTGGACTCCAGTGGGCGCCTGCTGACTTCGCTCGGCAGCACCACCATTCGCGATCTCGGTCCAGGACAGCAGTTGGCAGTGCCAGTGCTTTGGGATTCGCCCGCAGTCGCTGCGGGCAGCTACGCGATTCGTGCCGACCTTGCCGACCATGCGGGCCAGCCCGTGGCCGAACGCGTCGCCGCATTCGAGATTCGCGCAGTGCGCGACCTGCAGCTCGGCATTCAGCCGGTGCAGCCATCCATCGTGGTCGGCGCCGCGGCGTCTTCGCGCAGCACCTTGCACTTCCGCAGCGGCAACGCGCCCATCGTTGCAGCGACTCTGGTCACGCGGTTGCTGTCCCCGGACGGCAGCGTCGTGCAAACCCGAAACCGCGCCCTGACCACGTTGCTGCCGGGCTATCGCATCCAGCTGCCCGAGTCCTGGGAGCCGGTGAGCGTGGCGGGCGTGTACGGTCTTCGCGTCGAGCTGATCGAGGCTGGAGTGCCGCTTGCCCGGGCCAGTTCCAGCCTGCAGATCGTGGACGCCACCGGCGGTGTGAGCCTGGTGGGCTCGATCGCGCCCAATCCCGCCGTCCCGGTTGCAGGAAGGGCGGCGAGCGTTGGCTACTCCGCGTCCTTGGGCAGCGGCGCGCCGGTCCTGTTGAGTTCGTTGCGCCTGCGTCTGTTCGATGCGGATGCCGTCGAGCAGCTCGGCAGCGCCGAAGTCGCTGGCACCGTTGCAGTCGATGCGCCGTTGTCGGGAACGCTGGACCTGACGCTGCTGAACCTGCCGATCGGCAGTTACCTGGCGGTGTTGGACGCACGCCGCGACGGCGCGAGTGCGTGGGAGCTGCTGGTCACGCGCAGCATCAACGTGGTCGACGGCCTGCCGCCGCAGGTCGAGTGGCGACTGCCGCTCGCGGACGCGTGGGTGCGACGTCCATCGGACCTGGCCGCGCTGGCGCTGGACGCGCATTCCGGCGTCGAGCGCGTCGAGATCGCGCTAGATGGTGCGGGGCCGGTGGAAGTGGCCTTGCGCGAGGATGGTCTGTACGGCGGAGCGTTCGGCGGTCTCGCGGACGGAGCGCATCGTGCCAGCGTCCGTGCGCTCGATCGCGCCGGCAACGAGTCGTCCATGTTCGATCGCGACTTCCGCGTCGATGGCACTCCGCCGCGCATCCAGATCGATGGCGTCAGCGAGGGACAGGTCTCGAACCTGCCGCTGACCCCGCTGGTCACCATCGTCGAGGAGAATCCCGCGAGCGAGAGCATCCTGCTGGATGGCTCGCCCTACGTGAGCGGCACCGAAGTGGGCGTCGACGGGCAGCACTTGTTGTCGGTGGTCGCGATCGATCAGGCGGGCAACGAAGCGCGCGCGACACGGAGCTTCGTGCTCGACCGCACGCCTCCGGAGGTTCAGTTCGTTTCGCCGCAGGATGGCGATACGATCACGCCGGCGCAGATCGACGTGTTGCTGCGCACCGAAGCGCTGGCGCAGGTCGAGCTGGTGGTTGGCGCCTACGCGGCGACGGGCGCGGCCGATGCCACCGGCGTCGCGCGGTTCCCCTCGGTGCCGCTGGTCATCGGCGCGAACCCGATGGCTGCCACGGCCACCGATGCCGTAGGCAATCGTGGTGCGACCGCAACCATCACCGTGCAGCGCATCGACACCAGCGGGTCGATCTTCAGTGGCAGTCTGGTGCCGACCGAACCGACCTTCGATGTGGGCGAGGAGGTGCTGATCGATTGGCAGGTGCTGCATCAGGGTGGCAGCGCGCGTACCGGCGTGCCGTTCGTGGTGCGCGTCGTGCACCTCGCCAGCCAGGCCGCGCTGGGCGAGGCGTCCTTCACCCTCGACCTGCCGGCGCAAGGGAGTCAGGTGGGACGCAGCCATTTCAATGGCGGCGGCGCCGCCTTGGGTGCCTACGTGGCGACCTTGTCGGTCACCGACAACGGTCAGGTGCAGCAATTGGCCGAGGCCTCCTTCCAGATCGCGGATACCAATCCGCCACTGATCTCAATCCTGCACCCGTCCCCGGGTGCGCTGCTCGGTGCCGGGATCGTGGTCCGGGCCGGCATCGTCGACGCCGAGACCGCCGTCGCCGCGGCCAGCGTGCGCATCGATGGCGGAGCGGCCATGCCCATGTCCGCGATGCCCGGCACCAGCCACGAGTACGGCAGCGTGCCGCTCGATCTGGCAGATGGCGCGCATGTCGCCGAAGTGGCTGCCAGCGATACCGCGGGCAACGCGGCGACGCCGCAGCAGGTCGCCTTCGAGGTGGACCGCACGCCACCGGAAATCCGGATCGGTGGCGTGACTGATGGCGAGCGCCGCAACGCGCCGGTGGTGCCAACGATCGAAGTCATCGACGCTCACCTGCGTGACACGCAGATCCTGCTCGATGGTCAGCCGTTCGTCTCCGCAACCGAGGTGGGCGACGATGGCCTGCACCACCTGCAGGTGACGGCGACCGACCAGCTCGACCAGCAGTCGCAGCGCGAGCTGCACTTCGAGATCGATCGCACGCCGCCGGTGATCGCGTTCACTTTCCCGGCCGAGGATGCGGTGCTCGCGGTGGCAGAGACCGATGTGTCCGGACTGAGCGAAGCGAATGCGGTGGTTGACTTCGAGTTGGGCGCCGATTCCGCGACCGTGGTGGCCGATGCGCTGGGTGGATTTGTCGTGCCGCGCGTGGCGTTGGCCGCGGGGACCAACACCTTCCGCGCCCGCGCCCGCGACGACCTCGGCAACCAGAGCAACTGGATCGAGCGATCGGTCCGTTACCTGCCCAATGCCGGCGCGGCACTGCGCGGCGACATCGCGGTGCCCGCAAGCGTGGCACTGGGCGAGACCCTCGCCGGAAGCTACGAAGTCCACAACCACGGCAGTGTGGTTGTAGCCGCGCTGCCGGCGCGCGTGCAGCTGCTGCGCGTGGTCGATGGCGACGTCGTGCAGGCGCAGTCCTTCGTGGTGGACCTCGCCCCCGGCGCGGCGCTCGCCGATGCGTTGGCGTTCACTACCGGCGACACGTTGCCCGGCGCGCACCTGGTCGTTCTCGAGGCGCTGATTCCTGACGCCGGTGGCACCAGCACCTGGAATCTGCTCGCCAGCGCGGCAGTCGAGGTGCTCGATGTCCTGCCGCCACAGGTCGAGATCCTGGAGCCGGCGGCCGGGGCGGTGGTGGACACCGGATTCCGCTTGCGCGCCGGCGCCTCCGACACGCATGGCAACATTGCCTCGGTGCAGGCCCAGGCCGCGGGCGGCGCTTGGCAGGCAATGACCCCGGAGGCCGAGGTCGGCCACTACACGACCACGATCCAGGCGGCGGTGGAGGGACCGTTGCAGCTTCTCGCACGCGCCGAAGATGACGCCGGCAACCAGGCACTGTCGGCGCCGCGGGAGGTCCTGGTCGACCTGTATCCGCCGCGCATCAGCATCAGCGGAGTCGAGGAATCGGCGTTGTACGCGCATCCGGTGCAGGCCGAGATCACCATCGAGGACATCGCGCTGGCCACCAGCAGCATTCGCCTGGACGGTGTCGCCTACGTCAGCGGCGTGCCCATCAGCGTGGATGGCATCCACGTGCTTGAGGTGACGGCGACCGATGCCATCGGTCGCACGTCGCAGTCCAGCCGCAGTTTCGAGATCGATACCCGGCCGCCGGTGATCCAGATCCAGACACCAATGGATGGCGCGACGATCGCGGCGGCAGCGACGCTGGTGGCCGGTGTCGTGGACGAATCCTTCGTCACCGTGACCCTCACCGCCGGTGACCAGGTGTTGACCCAGGCCATCGGCAGCGAACGTACCTTCCAGTTCGCGAACGTGCCGCTGCTCACTGGCCCGAACACGTTGACGGCGGTGGCCACCGACCGCGCCGGGAACATCGGTGCACCCGATGCCGTCAGCGTGCGTCGATTGGGTGTTTCGCCCAAGGATGTGGTCGGTCGCATTGAGCTGACCGAAACCGTCTGGGCGAATGGCGATGAATTGCCGGTGCCGTTGCGGATCACCAATACCGGCAGCGACGCGCTGCTCGGCCTGCCGGTGGTGTTCGAGGTCATCGATCTCGCGCACGGTCAGACGCTGGCGCAGTTGCCACTGCAGTTCGATGTCCCGAGCGTTGCTTCGAGCTTGCAGACGATCCGTCTGGACACCCACGAGTGGGGTCTCGGGTCCCGGCATCTGGCGCTGTCGGTGACACTGCCGGGCGACAACATCTCGCGAGAGCTCGACACCCACGAACTCGATCTGGTCGATCGCGAACCGCCGTTGCTGGACGTGCTGCAGCCCGTGGCCGATGGACGCGTGTCCCCCGGAGCGGTGGTGTCGCTGCAGGCGAGCGACCGGCTCAGTGCGATTGCCCTGGTCGAGTTGCGATTCGATGACGGCAATTGGCTGGCCGCGACGCCGGATGCCGGCGCCGCGACCCAGTATGTGGCGGCGATTCCGTTGCTCGAATTGGGTCGACATCGGCTCCAGGCCCGGGCGTTCGATGCCGCCGGCAACGTCTCGCCGCTGCGCGAGCGCAGCTTCATCGTCATCGGCGAGTTGCCGCTCACGGTGGTGGCGCCGATCGATGGCGCGACGACCGAGCCCGGTCCGACCGCATTCAGCGGCAGCACGCTCGCGGGCGCGCTGGTGCGCATTCGCCTGGGCGAGCTGAGCTGGCAGGGCGTGGCCGACGTCAGCGGTCGATTCCAGATCGACGGCGTGCCGATCGGTCTTGGCGAAAATCGCTTCACCGCGCAGGCCGAGGACGCCTTCGGCAATCAGAGCCGTGTCGTTCCAGTACTCGTCATCGGGCGAGCGGTGGCGGGTGCGCCCCCGCCGACGCCGGTGCCCTTCCATCCCATTGCCTGGGTGCTGTTGATCGCACTGCTGGCCACGAGCGCTCGCGGCGCTTCGAACCTCCGCCAAGGAACACCGTCATGAGGCCATTTCCACGCGTTCCACGATCGATGCAGCGTTGGCTGGCAGGGTTGGCCCTGCTCGCTGGTGCCGGCATCTCCGCCGGAAGCGGGAAGCCCCCGGTGCAGGAGCCCTCTGCCCAGATCGAGCAGTCGATCCGCGAGGCGTTGCTGCAGGGAATCAGCCCGGCCGCGCTGATCGCTGAATTGCGCTCGCGTACCCCGGCGGGTGAAGCCAAACGAGTGGCGACGCGGCACGCCGACCTTGCTTCGGTCCTGCGCGGGCTGGATCCGGAAGTTGCGGATGCCGATACGTGGAAGCGCGGGCTCTCCGAGCTGCGCGGCCGCATTGCGCTTGCCCGCGACCAGTTGCAGCAGGATCGGCGGGAAGTCGATGCGCGCGCGGCAGGCCAGACGATCCGTGCGCGCCAGCAAAGCGTCCTCGAACAGTTGGGAGGGGAATTGGCAGCGCTGGAACTCGCTATCGAGGCCGTGGAGCACGGGGCGGACCCGGCCCAGGTTCCGGCGCTGCGCAAGGGCTTGCAGCAGCGATTGGCCGAGGCCAGTCCGGAAACACCGCTGCGCATGCTTGGCATCCGGACCTTGCCCAACCGGCGTCTGGCGCTTGCGCCGCGCTCTCTGCCGCAGACGCTCGCGCAGTCTGCGAGTTTTGCCGCCAACGATGCCGCACCGGCCACGGCAGAGGATCGCTCGGCCGAACCGGATCTGCGCGACAGCACGATCGTGGCCACGGCCGCGGAACTGGGGCACGATTACATTGCGATCCACGACTTCGTGCGCAGCCAGATTCGCACCGAGTTCCATGTCGGCGCACGGCGTACTCCCGCGCAAACGCTGGCCGCACGCGCGGGCAACGATGTCGAGCAGGCTTCGTTGCTGATCGCCTTGCTTCGCGCCAGCGGCGCCGGTGCGCGCTATGTACAGGGGGTGATCGAGTTGCCGGTATCGCGACTGGCCGCGATCACCGGGCTTGCGCAGGCTCCCGAGATCGGCCGGTTGCTCGCGGCCGCAGGCATCGCCCACGAACCGGTGCTCGACGCCGGAATGGTGAGTGCATTTCGCGTCGAACACGTGCTGGTCAGTGCCTATGTGCCCTACGCGAACTTTCGCGGCGCCACCCACGATTTGAGCGGTGAGGCCTGGGTGCCGCTTGCGCCTGCGATCAAGATGCACGCCACCAGCGGCGCTGGCGACTTGCTGGCGCAGGCGGGCATCGAAGCCGAGTCGTTCATCCGCGAGGCGGTGCTCGCGAGCGCCACCCAGTTGCCGGCGGGCTTGCTGGAACAGCGGATCAATGCCCATCTCGGTGGGCAGGGCGGTAGTGCCGAGTCGTTGGCTCGGCGCCGCGAGGTTTCCGCGGATGCGTTGGGCTTGCTGCCTTCGAGCCTGCCCGGGCGATGGATCGGCATGGTCGCCGAGAGCGCGACGCCGACCGACGCGATGCTGCAACAGGTGCGCATCCGCCTGTACCAAGGCAGCGCCGAGGGCGCCGCGGTCGATCGCGAGATCACCATGCCCCTGCGCGATTTTGCGAATGCCCGTCTCACGCTGGCGTTCCAGCCCGCGACCGAAGCCGACCACGACATCATCGAGCGCTTCGGTGGCATTGGTCAGGTGCCTGCCTATCTGGTTCGGTTGCGGCCACGGCTCTTGCGTGACGGCGAGCCGCTGCTGGTCGGCGCTCAGGACCTCTTGCCGGGGGATTCGCTGCGGGTCGCGGTGGAATTCTCGTCTGCGGCGGGTCAGGTGGAAGCCGAGCAGGCTTTCATCGCTGGCAGCTATGCGGCGATCGCTCTTGGCGGTGGGACCGGCAGCTCGCCGCCGGTCGCTTCGACCGCGGTAGCGCTGTCGGATGGCGAGTTCCTCGCTGCGGAGTTGCTCGCGAATCTGGCGCGTCGCTACCAGCAACTGCGTGACCAGGACGAACGCCGCATCGCCGGCTGGGCTGGCGTGGAACTGCTGTACCCGTTCCCTTCGGCCAGCTTCGTCACCACCGAGAACCGGGTCGAGCGGCTGTTCGGGATGCCACAGCGTCTGCAGTTCCGGGGTGTCAGTCTGGATGCGGTGCTGCACCCGCTCGATGTCGTTGTGGTCGGTGACATGGCGGCGGAAGACCGCTTCCTCCAGATCGCTGCCGCCCAGGCCAGTGCGCTCGAGCATCACGTGTTCGAGCAGGAGTGGTCGGTGCCGACCGTGTCCACCCTGCGCGGGCTAGCCTGGGCGCTGGAGGCCGGCATTCCGTTGCTGCAGCAAACCGGTGGGCAGTTGCCAGCGGCATTGCAGTTGCCGGCCGAATTGCGCACCGAGATCAACGGCCAGTTGGCGCTGGGCCGCCGGGTGGAGTTGCCGAACGCGGAGCTGACTCGTGGCATCTGGCAGGGCGCGGTGTGGCGGGTGTTCGACCCGGCGAGCGGCGACAGTGGCTATTTCATCGGCGGCGGTTATGCCGGCGGCACCACGGTCGAGGCGCCGGAAGCCTGGTTGCTGCAGTTCCTCGCCGAAACCCTGGGCTCGCCGTACTCGCCACCGCCGAACCCGAACCCGGAAGCGGCCCATTTCATCGACGTCATCGGCAGCACCGACGGTCAAATCGGTGTCGTCGACCACCTGCTCGATGACCCGCTCGCGGTACGCGTCACCGATCGCGACTTTCGCCCGGTGCAGGGTGCGCGGGTTCAGTTCGTGCTGACCTACGGCAACGGCACGCTGCGCGGATTGGACGAAGGAGCGCCGGATACGACGACCCTGGAGACGACGACCGACCGCTTCGGCGTTGCCCGGGTGCGTGCGAGGCTTGCCCCGCGGATTCTGGTCGCGCAGCAGACCTTTCTCGAATCCGACGACCTGTTCCCGGAGTGGCTGGCGCTGAACCTGGTGCACGCGCAACTGCTCTCCGGCCAAGGCTTGGCGGGACGGATTGCCGGGCCGATCCGCTTCCTCGGCAAGCCCGACGCACCGGTGGCCCTGGCCCAGCGTCGCCGGCCCACGACCAGCCATCCCCAAGGTCATCCGCCGGGGCTGGAGGCCGGGCTGTGGTGGGTGGTGCCGATCGACGCGCACGGCAACGACATCGCCAATGTGCCGATCAGCTACTCGTCGAGCATCGTCGAGTCCGACGGTACGCCGCTCGCACCCCATTTTGCCGTGCCTGGCGCCTGCATGGATGCGCTGCCCAATCTCGACAACTGTGGGCAGGAATCGCTGTCCCGGCCAAGTTCCGGGCGCACGCCAGACGCGGTGCAGGTGATCGCCGGCAGCGTCTCCGGCGAAAACGCAACACGGATCATCCATCGCCTGCATGCGCAGGCGGACGGCATTCCGGAGGTGACCACCGATCTGCTGGTGACCCGTTCCGATGCGTCCTACTGGGTGCAGACTCGGTTCCAGACCGATCGCTACGGCGGCGTGATCGATGCTGCAACGCCGATGCAGCAGATCGGATATCGACGTCCGCTCGCCTTCTACAAGGAGCGTTCGGGCGCGGCGATTGTCGAGCCGTGGGAGCCGGGCAACAATGGCCCGGTGCTGACGCGCGTGCAGGCTGGCAGCATCGAGCCGCCCTTGCACGAGGCGGGAGTCGGCCGCTACAGCACCCGTTACCAGGGCGCGAACCAGGCCGACTACACGCCGATGTGGGTCGGCTTCAAGAAGGACAGCGGCCTCGACTTTGAAGGGGAATTCAAGGGATTCCACTCGATCGAGTTGGGGATCGATTCCGTCGAGCCGGCGCAGATCGACCTCGACCCGAGCGGTTATCCGCGGCAACCGGTCACGGTGCGCTATCACTGGCAGCGTGCGTCCGCACCGAGCCCGCAGTATCCGATCCTGCCGACGTTGGTGATCGAGCGCGATGGCGAACGCGTGAGCACCTGGCTCGCCGGGGAGAATTACCCCGGCACCGACGATGCCGGTACCGCCGAGATCACGCTGCCCGGGATCTGGGCCTACGATCCCGCGCACCGCTACACCGTTCAGGTGGTCCTGCACGACGGCTCGCCGGCCGCGATTGCTTCCGCCAAGCTGCCGCTCAACTTCGGTGAGCAGATCATCGCCGGTTATGACTTGGTCGAGCCCGGCACGCTCAGCCAGCGTGGGGCAGAAGGTCGATTCCCGGCGAACCTGGAGTTGCGCTCGGTCGCCGATGTCGCCCAGGCCCAGATCTGCGCGCTTCCGCAGGTGCTCGCGTTCACGCTGTTTGCCGACGCCGATGTGGTCGTTCGTGTGCGGCCGTTGCAGCCTGATGGTTCGCCGTCCCTGTTCGAGCGGCTGTTGTGGCCACAGGGACCTGCGACGCGCGGCACCCACGAGATTCCGCTGGCCTGGGACGATCTGCCGATGGGCTCCTACGCCCTGGAGATTGACGCATCGGTGGCATCGACCGGGCAGCAGGAGCACCTGGTTGCGCGCTTCCACAACTACCAGGAGCGCCATGACGGAGCGCCGCTCGCGCACGCGATGCTGAAGGGCGTCGATCTGCAGAACGGCAACCTCGGCATCCAGCGCGTCGACGTCGAGCTGGGCGGGCGTGGGCCGGCACTGGCTCTGTCGCGCAATTATTCCAGCGGCAGCCGGGCGTTCTCGGCGTTTGGTCGCGGCTGGAGCAGCAACCTCGATGCGCGCGTGCTCGAAGAAGTCTGCGGCCAGGCCTGGGTGATCGGCGCCGATGGCGGCGCGCAACGCTTCGTTCGTACCGGTACTTACCCGATGGGTATCACGCGTTACGAACCCGTTGCCGGCTATCACGGCACGCTGTGGAAGCGAAACGACCAGTTCGATTTCTATGCACTGGATGGCACCCACTATGCGTTCCCGCGCAGCCACTACGGCTACCGGCTGACGCGCGTGACCGACCCCAGCGGCAACTGGCTCGCCTACAGCTACGGGGCGGCGCCCGATCTCGACGCCGGCAAGGTGCGCGAGATCGCCGCGAAGTCCGGGCGTTGGTTGCGCCTGAGTTGGCGCGCGTTGCGCGACGACGGCGTGGATCAACGCCGAGTCGTGGCGTCGGCAGCGGGCCCCGATGGGTTGCGCATCGACTACGGCTACGACGATGAGGGCTATCTGGTCTCGGCGCGACGAACCGGCAACGGGGCCTGTGCGCCTGGTCGCTGCGAGCGCTACGCTTACGCCGACAACGGCAGCGTGTTCGTGGCCGATGGCATTCCCGATGCCGAGCGCACCCAGTACCAGCTCGGCGTGGCACTTGCATCGATCACCAACGAGCCCGACGGTAGCGTGCGCAGTTTTGTCTACGAACCGCTCAGCGTGTTCGTGCGTCCGCAAGGTGGCGTCGGCCAGGCGACCGAGTTGCCCGGTGTGGCGGTGCGCACGCTCACCGAGGCCGACAACGCCGCCTGGCACTTCGACTACGAGTCCGCGCTGCTCGGCCAAACCAGTTCCACGACGACGGTTCGCGACGCCCGCAATCACACCACGACCTACGAGCTCAATGCCTACGGCGCGGCCGAGTCGGTCACCGATGCTGCCGGCAGCGTGCACACGACCTGGGACTTGCAGCACTACAAGCCGGCGACGCGCACCGATGCGCTGGGCACGCTGACGGCGTGGACCTACGACGCGCACGGTAATGTGTTGTCGGAGCGAATTACGCACAGCGCCGGTACGCAGGAGCAGACCTGGACCTATGCAGCGCCGGGCGAGTTCGCGGTGCCGATCAAGAACCGGGTGGCGACCCATGTCGATGCGCGCGGCTACCTGCAGCGCTTCCACCATGATGCCGCCGGTCGGCCGACGCGCCATGAGCAAGGCGGCAAGTTCCGGACCTGGACTTACGCCGGCAATGGCGATCTCGCGGGTGAGACCGACCTCAATGGCGGAGTCAGCACGCACGGCTACGACGCCCACGGTTATCGCACCTCGACCACCGACCCGACGCTGGCGCGCACGGCGGCGACCTGGGACGTGTGCGGGCGTCGCGTCGCTTCGGAGGACGCGCTCGGTCACGTCACGACCTACGACTATGACGCGGCCGATCGCCTGATCGCGACGCACCATCCAGCGACCGCGGCCGGTGTCGCGGTCGATCGTGTCGAATACGACGATGCCGCGCGCCGACGGATCGAGACCGATCCGCTCAACCACGCCACCACGACCACGCTCGACCCGCTCGGGCGCACGGTTGGCGTGCGCAACGCAGTCGGTGACACACGCACGCTGGTGTACGACGGCAACGGCAATCTGGTCAGCGAGACCGATTTCCGCGGCAATGCCACGACCTACGACTACGACGCGGCCAATCGCCTGCAGATCAAGCATGAGCCGCTGGGCAGGACCACGACCTACACGCACGACGCGCTCGGCCATGTGCTGACCGAGTCGGTTGCGGGCCCGGGCAGCGTGACGCGCAAGAGCACGTATGCGTATGCGCATCCGCGCTACGCCCGCACGCTGGTTGAGCAGGGCAGCGGCACGCCGGAGGTGGCGCGCGAGACGTACACGCTCGATGCTCACGGCAATGCCGAGACGACCGTCGATGCCAACGGCCACACCACGACGCGCACGTTCGACGCCTTCGATCGCGTGCTCACCGAGAGCCGCGGTGGTGTCACCGCGACGCACACCTACGATGGCAATGGCAATCGCCTGAGTACGCAGCAGGGCGAGGTGACGCGGTCGTGGACGTATGACGGCGCGAACCGTGTCGAGATGTCGACCGACGGCAACGGCAAGGTCTCGAAGATCCGTTACTACCCGACCGGGGCGGTGAAGGAGCGCCAGGACGCGCGCATTCGTGTAGTGACCGAAGACATCGACGCCCGCGGCCGGGTGACGATGCGGAGTGGTCCGCGGGTGGACCAGGTGCAGTCGTTCGGGTACGACCTGGCGGGCAATGTCACCTCGGAGACGTGGGCGAACGGTCGCACGCTCACGCACAGCTACGACGAACTCGATCGGCGCAAGGCCAGTGTCGACGCGCTCGGTGCAGTGGGTGCGTGGGGTTACGATGGCGACGGTCACCTGCTGAGCGAGACCGATGGCGGTGGTCACCAGACGACGTTCGCGGTGAACGCGCTCGGGCATCGCACCGAAGCGCGCGCCCCGCTTGGGCGGACGCGGACGTTTGTGGTCGGCATCCACGGCGAGCTGCTGAGCGAGACCTCGCCGCTCGGCAAGGTGACGACGCACCGCTATGACAGCCGTGGCCAGCGCATCGGCACGACGCTGCCGAGTGACGCGAACGCGCAGGCGCTGGTCTGGACCTATGACGGTCTCGGCAACGTGCTGACGGCGAGCGATGGCAATGGCCAGGTCACCACGCACAGCTACGACGCCCGCGGTCGCAAGGAGCGCAGCACTGCGCCTGCGGTGGACGATGGCGGTGTCGCGGAGACCTTCGCCTACGACGACCAGGACGATCTGGTCACGCACACCGACCGGCGCGGCATCGCGCATGCCTACGACTACGACCACGAGCATCGCGCGACCCGCTACCAGCGCGCCGGCGTCACGCAGTGGACGCGCACGTACGACGCGGTCGGGAACCTGGAGACCGACACCGACGCCAACAACCACGCCACGACCTCGACCTACGATGCCGCGAACCGGCGCGAGACCAGCACCCGCGACGGGCGCACGCAGCGCTGGACGTACACGCCGACGAACCAGGTGAAGACCCACACCGATGCCGCCGGCGCGGTCACGCGCTACGACTACAACCTGCGCGATCAGTTGCTGACGCAGACCAACGGCGCCAACGAGACGACGACGTTCACGGTCGATGGCGATGGTCTGCAGACGACACGCACACTCGATGGAGCAACCTGGACCAACACCTTCGACGCCGCGCACCGCCTCACTGGCGTCGCGAGTCCGGAAGCGCACGCAACCAGCTACGGCTACAACGCCGACGACGCGCTCACCGCGATCACCGATGGCAACCTGCACGTCACCACGCTCGATGTCGACAGCCAGGGCCGCATCACCCGCCGCACGTATCCCGGCGCTGTGGTGTTCAGCACCACCTACGACGGCAACGGCAACGCGTGCAGCGACACCACGCCCGAGCACAGCACCACGCGCAGCTTCGATGCGCTGAACCGACTGCGCACTGAAACCAGCGGCAGCATCACCCGCACGCAGAGCTTCGACGGCAACGGCAATCGCCTGACGGCGAGCCTCGGCGGCGACACCGTCCGCACGCAGACCTATGACCCGCACAACCGGCCGCTCAGCGACCAATTGCAGACCGCAAACAGCGACGACACGCTGACCGCCACGCGCGATGCCAACGGCAACCGCACGCAGCTGCGCGACGCCCGCAACGTCGCAACCACGCACACCTTCGACGCCAACAACCGCCTGTTCACGAGCACCGCCCCGGAAGGCGCCACCAGCAACACCTGGAATGCAGACGGCACGCTCGCGCGCATCAGCCAGGCGAACGGCGTGGAGACTGTCTACGACTACGACGGCGCCAAGCGCATCACCAGCATCACGCACCGCAAGAACGGCATCGCGACGCTGACCTTCCGCTACATCTACGACGGCCGCGGCAATCGCACCGAAGAGCGGCGCACCGAAGCCGCACTGCCCGGTCAAGCCGCTCGCGTGCAGCGCAGCGTGCACACCTACGACCGCGATGATCGCCTGACCGCGAGCACTGTCACCTATCAACCGAGCAACGCGCAAACCCCCGACACCCGCACCGAGTGGACCCTCGACGATGTCGGCAATCGCAAAACCGAAACCGTCACCGAACTCGCCACGAACACGGTGCGCGCCAACAAGACCTACACCTACAACGAGCGCGACCAACTCGAACGCATCACCGACCCCGCCAACGATCTGCAGATCGACTACGCCTACGACGACAACGGCAATCGCGAACAACGCATAGTCCGCCAGAACGGCGTCGTCACCTCGCAAGTCGACTACAGCTTCGACGCAAGAGACCGCCTGATCCAGGCGCAACCGAACGCGCCGAACGAAGCCATCGTCCAGTACCAATACGACGCCGACGATCGACGAATCGCGCGCATCGAAACACCCCGAGTCAACGGCATCCCGCAGACACCGATCACCACGCGCAGCATCTACGACGGCAGCAACCTGCTGCACGAAGCCGACCCCGCGCAGATCACCGCCACCTACCGCCGCAGCGCCGTACTCGACCGCCACATCGACCACGCGACCAACACCGTCCGCCACTACCAACTCGACGCCCTGCGCACCCCGGTCGCCATGACCGATGCCGCAGGCAACACAGTCACCGCCACCACCTTCGATGCCTGGGGCAACCCAACCCAACAAACCGCGAACGGATCAAGCACGATCCCGTGGTCGATCCCCAACTACGCGAACTCCGGCCAAGCCGCACTGCTCAACGCCGATCAACAAAGCATCGGCTTCACCGGCTACCAGAAGGACTCAGCGACTGGCCTCTACTACGCCAACGCCCGCTGGTACGACCCCCTCGTCGGATCGTTCAACGCAATGGACCCGGCGTGGGGTGCCGCTACCAAACCGGTCACGTTCCACAAATATCTGTACGCGAATGGCAATCCGACCTACTTCATCGACCCCACCGGCAAGTACGGCGAAGCGGGGCATTACTACACGACGTTCATCGTGGCGAGAATGCTGGGATACCAAAGCAGAGAGGCAAAGACTCTTGCGCTCTATTCGCAGTTGCCGGATGAGATCGGAACCTTTGACGCCATCCACCAGCCTATTCGTGCAACCCTTCGCACCGTTGGCTATGCGATGATGCCCGAGTGGGCTTCCAGTGCTGTCCTGCAGCCTGAACCGGCGCGCGTCTACGACACAGAAACGGTTCAGGACTATTTTCATGCTCTGACCGGATTTGACGCTCGCGTCGAGACACGCGTGAGCGCAGAAACTGTCGCGAGTGCGAGAACCCTTGAAGTCGCCGGGCTAGGAATTCATCGGTTGGCGGACTCGTTCGCGCATCGACGTACGGATGATCCAAGCAAAATGTACGTCGAACCGCTCGGACACTTGTTTGGTGGACATGCTCCAGACGAAATCAGCACGCGCCCGGAACTATATGGCGACTACGTCGAAACCCTTGCGCGCACACTCGCCGATCGCAGGGGAGTCAAACTTCCGGAAGAACAAATCGCGAAGATACGCGAAGCGCTTGAGAGCATCGGCATGGAGGAGGCAACGGAAGGCCGCGAGACTAGCAACCATGCGCTTCACGCTGTGGTGACCGGGGAGCTGTCGGACGAACAACTGGGTCAGGTACTCGCCGACTCACATGAAAAGACCGAGGAGCAAGTTCTGAGCCGCGTGCGCGAATTGGCTCTGACATGGGTTCAGGAATCACCCGGTGGATCTCGTTCGTTGCTTTCACCCGAGAAGGCGGACGCTGGACTCCTCGATGCGCAGGGGCAGGAGGCCAAGAATGCTAGAGACTTTCTGCGCCGGGCCAATCTCAGCGGTGAAGCTGGTCTTCACCCGGGGCGCCTAACGAGAGATCTCAGTGCAGCTGCGGATGAGTACCTAGAGTTGTCAAAGCGCTGCCGAGTAGGAGATTGCCGATGAGGCTTCTGGTTTGCATCGCACTTGTTCTTTCAGTACACCTAGGGCTCGCGTCTTGTTATCGGGTGAGCGAGCACCGGACCCGGTATGGCCAGTTCGATCATGTCGAGCGGTTGCGCGCGAATAGTTTGGATTTTGAAGGGGGAAACACGGTTACTGATGGTGAAAGCTTATGTTCGTTGGTTGATCCAAACTTGTGTATCAGAGATCCAATTGGAATTAGTATTCGCCCATCTGCCAACGAACATCCGCACTTCTTGGTGGCGGTGGCGACGAAGGGTACTTGGGTACTCGACGCGCGATCGGGCCGCGCGGTGGATATGAAGCAGTGCCAGCAATTCCTGCCCAATCGAGCAGGCAGGCGCGTGTTGGACGAGGCGTGGTCGTTGGATCAGACCACGATGACCACTGCGGTACAGCCGGAAGGTGAACGTATTGAGATCGTCGAGTTCGGATTTGGAGACGACCAGTCCGTTGTCTGTCGGATCGTCGCTACCTACTTGCCGAGTCCATTATTGGAACCGAATTGTCCCGGATGTCGCCCGGAAATCAGCAGCCTCTCCTCGGACGCGGATAATCGTAGCGTCGCATGGCTGCGTTGCTCGCCGCACTGTGTCCTCTTGATTCAAGATCGTAGAAGTTTGGCCATCGATGGAGTGAACACGGGGTGCCGCGCCGAGCACCAAATCGCAGTACGCTGGCGCCGGTCAGAGCCGGAGATAGTCAATACATGGTTCGCGAGCCAGCACGATGGCACGCTGTGCGCTGATGACGAAGGGCGTCCACGTTACCGGGTTGAGGCCTATGCTTTCGCGGACCCGAGCTTCGCCGCCTGGGCAGAACGAGCAGCGCTCGGAGAGTTTGATGTGAGGCCATTCACGCCCTTAAGGCGATTCCAGGTTCAGCTCGGCCAGCCAAGCGGAACTGGCGGGCCCGACCGGAAGCCAAGGTAGGACGCCCTCACCAGTATCGATGCCGAGATACCGAATGATCCATTCCGCACATTCCACCCAATCTGGCCAGGCATCTGAACTGAATGCCCCGCGATGAGCCGACGACCAGCCGCCACCATTGCCCTATGCCAACCATTTCAAGCCACCACCGCCCCGCATTCGCGCTGTTTTCTTGAACTAGACTGCTGCCGATGAGCCGAAGATTGACTGCCGCCGTGAACGGAACCGACCAAGCCAGCCCTCAAAGCTGGCTTCGTTCGTTTCTGGAACGCCGATTTCAGTTGCGCGGGCGCGAGAACTTGAAACGCCCGTCGCGCATGATCTTCGTGCTCGCTTGGATGCTTGTCTTGTCGCCCGGTTCACTACTCGCGTCGTGGGAAGTACCAGCCGGCCAGCGCGTTATGCCACAGGCTGACGAATTCACCGCTGCCGCCGTGTTGCTTGTCGAGCCCAGCCCATGCCTCGGCCGGCGTTCGGCCGTGCAAGTGCTGATGACTTCGCACGTGGTTGTAGAAGCAGCGGAACTCGATCAGCCGGTGGGGCAGGTCGGCGCCGTTGACGACGATGGTGCCGATCGCTGCCTTGAACGTGCCGAAGAATCGTTCGATGCGTCCGTTTTGCCATGGGCACGCGGGCTCAACGACCTGGAGTTTCACGCCGAGCAGGCGCAATGCTGCGCGCATCAGCGCGGACTTCAGGCTGGGATCGTTGTCGACGCGGATTCGGGTCGGGAAGCCGAGCTGCCGAATCGCAGCGATGATCGCGCGCAGGATCGTCAGCGTGCGCCGGTCGCGCAGTTCACTCAGAGCGAGGCAGGCGCGGGTGCCGTGATCGACCAATCCGAGCACGAGACGCTGCGTCTTGGTGGTGTCGGTGACGGTGGTCAGGTCGAGGCCCCAGGTCGAGTTCTTCGGCACCTCGCGCGGCACGCGATTGCGAACCTCGCGCCGCAGCGCGATTACATCGGCGCGACGTTTGATCAGAATGCGGCGAACGGTGCTTGCCGAAATGCTGACGCCGAACTCGTCGGCGAATCGCCGATTGAATGCTTCGGCGAGTTTCTTGTAGCCGAGACGGGGCGCGAAGGCGCGCATGCGCACGATCTCGTCGCCGACCCACTGCGGTTTGGATTGGGTTCTGCGCCAGGACGCGCGCAGGGCCGCATGCATCGCATCGAGGGAAATGGTCGCCATGCGGCCGGCGAAGCGGTGTTGTCGTCGCAGCAATCGCAGGAACAGGAAGGCCAGGAGAAGCAGCAGCATCGGGCGTGGGCACAAAGTTGGCAGGTACGGAGCGCGGGGCTCGCTGTGCGAGTTGCGGCAGGTGCCTACAATGCCGCAGTGTGCATAGCGAGTGGAGATCGCAGTGGCGATGCGGATGGGCAAGAGTATTGGTGTGGCGAGGCATTGGCCGTGGTGAGTCCGGCGGCGACGGCGGAGGTGCGGTTGGATGTGTGGCTGTGGGCGGCGCGGTTCTTCAAGACGCGCAGTCTGGCCAAGCAGGCGATCGAGGCCGGGCGCGTGGAGGTGCAGGGGCAGGTGGCGGGGAAGGCGGCGAAGGCGGTGCGGGTCGGCGATCGGTTGCTGGTGCGTCGCGGCGAGGAGCGTTTCGAGCTGCAGGTGCTCGGTCTTGCCGAGCGGCGTGGGAGGCGGCGGTGGCGCAGGCGCTGTATGCGGAGAGCGACGAGGGTCGCGCGCAGCGTGAGGCCGCGGCGGCGCGGCGGCGCGACGAGCGCGCCGGTTACCAGGCGCCGGACTCGAAGCCGGACAAGAAGGCGCGGCGGCTGATCCGCGCGCTCGGCGACATCGACGCGTTCTGAGTCAGGAGCGTGTGTGTTCGCTGGCTGCGGCAAGCATCAGCGCTGCGATCAAGTTGTGTGCGATGGCCGACACCAGCGGCAGCTCTGCGAATACCAGGCTGAGGCCGAGCGCGACCTGCAGGGCCAGCAATGCGACCAGCAGGATCGCCGGCGAGCGCTGGCCACGGCGCCAGCTGCCGATCGCCACGAACAGCACGGCAAGCGCGACCGCGAGCCCGAGGATGCGATGCAGCAAGTGCGCGAACGCGCCCTGGGGATGGATCGGCGGCGTCGGGTCGAACACCGGAATGCGGGTCGGGTCGAGCAGGGCCAGCGACGCATCGACAGCCTCGCCGCAGCCCGGGAAACCGGTGCAACTCAGGCCGGAATAGCCGGCGCTGACCAGCACGCCGAGTGCGATCTGGGCAATCAGCAGCAGCATCAGCGCGAGTGCAGCGGGCGACCAGCGCGCCGCCGGTCCGGCACCGCGATGGATGCGCCAGGCGAGCAGCAGCATCGCGAAACCGCCGAGCACGTTGCCGATTGCGATCGCGGGCATCTTCGCGCCGGGGGTGAAGCGTCCGAGCACCGCGAGACCGAGCGCCAGCGCGATCAGGCCGAGCGACATCCAGCCCTCGCGTTGCAGGCGCGGACTGCGGAGGAAGCTCGCCGCGGCCATGGTCAGGGCGAGCACCAGCACGGTGACCGCGGCGAGGCGATGCAGCATGCGCGCGAGCACCACGCCGGTCTGTGCCAGCGCCGGTTCCGCGCCCGCGCGCAGGGCAGCGCCATAGCAGTGCGGCCAGTCGGCGCAGCCGAGGCCGGCGGCGGAGAGGCGCATGAACGCGCTCAGCGTGGTCACGGTGAGCACCAGCGCGAAACAGAGTAGGGCCATGCGCCGGACGGAGCTTTGGCGCGGGTCGATCGTGGACATGGTGCGGGGGTTCCGAAGCGTCGCGGGCGGGCATGGTACTGGCGCCGCAGGTCACCGCGGCAACCCGCGCGCAACGCGTCGCGGCGGCCGCGCGCGAGCCCCGGAAATCGGCCAATTGATCTAGGTCATGTGTTCGCGACGCCCCCTGCGACAGATGGTCGCAGGGTCGCTAAGCTCGCCGCACCCGCGAGAGGAGCCTGCCAATGAGCCATGACGACAACGAACCCGTCCCGATGATGCAGAAGCTGCTGGACAACCCGTTCCTGCTGCTGTTTCTGGGAGTGATGGTACCGATGGTGGTGTACACCGTCTGGGGCGTGTACGACATCCTCACCATTCCGCTCGCGAAGTGACGCGGGCCCGCTCACTCCAATCCAAATTCTCTGATTTCCTTGGGGGTTATCAATCATGAGTGCCATTTCGCCGCCTGCTGAACGACTTTGGTGGAAGCATCCGATCGACCGGGTCGAAGGGATGTGGATCGGCATCGCCTTCGTCTGGTCCATGGTGATGTTCTTCATGATGGTGTACTGGCACATGTACGGCGGCCAGAACCTGTCGACCGAGACCTACAAGACCACGCCCGAACAGTTCACCGTCAAGGCGCAGGCGATGGTCGACCAGTACACCGTGCGCACCGAAGTCGACGGCCAGTATCCGGTGGTCGCACCGCCGGTCGGAAGCGACGTCTACATGATTGCGCGCCTGTGGAACTTCTGGCCGATCCTGCAATTGGAGAAGGGACAGACCTATCGTCTGCACCTCACCTCGCTGGACTACAACCACGGGTTCTCGCTGCAGCCGGCGAACATCAACATCCAGATCGTGCCCGGCTATGAGCATGTGGTGACGGTGACGCCGAACCAGAGCGGCACCTACTCCGTCGTGTGCAACGAGTATTGCGGAATCGGCCATCACACGATGGTCGGTCGCATCTACGTCAAGTGAGGAACCCGGACATGTCTACCGCAACAACCTATCGGACCTGCCCGCGTTCGGGACTGCAGTTCGAGTCTCAGGCTGAGAAGCTGATGCTCGCCAACGCCGTCGCCGCGGTCGTATTCCTGCTCATCGGCGGCTTGCTCGCCATCGGCGTCGTGCTGACGCGCTGGCCGAGCATCCACTGGCTCGAGGCCGACACCTTCTACAAGGTGTTGACCGCGCACGGCATCGACATGCTGATCTTCTGGATCATCTTCTTCGAGATCGCCGTTCTCTACTTCTGCTCCTCGACCTTGCTGCGCTGCCGACTGGCCACGCCCAAGATCGCGTGGACCGCGTTCGCGCTGATGGTGATCGGTGCGGTGATGAACAACGTCGCCGTCTACCAGGGCGGGTCGAGCGTGATGATGACCTCCTACGTGCCGATGATGGCCGCGCCGCATTTCTATCTCGGCCTGATCCTGTTCGCGGTCGGCGCGCTGATCGCCTGCTTCGTGTTCCTCGGCACCCTGGTCGTGGCCAAGGCCGAGAAGACCTACCAGGGCTCGGTGCCGCTGGTGACCTTCGGCGCGATCACCGCGACCATCATCGCGGTGTTCACCATCGTCTCCGGCGCGATCATCCTGGTGCCGACCTTCCTGCTCTCGATCGGCGTGATCGACAAGGTCGACCCGCTGGTGTACCGCACGATCTGGTGGGCCTTCGGCCACTCGTCGCAGCAGATCAACGTCTCCGCGCACATCTCGATCTGGTACGCGGTCGCCGCGATCGCCTTCGGTGCACGCCCGATGTCCGAGCGTGTCAGCCGCGGCGCCTTCCTGCTCTACATCCTGTTCCTGCAGCTGGCGAGCGCGCACCACCTGCTCGCCGACCCGGGCCTCAGCACCGAGTGGAAGGTCGTCAACACCTCGTACTTCATGTACTTCGCGGTGCTGGCCTCGATGATCCACGGCCTGACCGTTCCCGGTGCGATGGAAGTGGCGCAGCGCCAGAAGGGGTACAACAAGGGTCTGTTCGAGTGGCTGCGCAAGGCACCGTGGGGCACCCCGACCTTCTCCGGCGTGTTCATCTCGATCATCGGCTTCGGCTTCCTCGGCGGCATCTCCGGCGTGATGATGGGCACCGAACAGCTGAACATGATCATCCACAACACCATCTACGTCCCGGGCCATTTCCATGCCACGGTCGTGATCGGCACCACGCTCAGCTTCATGGCGCTGACCTACTTCCTGATCCCGGTGCTGTTCAAGCGCGAGATGATCGCGCCGACGCTCGCGAAGTGGCAGCCCTACCTGTTCGGCCTGTCGATGTACGGCTTCTGCCTGGTGATGATGGGCGCCGGCACGCTCGGCGTCTCGCGTCGCCACTGGGACATGGCGTTCCAGGGTTCGGCGCTGGCCTATGAATGGCCGGGTGCCGCGTACATGATGATGGGGCTGGTCGGCGTGATGGGCATCGCCGCGATCGCCGGCGGCGCCATCTACATCTACGTCACCGTCGGTTCGCTGCTGTGGGGCAAGAAGCTCGACCAGGGCCAGGTGTCGTCGACGCCGACCCCGGTGCCGGCGACCGCTCCGGCAGCGGCGGTGCAGACCTACGGTTCCAGCGGCATGGTCGCTCCGGGCAGCTTCGTGCTGGCGATCATCTTCCTGGTCGCGTTCGTCCTCTACTACTTCATCAACTGGAAGTATCTGTCGCAGTTGTGGGGTCTGAGCTAAGCAGTCATCGGCGGGTCCGGAACCTGGTTCCGGACCCGCCGCCCTGTTCCACAGTGCGATGGAGCGGCCGGGAACGCCGCGGTTTTTCTGGAGGTCGGTGATGAACCCGATGCCTGCAACACGCGCGCGTTCGCTACCGACCCTGCTGCGTGACGTGCTCGGACTGATGAAGCTGCGCATCGGCGTGATGATCATGCTGACCGCGCTGGTCGGCATGCTGGTCACGCCCGGTGCCTACCCTGGCCTGCGCAGCACGCTCGTGCTCGCACTATCGGTGCTCGTGGCCTCGGCCAGCGCCGGCATGTTCAACCAGTATTTCGAGGCCGACCAGGACCACCGCATGGCGCGCACCCGCCGCCGTGCCTTCGTCACCGGGGCGTTGCCGCACTCGCGCCTGTGGTTGCTGCCGATGGCGCTGATGCTGGTGCTCGCGGTGGCTGCAGCCTGGGTCTACGTCAATCCGGTTTCGGCCGCGTTCGTGTTCCTCGGCGCGCTGTTCTATGGCGTGGTGTACACGGTGTGGCTGAAGCGACGCACCTCGATGAACATCGTGATCGGCGGTCTCGCCGGCAGTTTTTCGGTGCTGGCCGGCGGCGCCGCGGTGTTGCCCGAGCTGGCTCCGGTGCCGCTGCTGTTCGCGCTGGTGCTGTTCCTGTGGACGCCGCCGCATTTCTGGAGCCTGGCGATCGCCAATCGCGACGAATACGCCGCGGCCGGCGTGCCGATGCTGCCGGTCGTCGTCGGCGTGCCGCGCGCCGCTCGTACCGTTTTCGTCAGCACTGTGTTGCTGGTGATCGCTTCGCTGTTGCCGGCGGCCTTCGGTCTGGGGCCGGTCTACCTGGTCGGCGCGCTGGCCGGTGGCGTCTACTTCCTGTGGCGTGCCCATCAGCTGATGCGCCTGCCGCAACGCGCCGAGGCGATGCGCAGTTTCCATGCCTCGCTGCTGCAGCTCTCGCTGTTGCTGATCGCCGCCTGCGTCGACCGGGCGCTGGCCTGAAGTTCAAGCCCATGGCGGATCGCACCTGTCCTGCGGCTGTCCGGCGCCGTTGCCGCAGCGGCCTGCTGGTCCGTGCCATCGCGTTGCTCGCCGGGCTTGCCGCATGCGCCGGATGGTCGGCCGCGGCGGACGGGCCGAGCATCGACATCGACGAGGCGCTGGCGTTCAGCCGTTCGCGCATCGGCAGCACGCCGCCGGACTTCGTGCTCCGCGATCGCGATGGCCTGCCGCTGTCGTTGTCGCGCTTTCGCGGCAAGCCGCTGGTGGTGAGTTTCGTCTTCACCGGCTGCTTCCAGGTCTGTCCGACCAGTACCCGTGACCTGCAGAATGCGGTGCGTGCGATGCGCGAGCGCTTCGGTCCGGACCAGTTCAACATCGTCAGCATCGGCTTCAACCAGCCCGAGGATTCGCCGACCGCGATGCGCACCTTTGCCGCGCAGCTGCGCATCCAGGACGCCAACTGGGAGTTCCTGAGCCCGCGTCAGGAAGACGTCGTCGCGCTGACCGAGGCCTTCGGCTTCCGCTTCCGCCCGAGCCCCTCGGGCTTCGACCACACCGTGCAGGTTTCGCTGCTCGACGCACAGGGTGCGATCCGCAGCCAGGTCTATGGCGACTTCAGCGCCGACGCACTGGGCGAGCCGATCCGGCGCCTGCTGCGCGGCATGCTGCTGACCGAAACCCACAGCGCCGCCGACTTCCTCGACCGCGTGCGCATTTATTGCTCGGTCTACGATCCGACCACCGGCAAGTACCGCGCCGACTACACGCTGATCCTGGAGATCGCCGGCGGCGTCACCTTCTTCGTGTTCATGGCCTGGTTCGGGCTGGCGGAGTGGTGGAGCCAGCGCAAGGCGCGGCGCGCGCGGGAGCGGCCGGCGTGAACGCGCCGCGGCCGCTGCCGCGGCTGCAGGCGGCGTGGGCCTGGTGCGAGGACCGGCTCGATCTGGCATCGCCGCGGCTGAATCCGCTGCGCCATCTCGGCTCGATCGCGTTGCTGATGTTCTGGGTGCTGGTTGCGAGCGGCATCTATCTGTACGCGATGATCGACACTTCGGTGGACGATGCGCATGCGTCGATCGACCGGCTGTCGCGTGAGCAGTGGTACCTGGGCGGGTTGCTGCGCAGCATGCATCGCTACGCCGCCGACGTGCTGGTGCTGACGACGGTGCTGCACTTGCTGCGCGAGTGGAGCTTCGGCCGCTTCCGGCGATTCCGCGCAGCGACCTGGTGGACCGGCGTGGCACTGCTGCCGCTGATCACGGTCAGCGCGATCGGCGGCTTCTGGCTGAACTGGGACCAGCTTGGCCAGTACTCGGCCATCGCCACCGCCGAGTGGCTGGACTGGTGGCCGCTGTTCGCATCGCCGTTCACGCGCAACTTCCTCGGGGCTGCCTCGATCAGCGACCGTCTGTTCTCGCTGTTCGTGTTCGTGCATATCGGCGTGCCGCTGCTGATGGTGTTTGGCCTGTGGTTCCATCTGCGCCGTCTCGCGCATGCGGCGGTGTGGCCGCCGCGGCCGATGCTGTGGACGATGCTGTCGCTGTTGCTCGGACTGGCCGCAGTGGCGCCGGTGCTGAGCCATGCGCCGGCCGACCTGACACGCGTGCCCGAAGTCCTGGCCTACGACTGGATCCTGCTGTTCGTGCATCCGCTGGTGACGGTGACCTCGTCGACCGCGGTGTGGTTGGCCACGCTCGGACTGCTCGCGCTGCTGCTGTTGCTGCCGTTCTGGCGCGGCGCGGCGGTCGCGGCCCCGGCGGTGGCGGAGGTCGATCCGGCCCATTGCAGCGGTTGCCGGCGCTGCGTGGCCGATTGCCCGTATGACGCGATCCGCATGGTGGAGCATCCGACGCGACGCGGCTTCGCGCTTGCCGAGGTCGATGCCGATGCCTGCGCATCCTGCGGCATCTGCGTCGGTTCCTGCCCGTCGTCGACGCCATTTCGCTCGATGCAGCATCTGCGCACCGGCATCGACATGCCGCAGCAGCCGATCGATGCACTGCGTCGCGCATTGCGCGAACGGCTCGGGCAAGCGTCCGCGAAATCGGCGCTGGTCGTGTTCGGCTGCGACCATGCCGCGCCGGTGCGGGCGCTGGAAGCGGGCGATGTCGCCGCCTTCAGCCTGATCTGCAGCGGCATGCTGCCGCCGTCGTTCATCGAGTACGCACTGCGCGACGGCGCCGCCGGCGTGCTCGTGGCTACTTGCCGTGACGGCGGCTGTGCGTTCCGGCTGGGCCAGCGCTGGACTGCGCAGCGACTCGCACGGGAACGCGAGCCGGCGTTGCGTGCCACGGTTCCGACCGAGAAGTTTGCATGCGTCGCGGCGGGTCCAGGCGATATCCTTGCGGTGTCGGAAGCGCTCGCGAGGTTGCGCGCGCAGACCACCGGGGAAACCCGGTCGCAAGTCGCAGTGGAGTCCCCCGCCCGATGAGTTCCCAAGCTGCCCGATGGATCGGCCAGATCGTGCT
Organism: Lysobacterales bacterium; assembly: GCA_016182785.1. Lineage (GTDB taxonomy): Bacteria > Pseudomonadota > Gammaproteobacteria > Xanthomonadales > Ahniellaceae > JADKHK01. Next base: position 46,593 of record JACPFU010000033.1, on the reverse strand, counting down.
GTACGCAGCATTCGCCGCGGCCATCGCCGTGCTCTCGCAATGGCCGGAATACCGACCGGTTGCGGCTGACCAGGCCCTGCTCAAGGTCAGTTTCCTGCACCACGGCCAGCGCCTGCAGGCCTGCGTCGAGCAGACGCCGCAGGAGCTGGCGAAGTTGCCGCCGAACATGCGCGCGCCGACGCGCTGCCCGCGCGAACGCTCGCCGGTCACGGTCGAGGTGGAACTCGACGGCAGCCTGGTCTATCGCCAGACCGCCGCGCCTTCGGGCCTGTCGCGCGACGGCACCGCGAGCGTGTATCGCAGCATTCCGGTGACGGCGGGCGCGCATCGCGTGCACGTGCGCATCCGCGACAGCGCGCGCAGCGAAGGCTTCGACTTCGAGCACGAGGGCGTGGTGCAGTTCGATCCGCTGCAGGTGCGCGTGGTCGATTTCTCGGCCGAGCAGGGCGGAATCACGATTCGATGAACGCTCCCTTGCTCGACCACCGGCAGGCGCATGCGGCCGCGCCCGGCACGCTGTATCTCCCGCAGGCCTTCGGCGATGCGCAGCGCGCGCTGGCGCGGGCCTGGCTGTGGCTCGGGCTGTTCGCGCTGATCGGCGCCGGGCTGTTCTCGATCCTGCTCGTGGTGTCGCGCACGCCGGGGCTGCAATCCTGGTTCCCGGTCGCCGACTTCTTCCGCGTCGCGCTGGTGGTGCATGTCGATCTGTCGGTGCTGGTCTGGTTCGTGGCGATGGCCGGGATGATCTGCAGCCTGCAGTTGCGTCCGCTGGCGCTGCCGCTCGCGCGTGCCGCGGTGTGGCTGTGCGCGGCGGGGACCGCAGGCATGTTGCTGGCGCCGTTCCTCGGTGGCGGCGAAGTGCTGATGGCCAACTACATTCCGGTGCTCGACGGTCCGGTGTTCCTGGGCTCGTTGCTGGTGTTCGCCGCGGGCACGGCGCTGATGGTGCTGCATGCGTTGTCGGCGGCGCCGCGACCCGCGCGCGCCGCGCCCGCGGTCGGCGCGCTGCAGTTCGGCGCCAATGCCAGCGTGGTCGCGCTCGCGGTCGCGCTGATCGCGTTCGCGTGGTCGTTCCTGGTGATGCCGGCCCAGCTCGATGGCAAGGCCTACTACGAAGTGCTGTTCTGGGGCGGCGGTCACGCGCTGCAGTTCGCCTGGACGATCCTGATGCTGCTGGCCTGGCTGTGGCTGGCCGCGGCCTGCGGCGGGCGCGTGGCGTTGAGCCCGCGACTGGTGTTGCTGATGTTCCTGCTGGCGCTGGCCAGCGTGTTCGTGACGCCCTATGCCTATCTCGCGCACGACATCGCGTCGGTCGAGCACCGCAACCTGCTGACCATGGCGATGCGCATCGGCGGCGGCCTGGCGATCCTGCCGGTGATGCTGGCGGTAACGCTCGCGATGTGGCCGCCACGGTCGCTGGAGCCGACGCAGCGACCGTTGCGCGCGGCGCTGTGGTCTTCGATGGCGGTGTTCGCGCTCGGCGGCGTGATCGGCATGCTGATCAGCGGCAACAACGTGCGCATCCCGGCGCACTATCACGGCAGCATCGTTGGGGTGACGCTGGCGCTGATGGGGGTCGTCTATTTCCTGCTGCCGCGGCTCGGTTATGCGGCACCGGATTCGCGCATGGCGCGGTTGCAGCCGGTGCTGTACGCGGTCGGGCAGACGTTGCACATTCTTGGTCTGGTGTGGTCCGGCGGCTATGGCGTGCAGCGCAAGGTGGCCGGCGCCGAGCAGGTGCTGCGCAGCAAGTCGGAGATCGCCGGGATGGGCGTGATGGGCCTCGGTGGCCTGGTCGCGATCATCGGCGGGGTGCTGTTCATCGTGGTCGTGATCCGGGCGATGCGCGCGCCGGTGCAGTCTGGAGCAAGGCAATGATCGCGCTGTTGAAACGGGTATTGCGTTCCGGGTTCATGCTGGTCGAGAACGTGTTCAACCGCGCCTTCGGCGACCGCTACAACCCGCTGTATCACCTCGGCGCGACGGCATTCTTCCTGTTCTGGGTGGTGACCATCAGCGGCACCTACCTGTATGCATTCTTCGACACCGCGGTGGCTGCGGCCTACCCGTCGGTGGAGTCGCTGACGCACCGCCAGTGGTTTGCCGGCGGCATCCTGCGCAGCGTGCACCGCTACGCCTCGGACGCGATGGTGGTGATCATGCTGCTGCACATGCTGCGCTACTTCGCGTTCGACCGCCTGCGCGGCTTCCGCTGGTTCTCGTGGGTGTCCGGCGTGGGCCTGATCTGGCTGGTCTACATCGTCGGCATCAACGGCTACATGCTGCCGTGGGACCGCTACGCCCAGTTCGTCACCGTCGGCGCGTTCGAGTGGATGAGCGCGCTGCCGCTGTTCGGCGCCACGATCATGCGCAACTTCATCTATCCGGCGAGCATGACCGACCGCTTCTTCTCGCTGCTCGCGTTCATCCACATCGGCGTGTCGTTCCTGATCCTGCTGCTGATGTGGGTGCACGTGCAGCGCGTGCCGAAGGCGACGACGCAGCCGCCGCGCCCGATCGCAGTCAGCCTGATGCTGACGCTGCTGGTTCTGGCGTTGCTGCTGCCGGTGCTGAGCCACCCCGGCGGCATGGCCGACCTGACGCGTGCGGTGGACGCGGTGCGCCTGGACTGGGTGTTCCTGCCGGTGCTGCCGCTGATGTATCGCACCTCGCCGCAGTGGGCCTGGGCGGTGGTGATCGCCGGCACCGTGCTGCTGGTTGCGCTGCCTTGGCTGCCCTGGCGCCGCGCTGGCGGCCAGCGCGAGTTCCAGCTCGCGTTCCATCCCGGCGAACAGCATGTCGCGGCCAAGCCGGGCGAGACGCTGCTCGATGCCGGGCTGCGCGCCGGACTGGCCTTGCCCTACGACTGCCGCAACGGTGGCTGCGGTGTCTGCGTGTGCAGCGTGCTGAACGGTCGCGTCGATCACGGTGCCTACCAGCCCGCAGTGCTGACCGACGCGATGCGCGCCGCCGGCAAGACGCTGATGTGCATGGCCACGCCGCTGGAAGACGTCGAGCTCGACGTGCCGGTGAACTCGTTGCGGCCAGGCGCGGCCGATGCCGTGGCGGTGTACAGCGCCCGCGTCGAACGCATGGAACGACTGAACGCGGACGTGATCCGCATGCTGCTGTCCCTGCCCGGGGGCAAGCGCATCGACTTCGCCGCCGGCCAGTACCTCAACATCCTGCTCGAAGACGGCGCGAAGCGCGCGTTCTCGTTCGCTTCGGCGCCGCATGACAACGCCCAGATCGAACTGCATATCCGCCTGATCCCGGGCGGGCGTTTCACCACGCGCGTGTTCGAGTCGATGCAGGTGGGCGACGAACTGCGCTTCGAGGCGCCGGTCGGTCGCTTCACCCTGCATGCCGGCCAGCGGCCGATCCTGTTCGTCGCCGGCGCCACCGGCTTCGCGCCGATCAAGAGCATCGTCGAGGATGCCTTCCACCGCGGCGTGCAGCGACCGATGTCGCTGTACTGGGGCGTGCGTCGCAAGGCCGACCTGTATCTGTTCGATCTGGCCGAGCGCTGGGCGCGCGAACATCCGAACTTCCGCTTCGTGCCGGTGCTGTCCGAACCGGCGCCGGAAGATGCCTGGCAGGGGCGCACCGGTTTCGTCCACGAAGCCATGCTCGCCGACTTCCCGGACCTGCGCGGCCACGAGGTCTATGTTTGCGGATCGGTGAGAATGGTTGAAAATGCAGTACCGGCGCTGCTGGCGCAGGGCCTTGATGAAAATGCCTGTTTTTCGGATGCGTTCGTGCCCGGTTTCCGGACCGCGACGGAGGCGCCCGGCGGGCAGGATCGTGGTGATCCAGCAACCTGAGTCGTTCATTCAATCCTTGAGGGAAAGTTCCATGAAGAAGTCGATCCTTGCGATCCTGATCGTAGCCTCGCTCGCCGCCTGCAAGCCGCAGGATCCGGCGCCGCTGCCGCCCGAAGCCACCACCGCTGCGGCCCCCGCTGCCGCGCCCGCCGAACCGGCCCCGGCCGCCGATCCGGCAGCCGTCGATGCGACTGCTGCGCCGGTCGATGGCGCCGCGCCTGTGGATGGTGCAGCGCCGGCCGACGCTGCGGCTCCGGCTGCGGACGCCGCGCCTGCTGCCGTCGCCGCGGTCGATGGCGAAGCCGTGTTCAAGAAGGCTTGCGTGCTCTGCCACGGTGCCGGCGTTGCCGGCGCGCCGAAGTTTGGCGATGCCGCGGACTGGGGACCGCGCGCCGCGCAGGGTGAAGCGACCCTGTTCGATCATGCGATCAAGGGCTTCACCGGACAGAAGGGCATGATGCCGGCCAAGGGTGGCTCGGCCGGTCTGTCCGACGACGAGGTCAAGGCCGCCGTGACCTACATGGTCGAGCACTCGAAGTGAGTCGAAGCGGTGCCGCGGTCTGGCCGCGGCACCGCTGCAGTGGTTGCATGCTGTAATGGCGGCCTCGTGACCTGATGCCGAGGCCCGCCATCCACCCGCTGTCCCGACTGTTCGCGTTCGCGCGACCCTATCGCCGCAATGCCGGCCTGGCATCGATCTTCTCGGTGCTGAACAAATTCTTCGACGTGTTGCCGGAGTTGCTGATCGGCGTCGCCGTCGATGTCGTCGTGAACCAGAAGCAGAGTTTCCTGGCCGGGCTTGGCATCGAAGAGCCGATGACCCAGTTGTGGTGGCTGGTCGCGTTGACCGTGTTGATCTGGGTCTGCGAGTCCCTGTTCGAGTACCTGTACGCGCTGAAGTGGCGCGGGCTGGCGCAGGACCTGCAGCACGAGTTGCGCCAGGCCGCGTATGCCCATGTGCAGAAACTGCCGCCGGACTTCATCGCGCGCGAGCGCAGCGGCAAGCTGATGGCGCTGATGAACGAGGACGTGAACCAGATCGAACGCTTCCTCAACACCGGCGCGAATGATCTGATCCAGGTGTTCTGCTCGTCGCTGATGGTCGGCGCGGTGTTTTTCGTGATCACCAGCAAGCTCGCGGTGCTGGCGCTGCTGCCGATCCCGCTGATCCTGTTCGGTGCATTCTGGTTCCAGCGCCGGCTGTATCCGCGCTACGCCGCGGCGCGCGATGCGGCGGCGGTGGTGTCGAACCGGCTCAACAACAACCTCGGCGGCATGGCCACCATCCAGGCCTATACCGCCGAGGCCTTCGAAAGCGAGCACGTGCGCGCGGCCTCGGACCAGTTCCGCGCGCGCAATGCCGACGCGATCCGCGTCTCGGCGGCGATCACGCCGGTGATCCGCATGGCCATCCTCGCCGGCTTCGTCGCGACCCTGTTGTATGGCGGTCATCTCGCCCTGAGCGGCGAGATCGGCGTGGGAAGCTATTCGGCGCTCGTGTACCTGACCCAGCGCCTGCTGTGGCCGCTGACGCGCCTCGCCGACATGACCGACCTGTACCAGCGCGCGATGGCTTCGGTGAATCGGGTGATGGACTTGCTGGAGACGCCGATCGCCAGACGCGGCGACGCGGCGATCGCGCAGCGGCCGCAGGGCGCGTTGCGCTTCGAGCGCGTCGGCTTCGCCTATGCCGACACGCCGACGCTGATCGACGTCAGCCTCGAGGTGCCGGCAGGCCAGACCATTGCACTCGTTGGTGGCACCGGCAGCGGCAAGAGCACGCTGTTGAAGCTGCTGCTGCGCTTCCATGATCCGGCCAGCGGTCGCGTCCTGCTCGATGGCGCCGACATCGCCACGATCGATCCGGTCGCGCTGCGCAGGCGCATCGGCTACGTCGCCCAGGACCCGTTCCTGACCGACGGCACGATCGCCGACAACATCGCCTACGGCGAACGCGAGCCCGATCACGCTCGCGTCGAAGCCGCAGCGCGCGCTGCCGAAGCGCACGACTTCATCGCCGCATTGCCCGGTGGTTACGCGAGTGCAGTAGGCGAACGCGGCGCGAATCTCTCCGGCGGCCAACGCCAACGCATCGCGCTCGCGCGCGCGCTGTATCGCGATCCGGTCATTCTGATCCTCGACGAAGCCACCTCGGCCGTCGACAACGAAACCGAAGCCGCCATCCAGCGCTCGCTCGCCCACGTCTCCAAGGGCCGCACCACGATCGTCGTCGCCCACCGACTCTCGACCGTGCGCCACGCGGACTGCATCCACGTCATCGACCAGGGCCGCCTGCGCGAATCCGGCACCCACGACCAACTGCTCGCCAGCAACGGCACCTACGCGGCGCTGTGGCGGTTGCAGACGGGGGAATCCTGATCGCGCGACGGCGTCGATTGCGCCCGCAGGAGCGCCGCGTGCGGCGCGAATTCTTGAGCCCGCAACAGCCTTCCGCTGACTCGATCGGGTTAGGATGTCCGTGTCTTCGATGCTCTGGTGCGGACCATGGGTTACGGCTTCGCGTTTGTCGATTTGGTGTTGAAATGGACAATCATCTACGTCGTGTGGGTGGCATTCGCGATTCTGTTGGTCACGCGAAGCCGGCGCTTGAGCAAGAGTCTGCTCGCGGCAGTGCTGCTCTTCGTCGCGATTGCCGGACCGCCGCTCATGTTCAGCCTGAAGGTCGGTCACGGCATCGAGCGCGACAAGGAGCGACAGCGGCGAGATCGTGCCGAGTTGGTCGATGCCGAAGCGCGGTGGTCGTCCATCTGCAGCGGCGCCGCCCGTCCGCTCGTCGTTGCGAAAGCGCGCTCTGTCCAGTCGGCTATCTTGATTCGCGACCTGCTCGAAGAGCGATTGCCGACCTACTCGGACTTCGCCCTGCGAAGGCCCGCGCGAAGCGTGTTGTTCAGAGGCTCGCCGTTCGAGGTCGCCGTCGAGCGGATTCCGATTCGATCAGACGATCGATTGTGCAAGGACATGCAGCGTGGCCATGTCTGCAAAGAGCCGACGCACGCTTTCCGCGTCTGGCGCGGACACTTCGAGGCCGACTCAGGCGTGGTCAGCTGGGATGGCGACTTGCGCTTCATGCTGACGATTAGCGAGCCCGTGTCCGACGTGAATCGCTTCATCCTGTCGAGGACCTACCAGTTGAGCGAAGGCGACGCCCTTCTAGCGACCGCCACCTCCAACTCCTTCCTGGCCGCGCGGGATCAGGGCAAGGAGCATTGTCCGGATCCTGAGGCTCTGATCGAATCCATGATCGGGATGGTGTTCTCTGACGAGCCCGTGCTGGGAGCAGACGCGCAGGTCGGCGAATAGGACTCCTGGCTGAATGCCTGCGGCGCGGCTTCAGGCACGCCCTTGGGATCGTCTGTGTGCGGTCCCTACGCTGCGTTGTGGCGGATGCAGGCGGGGGAACGAAAGTCTGCCTCTTCTTGGAACACGCGGTAATCGCTCGCCGCACAATCAATTCGGCGGTCCCTTGGCTCAAGTGGGCCAGAGCACGCTCGCGCTTCGGGCCATATCATCAACATGCCGTCGCATTGCAGCGGCATTGAAGACTGGATTCCCAGATATGAAGACATTTTTCATCGCGCTTGCATTGATGCTGGCCTCAGATGCCGTCCGGGCCGATGCATGCGATTTTGTGAGGCGCACCTTGTGGCCGCAGGCCCCGCATCGTGAACTTGAGCTGTATCCAGACGAAGCGGAGTCGAACTTGATTCCATCACCGTGGGTGCCCAGCTCGGAAGTCATTGTTCGTGGCAGCGCAACGATTCACTGGCAGAAGGAGGCGATCTTCGATTTCGACAACGATGGCATGGTCGATCGGGTTCTGTTGTCCGACTTGACGGCACGGTATCTGTGGGGTTCAGTGATACTTGTCCAGCACGGTGCGTCATCGACGTCGTTTGTCGCTCGCGACCCCGATCTTGACGGCAATTGGCTCCTGCCTTGTCAATTGGACAGGTTGCGCCCCGAGGTCCAGGACTGTCCGCTGTTTTCGCAACGCAGCGATGGCGCCGAGCTGATCATCAACAAGGCGGACGGATCGACGTCTGCATTTCCAGTGCGCTACAGCCAAGTTGTTCCATTCGTCTTCGACGGAACGACCTACCTGGCGGTCCAGACATCGAATGGCAGGGACGGAGAGCGTGGCATCGGCGTTGTGAAAACCAGTCCCAATCGAAACTTCGCGGCGCTTTGTGTTGTTCACGGCAACGCGATCTTCCGGGCGGCACCTTGAACGGGGATTGATGCGCGGACCGTTCAAATCATTGCTATACAACAAGACTAATATTGTTGTATAACGCGCCATGGCCAGGTTCCATCGCGAGCTTCCGGTGTCGGCGTCGACGGCGTATGCGCAGGTGCATGCGGCGGCATTGGCGCTGGAGTTGGCGCGGGATGTGTCGCATCTGCAGGGGAGCTTCGCAACCAAGACCGTGCGTGGCAGCCGCCATTGGTACTTCGCGTTCCGCGAGCCTGACCAGCGAATCCGACAGATCTATGTTGGGCCCGATTCGGCTGAAGTGCGTGCGTTGGTCGAGCGCGCCAGGGCCAACGCGCCGATCGCGGCGCTGAAGCCGCTGGCTAAGAGTGCCGCATCACTGGGCAACACCACCGTGCAGCGCAAGCACCTGTCGGTCATCCTGCGCCTCAACGAGTTCGGCTTCTTCCGCGCCGGTGGTGTACTCGTCGGCACCCACGCCTTCCTCGCTTACGCGAACCAGTTGGGACTGCAGTGGGTTGGTTCCGACCAGACCGCCGATGTCGATTTCGCGCATGCGGGTCGCAATGTGTCGATTGCGCTGCCCGCCGATGTCGATGCTACGCCGCACGCGGCGTTGACGACGATGGACAGTGGCTTCCTGCCCTTGGTGCAGTACCGCGGACGCGCAGGTGCGAGCTACCGCAAGCAGGATGAGCCCGAGTTCCAGGTCGACTTCCTGACACCGAAGACCGGCCGCAGTGATGACCCGATCGAGGTTGAGCACCTCGACGTCGCGCTGCAGCCATTGAGATTCATGGAGTTTTCGCTCGAAGGCATTGAACAGGCGACCCTGTTCGATCCTGCCGGTCGCTGCGTCGTCGTCAGCCTTCCGGCGCCGGCGCGCTATGCCATCCACAAACTGCTTGTGGTCGGCGAACGCAGCGGCGCCTATCGCGCCAAGATCGCCAAGGATGTGGCGCAGGTTGCGTCGCTCGTCGAGTACTTCGCGAACAATGACATCGATCCGCTGATCGAAGCGTGGCATGACGCGCGCAATCGCGGCCCGGGTTGGCGCAAGCGTGCCGACGAAGGACTGCGCGCCCTGCGCATGGTGGCGGCCGAGCAAGCGGCGTTACTGCGCGCGATGGAGTCGACGTCACCCTGACGCTTCCGCGCCCCCGGGGCGCGTGCAGCACGAGACCTCCCGCCGCCGTGACCGCAGTCTCAGCGCTGTGCGCGTGGGCGTGGCTAGGATGCCCCGCCGCATTCGATAGGGACTACCGTGACACGACCCAGCCTGGCCTCGTTCTTTTCTTTCGCGCTCGCACTGGCGACCGTGGCACCCGTGGCCAAGGCCGGGCCCTGGGTGGCCGCATACCACCCGCTGTACCAGTGGTCCGAGGTGCCTCCTGCCGCGGTTCCGTGGAACTCGATCACGCATCTGATCATCGGATACCTGCTGCCGGAGGAGGGGCCGCCGGGCAACTTCACCGTCGCCCCGCCGAATTGGTATGGCGATGCCGCCTTCGCATCCGCTGCTACGGCGTATTCGGCTGCAGGCAACGCTGCCGGTCGCGTCGTCACCTGCATGCTCGGGGGGGACGGGTCGAACCCGGGCAATGTCTGGAACAACGCAACCACGCCCGCCAACGTCGCCGCGTTCGCGGCCAACATCAAGGCCGTGGTGCAGCCGCTTGGCTGTACCGGGGTCGATCTGGACTGGGAGAACGGTGTCGACTATGCCTCGCTCGTTCGCCTCGCGCAGGCGCTGCGCACGGCCTGGCCGCAGGCGGTCATCACCATCCCGACCTCTTTCGTCGGTGACGACGCCGTCGGCCTCGCTCCGGCTGCAGCGGCGGTCGATGCGTTCATGCCGATGACCTACATCGCGGTGCCGCAGTGGGGCGGCTGGACGCTGCCTTCGCCGCTGACGCCGCTCTATGTGGTCGGCGCCAACAGCAACTCGATCGACACCGTGCGCGGGCGCTGGCTGGCTGCCGGCGTGCCGGCGAGCAAGCTGGTGATGGGCGTGGGCGGCTTCGGTCTGGTGTGGGGCGACAGCAATTCCGACCACCTCGCTCCGGTCATTCCGTACTCCAGCGATGGCAGCGGCGCTGCGGCCGGCGAGTGGGAAGGTCTCGCGTCCGACAACGCGGTCACCCAGTCGTGGCTCAGCGAGACGCTGGCCGAGCACCCGGGTGCCTTCACCGAGGTGTGGGACGAGGCCCAGAAGATGTCGTATTGGCGGACCGCATCGACCTCGGTCCAGGTCACGGTCGATGATCTCTACTGCGTGCTCTGGAGCAACTGCGCGACCACTGCCGACGTCAGCCTGATCTTCTACGAAACGCCGCGCTCGATGGTCGCGAAGTCCGCCTACGTCGGCCAGCACGGCATGAAGGGCATGATGTTCTGGACCCTGTCGCAACTGCGCGATGGCTCCGCGTACCCCAACCTCGAAGCGATCGGGACGCTGTTCGGCGATGGCTTCGAGACCGCCGCCACCGTCCGCAGCACGGCCAGCCCGAGCGATGTCGCCGCCGGCAGGTGAACCGGCGCGCGGCGGGTGACGGTTCTCGCCGCCGTTTCGCGTAGACAGCGCGCAGTCGATGGGAGATTGCGATGCTGGCTGCGAGAGCGTGTGTGGGTGCGTTGTTGCTGGGGTGGGGCCTGGGCGCGGGTGCAGACCCGATCCTGGCCGGGCGAATCCTGAATCCGGTGACGAGCGCAGAGCCGGTGGCGGGCACGCGCGATCCGGCGGTGTCGGGAGATGGGCGCTTCATCTTCTTCGTCTCGACCTCGAACAACCTGGGCGCGATTGCGAACGGTGCGCTCAATCTCTATCGCGCGGACCTGGCCGCGGCGACGCCACCGGCGCTGTCGCTGGTGCTGGCGATGGCCGGGCTCGGCAATGGCAACACGTTTGCGCCGTCGGCGTCGAACAGCGGCAGCGTGGTTGCCTTCGAGACGCTCGCGACCAATCTCGGTGGCACTCAGGGCAGCTGGAGCGATGTCTACGTCAGCCTGCAGATCGCATTGCCGCAGGACGAGATCGGGTTCGACACGCTGCTGGTCAGCCGTGGCTTGGGCGGCGCGGCGCCGAATGGCGCTTCGCGTCACGCGTCGATGTCGGCGGACGGGCGCTTCGTCGCGTTCTGGTCGGATGCCGCCAACCTGGTTGCCGGTGACAGCAACGCCGCACCGGACATCTTCCTCGTCGAAGTCGATGGCGGCATGCTCGGTCCGACCGAGCGCATCAGCGTCGACTCGAACGAACTGCAGATCGCGGGCTGGAGCCGGGCGTTGTCGAACAACGCGATTTCGAGCGATGGACGCTACGTGGTATTCGCCGCCGACGCGACCTTGGATGGCGCCAACCCGGGCACGATCGAGGATGTGTACCTGCGCGACCGCAGCGTGGGCGCGACCACCTTGCTGAGCCGTTTCAGCAACGGCACGCCGTTCAGCGCCGCAGCCGACCAGCCCTCGATCTCGACCAATGCCCGCTATGTCGCGTTCCGTTCGTTCCAGACCGGCGCTGGCATCGGCAGCAGCCGCATCTTCCTGCGCGACCGCCAGAGCAACACCACGACCAGCATCCCGGCGCCACCGACGGCGGCATCCTGCGCCGAACCGCGTGTCAGCGACGATGGCGACATCGCGATGAACTGCGCCAGCAGCGTCGGCGGCGTCGCACAGCAGGCCTGGCTGCGCCGCGGCAGTGACGGCACCTACTTCCGACTCAGCAGCACTCCCGCGAACGCGGACGGCAACGGCGCTTCCGGCACGCTGATCGACCTCAGCGACAGCGGCGACGTCGTTGCCTTCGACTCCGCCGCCTCCAACCTTGATCCTGGCGACAGCAACAGCAATCCCGATGTCTTCGTCGCCATCGAGGAAAGCGTGCTCAGCGCGATCTTCGCCGATGGCTTCGACTGAGCACGTCGGCCCGATGGGGACTGCGGCGAGCGGCGGCGCAATGCACCGCCCGCCGCACGTCGGAACTCAGTAGCGCCACTCGACATCGACGCCGACCTGGCGCCCGGAACCCATCTGCAACCACGACAGGTTGGTCGTTCCGGTTGCGCTGAGGATGATCTCGTCGTCCAGCAGGTTGCTGCCCCACAGCGAAGCCGACCAGTGATCGGTACGGTAGCCTACGCGCAGGTCCAGCAGTTCGCGCGAGGGCAGTCGGATCGGCGCGGGCTGGCTGAAGCCGCGGCGTGCCCATGCCGCGTCCGCAAGCGACGCATTGGCGCTTGCGAACCAGCCGCTGTCGAAGGCATAGGCGCCGCCGATGCTGGCCATCCATCGCGGAGCGCCCGCGGCATCGTAGTGGATGCCGGCGAATCCGGCCTCGGTCTCGAGCAGCGTCGCATTCGCCCACAGTTCGATCGCCTGCGTGGGTCGGTAGGCATACTCGAACTCGGCACCCGCCACCCGCAGCGTGCCTTCCTGCAATGCCTGCCCACCGACCACGGCATCCGGTAGCCGGCCGGTGAACAGCGAGACGCGGGCGTCATGCGCATCGTTCGCGATGCCATAGCCGATGGCCAGATTGCGCAGGCTGAACGCGGCCGGCGCCGGCAGGTCGCCGGTGACCGACCAGGGTGCGGTGATCGAGTTGCTGGCGGTCAGGGAGAGCCACTGGTTCCGGGGCAGTTCGCGGCGCAGCCAGAGCTGCCCGCCAAGACGCTCGCCATCGCGCGCGTTGCCTTCCTCGCCCAGCGTGATGCCGAGCGCTTCGGCGCAGTCGAGGCCGGGTTGGTTGGTCGTGCAGTTCGAGACCTGCAGGTTGCGAACCCGGGTCGTGGTCGGCGTCCGTACATCGATCTGGCGGAGGGAGCCGCCGGCGCCCCAGGGGCCGTTCAGCCACGCGAAGTCGAGAAAACTCTGCTTCAGCGACGTCTCCAGTGCGTTTCGCGTCCGCCAGGAGATGGATGCGGGCTGGCCGGGCTGAGTGGGCAACAGCTGCACCTCATCGTCCACCCAGAACTCCTCGTCCTCCAGGATCTCCAGGTCCGATACCGAGAACATGTGCAGGCCGCGCAACGACTGCTCGTGGCCGATGGCGATGGTCCAGTCCTCGACGGGCTGCCAGTCGAGCCGCAGTTGGGCGTTCCGCAACAGCAGGCGATGGGCAGTGTCGGTGGTTGGCGCGGGGTCGCTGGTGGAAATCGTGACGCCTGCAATATCGGCTTCCGTCGAAGCCGCCAAGGCGTGCAACGTCATCGCGTCATCCAGGTGCCAGGCCCAGTTCGCTGCCATGCCTTCCACATCGCGGTGCCTGCCGCGATCCACTTCCAGCTGCGGAGACGCCAGGTTGGCGCCAGTTCCAGCGAGTTGCAGGGCGTCCAGTCGCAGCTCATGGCGGGACTCCGGCGATGACCACGCCAGTCCTGCCAGCAGCATGCGGTCGTCGAGGAAGCGGGCTTCGGCCTGTCGACCGTCCGCCGAAACCAGCTTCCTTGCCAGGATCGTCGATCGCAGCCCGGGAACGCCCAACCCGCCGGACAGCTCGACCCGCACGGACTCGCCGACGTCGGTGCCGGAAGTGACCATCGAGCGCGCGCCGAAGACCGCGGACGGAACCGGTCCGCGCATGGCCAGTTCACCACCGATGCTGCCATAGCTCGCCGCCAGCCCGTTGGCTTCGCGTGACAGCTCGATCGAGGACATGCCTTCGATCGAGGTCGGGGCCAGGGAGAATGTGCCATCGGGAAGCGGGATGTCGTTGACGCTCACCAGTTGCGTGCTGCTGCCGTCGGCAGCGGAGGGATTGGCAATGCCGCGGACGCTGTCGAAGTTGCCCATCGGGTAGACCCCGGGGATGCGCGCGAGCGAGGCGGAGAGATCCTTGAGCACGTCCTGTTCAATGCGTTCGCCATCGAGCGTCGAGACCGCAGCCGGTGCCAGTGCTGCGGCGGCGCTGACTGCGGTGCGTTGGGCGGGTTCGGTAGCCCGACCTTCCGCAGGAGCGCTGACCGCGGCCGAGACTTCGATGGCCTGCGTCGATTGCACCGGGCTGCTCGGCGTCAATTGGATCACGCCGCGCTCGTCCTGCTGCCAGTTGATCTCGCGCTCCAGCGCCAGCAGGGTGAGCGCATCATCGACCGTGCCGGTCGATGCGAGTCGCACCGGTTCGGAAGTGGCGAGCGAGTCGTCGATCAGGATCTGGCAATCGCTGGCCAGCGCAAGCCTGGCGATTGCGTCCACGAGCTGCTCGGCGTCGCCGGGGGCCGTGGCCGGGGCATTGAGGTCGCATGCATGGCCGCTGCGCAGTGCGAGCGCGAGGGCCAGGGCGAGAAGGGACTTTCGATACATCGTTGCTCCAAGCGGGGTAATGCGCTCCAGCGCGCGCGGTGTAGACGCATCGGTGGCCCGCATCCCCCAACGCCATCCCCGGGGGGCGGCACGCGGTGGTCCTACTCCGGGTCGTAGTCGAGGTTCGGGGCGAGCCAGCGTTCGGCCTGTTCCAGCGTCCAGCCCTTGCGGCGGGCGTAGTCTTCGACCTGTTCCTTGCCGATGCGGCCGACCACGAAGTACTGGCTCTGCGGATGCGCGAAGTAGTAGCCGCTGACGGCGGCGGTCGGGTACATCGCGAAGTTCTCGGTCAGCTTCACGCCGGCGTTGCGTTCGGCGTCGAGCAGACGGAACAGCGTGGCCTTCTCGCTGTGGTCGGGGCAGGCCGGGTAACCCGGGGCGGGGCGGATGCCGCGGTACTGCTCGGCAATCAGCGCCTCGTTGTCGAGCGACTCCGCCGCCGCGTAGCCCCACAGTTCGCGCCGCACCTTGCGATGCAGGGCCTCGGCCAGCGCCTCGGCGAGACGATCGGCCAGCGCCTTCAGCAGGATCGCGTTGTAGTCGTCGTGCTGCGCCTCGAAGCGGGCGACGTGTTCCTCGATGCCAATGCCGGCGGTGACCGCAAAGCCGCCGATCCAGTCCTGCGGGCCGTTCGCGTCGTGGATGAAATCGGCCAGGCAGAAGTCCGGGCGTTCGACCGGCTTGTCGACCTGCTGGCGCAGGAAATGCAGGGTGGTCCTGTTCGATGTGGGAGGGCCACTTGTGGCCCGATCAGAGGGTGCATCAGTTCCGGATCGGGCCACAAGTGGCCCTCCCACATGGACGATCTGAACATCATCCCCCACCCGCACCGCCGGCCAGATCCCGACCACGGCCTTGGCTTGCAGCCAGCGCTCGCGCAGGATGGTGTCGAGCATCGCGCGGGCGTCGGCGAACAGCTTTCGGGCCTCGATGCCGACAATGGCGTCGTCGAGGATGGCCGGATAGCGACCGGCCAACTCCCATGTGGCGAAGAACGGCGTCCAGTCGATGAGCGGCACGAGGTCGGCGAGCGGCCAGTCCTCGAATACGGTGATGCCCGGCTGCGTCGGCGTCTCCGGCACATGCTCGCCCGCCTTGAATGCTTGGCGACGCGCGGCGTCGATCGAGACCAGGCGCTTGGCATCACCGCGATTGGCGTGGCGTGCGCGCACGTCGGCGTAGTCGGCGTTGGTTCTCGCAACGAAGGCATCGCGCAGTTCCGCGCTCATCAGCGAAGCCGCCACGCCGACCGCCCTTGAGGCATCCTTGACCCAGACCACCGGCGAGAGCAGGTGTGGCGCGACCTTGAGCGCGGTGTGCGCGCGGGATGTGGTGGCGCCGCCGATCAGCAACGGCTGGCTGAACCCTTGACGCTTCATCTCGCGGGCCATGTGCGCCATCTCGTCGAGTGATGGCGTGATCAGACCGGACAGGCCGATGATGTCGGCATTCTCGGCGCGGGCCGCGTCGAGGATGTGCTGCGCCGCGACCATCACGCCGAGGTCCACGACCTCGAAGTTGTTGCAGCGGAGCACCACGGCGACGATGTTCTTGCCGATGTCGTGCACGTCGCCCTTGACGGTGGCGATCACGATCTTGCCGTTCGACTGGTGGGTCTGGCCGCTGCGCAGTTTCTCTTCTTCGATGTAGGGGATCAGGTGCGCGACCGCGCGCTTCATCACGCGCGCCGATTTCACGACCTGTGGCAGGAACATCTTGCCGGCGCCAAACAGGTCGCCGACCACGTTCATGCCGGCCATCAGCGGGCCTTCGATCACGTCGAGCGGACGCGATGTCGCGAGTCGCGCTTCCTCGGTGTCGAGTTCGACGAAGGCGTCGATGCCGTGCACCAGCGCATGCTTGAGGCGTTCCGTGACCGGTGCTTCGCGCCACGCCAGCGCCGCGCCGTTGTCGCCGTTCTCGGACTTCTTGCCCTTGTAGCGTTCGGCGATCTCGATCAGGCGCTCGGTGCCATCGGCGCGACGATTGAGCACGACGTCCTCGACGCGCTCGCGCAACTCGGCATCGAGATCGTCGTACAGCGGCAGCGCGCCGGCATTCACGATGCCCATGTCCATTCCGGCATGGATCGCGTGGTACAGGAACACCGCGTGGATGGCCTCGCGCGTGTGGTTGTTGCCGCGGAACGAAAAGCTGACATTCGACACGCCACCGGAGACATGTGCGAGCGGGAAGCGCTGCTTCAGCGCACGCGTCGCCTCGATGAAGTCGATGCCATAGGCATTGTGCTCGTCGATGCCGGTCGCGATCGCGAACACGTTCGGGTCGAAGATGATGTCCTCGGACGCGAAGCCGACTTCGTTCACCAGCAGGTCGTGGGCGCGCGCGAGAATCTCGACCTTGCGCGCGCGGGTGTCGGCCTGGCCGGTTTCGTCGAAGGCCATCACCACCACTGCCGCGCCGTAGCGTTGCACCTTGCGCGCCTGATCGAGGAAGGCGGCCTCTCCTTCCTTCAGCGAGATCGAATTGACAACGGCCTTGCCCTGCACGCACTTCAGGCCGGCCTCGATCACGTCCCACTTGGACGAGTCGATCATCACCGGTACGCGCGCGATGTCCGGCTCCGACGCGATCAGGTACAGGAACTTCTGCATCGCCGCCTTGGAGTCGAGCAGGCCCTCGTCCATGTTCACGTCGATGATCTGGGCGCCGCTCTCGACCTGCTGGCGCGCCACCACGAGCGCCTCGTCGTAGCGGTCCTCCTTGATCAGTTTGCGGAACTGCGCCGAGCCGGTGACATTGGTGCGCTCGCCGACATTCACGAAGTTCGTGGTCGGCGTGATCACGAAGGGTTCGAGACCAGCCAGGCGGGTATGGGGCGCCGGCGTCGCCAGCGCACGCGGTGCAACGCCGCGCACCGCTGCGGCAATTGCTGCAATGTGTTTGGGCGTGGTGCCACAGCAGCCGCCGACGATGTTCAGCAGACCGGCGCGCGCGAACTCGCCAAGCACCGCGGCCATGTCCTCCGGCGTCTCGTCGTAACCACCGAACGCGTTCGGCAAGCCGGCGTTCGGATGCGTGCTGACATGGGTATCGGCGAGTTCCGACAACACGTCGAGATGGACGCGCAGGTCCTTGGCGCCGAGCGCGCAGTTGAAGCCGATCGACAGCGGCCTGGCGTGGCGCACCGAGTACCAGAACGCCTCGGCGGTTTGGCCGGAGAGCGTGCGCCCCGAACGATCGGTGATCGTGCCGGAGATCATCAGCGGCAGGCGCGCGCCGCGCGCGGCGAACACCTCGTCGAGCGCGAACAGCGCGGCCTTCGCGTTCAGCGTGTCGAAGATGGTCTCGACCATGATCGTGTCGGCGCCGCCGTCGATCAGACCATTGGCTGCTTCCAGGTAAGTCTCGACCAGTTCATCGAAATGGATGTTGCGGAAGCCGGGGTTGTTCACGTCCGGCGACAGCGACGCGGTGCGCGAGGTCGGGCCGAGCACTCCGATCACGAATCGCGGCTGCTGCGGCGTGATCGCCAGCATCGCGTCGCACTCGATCCGGGCCAGACGCGCGCCTTCGCGATTCAGTTCGTAGACGATGCGCTCCAGTTCGTAGTCGGCCTGCGAGACCCGGGTCGAGTTGAAGGTGTTGGTCTCGATCAGGTCGGCGCCCGCTTCGAGGTACTGGCGATGCACGTCGCGGATCAGTTGCGGCTGGGTCAGCGAGAGCAGGTCGTTGTTGCCCTTGACGTCCTTGCCGGCGTGCTCGTGCGCATGCAGGTGCGCGCAGCCCGGGCCGTGGGCGTGGCCAGGCAGGATGCGGAATCGCGACGGGACGTCGCTCCCGCCGAGACCCCGGAACTGTTCCTCGTCCAGCTGTGCGCGCTGCAGCATCGTGCCCATCGCGCCGTCCAGGATCAGGATGCGTTTGGCGAGCGCGGCTTCGAGCGCGGCCACGCGCGAGGGGTGGAGCCAGGGCAGTGTGCTCATGGCTTGCGCGCCAGCAGCGTGAGCACCTCGAAGTTCGGGGCGCGCTTCTCGCGCGAGCTGACCTCGCAATCGAGCACGTCGAGCCCGGCCTTGCGCGCCAGCTTCTTGAGTTCCTCGACGGTGAAGCCGAGATTGCAGTGGTCGAACTCCTCGGCGACCGCCTTGTGTGCATGCCGGTTCAGTGTCAGCGCCAGCAGCCGACCTCCCGGGCGCAACACCCGCGCGGCCTCGCGCACCGCGACTGCCGGCTGCTCGGAATAGGTCAGGGCATGCATCAGCAGCACCAGGTCGAACTTCGCATCGGGCAGGTCGAGTGCGTGCATGTCGCCGCGCTCGACCCGCACGTGTCGCAGCGGCTTCAGTCGCTCGCGCGCAGCGCTGATCACGCGCTCGTCGGCATCGACGCAGAGAATGGTCCTGGCATGCGGAGCCAGCAGTTCGGCAAGCACGCCATCGCCGGAGGCGACATCGAGCACATCGCCGAGTTCGACCAGGTGCATCACGCCGCGCGCCAGCGCTTCCCAGGTGCGTCCGGGCGAGTAGTGGCGCTCCATGTCGCCGGCGACCGCGTCGGCCCAGCCCTCGCTCTTGGCGCGCCGCGCCAGCGCCGCGGGCAGGCGACGCGCGTCATCCTCGAGTACGGCGTCGTCGATCGAACTGCGCATCGTGCGCCACAGCTGCGCATGCTGGTCGTCGATCTCGGCATTGAAGCGGTAGTACGCCGAAACCCCGGCACGGCGGTCGCGCACCAGATCGAGTTCCTTGAGCTTGGCCAGATGCGTCGACACACGCGGCTGCGCCAGCTGGGTGATCGACGCGAGTTCGGCGACCGTCAATTCCTCGGCTTCGAGCAGCACCAGCAGGCGCACGCGCGTCGCGTCGGACAGGGTCCGGAACAGGCTGGAGAGATCCGTCAGATCCATGTTTATCGTTGTATCGCGATATAAAGATGCGACACGGTAGATCGCCGCGTGCGAGAGGTCAATCGTGGCCGCGCCGGCGAACATGCCCGTGCCGGTGCGCCGCTTCGCTAGAATCACCGGCTGCAGCGGCGCCCGCACGCGCAATCCCCATCCCGAACCTTGAGCGAGATCGACCATGGACTTTGCATTCACCGAAGAACAACTGGCCATTCAGGACGTTGCCCGTCGCATCGCGCAGGAGAAGATCGCGCCGAGCGCCGAGCATCACGATGCGACCGGTGAGTTTCCGCTTGCCAACATTCGCACGCTCGGCGAGAACGGGCTGATGGGCATCGAGGTGCCGCACGAGTACGGCGGCGCCGGCATGGACCCGATCTCCTACGTGCTGGCGATGATCGAGATCGCGCATGCCGACTGCGCGCACTCGACCATTGTCTCGGTGAACAACTCGCTGTTCTGCAACGGCATCCTGAAGTTCGGCACGGAGGCGCAGAAGCAGCTCTACGTGCGTGCGATCGCCGAAGGCCGCGAGATCGGCGCGTTCGCGCTGACCGAGCCGCAGTCGGGCTCGGACGCGACCGCGATGAAGTGCCGTGCGGTGAAGCAGGCGGATGGTCGCTTCGTGATCAACGGCAAGAAGAGCTGGATCACTTCCGGCCCGGTTGCGCGCTACATCGTGCTGTTCGCGATGAGCGAACCGGGCAAGGGCGCCAAGGGCATTACCGCGTTCATGATCGACACCCGGAAGCCGGGTTTCCATCGCGGCAAGACCGAACCCAAGCTCGGCATCCGCGCTTCGGCGACCTGCGAAATCGAGTTCACCGACTACGTGGCCGAAGTCGACGAGGTGCTGGGGCAGGAAGGCGAGGGCTTCAAGATCGCGATGGGCGTGCTCGATGCCGGTCGTATCGGGATCGCCTCGCAGGCGGTGGGCCTGGCGCGTGCGGCGTATCAGGCGGCGGTGGCCTATGTGCGCGAGCGCAAGAGCTTCGGCCAGCCGATCGGATCGTTCCAGATGATCCAGGCCAAGATCGCGGACATGAAGTGCCGTCTGGACGCGGCGACGATCCTGACGCTGCGCGCGGCGTGGACAAAGGGCGAAACGGACCGCAATGGCGGTCGCTTCAGCACCGAGGCGGCGGTCGCGAAGCTGACCGCGTCGGAAGCGGCGATGTTCATCACCCACCAGGCGCTACAGATCCACGGCGGCATGGGCTACTCGAAGGAAATGCCGCTCGAGCGCTATTTCCGCGATGCCAAGATCACCGAAATCTACGAAGGCACCAGCGAAATCCAGCGCCTGGTGATCGCGCGCAACGAGACCGGGTTGCGCTGAGTGCACACCGGCAGGCGAGTGCCTGCCGGTTTCCTTCGAGCGGTCAGGCCAGCGCGGCTGCGCCGGCGTCGAGTTCGCGGAACGCGCCTGCGACCAGGTCGTGGGCCACGCGCGCGTGCGGCCGATCGGCGACCAGCTTGCCCTGTCCGTTGACGAACAGGCAACGCTCGGTCATCGCGCTGGTCCACACCAGCTTTGCACGCTGTGTCTGGCCCTGGTCGTCGAGCAACTCGAACCACTGGCCAAGAACCAGTTGGCGCACCCGGCGCAAGGCATCGGCAAAGCTCGGCGCTGCAGCTTGCGGCTCTGGGGCAAGCGGGTACTCTGGCGACGCGGCTGCCGTCGGATCAGGCGCCAGCTCCGGCATTGGCGCGGGCTCGGCCGCCGACAGCAGTTGCTCGTAGCGCTCACCGAAGCTGCGGACCACGCGGTCGATTTCGTGCTCGGCGATGCCGACCGAAACCAGCGCGGCACGCAGCGATTCGACGATGTCCGGCACCATCTCGCGCCAGTGCGCCTGTTCGCTGCGCGCCGTTTCCGGGTCCAGCGCCCAGGCGATGTCGCGCACCAGCTTGCAGGCGCTGCGCCACTCGGTAGAAGTTTCGCCGCGGCGAGCGTGGACGGCCTCGAGGTGGCGGCGCAGCGGGCCGCGCATCACGTTGCAGATGCATTCCGGAACGTGCGCCTGGCCGAGCACGACCCCGACCACCGCTTCGGCGGAGCGCTCGGCGGCGACCCGCAACTCGCGAGCGCGATTCAGCTCGGCGTTGCGTCGCTCCGCGATTTCGAGGCGGCGACGCTCGCGTGCGAGTTCGAGTTCGTCGGGTTCGGCCGGGGCGCTGCAAGCGGGCACTTCCGCTTCGACCACCGGCTCGGCCAGGACGGTGTCCCGGGCCGGTGCGTTTTGCGCCAGCCACTGCGCGACTTGCGCGACGACGTGGTTCAGGTCCGCCGCAGTGACCTGCGAAGGCAGTTCGGCCGGCGACGCCATGCTCGTGGCCACGGCGGCGTTGCCGCTGCTGCGGGCAGGCGCAGGCTGGGTCGGGCGCGTGACTGCGGCCACCGAACGCAGGTGCGGGAGCACGCCATGCGCCAGCAAGGTCGAATTCGCCTGATCAAGCGCCGTTTCCACGGCCTTGGACAGCTCCCGCTCCAGTTGCTTGAGCACGATCAGGCGCGATTCCATGCCGAGTTCGATCGGGGCGATGGCTGCGCGGCACATGCGGGCGATCGCGGCGCCGCACAGCGGTGTCGTCAGTTCCTCGCCCAGCCCGAGCAGCACCTGCAGTCGACGCTGCAACTGGTGGCGCACGCGCGGGGTGACGTCATCGCAGCACTTGCCGATGCGAAACAGTGCCAGGTCGAGTTCCAGATCCTCGTCGGCGACCAGATGCAGTTCTGCCTCGCCACGCTGGGGCGCGCTCGCCTCATGCGACTTGCGGCCGAGGTTGCGGAAGGCCTGGCGACAGGCGGCACGGAAGCGCTGCGTGGCCATTTCGCGGTCGCAGCGCAGTTGTCGCTGGTCGTCGAAGAACTGCGCCTGACGCATGCCGTGAGTGGCGCGCTGGGCGTGGCCGAACAGCACGTCGTCGCAGGCCGCGAGTGTGGCCAGCAAGGCGCTGGAGAGGAGTTCGGTGGTGCGCGCCTCGACGTCGAGCAGCACGCTGGAGGGGGTTTGCTGGATGCGCCTTGCGCCAAGTTCAACCACGTCTTCCATCGCTCTGGCCCGCCTTCGGAAGGCGCTAAGATACTATTTGACACAGCGGTGTCAAATCATGAAACTGAACGCGCATGGGAACCCGCAGCCGCGGCCGCGCCACGGCGCTGTGTCAGGGTCGGCGGAGGGGTTCGGGACTCAGGCGGCGCGGCTGCTCTGCGCGGCCACCAGCTTGCGTTTCACCGCCACCAGCGCGCGTTCGAACAGGGCGCCGTCCTCGATCGGCTTGATGTGTCCGAGCATCCAGTCGCTGGCAACGTTCTGGAAGCTGCGGTCCGCGATCATCTGGCCGTTGCGGTTGACGAACAGGCAGCGTTGCGAGATGGCGCTGTTCCAGATCAGCTTGGCGCGCTGGGCCTCGCCTTTGCCATCGAGCAACTCGACCCAGCTGCCGACGGCCAGATTGCGCACCATGGCCAACGCGTCGCTGTAGGTGACCCCGGTCTTCGCGGCGTGCTCGATGATCTCCGCCGCAGGCAGTTCGGCCTCGGCATCGACCTGAGCGGCCGGGGCGTCGGGCATCGCTTCGGGATCGATGCGGGTGAATGAATCGGGAGCCGCGCCCGGGGCCTGCTGGGTGGTGGCGACCAGATCACGATAGCGATTGCGGAATTCGACGACCACGCCGTCGATGTCGTTGTCGTGCATGCCGACCGAAGCCAGCGCCCCGCGCAGCGCGGTGACGATGTTCGGCAGCATCGCCTGCCAGTGCGCGCGTTCGACCGAGATGGTCTCGGGATCGAAGCTCCAGACGATGTCGCGCACCAGTTTCTTGGCCGACTTCCAGTCCTTGGAGTCCTCGCCGCGACGGGTGTGGATCAGCTCCAGGTGGCGGCGCAGCGGCCCGTTCAGCAGGGTTCCGACCACCGGTGGCACCGGCGTACGCTCCAGCACCTCGGCGATGGTCTGCTGGCTGGTGCGTTGCGCTGCGAGGCGGCGCTCCTGGGCCTGGGCCGCTTCCGCGGAACGCTTCTCCAGCAACAGCGAGCGCTTCTGCTCGTTGGCGATGAACGCGCGCAGGTCCTGCTGCACGCGCTCCATGCCCTCCGGGTCCAGTTCGCTCTCGGCGACCGCGTTCGCGACCGCGCTCTTGATCTGCCCGAGCACGCGTCCGTCGCGGTCGCTGTCCGGGGTCCAGGAGCGGCCGATCTCGGCGGCGCTCTCCATCAGCGAGCGCAGCGGATGCTCGGAACCATCGAACAATTGCGCTCCGCGCAGCGCACTGCGCAGCAGGGGCATGCGCAATGGCGTCAGTGCCTGCTGCACTTCCTTGGGCAGCGACTCGTCACGGGCGACGAAGTCGAACATCAGCGAAACCAGGTCGATCGCGTTTTCCACCGGCTCGGCCAGCGCGGTGGCTCCCGGCTGGCCGTTCGGTCCGGCGCTCAGCAGATTGCGCACGGCCTGCGCGAATTGGTTGCTGTCCAGCGTGCCGGGATCGCGCAACTGGCTGAGGCGCTTGTCGGCGGAGGCCGCATCGAGTTCGGGCGCCTGGCTGTCGCTCGCGGCCTGGCGAGGCCGGGTGGCGGTGAGCAGGCGGGTGATCTCGCTGGCCAGCGCGCCGAGGTCGATCTGCGGGGTGTTTGCGACCGGGGCCGGCGCGGCCGGAGCCTCGCTGGCGGGACGGGCTGCTTCGCCGGCGCGACGCGAGTAGGTGAGCTTGAGCTCGGGCAGCACGCCCGACTCGAACAGCAGCTTGTTGCCATCCTGGATGGCGTCGTTGTTGCCATCGGAAAGGTGGCGCTCGATGCGCTTCAGCAGCACCAGGCGCGATTCGACCCCGATCGGCAGCGTGGTCACAACGGTCTTGACTGCGTCGGCGATCACCACGCCCGAGAGCGGCGTCAGGTTGTCGGTCTCGGCGCGGCGGAACAGGTGCTGCAGGCGCTTGGTCAGTTCGAGGCGTGGTCGTGCCACGTCTTCGTCGCAGCGGGCGGCGATGCGCGACAGCGCCAGCGAAAGCTCGAGTTCGCCCTCGTCGACCAGGCTGAGCTGGTCCTCCGAGAGGTCGGTCGGTGCGGATGTGCGGACCAGCGGACGGCCGTGGACGTACAGCGTGAAGGCGCCACGCAATGCTGCATCGAAGCGCTCGGCGGCGCCATCGCGGGTGCGCCGCAACGAGCGCAGATCGTCGAAATACTGCTGTTTCAGATTGCCGTCGCTGGCCTTTTCCGACATCTCGAAGAGCACGTCGTCGATCTCGGTGAAGGCACGCGTGATCGCCGCCTTGAGCTGGGTCGCGGCGAGGTCGCGTAGCCCTCCAAACACGCGCAACGCGGCTTCCGACCCTTCTGCCTGCGGGCGGCGCGCGTTGAGGTCCACGATGTTGGAATTGCTCATGACAAAGCCCCGGTGTCTGGGCGCGACTGTAGTCCGCTGGTGCCGGAGAAGTGTGCGTCCATTCACAAATTCGGCAAACTCTGACGTGCTGCGTCATGGTCACAAAATGCAACGGTTTCAGCGCTTTGCGACAGACCATCGCATCGCCTGACGGAAATCGTCAGGACCTGCTTTCAAACGCTTGTTTCTCTGGCCCATGTTTCACCCCAGACGCTATTCTTCGCGCCCCTTGCAGGCCTCATGGTTGTGGACGTCATGCCCCAGAAGAACGCACTGGTCGACTCGATCGTCGCCGGATTGAAAGCGGAGTTCAGCGCTGCCCGGCTGGGCGTGGCGCAGACGTTCGTGCAGCTGCTGCTGCGGCGCGTTCCGGACGAGGACATGGTTGCCCGCGACGCGGCCGACTGGGTCGGCCTGGTGCGCGATGCGCTCGATTTCATCCAGGTGCGCAGCGGCGAACAGGTCGCGGTGCGCATCTACAACCCGAGCCGCGACGAACATGGCTGGGAATCGACGCACACCGTGGTGCAGGTGCTGACCGACGACATGCCGTTCCTGGTCGATTCGGTGACGATGGCGATCGCCTCCTGCGACAACCTGGTGCATGCGGTGATGCATCCGGTGCTGCAGGTGGATCGCGATGCCGGCGGCCACGTGCTCGGCATGCACGAGGAGTCGGCCGCGGGAGCACGCGGGCGGGTCGAGTCGTTCATGCATTTCGAGATCGACCGCCGCGCCGATCCGGAAGAAATGCAGCGCGTGTCCGAGGCCGTGCTGCGGGCATTGCACGATGTGCGCGCCTGCGTGCGCGATTGGGCCGCGATGCGCACGCGCATGCACACCATTGCCGCCGAGCTGTCCACGCGGCGCCTGCCGGTCGATGCCGATGCGCGCGCCGAACTGCAGGAGTTCCTGCGTTGGGCCGCGGACGATCATTTCACCTTCCTCGGCTATCGCGAGTACCGCACGGTGCGCGAGGGTGGCGAGGGCATGCTGCTCACCGTCGAGGGCTCGGGGCTTGGCATCCTGCGTGACGCCGAGGCCAAGGCGCGGCCGCTGAAGTCGCTTTCCTCGCGCGACGTCCCGGCGAGCGAGGGCGGCAAGGTCGTGATCCTGACCAAGACCAATGCGCGCTCGAACGTGCATCGGCCCGGCTACATGGACTACATCGGCATCCTCAGCTTCGACGAACAGGGCGTGCCGGTATCCGAGGAGCGATTCCTCGGGTTGTTCACTTCTTCCGCCTATACCGCGCGGCCGTGGGACATCCCGCTGGTGCGGCGCAAGTACGAGACGGTGATGCGCGACTCCGGGCTCAAGCCGGCCGGGCACAGCGGCAAGGCCCTGCGCCACATCCTGGAGACGTTGCCGCGCGACGAGATGCTGCAGGCGGCGACCGGCGAGCTGTTCGAGACCGCGATGGCGGTGCTGGCGTTGCAGGAGCGCGCACGCACGCGCCTGTTCCTGCGTCGCGATGTCTACGGCCGCTTCTACTCGTGCCTGGTGTTCCTGCCGCGCGACCGCTTCACCCAGACCGTGCGCGAGGGCGTCGAGTCGTTGCTGCGCGAAGCGTTGAGCGGCGAACGGGTCGACTCCACCGCGCACGTTGGCGACGACGTGCTGGCGCGCCTGCATCTGACGGTGCGGCCGAAGCCCGGTGCCCACGTCGAAGTCGACGCCGCACAGCTGGAGGCGCGCATCGCCCAGATCGTGCGCAACTGGTACGACGAGCTGCGCGACCTGCTGGTCGCGCGCCATGGCGAGGAACGTGGCTTGAAGCTGGCGTCCAAGTACGGCAAGGCACTGCCCGGGGGATACATCGAGGCGAGTTCGACCGAGGTTGCCGCCGCGGACGTGGAGACCTGCGCCTCGCTGAAGAACTCCGAGGACCTGCGCCTGGCCCTGTACCGCGCGCCGGCCGACCCGGCGCGGCTGCGCCTCAAGCTGTTCCGCTTCGGGGCGCCGATCGCGCTCTCGGAGGCACTGCCGATGATGGAGAACATGGGGCTGCGCGTGCTTTCCGAGCATCCCTACGAGATGGCGCTGGCCGGAGGCGCGCGCATCTTCATCCAGGACTTCGAGGTGCAGTCGCAAGCGGCCGGCGTCAGCGTCGATCCGGCGCTGGTGCGCGAGGCCTTCCAGGCTGCCTTCGAGCGCACCTGGCGTGGCGAGGTCGAGAGCGACGGCTTTAACCGACTGATCCTGTCCGCACAGATGGACTGGCGCCAGGTGGCGATGTTGCGCGGCTACTGCAAGTACCTGTTGCAGACCGGGGTGCCGTTCTCGCAGGCATACATGGAGGAAGCGCTGAACCGCTATCCGCGCATCGCACGCCAGCTGGCCGAGCTGTTCGAGGCGCGCTTCGATCCCGAACGCGGCGACCGCAGCGTGCAGATGGACGCGGCGGCCAAGGCGCTGAAGCAGCTGCTCGATGGCGTTGCCAGCCTCGATGACGACCGCATCCTGCGCAGCTTCATCGCCGTCATCCAGGCGACGCTGCGCACCAACTACTACCAGCTCAAGCACGATCGGCCGCGCGACTATCTGTGCTTCAAGTTCGATCCGGCGAAGTTGCCGGACCTGCCGAAGCCACGTCCGTACCGCGAGATCTTCGTGTACTCGGCGCGGGTCGAGGGCGTGCACCTGCGCTTTGGGCCGGTCGCCCGCGGTGGTCTGCGCTGGTCCGACCGGCGCGAGGACTTCCGCACCGAAGTGCTCGGTCTGGTCAAGGCGCAGATGGTGAAGAACACCGTGATCGTGCCGGTCGGCGCCAAGGGCGGTTTCTTCGTCAAGAAGCCGCCGATCGGCGGCGACCGCGACGCGCAGCTGGCCGAAGGCATCGCCTGCTACCGCATCTTCATCAATGCCCTGCTCGACATCACCGACAACTTCGTCGAAGGCAAGCTGGTACATCCGCAGCTGGTGGTGCGCCATGATGGCGACGATCCGTACCTGGTGGTCGCGGCCGACAAGGGCACCGCGACGTTCTCGGACATCGCCAACTCGATCTCACTGGAACACGACTTCTGGCTCGGCGACGCCTTCGCCTCCGGTGGCTCGGTCGGCTACGACCACAAGGGCATGGGCATTACCGCGAAAGGCGGCTGGGAGTCGGTCAAGCGTCACTTCCGCGCGCTCGGGCGTGATTGCCAGACGCAGGATTTCAGCTGCGTTGGCGTCGGTGACATGTCCGGCGACGTGTTCGGCAACGGCATGCTGCTGTCCGAGCACATCCGTCTGGTGGCCGCGTTCGACCACCGCCATATTTTCCTCGACCCGAACCCGGATGCCGCGGTCTCGTTCAAGGAACGCAGCCGCATGTTCAAGCTGCCGCGATCGAGCTGGGACGACTACGACAAGTCGCTGATTTCGGCTGGTGGCGGTGTGCATCCGCGTTCGGCCAAGACCATCGCGGTGACCCCCGAAGTGCGCGCCGCGCTCGGCATTGCCGAAGGCGTCGAATCGATGACCCCGAACGAGCTGATGACCGCGATCCTCAAGGCGCCGGTCGACCTGCTCTGGAACGGCGGCATCGGCACCTACGTGAAGTCCTCGGCCGAGACCCACGGCGATTGCGGCGATCGAGCGAACAATGCGATCCGCATCAACGGCGGCGACCTGCGCGCGAAGATCATCGGCGAGGGCGGCAATCTGGGCATGACCCAGCGTGGCCGCATCGAGGCGGCGCTCGCCGGGGTGCTGCTGAACACCGATTTCATCGACAACTCCGCCGGTGTCGACACCTCGGACCACGAGGTCAACATCAAGATCCTGCTGAACGAGATCGTTGCCGCGGGTGCGCTGACGGTTCCGGACCGCAACGAGCTGCTGGCGCAGATGACCGACGAGGTCGGCACCCTGGTGCTGCGCGACAACTACCTGCAGAACCAGGCGATCAGCGTGATGGAGCGCATGAGCGTGTCGCGCCTGGGCTCGAAGCAGCACTTCATCCGCACGCTGGAGTCGCGCGGCCTGCTCGATCGTCAGCTTGAGTTCCTGCCGACCGATACCGAATTTACCGAACGCAAGGCGCGCGGGCTGGGACTGACGCGGCCGGAACTGTCGGTGCTGCTCAGCTACTCGAAGATCGTGCTGTTCAACGAACTGCTCGAGTCCGACGTGCCGGAGGATCCGTTCCTCTCGGCCGAGCTGGTGCGCTACTTCCCGAAGCCGTTGCAGAGCCGGTTCGCGAAGGAGATGCAGGGACATCGGTTGAAGCGCGAGATCATCGCCACCGCCGTCACCAATTCGACCGTCAACCGCATGGGCGCGACCTTCGTCATGCGCATGCAGGAGGACACCGGCGAAACCCCGGCGCAGATCGCCAAGGCCTACGCCATCGCGCGTGAACTGCTTGATGCGCGCAGCATCTGGGCGGCGATCGAAGCGCTGGACGGCAAGGTCCATGGCGACGCGCAGATCGACGCCATGCTGCAGGTGTGGAGCCTGATCCGCAACCTCACGCGCTGGCTGCTCAACCTGCCCGGCGAGCGCCTCGACATCGCCGGCGCGGTGGCGCGCTACGGTGCGGGTTTCCGGGAACTGCGCGACGGCCTTGCCGACGCCTTTGCCGAGACCGATCGCCAGCTCGCGCGGCAGGGCCGCGAGCGCTGGATCAAGGCCGGCTTCGACGAAGCGCTGGCCGAGCGCCTGTCCGGATTGCCGGCGCTGTCTTCCGGGCTCGACGTCGTCGAGGTCGCGCTGGAACGCAAGTTGCCGCTGAAGCAGGTGGCCAAGGTCTACTTCAGTCTCGGCGAGGCGCTGCACCTGAAGTGGCTGATGCAGAAGATCGACGAGCTGCCGGTCGAAGGCCGCTGGCACGCGCATGCACGCGGCGTTTCCCGGGACGAACTGTTCGCGCAGCAGCGCGCACTGGCGGCACAGGTGCTGGAGCGCGGCGGAAAAGGCAGCGACGGCGCGACGCTGGTCGATGCCTGGGTCAAGCGCGATGACGCACCGCTCAAGTTCACGCTGGCGATGTTCTCCGACATGCGCGCGCAGGTGAACATGGACTACCCGACGGTCTCGGTTGCGGTGCGTCGACTGGCGCAACTGGTGCAGGCGGGAACGCGCGCGTAGGCGCAGTCGGCGCGAGTCGGTTCAGCGGGACGACGGGTCGAGCACTCGCACCTCGACCGCGTCGTAGGCGCCGTGGCTGTCGAGCGCGAGGATGCGCTGCGTGCCGCTGTCGACGAAGCGGTGCTCGATCGGCTCGGCGGCCGGGCTCACGGCGATCAGTCTGCCGTTGAGCAGCCAGTGCACGTCGCCCTCGGCGCCGAGCGCGCGCAGGCGGGCGGCGGGGGCTTCGCTGACACCGGGCGGGCGGCGCAATACGGCGCCGTGGATCAGCCCGTCGATGTGCAGGCGGCGCGCGATCTGGTGTGGCGCGTCGCGGCACTCGGGGGCAAAGTCGGGCGCGCTGGCGGCGCTGCGTGCGCGTTGCGACAGCCAGGGCTCGGCGAGTAGCGGCCAGTGCGCGATCGTGGTCGCGGTCGATGCCGATTCCGAACACGCGGGCAGGATGCGTTGACCGCGCGCGTTCACCTGCACGACTTCGCGCAGTGACTCGCTGGCCGCGCTGCCACGCGCCGGCAGCGTCGGTGGGATGCGGCCATCGAGGATCCAGGCTTCGCGCTTGCGATGGCACAGCGTCGGTGCAGCGGCATCGAAGGCCTCGCCGAGCGGCCAGCAGATCTCCGCCTTCGACACCGACTTCGGCTGCGTGTCGAAACTCGCGGCGCCATGCACGCGCGGCAGGCGGTCGGTGACCGCAAGCAACAAGGGCAGCGCCGTTGCCGCGCCGTACTGGCCGGGAATCGGCGTGCCATCGGGGCGCCCGACCCAGACACCGACCGTGTAGTGCGGCGTCACGCCGATCGCCCAGGCATCGCGGAAGCCGTAACTGGTGCCGGTCTTCCAGGCGATGCGCGTGCGCCGCCCGGTGTCGATCAGCCCCGCGGGATCACCGGGCCGACCATGGTCTTCGAGCATGCGTCGCACGATCCAGGCCGCGCCCGTGCTGACGACACGACGATCATCACGCGCGGTCGCGCGCTGGAATCGTACCGGGCCGGCGAGTCCGCCATTGCCGAACGCCGCATACGCGCCGACCAGTTCATCGAGCGACGTCGCCGTGCCGCCGAGCGCCATGGTCAGGTTCGGCTTGGCGCCGAGCGGCAGATCGAGCTTCACGCCGACATGGCGCAGACGCGCGGCGAACGCGTTCGGCGTGACGCGTTCCAGCACATCGACCGCCGGCACGTTCAGCGACAGCCGCAGCGCTTCCGCGACCGACACCGGGCCATTGAAATCGTCGCCGAAATTGGCCGGGCGATAACCGGCGAAATCCTGCGGCGCGTCGACCAGCAGGCTCTCGGAATGGATCAGGCCCTCGTCGAGCGCGAGCGCATACAGGAACGGCTTCAGCGTCGAACCCGGCGAGCGCCGCGCCGCGACCATGTCGACATGGCCGAGGCGGGCTTCATCAGCGAAGGTGGCCGAACCGACGTAGGCAAGCACCTCGCGCTCGACATTGTCGATCACGATCGCTGCGGCCGAGGTCTTGTCCGGCAGGCGCGAGATCCAGCCACCGATGCGCTCCTCGAGCGCGCGTTGCGCCTGTGCATCGATGGTGCTCGCGATTACCCGCTGCTGCGGATGTTCGCGGCGCATGCGTTCGGCGAACAGCGCGGCCAGCATCGGCGCGCGCAGGCGGCGCGCGACCACGTTCTCGTCGCGCGCTTCGTCGATTACCTTTGCCGGCCAGTCACCGAACTCCGCGAGTCGCGCCAGCACCTTGTCGCGCGCAACGCGCGCACGCTCCGGGTGGCGGTCGGGGCGATTGCGGCTCGGCGACTGCGGCAACACTGCGAGCAGCGCCGCTTCCGAATGCGAAAGCTGCGCGGATGGCTTGCCGAGATAGCCGAACGACGCTGCCTGCACGCCCTCGATGCTGCCGCCGAACGGCGCCAGGTTCAGATACAGCGTCAGGATCTCGCGCTTGCTCAGGCGAATCTCCAACTGCACGGCGCGGATCATCTGCCGCAACTTGCCGAAACCCGAGTGCGGGATCGGTTCGATCAGGCGCGCGACCTGCATGGTCAGGGTCGAACCGCCGGAGACGATGCGGCCATGCCAGGCGGCCTGCGCGACCGCGCGTGCAAACGCGAACGGATTGACCCCGGGGTGATGCCAGAACCAGCGGTCCTCGTAGCCGAGCAGGGCCTCGAGGTAGCGCGGCGAGACCTGCTCGATCGTGACTGGATATCGCCACACGCCCTGCGCATTCGCAAATGCGCGCAGGGGCGTGCCGTCACGCGCCAGCACGATGGTCGCACCGTCCTCGGCGATGTCCGGGATCGGCGGCGGGAACAGGCGATCGAGCAGCACGATCAGCGCGAGCGCGATCAGCGTGTTGCGGAGTCGGGGGTGGCGGCGGAGCCAGTTCATCGAAGCGAGGCTGCTTTCCCCTCTCCCTCGATGGGAGAGGGGCAGGGGAGAGGGCGGGTCCGGAGCGCGAGTGTCGACGTGCGCCCCCGCCCCCTCTCTCCCGGCCTCTCTCCCACGGGGGGAGAGAGGAGCAAGACGCGAGGTGGCGCCGAGTGAATCACTCCGGCGACACCACCCTGATCGTCGCCGGAACCGCCTCGCCGATGCCGCGCAGGGTCGGGCGGTACATGTCCTCGACGAGGGGCGAGGGCACCTTGTAGGTGCCCGGCGACACCGCGCGCACGGCGTAGAACAGGCGTGCCTTGGAACCATCGTAGAGCTTGATCGCGGCGACGTAGCGGTCTTCGCGGTATTCCTCGAACGCGATCTCGGCTTCCGATCCGCGTTCCGACAAGGTCACGCCGTCGATGGTCACGCTCGCCCACTGGCTCTGGTCGCCGAGATTGAAGTTCTCGATTTCGAGGCCGCCGGGCAGCAGGTCGACGATCAATGCGTCCTTCATCATCTCGTCGGATTCGACCGTGACCATCGCGACCAGCGAATCCCCCTCGGTCAATGGCTTGCCGTCGTACTTGCTGCCATCGAGGCGGTAGTAGTCGCGGCGCACCGCGACGCCGTTGCTGCTCTGCTTGGGCGCGGTGCTCGGATAGCCGACCACGTCCTCGGTCAGGTAGATCGGGCCGTCGCCGCGCACGTCGAGCTTCACGCCGGCGGCGAGATCGGGTGCGGTGAAGCTGCGCGCGATCTGGGCGGTCGGTGCGAACGGCTCGTTCAGTTCTCCGGCGAAGACATCGCCCTCGATCTTGCGGTCGGGGTCGTTCAGCAGCGCACGGCCGAGACGGAACAGCGCGATCTGTTCCTGCGTGCTGAAGTAGAAGCGGCCATCCCAGACATTGCGTCCGGTGATCTCGCGCGCCATCGCGAACACCTTGGCGTCGTAGGCCGGCTGCGCCAGACCCGCCTCGTGCGTCAGCGCGACCATCAGCGCCAGATCGCGCAGGTCGGTGCCGTAGTCGCCGATCCAGGCCGGGCGCTTGAACTCGCGCGTGAACGCTTCCTCGATCGCCTTCTCGCCGCGCTCCTTGTCGCCCTGCAGGACCAGCGCGACGCCGAGGTGCACCAGCGGCAGCGGCGCGATCAGCTTGCCGCGCTCGTTGTCGTACAGCGCGCGCAGGGTGCCGAGCGGCGCGCGCTTCTGGCGGGCGAGCACGTAGCCGGCATGCATCATCTCGGCCAGGCGCAGATGCTCGGAGTAGTCGTAGTCGTAGTGCGGATTGCCACCGGCGAGCAGGTCGTCCTCAAGTCGCTTCAGGGTGCGGTCGAGCAGCGTGGCCGGCGGTTCGAAGCCGGCGTCCTTGGCGGCGACCAGCATCTCGGCGACATAGGGCGTGATCGTCGAGACGATGTAGTCGCCTTCCGGCCACATGTTGAAGTGGCCGTTCTCGACCTGCATCGAGGCCAGGCGCGAGAACGCGACGGTCATGCGTTCGGCGCGTTCCTTCTGCGTCAGCGGAGTGACCGCAAATTGCTTCGCGGTCGCCTCGTCGAGATAGACCAGCGGAAAGGCCTTGCTCGTGGTCTGCTCGACGCAGCCGTACGGGTACCCGATCAGATCGGCGACCACCGAGCCGAACGGCAGCGGCGGCAGCGTGCCGAGCGTGACCCGCGACACCGTCGATTCACGCACCAGGCCGCTGCGCAGCGAAGGATCGGGCGTGATCGCCGGATTCGCACCCAGCACCTCGACGCGCGCGCGGCGCTCGACCGGATAGGCCGGGCGCACCGCGAACTCGATGCTGCGGTCGACTTTGATGTCCTTGCCGCGCACCTCGATCTTGACCTTGGCGACGCCGAACTTCTCGCGTGCGCTGAGCGGGAAGTTCAGTGTGGTGCGGTCGCCATCGGCGAGCTTGACGTTGCGCTTGCCATTGCCGACCTGGATGTAGTCGCCGCCATCGACCAGCACTTCGTAGCTGCCTTCGGCGCCGCTGAGGTTGTCGAGGTCGAGCGCCAGTTCGGCGCTGTCGCCGCTGGCCATCGCGCGCGGTGCGCTGGCTTCGACCACGAGGGGCGCCTGCACGATGATCTCGCGTTCGCCGGCGCCGTACTGGCTCTCGCCGAACGCGACCGCGGCCAGGCGCAGGGTGCCGTTGAAGTCCGGCAGCCTGAGCGCGATCACGGCATTGCCCTTGGCATCGAGCGCGACCGGGGCGTTGAACAGGTCGATGGTCTGCACCTTCACGTTCGGGCGCTTGGCCTGCGGCAGGCCGAGCAGGGCGGCGTCGCCGCCGTAGCGCAGGCGTGCCTGCAGGCCGTCGAGCGACTCGATGATGCGGCCGAACAGGTCGTAGGCATTGATGTCGTGGCGGCGTGGCGAGAAGAACCACGCGATCGGGTCCGGCAGCGGGAACTGGGTGAGGTTGAGGATGCCGACGTCGGTCGCCGACAGCGTCACCTGTGCGGTCTTGCCGGCCAGTGCCGGTGCGGCCAGCCTGACCTCGATCGATTCGTCCGGGCGCGCCTTGTCCGGCGCAGTCACGCTGACCTCGACCTTGCGGCTCTTGCGATCGAGCGGCAGGTGGATCACGCCGACGGCGCGATTGGGCGTGATCTTCTCGGCCGAGGAACCGGGGCGGAACACCAGCGCGGTGATGTACAGGTCGTGGCGGTCCCATTCCTTCGCGACCGGGATGTCGAGCGTGGTTTCGCCGCGCACGTCGATGCGTTGCTGCCACAGCAACTGGTCGCTCTCGACCAGGATCAGCGCGCTGCCGGCATGCGGCGGCTTGATCGTGACCTTTGCGGTGTCGCCGGGTGCATAGGCGGCCTGGTCGAGCGCGATCTTGACCTTGTCCGGGCGGCTGCCGCGGTCCTGGCCTTCGTTGTACCAATTCCAGCCGGCAGTGAACGGCAGACGCGTGGTCAGCTGGGTGGCCGGGTCGAAGATCTCCAAGCGATAGCCGCCCCAGTCAACGCGGGCGTCGTAGCGCAAGCGGCTGCCCGCGGCGACATCGATGCTGCGTTCCTCGACGGTTTCAAAGCGCGACAGGTAATCGCTCTGCCAGCCGCTGCCGGAGACCCAGCGCCAGTTGTAGTTGCGGATCTCGCGCAGCAACTTGAGCTTGAGCCCGGCAGCGGCGAGCAGGTCGCCATTGGCATTGCTGCGCACGATCTCGAAACCGGCGTTGTCGCCTGGGTCGGCACCGTCGGCCAGGTCGAACAGCGGCCGTGCACCGACCAGTTCACTGGCCGGCCAGATCGTGCGCTTGAGCGGACGGGTGACGGCGCGGCCGCCACTCTCGAACAGGGAACCGACCACGATCACCTGCAGCGGACCGGTCGGGGCCTTGGCCTCGTCGATCGCGATCTCGGTTTCAAGCAGGCCTACGTCGTCGAGCACGGCGTCGAGTGCGTCACGCGGTTCCTTCGACAGCTCGGCGAGCGGATCACCGAAGTGGAAATCCTTGAGCGCTGCGACCGGATGTACGTCGGCCTGCACCGACACGCGCGCGGTGAAGCGGTTGCCGGCGGCCGGTGCGCCATACAGCCAGTCGCCATCGACCTTGAGTTGCAGCGCTTCGCCGGCCGCGAGCGTTGGCTGTGCATCGAGCACCAGCTTCAAGCGTTCGGGCAGGAACTCCTCGACGCGCACCGGATAGCTGACCGGATGGAGCATGTCCGGGTCGGTGCTGAAGTCCAGGCTCCACTTGCCGGTCGGCACGTCGCCATCGAGCACGCGCTCGTAGCGCACGTAGTTCAGTGCGCCGGGGTCGAGCTGGGTACGCGCGAGCTCGCGGCCGTCGGGCTGGCGCAGCGACACGAACAGTGGTTGCTTGGCGACCATGCGACCGTCGAAGTCGCGCAGGATCGCGTTCACGCCGATCATTTCGCCGGGTCGATAGAGATCGCGTCCCGACCACGGGAACACGTCGAGCGGCAGCTGCGAGCGACCGGCGATCGCGAATTCCGAGAGGTCCAGCGCCGGCGTGTTGAAACTGAGCAGGGCGTGGTCGTTGCCCCAGGTGGCGACCAGGGTGTCGGCGGCACTGAGCGTATAGCCGATCATGGCCAGGCCGTGGTCGTCGCTGGCCGCGGACACGAGCGTCTGGCCCTTGCGGTCACGGATCTCGATCGCGACGTTCGGCTTGGCTTCGCCGGTCTCGAGCGAGGTGGTGTGCACCAGCAGCTTGTCGGCATAGGCGCGCACGTGCAGGCCGATGTCGCTGACGAAGAACATCGCGGTGTCGTATTCGCCGCGATAGCTGCCGGCCTTCTTCAACACGGCGTAGTACAGGCCGGGGGCCTTCATCTCGTCGATGTCGCGGATCGGCAGGTAGCTGACGCTGCGCTCGTTGCGCTTCACTTCCAGCGCGAAGCGGTTCGCGTAGACCGACTCGCCGTACTTGGTCAGCTGGTCGACCGACCAGTTCCAGCGCGTGCCGTTCTTCTGGAACTCGTCGATGAACGGACGCACCTGCTGTTCGCGGATGCGGAAGAACTCGACATCGGCCTCGGTGACGTTGACCGACACGATCGGCAACCCGCGCGATTCGTGCTGCGGCAGGATGTGGCCCTGGCTGGCGAAGCCGATCACCGGTTCCTGTTCACCGGCATAGACCTCGTGCGTCTGATCCTTGCCGAGCGTGCGGCCGTCGGTCGCCATCAAACCGGCCTTGATCGTCACGACGTAGGTCTTGTCGGCTTCCAGATAGGGCAGGCGCAGCTTCTGGCCATCTTCGAGCATCCAGCTGCCGTCCGGCTTGGCACCGTCCTTGAGCGTGATCGCGATCAGCTCATCGAAGGCCTGCTGCGACACCAGTGGCTGCGAGAACGGCAGCACGATCGAGGCGCGGCCGTCGTACGACTCGCCCGCCGGCGTGTCGAGCACGAAGTCCTGGCGCGCTGTCGCCGCGGTCGTGGCTGCGCCGCGTTGCACTTCCGGTGGCGCGCCGGTATCGCGGCCTCCGCAGGCAGCCAGTCCGATCAGCAGTGCCAGTGTCCATCCCGACCATCGCGCCATACGCATGTGTTGTTCCCGCAAGTTCGCACGCGAGACCCGTTCCCGCGGCGTGGCGGAAGTATGCCGTGCTCGCTCGCGAGCGTGTTGCGCAATGAGCCTTTGCGCGGCCGCAATGCGGCCGGCTTCGGGCGAACTGCGGGCGGTCGCCGATCGAGCCGGGACTCTGCCGCGGGGTGGGCATCGGCAGTGCCGGGACTACTCGAACGAATCGGCAAACAGGATTCGGCTGAAACTGGCGACAACCGTGCAGTTGCCGTGGATCGGTCGGGTCACGAAGCTGTTGTTCGTGAGTGTTCCGCTGCAGGTGCCGGTGACGCTGGACGCATAGCCCGCGTTCGGCGTCAGCGTGAACGTCCTGGTGCTGCCGTTGGACACGATCAGCGGGCTGCTCGGGCTGATGCTGCCATTCGGTCCGGAACTCGGCGTGACCGTGAACAGGGGGGTCGTGCCCGATCCGCAGGTGATCGAGCCGCTGCACTGGCCGTTGGCGTCGCAGCTGCAGCCGCCTGCAGTGGCGGTCTGTGCACAGCAATAGGAGACGAGCTGGGTGACGCAGGCCTGCGAATTGCCGCCTGGAATGAACACCGACCCGGTGCCACCGCCAGCGGCAATGCAGGACTGGGTCAGGAAATTCACGATCACGGTGCAATCGGCAAGCACCGGTTGCGTCGTGAAACTCGATCCGACCAATTGACCGCCGCAGGTTCCGGTGACTTCGGCGTAGAAACCGGCGTTCGGCGTCACGGTGAACGTGGTGGTGCTGCCCTGATCGACGACGAACGGCGCCGACGGAACGACCGAGCCGTTACTGCCAATCAGCGGCGTGACCGTGCGCGGAATTGCGCCGCAGGTGACGCTTCCCGAGCATTGACTCGCGCTGCAACTGCAACCACCCGCCACTGCGTGCTGCGAACAGCACGCGGCCACCAGCACGCTGACGCAGGTCTGGGACCCGATCGGTCCGAAGACACCGCTGGAAGTCGCGCCATTGGGGATGCAATCCAAGGTCGACTTTGAATCGAATTGCGCGGACGCGCCGGCGGCCCAGGCGAGCGAGAGCACGAGGAGCCGCAGGATGTTCGTGGTCGAGCCTGCGATGCGCCGCATCCACGAAGGCGAGCGCCAGCGTCCCGGGTTGACTGATGGTGGGTACATGCCCAACGCCTCCCAATCGCAACTGCACGGTATTCCTGGAAAGCATCCATTGCAAACCGGAAAACGGCGAAATTCCCAAATTGGGCGAAGCGGAATTGCCGCCAGTTGGTCCGCTCAATCCTCGCGCAGTGCCTCGGTCGGAGCGATGCGGGTGGCGCGCCGTGCAGGCAGCACGGTCGCGAGCAATGCGGTCGCGATCAGCAGCAGAGGCACGCCGACGTAGGCCGTCGGTGCGAAGGCGAGGGCAGTGCCCAGCGGTCCGCTCAGCACCCACGACACCAGCAGGCAGACCGGCAGGCCGATGACCACGCCCCACACGACCTGACGCAGCGCACCGCGCAGCACCAGTTTCACGACGCCGGCCGGCGTGGCGCCGAGGGCCACGCGCACGCCGATTTCGCGGGTGCGGCTGGCGACGGTGAACCGCACGACGCCATACAGGCCGATCGCCGAAATCAGCAAGGCGACCAGACCGAGCGCGGCCGCGACACTGCGCGCGATCTCGAACGGCATGCGTTGCAGCGCTGCGACATCGGTCAGGCGCCAGGGCTCGCAGGGCTGGGCGCGATTGCGTTCGTTGCACAGCGCAATCAAGTCGCGCTTGACGTTCTCGGCGTACGCCGGATCGATGGCCAGAATCAGTTCGCTCATCCCTTCCTGGCCGAGTTGCGCCGGCAGATACACGGCATTCTTGTCATGGCCGGAGAACAGCAGGCCGCTGGCGATGTCGGCGACGACACCGATCACTTCGACCTCGCGATCTTTGCCGATGAAGCTGCCTTCCTCGCCGACCAGGCGCAGGCGCTGGCCGATCGGGTTTCGATCCGGCCACAGGCTGTCGGCGGTTGCGGCACTGATGATGGCGACGTCGTTGCGATGGATTGCTTCCTCGCTGCGGAAATCGCGGCCTTGGTCGAAACGGATGCCGAACGTGCTGAAGTAGCGTTCGTCGACCAGGTTCAGGCCGAGCGCCAAGCTTTGCCCATCGATCACGGCCGGCGTGCGCGACTGCCATCCATACAGCGGCACACGCAGCACCGACGTGCTGCCGACGACGCCCGGCACCTGTTCGATGCGCGCACGCAAGGCCGCATCGGCCGCCGGGTGACGCAGGTCGACCAGCCGCGCCGGATCGAAGCCGATGTCGATGTGCCGTGCACGGTGCGCGGTCGCGACGATCAACGCGGCCACGACCAGCAACACCAGGCTCGCGGCGATCTGCAGCACCATCAGCAGGCCGCGCAGACGCGACGGCGAAATGGTGCCGATGCGGGCATCGCGACGCGCCCCGGTGGCGAGATCGCGTTGCGTCGCGGCCAGTGCCGGCAGCAGGCCGAAGCTCATGGTCGTGATCGCGGCCAGTGCAGTGGCGGCGAGGAAGACCCGAACGTCGATGCGGATGGCGATCGGCTCCATACCGAGCCCGATCATCACCGACAGCGCATAACGATGCAGCGGCTCGACCGTGAGTGCACACAACACCAGTCCGAAGGCCGCGGCGGCGATCGCGAGCAGGCCGCTTTCGGTCAGCAACTGCCGCATCAACCGCCAGCGCGAGGCGCCGACGCTGGCGCGGATCGCGAGTTCCTGGCGCTGCGCGGTGGCGCGCGCCAGCATCAGGTTGGCGAGATTGGCACAGGCCACGACCAGCACCAGCAGCACGAGCCCGAACACCGGAATGGCCGCGACATTGATGTCGGCAGCATCTTCCGCCGCGAGCAGCGACTTGCGCGGCAACAGGTCGACATTGGCAACACGTTCGTCCTGCGCCTGTCGCGAGGGCAAGGCCTGCACGGCTGGCAGCAAGCGCTGGCGCAAGCTCTCCGGGCCCGCGCCCTGGGCCAGCAGCACGCTGAGGTCGTAGCCTTCCGAATAGTCGCTGCCGGTGTAGTGGCCGCGCCAGGTGGCATACCCTTCGGTGGTGATCCAGAACTGCGGTGGCAGTGGTTGCAGGTCGAGGAAATCCGGCGGCATCACGCCGACGACGGTGAAGTCGACGCCGCCGAAGTTCAGCGACTTGCCGACGATATCGGGATCGGCTGAGGTCAGCGCGCGCCAGCCCGCGTCGCCGAGCAGCAGGGTCGGTGCGGCGCCGGGCGTGTCGTCGCGATCATCGAGGATGCGGCCGAGACGCGCTCGCGCCGACAGCAACGGCAGGTAGTCGCCATTCACCGACAGACCATAAGCGGTGCGCGGCGCATCGCCGCCGAGCATCATGCGGACCATGTTGCTGATGAGCAGGCCGCGGCTTTGTTCGGCCAGCGCCGGGGTTACGCTGCGCAATTCGTCCGCGGT
The DNA here is from genome assembly GCA_016182785.1 of Lysobacterales bacterium. Taxonomy (GTDB): domain Bacteria; phylum Pseudomonadota; class Gammaproteobacteria; order Xanthomonadales; family Ahniellaceae; genus JADKHK01. Next base: position 6,047 of record JACPFU010000033.1, on the reverse strand, counting down.
GAGGCGTTGGCGTCGATCGCCGTTGCCGGCACGCAGTTCGGCAATGTCGACCACTTCCCCTCGTTGCACGATTTCGGGCGTGCGCAGCAGGTAGCTGCCGTAGATCGAGAACAGCACGAGATTGACCGCGATGGCCGCACCAAGAATCGCGATGGCCGACGACGCGAACAGCGGGCTGCGCGCCAGACTGCGTGCGGCGCGGCGCAGTTCGCCGGCCCATTGGTCCAGCCAGGCCAGGCCGTGTGCGGCACGCACCGCGTCCTTGTGTGATTCGATCATGCCGAGTTCGATGCGCGCGCGGCGCGTGGCCTCGGCCTCGTCGTAACCGTTGCGGATCAGGTGTTCGCGGCGGGCTTCCAGATGAAACGCAAGTTCGTCGTCGAGTTCGCGTTCGAAGCGGGCGCGGTGGCGCAGGCGTTGCCAGAGTTGCTTCAGGCTCATGCCAGCGCCTCCAGGTTCGGCGTTGCCAGCACCTGCTCGAGTGCAGCAGAAAAGCGCTTCCAGTCGGCGGTGTCGCTTTTCAGGCGCGCCTTGCCGTCGCGCGTCAGCACATAGAACTTGGCGCGACGATTGTTCTCCGACACGCCCCATTCCGATTCGATCAGGCCCTGCTGCTCCAGTCGCGCCAGTGCCGGATACAGGGCTCCTTGTTCGACCGCCAACACGTCCTGCGACGCGCGCTGGATGCGCAGCAACACGCCATAGCCATGCTCGCGGCCGAGCGACACCGCCTTCAGCACCAGCAGGTCCAAGGTTCCGGGGATGATCGGCGCCGCGCTCATGGTCTCACCTAAGAAGTTTAGGCAAGCCTAGCGCATTCCCCTAAGGCGTCAAGGAGAGACAGGCATGACTGGCGACAGAGACCATCCGAGATCGAAGTGGCTGCTACCTCGGCTTCGGCGACTCGATGGGTTGAAGTCCAATGATGTCCTCAAGTGCCTTCTTGCAGACCGATTCCACGGAGGGCATCAACTGAATCGCTGAGATACCCATCAGCGCTAGTTCCTTGATCACTCTTGGTCGCTCACGAACATCGAGTTCGTACTTGATCAAGAACTGCTGATTGGTCTGCGCTTCATGCCCGCGAATATGGGCTTCAATGTCAGAGACATTCGTCCAAGTGAAGCAGCCTTGCTGAATCGCTAGCTTGTGATTTCCAATCATGCGAGGTCTCAGCACCGAGACGTGTGGCGATTGATCAGCATAATCGTAGATCTGCGTAAAGAGCTTGCACCACGTTTCCGCTTTGAACGAGTAGATTGCCACACTCTCGGACTGCGGCTGAAAGTGATTGACTGACTCGAAAGCAAAATAGGCCGCGACATATGGCGAGTATGTCCAGTCCAGTAGAGGTGTAGGAAATCCGTTGTGCTGGAGAAAGGCGCCAAACTGAGCGAGCTCAAGAGGGTCCGAAAGATTCCATTTGCGTCCGGTCCAGCTTTCAATTGCCTCGTGAACGATCGGAAGCACTACGTTCGGGAAGGCGGCAATATCTGATGGGGATTGGACGATCGAAGTCCGATGAATACTCGTTTTCAGTGTCCAAAGCGCGTCGCGCTGCCCGCGATAGATGTAAGCCCCATCGGCGGATAGATCGGCAGAGGCGATTGCCTTGAATGCATTCCAGTCGATCTTCGTTCGGATACGCGCAACGATTCTCTGGGAGATGGTAGGTCATCGGCCTGACTTGGTTGCGGGCTGCATGATTCTGCGGCCCAACAGGGTCAGGGCTCTTGGGGTCGATACCCCCATCATCCCCTGCGACGTTTACTATCGCAAAGGCTTCCTTCTGCATCCGCCGCTGGCGCTGAAGGAACTGCTGGCGGCTCGCGTGCCCGCCGACTGGTTGGGGCGTCGTTCGGTCTCAGTCCGCGCCGGTCATCGCCAGCGCCACCGCCTGCGCCACTTCGATGCCGTCGATCGCCGCGGAGTAGATGCCGCCGGCGTAGCTGGCGCCTTCGCCGGCCGGATACAGGCCGCGGGTGTTGATGCTCTGGTAGTCGGGGCCGCGATTGATGCGGATCGGCGAGGAAGTGCGTGTCTCCACCGCGGTCAGGATCGCGTCGGGCAGCGCGAAGCCCTTTAGTTGGCGGTCGAGCGCCGGGATCGCTTCGCGGATCGCGGCGATCGCGTAGTCGGGCAGGGCAGTGCTCAGGTCGCACAGATGCACGCCGGGTTGGTACGAGGGCAGCACACTGCCGAATTCGGTCGATGCGCGCCCGGCCAGGAAGTCGCCGACGCGCTGCGCCGGCGCGAGATAGTCGCCGCCGCCCAACTCGAACGCGCGCCGCTCCCAGTGGCGCTGGAAGTCGATGCCGGCAAGCGAGCCGCCGGGATAATCCTCGGGGCTGATGCCGACCACGAGCCCGGCGTTCGCGTTGCGTTCGTTGCGCGAATACTGGCTCATGCCGTTGGTGACCACCTGGCCGACCTCCGATGTCGCGGCAACCACGGTGCCGCCCGGGCACATGCAGAAGCTGTACACCGAGCGGCCGTTGCGGGCGTGATGCACCAGCTTGTAGTCGGCCGCACCGAGGATCGGGTCGCCGGCGAAGTCGCCGAAGCGCGCCTCATCGACCAGCGACTGCGGATGTTCGATGCGGAAACCGATCGAGAACGGCTTGGCCTCGATGTGCACGCCCTGCGCGTACAGCGTCTGGAAGGTGTCGCGGGCGCTGTGCCCGACCGCGAGCACGACGTGGTTGCTGTGCAATTCCTCGCCGCTGGCGAGGCGCACGCCGCGCACCTGGCGATCGTCCATCAGCAAGCGTTCGACGCGGGCTTCGAAGCGGATCTCGCCACCGAGCGCTTCGATGTCGCCGCGCATCTTCTCGATCATGCTGACCAGTCGGAACGTGCCGATGTGCGGCTTGCTGACGTACAGGATTTCCTCTGGCGCGCCGGCGGCGACGAATTCCTGCAGCACCTTGCGGCCGTAGTGGTGCGGGTCCTTGATCTGGCTGTACAGCTTGCCGTCCGAAAACGTGCCGGCGCCACCTTCGCCGAACTGCACGTTCGACTCCGGGTTCAACACCTTGCCGCGCCACAGGCCCCAGGTGTCGCGGGTGCGCTCGCGCACGGCCTTGCCGCGCTCGAGCACGATCGGGCGGAAACCCATTTGCGCCAGGATCAGGGCCGCGAACAGTCCGCACGGCCCGAAGCCGATGATCAGCGGGCGCTCGCGCAGGCCACTCGGCGCCTGCGTGACGAAGCGATATCGCATGTCCGGCGTCGGTCCGACATGGGCGATGTCGCGCCTGGCCACGCTCGCCGCTGCGGCGTCGCTGAGCTTCACATCGACGGTGTAGATCAGCAGGATGGCGCGGCGCTGGCGCGCGTCGTAGCTGCGCTTGTAGACGGTGAACTCGAGCAGGTCCTCGGCGTCGATGCCGAGGCGTTGCACGATGGCCGCGCGCAGCGCCTCCTCGGGGTGGCCGAGAGGTAGCTTGATTTCGGTGAGTCGCAGCATCGCGGGGTTCTGATCCAGATCGAGCCGGCATGCTAGCGTCCCGGCTGATGAGTGATCCAGATGACGTGATCGTGATCGGCGGCGGCGCTGCCGGGTTGATGTGTGCGTTGACCGCCGGAAGCCGCGGGCGGCGCGTGCGCGTGATCGAGCTTGCGAACCGGGTCGGAAAGAAGATCCTGATGTCCGGCGGTGGCCGCTGCAATTTCACCAATACCGGCACCAGCGCGGCGAACTTCATTTCGGCCAATCCGCACTTCTGCAAGTCGGCACTGGCGCGCTTCCGGCCGCAGCAGTTCATCGACCTGGTCGAGCGTCACGGCATCGCGTATCACGAGAAGGAACTCGGCCAGCTGTTCTGCGACGAGTCGGCGAAGCTGATCGTGCGCATGCTGCTGGATGAATGCGCCGCGGCCGATGTGCGCATCGACACGAGTTGCACGGTCGAGCGCGTGCAGCCGATCGAGGGCGGGTTCCTGGTCGACACTGCACTCGGCCGCGTGCGCGCGCCGGCGCTGGTGGTCGCGACCGGCGGCCTGTCGATTCCGAGCATGGGCGCAAGCGGATTCGGCTTCGAGCTTGCGCGCCAGTTCGGTCATTCGGTATTGCCGACACGCGCCGGCCTGGTGCCGCTGACCCTGTCCGGCAAGCATCAGGAACGATTCGAAGGCCTGAGCGGCGTCGCCCTGCCGGTGTCGGCGCAATGCAACGGTCAGCGGTTCGACAATTTCCTGCTGATCACCCATCGCGGCGTCAGTGGTCCGGCGATCCTGCAGATTTCCTCGTACTGGCAACCGGGCGATGACCTGCGACTCGATCTGCTACCGCAGGCCGATGCATTCGAGACGCTGAAGCGGCTGCAGGCGCAACGCCCGGCGGCCGAGCTGCGCACCGTGCTGGCGGAGTTGCTGCCCAAGCGCTTCGCCGAACGTCTGTGCGAGGTCTGGTTCGAGTCGCGCCCGATCAAGCAGTTCAACGATCCCGAGCTGCGCGCGATCGCCGCGCAATTGAAGGACTGGCCGCTCATCGCCAGCGGCACCGAAGGCTACCGGACCGCCGAAGTCACCCTCGGCGGCGTCGACACCGACGAACTCTCCTCCACCACGATGCAGTCCAAACGCGTTCCCGGCCTCTATTTCATCGGCGAAGTCGTCGACGTCACCGGCTGGCTCGGCGGCTACAACTTCCAATGGGCCTGGGCTTCGGGGCATGCGGCGGGGATGGCGGTCTGAGCATCGGCATTCGAGTAAAGTAGCCGCATGTCGCCGACAGTCCTGAAACAGGGGCGCCACATTGGCCGTTGAAGTGACGCATGTCTCCCAGAGCGGACTCTGGCTGCTGCTAGACGACGAGGAATTGCTGTTGACGCATGAGCAATTCCCGTGGTTTCGCAAGGCCACCGTCGATCAAATCTCTCACGTCGAGCGCCCGACCCAGAATCACCTGTACTGGCCAGAGCTGGACGTTGACATCGCCGTCGAGTCCATTCGCAAGCCGTCGGCGTTCTCGCTGTTCGCGAAGGGCGCTGGCTGGCGAGACGTCGACGCATCATCGGCGAAGTCGTCGACGTCACCGGCTGGCTCGGCGGCTACAACTTCCAATGGGCCTGGGCCTCGGGGCATGCGGCGGGGATGGCGGTGTAATGGATCATTCGGAGGCAAGGATCGCGACAAGACCCGTTCTTGCGCCATCTTCGGACATGCCCCGATCTTCGCGTCGGCCTGGCTGCGAAGCCTCGGCTCACGCAGTGACGCTGCCGAAGGATCAGGTTGACCCGGCCAGTTCCTCAGGCGGAGACTCCGCTGCGCGGTCCGACGGTTCGGTCGGAGACGGAATTGGTGTTGGCCATGATAGGCGAGTCCCATCAAGATCTGACGTTTCTCCGCAATAGCCCGACATTCCTCGGTGGCGCCGCTGTCGCGCTGACGGCAGACGTGTGGCTGTTCGGTGCTCTCTACCTCCCGCTGCTCATCGGCACGCTTGCCGGCATCGGCGCCCTTGCCTTCCTCTGTCTTTCCGTCTGGAGAAGGGAGTCGCTGTACCAAACACTTGGCTTTGCTGTGGTAGCCGGCGCAGTCGCTGGCATGAGGGGCGATGTCGTTTCATCGATTCAGGTCGTGTTGGTGGCACTTGCCGTTGTGGCGCTGCCACTCACCTTATTGCGGCGAGCGCTCTTGCGGCGCGCGGGTCACGGCCAACTATCATTCAAGCCGACCGCCGAGGAAGTTGCTCGTATCATCCACACACCGTCGCGCGGCGGCGGCTTGACACGGCGTTAGCAGCCTGTTGAAAAACACCCCGCTGCGAGCGGATTGTTTGCCGGACACAGCATTGCGCGGTGTCTTGAGTGAGGTTTGCGCGGCAATTTTTGCCGCAGAACGGCGGTTTCAGTGCGCTGCGGGCGCACGTTCCCCGTGAGCGCGCTCACGCGCGCCCTCCCGCTGTTGCCAGCAGCTTCGGCAGTCGAACCAGATTGCTCGCTGCCATCGCGAACTGGAACAGCGCTTCGACACGCGCCAGGCCGCGCTGCTTCACCTGGCGTGTGTTGGCGACCGACTTGATCCAGCCGAAGTGGGTCTCG
>JACPFU010000035.1 GCA_016182785.1 Lysobacterales bacterium | reverse complement strand
GTGACGAAATGGTCAATCAATTCCTTCGGTATCGACGGCAAAGCCGCCATCGCGGCGTCAACCGCTTTCCTCTTCTTGCTCGGCATACATGCTCCTGGTCGTCATGTTATGCCTCGCACACAAAATTCTGGATAGGCTCCGAAGCTGGGCGAAGCGCGCTTCAACCTGGATTTCGAGCGCGACTTCACTCCGCCGAGCGACCTAGCAGGAGCCGTCCTGAGGCTCCCCGACCTCTTCGACAACTGCGCCATCACCACAAACTTCGACCGTGTGCTGGAAATGGCATACGAGAAGTGCGGCAAGGCCTTCGTAGAAAAGACCACTGGCCGTGCCCCCACGGGCTCAATCAACTCCTTCTATCGGGCCATTCCCGCTGGTGACCGTCATCTGCTCAAAATACACGGCAATCTCAACAACGCGACAGAGCGCGTGCTCAACCGCGGAGAGTACGACGCCGCCTACGGCAACGACGGAAACATCCATTTCGATTTCCCACTGCCGAAGCTGCTGAAGCGTCTCTACACCAGCTTCAGTTTCCTCTTTCTCGGCTGCAGCCTGAGCTACGACCGCACCATCCAGACCTTCGCAAAACTCGCCCAGGACTTCGGTGCCGACTCCCTCCCGCACCACTACGCCATCCTCGCCTGCCCGAGCGATCCCGACCGGAAGGCCAAACTCGAACAACGACTCGCCGACGCTCACATCTCCGCGATCTGGTTCCCTGAGGGCGAGTATCAGCACATCGAAGAGATGCTGGAGTTGTTAACGGCTAGCAACGCGTGATTCGCCTCAGAATGCGCACACGGTTTCCGGCGAGTGCGCCCTTCGACAAGCTCAGGTCGGACGGTTGGTGGGAGCTTTGCGGAGGCGCACTTCGAGAGGCTTAGTGCGAACGGAGTGCTTAGAACGTCGGCGGTGTGCTGGCGCTGACGATGATCACGTCGACCTGGCCGACGTTGCGGAAGCGGTGGGGGCGAAGGCACTCGAAGTAGTAGGCTTCGCCGGGGCCGAGGGTGCGGATGGATTCGCCGACGGTGATCTCGACTTGGCCGGAGATCACCACGCCGCCTTCTTCGCCTTCGTGGGTGATCATCTCGGCGCCGGTGTCGCTGCCCGGGGGCATGACTTCGCGCAGGATGGTCATCTGCCGGTTCGCGCGGCGTTGTCCGACCAGGTAGTAGTGGATGCCGAGCGTGCCGAGGTCCGGCATTTCACCCGGTTGGTAGAACGGGCTGTCGGCGCCGCCGGCATCGAAGTCGGCGGTGAAGAAATCGGCCAGCGACATCGGGATGCCGTCGAGCACTTTTTTCAGCGAACTGACCGACGGGCTGACCTTGTTCTGTTCGATCAGCGAGATCGTGCTGTTGGTGACACCGACGCGTTTCGCGAGCTCGCGCTGGCTCAAGCCCTTGGCCTTGCGGACCGCCTGCAGTCTGAGACCGATATCCACGCCTGAACGCTCCGATGATGCGGAATCTTGAACACCGCAGGCCGAGAGCGTCCAACATCGGTGCGCCGTTGTAAAGTTTATTTGACACTGCTAGCGTGGACGACATTTCACGGAGCCAGCACATGAGCAGCGAACTCGACCCACTGCACAGCCACTATGCCGCCGAGGCCACCTCGTCACCGGAGCAACTGGGCGCGTTCTGGCTGCCGTTCACCGCGAACCGCCAGTTCAAGTCGAAGCCGCGCATGCTCGCCTCCGCGAAGGGCATGTTCTACACCTCGGTCGATGGCCGCGAGATTCTCGACGGCACAGGCGGTCTGTGGTGCTGCAACGCCGGCCACGGTCGCGACCGCATCGTCGCCGCCGTGCAGCAGCAGATCGCGACCATGGATTTCGCGCCGACGTTCCAGATGGGCCATCCGCTGCCGTTCAAGGTCGCCGAGCGACTGGCCGCGATCGCACCGCAGGGACTGAACCATGTGTTCTTCACCAACTCCGGCTCTGAGTCGGTCGACACCGCGCTGAAGATCGCGCTCGCCTACCACCGCGTGCGCGGCGAGGGCCAGCGCACGCGCTTCATCGGTCGCGAGAAGGGCTACCACGGCGTCGGCTTCGGCGGCATCTCGGTCGGCGGCCTGCCGAACAACCGCAAGTTCTTCGGTCCGCTGCTGCCCGGCGTCGACCATATGCGCCACACGCTCGACATCGGGCGCAACGCCTTCAGCAAGGGCCTGCCGGCGCACGGCATCGAACTCGCCGAAGACCTCGAGCGCATGGTCGCGCTGCATGATGCGAGCACGATCGCCGCGGTGATCGTCGAACCGATCGCCGGTTCCGCGGGCGTGGTCATTCCGCCCGATGGTTACCTGAAGCGCCTGCGCGAGATCTGCGACAAGCACGGGATTCTCCTGATCTTCGACGAAGTGATCACCGGCTTCGGCCGCGTCGGCAAGGCCTTCGCGGCGCAGCGCTTTGGCGTCACGCCGGACCTGATCACCTGCGCCAAGGGCCTGTCCAACGGCTCGGTGCCGATGGGCGCGGTGCTCGCTTCCGGCAAGATCCACGACACCTTCATGACCGGCCCCGAAGGCGCGATCGAGCTGTTCCATGGCTACACCTACTCCGGCCATCCGCTCGCCTGCGCCGCTGCGCTGGCAACGCTCGACATCTATGCTGAGGAAAACCTGTTCGAGAAGGCCATCGAACTCGAGTCGTACTGGCAGGACGGCATCCACTCGCTCAAGGGCCTGCCGAACGTGATCGACATCCGCAACTTCGGCCTGATCGGTGCGATCGAGCTGGCGCCGCGCGATGGCGTCGTCGGCGCCCGCGCCTTCGACGTGTTCACCCGATGCTTCCACGACAAGGACCTGCTGATCCGTACGACGGCGGATGTGATCGCGCTCAGCCCGCCGCTGATTCTCGAGAAGTCGCACATCGACAGGATTTTCTCGACGCTGGCGGATACGATTCGCGCCACTGCGTAAGGCGCAGCCAGCCCCACGATTTCGATTACCGCCCCGGGAGGGCAAATCATGCTGATCGGCGTACCCAAGGAAATCAAGAATCACGAATACCGCATCGGCCTCACGCCGGCCGGCGCCCGTGAACTCACGCACCATGGCCACCAGGTCATCGTGCAGCGCGATGGCGGCAAGGCCATCGGCCTGACCAACGAGATGTACGAGAAGGCCGGCGCGAAGATCGTCGACACGCCGGAGGAGATCTTTGCCCGCGCCGACATGATCATCAAGGTCAAGGAGCCGCAGCCGAACGAATGCAAGATGCTGCGCCCGGGTCAGCTGCTCTACACCTACCTGCACCTGGCGCCGGATCCGGACCAGACCGCGGCGCTGGTGAAGTCCGGCTGCACCGCGATCGCGTATGAGACGGTGACCGATCGCAAGGGTGGTTTGCCCTTGCTCGCACCGATGTCGGAAGTCGCGGGTCGCATGTCGATCCAGGCCGGTGCGCATGCCCTCGAGAAGGCGCAAGGCGGTTCCGGCGTGCTGCTCGGCGGCGTGCCCGGCGTGAAGCCGGCGGAAGTGCTGGTGATCGGCGGCGGCGTGGTCGGCATCAATGCCGCGCGCATGGCCATGGGCCTGAATGCGCGCGTGACCATCCTCGACCGTTCGCTTGATCGCCTGAAGTATCTCGACGAACTCTACGGCGACAAGATCACCACGCTGTATTCGACCATCGACGCGATCGAGGACCTGCTGCCGCAGACCGACCTGGTGATCGGCGCGGTGCTGATCCCGGGTGCCGCGGCGCCGAAGCTGGTCTCGCGCAAGCATCTGTCGCTGATGCGCCCAGGTTCGGTGCTGGTCGATGTTGCGATCGACCAGGGCGGTTGCTTCGAGACCTCGAAGGCGACCACGCACCAGACGCCCACGTACGAAGTCGATGGCGTGATCCACTACTGCGTCGCGAACATGCCGGGTGGCGTCGCCCGCACCTCGACCTTCGCGCTGACCAACGCCACGCTGCCGTTCGCGGTGCAGCTCGCCAACAAGGGCAAGCAGGCGATGCTCGATGACGCGCACCTGCTCAACGGCCTGAACGTGCACGCCGGCAAGATCACCTTCGAGGCGGTCGCGAAGGATCTGGGCTACGACTACGTGCCCGCGGCGCAGGCCTTGGCTTCGTAAGCAGCGCTCGCTGCCTTTCTCCTCTCTCCCCTCGCGGGAGAGAGGTCGGGAGAGAGGGGGCGACCGGCGACACCGCTCCGAACTCACCCTCACCCCTGCCCCTCTCCCATCGAGGGAGAGGGGAAAAGCGCGTGATCTGAGGTCATCGCATGAGCAGTTCCGACAAGTCCCACTTCCCCTCCCGCACCGACCTCGCGTTCACGCGCGAATCCCCCTACGGCACGCAAGCCGAACCCACCTATTCCGGCGCACTCAGCTTCCTGCGCCGGAGCTATTCAAAGGATCTCGACGGCGTCGATGTCGCCGTCGTCGGCATTCCGTTCGACACCGCGACCACCAATCGGCCGGGCACACGCTTCGGCCCGCGCGCGATCCGCCAGGCCTCGGCCTCGCTGGCCTGGTGCCGGCCCTACGCATGGGACTTCGATCCGCTCGATCGCCTGCACGTGATCGACTACGGCGACCTGTATTTCGATCATGGCCGCCCGGAACTCGTGCCGGAGGCGATCCGCGCCGGAATCACGACACTGGTCGAGGCCGGCGTGATTCCGCTCGCGCTCGGCGGCGACCACTTCATCGCCTATCCGATGCTGCAGGCACTGGCCGCGAAGCACGGCCCGCTGTCGCTGATCCACTTCGACGCGCACAGCGACACCTGGGACGACAGCGACGGCCGCATCGACCACGGCACCATGTTCTTCCATGCCGCGAAACAGGGCATCGTCGACCCGGCGCGTTCGATCCAGCTCGGACTGCGCACGCACAATCCGGCAACCCACGGCTTCGACGTGCGCGACGCCAACTGGATGCACGCCCACGGCATCGACGCCACCATCGCCGCGATCCGCGAGCGCGTCGGCACCCGCCCCTGCTACGTCAGCTTCGACATCGACTTCCTCGACCCCGCCTACGCCCCCGGCACCGGCACGCCGGTAGTCGGCGGCTTCAACACCCACGACGCCCTCAGCCTGATCCGCGGCCTCGCCGGCATGCACGTGATCGGCGCCGATGTCGTCGAAGTCAGCCCGCCCTACGACCACGCCGACATCACCGCGCTGGCCGGCGCCAGCATCGCGCACGAACTGCTCGCGGTGATCGCGTCGCGGTTTCCGGATCGCGGGTAGGCAAGTGCGGCGAGGGTCCCGCCGACCCGAACGAGGCGACATGCCATCCACCGCGGGCGATGCCCGATGCATCCACGAGGCGTCACACCGTCCACCCGGGGCGATGCCCGATTCATCCGCGGGGAACCACGCCGTTCCCCCGGGGCGATGCCCCGGGCTCTCATTGGGTCGCGCCGTTGGCGCTCAAGCCAATGCGAGGCCGCGTTCGGCAGCGTGCGAGTCACACAGCGACAAGCCCCGAAGGGGCGGAACAATGGGAGCCCGGGGCATCGCCCCGGGTGGACGGGGCCCGGCCGCGACCCGCGACCCGCGACCCGCGACCCGCGACCCGCGATCCGTCGCCATCACCCGCCGCCGCGCCTCACCACTCCGTCCTTCCCGGAATCAGCCCGTGCAGTTCGGCGTCGGTGAGGTTGCGCCATTGGCCGATCTTGAGGGTGCCGAGCTTGACGTTGTCGATACGCACGCGGCGCAGTTGCTTGACGCGGTAGCCGAAGGCGGCGGCCATCAGGCGGATCTGCCGGTTCAGGCCCTGGGTGAGCACGATGCGGAAGCCGAAGCGGGCGATGCGCGCGGTCTTGCACGGCTTGGTCGTCTGCTCGTGCAGGCGCACACCTTTCGCCATGCCGCGCAGGAACTCGGGAGTGACCTCCAGGTTCACGCCGACCAGGTATTCCTTCTCGTGGCCGTTCTCGTGGCGCAGGATCTCGTTGACGATGTCGCCGTTGCTGGTCAGCAGGATCAGGCCTTCGGAGTCCTTGTCGAGACGACCGATCGGGAAGATGCGCTTCTCGTGACCGACGAAGTCGACGATGTTGCCGCTCACCGAGGTGTCGGTCGTGCAAGTGACGCCGACCGGCTTGTTCAGCGCGATGTAGACATGCTTGCGCCCGGCCTTCTTCACCCGTGCGCGCAGGCCCTGGCCGTCGACGCGGACATCGTCGCCTTCCGCGTACATGGTGCCGACCGCGGCCGGCACGCCATTGACCGTCACCCGCCGCTCGGACAGCAGCTTGTCGGCCTCGCGCCGCGAGCAGAATCCGGTGTCGGCAATGTGTTTGCTGATGCGCATGGCGGCAGTTCGATCGAAAACGGGGCGCGATGCTGGCACAGCACGCGGCGTCCGTCACATCCCTGTCCACTGCACGCGACCACGGCCGCACCGGTCCGAGGATTCAACGATGGCTGCGTTCGGCGATCCAGCCCTCGATCTCGGCGCGCAGTGCATTCGCGGACGACTCGTCGAGAACGTCGCCAAGCGCCAGCCGCGCGTTCTCCAGTGCCGTCTCGTGCCGGCCCAGCGCCCACTGCGCCTGCGCCAGCCAGAAACGCGACCGGACACGCTCGCCTGGCTCATCCGGGATGTCCTGGTACAGGCGCAACGCCGCTTCGGCCTGTGCCGCAGCGTCCTCCCAATTGCCGGCAGCAAGGCGAATCTGCGCCAGGATTGCCGTGCCGGACGCCACACCGTACTGCGATGGCGTCGGCTGGTCGCGGTAGATCGCGATCGCTTCCGTCACATGGATCGTGGCGTCCACGTGTTTGCCGAGCGCCGACTCCACGCGGGCGAGATTGACCAGGGCCAGGGCCACGTCTGGATGTCCGTCGCCGAGTGACTTGCGCCGCTGTGCCAGCACCTCGACAGCCAGCGCCTCGGCTTCCTCGGGCCGTTCGCTGTCCAGCATCAGGTTGGCCAGGTTGCCCGCGACGACCAGCGTGGCGCGATGCGCCGGGCCAAGCGTCCCGCGCAGGATATCGAGCGCCCCGCGATACATCGTCTCGGCATCTCGCCGCTGCCCATCCGCTGCGAGCGAGACGCCGAGGTTGAACTGGGCGAACGCGGTGCGTGTGTCGGTGGCGCCGTAGATGCGCACCGCATCCTCGAACAGGCCGCGCCGCAGTCGCAACGCTTCCGCGTCTTCCCCGGAAACGGCGGCCAACGTCGCCAGCGTCCCGCGCGTGGTCAGATGGATCGGATGATCGGCCGGCCACAGTGCCAGCTTGAGCGCCAGCGTCTGCTCGCACACCGCACGCGCCTCTGCCGTGCGACGTGCATCCGCGAGCGCCCCGCACTCGGTCTGAGACAGGTGCGCGAGCGAATCCAGGAACGGCCTGCGCGCCGGGTTGATCTTGAGCGCCAGCGCGCCCTTCAGGTCGGTCACGCCCAGTTGCTGGAAGATCTGCTTGCGTGCGCGCCGCTGCCAGTCGAGCGCGACTTCCGCCTGGTTGCGCTGCTGCGCCAGTCCGGCGAGCGCCAACATGGCTTCCAGCTGCGCTTTGCCCGACTCCAGCGCCACGGCCGCATCCAGCGCGCGCCGATAGTCGCGTTCCGCGGCCTCCACATCGCCGGTGGAACTCAATGCGTCTCCGCGCAACTTCCATGCCCCGATGCGCTCGATCGCGGTGATCTCCGGGTGGGCTTCGGCGAGTGCGACGGCCCGCTGCACGAGCTCCAGCGCATGCGGTGCGTCCCCCAGTTTCAGGTGAATCTGCGCCAGGCGCCGGTACAGATACGCGCGGGTATCCGGATAGCGCTGGAAGCGCTCCTCGAATTGCGGCTCAGCCTGGCGCAAGGCCTCCCGGATGGTCACGTCCTTGCCGCGGGTCTGGGCCGGATCGGCACGGTCAAGTACCTCGACCAGATACTCGGCCACCCTGCGGCTGCGGTCGCGCTCTCGCGACGCGCTGTCGCGCTCGCGCCGGGTCTCCTGCAACTGCGCGGCGAGCAGGAGGGAAAAGCCGACGAGCAGGCCGAACACCACCAACACGCTCGCCACCAACACCCGATGCCGCGCGACGAACTTGGCCATCGCATAGCGGGTGCTGCCGGCGCGCGCGGCGACCGGGCGGCCGTCGAGGAAGGCTTCGAGGTCGTCGGCGAGTTCGGCGGCGC
>JACPFU010000029.1 GCA_016182785.1 Lysobacterales bacterium | reverse complement strand
TTCTTCGCCAGGTCGATCGCCAACACCTCGAATTTTGCCGTACGCTCTTTCATGGGCCCGCCCCTCGCTGTCGTTGGTCCTCATTGGATACCACCGTGGCGCGAATGACGCCTCGGCGAGGGGCGAGTCCATCCAATTACACCGCTGGCGCAGGACGGCATGCGCGGTAGTAATCTCGAATCGATCACGGAGATGACCGATGCGATTGCGAGTCCTGGGTGCGCTGGTGGTGATGCTCGCGGTGTCGGCGGCATTCGCGAAGAAGCCGGAATCACCGCCCTCGCCGGTCGCGGGCATGGCGTCGCAGCGCGGGTTCGTCGATGTCCATGTCGATGCCGGCAACGCCAAGGTCGTGGTCGGCGTGCATGCGCTGGACACGCCGCTGCTGATGGTCACGGCGCTGCCCGGGGCGCTTGGCTCCAACGACGTCGGGCTGGACCGGGCGCAGGCCGGGGAGCCGAAGCTGGTCGAGTTCCGCCGCCTCGGCAAGAAGCTGTTGCTGATCCAGCGCAACACCCGCTTCATCGCCGACAGCGCCGATGCCGACGAGGTCCGCGCCGCGCGCGATGCGTTTGCCGAGGCGGTGTTGTGGTCGGGCGATCTGCTCAACCCGGAGAGTGCGCGCGGCCCGTGGCAGGTCGATCTGTCGTCGCTGATCGCGAGTGACCTGCACGGCGTGGCCGAGCGCCTGAAGACCCTGCAGCAGGGGCAGTACACGCTTGATGCGCAGCGCAGCGGCGTGCTGGCCGAGGCGGCCAAGGCCTATCCCGACAATGCCGAGTTCGAGGCCCTGCTCACCTTCGCCGGCAGCGGCGAGGGCGCGTTCGTGCAGCAGGCAGTGGCGGATGCGAAAGCGATCACGCTGCGCCAGCAACTGAGCTTCGTGCGCCTGCCCGATGGCGGTTTCCGCAAGCGCGCCTATCACCCCGCTTCCGGCGGCTGGAGCGTGGCAACCTTCGACTTCGCGCAGCCGCTGACACGCGACCTCGACCAGCGCTGGCAGGCGCGTTTTCGTCTGGAGAAAGTCGACCCCGGTGCCGCGCGCAGCAAGGTGCGGACGCCGATCGTGTTCTACCTGGACCGCGGCACGCCGGAACCGGTGCGCAGCGCGCTGCTCGATGGCGCGCGCTGGTGGGCGGATGCGTTCGATGCCGCCGGCTTCATCGATGCGTTCCGGGTCGAGCTGGCGCCGCCGGGCATGGACCTCGCCGACCTGCGCTACAACGCGATCACCTGGACCCATCGCGCGACGCGTGGCTGGTCCTATGGCGGCGGCATCGTCGATCCACGCAGCGGCGAAATCCTCAAGGGCTACGTCAACCTCGGGTCGCAGCGTGTGCGCCAGGACCTGCTGATCGCCGAAGGACTGCTCGCGGCGCATGCCGCCGATGCCGACCCCGCGGCGCGTGCACAGGCGCAGGCGATGGCGCTGGCACGGTTGCGCCAACTCGCGGCGCACGAGGTCGGGCACGCGCTCGGCTTTGCCCACAACTTCGCGGCGAGTCGCACCGGCAACGGTTCGGTACTCGACTATCCGCATCCGGTGGCCACGCTCGATGCGGCGGGGCGCGTGCAGCTGGCGCGGCCGTATGGCGTCGGGCTCGGCGACTGGGACCGGTTCGTGGTCGCGCATGCCTATGGCGACTTCGCGCCGGAAGCGGAAGTGCAGGCGCTGGCGCGACTGCGCGCCGGCATCGCTGCGCGCGGCTATGCCTACGTCAGCGATGCCGACGCGCGCGCACCCGGCGACGCGCATCCGGACGGGCTGCTGTGGGACTTCGGCAGCGATCCGCTGGCGAGCTTCGCGCAACTGCTCGACGTGCGCGCCGCGGCGCTGTCGCGCTTTGCCAGCGGCGCGTTGCCGGCCGATCGCCAGAGCGGCGAGCTGGAGCGCCGGCTGGTGCCGATCCATCTGCTGCATCGCTACCAGACCGAAGCGGTGGCGCGGCTGATCGGTGGCGCCGAGTACGACTACGGTCTCGGCGCCGACGCCAGGCTCGGCACCCGCGCCGTCGCCGCGGCGCGCCAGCACGCGGCGCTCAAGGCGTTGCGGGGCGCGCTCGCGGTCGAGGTGCTGGCGCTGCCGGACAGTGTGCGCGACGCGCTGACACCGCCGGCCGCCGAATACGCGCGCGGCCCCGAGTATTTCGCGACGCAGAACGGTCCGTTGTTCGACGAAGCCGCTGCGACTGCGGCTGCGACCGCACTGGTGGCGCAGTACGCGTTCGCGCCGCAGCGCCTGAATCGCCTCGCTTGGCAGCACGCGCGCGACGCCGCGACGCTGGCACCGCGCGATCTGTTCGAGGCACTGGTCGCCGCGCCCTGGCGCGAAACCGGTGCGCGCCACGCGCTGGTGCGCCGCACCCGCAACTGGGTACTGCTCGACGCCGCGCTGCACCTGCTCGCCGATGGTGCGCTGCATGCGACCGTGGACGCCGGCTGGCGCGCGCAGTTGCGCGCGTTCGCGGGCGAGCTCGCCGCGGCGCCGCGCGCCGACGCCGATGCGCGCGAGGCCGCGCGCTGGATCGAGCGCTATCTGGATGCGCCGGAGACGGTGAAGCTGCGGCCGCTGCCGCTGATCCCGCCGGGTGCGCCGATCTGAGCCTTCAGCCGGGTTCGCGCCTGCCGAGACGCCGATCCAGCGCCAGCAGCCAGGCGCGCGCCGGCGTCAGCGCGGTGAGCGCGCCGAGCACGATGCCGCTGGCATTGGCGTAGACATCGCGGATGTCGGCGCGCCGCAGGCCCGACTGGTGCTGCAGCCACTCGATGACGATGCCCATCAGCAGCAGCCAGAACGCCGCGCGCGTCCACTCGCCGCGCTGGTCGCGCAGTTGCACTGCGAACGCCATCAGCGTGAAGTAGGCGAGGCCGTGGCCAAGCTTGTCGTTGCCGATGAAGTCGACCTGGCGCAAGGCGTCGTTCGGCACCAGCGACAGCACCACCACGAGCGCGATCGCGAGCGCGAACAGGCTGCGCCACAGCCGCGGATGTGCGAACGGGCGCTGGCTCACAGGCGTCGGCTCTGGTCGTGGCGGGTGAACGGCTCCGGCACGCGGTCGACGCCGCGTGCGAAGCACATCAGCTTGAAGCGTTCGCCCATTTCTCCGGGCAGGGTCAGCCGCTTCACTTCCTGGGCCAGGCGGTAGCGTTCGATCTCGCTCAGGTCCAATGCCTGCTCGACCAGGTCGAGGATGCCGGCGGCGAGCAGGAACGCGGCCTGCGAGTTGAACCCGGCCAGCGGCAGTCGCGCGTGGGTGCCGGCCAGCGCGAGCGCGGTGAAGTCGACGAAGCTGGTGATGTCCTGCAGCCCCGGCCAGCGCAAGGCGTCGCCATGCGCGCGATGGTGGTAGTGGCAGATCAGGGTGCCGTCGTCGCGCTGCGGCAGGTAATACTCGCGACGCGGATAGCCGTAATCGACGAACACCGCGAGCCCGGCTTCGAGCCGACCGCAGACGGCATCGATCCACCACGGCAGCTGCGGCAGCACCTCGGAACGATAGCCTTCGGCCAGCGGTTCCTCCAGGTCGCGCTGCAGTGCCGCGACCGCGGCGATCAGCATCGCATCGGCCTCGCGCTCGACCTCGATGAAGCGACCGTCGTCGGCGAGCGCGACGTGGACCTCGCGCGGCTCGCGTTCGCGCATCACGAAGCGGTGCACCGGCAGCGCGTCGATCACTTCATTCGCGAACAGCACCCCGCGCCAGGGCGTCTCCGGCGGTGTGTCCGGCCAGTCGATGCGTTCGAGCAGGTGCGGCAGCTTCGCGGCGAGCGCGGCGCGCTGGCGATCGCGCAATTCGGCGCTGCGGTCGAGGATGCGGTAGCGCTGCGGCAGGCAGCCGAGCTGTTCCCACTCCGCGAGTGCCGCCACCGCGAACGCGCCACTGCCGCCGCCGACCTCGATGAACTCGGCATCGCCCGAGGCGCGCAGCACCGGCGCGCAGGCACGCGCAACGCAGCGCGCGAACAGCGAACCCAGCTCGGGTGCGGTGATGAAGTCGCCGGCCGCGCCGAACTTGGTCTTGCCGGCGCTGTAGTAGCCGAGCCCGGGCGCGTACAGCGCCAGTTCCATGAAGCGCCAGAACGGGATCGAGCCGTGCTGGCGGATTTCGTCGCGGATGCGGGCGCCGAGTTCGGCGCTGTGCGCCTGTTCGTCCGCGCTCGGCGCGGGAAACGGGCTGGTGTCGAGGTGCGGCAGCAAGCGGGTCTCCGGGAGAACGCCAAACACACGGCGAATCGCGCACAATCGGCCTGGCAATGGGCGAGGAGCATAGCCGATGACGGATTCATCCCGGCCGGTGGCGGTGATCAGCGGTGGCGCGAAACGGGTCGGTGCGGTCATGGCCGAGAGCTTGTGCGAAGCCGGCTACGACCTTGCCATCAGCTACCGCCATTCGCATGACGCGGCGCAGGCGCTTGCGGCCCGTTGCGAGGCGCTGCGGCCGCGTTCCTGCCTGGCCTTGCCGCTGGACCTGGCCGATAGCGCGGCGCTGGCGCCGTTCATCGAGCGGGTGGCGACGCACTACGGGCGCATCGACGCGCTGATCAACAACGCATCGAGCTTCTATCCGACGCCGCTGGCGCAGGCGACGCCGGCACAGTGGGAGGAGTTGTTCGCGACCAACGCGCGCGCGCCGTTCTTCCTGGCCCAGGCCGCGGCGCCGCACCTGGCGCGAAGCCGCGGCTGCATCCTGAACCTGATCGACATCTACGGCGAACGCCCGCTGCCGCAGCATCCGATCTACAGCATGGCCAAGGCGGCGCTGGCGATGATGACGCT
This sequence comes from Lysobacterales bacterium, assembly GCA_016182785.1. Taxonomy (GTDB): domain Bacteria; phylum Pseudomonadota; class Gammaproteobacteria; order Xanthomonadales; family Ahniellaceae; genus JADKHK01. Next base: position 61,180 of record JACPFU010000029.1, on the reverse strand, counting down.
GGCGCTGGCACGCGACCTTGGCCCGCAGGTGCGCGTCAACGGCATCGCCCCGGGCGCGGTGTTGTGGCCGGAGAGCGGCAAGGCCGAAGTCGAACGGCGCGAACTGCTCGCGCGCACGCCGCTCGGGCGCGCCGGCGAACCCTCCGACATCGCGCGCACCGCGCTGTTCCTGCTGCGCGATGCGCCCTACATCAGCGGCGAGATCATCCGCGTCGACGGCGGCCGCGCGCTCTCGATCTGATGCCTGCGGCTACGGCGCGACGCAGTTCGCGGCGGTGGCGTCGGGTCGTGTCAGGCGCACCAGTTCGCGCGTGAAGCTGCCGTAGCGCGGGTCGAGCGCGGCGAACTGCAGCGTGGCGCGGTCGCAACCATGGAAGTCGAGGGTCAGGCGGCCGAACGCGGTGGTGCTGACGCTGCCGGCGTCGAAATCATTGCCGAAGCGGGTGCCGGCGGTGCGATACAGGTCGAACGCGACGCGGCCGCCGGACTCGAACGCCGCGCCGGTCAGCCACAGCGCGCTGCCGTCGAGGTCGTAGCTGAACCAGGCGATGCTGGTCAGGCGCTCCAGCGGCGCGCCGCTCTGCAGCAGGAACCAGCCCTCGCCACTGCGGGCCGGGTCGAACCAGGTGCCGCTGTATTGCCAGTCGCGCGGGTGGTCGACGCGGTCCGGATTGCGCGAACTGCCATCCGGGCCCACCGCCTGCAGCCGTTCGAGCACACGCTCGCCGCTGCCGAAGGCCGCGGGACCGGCGTAGCGCAGGTGGGCGCGGGCCGCGTGGTTCCCGACATCGAAGCCGTCGAACGCGAGGTCGAGCGTGCCCCAGGGTTCGCGCTGCACGGCGTCGGGATCGAAGCCGGCGCCGAAGCGCGCGCCACGCATGCGCAGCGCCTGGCCGACGTGGATGCCGTTGCCGTCGATCTCGCCGACGCCGCCGAGCCAGACCAGCCCGGGCGGTTCGCCGGCCGGCGCGTAGGTGAACCAGACCACGCTCGCGCGCGTCGGCGCGAAGCGTTCGATCAGCACGCCTTCGCCCGAGCGCGCCGGGTCGTACCAGCTGCCGCTGATACGCGCGCTGGCGGCGTCGGCGAGCGCGCTGGCGCTGCTGTCGCGGCTGCGCATGGTGGTGTCGATGTCGCCGACTGCGAGCGCGGGCGCGAAGCGGCAGGGTCCGGCCTGGCCCTGCGCCATCGCGGCGCTGCAGGCGTCGACCAGCGCGGCGGCATCCGCAGTCGCGTCCGGTTGGGCGATCCATGCGCGCAGCCGTTCCCAGCCGGCGCTGATCTCGGCGGCGTTGAAACCGCAGTGCGAACCGATGCCTTCCTGCACCGGCACCGACAACGCGCGCGCGCCGTAGAGTTCGCGCACGCGCTGCTGATGCGCCAGTCGCACCAGTTCGTCGCCGCTGGTGTGGATGGAGACGACGCGCGCGTTCGCCGGCAGGCGGCCGTTGAGCGAGGAGGCGCGGGTGAAGTCGAACTGCGCCAGCGCGTCGGCACGGATGCGTGGCACGCGGCCGTTGACCAGGTCGCTGCCGTAGTCGACGCCGTCGCTGCTGAACGGGTTGCGGCCGCCGAGCTTGTCCGGCGCGCGCACCAGGTCGCCGAGCGCGAAGGTTGCGTAGGCCAGGTTGTAGAGCAGGAAGTCCTCGTTGGTGAAGGCACCGAACTGCATCAGCCGTTCCAGCCGTTCGCGCTGCGGCGGCGTGCGCAGCCAGCCCGGCAGCGCAACGCCGGTGCACTGGTGGATGCGCGCGATGGTCTGCTGCACCTCGCGCGCGCCGCTCAGGTCGCCCATGCTGGCGGGAATGTCGTCGAGGTTCATCGCCCAGTCGAACGGGGCGCTGCCGTCGAGCAGTTCGCCACCGCCGACGCCTTCGCAGATCGCGTCGTAGGCCAGGCGCAAGTCGAAGCCGCCGTCCCAGGTGCGGGTGCCGGCAGCCGGCGCGCACAACGAATAGACGCCGACGGTGCGCTCGAAGCCGGGCGACTCGGCCAGCTTCAACGAGATCAGTCCACCCATCGATCCGCCCATCGTGATCAGCCGGCCGGGCGCGCCGAAGCGGGCGCTGACGTAGTCGATCAGGTCGCGGTTGTCCTGCGCCGCGGTGAACAGCGCCCAGCCCGACTGCGCATAGCCGCTGGCTGCGAGTGCGTAGCCCTGCGCCAGTTGCAGGTCGCGCAGCGGGCCCAGGTCGGGGTTGTCGTCGTGGTCCATGGAGAAGCCGTGCTGATACAGCAGCAGCGTGTCGCCGGCACGCCAGCCATCGGGCACCGCGACGCGGATATGCGCGCCGCTCGCGAGCACATCGGTGATTTCGGTGGTGGCCGCAGCCGGCAGGGTGAAGGCGCCAAGCAGCAGCGCGAGCAGGGCGGCCCTCATAGCGCGAATGCGTCCGGATAGAGCAGGCGCTTGAGCCCGCGACGCTCGAACGGTCGCCATTCGCCTTCGCGCTGCGCGAGCCGGTCGGCGATCGCATACAACGCCATCGGATTGAAGCCGAGGCCGAGGTGGCTGGCCTTGACCACGATGTTCTCGGCTTGTGGCTGCGCTTCCTGGTGCGAGGCCTGCCACGGCACCACGCCGTCGCTGCGGCTGTAGATCGAGGTGGTCGGCACCGGCGGCTTCTCGCCGATGCGCGCGATCATGTTGGCGTCGACGCGGTGCCCGGACAACAGCCGGAACAGGGCATAGGCGTTGTTGGCGCGCGGGTCGCCCTTGAATGGCGAACCCAGCGTGATCACCTGGCGCACGCATTCGGGTACGAGCTTGGCGATCTCGCGCGCGTACACGCCGCCGAGGCTCCAGCCGATCAGCGTCAGCCGGGTCTCGTGTTCGGCGAAGATCTCTTCGACGCGCGCGCGGCAGCCGGCGACGACGCCGTGGCGCGGACCGAAGTTGAGGCCCTGTTCCCAGCCGTAGGGCGAATAGCCGAGGCGCCACAGCAGGCTGCGCAGCAGCAGCGTGCTGCGATCGGAAGCGACCAGTCCCGGAAACACCAGCACCGGATGCCGCTCGCCGCGCGGCAGGTGCTGCGTCAGCAGCAGGTTGGCGAGCCCGGCCGCGAGTTCGTAGGGCGCGCGCACTTCCATCGCCAGCTTCAGCAGGCCGGGACGGACAGTGGAATCGGAATCGACGCGGGTCTTGCTCATGCTTTGCTCCGGGCGCGCGCAGGCGGCCTGCGCCTGCGCTCCGGCTTGGGGGCCAGGCGCGCGGCGGCAAGGGCTTTCAGTTCATCGTATTCAGCGGCGAGCGCATCGATCAGATCGTCCAGATCGGGCACCGCGCGCGCGCAGGCGACCAGGCCGAAGTCGAGCGCGCGTTCGTAGCTCTGCACGGTGATGTTCAGCGCCAGGCCGTGGGTGATCGCCGAGATCGGGTGGTAGGCGAGCATGCGCGCGCCGGCCAGGTACAGCGTCACCGGCGATCCCGGCACGTTCGACAGCACCAGGTTCACCGGCAGCGGTACGCGTTCGGCCAGCTTCGACTTGGCATACAGCTGGGCCAGGCCGGAGACGATCCAGGGCGCACCGAGCGAGGGATAGTCGGTCGGGATCAGCGATTGGTAGGTGTGTGTCGCCTGCTTCAGCTCGGCCATGCCGGCGCGCACCGCCGCGAGCCGGTCGGCCACGCGCGCATGCTGGGTGCCGAGCGCGCAGGGCAGCATGGTCACCTGGTTGTTGGCGCTGGCGTCGCCGGCCTCGCGCAGCGACACCGGGATCGCTGCGACCAGCGAGGCCTTGGGCAGTTCGCCGAGCTGCTTCAGATAGCGACGCAAGGCACCCGAGCACAGGGCCAGCAGCAGGTCATTGACCGAGGCATCGCACATCGCCGCGACCGACTTGAACTCGGGCAGCGGCACCGACCAGGTGCCGATGCTGCGGCTGGCGTCGATCGCGACATTGAAGCGCGTGCGCGGTGCCAGCCAGCGGTCGACCAGCTGCACCGGTGCCTTGAGCGCGCCGCGCAGCTTGCCGGCGCCGCTGGCCGCCACCTGGGCGATGTCCGGCAACGCCCGCGCGAGCTTGGCGTACTGGCTGAGGGTGTTGGTGAACAGCATGCCGAGCTTGCGGCGCACGCCGGGCGGCGTCTTCGGTTCCTTGTCCGAAGGCGGCGGCACGGCGCGCGGCACCGGTCCGAGGTCGAGCAGCGCATGCGCCAGCGCGACGCCGGCGGCGCCATCCAGCGCCGCATGGTGGACCTTGGTGAACAGCGCGAAGCCGCCGTCACGCAGTCCCTCGATCAGCCAGAACTGCCACAGCGGACGCGCCCGATCGAGCGGTTCGGCATGCAGCTTCGCGACCAGCTTCTGCAGCGCCGCCAGCGAGCCCGGCCGCGCCAGCCGCTGGTGGCGGACGTGGTGTTCGAGGTCGATGTCCTCGGCATTCACCCAGATCGGGTGGCCGAGGTCGAAGGGCATCAGCGCCAGGCGCTGGTTCAGCACGCCGGACAAGTGCAGCCGTGCGGCAAGATGCGTGCGCACATGTTCGATCAGGGTGCCGTGCAGCGTGTCGGGTTGCGCGAACAGGGCCAGTGCCCCGACGTGCATCGGTGCTTCCGGCGTTTCGATGTACAGGAATCCGGCGTCGAGACCACTCAGACTGCGGATCGCCATCACTGCTCCCGGCTGTTTTCGGCCGCCGGAGCTTGGCGCATGCGCCTTGAGCCGTCAAAACCGCGGTCGTCACACATGATTCCGCGGTTTGCCGCCTCCAGCCAAAGCCGCTAGCCTGCGCGTCCGTTTTCGTGATCGTGGATTCCCCATGTTGTACAAGCACGTCGCCATCGCCAGTGTCACCCACGTCGAGGCGCCGATCCGGCTGACTTCGGTCGAGATCATGGAACGGTTGCAGCCGACGCTGGATCGGCTCGGCATCCGCGACAACCTGCTGGAGGAAGTGGCCGGGATCTACGAACGGCGCATGTTCAGCCTCGACACCATGCCTTCCGATGCCGCCACCCTCGCTGCGCAGAAGGCGATCGCCGAGTCCGGCGTGCCGCACGAGAAGATCGGTATCCTGGTCAATACCTCGGTCTGCCGCGACTACCTGGAGCCGAGCACGGCCAGCATCATCCACGGCAACCTCGGGCTCGCCGACACCTGCCAGAACTTCGATGTCGGCAACGCCTGCCTCGCCTTCCTCAACGGCATGGACATCGCCGCGCGCATGATCGAGCGCGGCGAGATCGACTACGCGCTGGTGGTCGACGGCGAGAACGCGAACATGATCACCGAGCGCACCATCGAACGGCTGCTGCAGCCAGACGTCACCGCCGAGCAGTTCCGCAACGAGTTCGCGTCGCTGACGCTCGGCTCGGGCGGCGCCGCGATGGTGCTGGCGCGCGCCGAACTGGCACCCGACGGGCATCGCTACCTCGGCTGCGTCACCCGCGCCGCGACCAATTTCTCGCACCTGTGCCGCGGCAACGTCGACCGCATGGTCACCGACACGCGCACGCTGCTGGTCGAAGGCCTCAAGCTCGCCGCCAAGACCTTCCAGGCCGCGCGCGCCGCGCTCGGCTGGGCCAGCGGCGAACTCGACGAGTTCGTCATCCACCAGGTCAGCCGGGTGCACACCAGCGCCATCTGCGAACTGCTCGGCATCGACCCGACCAAGGTCCTGAGCGTGTTCCCGGAGTTCGGCAATGTCGGACCCGCCTCGGTGCCGATCGCGCTCAGCAAGCTCAAGGAACTCGGCCGCCTGCAGAAGGGCAAGCGCATCGGCCTGCTCGGCATCGGCTCCGGCCTCAACTGCTCGATGGCGGAAGTGGTCTGGTAGGCCGCGTCGCCGGCACCACCCAGCAACGGCGCGGACCTCCGCGCCGTTTTGCTGTCTGCGCCGCGTAACCGGATATTGCCGCCGCCGCTGTCGGCAAGCTGCGCTTACTTCGCGGCCGGTTCGCGCAACCTCGTGCAAGAGGGAAGCGTGGATGCTGTCCTCACCGCCGATCCGGCGGCATTCGAGGAGAGTCGCAATGAAACGTCGATCCCTGATGATTTCCGCCGCGTTGTGCGCGGTACTTGCCGGCACCGCCTATGCCCAGGGCCTGGGTGCGCGTCTGGGCGGATGGCACGCGCCGCAGGTGCAGCGGATTTCCGGGTTGTCGGTCGAGCAACAGGCGGCGTTCGAGCAACTGCGGCAGCGCCAGCAGGCCTTTCGCGTCGCGGCGCATGAGGAAGTTGGCGCGTTGTTGACGCAGGCGCAGGCCGAGCTGGCGCAGCCCGACGCCGACCTGCGCGCGCTGAATGCGGAGACCTCGCGCACGCTGGCGGCGCTGGCAATCGAGGCCAACGGGCTGCGTCAGGCGCGGCTTGGCTTCTATGAGTCGCTGGACGCCGAGCAGCAGGCGCAGGCACGCGCCTTCCTGCAGCAGCGCCTGAGCCGGCTGCAGCGCATGCACGCGTTGATCGGCGATTTCCTTGCCGATGCGCAGTGAACCCACGTCCCGTTGTTCGTCCCCTTGCGGAGTCACCCATGAACAAGATCGCAGTCACCCTCGCCATGCTGTTGCTGGTCCACAGTCTCGATGCCGACGCCGGTGGGCGGGTGCGCGCGGCCGGGGCCAGACCGAATGCCCAGGGCGGGGTCAGCGCCGGTAGCGCCGCTGCCGTGTCCGGGCCGAATGGTGGTCGTGCCGCGCGTGCCGGCGGCGTGGCGACCGATGCCGAGGGCAATGCCGTCGGTGGCAGTGCCGCCGCGGTGCAGACCGCGAACGGCGGCCAGGCCGCGCGCGCTGCCGCCTTCCAGCGCAATGCCGATGGCAGCGGCACGCGCAGCGGTGGCTTCGCGGCGAGTGGTACGCAAGGCAACGTGGCGTCGACTGGCAGCGCCACGCGCAATGCCGATGGCAGTGTCTCCGGCCTGCGCCAGACCAGTGCCACGAGCAGCAGCGGCGCCGCCTACAACGGCAGCACCGAATACGACTCGGAGACCGGCGTGAACCACTCCGGCACCTGCACCGATGCCGCCGGCAATGTCGTGGCTTGTCCGCGGCCGAACTGAAGGTCGGGCGACGGCGCGGCGTCGCCGCGTCGTCGCCGGCTCAGCGGCTGGACCAGTGGATGTGCACGATCTTCCAGTCGCCCTTGCGCTTCTCCAGCACCAGGGTCTCGGTGCTGGCGACTGCGGGCTCGCTGCCGCGGCGGAGTTCCGACTCGGTCGCGATCCAGGCGCTGCGCCCATCGCTATGCGCGAAGCGGCGCTTGATCGTCTGCGTGCGCTCTGCCAGGAACTTCACATCGGCGGCGGCGTGATGGGCGAAGTACTGCTCGCGCGATGCCTCGACGCCACCCGATTCGAGCACCACCACGTCTTCGGCCAGCAACGCCTTGGCGGCATCGAGGTCGCCGCTCGCAAGCGCTTCACCGAATTCATCGGCTGCGTCGAGCGCGTCGGCCGCGCGCGCATCCACGCGCAACTCGGCGTCGAGCGCGATGCGACGTTCGGCTTGTGCCGGCTGCAGGCTCACGAGCAACCAGCCGAGCAACGCAACGCGTTTCATGGCGCACCCGCCGGAGTGCCGCGGTTGACGTAATGGTCGGCGATCACGCGGGCGACCGCCGCAGTGAGTTTCTTGCCGGTCGGGATATGCAGGAACTCGTTCGGGCCATGCGCGTTCGACTTCGGACCGAGCAGGCCGGTGACCACGAACTGCGCCTGCGGGAAGCGGTCCTGGAGCATGCCCATGAACGGGATGGTGCCGCCTTCGCCCATCTGTGCCGACTTGGTTCCGAACCAGTTCTTCGATGCGGTGTCGACCGAGTCGGCGAGCCACGGCACCAGGCTCGGCGCGGCCCAGCCTTGCGAAGCCTTCTCGACATCGAACTCGACCTTGGCGCCGTACGGCGGATCGCGTTCGAGGATCTCCTTGAGCTTGGCGGAAGCCTGGACCGGGTCGAGCGTTGGTGGCAGGCGCACCGACAGCTTCACCGCGGTGTAGGGACGCAGCACATTGCCGGCATCCTCCAGCGTCGGCATGCCTTCGACGCCGGTGACCGACAGCGTCGGGCGCCAGGTGCGGTTGAGCACCAGCTCCGACAGATCCGAGCTCATCGGCTGTTCGCCGGCCGGCCAGGGGAACTTGTCGTAGACCTGGGTGCCGAGCACGTTCGCCGCCTCTTTCGCGGCGCGCAGACGATCGGCGGGAATATCGACGTTGAGCAGATCGACCTTGATGCGGCCGGTGCTCGAGTCCTCGATGCGGTCGAGCAGGTTGCGCAGGATCCGGAACGAACTCGGCACGATGCCGCTGGCGTCGCCCGAGTGCACGCCCTCTTCGAGCACGCGCACGTTCAGCGTGCCGCCGGCGAGGCCGCGCAGGCTGGTGGTCAGCCACATCTGGTCGTAGTTGCCGGCGCCGGAGTCGAGGCACACCACCAGCGACGGCGTGCCGATGCGGGCGGCGAGGTGGTTGATGTAGAACGGCAGGTCGTAGGAACCGGATTCCTCGCAGCCCTCGATCAGGATGACCACGCGCGAATGGTCGATGCCGCGCTCGTTCAGCGCCATCACCGCGGTCAGCGAGGCGAACGTCGCATAGCCATCATCGGCGCCGCCGCGGCCGTACAGCTTGTCGCCCGCGCGCAGCGGCTTCCAGGCACCGAGGTCGACGTTCCAGCCGACCATTTCCGGCTGCTTGTCCATGTGCCCATACATCAGCACGACCTCGTCGCCCTTGCCGGGAATCTCGATGAACAGCAACGGCGTGCGCCCGGGCAACTGGATGCGCTCGACCTGCATGCCGGTCACCGGCTGGCGTCGCACCCAGCTCTCGATCAGGTCGAGCGCGGCCTTCATGTAGCCGTGGTGTTCCCACTCGGCATCGAACGCCGGCGACTTCGCCGGAATCTTGATGTACTCGGTGAGCTCGGGAATGATCTGGCGCTCCCACATCTCGTCGCAGAAGTCGTAGATCTTCTGGGCCTCCGTCATGTCCTGCTCCCGGCTCGAATGAAGGCGGGCATTCTAGCGCGCGCCGTATCGCAGGCATGCACAAACGCCAACGCCGACCTTGCGGGTCGGCGTTGGCGTGTCCTGTGGGGGACGGTGTTGATGCGTGTTGGACTCGCCCTTCGACAGGCTCAGGGCGAACGGTTGCTCAGTGCTTGAGGTTCTTGCGCAGGCGTTCGAGGGCCTGGAGCTGGGCGACGGCCTGGGCGAGCTGGGCTTGGGCTTCGGCGATTTCCATCGCGTCGCTGCGGTTCGCGAGCAGTTTCTCGGCTTCGTCCTTGGCTTTCTTGGCCGAGGCTTCGTCGAGATCCTTGGCGCGGATCGCGGTGTCGGCGAGCACGGTCACGACCTGCGGTTGCACTTCGAGAATGCCGCCGGAGACGTAGAAGAACTGTTCGTCACCGCTTTCCAGCTTGACCCGAACCTGGCCCGGCTTCAGACGCGTGATCAGTGGCGCGTGGCGCGGCGCGATGCCGAGCTCACCCATCTCGCCGGTGGCGATGACCATGGTCACGGTGCCGTGGAAGATCTCTTCCTCGGCACTGACGATGTCGCAGCGAATTGTGCTCATTCTGGTACCTCCTTCATCCGTTCGCCCTGAGCTTGTCGAAGGGTAGACGGATGCTGCAATAACGTTCGTGCTTCGACAGGCTCAGCACGAACGGCAATTCCGATTAGACCGCGGCACCCATCTTGCGCGCCTTCTCGAAGGCTTCGTCGATGCCGCCGACCATGTAGAACGCCTGCTCCGGCAGCGCGTCGGCTTCGCCTTCGACGATCATGCGGAAGCCGCGGATGGTTTCCTTCAGCGACACGTACTTGCCGGGCGAGCCGGTGAACACTTCGGCGACGTGGAACGGCTGGCTGAAGAAGCGCTCGACCTTGCGTGCGCGCGACACGGTCTGCTTGTCTTCTTCCGACAGCTCGTCCATGCCGAGGATGGCGATGATGTCCTTCAGTTCCTTGTAGCGCTGCAGCGTCGCCTGGACCTTGCGCGCGACCTCGTAATGCTCGACGCCGACGACCAGCGGGTCGAGTTGGCGCGACGTGGAGTCGAGCGGATCGACCGCCGGATAGATGCCGAGCGAGGCGATGTTGCGCGACAGCACGACGGTCGCATCGAGATGCGCAAACGTCGTCGCCGGCGACGGGTCGGTCAGGTCGTCGGCGGGCACGTATACGGCCTGGATCGAGGTGATCGAGCCGGACTTGGTCGAGGTGATGCGTTCCTGCAGCGCGCCCATTTCCGCGGCCAGCGTCGGCTGGTAACCCACCGCGGACGGCATGCGCCCGAGCAGCGCCGACACTTCGGTACCGGCCAGCGTGTAGCGGTAGATGTTGTCGATGAACAGCAGCACGTCCTTGCCCTTGCCGGACGCGTCCTTCTCGTCGCGGAAGTACTCGGCCATGGTCAGGCCGGTCAGCGCGACGCGCAGACGGTTGCCCGGCGGCTCGTTCATCTGGCCGTACACCATCGCGACCTTGTCGAGCACGTTCGAGTCTTTCATCTCGTGATAGAAGTCGTTGCCTTCGCGGGTCCGCTCACCGACGCCGGCGAACACCGACAGGCCCGAATGCGCCTTGGCGATGTTGTTGATCAGCTCCATCATGTTCACGGTCTTGCCGACGCCGGCGCCGCCGAACAGGCCGACCTTGCCGCCCTTGGCGAACGGTGCGACTAGGTCGATGACCTTGATGCCGGTTTCGAGCAGGTCGTTCGATGCCGCCTGTTCCTCGTAGCTCGGCGCTTCGCGATGGATGACCCAGCGCTCCTTCTCGCCGATCGGGCCGGCTTCGTCGATGGCGTTGCCGAGCACGTCCATGATGCGGCCGAGCGTCTTCTGTCCCACCGGCACCTTGATCGCTTCACCGGTGTTGTCGGCGATCAGCCCGCGCTTGAGGCCGTCGGTCGAACCGAGCGCGATCGTGCGCACGATGCCATCGCCGAGCTGCTGCTGCACTTCGAGGGTGATCTCGGTGTTCGCGATCTTGAGCGCGTCGTACACCTTCGGCACGGCGCTGCGCGGGAATTCGACGTCGACGACGGCGCCGATGATCTGTACGACTTTGCCCTGGTTCATGACCTATCCTCAAATTTGAATTCTTTGTGGTCGCGCCACGAGTGGCGCTCCTACAGACAGCATTTAGACCGCGGCGGCGCCGCCTACGATTTCCGAGATTTCCTGGGTGATCGCCGCCTGGCGCGCCTTGTTGTAGACGAGCTGCAGCGTGCCGATCAGCTTGGTGGCGTTGTCCGACGCCGCTTTCATCGCGACCATGCGCGCGGCATGTTCGGAAGCCAGGTTTTCGAGCGCGCCCTGGTACACCAGCGACTCGACGTAGCGTGTCAGCACGCTGTCCAGCACCGTGGCCGGGTCGGGTTCGTACAGGTAGTCCCAGTCGTGCTTGGTTTCGAGCGTGTCCGACGGCGGCAGCGGCAGCAACTGGTCGGTCGTCGCTTTCTGCACCATGGTGTTGACGAAATCGTTGTAGCAGAGGAACACGCGGTCGATGCGGCCTTCGGTGAAGCCGTCCAGCATCACCTTGATCACACCGATCAGCTGCGCCACCTGCGGGCTCTCGCCGAGATGGGTGACCGAACCGACCAGGTTGACCTTGAGGCGGCGGAAGAAGGTCGCGGCCTTCTGCCCGATCGCGACGATGTCGACCTCGACGCCGTTCTTCTGGTGCTGGCGGATCTCGGCCAGCAGCTTGCGGAACAGGGTCGAGTTCAGGCCGCCGCAGAGGCCGCGGTCGGTCGAGATGACGACGTAGCCGACCCGCTTCACGTCCTTGCGCTCGCGCATGAACGGGTGCTTGTAGTCACCGTTCGCCTTGGCGATGTGGCCGATCATCTGGCGCATCAGCCGCGCGTACGGGCGCGACGCCCGCATCTTGTCCTGCGCGCGGCGGATCTTGCTCGCCGAGACCATCTCGAGGGCGCTCGTCACCTTGCGGGTGTTCTGCACCGACTTGATCTTGGTTCGGATTTCCTTGGTACCGGCCATGATTGATCCCGTTTACCAGCTGCCCGTCTTCTTGAACTCGTCGAGCGCGGCCTTGAACGTGGCCTCGATCTTGTCGTCCCAGTTGCCGGTCTTGACGATGTCTTGCATCAGCGCGCCGTGGTTGCTGTGCATGAACGCATGCAGGCCCGACTCGAATGCCAGGATCTTGTTGACCGGGACGTCGTCGAGGTAGCCCTTCTCGGCGGCATACACCGAGATCGACAGCTCGGCGATCGACATCGGCGCGTACTGCTTCTGCTTCATCAGTTCGGTGACGCGCTGGCCGCGTTCGAGCTGGGCGCGGGTGGCCGCGTCGAGGTCGGAGGCGAACTGCGCGAACGCCGCCAGTTCGCGGTACTGCGCGAGCGCGAGCTTGACGCCGCCGGAGAGCTTCTTGACGATCTTGGTCTGCGCCGCGCCGCCGACGCGCGACACCGAGATGCCGGCGTTCACCGCCGGGCGGATGCCGGCGTTGAACAGGTCGGTCTCAAGGAAGATCTGGCCGTCGGTGATCGAGATCACGTTGGTCGGCACGAACGCCGAGACGTCGCCGGCCTGGGTTTCGATGATCGGCAGCGCCGTCAGCGAACCGGTCTTGCCCTTGACCGCGCCATTGGTGAACTTCTCGACGTACTCCTCGCTGACGCGCGAGGCGCGTTCGAGCAAGCGCGAGTGCAGGTAGAACACGTCGCCCGGATACGCTTCGCGACCCGGCGGGCGGCGCAGCAGCAGCGAGATCTGGCGGTAGGCGACGGCCTGCTTGGACAGGTCGTCGTAGATGATCAGCGCGTCCTGGCCACGGTCGCGGAAGTACTCGCCCATGGTGCAGCCCGAGTACGGCGCGATGTACTGCATCGCCGCCGATTCCGAAGCCGAGGCGGCAACCACCGTGGTGTAGGCGAGCGCGCCGTGTTCTTCGAGCTTGCGCACGATGTTGGCGATGGTCGAGTTCTTCTGACCGATCGCGACGTACACGCACTTAATGCCCGATCCCTTCTGGTTGATGATGGCGTCGATCGCGAGCGCGGTCTTGCCGGTCTGGCGGTCGCCGATGATCAGCTCGCGCTGACCGCGGCCGATCGGGATCATCGCGTCGACCGACTTGTAACCGGTCTGCACCGGCTCCGACACCGACTTGCGCCAGATCACGCCGGGCGCGACCTTCTCGATCGGGGCGCTGACTTCGGACACGATCGCGCCCTTGCCGTCGATCGGGTTGCCGAGCGCGTCGACGACGCGGCCGAGCAGGCCCGGGCCGGTCGGCACTTCGAGAATGCGGCCGGTGGTCTTGACCGCATCGCCTTCGCGCAGGTGTTCGTAGGAACCGAGCACGACCGCACCGACCGAGTCGCGTTCCAGGTTCAGCGCGAGCGCGAACGTGGCGTTCGGCATCTCGATCATTTCGCCCTGCATCACGTCGGCGAGGCCGTGGATGCGCACGATGCCGTCGGACACCGACGTGATCGTGCCTTCGTTGCGGGCGGTCGCGCCGGTCTTGAACTGCTCGATGCGGTTCTTGATCAGTTCGCTGATTTCGCTGGGATTGAGTTGTGTGGCCATGACGATTCCCGAAGGGGTGAATGCTTGCTGGCCTGCGTGCGGTTGGCGCGCAGGTTTGAATTCGTTACTGCGACAGGTTCTGCGCCAGGCGTTCCAGGCGACCGCGCACCGAGGCGTCGATGACCAGGCCCTCGGCGTTGATCACCGCACCGCCGAGCACCGCGGCATCGAGGCGTGGCTCGATCTCGATCTCGCGATCGAAGCGCTTCTTCAGCGCGGCGCTGATCGAGCCGGCCTGCGCCGGCTCCAGCGGCACCGCGGTGGTTACGCGCACGCGCAGCACGCGCTCGGACTCGCGCTTGAGCTGCTCGAACTGGGCCAGCACTTCCGGCAGCAGTTCGACGCGGCGGTTGCCGACCAGTTGCGCCAGGAACAGCGCGAAGGCGCCGTCGGCGGCCTCGCCCGGCGGCAGGAACAGCGTCTGCAACTGTTCCGGCGCGATGCGCGGGCTGTGGATCAGCGCGGCTGCCTGCGGGTCTTCGGCGACGGCCGCCGCGAAGGCCAGCTGGTGCGACCACGCGGCCACCGCGCCGGCGTTGCGGGCGAGCTCGAACGCGGCGCGGGCGTAGGGACGAGACAGCGTTTCGCGGGTGCTCATCGGTCAGATCTCGGTGGCGACCTGGTCGAGCAGTTCGCGATGGCGCGCGGCGTCGATCTCGCGTCCGAGCACCTTCTCGGCGCCACGGACGGCAAGCGCGGCGACCTGCGTGCGCAGCACTTCCTTGGCCTTGGCGGACAGGTTCGCGATCTCGGCTTCGGCGGCGGCACGCTGGCGAGCGGCCTCGGCGAGCGCGTCCTGCTTGGCCTTGTCGACGATCTGCGTGGCCTGCTGATGCGCCTTGTCGGTGATCTGGCCGGCGTCGACGCGCGCCTTGCGGATCTCGTCAGCGACGCGTGCGTCGGCATCGGCGAGTTCCTGCTTGGCACGATCGGCGGCAGCGAGCCCGTCGGCGATCTTCTTCTGGCGTTCCTCGATGGCGTTGCTCAGTGGCGGCCAGATCTTGGTCGCGATGACCCAGATGAAGGCTGCGAACATGAGCGCCTGCGCGAACAGCGTCAGGTTGATGTTCATGGCGTATTGCTCCGCATGTGGACTTCGGCGACGGCGAATCCCGTCGCGCGATCGAACCCGGGCGAGGCGCGACGCGAGTCGCGCCTCAGACCGGTCAGCCGCCGGTGATGGCGGAGAGGAGCGGATTCGCGAACGCGAACATCAGCGCGACGGCGAGCGTGATGATGAACGCCGCGTCGATCAGGCCGGCGGTGATGAACATGCGCACCTGCAGCACCGGGATCAGTTCCGGCTGGCGTGCGGCCGATTCCAGGAACTTGCCGGCCATCAGGCCCATGCCGACACCGGCGCCGAGCGCGGCGAGGCCGGCCATGATGCCGATCGCGATGGCGGTCGAGGCGTTGATCGTGGCGATGAAAGCTTCCATGGTGTTTCTCCGTCTTCGGTATGGATGGGTAGGGGAAAGGGGTGCAGCGAAAACTCAGTGATGCTCTTCCATGAGGCTCAGGTACACGACCGAGAGCATCATGAAGATGAAGGCTTGCAGGATCACGATCAGGATGTGGAACAGGCCCCAGCCGAGGCCGAGCACCGAAGCGGCGATGGCGCCGCCGAAGCCGATGCTGCCGAGCACCCAGATCAGCAGGAACACGATCTCGCCGCCGTACATGTTGCCGAACAGTCGCATCGCCAGCGATACCGGCTTGGACAGCAGTTCGACGATGTTGAGCAGGATGTTGGCCGGGAACATCCACTTGCCGAACGGCGCCGTGAACATCTCGTGCAGGAAGCCGCCGAGGCCCTTGGCGCGCAGCGCGAAGAAGATCATCAGGAAGAACACCGTGATCGACATTGCCAACGTCGCATTGACGTCCGCGGTCGGTACCGGGCGCCAGTGCACGGCATGCGGGTCGAGTCCGAACACGGCAGAGCCGACGATGCCGGAGATCTTCGCGACGAAGTCGACCGGGATGAAGTCCATCGCGTTCATCAGCAGGATCCAGCAGAACAGCGTGATCGCGATCGGCGTGACCAGCTTGCTGGTGCCGTGATACGCATCCTTGGCCTGGCCGTCGATGAACTCGAGCACGATTTCGACGAAGGCCTGCCACTTGCCGGGGACCCCCGAGGTGGCCTTGCGCGTCGCCAGCCAGAAGCCGAGGCACATCATCAGGCCGAGGGCGAACGACATGACCATGGTGTCGAAATGCACCGTCATGAAGCCGTCCTTGGAGATGTTCGGCGTCAGGTCGTGCGCAAGATGACCCAGGTGGTGCTGGATGTACTCGGTGGGCGTCAGTTTTTCAGCATGGTCCGACATGGGGGCGCTCAACGAAAGAATCCGGTTCCGATCCAGAAGCCCACCTGGGCGGCGACGACGCCAGACACCACGGGAACCACCGGCCAATGCCAGACGCCGATGACCAAGAACAGTCCCAGCGCCAGCCAAATCCACTGCATCGCCTTGCCGACCAGCAGCGACGCCAGCGCAGTGCCCGCAGACCCGACGCCGGCGGCGAACGTGCGCCAGCCGAAGATCAGGGTGCCGACCACGACCAGCAGGCCGCCCAGACTTGCCGCCAGGGCCTGGTGGGCGCCGGCAGGAACGAATCCGACCGCGGCAATCAGCGTCAACACCATCTCCGCCAGCGCGATCTTCGGGACGAGGCTGCGGCCGTGTGCAAGTTGCGTGCTCATGGCCGTGCGTCCACAGGGAATCAGCAAGAGGGAATGGGGCGCGAAAAGCCGCCGACAAAGCAGCGGGAGTTTAGCCAGCATCGACTGGAGCGCGCAAGGCGGAATGGGGCGGTTTGGCGCGCCTTGTGCACCAGGTTGGCGCAGGGATCAGGGTGGCCGTGGCCGCAGCCGGAAACGCTCGATCGGGTCGAGCCAACGACCGAACTGGCACAGCCATTGCCACTGCTGCTGCGGATGCGTGGGGTCGACCCAGTGGCCGCCGCTGAACTCCAGGTAGCGGTAGTCGCGCAGGTCGGTCCAGCCGCGGGCGCGAATGCGAGCGGAGTCGCCCTCGGCATAGGTGCGCAGCGGATCGCCATCGCCGATGAGCACCTGCAACGGGAGCCGCGGAAACGCCTGCTGCAGGGACTGGTTGCAGGCGGCTTCGGTGCTGCCGTTGCAGGCCAGCCCCGCGAGCACGCCGGCGTTCACCGCCACCGCCGCGAACTGGCGCCGGCGAAATCCGGGATGGAACTCGTTCAGCAGCAGATCGAGCGCGACATGGCCGCCGGCCGAGAAGCCCCAGAGATAGCGGCGCGCGCGTTCGATGTCGTGGCGCGATTCCAGGTCGGTGAGCGCGGCCGCGATCACGTCGTAGTCGGTCGGGGCATCGCCCGCGGCCACCGGCGCGATCCAGCTGCCGTGGCTGCCGCCGGCCACCGGCGAGACTACGGCGAAGCCGAAGCGGGTGGCGGCTTCGGACCACAGGTCGCGCAGGATGCGCGCTTCGTTGCGCGCATTGGCCGGACTCCCGGCGGTGCCGTGCAGGAGCACCACCACCGGCAGCGGCGCCGGCGTTGGCAACTCGGGGACAAACCAGAAGTACTCGCGATGTGCATACGCCGGCAGGGTGTCGTACCCAGGCACCGCGACGAAGGCATTGCCGGCGCCAGCGCTGCCGCCGCTGCCGCGCGAAGGCCAGCTCTGCTCGGCTTCCTCGAAGCCGCTGCCAGCGGCGCCGACCTCGGCACAGGCGAGCGCGTCCAGGCGGCGCACCTGGGCCGCCACCGACAGCGCGCAGCAACAGGCTACGCCGAGCCCGAGCCGCATCCATCCGCCGCCGCAACCTTGCATGGTCCTCCTCGCCGCGTTCGCGCTAGCCTTGCCCGGCCCGGAGATTGTCACGCGTGCCGGGGCGTTCGCATAATCCCGCAGGCGTCCACGGGAGTTCCAGCATCCATGTCGCAGGAAATGTTCGTGATGGCGGTATCCGGCCAGACCATCTTCCGCGAGGGTGACGAGGGCGCGGAGATGTTCATCATCGAGTCCGGCAGCATCGACATCCTGCGCGTCGCGCGCGGAGCCGAGCCGGTGGCGACGCTCGGTCCGGGGGACTTCTTCGGCGAGATGGCGATCCTGGAGGACCAGCCACGCTTCGCGACCGCGATCGCGCGCGCACCGAGCCGGCTGCTTCGCATCGACCGGGCCGCCTTTCCGGGCGTGATTGCCGGCAATGTCGAGATCGCGATCCGGATCATGCGCAAGCTGGCCGGGCGCGTGCGCGGCGCCGAGTTGCGCGCGGCCGACACCACGTCGGCGGCGTCGGTCGGGGCGGTGCGGCTGCCTTCGGCTGCGACCGAATTCACGCCGATGCCAAGGTCTGCGGCCGGGCGCGGGCCCGACGCGCGAGCCGGGGCCGGTGCCGGGGCGCAGGCGATGACGCTGGTCCATGGCGGCAGCGGGACGCGCTTCCTGTTGTCGGGTCGCAACGAGTTCCTGGTCGGGCGCCCGGACCCGGTCACCGCGATCGTTCCGGACGTGAACCTCGGCGCGATCGACGCGCATCGCTCGCTCTCGCGCCGCCACGCCAAGATCCTGCATGACCACGCCGGCTGGCAGCTGCGCGAAGAGGTCGGCACGCTGAACGGGACCTTCGTCAATGGCCAGCGCCTTCGCTCCGGGGTGGCCAGCGCGTTCGCGCCGGGCGACGTGCTGCGCTTTGGCAGCGTCGAGGTCACGGCGCAGGCGGAAGCCTGAATGGAGATCGTGCGCGAGGACCACGGACAGGTGGTGCTGGTCGCGCCGGGCGGGCGCCTGGACGCGCGTTCGGCCGGCGACCTGGAATGGCTGCTCGACGATGCCTGGAACCGCGGGCGACGGCATTTCGTGCTGGACCTGGCAGCACTCGCCGGCATCGACTCGGCTGGACTGCGCGTGTTGCTCGCGTTGCTGCAGCGAGCCACCGGCGGTGGCGGCAGCGTGCGCCTGTGCGGGCTGGATGGGGCGGTGCGCAAGGCGTTTGCCGTGGCCGGGATGGCGCAGGCGTTTGCGGTGTATGTCAACCGCGAGGCGGCGCTGGCGCAACACCCGCATCGGCTCGATGCGCCGGCGGCCCTGATCGACGCCGCGGCCGGGCTGCTTGGAGTAGGCGCCGCCGCTGCGCTGCCCGATCCGGAACGTGCGGCTGCGGTTGCCGGGCTGCTCGGCGTTTCGGCCACGCCGGCAGACCAAGGCGGTTGATCAGCGCCGCCAGAGCGCGATCAGCGCGAGGTCGTCGAACTGCGGTGCCAGCCCGAACCAGCCTTCGACGGCGCTGGTCAGCGACTCCACCGCCTGACCGGCCGAGCGCGCAGCGGCGAGCAGCGGGCGTACGCGCTCCAGACCGAAGGCCTCGTCCTGCTCATTGCGCGCCTCGTCGAGGCCGTCGGTGTAGAACAGCATGCCGTCGCCGCGCGCCAGGTCGATGCGCGACTCGCGGAAGGCGTCGCCGCCGACGCCGAGCGCCGGGGCCGACAGCATCGGCGGTTCCTCGATGCGGCCGTCGGCGCGTCGCACCAGCGGCGGCGGATGTCCGGCACAGGCAATGTCGACCTGGCCGCGGCCGACATCGAGCGCCGCCGCGATCGCCGTCACGAACATGCCGCTTTCGAGTTCCGGGCGCAGCAGGCCGTTGAGCAAGCGCAGGGTTTCGGAGGGTGAGCGTGCGCGCTGCGCCAGCGCGCGCAGGTGGGCGCCGACGCGCGCCATCAGCAGCGCCGCGGGAATGCCCTGGCCGGACACGTCGCCGATGAAGATCAGCGGCCTGCCGTCGGCCAGCGTCAGGAAGTCGAACAGGTCGCCGCCGACGATGCGCGCGGCGCTGTAGCCGTCGGCGATCTCGTAGCCGTCGAAGCGCGGTGTGGCTGCTGGCAGGAAGCGTGCCTGGATGCGTCGGGTCAGGTCGAAATCATCGGCTTGCACGACGCGCGCGCTCTGCGCGTGGCGGTCGGCCGCGAGCAGCGCCCCGAACTGCCCGGCGCAACTGCGCAGGAAATCGGCGTCCGCGTTGGCGAGTGCGTGCGGATCGTCGGCCGCGTCGAGATAGAGCACGCCGAGCTGCACCCCGGAATGGCCCAACGGCGCCGCGGCCACGCTGGCCGGCTGCCGCGGCAGCATGGTCTCGGAGACCGGCGCCGGGGCGGTGCCGGCGGCGGCGACCAGCACCTTGCCGGCGGTCGTGGCCGCGCTCGCGATCGCCTGCACGAAGCCGAGGTCGAGTTCGTCGCCGGCGGAGATCCTCTGCGCCACCACGCGCCAGGGGCGGTTGGCGCTCTCCCGCGCCAGCAGCACCAGCCGCCGGCAGCGCGGGAACACGTCGGCCAGCGCCGCCAGCGCCGATCGCTGCTGTTGCTCGGGGGTGCCGGCGAGCGACAGCAACTCGGCGATGCGCTCGAAGAATTGCAGGCGCAAGACCACTTGCTGACGCCGCTCCGTACCGGGCACGAAGGCCTTGAGTTCATCCGAAGGCGAGGTCCGCGGCGCCGGGGCCGGAGCGCGCACGCCGCCCTCCATGAGGGTGGCCTCGGCGGCTTCCATCTGCGGCGGCGGCAGGTCGCCCTCGCCGGGTCGACGCAGCCTCACGCGCAGCCGGGTCTGGCCGAGTTCGACGGTGTCGCCTTCATCGAGCCGCACCGGCGCCAGCAGCGGCTTGCCGTTGTGGCGCGTGCCGTTCGCGCTCTCCAGGTCCTTCAGCAGCCAGTACGAACCTTCGGGTTCGATCTGGGCGTGACGGCGCGACACCGCGAGGTCGGCGATGACCAAGTCGGCGAATTGGCCGCGGCCGAGCACGGTGCTGGCCTCGAGGGCAAAACGCTGGCCGGACTGCGGGCCGGCTTCGACGAGCAATTCGAGCATGCTGGGCCTGTCGCGATGGCACGCCGGAGTGTCGCACAAGTGCGCCGCCGCGACCCTCCCCGGCGGGTGGCCAGGCAGGACGGCCTGCTGCGCAGGGCCCGGAAAAAACGAAGGCCGACAGGGGACTGTCGGCCTTCAAAAGGACGCTGCACTACTCTTTAAGGGGAGGGAGATTCGTGCAGCGTCTTCCACGCAACTTGCAGGCTGCGGCCGTCCGGCCGCAGCGGAATTACTTGGCCTTGCGCGCGGCTGCGACCGGCTTCACGAAGGCGTCGTTCGACGCTTCGATCTGGCCCTTGACCACCGCATTGAGCGCTTCACCGGTCTTGACGGTGATGCCGACCACTGCCTGGGTCGCCGCGAACACGGTCTCGGCGGTTTCCTTCGCCAGCGCGACCGACTTCGGCATGAATGCCTTGACGCCATCGAGGTTGCGCACTTCCGCGGCCTGCGACCAGAAGTCGAGGGTGGCGTTCAGGCGGTTCTCGAAGGTATTGATCTGGGCGCCCACGACCTTCTCGAATCCATCGAGTGCGATGCCCTGAGCCTTGAAACCGGCTTCGGCAAACTGCTTGGTCGCTGCGATAAACGGACTGCTGATCTGCTCAAACATGGCTTTGCCCCTGGACGCACCCACGATGGGTGACGTTACTGCGGCGCAGTCTAGTCGGGAAAATGGTGCAATGCAACAATTCCATCGGCGACCCCTGTCCATTCGTTCAGATACAGGGGGTTGCAACTTGGTCTTGGCTGCTGCGTCGCAGCAGATCAGCTGCCGCGATAGCGGCAGCCCGAGGTGCAGGTTTCATGTACGACCACTTCCGCCAGCAGCGGCAGCCGCGGCTTCAGGCGCGTCCAGATCCAGCGCGCGAGGTTCTCGCTGGTCGGGTTCTGGAGTCCGTCGATGTCGTTGAGATAGTGGTGGTCGAGCTGCTCGTGCAGCGGCTGGAACGCGGCCTTGATCTCGGCAAAGTCGATCACCCAGCCGAATTGCGGATCGACCGGGCCGGACACCTGCAGCTCGATGCGGAAGGAATGCCCATGCACGCGCGCGCACTTGTGTCCGGCCGGAACGTTCGGCAGGCGATGCGCAGACTCGATGGTGAAAACCTTGAAGATATCCATAGCGCTCGCCTGGTCCCCGGCCATGTCGCGAAGGCAGCCCGCTCGACGTTGCCGCAGCGACCGCATCGGCAGCCGCGTGCAACTGTCCAGCGCCGCGGCGGCTTCGCCGAGGCCGCGCCTGAAACGCCGCCAAGGCCTTGATCTGACGCGCTTCTGGAGTGGTGGCTATGGGTGGACTCGAACCACCGACCCCGGCATTATGAGTGCCGTGCTCTAACCGGCTGAGCTACATAGCCACGCGAGGGGCGCGCATTGTTGGTGTGACCGCCCGCCTTGTCAAGGAAATCAGGGAAACGCCCGACGCGCGGACGAAGCGTGCGCGGTTTCCTTGTCCCGCTTCGCGGCGCTGTGGAAGAATCGGCGCAGTGAATTTTCTGGAGCGGGCCGTGATCGACCCTGACGGCTACCGACCCAATGTGGGCATCGTGCTGATGCACGGCGACGGGCGGCTGTTCTGGGCGCGCCGCGTCGGCCGCGACGGCTGGCAGTTTCCGCAGGGCGGGATGAATTCCGACGAGACGCCGCTGGAGGCGATGTACCGGGAACTGTTCGAGGAGACCGGGCTGCATCCGCACCATGTCGAAGTGCTCGGATCGACGCCGGGCTGGCTGCGCTACCGCCTGCCCCGGCGCTTCGTGCGCAGGCGCGAGCGACCGACCTGCATCGGCCAGAAGCAGGTCTGGTTCCTGCTGCGCATGCTCGGCGAGGACAGCGACTTGCGCCTCGATCATTCCGATCGGCCCGAGTTCGACAGTTTCACCTGGGTGGACTTCTGGTACCCGGTGGACAACGTCGTCGACTTCAAGCGCGAGGTCTACCAGCGCGCGCTCGGCCACCTCGCCGGGGTCGCGCGCAAGCATGGCGTCGATCCCGGTGATGCCCCGGCCACCGCAGTGACCGGGCCGGTGGCCGGCTGGCGCTGAGCCGCCCTGGCTCAGGACGCCATCTGCGACAGCAGTTGGCGCAGGTGCGTGGAGACGCGCTGGAACTCATGCGTCAGCTGCGCGACCAGCAGTACCGGTTCGCCGATGGTGCCGGAACGCGCCCCATGCTCGATGCGCTTGGCCATGTCCGCCAGCATCATCGCGCCGAGGTTGGCGCTGGTCGACTTGAGCGAGTGCGCCGGTGCGATCAGTCCGTCGAGGTCGTTGGACGCGGCCGAGCGTTCGAGGATCGACAGCGCCTTCGGCGAGTCCTCCAGGTAGACGCGTACCAGGTCGGCGAACTCGGCGCCCATCATGTCCATCAGGTCGTTGACGATCTGCGCGTTGATCGGCGACGCGTCGGCGTGGGTTGGCGCCGGGGCACTCACCAGCGCCGGGCGCGTGATCGGCGCCGGTGCCGGTGCCATGGTGCGTGAGGTCGCACCCGGCGGCAGCCACTTCTGCAGCATTTGTTCGAGCAGGGCGCGATTGAGCGGCTTGCTCATGTAGTCGTCCATGCCCGAAGCGATGCACTTCTCGCGGTCGCCGACCATGGCGTTGGCGGTCATCGCGACGATCGGGAACTTCGGCAGCGTGCCTTCGCCCTGCAGCTTGCGCATGTAGCGGGTCGCGGTGTAGCCGTCCATGATCGGCATCTGGCAGTCCATCAGCACGGCATCGAAGTGCGCGCCGGACTCGAGCTTCTCGACCGCGATGCGGCCGTTTTCCGCGTGTTCGTGGCTGAGCCCGATCAGCGTCAGCAGGCGCTGCGCCACCTGGCGATTGACCGGATTGTCCTCGACCAGCAGCACGTGCCCGCCGAGACCCCCGGCGCGCGGTTCGGCGGCGACGAAGCTGGTCGCCGCAGCCGGGCTCGGTACAGCGGGGGCAGGCGAAGTGGCCGCGGCCGAGCCGGCGGGTGCTTCGAGCATGTCCACCTGGACGTTGGCCGAAGTCGCCGTGGGCGTGCCGGTCAGCAGCGCCTTCATCGCCGCGCGCAGGTCGTTGTCGCTGAAGCCGCGCTCGAGCGTGCTGCAGCGGGGCGCCGTGCGCACGTCTTCGGGCAGCGCGTCGTCACCGGCGATCGCCAGCACGTGCAGCTGTTCGAGCGTGACCTCGCGGCTGACGCCGCGCAGGATCGACAATGCGGTGGCGCGCATCGATCCGAAGTCGAGGATCAGGAAGTCGACCGCGAAGCTGCCGCCGGCCGAGGCCTTGAGCTTGGCGACGACCTCGGCGGCCGCGTTGTTCTGCGTGAACGGCATCTTCCACGCGGTCAGCGTGGTGCCGAGGCGCTTGAGCATGGCCTGGTCGCCGGTGACGACCATCGCGCGCGCGCCCTCGATCTCGTTGCGCGCCGGCTGCACGTCGCCGAGTGCCTTCAGCATCGGCACCGTGAACCAGAACACCGAGCCCTTGCCGACCTCGGACTTGACCCCGATCTGGCCACCCATCAGGTCGATGATGCGCTTGCAGATCGACAGCCCGAGTCCGGTGCCGCCAAAGGTGCGCGTGGTCGAGTTGTCGGCCTGCGAGAACTCCTGGAACAGCTTCTTCTGGCCTTCCGGCGAAATGCCGATGCCGGTGTCGCGGATCGCGAACAGCAGCTCGACGTGGGTGCGCGTCTCGGAGCGCTTGTTGACCTGGATCGCTACTGCGCCACGCTCGGTGAACTTGATCGCGTTGCTGAGCAGGTTGGTCAGCACCTGGCGCAAGCGCGTGGGATCGCCGCGCATGGCCAGGCGCACGTTCGGGTCGATCGTGGCCGAGTACTGCAGGCCCTTGGCCTCGGCGTTGCGCGCCATCAGTCGCGAGACGCCATCGACGATTTCCTTGAGGTTGAGCCCGGTGGTCTCGAGTTCGAGCTTGTTCGCTTCCAGCTTGGAGAAATCGAGGATGTCGTCGACGATGGACAGCAGTTGCCGCGAGCTCTGGTACGCGGTGCTCAGGTATTCCTTCTGGTCGGGCGCGAGCTTGGTGCTGAGGACCAGGTCGAGCAGCGGGATGATGCCGTTCAGCGGCGTGCGGATCTCGTGGCTCATGGTGGCGAGGAACTCGCCCTTGGCCATCATTGCGGCTTCGGCGTCGACCTTGGCCGAGGTGAGCTCGCGCTCGACGTTGCGCAGGCGCTCGATCTCCGCTTCCAGTTCGCGCAGGTTCGCCGCCGCCGGGGCGGGTGCGGCTGCGGGTTGTGGCCGCTGCGGCGGTGCGACGACGACACTCGGTCGCGCCTCGGCTTCGTCGAGCAGTTGCAGCCAGCGCCGCTGTGCCGACAACGCCGCGAACACCGCGGCCACGCCGAACGCGAGCGCAGCGGCGCTGGCCGCGAGGCGCGCGCCAGGGCCGAGCAGGTTGCCCGGGCCGGAAGCCGCGATCGCCGCCACCAGCGCCAGCGCGATCCATGCCAGCAACAGGCCGAGCCCGGGTCGTTCCATCGCCTTGCGCTCGGTACTCGTCATGTCTGCTCCGTCATCGTTGAATCATCTCCACTAGAGCGCCGAGGCATCGAAGTCGAAGTCGAGGTCCTGCGTCGCCTGTTGCACGAAGTTGCCCTGGATGAAGTCGACGCCAGTGCTCCACAGCCCGGCGGCAACCTGGGCATCCTCGACCTGCGGCGCAACCACGTGGATGCCGCGCTCGCGCAGGTGGGTGATGGTCTGGCGCAGCTCGGCGCGCGACTTCGCGGTCTGGCCGTCACTGCCGGTGTACTTCGGCGCCACCTTCACGTAGTCGACCTGGACGTGCTGCAGCAGCTGGAAGTTGGCCATCGTCGCATCGAAATGCGACAGGCACAGGCGGATGCCAAGGCGCTTCGCGTTCTCGTGGAAGGCCGCGAGTTGGCGCACGCGGGCGAGCGCGTCGCCGGTGCGCAGTTCGATCACCAGGTGGTCGGGCGTGATGCGGCGCGTCTCGATGCCCTGCTTCAGCCAGCTCAGCCGCTGCGGGTCGTTCAGGCTCTCGACCGACTGGTTCACGAACAACCGCACCGGGTGTCCGTCGCGCGCACGTTCGGAGATCACCAGCAGTGCCCGCGACAGCACCCAGCGGTCGACGCCGTGGATCAGGCCGGCGCGCTCGGCTGCGGGCACGAGCACACCGGCGGTGTAGGTGCGTCCGCCATCCCCGCGCAGGCGCAGCAGGCACTGGAACTGCTGGTCGTGCCCGCCACGCAGCGAGGCGATCGGCTGGAACAGCAGCTGGAAGCTCTCGTTGCGGATGGCGTCGCGGATCAATCCGAGCAGGATGCTCTCGTCGGTGTCGCTGGCCTGGGTGACCTGGGTCTGGAACAGCGCGACGCGCTGGTCGGGGTTCTGGCGCGCGCCGACGCAGGCGCGCTCCGCGGCATTGACCATCGCTGCGGCTTCACCGAGGTTCTGCTCGAACGTGGTCAAGCCGATGGCGACGGCGAGCGTGATGCTGCGGTCGGCGATCTCGAACACGTGCTGGTCGAATGCCTGCCGGATCGAGGTGGCGGTGGCCAGCAGTTGCGCCTCGCCGCGTCCGCCAAGCAGGGCGATGAAACTGGTGTCGCCAAAGCGCGCGCAGTAGTCGCCGGCTCCGGAGAGTCCGGAGAGCAGGGCGCCCGCCTGGCCCATCAGCTGGTCGAATGCGCTGAGCCCGATGCGGTCGCGGATGTTCTGCGCGCCGTCGACCAGCAGGAACAGCAGTCCGCCCGGTTGTTGCTGCGCGTTCTCGTGCGCCAGCGCTTCGCTCAGCTGTTCGAGCACGTAAGCGCGGTCGTACAGCCCGGTGACCGGGTCGCGCGGATTGTGCGCCTGCACGCGCTTGCTGGTGAGGCGGGCACGACGCACGCGGTTGGTCACCGCGGAAATCAGGTGCTTGGGGCGGATCGGCTTCTCGAGGTAGTCGTCGCCGCCGGCCGAGAGCGCGTCGAAGCGCTTTTCCTCGTCGTGCTCGCCGGACAGGAACACGATCGGGACGTTGGTGTAGGCCTCGCGCTCGCGAATCAGCGTGGTCAACTCCATGCCGTCGCAGTCGGGCATGTACAGGTCCATCAGGATCAGTTCCGGGCGGAAGCTGCTCAGTTCCTCGAGCGCGCTGATCGGGTCCATCACCGCGCGCGTTTCCATCCCGGCCTTGCGCAGGATCGACTCGGCGAACAGCGCCTGCGAGCGGTCGTCTTCGATGATCAGCACGCGGAACGGCTCGCCGCCTTCGCCTTCGAGCAGTTCCTCGATGCGCGTGATCGCGTCGGTGGTGGCGATCGGCAGCGTGAGGAATGCATCCGCGCCGGCGCGCATCGCCTTGAGCCGGGTAGCGATGTCGGGGTTGTCTGCAAATACCACCAGCGCGACCTTCTGACTGGTGCGGCTGCGCGCGAGCTTGAGCGCATCGCCGATGGCGTCGAGCTGGGGCAGGAAGGCGGCGTCGACGATGACCATGGCCGGGGCGAACGCGCCGAGCATCTCGCGCAGCGTGTCCGCGTCCTCCAGCGAATCGAGCGGGTAGCGGGCCGCCTGCAGCTTCTGGTCGATCTCGGCAGACAGGGCGCCGTTGTCGCCGAGGTGGTAGATGCGCTTCTCGCCGACCGCCTGGATCGGCTTCGGTTGCGCACGCGTGACGACCGGAGCGGCGGGAGCGGCTGCGGTCCCGCTGGCGGCGGGTGCCGTTCGCGTCGGCGCCGGCGTCGGCGCCGGCGCGCTCGCGGCACGGGCAGCGGCGGCTCCGGCCTCGGCGATGGCGCTGTCGACGTCACCGACGCCCCAGCGGCGCCAGTATTCGCGCGGCGGCACCACCAGCGTCTGCACGCCGGTGCGTTCGGCCAGCGCGGGCACCGGCGCGGCGCCGAGGCTGGCGCTGACGCGTTCCGGCACATGCTTGGAGATCAGCCGCCCGAGTGCGTCCAGCAGTCGCTGGAATTCGGGGCTCTGTTCCGCTGTCGGCAGCGACATCCGTTCCAGGAACGGCGCCAGGAAGGACTCGATCGCATAGAGGACTTCGCCGGCTTCGAGCACCCCGTAACGACCGCAGGCGCCGGACAGCGCCTGCACGTCCTCGAAGAACACGGTCAGCACGTTGATGTCCCATCCCTGCATCAGCAGGCGACGACCCCGGCGATGCACGGTTTCGAGACGCCTCGGCAGCGTCTTCAGGAACACGAGACGCAGTTCCGCGCTTTGTTGGGACTCGTCCGGACTGAGCATTGCAGGCGATCTCGGAGGGTCAGCGCACTATATAGCGGTGCCCGGTCGCGAAACAGCCCCTGAAACTTGCGCCCGCCGGCTCAGAACGGCTTCAGCACGACCAGCACGACCACAGCCACCAGCAGCAGCGCCGGGGCTTCGTTGTAGACGCGAAACCAGCGGCTGCTGCGGTGGTTGCGGCGCTCGCGAAAGCAACGCACGAAGTGCGCCATGCTGGCGTGATAGGCGATCAGCAGCGCCACCAGCGCGAGTTTCGCGTGCAGCCAGCCCTGCTGCAGGTAGCCCGGAGCGTGCCGCACCCACCAGACCAGCAGCGTGGTGCCGAGGGCGAGAGCAAGGAGGCCGCCGAGGTGGGTGATCGCGAGCAGGCGCCGCTCCATCAGCACGAAGCGCTCGTGGGAGGGCTCGTCGCGGACATCGACGTGGTAGACGAACAGCCGCGGCAAATAGAACAGTCCGGCGAACCAGGCGACCACGAAGACGATGTGCAGGGCCTTCAGCCAGAGCATTCAGGCCACCGCGCCACGGACGCGTCGGCCGACCGATCGCAGCAGCCGCAGCAGGAGGGCGATCGCCGCGACGAACGCGAGCGTGGCCACCAGCAACAGCACCAGGGCCCATGCCGGGTGCGTCAGTGCAAGCCAGAGCAGGGCGAGCGCGAGGCCGTCCTCGGCGAAGGACGCGGTCCAGTTGCTCGCGGGCTCGGGCGAGGTGTTGATCAGCGCGCGCGTTCCGCTCTTCAGTCCATGGCTCAGCGTCGCGATCCCGGCACCCAGGGCCATGCCGGCGAGGCTGGCTTCACCATCGGTGCCGGGCAGGGCGATGGCACCGAGGAAGGCGCCGGCCGGGACGCGTACCAGCGTGTGCACCAGGTCCCAGGTCGAGTCGACGCCGGGGATCTTGTCGGTCGCGAACTCGACCAGCGTCATCAACCCGCAGATGCCGAGTACCAGCGGCGATTTCGCCAGTTCGAGCGTCGGTGGCAGGTCCATCACGCCCAGGTGGGCGGCGACGCCGATGCCGAAGATCGTCAGGTAGACGCGCACGCCGGCCAGCCAGGCCAGCACGATGCCGAGTGCGAACGAAGTCGCGGGCTGAACCGAAATCTCCATCATGCCCAGCAGTATAGCGGCCGTTGTTCGACGTTCCCGCAGGAAGTCGGTGCGGGCAGTTGATTCGGCAGGTGCCGCCAATCGCCGCTTGCACCGCGATTGCGCGCCGATAAACTCCCCAGCCCCGTTTGCATTCCGGTGCCTGCGGCCAACAAGAATCAACAACAAAGAAGCAGTGCGCCATGAATGTCTTCCAGCCTTTGCGTGTCGAATCCGCGTTGGCGCCCGAGCCTTCGCCGGCATTGAGCGAGTCCGTGGCGCGGGCGATGCGGCGCTATCTGGCGCAGTCGGGCAAGGACTGCGCGACCGACCTGTACCGTCTGGTGCTTGCGGAGGTCGAGGCCCCGATGCTGCGCGAGACCCTGCGCCACACCGACGGCAACCTGACGCGCGCCGCCGAGCTGCTCGGCATCACCCGCGCCACGTTGCGCAAGAAGCTCGCCGAGCATCGCCTCGGATAAGCCAGACCGGCCGGTCGTACGCGCACTTATACTGCGCGCCTCCCAAGGCACCGGAATTTCACCATGACCGCGTCATCGACCGTGGCCGTGCGCCGCGCGCTGCTGTCCGTTTCCGACAAGACCGGGTTGGTCGACCTCGCCCGCGCGCTGGCCGCCCGCGGCATCGAACTGGTCTCGACCGGCGGCACCGCGAAGGCCATCCGTGACGCCGGCCTGCCGGTGCGCGATGTCTCCGAGTTGACCGGATTCCCCGAGATCATGGACGGGCGCGTCAAGACCCTGCATCCGAAGGTGCATGGCGGACTGCTCGGCCGCCGCGGCGTCGACGATGCGGTGATGGCCGCACAAGGCATCCTGCCGATCGACCTGCTGGTGCTGAACCTGTACCCATTCGAGCGCGTCGCGGCCGATCCGGCCAGCACGTTCGAGGACATCGTCGAGAACATCGACATCGGCGGGCCGGCGATGCTGCGCGCGGCCGCGAAGAACTTCGCGCACGTCGCGGTCGCGACCGATCCGACCCAGTATCCGGCCCTGCTCGCCGAACTCGCCGCACAGGACGGCGCGCTGTCGGCAAAGACGCGCTTCGCACTCGCGGTAGCGGCCTTCAACCGGGTCGCCCAATACGACGCGTTCATCAGCAACCATCTGTCGGCGATCCAGGACGACGGTTCGCTGGTCCTGTTCCCGGCGCAGAACAACAGCAACTTCGTCAAGGTGATGGACCTGCGTTACGGCGAGAACCCGCACCAGCAGGGCGCGTTCTACCGCGACCTGTGGCCGGTGCCGGGCACGCTCGCAACCTTCACCCAGCTGCAGGGCAAGGAGCTCAGCTACAACAACCTCGCCGATGCCGATGCCGCCTGGGAATGCGTGCGCCAGTTCGAGCAGCCGGCATGCGTGATCGTCAAGCACGCCAACCCCTGCGGCGTCGCGGTCGGTGCGAGCTGCGCCGACACCTACGAGGCCGCGTATGCGACCGATCCGACCTCGGCCTTCGGCGGCATCATCGCGTTCAACCACCGACTCGATGCCGCCACCACGAAGACCATCCTCGATCGCCAGTTCGTCGAGGTGCTGATCGCGCCCGAGTTCGACGAGGCCGCACTGGCCTACTGCACGAAGAAGGCAAACGTGCGCGTATTGCGCATTCCGCACGGTGCCGGCAAGAACAACATCGACGTGAAGCGGGTCGGCTCGGGCCTGCTGATGCAGACCGCCGACATCCGCGAAGTCAGTCGCGATGAACTGAAGGTGGTCAGCGCGCGCGTGCCGAGCGCGGCCGAGCTCGACGACCTGCTGTTCGCCTGGCGCGTCGCCAAGTACGTGAAGTCGAATGCGATTGTCTACGCCAAGGATGGGCGCACCATCGGCGTCGGCGCCGGGCAGATGAGCCGCGTCGTCAGTGCCAAGATCGCCGGCCTGAAGGCCGAGGAAGCCGGACTGGTGGTGCCCGGTTCGGTGATGGCCAGCGACGCGTTCTTCCCGTTCCGCGATGGCATCGATGCGGCCGCGAAAGCCGGCATCCGCGCGGTGATCCAGCCCGGCGGTTCGATGCGCGATGCGGAGGTGATCGCCGCCGCGAACGAGCATCACCTGGCGATGGTGTTCACCGGCATCCGTCATTTCCGTCATTGATCTGTGCTCCTCCCCTTGCGCAGCAGGGAGAGGTCGGGAGGAGGTAACGATGAAGATCCTGGTGATCGGTTCCGGTGGTCGCGAACACGCGCTGGCGTGGAAGCTGAAACAGTCGCTGCGCGTATCCGAAGTGGTGGTCGCGCCCGGCAATGCCGGCACCGCGCACGAGCACGGAGTGCGCAATGCCGAAGTGCGCGTCGACGACATCGACGGCCTGCT
Source organism: Lysobacterales bacterium (assembly GCA_016182785.1). Taxonomy (GTDB): domain Bacteria; phylum Pseudomonadota; class Gammaproteobacteria; order Xanthomonadales; family Ahniellaceae; genus JADKHK01. Next base: position 30,158 of record JACPFU010000029.1, on the reverse strand, counting down.
GGCGCTCGCCAAGCGCGAACGCATCGATCTGACCGTGGTCGGCCCGGAAGTGCCGCTGGTGCTCGGCGTGGTCGATCGTTTTCGTGCCGCTGGCCTGCGCATCTTCGGGCCGCGCGCCGCGGCGGCGCAGCTCGAAGGCTCGAAGGCCTTTGCCAAGGACTTCCTCGCGCGCCACCGGATTCCGACCGCGAAGTACCAGGTCTTCACCGCACTCGAACCGGCGCTCGCCTATGTGCGTCGCGAAGGCGCACCGATCGTGATCAAGGCCGACGGCCTCGCCGCCGGCAAGGGCGTGGTGGTCGCGCTCACGCTCGCCGATGCCGAGCAGGCGCTGCACGACATGCTCGGCGGACACAGCCTCGGGCAAGCCGGCGCGCGCGTCGTGGTCGAGGAGTTCCTCGATGGCGAGGAAGCCAGCTTCATCGCGATGTGCGACGGCGAGCATGCGCTGGCGATGGCCACCAGTCAGGACCACAAGCGCGCCTTCGACGGCGACCTGGGGCCGAACACCGGCGGCATGGGCGCGTATTCGCCGGCGCCGGTGGTGAGTGCGGAGGTGCACCAGCGTGTGCTCGACAGCGTGATCCAGCCGACGCTTGCCGGCATGCGCCGCGACGGCCATCCGTTCATGGGTTTCCTCTATGCCGGGCTGATGATCAATGCCCGCGGCGAGATCAAGGTGCTCGAGTTCAACGTGCGCTTCGGCGACCCGGAAACGCAGCCGATCCTGCTGCGCCTGCAGTCGGACCTGGTCGATCTGATCGAGGCCGCGCTCGATGGTCGCCTGCACGAGACGACGGCGGTCTGGGATCCACGCCCGGCGATCGGCGTGGTGCTGGCCGCGCACGGCTATCCGGACAAGGTGCGCAACGGCGATGCCATCCACGGCCTCGACCGCGCACAGGTGCCCGACACCAAGGTCTTCCACGCCGGCACCAAGCTGCAAGGCGGACAGGTCGTCACCGCCGGCGGCCGCGTGCTCACCGTGTGCGCACTCGGCGCCGACATCGTCGAGGCCCGCAGCAAGGCCTACGCCGAAGTCGACCGCTTGCGCTTCGACGGCATGCACTACCGCCGCGACATCGCCCACCGCGCGATCGGGCGCTGAGCGAAGCGGTGTCTCACTCGGCGTGCCCGTCGTCCATGCGCGGGCAGGGTTGAGGCATCACAAGCCCCAGTCGAAGCCGAGCAGCAGGTTGCGGCCGGGGGCATCGATGCCGGAGCCGTGTTCGCGGTAGGCCTGGTCGCCGAGGTTTTCGATGCGGGCTTCGAGGACCAGGTCGTCGTTGACGCGGTAACGCGCACCGAGGTCGACGCGGGCGAATCCGGCGGTGCCGTTGGGGTCGATGCGCGGGTCGCTGCGGTCGCGCTCGCTCAGGCGATCCTGGCGCGCGGCGCCGAAGACGGTGGCGTCGAAGCTCCAGCGCTCGTCCCAGCGCCAGTTCGCGGCCAGGCGCGCGTTCAGCGGCGGCACCCGATCGGCTGGCGTTGGCGCGGCGTCTGCGGCGAGCAACTCGGTGCCGCGGGTGTGGTTCAGCGTGGCCGAGACGGTCCACGCATCATCGGCGAACCAGCGCAGGCCGGCTTCCACGCCCCAGAGCGTGGCGCTCGCGAGGTTCACGTTCTGCACCACGCGGCGTCCGCTGGCGGTGGTGGTGCCGGTGAACACGCTGGTGATGCGATCGCTGAAGCGGCTGCGCCAGACGTAGGCTTCGGCTTCCAGCCTCGCGCTCGAGTGCTTGAAGCCGAGGTCGATACTGCGCACGCGTTCGGGACCGAGTTCGGGATTCGGCAGCGCGTAGCGGTTGCCCGGCCGGTCGCCGAACTGGCCGACGTCGAACACGTTCGGTGCGCGGAAGCCGCGGCCGAAATTCGCGACCACGCGATTGGCCGCGTCGAGCGCGAAGGTGGCGCCGATCTGTCCGGTCAGCGCGTCGTCGGCAATCGCCACGCCCGGGCGCGTCGCAGTCGCGGGGATGTCGAGGTCGAAGCGGTTGAAGCGCAACCCGGTCACCAGGTCGAGGCGATCGAGCGGCCGCCAGTCGCTGAGCAGGTACAGCGCGCTGCTGTCTTGCCGGGCATTGTCCGGAAAGCGCGGCGCCGCGTTGCTGCTGGCACCGGTCTCGACATCGCGGTTCAGGCGCGCCGAACGCACCCGGTCGTTGTAGTGCTCCAGTCCGTAGCGGATTTCGTGGCGGTCGCCGAGGCGCTTGGCGGCGCTGGCGAGCACGCCGCGCAGGCGGTCGTGGTTGAACTCGCGCGATTCGACCGAGCTGCCGCGGTCACGGCTGCGGCGGCCATCGGTGATGGTCTGCGCGCCGACTTGCCATTCGATCCGGTCGGCGAATGGCAGCGGTGCGTCATAGCGATGCACGAGTTGCGCGAAGCCGCGACGCTGCGGTTCGAAATTCGCAGTCAGCGCGCTCGACTGCGTCTGGCCGAAGCCCGCCACCAGTTCGTCGTGGCGATAGGTCAGCGGTTGTTCGGCATGCTGCAGGTTCAGCACCAAGGTATGCGCGGCCGCGGGCTTCCAGGCGGCACGCGCGTTCGCGGCTTCGGTGTCGAGGCCGCTGAACGGCTGCGTGCTGCCATCGCCCAGGCGGCGCAGGCCGAATTGCTGGCGGGTCAGGCCGAGGTCGAACTCGCGGGTCGCATCGCCGGCATGCACCGCATAGTGTGCGAGCCGCTGGCTGTCGGCGCTGCCGTAGCGAGCGCGCGCGACATGGCGCAGGCCGCCCTCGTCGACGAACATCGACTCGGGGGTGTGCGTGAGCATCTGCACCACGCCGCCCATCGCATCGGAACCGTACAGGCTGGCGTTGGCGCCGCGCACCAGTTCGATGCGCTCCAGCGCCTGGCCGTCGACCAGCGAGAAGTACTGGTTCGGGGCGTTGCGGAAGATGGCGCTGTTGAGGCGGAAGCCATCGACCAGGTGCAACACCTCCGATCCCTTCATGCCGCGCACGATCACGGCGCTTTGTCCGGGCGTGGTCTGCTGCACGAAGGCGCCGGTGGCACCGCGCAGATTCTCGATCGCGGTGCCGGCCGCGGCCGGCATGTCGGCGCGATCGAGCACGGTGACCGCGCCCGGTACCGCGCCCGCGCCTTCCGGCGTCAGCGTCGCGGTGACCTGCACCGCGCGCAGCGACTTGGTCCGGGCCGGTTTTGCGGCGGAGTTCGGGCTCGGCTCCGCGGCGGTTGCGGACAGTGCTGCGAGCAGCGCCAGCGCGAGCGGGAGTGGCTGCGGATGGATTCGGAAGCGGGACATGGCCTTCGTGTTCGGCAAGAGGATGGGGTGCGCGGCCTCAGCGGGCGAAGTCTTCGAGCGACGCCGCATCGAAGCCGCCGCTGTGGCGCTTGCGGATGCGTCCTTCGGCGTCGACCAGCACCGTGAACGGCAGCACGCTGCGCTGGTTGCCGAAGCGCTGCGACTCGTCCGGGCTGCCGTCGCTGCCGATCAACACCGGGTAGGAGACCGGGTGCGCGGCCAGGTGGTCGCGCGCCGCCTGCGCCGGCTCGACCGCGATGCCGATCACCTGGATGCCGGGGTGGCTGCGGGCGAAGGCGTCGAGCACCGGCATTTCCTTCACGCAGGGCGGGCACCAGCTCGCCCAGAAGTTCAGCAGCAGCGGCTTGCCGGCGTAGGCGTCGAGGTCGACGACGCGACCGGAAAGGTCGGGCAGCCGCAGTTCCGGACGCAGATCTCCGATCGCAGGCAGCCCCGGCTCGCGGAAATCGGGCGCCGGCCGCAGCCCACGCGCGACCAGAAATCCGGCGAGCGCGGCGGTCGCAGCCAGCACGAGCGCGGCGAGGGCAAGGAGGAGGGAGCGGGGCGGCATCCGCCCAGTCTAGCGGCGACCCACGGGCCGCGGTGCGCCGTTATCATCCGCGCTTTGCCGGGACTGTTGCCGATGCGTGCAATCTGCTGGGTGTTGTGGTCGATCTGGATGCTGGTCAGCCCGGCCGCGCAGGCGTTGCAGATGCCGATCTACGAAGGCGACGTCGCCATCGCCCCGGGCCAGGACGAGCAATCGGAGGCGGCGCTGCGTCTGGCGCTGACCCAGGTGCTGGTGAAGGTGTCGGGCGACCGTGCCATCGCTGCCGATCCCGCGCTCGCGGGCGCGCTGGCCCATGCCCGCGGCATGGCGCTGACGGTGGCGCGGCGCGCGGCACTGTCGGCCGAGGGTGGCGAGCGGCTGGCGGTGAATTTCGACCCGGGCCGCGTGCACGATCTGCTGGCGACGCTCGGGCGCCCGGTCTGGCACAGCGACCGGCCGGTGCTGCTGGTGTGGCTCGCGATCGACGATGGCGTGCAGAAGCGGATCGCGAATGCGGCCCAGGTCGCCGCGCTCAGCGACATGACCGAGCGCGCGCAATTGCGTGGCTTGCCGGTGCTGCTGCCGCGCATGGACAGCGTCGACCAAGGCCGCATCAACCCGGTGACGCTGTGGGTCGCGCCGCCGCAGACCGTGCTTGCCGCCGGGCAGCGCTATGGCACGCAGACGATGCTGGTGGTGCGTCTCACGCGCGGCACGCCATGGCGCGCGCGCTACACGCTGATCGATGGCCGCGGCTACGAGGAATGGGAACAGAGCGACGCGCAGTCGAACGTGTTGCTCGCTGCCGGCATCGATGGGGCCGGCGACCGCCTGGCACGGCGCTACGCGGTCGAGCCGGAAGGCACTTCGCTCGGCGTGGTCGAGTGGTGGGTCGACGGCATCGGGTCGGCTGCGGACTATGCCGCGGTGGTCGGCTATCTCGGGCGCATGGAGTTCGTGCGTTCGACGCTGCCGTTGCGCGTGGAGGGCGGGCGCCTGTTGCTGCGCCTGGATCTGGCGGTCGGTCGGCGTCGCCTGCAGCAGCTGCTCGCGATCGACGCGCGCATGCGCCTTGCGGACGCCGGCGATGATGCCGGTGCGGCCCAGTTGCACCTGGTGCATTGATGCTGCGCCACCTGCCCAACCTGATCTCGGCGCTGCGCGCGCTGCTCGCGGTGCCGATCGCCGCGGCGGTGCTGCACGACGAGCATCGGTGGGCACTGGGTCTGGCGGTGGTCGCCGGCAGTTCCGACGCGCTCGACGGTTACCTGGCCAAGCGCCATGGCTGGCAGAGCCGGCTCGGGGCCTGGCTCGACCCGGCCGCGGACAAGCTGCTGCTGACCACCTGCTTCGTGACGCTGGCGCTGGTGGACGCGGTGCCGCCGTGGCTGGTCGGGCTTGCGATCGTGCGTGACCTGGTGCTGGTCGGCGGCAGCGTCACCTACCAGAGCCTGATCGGCGCGCTGACGCCGCAACCGAGTACCCTCGGCCGCGCCACGACGTTGCTGCAGATCAGCGCGGTGCTCGCGGCGCTGCTGCAGCGCGCCGGACTGGCACTGCCCGAGCGCCTGCTGGCGACGCTGTTCGTGCTGGCCGGCTTGGCGACCATCGCCAGTGGCATCGACTATGTGCGCGTCTGGGTCGGACGCGCGCGCAGCAGACGGAGTGCATCATGATCGACGATCGCCGGGCCTGGTCCTGGCTGCTGCTGGCCGCCGCGATCTGCGGCGTGCTGTATTTCCTGGCGCCGGTGCTGACGCCGTTCGCGCTCTCGGCCTTGTTTGCCTACCTCGGCAATCCGCTGGTCGAACGCCTGCAGTCGCGGCGCGTGTCGCGTACCGCGGCGGTGGCGATCGTGTTCCTGCTGATGACGCTGGCGGTGGCGCTGCTGCTTGCGATCATCATCCCGGCGCTGGTCGATCAGGCGCGCAGCGTGCCCGGCTACATCGATTCGCTGCACACCTGGTTCGACCGCGTTGCCGCGCCCTGGCTGCGCGACGAGTTCGGGCTCGACCTGGAAGCGTTCGATCCGGGCCGTCTGTTCGCGAGCCTGCGCGCGCACCTCGATGACATCGGCCGCGTGCTGCCGAAGGTGCTTGGCGGGCTGACCACCTCCGGCGCGGCGGTGATGGGCTGGGTGGCCAACCTGCTGTTGATGCCGCTGATCACCTTCTACCTGATGCGCGACTGGAAGCGCATGGTCGAGCGTCTGCACGAACTGGTGCCGCGACCGCTGGAACCGACGGTGGCGCGCCTGGTGCTCGAGTCGGACGCCGTGCTCGGCAACTTCCTGCGTGGCCAGATGAGCGTGGTGCTGGCACTGGCCGCGATGTATGCGATCGGTCTGTCGCTTGCCGGTCTCAAGTTCGGCATGCTGATCGGCATCGTCGCCGGGCTGGTCAGCTTCGTGCCCTATCTGGGTCCGGTGGTCGGCATCGGCGGCGGGCTGGTCTCGGCGATCGTCAGCGGCGGCGACATCTGGGTCAACGTCTCGCTGGTACTCGCGGTGTTCATGGTCGGGCAACTGGTCGAGAGCTTCGTGCTGACCCCGAAACTGGTCGGCGAGAGCATCGGCCTGCATCCGGTGGCGGTGATCTTCGCGGTGCTGGCGGGTGGCCAGCTGTTCGGCTTCTTCGGGGTGCTGCTGGCGCTGCCGGTGGCGGCGGTGGTGCTGGTGTTGCTGCGCCATACCCACGAACGCTATCTGGAGAGCGAGATCTACGGGGCCGAACCGAAGCCGGCGGCGGATGCGCCCGCCGCGTCGCCCGCAGCGACCGCGGTCGAATCGGTGCCGGCATCAGCGCCGCCAGCGCCATCGGCGCCGGCGCAGTGAGCAACCGCCAGCTGCCGTTGGCGCTGCGATTCCCGCAAGGCGCACGCTTCGACCGCTACGTCGCCGACGGCAACGAGGCGACGCTCGCGGCATTGCGCGCGTTCGCCGCGAAGCCGGCGCCGCCGGGGGTGTTGCTTGCCGGCGCCAGCGGCACCGGCAAGACCCACCTGGTGATGGCGGTGGCTGGTGCCGCCTCCGGCTATGCGCTGCTGCCGCTGGCCGAGCTTGGCGATCGCGTCGAGTCCGCGATCGCGGCGACGCGCGCGAGTGCACTGGTGCTGATCGACGACATCGACGCGATCGCCGGCCGACACGCGGCGGAAGTGGCCATGTTCGATCTGTTCAACCGCACCCGCGATGCCGGCGGCGCGCTGCTGATCTCGGCGCCGGGCGCGGTGCCACGTCTTGCGCTCGGCCTGCCCGATCTGGCCTCGCGCCTGGCCAGCCTGTCGCTGCTGCAACTGCAGCCGCTGGGTGACGACGCCCGCCGTCGCGTCATCCACGAACGCGGTGCCGCACGCGGCATGGATGTCGGCGACGACGTGCTCGATTTCCTGTTCCGCCGCTACCCGCGCGACCTCGGTGCCTTGCTCGACCTGCTCGACCGCCTCGACCGCGAGACCCTGGTGCGCCAGCGCCGCCTCACCGTGCAACTGGTGCGCGACGTGATCCGCAACGAGGGCGAGTGAACGCGCACGACCGGGGCACCGCCGGCATCCTCGGTTCGGCGGCCCGGCGCTCGCCCGGCGGCCCTGTGGCAAGATGGCCGCAACTGCCGCGCGATGGAGGCTGGCCATGCAGAAACAAGTGACCATCACCCTGGACGAGGCGGTGTACGACGGATTGCGCCGCACCGTGGAGCAGGACGACGTGAGTCGCTTCATCGAGGACTTGTTGCGGCCCTACGTGCTGCCGGAAGCTCGCGGCCTGTCGTTGGAGGAAGGCTATCGCGCCATGGCTGCGGATGCGGTGCGCGAACGCGAAGCCCGCGAATGGGGCGAGGGCATTGCCGGCGACATGGCCGATGAAGCGCGGTGAGGTTTGGTGGGTGGAATTCGATCCGTCGGTGGGAAGCGAAATCCGCAAGACCCGCCCCGCCGTGATCGTCAGCAACGACATCGCCAACCGTCATCTCGCGCGGGTGGTGGTCGTGCCGGTCACCAGCAACACCGGCAGACTGTATCCGGGCGAGGCGCAGGTCATGGTCGGCGGCGAGTTGCGCAAGGCGATGGCCGACCAGATCATGGCGGCCGACAAATCGCGCCTGAAGTCGCGGCTCGATGCCTTGCAGGAGGCCGATCTGAAGGCGGTGGAGGCCGCCATCCTGCTGCACCTCGGCGTTCGCGGGTAGCCCCATGCGCGTCCTCGGCATCGAATCTTCCTGCGACGAGACCGGCGTGGCCGTGTACGACACCGCCGCGGGCCTGCTGGCACATCGCGTGTACAGCCAGATCGAGTTGCATCAGGACTATGGCGGCGTGGTGCCGGAGCTGGCGTCGCGCGACCACGTGCGCAAGTTGCTGCCGCTGCTGCGCGAGACGCTGACGGCGGCCGGCCTTGGTGTGCGCGATCTCGACGGGGTGGCCTACACCAGTGGCCCGGGTCTGGTCGGGGCGTTGCTGGTCGGTGCCGCCACCGCGCGCGCATTGGCCTGGTCGCTCGACCTGCCGGCGATCGGCGTGCACCACATGGAAGGGCACTTGCTCGCGCCGCTGCTCGAACCCGATGCGCCGCAGCCGCCGTTCGTGGCGCTGCTGGTCTCGGGCGGGCATACGCAGCTGATCGCGGTGCGCGGCATCGGCGAGTACGAGTTGATCGGCGACACCCTCGACGACGCCGCCGGCGAGGCCTTCGACAAGACCGCGAAGATGCTCGGGCTGCCCTATCCAGGCGGTCCGGAACTGGCGCGGCTGGCCGAGTCCGGCACGCCCGGCCGCTTCCGCTTCGCGCGACCGATGTGCGATCGCCCGGGTCTCGACTTCAGCTTCAGCGGGCTGAAGACGCAGGTGCTGCTGGCCTGGGAGAAGTCCGATCGCAGCGACCAGACTCGCGCCGACATCGCTCGCGGTTTCGAGCAGGCGGTGACCGAGACGCTCGCCACCAAGTGCCGACGAGCGCTCGCCGAAACCGGCATGCGCGCCCTGGTCGTGGCCGGCGGCGTCGGCGCCAACCTGCGCCTGCGCGCGGCGCTGCACACCGCTGCGGTGAACGATGGTTTCAACGTCGCCTTCCCGCGCCCGGAGTTCTGCACCGACAACGGCGCCATGATCGCCTTCGCCGGCGCGCTGCGCCTCGCTGCCGGCCAGCGCCAGGACACGAGCATCGCGGTACGGCCGCGCTGGCCGCTGGAGGAACTGCTCGCGACCACGCCCGCCGAGCCGCTTACGCTTCGCTAACGACGGGATTACGCACGGCTAACGCCGCTGCGGTTAGGCTGCGCGCCCCGTCCCGCGAAAGTCCCGTTCGATGCGTCGTCCCGAACTCTCCAGCGAGTGGCTGATCCTCGCCACCGCCCTCTACCTCGTGCTCGCAGCGAACACCTCGTTCCTGCGCCACCTGCACGCGGCCCTCGGCGGCGTCGACTTCGCGCTGCAGGCGCTGGTGTTCGGGTCGGTGCTGGCCGGGCTGATCGGCGCGATGCTCGCACTGGTCACGCCGAGCCGCTTCGCGCGCGCGCTGCTCGGCGTTGTCGTCGTGATCGCCGCCGCGCTCGCGTTCTTCATGGACCACTACGGCGCGGTGATCGACCGCCACGCGCTGCAGAGCGCGCTGGAAACCGACGCCCGCGAGAGCGCCGAGTGGCTGTCGTTCGCAATGTTGCGCAGCGTGCTCGTGCTGTCCGTCCCGGCGTTGCTGGCACTGGCCTTCGTGCGCACGCGCGAACGCTCGTGGCCGCAGGCGCTGAAGGCGCGCGGCGCACTGCTCGGCGCCTGCGCGCTGCTGGTCGCGGTGCCGGTGGCGCTCGACTACCGGACCATGGCTTCGGTGGCACGCAACCACGCCGAACTGCGCGACCTGGCCAATCCGATCAACCTGGTCAACGCCACGCGCTCCTACCTCAAGCACTCGCGCATCGCGCCCGTCGGCACGCCGCTCGTGGTCGCGGCCGATGTACGCCGCGGCGAGACCTGGTCCGGCGCCGGCAAGCGTCCGCTGGTGCTGGTGTTCGTGATCGGCGAGTCGGTGCGCGCATCGAGCCTCGGCCTGCTCGGCTACGCCCGCGACACCACGCCGGAACTGGCGCGCCGCGGCGTCGTCGCGTTCGGCGAGGTGCAGGCCTGCGGCACCAACACCGCGACCTCGGTGCCGTGCATGTTCTCGGGGCTCGGCCAGGCCGGCTATGACGAGGCCACCGCGCGCACCCGCGAGAACCTGCTCGACGTGCTCGAACGCGCCCGCTTCGACGTGCTCTGGATCGACAACAACACCGGCAGCAAGCATGTCGCCGACCGCGTCGTCGAGATCGACGTCGCCGCCGCGACGCGCCCGCGCATCTGCAATACGCAGGGCTGCTTCGACCATGTGCTGGTCAGCGAACTGGAGGAGCGCCTGGCCACGATCGAGCGCGACACCGTGCTGCTGCTGCACCAGAAAGGCAGCCACGGCCCGGCCTATTTCGAGCGCTATCCGGAGGCCTTCCGTCGCTTCGTGCCCGACTGCCGCAGCAACGAATTGCAGAGCTGCACGCGCGAGCAGCTGGTCAACAGTTACGACAACACCATCCTCTACACCGACCGCGAACTGGCCGAGATGGTCGACGCGCTCGCCGCCGCGCGCGAGCGCGTCGATGGCGTGCTGCTGTACGTGTCCGACCACGGCGAATCCACCGGCGAACACGGCTACTACCTGCATGGCGCGCCGGCGCTGATCGCGCCCGAGGAGCAGACGCGCGTGCCGATGCTGCTGTGGATGGCGCCGGAGTACCTGGTGCGACGCCAGCTGGACGCGACCTGCGTCGCCGCGCAGCGCGGCCGCCAGACCTCGCATGACGCCGTGTTCCCGCTGGTGCTCGGCCTGCTCGACCTGCACACCACGGCCTACGACCCGAAGCTGGACCCGATCGCCGCCTGCGCCCCGCGGCCCTGATCCGGTGCTTGCGCGCGGGCCGGTGCGCGGCGATGCTCGCCGCCCGGATGGCGGAGGGACCATGGACATCGTGTTCGTTGAAGCGCTCAAGGTCGACACCCTGATCGGCATCTACGATTGGGAGCGGCGCAGCAAGCAGCCGGTGGTGCTCGATCTGGAAATGGCGTTCGACAACCGCGTCCCGGCCGCGACCGATCGCATCGAGGACACGCTCGACTACAAGGCGGTGTCGAAGCGGCTGGAGGCGTTCATCGCCGCCGCGCAGTTCGGGCTGGTCGAGACGCTGGCCGAGCGTTGCGCCGAGATCGTGCGCGGCGAGTTCGGCGTGACCTGGCTGCGGCTGCGCGTGCGCAAGCCGGGCGCGGTGCGCGGTGCCGCCGCGGTCGGCGTGCAGATCGAACGCGGACGCCGGCCGGACTGATGGGGCGCGCCTACCTCTCGCTCGGTTCGAACATCGCGCCGGCGCGGCATCTGCGCGCGGCGATCGCGGCGCTGCGCGAACGCTTCGGCGAAGTCGTGGTGTCGCCGGTGTATCGCACCGCTGCGGTCGGGTTTGCCGGCGAGGATTTCCTGAATGCCGCGGCGGTGCTCGATTCGGATCTCGGCCCGCACGCGCTGAACGACTGGTTGCACGCGCTCGAAGACGCGCAGGGACGCGAGCGTGGCGGCCCGCGTTTCGGTCCGCGCACCCTCGATCTGGACCTGGTGTTCTACGACGATCTCACGCTCGATGGACCCGGGAACCTGCAGATTCCGCGCGCCGAACTGCGCCACGCCTTCGTGCTCAAGCCGCTCGCCGACATCGCGCCCGACTACGTGCATCCGCGCCTCGGCCGCTCGCTCGCGGCGCTGTGGACGGCATCGGGCATGACCATTGGCGAAGTGGTCGATCTCGCGTCGACAAGCGCCTGAGATTGTTTTAGCGTTGCCGCACCGCGCATGGGGCGCGCGCTTGGAGTACGGGCATGTTCGAGCGGTTTGCGCGCAGCTGGACCTTGGTCAAGGCGAGCGCTTCGGTGTTGAAGCAGGACAAGGAACTGATGCTGTTTCCGGTGATCTCGGTGATCGCCTCGCTGCTGGTGGTCGCGAGCTTCGTGCTGCCGCTGTTCGGGCTGCTCGATCTCAAGGCGCTGGAGCAGGGCGAACGCGAGCCGGTGTGGCTGTATGGCTGGGTGTTCCTGTTCTACCTGGCGCAGTACTTCGTCATTTTCTACTTCAACACCGCACTGGTCGGCGCGGCCATGATCCGCCTGCGCGGCGGTGATCCGACCGTGTCCGATGGCCTGCAGATCGCGTGGTCCAAGGTCGGCACGATCCTCGGCTACGCGCTGATCGCCGCGACCGTGGGCTTGGCGCTGCGCGCGATCGAGGAGCGCGCCGGCATGATCGGCAAGTGGGTCGCCGGCCTGCTCGGTGCGGCCTGGACCGTGCTCACGTTCTTGACCGTGCCGGTGCTGGTCAGCCGCGACGTCGGTCCACTGGAAGCGGTCAAGGAGAGCGCGCTGCTGCTGAAGAAGACCTGGGGCGAGAACGTGATTGGCCAGGGCGGTGTCGGGCTGGTCTTTGGCCTGCTGCAGTTCCTGGTGATCGTGCTCACCGTGGCCGTGCTGATCGCGGTGGTGGCGACCAAGTCGTTGTTCCTGATCGTCAGCGTGATCGCGCTCGGCGGCCTGGCGATGCTGGTGCTGGCGCTGGTGCAGGCGGCACTGTCGGGCATCTACTCGGCGGCGCTGTATCGGCACGCGATGGGCGAGGACAGCGCCGGCATCGACCCGGGCATGCTGGCCTCGGCCTTCGCCGCCAAGCGCTGAGCGTCTCAGCGGCAGTCGTAGGCGCCGAAGCGCTGTTCGCCGTTCAGCGGCTCATCCGCCGCCTGGATGGTGTCGGCGCCGAGGCGCGCGGCCTCGTTGCGTGCCAGCGATTCCAGTTCATCGCGCACCTTGAGTTCATTGCGCCGGTACAAGCCGACCTTGTGCTTCACCGACACCGTGATGTCGCCCTTGGCGGTGCACGCACCGAGGTTCTTGCCGTAGGCGACCTGCACTTCGCGGCCGCCGGCATCCGGCTCCACCCAGGTGCAACCCGCAGCGAGCAGGGGCAACGACAGCGCGAACAGGATCGGCAAACGCATGGGCAACTCCTTGGTGTGAATGCGCCGCGAGCATAGCCCGCGGCGCGTGGCCGACGCTGAATGCGCGCTGCTCAGCGCACGCCGCACTCGCAGTGCGCCTGGATCGAGATCGGCAGGCCGCTGCGCTGCGGCTGCATCAGGCGCTGCAGCCGATCGAGGTCGCTGCGCGCGGGCGCGTGCAGCAACGCCAGCGGCGTCAGCAGTCCCTGTTCGCGCAGCAGTGCGCTGGCACCGGAGCGCGAGGCCTCGATCAGCATGCTCTCGAAGAAGCTCGGCTGGTCCTCGACGTAGCGGGTGACGTGGTCCTTGCCGAGCTTGGCGCGCTTGGCGGCATCGGCGATGGCGGCCTTGAGTCCACCGAATTCATCGACCAGCCCGTGCTGCTTGGCCTGCGCGCCGCTCCAGACGCGGCCGCGGGCGATGGCGTCGATTGCCGCGACGTCTTGCTCGCGCGCCGCGGCGACCTTGGTGGTGAAGTCGCGGTAGCCGGCATTCAGCACGTCCTGGATCATCTCGCCGACGCGCGGGTCGAGCGGGCGCGCCGGATCGAAGGCGCCGGCGAGCCAGGTGGTGCCGACGCCATCGGTGTGCAGGCCGAGCTTGTTCATCGCCTCGGGCACGTTGAAGAACAGGCCGAAGATGCCGATCGACCCGGTGATCGTGCTCGGGTCGGCGTAGATGCGATCCGCGTTCATCGAGATCCAGTAGCCGCCGGACGCGGCCAGGTCGCCCATCGACACCACCACCGGCTTGCCGGCGGCGCGGGTCAGTTCGACTTCGCGACGGATCAGTTCGGACGGGAACACGCTGCCGCCGGGGGAGTCGACACGCAGCACCACCGCCTTGACGTCCTCGTCCTCGCGCGCTTCGCGCAGCAGCGCGCTGGTGCTCTCGCCGCCGACGGTGCCGGGCTCGCGCTTGCCATCGACGATCTCGCCTTCGGCGACGACGATCGCGACCGTCGGCCGCCCCGGCAGCTGCGGCAGCGCGTCGACGCGCTGCACGTAGTCGAGGAAACCGATCTGGCGGAAGCCATGCTCGTCTTCGCCGACGGCGCCGCTGGCGGCGAGTCGCGCCTCGAGCTCGTCGCGCGTGACCAGCACGTCGACCAGTCCCTGCGACAGCGCGAGCTTGGCGAGATCGCCCCCGGCGGCGTGCAGCTGCGCGACGTAGTCGTCGATCTGCGCCTTGAGCGTCGCCACGTCGAGCTTGCGCGCCTCGGCGATGTCGGCGAGGTGACGCGACCAGACGTCGTTCATCCAGTGCAGGTCGGCCTCGTCGGCCTCGGGCGAGGAATCGGCGCGGATGTAGGGCTCGCCGGCGGACTTGTATTCGCCGACGCGGAACAAGTGGGCCTCGATGCCGAACTTGTCGAAGGCTTCCTTGAAGTAGGTGCGGTAGCGACCGAGGCCTTCCAGCAGCACCGCGCCCTGCGGGTGCAGCAGCACCTCGTCGGCCTGCGCCGCGAGCAGGTAGCCGCGCTGCTCGTAGCCATCGGCGTAGGCATAGAGCTTCTTGCCGGACTTGCGGAACGCACGCAGCGCCGCGGCCAGTTCGCGCGTGCTGGCCGGGCCGATGCCGCCGATGCCGTGGGTGACGAGCAGCACTTGGCTGATGTTGGCGTCGGTCGCGGCGGCTTCAAGCGCACGCGTCAGATCACGCATGCGCGTCTCCCGCACCGGTTCGCCGAGCGTTTCGCCGAGCGCGCGATCGAGCGGTTCGGCGCTGAATTGCTCGACGATCAGGCCCTGCGGATCGAGCACCAGCGTGGTCTTCTGCTGCAGCGGTCCCTCGCCGCCGGCGAGGATCGCCACCAGCACGATCAACACGAACACGAGGAAGACGGCATTCAGCAGCAGCCGACGGGTGAGGTCGACGGCATGGAAAATCCCGCCGAAAAAGCGGCGGATCGGGCCTTTCTGGGGAGGGTTCATTGCGGTTTCCAGGGAAGATGGCGACAGCGTGTGGTCAATGCCCGGCGGATTCAAGCACGGCGGCAGGGTCGGCGGCATCGGCCGGAAGGGACAGGGTGCGCCCGAGCGCGCGCAGGCGCAGCCACAGCCGCGCGAGCAGCAACGTCGCGGCCGCGGTCAGTCCGGCGATCAGTCCGAGCCACATGCCGGGAGCCCCGCGTCCGAGCCGGAAGGTGCAGTACCAGCCGAGCGTCATGCCGATGCCCCAGTAGGCGATGGCGGTCAGCAGCGCCGGCACGCGCGCGTCCTTGAGCCCGCGCAGCGCCGACGCCGCGACCACCTGCAGGCCGTCGGAGAACTGGAACACCGCCGCGAGCAGCATCAGCTGCGCGGCCAGCCCGGCGACCACGACATCGCCCGTGTACAGCGCCGCGATCGGCGCTGCGAACAGCGCCAGCGAAGTCGCCGAGAGCAACTGCGCGGCGAGCGCGAGCAGCAGACCGGCGGCGGCGGCGGCCCGCATGCGCGCGGCATCGCCGGCGCCGACGGCATGGCCGACGCGCACGGTGGTGGCCATGCCGATGCCGAGCGGGACCATGAAGGTGACCGAGGCGACGTTGATCGCGATTTGGTGGCTGGCCACCGCATTGGCTCCGAGCGAACCGATCAGCAGTGCGGCGACCACGAACAGCGATCCTTCCATCAGGATCATGAACGCGATCGGCAGGCCGAGGCCAAGCAGTTCGCGGATCACCTGCCAGCGCGGCCAGGTGAAGCCGCGCAGCAGGTGCAGATCGGCGAAGCGCGGATGGCGCAGCACGAACAGCGCCATCGCAATCGCCTGCAACCACACCGTGAACGCGAGCGCCATGCCGGCGCCGACGGCGCCATGTTCGGCGAAGCCGAAGCGACCGAAGATCAGTGCGTAGCCGAGCGGCAGCAGCGCCAGTACCCCGAGCAGGCTGAAATAGAGCGTGGCTCGGGCATAACCGAGGCCCTCGCAGAAGAAGCGCAGCGCGAAGAAGCTGGCCAGCGCCGGCGCGCCCCAGGAAGCAGCACGCAGGAAGGCCGCGGTGTCGGCACGCAACGACGCGTCGACCTGCATCGCATCCAGCAGCGTCCCGGCCGAACGCAACGCGACCAGCAGCACCAGGCCGATCGCCCAGGCAATCCACAGCGCCTGGCTGAACAGCGGCGCGATCTCGTCGCGTCGCCCGGCGCCATCGCGCTGCGCCACGTTCGGCGGAATTGCAAACAACAGGCCGATGCAGCAGATCAGCACCAGCGACCAAACCGCGCTGCCAACGGCGATCACCGCCAGCGTGTGCGCGCCATGGTGGCCGCCGAGCACGGTGTCGATCACGTTCATCAGCATCGCCAGCAGTTGCCCGACGACCAGCGGCAGCGCCAGTCGCGCGACCTCGCCAAGCTCCCCGCGAAATTGCCTGGTCCCCAGCATGGGCGTTGTCGCCTGATCGCAAAGCGCTCTATCTTAGGGCGGAAGTGTCGGGTGCAGGCGTCGCGATGACGGAAACCACGGAAATCCAGCAGGAGGTCGCGCGCGCGCAGCCGCTGTGCGCCAATTGCGACACGCCGATGCTGGGCGAGTTCTGTCATGCCTGCGGGCAGCCGCGCAAGGGCATGATCCGGCACCTGTCCGGGCTGATGGCGGATTTCTTCGACAGCGTCTTCAACCTCGACTCGCGCACGCTGCGCACGCTGTGGCCGCTGTTCGCGCGGCCGGGATTCCTCAGCAACGAGTACTTCGCCGGTCGGCGCACGCGCTACGTGACGCCGCTGCGCCTGTATGTGTTCCTGTCGGTGATCGCGTTCTTCGCGGTGGCGGCGGTTTCCGAGGTGGGCGACGACCAGCGCCTCGTCCGCTTCGATGGCGGGGACGCGCCGGTGCGCGCGCTCTCCGACATCGATGCCGACGAACGCGCGGCGCTGGCCGAGTTGGAACCGCGGCGCGGCAGCATGCCCGACGCCGCCTTTGCCGCGCTGCGCGAAGGCGTGCGCGCCGGCTTCGAGGAGGAGCGCGAACGCAGCGAACTGTGGCTGGAGCGTGGCCTCAAGGTCGGCGAACGACCGCCGTCGGAGGTCACCGCGGCGCAGCCGAACCCGCGCGGCATCCGCATCGGGGGCGATTCGCCGTGGCACCCGTTGGACAACCCGGTGCGCATCGGCTGGGCCAGCGACGCGATGAACGCATGGCTGAACCGCAAGATCGGTGCGCTGATCGCCAACGGGCTGGAAGCCGAGAAGCACCCGGCGAAGTTCGTCGCGACCATTTTCGGCGTTGCACCGCAGGCGCTGCTGCTGATCCTGCCGCTGTTCGCGCTGCTGCTGAAGCTGTTCTACCTGTTCAAGCGGCGCCTGTTCATGGAGCACCTGATCGTGGCGCTGCACAGCCACAGCTTCCTGTGCCTGGCGATCCTGCTGCAGGTGCTGCTCTCGCTGCTGGCCGGCTGGAGCGCGGGGTTGCCGTTGCTGCCGCGCCTGTTCGGCGTGCTCGGCGTGCTGTTGTGGATCTGGATTCCGCTGTACCTGCTGGTCGCGCAGAAGCGCATCTATGGCCAGGGCTGGCCGATGACGCTGTGGAAGTACTTCCTGCTCGGCAACTGCTACATGTTCCTGCTCACCTTCGGTGTCGTGCTGAACCTGTTCCTGGCGTTGGCGACGCTGTAGGCGGGCGGTCAGGCACCGCGGCCGGGTGCGGCGTTTGGCGATCGGCGCCGGCTCGACGATAATCGCCGGCCCTCGCGCTGGAGCGAACCGTGTTTCTTGAACGCCTGCCCGAATTCATCGGCAATCATTTCATCCTCGTCACCCTGTTCCTGCTGGTCGCGCTGATGCTGGTCTCGAGCGAGTTCTCGAGCCTGACGCGCCGCTACAAGGCGATTGCGCCGGCCGAGCTCACCCGTCTGGTGAACCGCGAAGGCGCCTTGCTGGTCGATGTTTCCGCGATCGCGGAATTCGAGGCCGGACACATCGCCGGCTCACGCCACGTGGCGATGGCGCAGTTCGACCCCGAGCACAAGGACCTGGCCAAGGTGAAGGAGCTGCCGGTGATCGTGGTCTGCAAGAGTGGCCAGACTTCGGCTGGGGCCTGCGCCAAGTTGTCGGCGGCCGGTTTCAGCAAGGTGCACTGGCTTGATGGCGGCCTCGCCAGCTGGACCGGGGCCGACCTGCCGCTGGCCAAGGGCAAGGCCTAAGACGTTCATTTCCATGGGATTGCCGGGCCGGCTCGCCTGATTGGCCCCGGCGTGGAATAATCCGCGCCCTTTTTTCCGACCTTTCCACCGGAGTCTGCAATGACCGATACCGCACCCGTCGCCAACGGCGCCGCCGAACCGCAGCAGCAGATGGCGCAGGTCGCCATCCAGAAGATCTACGTCAAGGACGCTTCGTTCGAGGCGCCGAATGCACCGATGATCTTCCAGGACCCGGGTCAGCCGAACATCCAGCTGAGCCTGAACCAGAAGGTGCAGACGCTGGGCGAGAACGTTTACGAAGTCACGCTCACCGTGACCCTGACCTGCAAGGTCGGCGACAAGACCGCCTACCTCGCCGAAGTCCAGCAGGCCGGCATCTTCGGTCTGATCGGCTTCGACCAGCCCAACCTGCACGGCATCCTCGGCACCTTCTGCCCGACCACGCTGTTCCCGTACGCGCGTCAGGCGATCTCGGGCCTGGTGCTCGATGGCGGCTTCCCGCCGTTCATGCTGCAGCCGGTCAACTTCGACCAGATCTACGCCGAATCGATGCGCCGTCGCGCGCAGGAACAGCCGGCCGAAGCCGCCGCCTGAGATCCGCCCGCCCCGGTCCGCCGGGGCGTTTCGCGCGCCCGGGGGTCCGATGCCGCATAGCGTATCCATCAGCGTCTTCGGGGCCGGTTCCTGGGGCACGGCGCTGGCCGCCGTGCTCGCACGGCATGGCGTCGAGACCCTGCTGTGGGGACGCGACGCCACCGCCATCGCGGCGATGCGCGAGCAACGGCGCAACGCGCGCTACCTGCCGGAGATCGAACTGCCGGCCACGTTGCAGTACACCGATTCGCTGGCTGAGGCCGCGGCGCGGCCGCTGTGGCTGGTCGTCACGCCGAGCCACGCCTTCCGCGAACTGCTCGAAGAACCCGCCATGCGGGCCGCGGTGCCGGCCGGCGTGGCCTGGGCGACCAAGGGCTTTGAACCTGGCTCCGGCCGGTTCCTGCATGAAGTGGCGGCGTCGCTGTTTGCCGCCGGCACGCCGCTCGCGGTGGTCACCGGTCCCTCGTTCGCGCGTGAAGTGGCGCTCGGGTTGCCGACCGCGGTCACCGTGCATTCCGATACGCCGGCATTCGCCGACCAGATCGCACAGTGCCTGCATGGCCCGAGTTTCCGCGCCTACACCGGCAGCGACATGGTCGGTGCCGAACTCGGCGGCGCGATGAAGAACGTGCTTGCGGTGGCCACCGGTGTCGCCGACGGCATGCAGCTCGGACTGAATGCGCGCGCCGGGCTGATCACGCGCGGGCTGAACGAAATGCTGCGCGTGTGCGTCGCGATCGGCGGCAAGCCGGAGACGATCATGGGACTCGCCGGCGTCGGCGATCTGGTGCTGACCTGTACCGGTGACCTGTCGCGCAACCGCCGCCTCGGGCTTGCGCTCGGGCGCGGTGTCGACCTGCGCCAGGCGGTGCGCGAGATCGGCCAGGTGGTCGAGTCGGTGCAGACCGTCGACGAAGTCATGCGCATCGCGCAGCGCCACGGCATCGAATTGCCGATCAGCGAGCAGGTGCAGCGCGTGCTGGCCGAGCAGATCACGCCGCAGGAAGGCCTCAAGCGCCTGCTCGCGCGCGAGCAGAAGCCGGAATACCCGGCCTACCTGTTCCGCTGAGCTGAAACGAAGAACCCGGCCAGTGGGCCGGGTTCTGCGCAATGCTGGCGTGGTCGCGATCAGAAGCTGATGCGCGGCCCGATGAACAGCTCGTTGCCGTCGTTGTTGAAGTTCAGCGAGCCGACGATGCCCCAGTTGCCGAATTTGTACTGGCCGTAGAGCTCGACCGAGGTGTCGTTGTCGTCCTCGATGTCGACGTACTTCAGTGCGATGCCGCCCTCGAAGTTGTTGCTGAAGGCGTTGCGCACGCCGGCTTCCAGGCCCCAGCCGTTGGCGTCGAACAGGTCGGTCTCGGCCTTCTCGTAGGACACGCGGCCGACGAAGTCGAGGCTGTCGCTGATGCCCATGTTGTAGCCGAGGCCGAGGTTCCAGCCGTCGACGTCGGCGTCGACGCCGAGCACGTCGACGCTGTACGAACGATAGTTGCCGAACACGTGCCAGTTGTCGGTCAGCGCGCCGGCGCCGCCAAAGCCGTAACCGTTCTCGGAACCGGCGTCGTCGACATCGACGCGGGTGACGCCGGCCTGCAGGTAGGAGTAGCTGAGGTCTTCGGCACTGGCGGCGAACGGAACCGCGAGCGCGAGAGTGAGGACGAGTTTCTTCAGGTTCATGCAAAGCTCCTTGGAAAGTGCCCGCCGTTTGGCGAGGCGCGAATGATCGGTTGCTGCAGATGTACGCAATCTGAGCCGGAATTGTCTCAGCCGTTGGCGCGTGGACTCGGCGCGGCGCCGGCGAAGCCCGACTGCCGCCACGCCTCGAACACCACCACCGCGACCGCATTCGACAGGTTCAGGCTGCGATTGCCCGGCTGCATCGGCAGGCGCAGCCGTTGCGCTTGCGGCACCGACTCCAGCAACGGCGCCGGCAGACCGCGGGTCTCCTGGCCGAACACGAACGCATCGTCCGAAGCGAATGCCGGCTCGGTGTAGCAGCGCTGTGCGTGCGCGCTCAATGCGAACACGCGCGCCGGTCGCGCCGCGCGCAGGAAGGCATCGAAATCGGCATGCACTTCGACGCGCGCGAACTCGTGGTAGTCGAGGCCGGCGCGGCGCAGGCGGGCGTCATCAAGCTCGAAGCCGAGCGGGCGGATCAGATGCAGCCGGGCGCCGGTGTTCGCGCACAGGCGGATCACGTTGCCCGCGTTCGGCGGGATCTCGGGCTGGAACAAGACGACGTGCCACATCGGGCCAGTGTGCAGGGCGCGCGCGCCACGCTCAAGTCGGGCGCCCACGGCGCAGCAGAAACACCGCAGGCAAGTGCGCGCGCCACGGACTCCGCGTCTGCGCGACGGCACTGGCAACGACCACGGGCCTGGGGACGGACGCGCGATCGGCGCAGGGTTCGAGTGCGCCGGAAGTGGTCGGTTCGGCGACGGCCAGCGTGGCGGCGCCGAGTACCGCGAACAGGATCGCTGCAACCTGGATGCGTTGGATGGGGTGGATGTGGGACATGGTCGGCTCCGTGGCTGGAATTGGCGTATCCGCCGCACGTCCCGTGCCAGCCGTGGCGGTCGCCAAGTCATTGGTTTCCGGGGAAAACACGGAGGTGGTCGGGTGGGAGGCGCGGACAATGTCCGGAGCCGGACAACGCGCGCGGACAGTGCCAAGGACAGGCGTCCGTGGCGGGGGACTGTTGCCATCGTTTGCGATGGACCTGCGGTGCCCGGACTAATCTCGCGGCAGGAATTTCAACGCACGTGGACGGGGACGGCATGAAGGCCGCAAAGGCGAAACGCCCGCAGATCAAGATCAGCGCGATTATCGATGCGCGCAGCCGCTTGCCCGATGGCGCGCTGATCGCAGGGCTGCGACTGGGTGGCGAGCACCTGCTCGATCGCCAGTTGCGCCTGCTGAAAGGCGAGGTGGATGAGTATTGCGTGCTCGGTGCCGAGGAACTCTCGCTCGCAGCCGACCTGCAACCGGCAACGGTGCGACGCGCGACCGGCATCGCCGGCATGGCCGGCCTGGTCGAGGCGCTGGCCGAGACGCGCGGGCGCCACGTGCTGCTGTTCAGCGCGGCGCAACCGTTTCCGGACCTCGGCGAGTGCCGGCGGGTGATGGCTGCGCTGCGCAAGCGTCCGGCCGCGGGCGTGTTCCAGGGCGGACGCATGAGCCTTGCGCGTGCACAGGGATCCACGGTGTTGTCGGCGACGCCTCCGGAGAACTACTGGACGACCCAGTTGCCGCTCGGTTTCGAGCGCGGCCTGCTCGGCGAAGTGCTGGCTGCGGCGGCCAACACCGCCGGGGCCGAGCAGATGAACGTATGCGAACTCACTCTGCGCCTCGGGCACGCCATCGCGCTGGTCGAAGGACGTCGCTCTGGATTCCTGATCCGCGACCCGCTCGACTGGATGCTGGCGCAGGCGCTCGCCGCGCAGCAGCGCGCCGCGGCCTGATCGGCTACTGCTTCGGTGCCGCCGAGTCGGCGGCGGACTTGGCCGCAAGCTCGCGCCAGCGTGCAAGCTTGGCTTCGTAGTCGAGGCGCACCGTCTCCTTCGACGCCTCGCGCTCGGTCAGTGATTTCTGCTGCGACTCGATCTGGGCACGGACGCTGGCGATCGAGTCGGCGACGTTCTTCGGCACCGGCTTCTTGTTGCGCTCGTAGTCGGCGGCATGCGCAAGCAGTTCCGAGAGATTCTTTTCCTGGCTGGCCATGGTCAGTTTCGCGGTGGCCATGTTGGCGTCAATCACGCCGAGCTCCTGTTCGCGCGCGCGGATCAGGTCGTCTTCGGTGTTGTAGGAGAGCATCAGCGCGCGGTCGGCCTGGGCCTGGGCCTCGGCGATCTTGCGCGCCTCCTCGTCCTTGATCTTCTGCGCCGCCTCGGCCGCGAGCTCTTCCTGGGTCTTGGCGCGCTCCACCTGCTTGACGGTGACGCCGGCCTCGTTCATTTCCTTGCGCGCGAGCTTCGCTGCCTCGGGTGGCACCTTGTCGCTGTAATGCACGTTGCCCTTCTCGTCGACCCACTTGTACAGCTTCCCGGCATCCGCCGGCGCGGCCGCGACCATGCCGAGGACGAACAGAGAGGTCAGGATTGCGACGCGCATGGAATGCTCCGTGGGATGGGGTCTCAGGCAGCGACACCGTGCCGGCTACGATAGTCCAAAAGCGCGGCACGGTGATGAATCAGCTCGGAATGTTCACCGGTCAGTTGCAGCAGTTCGCCCAGTCCGGCAATCGCAACCACCGGAATCGCGAACTCGGCGCGCACTTCATCGACCGCCGACAGCGTGCCCTGGCCGCGCTCCTGGCGATCGAGCGCGATCAGCACGCCGGCCGGCTGCGCGCCCTCGGCGCGGATCAGTTCGATCGCCTCGCGCACGGCGGTGCCGGCGGTGATCACGTCGTCGACGATCAGCACCCGGCCGCGCAACGCGGCGCCGATGATCGCCCCGCCCTCGCCGTGCGTCTTCGCTTCCTTGCGGTTGAACGCCAGCGGGACGTTGCGGCCGTGCCGGTCGGCCAGCGCGATCGCGGTCGCGGTGGCGAGCGCGATGCCCTTGTAGGCGGGGCCGAACAGCATGTCGAAGTCGATGCCGCTGCGCATGAGCGTGGTGGCGTAGGCACGACCGAGCCCGGCCAGCGCGGCGCCGTCGTTGAAGCGACCGGCATTGAAGAAGTAGGGACTGACGCGCCCGGACTTGAGCGTGAACTCGCCAAAGCGCAGCACCTGGTGCTGCAGTGCCAGTTCCAGGAACTCGCGCTGGTGATCGAGCATGTCCGCAATCCGGCCGAAACGGGGCGGGAGTTTAGCCGGCCGACGGCTCGGCAGTCTTGCCGGCTTCGGCTATGTTGCGGGTCGGTTTCGCGAAGGGCGCCATGATGCGCATCATCAGTTTCAACGCCAACGGCATTCGCTCGGCAGCGACCAAGGGCTTCTTCGACTGGTTCGTCGACCAGCAGGCCGACGTGCTTTGCCTGCAGGAGACGCGCGCGCAGCCGGAGCAGCTTGCGGCGGCGGTATTCGCGCCGGCCGGCTACCACCGGCATTTCCGCGACGCGAGCACGCGCAAGGGTTACAGCGGCGTTGCGATCTACGCGCGGCAGCCGCCGGACGAGGTCCGCAGTTCGCTCGGTGTCGACGCATTCGACGCCGAAGGCCGCTATCTGGAAGCGCGTTTCGGTCGGCTCAGCGTGGTTTCGCTGTACCTGCCGTCGGGGTCCTCGGGCGACGCACGCCAGCAGTTCAAGTTCCAGGTCATGCAGTGGCTCGCGCCACAGCTGGCGGAATGGCTGTCGAGCGGTCGCGACTACGTGCTGTGCGGCGACTGGAACATCGTTCGCTCGCGCCTCGACATCCGCAACTGGACCTCGAACCAGAACACCTCCGGTTGCCTTGCGGAAGAGCGCGACTGGCTCAATGCGCTGGCCGAACAGGGCTGGGTCGACGCCTATCGCCATCTGCAGCCGCAGGGCGAGGACTACTCGTGGTGGTCGCAGCGCGGTGCCGCGCGCGCGAACAATGTCGGCTGGCGCATCGACTACCAATGGGTCAGCCCGGGGCTGCGCGAGCGCCTGCGCGCCTGCACCATGCTGCGCGAGCCGCGCTTCTCGGACCACGCGCCGGTGGTGGTGGACTATGCGCCCTGAACGCTCTTCGCAGCCCGGCTGGCGGCGCGTGCTGAGCGGCTTGCGCCAGCCGCGCACGCTGATCATGCTGCTGCTCGGCTTCGCCTCCGGGCTGCCGTTCATGCTGGTCGGCAACACGCTCGGCTACTGGCTGCGCGAAGTCGGCATCGAGCTCACCACCATCGGTTTCCTGTCCTGGGTGGGTTTGTGCTACTCGCTAAAGTTCCTCTGGGCTCCGCTGATCGACCGCGTGCAGGTGCCGCTGCTCGGCCGCTGGCTGGGCTTGCGCCGCGGCTGGATGCTGCTGTCGCAACTGCTGGTCATGGTCGCGTTTCTGGCGATGGCGGCGATCGGACCGGCACCGCACCAGGTCGGGTGGTTCGGCGCGTTCGCGTTGCTCGCTGCGTTCGCTTCGGCCACCCAGGACATCGTCGTCGATGCCTGGCGCATCGAGTCGTCGGCGGACGACGAAGCGATGGCCCTGCTCAGTTCCGCGGCCCAGCTTGGTTACCGCGCGGCACTGCTGATCGCCGACGCCTGGATCCTGGTGCTTGCGGCCGGCGTGGGTTGGAAGCTGTCCTACCAGGCGATGGCCCTGCTGATGACGGTCGGCGTGCTCGCGGTCGCGCTGGCCAGGGAGCCGCAAGCGGTGTCCCGCGACAACACCAGCCTGCTTTCGCTGCGCGCCGTGGCCGACGCCATCGCCGGGCCGTTCCTGGCCTTCTTCCGCACCCACGGCGCGCACGCACTGCTGATGCTGGCCGCGATCAGCCTGTACCGGCTGCCCGATTTCGTGATGGGGCCGATGGCCAATCCGCTGTATGCCGATCTCGGCCTCGACAAGGAAATGGTCGGCGCGGTGCGCGGCTCGCTCGGCCTCGTGGCTTCGCTCGCCGGCATCGCCGGCGCCGGACTGTTCGCCCTGCGCTTCGGCTTCGTTGCCACCCTGCTGCTCGGAGCCGTGCTTGGCCCGGGCTCGAATCTGGCGTTCTCGTGGTTGGCCTGGTCCGGCGGCGACGCGACGGTGTTCTCGATGACGATGGCGATCGACAACTTCTCCGCCGGGTTCGCAGGTGCGGCGCTGGTGGCCTACATGTCGAGCCTGACCAGTCTGGGCTACACCGCCACCCAATACGCCTTGCTGAGTTCGTTCTATGCGCTGCTCGGCAAGGTGCTGAAAGGGTTTTCCGGCGCCATCGTGGAGTGGCTCGAATCCGGACGCACGCTGGTCGACGCCTATGCCATCTTCTTCGCCGGCACCGCGCTGATCGGCATTCCGACATTGGGGCTGTGCCTGCTGCTGGCACGGCGGCAACCGCCGCGTGTCGCCGCGGGCTGAAGGCGCGGATTTCGCGACACAGTTGGTTGCAGGGCCGGAATCCAGCGGGCTAGCATCGCCCACCGAAACGGGAGCCCTGCTGTGCCCGATGTTCTCATCCGCGGCATCGACAACGAGATGGCCGAGCGCATCAAGGAGATCGCGCGCAACAACAACATGCCGCTCAACGACGTGTTGCTGAAGCTGTTGCGGCAAGCGCTGAAGCTCGATGCGGAAACGCTGGCGGTGGCAAATCCCAAGCAGGACATCGCGCGGCTGGCCGGCGCCTGGGACAAGGACGAGAACGAGGCGTTGCGCGCGGCCATTGCCGCATTCGAGCAGTTGCCCCGGAGCTAGCCCGGGTAGATCGCGCCGAGCACGCGAGCGCCGCGGGCGCCGGTCACCTCGGGCCGGTTTCCGGGCCGGCCTTCCAGCGTCTCGCGCGCCAGCCAGGCAAACAGCATGGCCTCGACGTAGTCCGGATCGAGACCGTACAGATCCGAGGTCTCGAGCCTCACCGGCGCGAGCGCAAGGCGCAGCGCCGCCATCAACTGCGGATTGTGCACGCCGCCGCCGCAGGCGATCACGCGCCTGGCGCCGGCGCATTCGCGGCGCAGCGCGGACGCCACCGTCTGTGCGGTCAATGCCAGCAGCGTGGCCTGCACGTCGGCGCTGTCCTCGCTGCCCTCCAGGTGCTCGCGCAACCACTGCAACTGAAAGGTCTCGCGTCCGGTGCTCTTCGGTGCCGGACGCGGGAAGTACGGGTCGGCCGCAAGCCGTGCCAGCAGTCCGTCCAGCACGCGGCCCTGCGCGGCCCATCGGCCGTCGCGGTCGAACGTGGCGCCGGTGTGCGTCTGGCACCAGGCGTCCATCAGCGCGCTTGCCGGGCCGGTGTCGAAGCCGCGCACCGGCTCCCCGGGCACCAGCAGGGTCAGGTTGGCGATGCCGCCGAGGTTCAGCACTGCGCGCGCTTCCGTTGGCGACGCCAGAAAGGCGTCGTGGAAGGCCGGCGCCAGCGGGGCGCCCTGGCCGCCGGCGGCGATGTCTCGGCGCCGGAAATCGGCCACCGTGCGCAGGCGCAAGCGCTCGGCGATGACGTTGGGATCGCCGAGCTGCACGCTGAACGGTGGCGACGCATCGGGTCGGTGCCAGAGCGTCTGGCCGTGCGATCCGACCGCGCGAATGCGGTTGCGGTCGACCCCGCTGGCGCGGATCAGCGACTCGGCGGCGGCGGCGAAGGCTTCTCCGATCTCGACGTCGAGCGCGCCGCAGCGGTCGAAGTCGGCGCCGACGCGGCCGAGTGCGAGATCGAGAATGCGCGCCTGCAGCGCCGGAGCGTAGGGTGTCGCGGCGGTGGCCAGGCAACGCGGCGTGGTGCCGTCGAACGCGACCAGCGCCGCGTCGATCGCGTCTGCGCTGGTGCCCGAGATCAGTCCCAGATACAGCGAACGATCGCCCATCAGCGCGGCGCGGAAGCCGCGGTCTGCAGCTCGGCCCGCGCAAGCTGCCGGATGAACGGCGCGGTGCTGGCGCGGAAGCGAGCCATCGCCGCTCCCGGCAGCGGCTGCGGCGGCGGCAGGGTCACCTTGAGCGGGTCGCGGTGCATGCCGTTGATGCGGAACTCGTAGTGCAGGTGCGGCGCGGTGGCGAGGCCGGTCATGCCGACATAGCCGATGTTGTCGCCCTGTTGCACGCGCGTGCCGGACTTGGCCGACTTGCCGAAGCGCGACATGTGCGCATACAGCGTCGAGTGGCCACGGCCATGGTCGATCTCCACGACGCGGCCATAACCATTTCTCCAGCCGGCGAACCGCACGCGCCCGGCTGCCGCCGCGATGATCGGAGTACCCGACGGAGCGGCATAGTCGACGCCCTTGTGCGCGCGCACCGTGCCGAGGATCGGATGTCGACGGGCAGAACTGAAACGCGAGCTGATCCGCGAGAATTCGACCGGCGTGCGGATGAACGCCTTGCGCAGCGGACGCCCGCCTTGGTCGTAGTACTCCACGCTGCCATCGCTCTTCTCGAAGCGCAGCGCATCGAAACGGCGGCCCCGGTTCACGAAGGTCGCGGCGATGATCTCGCCGCCGGCGATCACCTCGCCATCGCGGTACATCTCCTCGAACACGACCGCGAACTGGTCGCCGCGCCGCAGGTCCTGCGCGAAGTCGATGTCGTAGCCGAACACCTTGGCCAGCTTGATGATGGTGCCGTCGTCAAGCCCGGCTTCCTCTCCCGCTCCGAACAGCGAGCCGACGATCCGGCCGCTGGCAACGCGCATGCGTTTCTCGACCGGTCGCTCGATGGTCCGTTCGCTGACCTGATCGCCGCTGATCTCGACGATGCGGCGGGTGTCGCTATCGACGTTGAGCTGCAGCGCGGTCAGCGTTCCGGCGGAGTCGCGACGGATTCCGATGCGATCCCCGGGGCGCAGGCGCGTGAAGCTGTCGGCGCTCGGTGCCGCCGCTACCAGGCGAGCCAGTTGCTGCGGCGAGATGCCGAACTTGCCGAAGATCTCGCCCAGCGTCTGCCCGCGCTCGATCGTGACCGAGGTCCACAGCGAGGCCTCCGACAGCGGCGCGTAGACGCCGTCGATCAGCGCCACGCGGTCATCGCCCTGGCCCGGAACGAACGTGGCGATCGGCTGCTCCGGTAGCGTCAATGCGATCGCGGGCAGGTCGTCGTAGGTGTCGACGCGGAAGATCGACGCGAACGAGGGCAGCACGGCCATGCCAAACAGCGCCAGCAGCGCACTGGCCGCGGCGACCACCCAGGGCTTGCGTCGCCAGTCGATCTCGGCGAACGGCCAGGAGCGAAACACGGTCCAGTCCGAACGCAGTTGGTAGAAGTGCGCGTGGCGCCGCTGCGCGTGGCGCCGCAGGGCCTGGCGGTGGGGCGTGGCTTGCTTGAACAGACGTACCGAAAACCAGGCCATTGGGTGCACCGCGGACAAACCGGCCGGTACGGTATCCGCGCCCGGATTCGCCTGTCAAACCTTTGAAGCCATTGGGAATTCCGGCTTGCGCGCGTTAACGAGCATTTAACTTTTCAGGCCGGTCATGGTCGCTGCCGCTGCAGCCGCGGCGCGGTGTCCGCTAAGGTACCGGGTTCGTTCTCCATCGAAAGCGCAGGCCCAGGCATGTCTTCATTGCAGGAATCACTCGATCTGATCGGCCGCGGTGCCGAGGAAGTCATCAAGCTGGAGGAACTCGAAGCGCGCCTGAAGCTGGGCCGACCGCTGCGCATCAAGGCGGGATTCGACCCGACCGCGCCCGACCTGCACCTCGGCCACACCGTGCTGCTGAACAAGATGCGCCAGTTCCAGCAGCTCGGCCACCAGGTCATCTTCCTGATCGGCGACTTCACCGGAATGATCGGCGACCCGACCGGCAAGAACGCGACGCGCAAGCCACTGTCCGAGGATGATGTCGCCGCGAACGCCAGGACCTATGCCGACCAGGTGTTCAAGGTGCTCGATCGCGACCGTACCGAGCTGCGCTTCAACTCCGAGTGGTTCGGCAAGATGTCGGCCGCGGACATGATCCGGCTCGCCGCAAAGCACACCGTGGCGCGCATGCTCGAACGCGACGATTTCCACAAACGCTACGCTGGCCAGCAGCCGATCGCGATCCACGAGTTTCTCTACCCGCTGGTGCAGGGTTACGACTCGGTGGCGCTGAGCGCCGACGTCGAACTTGGCGGCACCGACCAGAAGTTCAATCTGTTGGTCGGGCGCCAACTGCAGGGAGAGGTTGGGCAGGCACCGCAGATCGTGATCACCATGCCACTGCTGGAGGGGCTCGACGGCGTCAACAAGATGTCGAAGTCGCTCGGTAACTACATCGGCATCAACGAAGCCCCGAACGAGATCTTCGGCAAGACCATGCGCATCTCCGACGACCTGATGTGGCGCTATTTCGAGCTGCTCTCGTTCGCGCAATCGATGGCCGACATCGCGCGCATGAAGGCCGAGGTGGGCGCCGGGCAGGCGAATCCGCGTGACTTCAAGCTCGCGCTAGCGCTCGAACTGGTCGAGCGCTTCCACGGCAAGCCGGCGGCGGCAGAGGCGCTGCGCTACTGGAACGACACCATCAAGGGCGGCGCGTTGCCGACGGACATCGAAGAGCGCGAAATCGTGGTGGCTGCAGAGGGCATCCGCTTGCCGCAACTGCTCAAGCAGAGCGGCTTGCTCGCGAGCACTTCCGAAGCCATTCGCAAGATCGGTGAGCGTGGCGTGCGCATCGATGGCGAGGTGGTCGAGAACAAGGATGCGGCATTCGCTGCGGGCGCCTCGTTCATTTTGCAGGTCGGCAAGCGCACGTTTCTGCGGGTGGTCCTGCGCTGAACCTGAACAGGCCGGCTTTGCCTGCACGTCAAGGCTTCCCAAGTCCGGAGCGTGTGGCTAGAGTTCGCGCCCCTTCCGCAAGGAGGGGCAACCGGCGCGACGCGGCATCAAAATAACCGCTCGCGAACAGTTGACAGCCACCAAACGTGCTTTATAATGCGCGGCTCACTCGGGACGAAACGTTGCGAGGAAGCGAACGAAGGTTCGCGGTGGCAAGAGATCTTTGACAGCGTGCACAGGTGTTTTGTGTGGGCGCCTGGCGGGTGAGCA
>JACPFU010000028.1 GCA_016182785.1 Lysobacterales bacterium | reverse complement strand
TCTTCGCCAGGTCGATCGCCAACACCTCGAATTTTGCCGTACGCTCTTTCATGGGCCCGCCCCTCGCTGTCGTTGGTCCTCATTGGATACCACCGTGGCGCGAATGACGCCTCGGCGAGGGGCGAGTCCATCCAATTACATTTTCGGTGGCGTGATCTTCGCTTCGGCTTCCGCCGCGAGGTACGCGAACGCGGCATAGGCGGCGACGTTCTGGTCGAGCCTGGTGGCATCGACCTTGTCCAGGGTGTCGTTCGCGGTGTGGTGGTAGTCGAAGTAGTCGTTGCCGTCCTGGCCGAGCGAAAACGCAGGCACGCCGAGCTTGGCGATCGGGCCGATGTCGGAACCGACGCGTGCGACATTGCCGCCGCGTTCGATGCCAAGCGGATAGAGCACGCTGCCGATGGCATCGGCGAGCGGCAAGGATTCGGGGGCGACATTCGAGTCGAAGCGATAGATCAGGTCGGCGCCGAAGTCGGACTCGGCAATCGCGACATGGGTCTGCGCGGCATCGGCGTGCATCTTCGCGTAGGCATTGCCGCCGTACAGGCCCTGCTCCTCGTTGGCGAATGCGACCACGCGGATGCTGCGCCGCGGTCGTTGCGGCAACTGCGCAATCAGCGCGCCGGCGGCCATGGTGATGCCGACGCCGGCGGCGTCGTCGATGGCGCCGGTGCCCGGATCCCAGGAATCGAGATGGCCGCCGATCAGCACGAACTCGTCCGGCTTCTCGCGCCCGATCAGTTCGCCGATGACGTTGTGGCTCACGTATTCGCCGGCCAGCCCGACATCGAGTTCGAGCTGGATGCGCACCGGTTCGCCGCGCGCGATCAGGCGGTCGAGCTGGTCGGCGTCGGGATTGCTGAGCGCTGCAGCGGGCACCAGCGTGGTCGCGATCAGCGAGCCGTCACCGAGCTTGGTGGCGCGCCGCGCGATCTCCGGGTCGAGCGCGATCTGGCTCAACCAGAGCGCACCGCCGGTGTGCGGGAAGCGGTCGCTGTCGGTGCCGATCGAGCGGATCAGCACCGCAGCCGCGCCCTTGCGTCCGGCGATCTCGGCGCTCTGGCCGCGCACCGCGACCGCGGGGCCGTAGCCGCCACCGTCACGACGCCGCTCCATTTTCTGCGACACGAACACGATCTTGCCGCGCACCTGAGCTTCGCTGGCCGCGCCGAGTGCGGCCAGGTCCGGGAAGCGCACGACCTCGGCCGCGACGCCGCCCTTGGGCGTGCCCGAGGAGAACCCGAGCGCGAGGATGGACAGCTTCTGCGGCGCCGGGCTGAGCACGACCGCGCTCTCGTGGCCGCGACGCCACACCGGGAAGCGCACTGGTTCCAGCCGCACGCGGTCGAAGCCGAGCGCCTTGAACTTCTGTTCGGCCCAGCGCACCGCGCGGGCGTCGGCTTCGCTGCCGGCCATGCGCGCGCCAACCTCGGTGGTCAGCGACTCGACCAGCGCGTAGGCGCCGCTGCCCTTCATCGCGGCGTCGCGCAGTTGCGCTGCGGTAGTCATCGCCGGCTCGGCGATCGGGGACGGTGCCACCGGCGCCTGCGCGCAGGCAACGCCGGAGGCAATCAGGAAGCAGACAGGCAACAGGCGCATCGCAGTCTCCGCAAACGAAGCGCCGATTCTGGCAGAGCCGTGCGCGTGCGCCGTGTGGCGTTCGTCCTGCGCACGGCCCGCTTCGTCACTCGAAGCCGTCGGCGAACACCAGGCCGATATCGGTGGGCACCAGTGTCTGGATGCTCAGTTGCGCCGGTGCGCCGGCTTCCACCGCGGCGAGGGTGGCTGCGGCATTGGTCGGCGGCGTGGTTGCGGTGAAGCCGAAGTTGTACAGCGTGCCCCAGTCGAGCCCGGCGCTGGCCGCGGGCTTGCTCCAGGTGATGCCGTTCGCGTCCTGGGTCGCGATCCAGTCGCTGCCGGCATTGCGGTCGACGTCGTGGAAGTAGAGATTGCCGACGCTGCTGCCACCGGTGGGCACGAAGAACGAACCGATCTGGCGGTCGAAATCATGGTTGAGCAGGGCGTACTCGTAGCGCGTCTGGCCACCGCCGAGGTCGGTGGTCTTGACCGCGAGGCGCACGTGGCCCTCGGGCAAGGTCAGCAGTTCGTTGCGACTGCCGGCGGGCGGGCTGGCCGGGTTGACCCAGGCATCCAGCACCGAACCATTGGCCAACGCCGTGTTCAGCGTGAAGATCCAGATCGAGCCCGGCAGCGATGGGGTCATCCGCCGCCAGCCCATCGAGTTGAAGATGTTGACGTCGTCGCGCACCACGTACCAGGCCTCGAGGAAGTACTCGGCACCGGCGGTCTGCAGGTCGGTCTCCTGCACGGTGGCGCGATGGATCGGGAACGGGTCGCTGCCGGTGTGGTCCTGCACGCCGTCGCCGTTCTGGTCGAAGTGCGAACCGGTGTGGTTCCACAGCCCGGGGCCGGCGCTGACTTCTGGGCGGAACGACAGGCTGCCGGTCGAGTTGTTGGTGCCCTCGCCATACACGTCCGAGCAGCCGAGGCCAAGGATGTGGCTGTCGGTGCAGGCGCCGGCATCGCAGCCGCTGTTGATGGTGAGGAAGGCGTGCTTCACGTCGGAGGTGCCGATCTGCTCGAACACGCCGTTGGCGTTGCGGAAGATCGCCCAGACCAGGAACGGATGCTGGTCGTTGTTGTAGGGCGGGAACGGGCCGGTGAACTTGCCGTACCAGGGCACGTTGCCGCTGCCGACATTGCGCAGCGTGGCCGAAGGGCTGATCGCGACCATGCCACCCTGGCGCTCCCACTGCCCGACCGAGCCGATGCTGGTCAGCGCCACGTCCTTGTTGCCGGACCAGTCGGAACAGCCGGGCGGGGTGCCGAGCTTGGCCTCGGCCTCCGGCACCTGCACGCGCGCTTCGAGTTCCAGCGTGCCGATGGCGACGCCGGCGAGTTGCGGCTGCTTCAGTCGAGCCGCCAGCGCCGGCGCGATGCGCAGGTCGAGGTTGAACAGCTGCAGCGTGCCGGCCTCGCGGTCGATCTCGAAGTGCGCGAAGTCGGCGGTGAACGCGACCTCGCCATCGCGCGTGCGCAGCTCGAAGCTGCGCGGCGCGAACGCCGGCGCCAGCACGAACTGCTGCAGCGACAGCGCACCGCCGCGCCAGGCCAGCTCGAAACCGCCGCGGTGCTGCAGGCCCGGGCCGAGCAGGTGTTCGAGCACATGGCCCTGCATGTCCGCCGCCAGGCGCTTGTCGTTGCGCGCGCCGAATACCAGGCGCGCGTCGTAGCCGAGCGCATGCATGTGCGGATCGAAGCGGAGGTTGCCGCGCTCGATGTCGCGCACCTGCACGCCGAGATCGCGCAGCAGTGACTGGTTGAACGAGAGCGCGGTGCGCGCATCGCTGAGCGACCACGACGCGGCGTCGGCGCCGGAAGCTGCGAGGGCAAGCAACAGCGGCAGGATCGGACGCAAATGCATGGGGACCTCAGCGGGACTTGAGCAGGTCGCGGATCTCGGCGAGCAGCTTTTCCTGCTCGCTCGGCGGCGGAGGTGCGGCGGGCGCGGCGGCCTCGGCGCGCTGCATGCGGTTCACCGCCTTGATCACCAGGAACAGCACGAAGGCGACGATCACGAAGTCGAGCGTGGCTTGCAGGAAGGCGCCGTAGCCGATGCTGACCGCGGGCGTGCCGTCGGCATTGGCGCCGAGCTTCCACGCCAGCTCGGAGAAGTTCTGCCCCGAGGTGAGGTAGCCGACGATCGGCATGATCATCCTGTCGACCATGGCGCTGACGATCTTGCCGAACGCCGCGCCGATGACGACGCCGATGGCCATGTCGACGACATTGCCGCGCATCGCGAAGGCCTTGAACTCCGAGACCATGCCCATGGGTTGCTCCGATGCTGGATTCAGACGATGTGGCCGCGCAGTTCCGCGAGGCCGGGGAAGCTGGCGACGAAGGCGTCGCCGCGCTGCAGTGCCGCGACACCGGCCGGCGTGCCGGTGAACACCAGATCACCGGCGCGCAGCTCGAACAGCGTCGACAGCGAAGCCAGGATCGCGGCGACCGGCAGCACCATACTGGCGATGTCGGCACACTGGCGCTGCTCGCCATTGATCTGCAGGCGCAACTCGCCCGCAGCCGGATGACCGCATTGCGCGACGGGCGTGATCGCGCCGATCGGCGCCGAGGCATCGAAGCCCTTGGCGGTATCCCAGGGCAGGCCCTTGGCCTTGGCCTTCGCCTGCAGATCGCGGCGGGTGAGATCGAGGCCGACCGCATAGCCGTAGATCGCCGCGCGCGCTGCCTGCTCATCGAGATCGCGTCCGCCGGAGCGCAGCGCGACCACCAGTTCGACCTCGTGGTGCAGGTCGCCGGTCGCGGACGGGTAGGGCACGTCGGCGCCGTCGCCGACCACGGCATCGCCCGGCTTCAGGAAGAACACCGGTGCATCGAGTGCCACCGTCGCGTTCATCTCGCGCGCGTGCTCCTCGTAGTTGCGGCCGATGCAGTAGATGCGATGCACCGGAAAGCGCAGCGCGCTGCCGTGGATCGCGACCGTCGGTGGGGTCGGTGCCGGGAACACCAGTTCGCTCATGCTCAACGCTCCGCTTGCTTGATCAACAGCATCGCGCCGACGATGCCTTCGGCAAGGCCGACCCCGGCCAGCAGCCACGGCAGGAACGCGGGCGCATCCGCCAGCACCTGCCCCAGAACCAGTGCCATCAGCAACAACAGGCCGCTGCCGGCGAGCAGGCCGTAGGCGATGAATCGTCGCTGCGGAGCGGGCGTCGGCATGGGCGGGTCTCGCTTGGAACCGGGGCGAATCCTACAACCGCGGCGAGTGACCTTCGTCACTTCGCGTATGCATCGGAGCCCGCCATGCTGGCGGGTATCATCGGCATTTGCCCGCTTGGAGTCGTTCATGGATCGCCAGGAAGCATTGATCGCGCAGTTACGCATCGACCGCCGCCAGGACGCGGCGCCGCGACGCCGCTGGCCGTGGCTGGTCGGCATCGTGGTGACGCTGGTCGTGGCCGCCGTGTTTCTCTCCGGCGGCCGCCCGCTGCCGGTCGAGACTGCCACCGCACGCGCCGCCGCCAGCGACGAGAACGCCTCGGTGCTGGACGCCTCCGGCTACATCACCGCGCGCCGCCAGGCGACGGTATCGGCCAAGGTCACCGGCAAGGTGCGCGAGGTGCTGATCGAGGAAGGCCAGAAGGTCGAGGCCGACCAGATCGTCGCCTATCTCGACGACACCGAGGCGAAGACCGACGAAGGCCTGGCGCTCGCCCGCCTCGGTGCCGCAAAGGCGGCGCTCGGCGAAATCCGCGCCACGCTCGCCGACGCCGAGCGCGAGCTCGCGCGCCAGCGCGATCTCGCCGCGCGCAAGCTGACCTCGCAGGCACTGCTCGATGCCGCCGGTACCCAGGTCGATGCGCTGCGCGCGCGCCTCGCCAACGCGCAGGCGCAGATCCCGGTGGCCGAACGCCAGCTCGAAGCGACGCGCAACCAGCTCGCCAACATGGTCGTGCGCGCGCCGTTCACCGGCGTGGTCACGGTCAAGGCGGCGCAGCCGGGCGAGATGATCTCGCCGATCGCGGCCGGCGGCGGCTTCACCCGCAGCGGCATCGGCACCATCGTCGACATGGATTCGCTGGAAGTGCAGGTCGATGTCAACGAGGCCTACATCAATCGCGTCACCGCGAAGCAGCCGGTCAATGCCGTGCTCAATGCCTACCCGGACTGGAACATCCCGGCGTCGGTGATCGCGATCATTCCCGCTGCCGATCGCACCAAGGCCACGGTCAAG
Source organism: Lysobacterales bacterium (assembly GCA_016182785.1). GTDB lineage: Bacteria > Pseudomonadota > Gammaproteobacteria > Xanthomonadales > Ahniellaceae > JADKHK01. Next base: position 14,516 of record JACPFU010000028.1, on the reverse strand, counting down.
GTGCGCATCGCGCTCGCCAGCAAGGACGCGCGCATCGTGCCGGACATGGGCGTGCGCGTGAGCTTCCTCGAAGAACGCAAACCGGGCGCGCCCAAACGCGAAGGCGTGTGGGTGCCGAGCCGCGCGCTGTCCGGCCAGGGCAAGGACACCGCGGTGTTCGTGGTGACCGCCGAGGGCAAGGCCAGGCGCGTGGCGGTCACGCTCGGCGAGAAGCGCGACGCCGACCAGTTGCTGACCAGTGGCCTCAAGGGCGGCGAGCAGATCGTGCTCGGGCCGACCGAGCAGTTGCGCGACGGCGCGCGCGTGACCGTGAAGAAAGCCTGAGCGATGCCGGCCCTGATCGAAATCCGCGGCCTGACCAAGGTCTACGAGCGCGGCAAGCAGCGCATCGAAGTGCTGCACGGCATCGACCTCGACATTCCCGACGGCGACTTCGTCGCGCTGATGGGGCCCTCGGGTTCGGGCAAGACCACGCTGCTGAACCTGATCGGCGGGCTCGACACGCTTACCGACGGTTCGCTGCACATCGACGGCGAACGCATCGACATGCTCACCGGCGCCGCGCTCGCGGCCTGGCGCGCGAACACCGTCGGCTTCATCTTCCAGAGCTACAACCTGATGCCGGTGCTGAGCGCGCAGCGCAATGTCGAGCTGCCGCTGTTGCTCGCCGACATGAACGCCGCCGAGCGCGCCCGTCGCGCCTGGGTGGCGCTGGAACTGGTCGGCCTGTCCGACCGCGCCGCGCACAAGCCGAACGAACTCTCCGGCGGCCAGCAGCAACGTGTCGCGATCGCGCGCGCGCTGGTTTCCGACCCGCGCATTCTCATCTGCGACGAACCCACCGGCGATCTCGACCGCAAGACCGCCGACGAGATCCTGCGCCTGCTGCAGTCGCTGAACCGCGACCACGGCAAGACCATCGTCATGGTCACCCACGACCCCAAGGCCGCCGAGTACGCCCGCCGCACCGTGCACCTGGACAAGGGCACGCTGGTGGACGAGGCGGTGCATTGATGTGCGCGCGGCGCCCCGCCCCCTCTCTCCCGGCCTCTCTCCCACGAGGGGAGAGAGGAGCCGTGCGGCTGCGCGCATGAAATACCTCCCCCTCATCCTCGGCGCCTTGTTGCGCAAGAAGTGGCGCACGCTGCTGGCGTTGTTGTCGCTGATGGCGGCGTTCCTGTTGCTCGGGCTCGGGCAGGCGATCAATTCGCTGGTCGAGGGCGGCGCCGAGTTCCTCGGCGTCGACCGGCTGATCACCCAGGCGCGCACCAGTTTCACCCAGCCCTTGCCCTTGCGCATGCTGCCGCGCATCGAGGCGGTGCCGGGGGTCAAGCGCGTCGGCTGGTCGCAGTTCTTCGGTGGCGTCTACCAGGACCCGCGCAATTTCTTCCCGCAGTTCGCGGTCGACCCGCCGCGCCTGTACGAGACCTACCCGGAGTGGAAGCTCGACGCCGAGACCAAGCGCGCCTTCACCGCCACCCGCAACGGCGCCATCGCCGGGCGCCTGCTCGCCGAGAAGTACGGCTGGAAGGTCGGCGACACCATCCCGCTGAACTCGTTCATCTGGCAGAAGCGCGACGGCAGCAACGCCTGGGAATGGAAGCTGGTCGGCATCTTCGACGGGCGCGACGAGCAGTGGCAGAAGCGCACCAGCCTGATGTACCTGAACTTCGCCTACTTCGACGAGTCGCGCGTCGCCGGGGCGGCCGGGCTCGCCGGCGTGTTCGTGGTGCGCCTGCGCGACCCGAACGAGGTCGGCAAGGTCGCGGCGATGATCGACGCCCAGTTCGCCAACTCGCCGGACGAGACCAAGACCCAGAGCGAGCAGGAGTTCCAGATCGGCTTCCTGCGCCAGATCGGCGACATTGCCTTCATCATCAACGCCATCCTCGGTGCCGCGTTCTTCTCGATCCTGATCCTCACCGGCTTCATCATGAATCAGTCGGTGCGCGAGCGCGTGCCCGAGTTCGGCGTGCTCAAGTGCCTCGGCTTCACCGACCGCACCGTGCTCGGACTGGTGCTGGCCGAGTCGCTGGCGCTGTGCCTCGGCGGGGCCGCACTCGGCATCGGCCTCGCCTACACGGTGACGGCACTGCTGCCGCCGGACTACCCGGCGCGCATCGACGCACGCGTGCTGGTGATCGCGGCCGCCTCGGCGCTGCTGCTCGCGGCGGTGGTCGGTCTGCCGCCGGCATGGCGGGCGATGCACCTGAAGATCGTCGACGCGCTGGCCGGACGCTGACATGGGCATGCTCACGCAAACCCGCGAGATCGTGCTGCTCAACCTGCGCAGCATTCCTTCCCGCCTCGGCGCCTCGCTGGTGATCGTGATCGGCATCGCCGGCGTGGTCGCGGTGCTGGTGGCGATGCTGTCGATGTCGCGCGGGCTGTCGCGCACGCTCGAAGACACCGGCGCACCCGACCGCGTGGTGGTGCTGCGCGGCGGTTCGACGGTGGAGCTGTCGAGCTTCATGGATCGCGCATCGAGCACGCTGGTGCGCCAGGACCCGGCGGTGGCGCGGCTGCCCTCGTCGCTGCCGGCGGCCTCGGGCGAGATCGTGGTCGTCACCGAAGTCATGCGCCCGGGCCAGAGCACCGGCGCCAACGTCTCGCTGCGCGGGGTCGAGCCCTCCGGCCTGCTGCTGCGCCCGGAGCTGCGCCTGATCGAGGGCCGCATGTTCCGCCCCGGCCTGCGCGAGATCGTGGTGGGCAGCGGCGCGCGCGGCCAGTTCGCGAACCTCGACCCGGGCTCGCTGCTGCGCTTTCGCGGCACCGACTGGCAGGTGGTCGGCGTGTTCCAGAGCGGCGACGCGCACGATTCCGAACTGTGGGCCGATCTGGAAACGGTGCAGGGCGTGTTTCGCCGCAATGGCGTCTCCAGCGTGCTGCTGCGCCTGGCCAATGCCGACTCGTTCGAGGCGCTGAAGCAACGCCTGACCAGCGACCCGCAGCTCAACGTCGACGTGCAGCGCGAGGGCGAGTACTTCCGTTCGCAGTCGTCGGGCCTGACCACGCAGATCGGCATCGTCACCACCCTGGTCGGCATCGTGATGGCGCTCGGCGCGCTGTTTGGCGCGATCAACACCATGTACTCGGCGGTGTCGGCGCGCACCGCCGAGATCGGCACGCTGCGCGCGCTCGGCTTCGGCCGGCTGCCGGTGATCGCCTCGGTGCTGGCCGAAGCGCTGTTGCTGGCCTCGGCCGGGGGACTGCTCGGCGCCGGCATCGCCTGGCTGCTGTTCAACGGCTATTCGGTGTCGACGCTTGGCGGCGGGTTCTCGCAGATCGCGTTCGACTTCGCGGTGACCCCGGACCTGCTGCTCAAGGGCCTGTTCTGGGCGCTTTGCATCGGCTTCATCGGCGGTCTGGCACCGGCCCTGCACGCCGCGCGCGTCCCCGTCACCGAGGCCCTGCGCGCACGCTGAAATGCAGGCGGGAAGCGCGTTAGCGCATGTTATGCTCGGGCCGAAACGCTCCGTTCAGGGGCGAACCGTGACCTGACGTCGGCGCCGTGATCGAGATCCCCGGATACCAAATCATCAAGCAGCTCGGCCGCGGCGGCATGGCTACCGTGTATCTGGCGCTCCAGGAATCGGTCGATCGCGAAGTCGCGCTGAAAATCATGTCGCCGGCGCTGATGGTCGATCCGAACTTCGGCGAGCGCTTCCTGCGCGAGGCGCGCATCGCCGCCAAGCTGCACCATCGCCACGTCGTCGGCGTGCACGACGTCGGCAAGTACGGCGACATCCACTACATCGCGATGGAGTACGTCTCCGGCGGCTCGGCGCATCGCGACGACGGCAAGCCGGTCGACCCCACCTTCGTGCTGCGCGTGGTGCGCGAGATCGCGACCGCGCTCGCCTACGCGCACAGCAAGGGCTTCGTGCACCGCGACGTCAAGCCCGACAACATCCTGATGCGCGAGGACGGCTCCTCGGCGCTGACCGACTTCGGCATCGCCCGCGCCAACGACTCGGCGACCCGCATGACGCGCACCGGCGCGGTCATCGGCACGCCGCACTACATGAGCCCGGAGCAGGCGCGCGGGCGTCCGCTCGACGGTCGTGCCGATCTCTATTCGCTCGGCTGCGTGCTGTTCGAGATGCTGATGGGACGGGTGCCGTTCGTGGCCGACGACCCGCTCGCGGTCGGCATCATGCACATCACCGAGCCGGTGCCGAAGCTGGCACCGAACCTGCAGCCGGTGCAGCCGATCCTCGAACGGATGATGGCGAAGACGCCGGAGGAGCGGTACCAGACCGGCACCGACGTCGCCGACGCCATCCGCGAGCTCGAACTCGACATCGCCGAGGGCCAGTATCCGCACCTGGCCACGCCCGACGAAGCCTATCGCCGGCGCGTGTTCGCCGAGGCCTCGCGCACCCAGCGCCTGCCGACGCCGCCGCCCGACAACGAGCCGGTGCGCGGGCGTTCCGAACCGTCGATGGGCGACCTGCGCGACATGCCCACGGTGGCCCAGGCCGATGTCGGGCGCACGCGCGTCACGCCCTCGGTGCCGGGGGCATCGCAGCGTGCGGCGGCGCAGGCCGCCGCGGCGCAACGTAGTCGCGGGCCGTGGTTGCTGGTCGCGGCGGTGCTGGTGGTCGCGCTCGCCGTCGCCGGCTACGTGTTTCGCAAGCCGCTGTCCGGGCTGCTGCCCGAGTCCGATGTCGCCGCGCTGCTGAACCGCGCCGATGCCGCGGTGGTCGCCAATCGCCTCACCGAAGGCGAAGGCAACGCCCGCGACCTGTACCAGGCGGTGCTGCAGATCGATCCCGACAACAGCCAGGCGCGCGACGGCATGAAGCGCATCGGCGCGGTGCTGATCAACCGCGCCGACGAGGCGCGCGCCGGCGGCAACCTCGACATCGCCAAGGGCTTCGCCAACGAGGCCGAGGAGCTGCTGCAGGGCGGCCCCGAGATCGCCGAGCTGCGCGCGCGGCTGCAGGAGGCCGAAGCCGCGAAGACGCGCCTGGACGAGCTGATCCCGCGCGCCGAGGCAGCGTTCGCTGCCGGCAACTACGTCGGCACGCCGGACAGCGCCTACGAGCTGTACGAACAGGTGATCAGCGTCGATGCCGCGAACGCGATCGCGCCGAACGGCATCACCAAGATCATCGACGTGCTCGGCACCCGCGCCGATGCCGAGCTCAAGGCCGGCGACCTGGCCGCGGCATCGGTGACCATCCAGTCGATCGCGACGATCAGCCCGAATGCGGCGCAACTGGCCGACCTGCAGGCGCGGCTGTCCGAGGGCAAGGGCGACGCGCTGGACGCCCTCAGCCGCGACATGGAGCGCGCCGCGCGCCTGTTCGCCGACGGCGCGCTGGTGCCACCGAGCGAGCCGAATGCGCTCGCGCTGTACCAGAACGTGCTCGCGCGCGATCCGCAGAACGTGCCGGCGAAGCAGGGCCTGACGCGCATCGGCAACGCGCTGCTGGCGCAGGCGCAGACGCGGCTCGCCGAGAAGGACCTGGAAGGCGCCGACAAGCTGATCCGCCAGGCGCAACCGCTCGGTCCGTCGCCGGCGGAACTGCGCGCGGCGCAAGTGCAGCTGCGCGAGGCGCGCGAACGCCGCGACATCGCCAACCATCCGCGCGCGATCGGCCCGGCCGAACAGCAGCGCCTCGCCGAGATGCTGTCGCGTGCGCGCGACTACGTGCGCAACGGCGACCTGTTCGGCGAGCCCGGTGCGAACGCCGTCGACGCCTACAACAACGCGCTGCGCATCGACCCCAACAACAGCGAAGCCCGCGCCGGCCTGGCCGCACTGCCGGCGCGCGCCAAGGAGCTGTTCGACCAGGCCATGAACGGCGGCCGCCTCAACGCCGCCTACGAGAACTTCGACGTGGTCCGCGAGCTCACCGGCCGCGACCCCGACATCGAACCCATGCGCGCCCGCCTCGTCCGCGCCCTCGTCGACCAGGCCAAGCGCCAACACGCCGCCGGCGAAATCGACAAGGCCAAACGCTCCGCCCAAAAAGCCCGCGAACTCGCCCCCAACTCCCCGGTCACCGCGGAACTGGCGAATTTGTTGTAGGGGCGCACGGCTTTTCGGGCCCCGGATCTGGTTCCCCACGCGGACCGCGCCGCTGCACCTCGGCTAAGCTGGCAACCCCTGACACGAAATGTTTCGTCATGGCCGAGCGCCTTGAGCAAATCGACATCACGCGGCTGCTTCGGGCCTGGAGCGATGGCGACGCCGTCGCCGGTGCCGAGCTGATGCAGGTGGTGTATCCACTGCTCCGCGAAATTGCGCAGGCACGACTGCGGCGTTCGCTCGGAAGCCTGACGCTGCAGGCCACGGAGTTGGTGAGCGAGGCCTACGAGCGCTTGGCACGCGGAGCCGGGCTGGACCTGCGCGACCGCACGCACTTCTTTGCCGTCGCCTCGCGCGTCATTCGCAACGTGGTCGTCGATCATGCCCGCGCCCGCGGAGCCGAGAAGCGGGGTGGCGACTTGCCATTTGTGCCACTCGAATCGGCCGCGGGCGAGGCGGTCGAGTCCAGCATCGATCTGCGCGTCGACTGGCTTGCCGTGCACGACGCGCTGGATGAACTGGAAGCGCGTGATGCGCACGCGGCGCGGATCGTCGAGCTGAAGTTTTTCTCCGGACTGACTACCGACGAAATTGCGGAGTCGATGCGCATCTCGCGTGCCAGCGTAGTGCGCGAGTGGCGTTTCGCGCGCGCATGGTTGGCGACAAGGCTGGGGCCGTAGCCGTTTTGCCGCTGCCACGCCGCGGCTTGCTCCGCCGGATTACCTGCTGAAGAGATCGCGCCCTCGAACAGGCGCAAAGGACAAATGACATGAGCACGACTCGGTTCGAGTTGCTGAGGACCTGGTTCGAGCGGCTGTTGGACGTCGAGGAGGCGGACCGCGTCGGTTACCTGATGCGGCATCCCGAGATCGATGAGGCGATGCGCAGTGAATTGCTGCGATTGCTTGAAGCCGACGAGCGCCTGCTGTCGCACACCGCATTGCGTCCCGAAGCCTGGCTGGGCGCGCCGCCGGCGGAGTCGGACTGGGTTGGCAAGCAGGTCGGCGCCTACCGGATCGAGCGTCTGCTGGGCCGCGGCGGGATGGGCAGCGTGTATCTGGCGCATCGCGGCGATGGCAGTATCGCGCAGCAGGTGGCGATCAAGCTGGTGCGTGCCGAGGTGCTTGATCCGCACACGATCGCTCGATTTCGTCTGGAGCGGCAGGTGCTCGCACTGATGCGGCATCCAAACATCGCCGCTCTGCTCGATGCCGGCGAACTGCCCGATGGCAGTCCCTACGTGGTGATGGAGTACGTCGAAGGCGAGCCGATCATGGCTTGGGCGCGAGCGCGTCATCTCGATCTGCGCGCGCGGCTCGACTTGTTCCTGAAAGTCTGCGACGCGGTCGGCTTTGCCCACCGCAACCTGATTGTTCATCGCGATCTCAAGCCGGGCAATGTGCTGGTCACGGCGCAGGGCGAACCGAAGCTGCTGGACTTCGGCATCGCCAAGCCGCTGGTCAGCACCTTGGGCGAGATCGAGATTCAGGAGACGGGTACGGCGCAGCGCTACTTTTCGGCGCCGAACGCTGCACCGGAGCAGCTGCGTGGCGAGCCGGTGACGCCGGCGTGCGACGTCTATGGACTCGGCGCGCTGTTGTACGAGCTGCTCACCGACCTGAAGCCGTTGGATCTTTCGAATCTCACGCCGGGAGAAATGGAACGCCGCATCCTGCACGAAGACCCGGTTGCGCCGAGTCGTCGCGTGCACAACAAGAAGCTGCGCGGTGACCTCGACGCGATCGTGATGCGCTGCCTGCGCAAGGCGCCAGGCGATCGCTACGACGCAGTGCCCGACCTGGCGCAGGACCTCCACGCCCATCTCAGCGGCTTCCCAGTCACCGCGCGCCGCGGCGGCAGCGGCTATCGCCTGCGCCGCTTCGCTGGCCGCCATCGTTTCGGGCTTGCGGCCACGGCGGCCTTGCTTGTGCTTGCGCTTGTCGGCGCAGGCGTCTGGTTCAGGCAGTACCGAGCGACCATTGCGCAGCAGTCGCGTGCGGACCAGATGACGACGCTGATCATGGACGCAATCGAAGCCGCCGATCCCGGCGGCGGCAACGCCAAGGACTTCACGGTGCGCGACCTGTTCGATCGCATCATCGAGCGCGCTGCGAATGTGCCGACTGCGCAAGTGGACGAGCAGCACGTACGCTTGCTCGTGGCTTTGTCCGAAATCCAGACTCGGATCAGCTTGCCCCAACGTGCGCTGCAGGTGCTCGAACACGTGCAGCTGTCGCAGTGGCCGGATGAGGTCAAGGAGCTCGTTCTGCATGCACGGGTCGAGGCGATGTATTCGCTCGGCCAGTGGACCGAGGCGCTGAAGCTGGTCGACATCGCTTTGCCGCTCGCGCGTGACCGTGAGCGCATCGCCAAATGGAAGCTGATGCATTCCTCGATCATCAACGCGCAGGGCGAGCCCGAGGCCGCCCTGGCCATCCTCGAGACGCTCGATCTGTCTGCGATGCCAGTGAAGTTGCGGCACGAGACCCAGGTCAGTCTGGCGCGCATCCACTCGATGACCGGCGAATTCGTGAAGGCCGAAGCAGAGATCAACGCCGTTCTCGACGAACAGACGCGTTTGTTTGGGCCGGACTATCCGGAACTCTACCGTACGTATGACGTGCTCTTTGGTGTCGGGCTGGAAAAGCAGGGAATGGACCTAGATCTCTCCGACACTGCCCTCCAGCGCATGCTCGCGCTGACGGAAAAACGCTACTCCCGAAATTCGATGCGCTACGCCCAGACTCTTTTGAAGCAGGCCGCTCTGATGAGCTGGCGCGACCAGAGCGAAGCATCGCTCGAGACGAGCCTGGAGGCGCTCGAAATCATGAAACGGGTATGCGGAGATTCGCATCCCGATGTCGCGGTTTTGCACTTCAACATTTCCGGCGCATACAACGGCATGGGCGACGTGCCGAACACGCTTCATCACCTGCACGCGGCAGTCGAAATCGGGAACCGCGCGCTCTTGCCCTCCGACCAGAAGCTGCTGTTTTTCCGGGGGGTGCATGCGAGCATGTTGGCCGAGGCCGGCCAGTTTTCCGAGGCGCTCACGCGCGCATCCCGCGCGAGGCAGGACGCGGAACGCTATCCCGGCCTGCTCGAAAGTCCGTACTACCCGATTTCGGTGCTTGTGGAGGCAGTCGCGACGCACGCGCTGAGTCCGACGCCGGAAGCCGCAGCGAAGCTCGCCGAAACCTACAAGCGCGTCGCCGCCCTGGAATTCAAACCACCGGCCAGCGACATCCGGGGCATGCTGGCGAAGCTGGTTGAGCAGCAAGGGCTCGCTGCGCCCTGATGCCATCCGAAGCGAGGTTGTTGGCGGGGAGTTATTCGGCTGGACCTAGAACAACACCGACTTCCCGGAAGCACTCAACACCGCGCAGGCATTTGTGCTTTTCTCCGACGATTCACCTTGCAGGATGTCGCACTCCAGCGAGCGACATTCGAACGGCAGCTTTCAGGATTCGCCGCCCTCTCAACTTTCAGTCGGTCCGAAAATCGGCCAGCAGGTCAGATCGCGGAGGCATGGCATTGACCGCCTGATGCAACTCTGGCCAGGCAACGGCCGCGTAGGCAGGACGTCGCAGGTGGGGTGGATCGTCGGCTGCAACTTGTAAGAGGCCAGGTTATCGGCATGCAGTTCGCAGCGGCCACCGCAGCGAAGGCAGGGCGTGATCATGTTTTTCGCTGGACTCCGATAGAGACTGTGAGCGCACCATTTTCCTCTGGCGCCCAATACCTGGGCCCATCGTGTGCGCGAAGCCATCTCATAGTCCCTGGAGCAATCCGTGAAGCTGATGTTCGGTCGCGCACAGCGTGCGCTCGGTGCGATTTCGGTCGCGAGTCTGTTTCCCACACCGGCGATGGCGGAGATTCCCTGCCGCGACATGCCACTGGCTCAAGCGCACACCGAGTTGCTGGAGGAGTTGGCCTTCATGGACTTGCCCAGTCTGTGGACTGGGTGGCGTAGTCCACTCCAAGTCCAATTCCTCCGCGATCAACCGCTGCGGTCGCTTAGCCTCACAGCATGATCGGTTTTCTGAATGGCCACTCAGACGCGCCCTGCTCGAGTCGCGCCCCCATTCTTGCCGCGTGCCATGCGATCGACTGCCGAGGGGCGTTGAACGTTAGTTGCGCGCGGAAATCCAATTTGTTCTTGCCCTTGGGGAATTCTATGAAGAGTCTGTTTGGTCAAATGCGGCTGGCCGCATGTTCGTTCGTCGCGGTTACGGCAGTGTTTGCCGGTTCCGTAATTGCACAGGTCCAATGCGGCGCCCTGCCGCAGGCGTCGTTGAGCTACGGCGGCTACGACAATCCGTCGGACTATTTCGAAGCGATCTGCCAAGGGCTGCCTTATCCCGGTACTACGGGTCCGACGGGGAGCTTTCATCTTTCGGTGGGGCCGGACATCACCTATTCCTCCGGCGGTCTTCTGCAGTTCAAAGCAGCTTGCCACAGGGAGGGTAATGGTCCGGTCTGCAATGAACAGGGAACCACTTGCTGTCCGCCAACCTCGCCGAATTCGTGCGAAGTGAACGGCCATCGCACGGAATTGGCCGTTCTCAGCGTGAACATCGGGAACAGTGCCTGTCCTGCGGGTTCAACTGCGGTCAACTGCGGCGGTGAAATGCGTTGCCGCCCGACAAGCGACTTCCTTCCTGATCAGAACGAGCCCACCTGTCCGGTCAGCAATCCAATCGATCCACTACTTCGCGAAAAGTATCGCGCAGAGACGGACATCGCGGATCGTGGTGATGGCCTCGGCTTCAAGCGCTACTATCGTTCGAACATGCCGGAAGGCCGAAGCGACGTCTACGTCACCCGCGATATCGGTGCGAACTGGCATCATTCCCAGTCGTACTTGATCGATGTCGAACATCGAGAACCCAAGCGGCGAACGCTGACTGCCGACGTGCTCTTTCTGCAAGCGCGTCGTCCGAGCGGACGCGCCATCCAGTTCAATCGACTGAACGGTGCCTGGCAGGCCCCGAATGGAGTCAAGGACACGCTCGTTGATCGCATGAGCGGGTCGACCCATATCGGTTGGACCTTCACCGAGCAACGCAGCGGCAATGTGGAGACCTACGACGCCAACGGCGAGATTCTGCACCTCACGATGTTGACGGGGCGCACGATGCAGTGGACGCGCGTGCTCGATGCCTTCGGCCAGCCGAACGTTGTCACAGTGACGAGCGACGATGGTCGCAAGCTCGTCATGAACTACACGAACGTATTGCCAGCGACCTACGGGATCCCGTTGAAGCGCATTTCGAGCGTTGTTGGGCCGGACGGGAAATCCGTTCAGTACACCTACGACAACACCGCCAACGCCAACGGCTCGGTCATCAACGCGACCTTCGGAAACCTGATTCGGGTCACCATGCCGGATGGCGAGTATCGCGACTATCTCTATAACGAACCGCCGCTGATCAGTGGTTCGACGAAAACGAGCTTGTTGACCGGCATTGTCGATGAAGCATTGGTTCGTTTGTTCAACTTCCAATACAACGCTGCTGGCGAAGCGATCATGACCGAATCGCCGGGAGGCATCGATCGTCACCAGTTCTCGTATTCGGAATCCGCCACGACGCGCGCCGCGACGATCGTCGATCCGATCGGTACGACCCGTCAGATCCATTCAGAGAACATTCTCGGCATCGGCCTCTATTCCGGCCAGTCCCAGCCGGGTGGCGCGGGCTGCGGCGCTGCGGCAGATGACGTGTCCTACGACACCGACGGCAATGCGCTTTCCCGCACCGACTTCAACGGCAACACGCAGTGCTTCGCTTACGACACGGCGCGACGCTTGGAGACCGTTCGCGTGGAGGGTCTGGCCCCTGGTGTGGGCTGTCCGTCGAATCTCGCTGCGTATTCGCCCACGATCTGGTCCGGGCAACGCAAGGTGACGCGGCAGTGGCACCCTGAGCTCTCGCTGATTGAGCGGCGTGCCGACCCGATGCGAATTACCGATTTCGTCTACAACGGCAGGCCCGATCCGTCCGCGGGCGGAGCTGCTGCGAGTTGCGCTCCCGCTGGAGCGCTGGTGAATGGTCAACCGATCGCTGTGCTGTGCAAGCGCATCGAGCAGGCGACGACCGATGCAACCGGTGCGGATGGCTTCTCGGCTGTGCTCGCCGGTGCGCCTCGCGTCAGCAGTTGGACCTATGACGCGCAGGGCCGAACGTTGACGGTCGACGGCCCCCGCACCGACGTTTCCGATCTGACCAGCTACGCCTACCGTGCCGCCGATGACGCGGCCTGTGTCAGCGCGCCGACCATCTGCGCGTATCGCCGTGGGGATTTGTGGAAGACGACCAATGCGCTCGGCCACGTCAGCGAAGTGCTGCGTTACGACGGCGCCGGGCGCGTGTTGTCGTTGCGCGATGCCAATGGCGTCGTGACCGATCTCGAATACACGCCGCGCGGCTGGTTGCAGCGGCGCATCGTGCGCGGGCCGGACGCCGGCGGCGAGGCCGACGATGCCATCACCGTGTTCGAGTACGAGCCCTACGGATCGATCAAGAAAGTAACGCAGCCCGATGGCAGCTTCCTGCGCTACCACTACGACGCCGCGCATCGCCTCAACGCGATCAGCGACGTCGCCGGCGACCGCATCGACTACACCCTCGATGCCGCCGGCAACCGCCTCAAGGAAGAGACCAAGGACCCCTCGGGCAACGTCAAGCGCCTGCTCGCGCGTCAGTACGATGCCTTGAGCCGCATGCGTGCGCAGGTCAACGCGCCGTTCGCGGCGATGCCGAACCTCGACGATCCCGCGGTCAAGAAGACGCGCTTCGAGTATGACGCCAATGGCAACAGCCAGCTCGTCACCGACGCGCTCGATGTCGCCACCGACAACGACTACGACGCGCTCAACCGCCTGATCCGCTCGATCGGCGACAGCGGCGGCATCAACGCCAACAGCGCGTTCGGCTATGACGCGCGCGACAACCTGCGCACCGTCACCGACCCCAAGGGCCTGGTCACGCAGTACACCTACGACGGCCTCGACAACTTGGTCCAGCTGTCGAGCCCCGACACCGGGCTCACCAACTACACGCACGACAACGCCGGCAACCGCGTCAGCCAGACCGACGCGCGCCGCGTCACTGCGATCTACGGCTACGACGCGCTCAACCGCCTGCGCAGCGTGAGCTTTCCGGATACCACGCTCGACCTCGGCTTCGACTACGACAGCGTGCCGGGCTCCTGCGATGCCGGCGAGCAGGCCTCCATCGGGCGGCTGTCGCGCTTCAGCGACGCCACCGGCAGCACCGAGTTCTGCTACGAGCCGCGCGGCAACCTCACCCGCAAGACCCAGCAGACCGGCGGCGTCACGCTCACCGTGCGCTATGCCTGGAACGTGGCCGGGCGCCTGCAGTCGATCATCTACCCGAGCGGCAACACGCTGCGCTTCGAGCGCGACGCCGAAGGCCGCGTGCTGCGCATGTTCGCGGCGGTGGCCGGCAATCCCGAGGCCGAGCTGGTGTCGGCGGTGAGCTATCTGCCGTTCGGGCCGGTGGCGGGCATCACCTGGAACAACCCGAACGCGGTGTATGCGCGCGGCGTCGAGGGCACGCCCACCTCGCTGCAGCAAACCCGCAGCTACGACCAGAACTACTGGATCGACCGCATCGAGTCCTCGCTCGCCGAAGGTCTGCAGGCGGACTTCACGTTGGATGTGGTCGGCAACATCACCGCGATCGCCGGTGCTGGTGGGGCGCCGGTCAATGGCTACAGCTATGACGATCTGTACCGCCTGACCAGCGAATCCGCACCGGCCTTGTCGCTGGCGCACGCCTATGACGCCACCGGCAACCGCACCGCAGAAACCGTCGCTGGCGCCACCACGGTCTATGCCTATCCGCCGGACTCGCATCGACTGACGGACATCGGCGGCACCGAGCGAACCTTCGACGCTGCCGGCAACCTCAGGGTGCTGAACCGGTCGAACCGCTCCAGTCCCGAATACGCCTACGACGACCGCAACCGCCTGGCCGCCTACCGTGACGGCGGCCGCGACGTCGCCACCTACGCGCACAACGCCCGCGGTGAGCGCGTGCACAAGTCGGCGCCGAAGGCAGGCAGCGCGACGCTGTTCGTGTACGCCGAAGGCGGCCAACTGCTCGGTGAGTACGACGCCGACGGCAACGTGCTGCAGGAATACGCCTGGCTCGACGCGCTGCCGGTGGCGGTGCTGAAGAAGAGTGGCCCGTACCCGATCGAACCCGATCACCTCGGCACGCCGCGCCGCGCCATCGCCGCGGAACTGGATCGCGCCGTCTGGGCCTGGGACCTGCAAGGCCCCGCCTTCGGCACCCACGCCGCCAACGACGACCCCGACGCCGACGGCCAACCCTTCCCCCTGAACCTGCGCTTCCCCGGCCAATACCTCGACGCCGAGTCCGGCCTCCACTACAACTACTTCCGCGACTACGACCCGGTGACGGGGCGGTATGTGGAGAGTGATCCG
>JACPFU010000027.1 GCA_016182785.1 Lysobacterales bacterium | reverse complement strand
TCTTCGCCAGGTCGATCGCCAACACCTCGAATTTTGCCGTACGCTCTTTCATGGGCCCGCCCCTCGCTGTCGTTGGTCCTCATTGGATACCACCGTGGCGCGAATGACGCCTCGGCGAGGGGCGAGTCCATCCAATTACGCCGCACGAACGTGGGCGTTTGCGGGGGGTTACGGTGCGAAGCGGTAGGCGATCTTGAGCAGGAACTGGTCGTCGTTGTCGAGCGCGAAGGTGTCGCCGAGGATGCCGCCGAGGCTGTCGTCGCCGAGCATGGTTTCGCGCTCGAATCCGCCGCGGCTGTAGACCGCGAACACGTCGCTGAGCGTGCCGAGCTTGTAGCGGTAGCGCAGCTGGAAGCCGAGGTTGCGCACGCTGAAGTCGGCGAGTGGCGTATTCGTGGCGACCAGACGTCCGTCGCCATCGGGGGTGCGCATGGTGATCGCCTCGGCGTCGATCGCGATCGCCTGCAGCTTCAGGCGCAGCTCCTGCTTGGCGCCGATGAACCAGTTCAGGTTCGAGTACAGCTCGGCGCGCCTGGCGTCGAAACTGCCGAAGTTGCGCCCGCCCTGCCACAGCACCCAGTCCTGCTGCCTGCGACCGAACAGGCCCACATCGACGTCGAAGCGGTCGCCGATGTGGAACTTCGGCTGCACGCCGCCGTACACGCTGTAGCCGCGGTGCAGGTTGGGCGCGATCTCCAGGTTCGCGTACCAGCCGAACCAGCCGTCGCCCTGGCGCGGCACATAGCGCTCGCCGAACACGGCGAGGCCCTGCTGGCGCCGGATCGCGCCGTTGCCGCGCGAAATCAGGTCATCCCAGGACGGTCGCAGGTAGCGCGCCATCACGAACATGTTGCCGCCATCGCGCAGGTCGGACTGACGCTGCAGCGCGATGCTCTCGCGCAGGGTCAGGCCGCGGTCGTTGGTCTGGCGCTGCAGCTCGATCTCGTACTGGTGGCTCGCGAACATCGACTCGGCCGGCAGGTGGTCCTGGCGGTAGGCGCTCTCCCATTCCGCGTACAGGAAGTTGTTGCGGTCCTGGAAGCCGAGGTCGTTCAGCTCCATGCGGTCGCCGACGTGGATCAGGAAATACTGCTGGCGCCATGGCCCCGGCATGTCCCAGTCGGCGATGACGCCACCGCCGAGATCGCGCCGCGCCACGCCCGCGGTCTCGGTGTCGGAATGCATCAACGCTGCAAGCACGCTCCACTGCGCGTTCGGGCGCCAGCGCGCATCGACCGAGCTGACATCGGCGACGCGATCGAGGAACGGGCGATCGACATGGGTCTGGGTCAGGCCGAGCGTGAGGTCGTCGCCGACGTGGGTGGCGCGCGCCAGCAGGAAATCGCGACCGGCCTCGCCGTCCTCGCTGGCCGCGAACACGCCATAGCCAAGATCGCCGAAACTGCCATTGGCCTTGACCGCGGCGTCGATGTCGGAGGCGCCGGAACCATCGTCCGCGGCACCGCCGACGCGGCGCGTGTAGAACAGCTGGCCGCCCGGGTTGTTGACCTCGAAGTAGGTCTGGTTCTCGGTGAAGAACGGTCGCTTGTCGCTGAAGAAGGTCTCGATCGCGTCGAAGTTCACGACCAGCTGGTCCGACTCGACCTGGCCGAAATCGGGATTGATCGTCGCCGCGAACTGGTGGTCGCCGTTGGGCTTCCAGAACAGGTCCATGCCCGCTTTCTGGTCGCTATCGGCGTGGGCGAAGTCGCGACGCGCGACCAGGTACGGCGTGAACGCGAACGCGGACGCGCGGAACTGCGGAATCTCGATGCGCTCGAAGTCGCTCAGGAAGCGCGGCCGCGTCCACACTGCATTCGGGTACGCCCAGCGCTCGCCGCTGGCGGCGACGATGCGCGAGAAGAACACGCCGATGCGGCGCGTGTCGGTGTCGGAGTTCTTCATCGGCGCGATCGACCACGGGATCAGCCACTCGATGCCGTAGCCGTCTTCGTCCTCGTGCACGGCGTGCTGCCAGTCGCCGTCCCAGTCGGTGTTGAAGCGGCTTTCCTCGCTGATCACGGCGTCGGAAACGTCGCCGCCGAGCGTCACCGTGAAGTCGAAGCCGCTGCGCCCGTCGCCGTCGAAATCGACCATGAACGCGGCGCGATCGACCTGCACCTCGGCATCGCGGGCGCTGCGCGTGCGCGTGCGCGCCACGTCGGCCGGGTGGCGCGCATACAGGTACACCGCGATGCCCGCGGGCGTGGACAGCAGTCGCGCGTCGATCGCGAAGCGTTCCGGCACCGGCGCTTCGCTCTGCGGCTGGATCTGCACGAAGTCGCCGAAGCGGCGCGCGCCCTCCCACTCGGTCTCGTTGGCGCGGCCGTCGATCACCAGCCCGGCGACGGCTGTGGTGGTCGCCAGCGAAAGGACCACGGCGATGAAGATGCGGCGCATGACGAACTCCTTCAGGGCCAGCAATCTATGCCGCCACCGCGAGGCCGCCATCGGTCGTCAGTCATGTCCCGGGCGCGCCTGCGGGCTGGGCGTGACGGCTCGTGCATAATCGGGGATGAACCCGAGGAATCACCCGACGATGAGCTGGACTGCACTCGACTGGAACGAACTATGGCGGCAGACGCTGATGCCCGCGGGCCTGCGTCTTCTCGCCGCCATCACGATCTGGGTGATTGGCGGTTGGGTGATCCGCGGCATGCTCGCCGCGCTCGACCGCGCGCTGCAGGCGCAGAAAGTCGACGCGACGCTGGCGCGCTATGCGCAGTCGTTCACGCGGGTGGCGCTGAAGGTCGCGCTGTTCCTCGGCATCCTCGGATTTCTCGGTGTCGAGACGACCAGCTTCGCGGCGCTGATGGCCGCAGCCGGCGTCGCGATCGGCGTGGCCTGGTCGGGCCTGCTCGCAAACTTCGCTGCCGGCGTGTTCCTGGTGGTGCTGCGCCCGTTCAAGGTCGGCGATCTGATCCTGGTCTCCGCGGTCACCGGCACGGTGCGCGAGATCGGCCTGTTCGGCACCACCCTCGACACCGCCGACGGCGCGCGCGTGCTGATCGGCAACAACCGCGTGTTCTCGGACAACATCGTCAACTACAGCGTGAACCCGACGCGGCGCGTCGACCTGGTCTGCCAGGTCGGACATGGCGTCGATCTGCAGCAGGTGATCGCGGCGCTGCGCGATCGCATCGGCGCGCTGCCGCAGGTACGCGCGGAGCCGCCGCTGTTGGTGGAACCGATCGACTACACGGCGACCGGCATCAGCGTGGCGGTGCGTCCGCACTGCGCGAATGCGGACTACTGGCCGCTGTTCTATGCCGGCAACCGCGCCATCGCCGAGTTGGTCCAGGAGCAGGGCTGGCCGGCACCCGAAACCCGCACCGCGACGCGGCAGCTCGCGCCCTGAGCGCAGTCAACCGCGGGCGCGCCTGTTCGTTGTGCAGTAGCTTCAGCATCGGAGTCCGCATGCGCACCCTCGCCCTGGCGTTCGCCCTTCTGGTCGCCCTGTCGACACAGGCCGCGCCGTCGCGCTTCGCTGCGATCGACGCCAGCGTCGAGGCCATGCTGGACACGCACGACCTGCCGGGCGCCGTGCTGATCCTGGCCCAGGACGGCGCCATCGTGCATCAGCGCGCCTATGGCAGCTACACGCTCGACACGCGCGTGCCGATCGCGTCCGCGACCAAGTGGATGTCGGCGGCGCTGGTCGCGCGCCTGGTCGACCAGGGCCGGCTGCATTGGGACGATACGCTCGCGACCCACGTGCCCGGGGTACCCGCCGACAAGGCAAACCTCACCCTGCGCCAGCTGTTCTCGATGACCTCCGCGATTCCCGGCGGCGACATCCGCAACCCCTCGCCCTGCCTGGCCGATCGCGGCACCACGCTGGCCGCCTGTGCCGCCGAGATCCTGCGCCTGCCGCTCACCGCCACGCCGGGCACGGTGATGGACTACGGCGGCAACGCGATGCAAGTCGCCGGTCACATGGTCGAGCGCGCCACCGGCGAGACCTGGAGCAACCTGTTCCGGCGCGAGGTCGCCGCACCGCTTGGCCTTGGCAACACGCACTACTGGTACTTCGCCGACATCGACACCGCCAATCCGCGCATCGCCGGCGGCATGTATTCGACCGCCGGCGACTACATGAAGCTGCTGCTGATGTGGCAGGCGCACGGCAAGGCGGCGGGCCGGCGCCTGCTGAACTCGGCCACGCTCGCCGAAATGGATCGCGACCACACGGTCGGCACGCGCGTGCTCTCCTCGCCATTGCCGGGCGCGGGCTATGGCATCGGCCACTGGGTCGAAGCCAAGGACGCGCAGGGCCACAGCACGCTCGTCAGCAGCCCCGGTGCATTCGGCTTCACGCCCTGGCTGGACCTGCGCCGCGACATCGCCGGCGTGCTGCTCGTCTACGGCGACTTCAGCACCACGCGCGCCGACACCGTGCGGCTGATGCAGCAGGTATCGACGCTGCTGGATCGCGACATTGCGCAGGTCCCGTTCGCCGACTTCGGCGGCATCTGGTGGCGACCAGCCGAATCCGGCAGCGGCTTCACCCTGGTGCAGCGCGCCGACCACCAGCTCACCGGCGCCTTCTACACCTTCGATGACGATGGCACGCCGCTGTGGCTGACCTTCGCCGGCGGCGCCTGGTCATCGAGCACGCGCTGGCGCGGCCCGCTCTATCGCACCCGCTACGGCGGCAGCGGCGCACTGAGCAACGGCGTCGATCCAACCGCCGTCACCACGACGCCGTTTGGCGAAGTGCAGTTCGACTTCGCCGATGCCACGCACGCCACGCTCGAACTCGCGTTTCCGGCCGTCACCCGCCGCATCGCGATCGAGCGCTTTCCGTTCTGAGCGGGCCCCGGGTCAGCCGCCGCGCGGCGGATAGCCGAGCTTGTTGCCGGTCACCGTGATGTGCCCGAGCCGCGCCAGCTGATCGAGCAGCGCATCGGCTTCGGCTTCGCTCGGCGCCGGCTTGAACCAGGCCTGCAGCGAAGAGCGCAGCGCCTTGCGCGTACCCGGGCGCGCCGCCTTCAGGCCTTCGAGTCGCTCCAGCACCTCCTTCAGCCGCGTCGCTGGCGGGTTCGCGACGGCACGCGGCGTCTTCGTCACTGCCTTCTTCGCCGCGGCGGGTTTTGGCGTTGGCTTGTCGCTCGTCTTGGCCGTCGTGGCAGCTGGCTTCGCGGCCGTCTTGACCAAGGCGGAACCGGTGATCGTGGCCACGCGCCGGCAGGCAATGCCCATGCCGATGACATGCTTCACCAGCGGATCGAACCCGGTATCGCGCGAGACGATGGTGAAGGCCGCAGCCGGATGCGCCATCGACAGGCGCCCGATGTAGAACGCGATGTGGAAGTCGAGCGCGTCCTTGCCGTTGCCGACGATCTGGATGTACTCGGCATGGCTGCCGAACTGCTGCAGCGCCTGCACCAGCGCGAAGTCGACCTTCTTCTGGTGCTCGCCGGCAAACAGCTTGATGTGGCAGTCACCAGGCTTGAGCGAGCCCAGGCTCGCAGGCTGCACGTTTTCGAAATCGACCAGGATGAATTCCTGCGCCATGGTGCGCTCCGGCGGGTAGGGATGCGCAGTCTAACGCCGCATCCGGCACCGACGATGCGCGGTGCCGGATGCAACTCGCAGCCGATCGCTCAGGCCGCGCGCTTCAACGCGACCGGTGCCTCGGCCATCAGGTGCCCGTACAGGTCCTTGGGATCGGCCAGCCTCGGGATCAGGCCCACCGGTGCGCCGAGGCCGAGTTCCTGCGCGAGATCGCGCAGCAGTCGCAGCGACGAGTAGTCCTCGAGCGCGAAGCCGACCGAGTCGAACACGGTGATTTCGCTGTCACTCGCACGGCCTGCGGCAGCGCCGGTGAGCACGCGCCAGAACTCGGTCACCGCGAAGTCCGCCGGCATCTGCTGCAGGTCACCTTCGATGCGCGTCTGCGGCTCGTATTCGACGAACACCGACGCGCGCGCCAGCACCTCGGCATGCAGCTCGGTCTTGCCCGGGCAGTCGCCGCCGACACCATTGATGTGCATGCCGGGCTCCAGCATCTCCGGCGTCAGGATGGTGGCGTTGGTCTTGTCGGCGGTGACGGTGGTGACGATGTCGGCGCCGCGCACCGCCTGCGCCGTGCTGCTGCACGCGATCACGCGCAGGCCAGGCGTGTGCGCCAGGTGCGCCATCAGCTTGGCGGTGGCCTGCGGGTCGACGTCGAACAGGCGGATCTCGTCGATGCCGAGCAGGTGATGGAACGCCAGCGCCTGGAACTCGCTTTGCGCGCCGTTGCCGATCAGGGCCATGCTGCGCGCGTTCTTGCGCGCCAGCTGCTTGGCCGCCATCACCGAAGTCGCGGCAGTGCGCATCGCGGTGGTCAGGGTCAGCTCGCTGAGCAGGGTCGGCGTGCCGGTGGCGACATCGGCAAGCACGCCGAACGCCATCACCGTCGGCAGCCCTTCCTTGGTGTTCTTCGGATGGCCGTTGACGTACTTGAAGCTGTAGTCGCGCGCGTCGGCGATCGGCATCAGCTCGATCACGCCGACCTCGGAATGCACCGCATGGCGCGGGCTCTTCTCGAACTCGGGCCAGCGGCGGAAGTCGGCCTCGATGTACTCGACCATGTGCTTCAGCACCTTGGGCAGGCCGATCATGGCGACCAGGCGGGCGATGTCGTGGGTGGTGAGCAGGGTGGTCATGGCGTTCTCCCGGGTAGCGACTCACGACGACGCGTCGTGGCATGGAGCCATTGTGCGCAGATCGTTGTCAGCGCAAAACGCCAGTTGTGCGCGCATTTTGCCATTGCAGTAGCATTTCGGCAGACCCACTTGACGGTTTGCACAGATGGATGCACTCGACCAGCAACTGATCGCCAAGCTCCGCCACGATGCGCGCGCCTCGATCGCCGAGCTGGCCGCGCAGCTGAAGGTCTCGCGCGGCACCATCACCAACCGCATCGCCAAGCTAGAGCGCGACGGCGTGATCGTCGGTTACACCGTCAAGCTCCGGCCCGACGCCGCGCCCGACGAGATCCGCGCCTGGACCGGCATCGCCGTCGAAGGCAACCAGCAACTGGTGATCCGCGCCCTGCTCGGCGAACCCGGCGTCGAGTCCCTGCACGACACCAACGGCCGCTGGGACCTGCTCGCCGAACTACGCGTCGGCAACCTCAACGAACTCGCCGCCACCCTCGAACGCATCCGCCGCATCAAGGGCATCAGCGCCACCGAAACCAGCATCCACTTGCAGAGTTATCGGGGCTGAAGGCCGCGTTGGCGGAGGCGTCGGAGCGCCATCGCGACGAGGGCGATCCCGCACGCACCGAACGCCCAGAGCTGCCACATCGGAACACGATCGCTGAACGCGATGAAGACGATGCCAGCGGCCAGCAAGACCACCAGCGGCGTGCCCACGGTGGCCAGCGCGACCGTGGCGCCATGGCCTTGCGCAGCGAGTTGAAGCGCAGCCGGAATCGACAACAAGGCGCCAAGAAATCCCAGCAACACGTTCAGGGCGGCAAGCGCATCGGAGGTCGGCGCGCCGGGGAGCCGTCCCGACTCGCTGATCCACACGCAGGCGACGACCGCGACTCCGATCAACAGTGTGCCGATCGGGCGCACGCTGTTCTCGCCCACCGCTTCCGGGTGACTCGCGCCCACGGCAAGCTCGGCAAGCGGGATTCCGAACGTGGCCGCGAGGCATACCTTGGTCGCCAACGCGGCCGAGCCCTCGGCTTCCACGCGCTGGATGGTGCGCAAGCTCAAGCCCGACGCCAAAGCGAGTTGCTCCTGGGACCAGCCGCGCTCAAGGCGCAAGCGACGAACCACACCGGCAGAATGCTTCATCTCATGTTCCATGTTGCCGCTCCGAATGGTCATTGCAGTGGCAGGAGCGTGCCAGTCTGGCCAAACGGAATGCTACGACAAATGCCCGCCAGGCTTGCGCCAAGCTGCCGCCAGGGTGCAGGGGATCTGACGCATCCGCCGCATCAAGGGCATCAGCGCGACCGAGACCAGCATCCACTTGCAGAGCTATCGGGGCTGAAGGCAGACGCGGGCGCGCGGCGATTCAGAGCGCAGCGGTCGTCACCGTCCATTGGTCGCTGCGGCCGCCGATGGTGACGACACCGCTGACCATGGTGTAGGCCGCTGTGGAGCTCGCCATCTGCAGGCGGATCTGGTCGCCCGCGACTACGGTGACCGGCGTGGCGGTGAACGGGCCGCCGTTCTTCGAGTAGCGCAGCTGGTTGCCGGAGACGGTGATCGGCACCGGGATGTTGATGCCGCTCACCGTGATCCGGTTTGACGTGATCATCCTGCCGCGGCGCGCATCGACGACATCGGCGAACGTGAACTGCGACGGCGTGCTGTCGACGCTGCCCGTGCGCGCGCTGAAGCTGTCGCTGACGCCACCGATCGCAAGCGTCGCCAACACCGGCGTGTTCGCATGATCGGAGGTCGACACCAGCACGACCACGCTGTCCCCCGCCTGCACGCTGCCGGGCGTCGCGGTCGCAGCGCCGCCGTTGATGCGGTAGAGCCCGCCGCTGACCGAGATCGGCGACAGCGCGTTGATGCCGGTCACGATGATCTCCGCCGAGGCCGCCTGCGTTCCGGTCGCAAGCCCGGTCTGGTCGATGAACGCGAATGCGTCCGGTCGCGTGTCGATCTGCTCGGTGACCGAGCTGAAGCTGGCCCGCTGCGTGCCGATCGTGATCGTGCTTGTGCTGGTCTCGCCAAAGCCGGTGGCCGAGTAATGGCGCACGCGCAGCAGGTCGCCTTCGACCACGGTCTGCACCGCGCTCCAGTCACCGCCGTTGACGCTCAGGCTGCCGTTGCTGGCCAGCACCTCGATCGGCAGGTTGAAGCCCTTCACGACCACCGGTTCCGACTCGACCAGGACATGGCGCGGTACGCCACTGCGGGTCGGAAACGCGACCGCATCGGGTTCGCCGTCGCCGACCAGGATCGTCTGTGTCTGCTGTTGCATCCACGGCATCGTCGAGGTTTCGAGCTGACCGACGCGCAACGGGTTGAGCAGCGCGCCGGTGGCCGCCTTCGCCACCTGCAGCGTCAATTGCACCGGCGCGATCGTCGTGCCCGCATCCACGTGCGCAGTGAGGCAGATGACATCGGACGGTGCGACGCAGGTCCAGCCCGCAGCCGCCTCGAACGCCAGCACCGAGATCGCCGGGTCGAGCTGGATGCGGAATTCCACGCCGGTGGCACGACCGACTTCAGGCTGGATCGCGCCGGCCGTGAGGTTCCAGAGCAGGGATCGATAGCTGAAGGTGCTGCCGGCAGCGACGACCTGCGCGGCGCTGTCTTCAAGTGGCGTGAGCAGCGTGTTCGGCCAGCCGCCAAAGCGTGCGACCTGCAGGCTCAGGCTGGGCGACCAGTCGTCGCTGCGCTGCCACAGCAGCACCGGGTCGCCGTCGAGGTCGAGCGCAAACGCTCGCATGCGGTTGCGGAAGTTCGGCGCCGCCGGGTCGGGGTCGAGCACGCTGCGTTCCTGCCGCAACGTGCCGTTGGCGTCGAAATGCGCGAGCACGTTGTGCGGTTGCGGACCCTCCTCGCGCGTCCACGCCAACAGGAACTGCCCGTCGTGGCCGACGCCGATGTCGAGCGCGGAAGCAGGACCGGCCGGCCACTGCGGTTCGATCCAGGCGACAGCCGTCAGCGGCTGCAGCAGCGCATCGAACTGCTGATGCCGCACCTGCCCGCCATTGTCGAGCCAGGCCACGCGCAGGCGTTGCTGCGCGTCGAACTCGGCGGCGACACGCATGCCGCCAAGCTCCAGCGGCCGACTGACCAGCACGGTTTCCGCGACCCACGGCGACCAGCCGAGTGAATAGCTGCGCGCACGCAGTTCATCGGCGCTGTTCGTTCGCGCCGGCCAGGCGACGACGACTTCGCAGCAATCGCCGAGCAGGGCCATCGAGTCGACCGGCGCACTCGCCGGTGCGGCATCGATGCGTGCCTCTGGCGACTGCGGGAAGCCGCCGGCGTTGTACAGCTGGCCGAACACGCCAAAGCCGCCATCGACCTCGCCGCTCCAGGTGATCAGCACGTGGCCAAGACGATCGGCATCGATCGCCGGCCGCGACTGTTCACCGACCACGCTGGTGTTCACGCGAAACGCCGAGCCGAGCTGGCGACCTTCGGCATCGACGCGCATCGCACCGATGTCGATGCCCTCGCCGAAACCGTCATCGCCCTGCGCCTCGAACGCGACCGTCGCGAGACCGGCCGCGTCGATGGCCGCGACCAGCCGACGATAGGTCTGTTTCGGTGATGCGAAATCGTCCATCGCCTGCGCCGGCGCGATCGGCATGCCGTCGGCCGCGAAACGCTGGAACATCAGCTGCTCGAAGCCGTATTCGTTCTGCACCCAGGCCGCGATGCTGGAACCGTCACGCCCGGCAGCCAGCGTTACCGCCACGGGCGCCGGCGTCGCATCGTCGGACCGCCACAACTGGGTGGCGGCACCGGCGGGATCGCCCAGTTCGGCCAGGCAGAGGCTCGGCAGGGCGAGCAGAAAGAGGGCTGGGAGGCGGGTTCGCGGCATGACGGTTCCTGATGCGGGCGGGTGACGTGTTTCCGTCGCTACTCGCAACGGAGTGCGTCGATCGATCAAGGCGAATCGCGATAGCGCGTCGGCCACGGCAAGCCACTCGCCGCGCTTGAGTGCGCCCGGCGCATCAAGGCCAACTTCGGCGGGCAGGACTCACCTCCACTCGCGAAATCGTCGCGATTGACGCGCGACTCCCGCACATCGGGGAAAGCGGTTTCAGGTACCCGCAACCTGCCGCAATCGATCAAAGAAGCGTTTCGCATGCGGTGAGGCAGCTTCGATCTTGTCCGGGCGGAGGCGGGACAGTAAGTCGGCACTGTGCCGGCCCTTGTCGTAGCGGCCCCGCCGGGTGTCCTTCGTCGACGCGGCAATGCCTCGCTCGACGTCCGCTTTCGGGATGCTCTCGATGTCGCGCTCGCTTCCCGGCAATTGGTTGCGATGAAAGTTCTCGCCGAAGTACTCCGCCAGTGCCTGACGGTCGGCGACGAACCAGCTCTCCATCAATTGGACCATCACGAACACCTGATCGTGTGTGGACGCATCCAGCGCCCAGCCATCGTGCTGTTTCAGGTACTGCCATGCCGGAGTGTCCGATGCAATGTCTCCCTCGGCATCCACGAGCAGCAGCGCATTCTCGCCGAGCTTCTGTCGATGCAAACGGAACGATCTCTCTGCCGCGTTACGGCTACCGTTGCACTCGGCGCATGGCAGCGGCCGGGCAATGCCGAGCTTGCCGAAAAGCTCGGAGAAGGCCTTGCGAAGCGCTGCCTGCTCCGCCCTGCGACCACCGCCACCTTCGATACTGACGAGGACGGTCACCAGCGATTCCCGCCGATGGTTCCCTTGGACCAGAGTTGTCCCAGCCGATAGTCCTTGAGCCAATCGCCGAGTTCGGACGCAACGAGTCGCCGCATCGTCGTTTGCCCTTCATGCCGCTCGCAGACAATCACCGCCTCCGGGGTGTCGCTGAGCGCGTCGATGATCACGTCCGAATGTGTGGTCACGATCAACTGCATGCGCTCGGAGGCTTCAACCATCAGTTTCGCGAGTGACGGCAGCAAATCGGGATGGAGGCCGAGTTCTGGCTCGTCGAGACAAATCGTCGACGACATTGGTTTCGGATCGCAAAGAATCGCGAGCAGCGACAGGTAGCGAAGCGTGCCGTCCGACAATCGACTCGCGGGGATCGACTTGTCGAATGCACTCTCCGAGAGAAACACCTGCGCGTAGCCGCCTTCGACGATTACGCGATAGTCGTTCACGCCCTCAAAGATCTGCCTGAAGTGTCCAAGCAGCGTCTGCTTCGCGCTCGCCGACTTGTCGATGCGACTCAGCACCAGCGCGAGGTTCGAAAAGTCGTCACTCAGCACGTCATTGCTTCCGTCCGTCTTCTGCGGATTGCGAATGCTTGTCTTGGGCCCAAACTGCCAGGAAAGGAACGTTGCGATCTGGCGGTACTCGAGGGCCAGATCCCACACTGGCGTGCCTACGCTTGCCAGTTGCGAAACGAGCGACTTCGTAACATCCATGTAGGCGTCTTCCGACGCTCCCACCTTGGAGTCTCTCCAACGATCAGTCAATTGTCCCTTGCCATTCACGACACGCGCGACCAACTCGGTCACGCCGCGCTCCCCAATCGCAATGTCCTCCTCATGAACTCGCGCGTCAGACGCGTCAATTCGGAATCGAATGTAGTGGGAAATCCTGGTATCAAAAACGTCAATGGCGACGTCGATACTAGCGGATTGGCCTGATGCACCCCGCCATAACCAATCGCCAATCAGTGCACTCGAACGCATCGCTGCGAACACATCCGTCTGCATCGACTTCAACAGCTGAATCACCGAGAGCAAGTTCGACTTGCCGCTGCCGTTCGGTCCGATCAGCACATTCAGTGGCCGAAGCTCGAGATCGAGCCCGGGGTCACCGAAGGAGAGGAGGTTGCTGATCTTGATGCGCTTGAGCATGGCTGCGTCTGATGGCCTGAACTCGGTACTTCCGTGAGACCCAGTGACTCCTGTACGAGCGTACCGGCTTACTTCTCCGGCATCCCGGTCGGCCCGCCGACAGCTGCGTCGTAGTTGCCGCGCAGGTACTCGACGACCAGCTGGGCGACGCGTTCGAGCATGCCCTGGTCGGCCGCGCCCATCGAATAGGCGCCGGCCATCGCGCCGGCGTGCTGGTAGAACTCGGGCTCGGCGATCAGCGCGTTGCTGGCGGCATCGACCAAGCGCACCTTGACCAGCACGCGCGACTTGCCCGCCATCGCGCCGGCCCAGAAGCGGGCACCCTTGCTGACGGTCTTGATCTGGTCGATCCGCGGCTCGATGCGCAGCAGCCGCGGCGGCTCGTTCTTCGCCGCGAGCGCGTTCTTCTCCAGCACCCAGGGCAGCACCTGGCCGTTCAAGTGCACGGCGAGGGTATCGCGCGCCTTGTCGTTGACCGGTTGGCCGGCATAGGGCTTGCCCATCGCCAACTCGGCCATCTCGAAGCGGTCATAGCTGGCCAGCGCCGCTTCCGGCGGCGGATTGCGCGTGCCACTCGCGACGACCTTGTCGCCGGCATGCACCGTTCCGATCGCGCCGAACGCAACCGCCAGGGTGAACAGGATGCTGCTCAGGACTCCGTTGCGCATGCGCATGCCTCACATCGCCTTGATCAGTTCGTCGGCGAATTCCGAGCACTTCACTTCGCGGGCGCCTTCCATCAATCGCGCGAAGTCGTAGGTGACGGTTTTGTTGCCGATCGCCTTGTCCATCGCGGCGATGATGGCGTCGGCGGCGTCGACCCAGCCCATGTAGCGCAGCATCATTTCGCCGGACAGGATCACCGAACCCGGGTTGACCTTGTCGAGGTTGGCGTACTTCGGTGCGGTGCCGTGCGTCGCCTCGAACACGGCGTGGCCGGTGACGTAGTTGATGTTGCCGCCGGGCGCGATGCCGATGCCGCCGACCTGTGCGGCGAGCGCGTCGGAGAGGTAGTCGCCGTTCAAGTTCAGCGTCGCGATCACGTCGAACTCGTTCGGGCGCGTCAGCACCTGCTGCAGGGTGATGTCGGCGATCGCGTCCTTGATCACGATGCGGCCAGCGGCGACCGCTGCCTTCTGTTCCGCATTGGCCTCGGCCTCACCCTTCGCGGCCTTGGTGCGTTCCCACTGGTCCCAGGTGTAGACCTGGTCGCCGAACTCGCGCTCGGCCAGGGCATAGCCCCAGTTGCGGAACGCGCCTTCGGTGAACTTCATGATGTTGCCCTTGTGCACGATGGTGACCGACTTGCGCTTGAACTCGATCGCGTATTCGATCGCGGCGCGCACCAGGCGCTCGGTGCCGTCCTTCGACACCGCCTTGATGCCGATGCCGGAAGTCTCCGGGAAACGGATCTTGCCGAATTCCTTCGGGAAGGCTTCCTTGAACATCGCCAGGAACTTCTTGTTCGATTCCGAACCGTGCTCGAACTCGATGCCGGCGTAGATGTCCTCGCAGTTCTCGCGGAAGATGACCATGTCGACCTGGCTCGGGTCCTTGACCGGACTCGGCACGCCCTTGAACCAGCGCACCGGGCGCAGGCAGACGTAGAGATCGAGCATCTGGCGCAACGCGACGTTGAGCGAGCGGATGCCGCCGCCGATCGGTGTGGTCAGCGGGCCCTTGATCGAGACCAGGTAGTCGCGGCAAGCCTGCACGGTGGCTTCCGGCAGCCAGTTGCCGAACTGGTTGTTCGCCTTCTCGCCGGCGTACACCTCCATCCAGTGGATCTTGCGCGCGCCGCCGTAGACCTTTTCGACCGCGGCGTCGAACACGCGCACCGAGGCACGCCAGATGTCGGCGCCGGTACCGTCGCCCTCGATGAACGGGATGATCGGGTTCGGCGGCACGCTGAGCACGCCGTTGTTGATGGTGATCTTGGCGCCGTCGGCGGGGATGTTCATCAAAGGCTCGGCCATCGTCGTTCTCCGGTTGAATGAGGTTCCGCGCCATCACGGCGCGAGGCCGTGCATTGTCGCGGGTTCGTCGGGACAGGGATAGGTGGGGGTGTTCGGCGCCGATGTCGTGATTCGCCGCGAAAACCCGCTGGACCGTGGAACGCCACCGACGGAGCCACGCCCTTGTCCACCCTGATCCCACGTCTCGCCTGCGCCTCCCTGGCGCTGTTCCTGGCCCTTCCGGCGAAGGCGGCGACCCTGTCGGTCGGCGCTTCCGGCTGCCAGTTCGGTTCGATCCAGCAGGCCATCGACTTCGCCGCCCTGACGCCGGAGGCGGACCTGATCCGCGTCGCCAACAACGCCAGCTACGCATTCCAGGCACTGAAGAAGCGCGACGCGCATCCGCTCGCCCTGGTCGGCGGATACCCCGATTGCCTGCCGGCTTCGCTGCCGAGCGGCCAGACCGTGCTGGATGGCAGCGGGCTCGCCGCCTCGGTGCTGCACATCGACGGCGGCGAGGTGGAAGTGGCCAACTTCGTGATCCGCGGCGGTGCGCCGATCACGCTGCAGGGGCGTGGCGGCGGCGTCTTCGTCGGCGCGGCCACGCGCCGCATCGCCTTCGCCAATGTGCGCATCACCGGCAATGCCGCGTACCAGGGCGGCGGCCTCGCCATCGTCGGCGCCATCGGCCAGACGGTGAACCTGCACAGTCAACGCCTGACCATCGACCACAACTACGCCGCGCACGATGGCGGCGGCCTCTGGGCGGTGCATGCGCAGGCGGTCAAGCAGTCGGCGGCATGGCGGATCAGTGCCAACGAAAGCGGCGGCGACGGCGGTGGCGCCTGGCTTGGCCGCGACGCGGTGATGCATCTGCGTTCGAGCAAGGACCCGAGCGGATTCGTCGAAAACCTGGCCAAGGGCGATGGCGGTGGCGTCGCGCTGATCGGTGGCGCCAGCCTGGTGCTGCTCCACGGCGGCGGCCCGGCGCAGGCCACCGAGATCTCGCGCAACGCCGCGCGCCGCGGTGGCGGGGCCTATTTGTACAGCGACGTGGGCGCGGTCACCGCGTTGCAGGCGCATGGCATCGTCGGCAACGACAACCTGGCCTGGGACGAAGGCGGATTCGCGGCGATCCACATGGTCGGCGCCGATGCCGCGCTGCGCATCGGCGAACTGCATGTCGATGCCAGCACCTTTTTTGGCGGCGCGCCCTGCGACGAGCCGCTGGACTGCAACGTCTTCGGTGGCAACGTCGCCATCGGTCGCGACGGCGAGCCGCGCCCGGGGGCGCTGGTCGCCATCCGCAACGACGGCAAGGGCGCGGTCGGCTACGCCCGCTTCTGGAACAGCACCCTGCGCGAGCATCTCGGGCGCGACCTCGTCCATCTGTGGTCGGACGCGCCGAGCGGCTATGCCGAGGAAATCGAGTTCCGCGACAGCCTGGTCGTGCGCAACGTCGTCGAGAAGCACCTGATCGAGACCGAAGGCGACGGCGCGCTGCACATCTTCGGCAGCACCTTTGCCCGCAACGAGACCGGTGCGGCGACCTTGCAGATCGACGACGCCAGCAACAGCGCCTACGTCTACGGTTCGATCTTCGACGATCGCGCACCACTGATCGACCGCCTGCCGGCTAGCCAGAGCCTGTTCGCGTTGATGGTGCGCGAGCCCGGCGCGACCGCCGGCATGCCGGTGGTGTTCCGCGATGACCCGCTGTTCGAGGACGCCGACCACGACGACTTCCGCCTGCGCGCCTCTTCGCCAGCGCTCGACCGGATGTGGGACCTGGCGCCGACCAACACCCTCGATCGCGCCGGCAACCCGCGCACCATCGACCTTCCCGCCGTACCCGACTTCAACACCCCGCGCGACCTCGGCTGCTTCGAGCACCCATAGCCCGACGCCAAGGAACTTGTGCCCATGGCGCGCACTCCATGGGCTTCATGCCTGCACTGCCGCACCCGCTGACGCTTGAGGACCAGATGCTCGCCCGCAACCGTTCGCGGGTGCGGCGCGAGCTGTGGGGGCAGTCGCTGTTCGTGGCGGCGGCCCATGCAGCGCTGGCACTGCTCGGCTTGCTGCTGTGGTTGCGCGTGGACCCGGCGCAGCTCCAGCGGGCCACGACGATGGTCACGCAGCACCAGGTTGGGATGGCGCTGCTTGCACTGCTCGCGGGGCTCGCGGCGACGCACGCGCGGCTGGTCGCGGACGCGCGCCGCCATCTCGCTTCGTCGCACGCGGCGCTGCCGATCTGGCGCGAGATGCAGTCGGTGCGCGATCGGCGCCTGCGCGCGCGGCTGATCCTTGGCACCGCGCTCGGCCTTGCGCTCGCGATCGGGCTGCTGGCGCTGCACGATCTTGGCGTCGCCTGGAGCGCCGCCGGCGCATTGCGCTGGTCGCTGGCGGCGGCGTTCCTGGCGATCGTGTTTGCCCCGGGCGCGAATGCGGGCACCGTGCTCGCGCACGCCACTGCGCGCAGCGCGCGCATGGCTTCGCTGCCGCGCTGGCTGGGTTGGATGCAACGCCCGGCGCTGCCGCACTTGCCGCAGTGGTGGTGGCAGCGCAGCGCCTCGTTGTGGTTGCGCGGTCGCGCCGCGACCAGTCTGGCGCTGGGCCTGTTGCTGGCGCCGACCGAAGCGACTGCGATCCTGGTACCCGTCACCGTGCTGATGCTGATGGCCCTGCTGAACGCGCTCGACGTCGCGCACCGTCTCGGCGGCGAAGTCGAATCGGCGCTGGCGCAACGGCCACCGTCACCGCGCCTGCTGTCGCGGGCGTTGTCACCGCTGCATGCGGCGCTGTCTCTGGCCATCGCGGCGTTTCTCGCATTGCTGCTGCAACTGCTGCAGGCGCCTGCGCTGCTCGCCGCGCTGGTCGCGGCTGCGGTGTTGCTGCTGTCGGCGATCGACCTGCGCCTGGGCTTGCTGCTGCGACGCGAACCGCGCCGCCTGCCGCTGGTGCGGACCCAGGTGCTGCTGGTGCTTGCGGCCGTCGCCGCCGCCATGCCGCCGTTGCTGTTGCCGCTGGCGATCGTGTTGCTGGTCGCTTGCGAGCGGCGCCTGCGCGCGGAGTCGGCGCATGCTTGAGGTCGAAGACGTCGTGGTCCTGCGCGGCGAACATCGCGTGCTCGATGGCTTGCACTGGCGCGTCGAACGCGGCGAATGGGTGGGGCTGATCGGCGCCAACGGCACCGGGAAATCGACCCTGTTCGCGGCAATCAGCGGGCTGGTACCACTGCACGCCGGACGAATTCGCGTCTGCGGTCAGAACCTGGCGACGGAGTTGAACCGGGTGCGCGCCTGCTGCGCGGTCGCGATCGCACCGGAGCGCTTGCCGGACGGACTCACGGTGCGCCAGTTCATCGAACTCGTGCATGCCTCGCGCGCCTTGCCCGCCGCGGCGCTCGCGCAATCGCTGGAACTGGTCGAAACGCTCGGCCTCACGCCTTGGCTCGATGCCTACATCGGCGCCTGTTCGCTCGGCACGCGCCAGAAACTCGGCATCGTCGCCGGGCTGTGTGGGCGCGCGCCGCTGTGGCTGCTCGATGAATCACTCAACGGCCTCGACCCGGTGAGCGCGTTCGCGTTCAAGCAATTCCTCGCCGCACAGCAACGCCGTGGCGACACCGCGATCGTGCTCGCCACGCACGGACTGGAGCTGGCCGAGCGCCTGCTGACCCGCGTCTGCGTGCTGCGCGAAGGCCGCATCGGCGACGACTTCAGCACCGCGCGCCTGGACGCGATCCGCGCCGACCCGACGCAATCGGTCGAGGCCGCACTGGTCGCGGCGATGCACTGAACGCGGCTCAGCCCTCGAAACCGTTGGCGAACAGCACCGAAGGCCCGATCACGAAGTCCCAGACGCCGCGGCCATAGGTCGAGAAGCGTGCGGTCTGCAGCGCATCGATGAAATCGACGTGCCAGTAGATCTGGTCCGGCGTCTGCGCTGCAGCGAGGGCAACCCAACTCGATGCCGTGGTGTCGTAGTAGTACGGCCCGAGCTCGGTGGCGGCGAACAGGTGCGCACCATCCGCCGACATCGCCAAGTGATAGACCAGCGTGCTCGGCAGGCCGGTGTTGAACGGACTGAAGCTGTCGCCATTGGTGGTCGAGCGGTACACGCCTGGGCCAGAGTAGCCGGCACCGGCAACGTAGATCGTGCCCGGCGTGGTCGCGTGCACCAGGATGCAGTTGCCGTAGAAGAACTGGCCATCGGGCAGGCCGCTCGCGCGCAGGCTGAACCCGGCGCCGCTGTCGCGGTAGAAGCCACCGGCGTCGGCGATTGCGTAGCGGGTGAGGCCATCACGCGAATACTGCACGTCGGTGACCTTGGAACCGAAGTCGAAGCTACCCTCGCTGTGGCTGATGCTGCTGCCGTTGTAGGTGAGCGTCAGTACGCGATTGCGGTTGGCGCCGATGCCGCCGCCAGCGAGCAGGGCCTGGTTCGGGTTCAGCGGGTTGGCTTCGAGTGGCGCCAGGAACAGCCAGTCCTGGAAGTTCCCGGTGGCGAAGTCCCACTCGCGCAGCGCCGGCCAGTCGCCGGTGCCAGGCGCAGTGTCGAGCTGCACGAAACCGGGATAGACCATCCACAGGTTGCCGCCGTTGTTCGACGAGCTCAGGTGCGCGTAGTCGCCGCTGATCGTCTGCACGAAGCTGTTGAGACCGGGCACCGGCGTCTTGGCCTTCTGGTAGCCCTGGTCCTGGGCGCCGACCAGGATCGGATACGGCGCCGTCCGCGGCGTGTAGCTGCCGTAGTACTGCGCATTGCGCAAGCCGCCGAGCGAGAGGTTTTGCACCGTCAGCAATCCGTCGCTGGATTCGTAGGTGCCGCCATCGGTGGACACGAACACGCGCTCGACATTGCTGCCGTCGACGAACACGTCAATGTTCGGGATGTCGGCGTGCAGTTTGGTTGCTTCGTTGCCGTAGTAGGACTGCCAGCTGTTGACCAATTGCCAGCTCGCCGCTCCGTCGTGGCTGCGGTAGGCGTTGACGCCGCCGACGTAAAGTCGCAAGGGGTCGCGCGTCGAGGTCTCGGCCGAGTTCAGCCCGAACAGCGCGGCCGGTGCATCGGTGCGGCGCGTCCAGCTGGCGCCGCCATCAAGGCTGCGATAGGCCTCGGTGACGCTGCCGCCATAGCGCGCGATGAACGCGAACAGAAAGGTATTGGCGCCATCGACGCCGCCACTCAAGGCCACGCGATCACCGGCAGCGAGCGCGGCGGCACCGGTGACACTGGCGACATTGACCAGCGCGTGCGTGCCCGTCGTGATCGTCTTCAACATCAGCCCATCGAGCAGGTACATCGCGCTGCTGTTGTAGCGCGGCGAGAACAGCGCGACCTGGTCGCGCACGCCGAGGAAGCCCTGGTTGGTGAAGCTCGTACCGCGGGTGGTCGACGCATACAGCTTCGGCCTCCAGGCAGAGACACCGAAGTCGTATTCGACGCGCAACGCATACAGCTCGCTGCTCGCCGGATCGCGAGCGGCAAGCCCCGATGCGTACCAGACGTTGCTCGTCGCCAGCCCGGTCGCTGCCGTCCACACCACGCCGCCATCATCGCTGCGATAGATGCCGCTCGGCGCATCGGACAGCACCAGCAGACGCTCGCCACCGGTGAGCCGCGCCAGATAGCCGAAGTTGCCGTTCGGTGTGAAACTGGCGGCATCGCCCGGACTGGTCCAGTCGAGTGCGGCGCGATCCGCGCGCCACAGATTGCCGCCGTGGCTGAGCACGTTGAGACGGTTGGCGGCGACATCGAACTCGGTGCCCAGCGTGCGCCCGGCGACATTGCCGGCACCGCGCTCGTACCACTGCCCGGAGACCGCGGCTGCATGCACTTGCAGGTAGGCATCCGGGTCCGAACCTCGGGCCGCGAGCGCGGCAATGCGCTGCATGCGCGAATGCAGCGTGCTGGCTCGGAAGCTCGCATCCATCCCGCGCCAGTCGCTGCCGGGCGCATGCCGATGCAGGGTCTCGATCCATTCCGCGCGGCGGCGCTGATAGTCGCCGTCCTCGCCCGGAACCTCCATTGCCGGCGTCGGCAGGCGCAGCCGCGGTTGCGGGTCCTGTGATCCGGTCAGCCAGACCAACGCCGCGAGGGTCGCGGCAACGAACAACGGAACCAGAAGTCGCTGCATGGCCCACTCCGGTCGTCGCGGGAGCGCAGTGTGCCACCAATCGCGCTGCAGAAAAGAAACGGGGCGCCGAAGCGCCCCGTTTGCTGTTGCTTTCGCGGTGGCCCGATTACTCGAAACCGTCCGCGTAGATGAAGCCCGCGGGCATGACCGTCGTGGTCTGCGACGCGGTGTTGTTCGCGGCGGCCCCATCGCCCGGCGAGCCGGCGGTGACCGTCGCGGTGTTGCTCAGCGAACCGCTCGCGCCCGCATCCAGCGTGGCGTTGATGGTGATGGTCAGCGAATTGCCGCCGCCCGCGGTCAGTGCCAGGCCGGTGAACGAGACGTTCTGGCCCGCCGACGCATTGGTGCCGCAGTTGCCGGTACCGGTGACGGCGCAGCTGGCGCTGATGCCGGTCAGCGTCGCCGGCAATGCGTCGGCCAGGCTGAAGCCGGTGGCGTCGGACGGTCCCGCATTGCTGATCGTCAGCGTGTAGGTCACCGGGCTGCCCGCGGCCGGGTTCACCGGGCCAACCATCGACACGCCGAGGTCGGCGTTCGCGGGCGCACCGAGCGTGGCCAGCAGGCACCAGCGGGTGATGTTGCCGTTGTCGCCGCCGGCCAGATCCGATGCAGTCAGCGTCCAGGTGCCGGAGAAGTCCTGGCCGTCGAATGCTGCCAGCGTCTCGTTCGGCGTACGCACGCCGCCCACCGCCGGCGGTGCGGCGTTGCACGCGGCCTCGATGGTGCCATCCGGGCCTTCGTCGTCCGCAGTGACCGCGATGTCGTTGGCGCTGCAGCCGAAGCCCGAACCGGTGTAGCCGGGCCGGTCGATCAGTGCACGGGTGACCGCACCATGGGTCAGCGTGAACTTGGTATCACCGACCCAGGTGTGCGTGGCTTCGATGCGCACGTCGAGGTCGGTCAGCGTGCCGGCGATGCCGCTCAGGTCGCTGGTGACGCCGGCCGGGTTGTTGTCCGGAATCGCCAGCGAACCGGCGAAGCAGATCTCGTTCGCGGTGGTGAACGAACGCACCGCCGAGTAGCTGCCGTCGCCGCAGGCGTTGCTGGCACGCACGCGCCAGTAGTACGGCGTGTTCGGTGCCAGGCCGCCGACCTGACGGCTGGTGCCGGTGATGGTGGCGGTATGCACGATGCTGGTGAAGCCCGCATCGGTGGCGACTTCGACCAGATAGCCGCTGGCTCCGGCGATCGCATCCCAGGTCAGCGTCGCGGTGGTCGGCACGCCGACTGCGGCGTCGGCCGGGCTGACCAGCGTGGCCGCCGCGGGCGCGCCGCCAGCCACGGTGACGTTGATCGTGGTGTCACGCTGGATCGGCGTACCGCCGGCGTCGGTGGCGTGGACGTTGATCGGGTAGACGCCCGAGCTGGCACCGGCCGAGGTGGTGACGTTCAGCGTCGAGTGGCTGCCACCGGCCGCCGGGTTCACCACCGGGTTCACGGTGAAGGTCGCGCTCGGGAACACGGTCGCGTTCAGGCCCGGAGTGCTCAGCGTCACCGTGCCGGTGTAACCGCTGAACGAGGTCAGGGTGACGTCGATCGGCGGCAGCGGCGAGCCGGCGCAGATCTCGGCGGCGCCCGGGGTGGTGCTCATCATGTAGATCGGACCGGCGCCGATATTGGTGACGCGGCCGAGGAACGAGCGCTGCGGCCCGCGGTTGTCGGTCCAGGTCATGCCGACGGTGCCGTTGCCGGCTGCGGTCGAGATGCCGTTGTAGTCGCCCCACTCCTGGCCGTCGGTGATGTTCGGCGAGGTCACTGCAGAGACGCGGGTCTCCTCGATCCAGGTGGCGCCGCCATCCATCGAGATGTAGTAGTAGAAGTCGGTCTTGTCGCGCAGGCCGGGCCCGGAGTTGCGGGTGTCGTAGAACGCGATGTGGACATTGCCGACGGAGTCGACGTCGAGCCACGGGTGGAAGCGATCCACCGTGGCCTGATCGCCGGTCGGATGCGGGGTGGTCGCGCTCTGCCAGGTCGCACCCTGGTCATCGGAGTAGCGCACCACGATCCATCCGTGGGTCGCGGCCGCCGAGCCACCGCCGCCGCCCGGACTGCCGGCGGCCTGGTTCTCGTCGGTGAAGGTCGCATAGATGCGGCCATTGCGCGGGCCGCCGCTCAGGTCGGCATCGGCAGAGACGTAGATGAAGGCGCGACGCGTCTCCATCGCCGGGATCGCGAAGTCGAAGTCGCCCCAGAGGTCGTACACCGCGGCGCTCTGCGCTGCGCTGCCGGGATCGAGGTCGACGAAGGTGGCGCCGCCATCATCGGAACGCAGCACGCGCACCTCGGTGGATGCGTTGGTCACGGTCGGCCAGAAGTAGTAGACGCGACCCATGTGGTCGGTGGTCAGGTCGGAGCCGATGCCGCGTTCCTCGGCGGAGAACGAGATCGCCGGGTGGAAGGTCATCGGGCTGCCGCCATTGACCGGCGCTGCGTTCATGCGCGCGAACTGCATGACGTTGCCCTGGTGCCAGGTGATGTAGGCGCGGCCGAAGTACGGCGAGCCCGGGTGCTTGTCGACGTGGATGTATTCCTTGTCCGAGCTGGCGGTCGAGACCGTGACCGGGCCGAGCCAGTTGGCGCCGTTGTTGAACGACCAGTAGACCTGGGTGCACCAGCTGCCGCCGCAGGCACCGCCCTGCTGTCCGAGCGTGGCGCCATAGATGATGTTGCCGTCGGGAGACCAGTCCATCGCCGGATCGCAGCAGGAACTCGGGAAGGAGCCAGCGTTGATGAAGGTCACGCCGCCGTCGGTCGAAGCGACCATGCGCTGGCCGCCGGTGCCGTTGGAGCCGAGCACCAGCACGTTCGGGTTGGCCGGGCTGTATTCGACTGCGGTCTCGTTGTCGCTGTTGGTGCCGTCGAACGGCCCCTCGCCGACGATCGGCACCGCCTTGGGCAGCGGATCGGTCGCGAACACGCGCAGCGGCGGCGGGTTCTTGGGGTCCGGGTGGGTGTAGATGCCAAGCCCCTTGGGCTGGATCACGCCATTGCGCATCAGGCCGCCGAAGCGGTACTGGAAGTCCTTGTTCAACTCGCGCGGATAGTGTTCGTACAGCGGGAAGCCCTGCGCCGCCATCTCCTTGCGCTTCTGCGCCTTGAAGAAGGCCGGCACGCCCGGCACGTAGCGGTCATTCGCGGGAATGACGTCCACGTCTTCCTTGCGCATCTGGTAATTGCGGTCATCCCACGGACCGAGCTTCACCAGTGATGCGTAGTCGACGCGCTGATCGACACCGCGCGCCTGTTCGATGACAACGTTGTCCTGATTCGTGTCTTGCGCCGCCACCGGCAACAAGACAGAGCACAACAGCAGCAGCAAGCTGCCCCAAACTTTGGACTTCATGATTTTCCCCGTGCACGCCGAAGGGAGGCGAGTGTGGAGAATTGTAATACGAATCAGCGCTCGGGCGCATGCCGCAGGGCAGCAGCGGCCAGTGCCGCGATCAGACCGGCGACCAGGAACATCGCTCCCGCGCCCTGCCACTGCCACAACGCACCGGCACCAAGGCTGGCCAGCAGCAGCGCCACGCCGCAGCACAGATGGAACACTCCGAACGCGGTACCGCGCAGCGGCTTCGGGGCGACGTCGGCGAGCATCGCCGCGAGCAGCCCCTGGGTGAAGCCCAGATGCACGCCCCACAGCGTGACGCCGAGCGCAGCGCCGGTGCGCCCGGGCAACAGCGCGAATACCAGATCGGCCGCGACCAGCATCGCCACGCCGACCGCGAGCAGGGTGCGGCGCGACATGCGGTCCGCGTACCAACCGACCGGATACGCGGTGAGCGTGTAGGCCAGGCTCATCAGCACCAGCGCCAGTGGCGCCAGTGCATTGCCGAAGCCGGAGTCGCGCATGTGCAGCACCAGGAAGCCTTCGCCGAACCGCGCCAGATGCAGCAGCGCGGCGATGCCGATCACGCCCCAGACGCGACGATCGAGCGCGCGCCACTGGCGCAGGCCGAGCGGCGGCTTCGACTCGGCAACGTGACGCTCAGGCTCGCGCACGTAGACCAGCAGCACCAGCACCGCGAGCAGACCGGGGATCGCCGCGAACCACAGCGCCTTGCGCGCATCGAGCAGCCACAGCATCAGCGCCATCGCCGCCAGCGGTCCGAGCACGGCGCCAACGGTATCCAGCGACTGGCGCAGACCATAGGCGGCGCCACGCTGTTCGGGCGGGGTGACATCGGCGATCAGCGCATCGCGCGGGGCGCCGCGGATGCCCTTTCCGAGCCGATCGACCAGGCGCGCGCCGAGCACCAGGCCGGCGCTGGCCGCGAGCGGGAACACCAGCTTGGTCAGCGCCGACAATCCATACCCCGCGACCACCAGCGGTTTGCGCCGGCCGATGCGGTCGCTGAGCGCACCCGAGAACAGCTTGACGATCGCGGCCATCGCCTCGGCCGCGCCTTCGATCAGCCCGATGACCAGCATGCTGGCGCCGAGCGAACCGGCCAACAGCAGCGGCAGCAACGCATGCACCAGTTCGGACGCGGTGTCGGTCAGCAGCGACACCACGCCGAGCGCCCACACCGTACCCGGCAGACGTGCGTGCCTCATGGCTTGTGCTCGCGTGCGAGGTAGTCGCGACTCTGCATCTCGATCAGGCGCGACGCGGTGCGCTCGAACTCGTGGCGGTGGCGCTGCCCGCAATACAGCGCGGTCGGCACGGCGGCGGCGGCCAGCACCAGGTTGACGTTGCGGTCGTAGAACTCGTCGACCAGATGGATGAAGCGCTTGGCCGCATCCTCCAGTCGCTGGCTGGCATCGAACTGGGGCACCGCCGACACGAACACGGTCTGGAAGCTGCGCGCGATCT
The DNA here is from genome assembly GCA_016182785.1 of Lysobacterales bacterium. Lineage (GTDB taxonomy): Bacteria > Pseudomonadota > Gammaproteobacteria > Xanthomonadales > Ahniellaceae > JADKHK01. The sequence continues at coordinate 79,396 of JACPFU010000027.1, read as the reverse complement.
CGATGTAGTCGGCGACCGCGCGCGGCCCCTCGCACAGCGCGGCGAAATCGAACCAGGCGAGGCCGTCGGCGAGGCGGCGCACCGCGATGTCGCGGTCGTGCACGCGCAAGGCCGCGCCGGCGCGGAGGTCGCCCGGAGCGAGCGCGGCGAACATCGACGCCATCGCAGCCTCGGCATCGCCGCCGTCGGGCGTCCAGTAGACGCTGGCGCGGGTCAGCGCACGCAGTCGGTAGTCGATCGTGCTGGCGAGTGGCAGCACCTCGCAATGGCGTTCGAGCAACGCGATCGCGGGCAGGAAGCGCTCGCGTTGCAGACCGTGCTCGTACAGGCGCCGCGGCTCCAGGTTCGAGGTGGTGACCAGCGTCGCGCCGGCCGCGAACAGGTGCTGCAGGAACTCGCCGAGGATCATGGCGTCGCCGATGTCGGTGACGAAGAACTCGTCCAGGCAGAACAGCTGCGCCTCGCGCGCGAACTGCCGCGCCACCCGCTGCAGCGGGTCCGCTTCGCCGGCGACGCTGCGCAACGACTCGTGGATGCGTCCCATGAAGCGGTGGAAATGCAGCCGCAGCTTGCGTTGCACCGGCAGGGTGTCGTGCAGCAGGTCGATCAGGAAGGTCTTGCCGCGACCGACGCCGCCGTGCAGGTACAGCCCGCGCACCGGCGGCTGGGTGCGAAAGCGCGCCAGGAATCGCGCCGCGAATGCCGGCTCGGCGCGCGCCAGCAACTGCGCATGGATGCGGTCGAGCACCGGCAGCAGCGCGCGCTGCGCCGCGTCCTCCTGGCGCTGGCCGCGATCGATCTCGCGCTGGTAGGCCGCACTCGGGTTCATGCCAGCGGCGGCAGCAGCGCGGCGACACCGGCCTGGATCGCCGCGCGCAGTTCCGCCAGCCGGCCGTGGAAGAAATGCGAGGCGCCGTCGAAGCGCACCAGTGCCGGTGCCGGCTGCAGGCGCCCGACCCAGGCGTGCACCGCCTGCGCGTCCACCACCTCGTCGGCGTCGGGCTGCAGCACCAGCCACGGGCAATGCGGGTGCTGGAACGCGCCAAGGTCGAAGCGCCCGACCGGCGGCGCGATCGAGATCAGCTGTTGCGGCGCGATCGCCGCGGCGCGCGTCATCGACACGAAGGCGCCAAACGAGAACCCGGCCAGCACCAGCTTCGCCGCGGGGCGCGTGCTGCGCACCCAGTCGCACAGTGCAAGCAGGTCGGCGCCCTCGCCGAAGCCGTCGTCGAATTCTCCGGCGGAGCGGCCGACGCCGCGGAAGTTGAAGCGCAGGGTCGCGCAACCGAGCTCGCGCAGCGCGCGCTCGCAGGTGGTGACGACCTTGTTGCCCATGCTGCCACCGTGCAGCGAATGCGGATGGCAGACCACGGCCACGGCGTCGCGTGCCAGTGCCGGTGCCGGCCACTCGATGTGCGCCTCGATCGCGCCGGCACCGCCCTGCAGCAGCAGCGGACCGGAGGCCTGCGGGAACGCGACCGGGTTCATCGCGCCATCAGTTCGCCGGCGTCGCGGCGGCATCGACCGTGGGCGCGAAGCGCAGGCCGACGAGCAGCGGATCGTGGTCGGAACTGCGGTACGGGTCGGGCCGGTAGCGGCGCTTCAGTGCGCGCCGGTCGTAGTCGGGCTGCGTGTACTCGAAACCGGCCGACTCGTCGGCGTTGATGTGCCACTCGCCGGCGCCGCCGACATGGGCGGCCAGCGTCGCGCTCGCGAGCGCATGGTCGAGGCGTCCGGAGGCGCCGCCGTAGACGTAGCTGTAGGCCGGCTCGCTGCTGTGCGCGGCGACCACGTCGATGTAGCCGCGGCTGCCGAGCAGGCGCAGCGGGTCTTCGTTGCCGTAGGCGTTCAGGTCGCCGAGCAGCAGCACGCGATCGTGGCCGGCGTGCAAGGGATCGCTCGCGAGCCAGTCGGCGAGCGCGCGTGCGCTGTCGGTGCGGGTGGCGTTGTAGCAACCCTGGCCGTCTTCCTGGTCCTGGTCGCCGCCGCGCGCCTCGCTGCAGCCCTTGGACTTGAAATGGTTGGCGACCACGACGAAGTCCAGCGACCCGGCCTGGAAGCGCTGCGCGAGCGGCGCGCGCGAGCCCTGGCCGAACGGTGGCTGCTGGTGCGTGGCCGCGGCGCCGAGCGGCTGCACGCGCGAGCTGCGGTAGATCAGCGCGACCATGATCTCGCCATCGCCGATGCGCTCGCCACCCGGGTTGACGAAGGCGTAGTCGCCACGCTGCTTGCCACGCTTGCGGTTCAGCGAGCGCACCAGATCGGCCAATGCCGAGTGTTCGCCGAAGCCGTCGTTCTCGACTTCCATCAGCGCCACGATGTCGGCGTCGAGCGCGTCCAGCGCGGCAATGATCTTCGCGCCCTGGCGCTGGAACGCATCGGCGTTGCGCGCGCCGCGCGCAGTCGGGAAGCCGCCGCCGAGGCCATCGCCATTGAAGTAGTTGAGCACGTTGAAGCTGGCGACGCGCAGGTCGCCATCGACCTCGGGCGGCGCCGCCGGCCGCGGCGCATGGGTGACCGCCGCGATCGGCGCGACCAGTTGCAACCGGTACTCGCCGTCGCGCTGTTCGAGCACGCCCTCGATGCCGCTGACCTGGGAGTCGACGCGGTACGCCGACTCCGGCGTCAGCGCCTGCGGCAGGTGCCAGAACTTTTTCGGGAACTCGTCCAGGCGCGCGTCGTCGAGCACCAGCCGGGTGGCGCGATTGGCGGCGTCGAGCGCGCGCGCTTCCGGCCCCGGCGGATGCCGTTCGGTCGGCATGAAGTCGCGACCGTCGAACGACACCACCAGCGCACCGTTGCGCAGCAGATCGTCGTTGCCGACCAGCGACAGCGGTCGTTCGATGCGGATGCGTTCGCCCTCGAAGCGCTCCCAGTGCAGCGCCTCGGCACCGGCCACGTCGACCGGGCGCGGCTGCAGCGGCACCGGCTTGGCGCACTCGACGACGCCGCGCACTTCGATCAGCGCGGTCTGCGTGTCCGGAGCGGCACCCAGCTCGGCGACGGTGGCCCGCAATCGCACGCGCGTACCAAGCGGCCATTCGATCCGCTCCGGATGGCGCACGAACACGCCTTCGGAGGTTGCTGCCTCGGCGTCCTCGCTGCCCGGCTCGGAGACCAGCGCGAAGCCGCCGAGCCCGTCGCCGAACTTGGCGCTGATGCGGGCCTCGACCTCGACCGTGGCACCGACCATTGGGCTCAGCGCCTGTTCGCCCTGCAACGCATGGATCGGCGTCGCCGGTTGCGCACAGACCAGCGCACCGTCGCCGACCACGGGTACATCCGGCGTGTCGCCAGGCGGCTGGCAACCGGCGAGCAGGGCGGCGGCCAGCAGCGCGAACGGGAGGGGGAAGCGCATCGGGTTCATCGGATTTCCAGCACTGCAAACCAATGCGCCGCCCGAGGGCGGCGCGAGGTGCCTGGCGGCCGCCGCGGGCGGCCGGGTCGGCGTCACTTCAGGTTGTCGACCATCCACTGCACGGCGGCGCGCACTTCGGCGTCGGTCAGCGCCGGGTTGCCGCCACGTGCCGGCATCATTCCGGACTTGCCGGTGAAGCCATCACGGGCATGCGCGAACAGGGTGTCGACACCCTGTGCCACGCGTGCTTCCCAGGCCGCCTTCTCGAGCTTCGGTGCACCGGCCACGCCGGCGCCGTGGCAGGCCGCGCACAGGCCGCTGTACACCGCGGCCCCGTCCGGCGCTGCCGCGCTCGCCGGCGCCGCATCGGCCGCGGCCTTGGCCTTGGCTGCATCGAGTTCGGCCTGGCCTGCGCTGCCGCTGCGCACCGCGCCGACCGGCGCGATCAGCTTCTGTACCGCCGCGGCGCGCGCGGCGCTGGCTTCCTGCGGCTGCTGCGCATGCAGGTAGCCGGCGCCGGTGGCCAACACCACGGTCAGCCCGAACAGGCCGCCGATCAACTGGACGAAGTGCTTGAGGAAGGTCTGGTCATGCGGACTCATTGGTTTCTCCGGAAGCAGGGCTGCGCGGGCAGCCTGCGGGCAGCAAATGCGGGGGCGTCATTGTGCCGGCGTGCCGGCGGGCGGGCAAGGAACGCCGCGCTTCAGACGTCGCCCGCGCTGGCCCAGCCGATGCCGCTGCCGTGCTGGAACACGCGATCGGACTCGAGCACGCTGGCCGCCGCGATCGGCTCGGCGCCCTTCATGCGGTAGTAGATCGGGCCGAAGTCGGGATCGACGGTGGCCTTGAACAGCTGCTCGAAACCGTCGATCACGAAGTAGGTTTTCTGGAAACTGTCGATGCGATAGCGCGTCTGCATCACCCGCTGCACGTCGAAGCCGATGCGGTTCGGCACGTCGGATTCCAGGCAGTGGATCGACTCGCCCTTGGACGAGAGGATGCCGGCACCGTAGATGCGCAGCCCCTGCGGCGTGTCGATCAAACCGAACTCGACCGTGTACCAGTACAGCCGCGTCAGGTTCGCGAGCGGTTCGTTGCCGAAGGTCGAGGCACGCACGCCGCCGGCGCCGTAGGCCTGCATGTAGTCGGCGAACACCGGGTTCATCAGCAGCGGCACGTGGCCGAACAGGTCGTGGAACAGGTCGGGCTCGGCGATGTAGTCGATCTGGTCGGGTCGGCGGATCCACCAGGTCACCGGAAACTCGCGCGCGGCGAGATGCTCGAAGAAGGTCAGCTCGGGCAGCAGCCCCTCGACCGCGATCAGCTTCCAGCCGGTGGCCGCGAGCAGCAGTCGATTGATGTCGTCGAACCTCGGGATGCGCGCGTCGTCCATGCCGAGCGCATCGATCGCATCCAGGAACTCCGGGCAGGCGCGATCGCGCAGGATCTCGCGCTGGCGCCGGAACAGCTGCCCCCACACTGCATGGTCGGTTTCCGAATAGCGCGCCCACGGCTGCTCGACCACGGCCGTGGTGTACACCGGCACGTAGCCCTTGTCGGTCATCTGGTGCTCGACGCGGCGGGGTTCGGTCATGGCGCTTCAGGGTCCGGATTGGGTGGCCCAAGGATAGGGCGAAAGTGGCGCCCTGGCATGGCGCCCCGTTTCAGGCGACTGTGGTGTTTTCGGAAAGACCGCCACGCAGGCGGTCTCCCCGGCGGCGCGCCCACTCCTGGATGGGCTTCTCCATCCCATGCCAGCTGATCGCAGCGATTGCTCCGGTCACGCCGATGCACGCGCCCAGCAGTTGCCACTCGCGCAGACTGGTATTCGCGAGCAGCCACTGGGTGACGGGCATGTGCCAGAGGAAGAGGCCATAGCTGATGGTGCCGGGATAGCGCGCCCAAACCGATATCCGCGCTGCCCAGGCCGACGGCATGGCCACGGCCAGCCACAGCCAGCCCAAGACCATCAGCGCCACGAGCGTGCGGAAGCCGGACGCCCAGAAGTACGAATGCCAGTAGTGGGCGGCGTTTGCCCATAACGCCGAAACCAACAGCGACGTAAACGAAAGCACGCAGGCCGCGATCAGCAGCCAGCGCGCCGGGGTGGCCGGCGTCAGACCGCGTTGGCGCGCGACGAGCGCGAGTGCGACTCCCATTCCGAACACATCGAGCATCCCCGGCACCTGCACCGAGAAGAACCATAGCGGCGCCGTGTCGGGACTCCGCCCAAGCACTTCGATCTGAATGAACTGGCTGGTCAGGCGATAAAGCAGCGCGATCAGCAGCACCGCCAGCGCGGTGCGTGCCGCCCGCCAGCGCGCCAGCACTGGCATGAGCAGTGCGAGCAGCAGGTACAACTGCACCTCGACACCGAGCGTCCAAGTGACGCCATTGATCGAACCCATGGTGTTTGGCCACAGGTTGTAGGTGAAGGTCAGGTGCGTCAACGCTTGCAGCCAGGCATCCGGCTGCCTCAGTACGGAGAATTCATTGAGCATCAGCCAGACGAAGCTGCTGATGAAATACGCTGGCGCCAACCGCGCCAGGCGTCGGAACAGGAAGCGTCCGCGGGCGCCTTCCCCGCGCTCCTGTTCACGCATCGCCGCCAACGCGATGACGAAGCCGCTAAGCACGAAGAACAGGTCGACGCGCAGAAAGCTCACGCGGAACCACACCAAGGGGCCTGAATCCGGAAACGACTCCCAGCGCGAAATGGCGATCACATGGAATACCAAGATCGTCAGCGCCGAAAAGCCGCGCATGAGATCTAGGGCCGGGTAGGAGCGGGAGGAAGGTCGCACGGTTCACGGCCACGGAAAGCGCTGCACGGTAGCAGCCGCCCTCGTAGCCACTCAAGCGGCAGCCGGTGCTCGTTGCACGGACGCTTCTTCAGCGCCGCCACGGTTCCACGTCGATGCGCTCGCGGCCGTAGCGGCGGCGCGCGGCGGCAACGGTGTCAGGATCGACCGCGGCATCTTGCGCGAGTGCGTGCAGCGCGGCGATGACGATCGACTCGGCGTCGACCTCGAAGAACGCACGCAGCGCGGCGCGGGTGTCGCTGCGGCCGAAGCCGTCGGTGCCGAGGGTGACGTAACGGCGCGGCACGCTGGCGCGGATCGACTCCGGCCAGGCGCGCACGTAGTCGCTGGCGGCGATCACCGGGCCACGCGTCGGCCCGAGTTGCCGTTCGACGAAGCTGGTGCGCGTCGCGTCGCCAAGGCGCGCCGCGCGTTCGCAGGCGATCGCGTCGCGCTGCAGTTCGCTGTAGCTGGTCGCGCTCCAGACCGCGGCGGCGATGCCGAAGTCGTCGCGCAGCAGCGCTTGCGCGCGCAGCACCTCGCTCAGGATCGCCCCCGACCCGAGCAACTGCAGCGCCGCCGTGTCGTCGCCGGCGAAGCGATACAGCCCGCCGACCACGGCCTCGCGCAGGGCCTCGACATCGCCGGCGGGCGGCGACGGCATCGGCACGTTGGCGTTGCCGACGGTCAGGTACCAGAACTCGTCGCGCTGCGCGTCGAGCATCGCGCGGGCGCCGGCGTCGAGCAGCAGCGCGATCTCGTAGGCGAACGCGGGGTCGTAGCAGCGGCAGTTCGGCACCGTTGCGAACATCACCGGCGAGCTGCCGTCCTGATGCTGCAGGCCTTCGCCGTTCAGCGTGGTGCGCCCGGCGGTGGCGCCGAACAGGAACCCGCGCGCACGCTGGTCGGCGGCGGCCCAGACCAGATCACCGATGCGCTGGTAGCCGAACATCGAGTAGTAGATGTAGAACGGCAGCATTGGCAGATCGTGCACGCTGTAGCTGGTCGCCGCGGCGATCCAGGAGCTGATCGCGCCCGCTTCGGAAATGCCTTCCTCCAGGATCTGGCCGCTGGTTTCCTCGCGGTAGTAGAGCATCGTGTCGCGATCCTCCGGCTCGTACAGCTGGCCGTGCGGCGCGTAGATGCCGACCTGGCGGAACAGGTTGGCCATGCCGAAGGTGCGCGCCTCGTCGGCGACGATCGGCACGATGCGCGGGCCGAGCACCGGGTCCTTGAGCAGGTTGCCGAGCATGCGCACCGCCGCCATCGTCGTCGACATCGACTTGCCGTCGGCGGCGAAGGCGAAGCCCGCCCAGCTCGAAGCCGGCGGCACCGCGACGGTCTGCGACGACTGTGCACGACGCCGCGGCAGGTAGCCGCCGAGCGCCTGGCGGCGCGCGTGCAGGTAGCGCATCTCGGGGCTGTCTGCGGCCGGCGCATGGAACGGCAATGCGGCGATCGCGGCGTCGTCGAGCGGAATGCCGAAGCGGTCGCGGAACGCGCGCAGGTCGGCGTCGTCGAGGTGCTTCTGCTGGTGTGTGGTCATGCGCCCCTGGCCGCTCGCGCCCATGCCATAGCCCTTCATGGTCTTGGCCAGGATCACCGTCGGCTGGCCGCGGTGCGCGGTCGCGGCGGCATAGGCCGCGTACAGCTTGCGCGCGTCGTGGCCGCCGCGGCGCAAGCGGTCGATGTCGGCATCGGCGAGGTCGGCGACCAGCGCCGCAAGCCCCGGCGTCTGCGCGAAGAAGCGCTCGCGGTTGTAGGCGCCATCGGTTGCCGACAGCGTCTGGAACTGGCCGTCGACGGTATGCGCGAACGCGCGCAGCAGTTCGCCCTGGCTATCGCGCGCGAACAGACGGTCCCAGTCCGAGCTCCACAGCACCTTGATCACGTGCCAGCCGGCACCGGTGAACAGCGCTTCGAGTTCGTCGACGATGCGGCCGTTGCCGCGCACCGGCCCGTCCAGCCGCTGCAGGTTGCAGTTGATCACGAAGGTCAGGTGGTCGAGGCCTTCGCGCGCGGCCAGCGACAGCGCGCCGACCGATTCCGGCTCGTCCATCTCGCCATCGCCGAAGAACCCCCAGACGCGGCGCTGGCCGGCGTCGCGCAGGCCACGATGATGCAGGTAGCGCAGGAACCGCGCCTGGTAGATGGCGTTGATCGGGCCGAGCCCCATCGAACCGGTCGGAAATTGCCAGAACCCTGGCATCAGCCACGGGTGCGGGTACGAGCACAGCCCGCCGCCGCCGATCTCGCGGCGGTAGTGGTCCAGGTCGGATGCGTCGAGATGGCCTTCGAGGAAGGCGCGCGCGTACACCCCGGGCGCGGAATGCGGCTGGAAGAACACCAGATCGCCACCGTGCGGGTGCGCGTCGGCCTTGAAGAAGTGCTGGAAGCCGACCTCGAACAGATCCGCCGCCGATGCGTAGGAGGCGATGTGCCCGCCCTGCTCCAGCCCGTCGCGGTTCGCACGCATGACCATGACCATCGCATTCCAGCGGATCGCAGCGCCGAGCTTCGCCTCCAGCGCCTCGTCGCCCGGGTAGTGCGGCTGCCGCGACAAGGGAATGCTGTTGCGATACGGCGTGACGCGCGCCCGTTGCGACTGCACCCCGCGCTGCAATGCATGGTCGGCGAGGCGGTCGAACAGGTACTGCGCACGGTCGCCGCCGGCGCAGGCGACGATCGCGTCGAAGGCTTCGAGCCACTCGCGGGTTTCCTGCGGGTCGGCGTCGGCCTGGCCGGCGGCCGCGCGGGTCAGGTACTCGGCAGCATTCGGGTTCGGGGTCATCGGCGTCTCGTGCGGGCCACGTGCGGGGCGGCGAGTATCGGCGATCACTGCCGGCGCGTCAGCGCGACGTGCGCGCCAGCGCGCCGTGGATCGGCACGCCATGCGCCAGCGTCATCGCATTCGGGCTGTGTGCCTCGGCCAGCTCGCGCAGCTCCTCCAGCTCGGCGTCGCCGGCCTCGGCCTGCACGTGCATGACATAGCGGATGCCGCCGAGCGCGACCGGCGCACCTTTGCGCACGCCGAGGAAGCCGGCGAGATCGAGCTCGGCGCGCACCTCGATGGCGAAGCGTTCGATCTGGATGCCGCGCACGCTGGCGCCGACCAGGAACCCGACCATCAGGCAACCGCCGAGCCCGCTCAGCAGGTATTCCTGCGGATTCGGCGCGTGATTGCTGCCGCCGAGCTGGCGCGGTTCGTCGATCTCCCAGCGCAGGCCACGGCTGACCTGCTCGTCGCCGATGCGCATCGGCAGCGCCTCGACCTCGGCACGCGTGCCCGAACGCCAGTTCAACTGCACGCCATAGGCGACGCAACCCTGCTGCGGTCGTTCGCCCACTTCGGCCGCGAGTTCGGCGAGGGCGGCGGTGGCGATGCCATTCTTCATGTCGTGCTCCGGGTGGGGTTCAGATCGTGGCCAGCGCCTGGTCCAGATCGGCGATCAGGTCGGCGGGGTCCTCGATGCCGACCGATAGGCGCACGCAACCCGGCGGGATGCCGATCTGCGCGCGCTGCTCGGCGGTGAACGCGGCGTGCGAGGTGTTGAACGGCAGGCTGACCAGGGTCTCGACGCCGCCGAGACTGGTCGCTTCGCGCATCAGCCGCAGCCGCGGCAGCAGCGCCAGTGCCGCAGCATCGCCGCCGTGCAGCGCGAACGCGACCACGCCGCTGTGCTGGCGCAGCTGGCGCGTGGCAAGCGCATGGTCGGGATGATCGGCGCGCGAGGTATGCCGCACCCAACCGACCTGCCGATGGCGCGCCAGGTATTCGGCGATCGCGCTCGCGCCCTGCTCGTGCGCGCGCATGCGCAGCGCCAGCGTCTTCAGGCCGCGTTCGAGCAGGAAGCAGGCGTGCGGATCGAGGCAGCCGCCGTAGGCGAGCAGGCGCGGCCAGACGCGGTCGACATACTTGCGCGAGCCGGCAACGGCGCCGCAGATCAGATCGCTGTGGCCATTGAGATACTTCGAGCCGGAATGCAGCACCAGGTCGGCACCGTGTTCGAGCGCGCGCACGCCGAGCGGCGACACGAAGGTCGCATCGACGATCAGCTTGGCGCCGGCAGCGCGCGCGATCGCCGCCATCGCCGCGATGTCGACCAGGTTCAGCAGCGGGTTGGTCATCGCCTCGAAGAACAGCAGCATGGTGTTCGGGCGCAGCGCCGCGCGCACCGCGTTCGGGTCGCGCGGGTCGACGTAGCTGACGCTGAACCCGAGCGACGGCAGCTCGTGGTGGAAGAAGGCGTAGCTGCCGCCGTACAGCTCCTTGGACGCGATGAGGTGCACGCCGCGATCGAGCATGGCCAGCACCGAGGCGGCGATGGCGGCCATGCCGCTCGCAAACACCAGTGCCGACTCGGCGCCTTCGAGCGCGGCAATTTTCTCCTGCACCGCCCACTGGCTGGGATTGCCGTAGCGGGTGTAGATGAAGCGGTCGCGCGCATAGCCCTGGTCGATGGCGCGGTACTGCTCGGCGCCGAGCACGAAGGTGCTGTTCTGGTAGATCGGCGTGCCGACCGCACCGGTGGCCGGGTCGTCGCGGCTGCCGGCATGCACCGACAGGGTCGAGGAACCCAGCGCAGCCGGCAAGGCCGCGGCAGGCAGTGCCGGACCCGGCCGCCGTGCGCGCCCGAGTTCGTTGACCCACGCCGCGCTGCCGACCGCCGGAGCCTTGGAACGCGGATCGCCTTTGCAGAGACCGGGCATGACACGACTCGTCGCACAGCAGGCGGGATTGCCTGCGGACATTATTCGCCGCATCTACCGCACATTTCTTGCGCTTTTCGCCCGCAGATCCGGTTGTCGTGCAAGACTTGTCGCATTCATGCCGCAACTTGGGGTTGATCATGCCTCCAGCACCTGACGCAGCGCCGCAGCTCGACCGCAACGACCGTCGCATCCTCGCCGCGCTCCAGGACGACGCCCGCCGCAGCGTCGCCGACCTCGCCGCGCTGGTCTCGCTGTCGCACTCCCCGGTGTGGCGGCGCGTGCGCGCGCTCGAAGCCGCCGGCGTGATCGCCGGCTACCACGCCCGCCTCGACGAGCGCCGCCTCGGTTTCGGCGTGCGCGGCTTCGTGCAGCTGCAGCTGGAGAACCACACCGCCGAGATCGCCAGCGCCTTCGAACGCGAAGTGCAGCTGCTCGACCAGGTGCTGGCCTGCCACAACCTGAGCGGCAAGTACGACTACCAGCTGGAAGTGATCGCACGCTCGCTCGACGACTTCGCCAGCTTCGTGCGCGAGCGCGTGCGCCGCCTGCCCGGCGTGCGCGAGATCGCCACCAGCTTCAGCCTGCGCGAGGTCAAGGGCGAACGGCGGGTGCCGGTGTAGCGCCGCGCAGGCGCACGCAAAGCCCGCCCAGCCTCCCCGGCGACTGCGCTTCGACGCGCAGGCCATGGACCTGCGCGATGCGCCGCACGATCGACCAGCCGAGTCCGCTGCCGCTTTCCTCACCGGCGCCGACGCGGAAGAAGCGCTCGCCCAGCCGCTGCCGCGCGGCATCGTCCAGGCCGGGCCCGCTGTCGTCGAGGTCGAGCTCGACCGCTGCGCCCGCGCCGCGAATCGCGACCTCGATGCGGGCGCCGTTCGGGCTGTAGCGGATGGCGTTGTCGACCAGATTGCGCAGCAGCACCGCGAGCAGGGTTTCGTCACCGCTGACCGGCGCGGGCGTATCGCCGTCGAACTCCAGCACTTGCGCCTTGGCGATCGCGCGCGGCGCCAGCTCGGCGAGCACGCGCCGGGTCAACGCCGCCAGGTCGACCGCGGTCGTGACCAGCGCGCCCGAGGACTCCAGCCGCGACAAGGTCAGCAGCTGGTCGATCAGCCGCGCCGCGCGATCACAGCCGGCAATGGTCGCGCCCAATGCATGCCGGCGCAGCTCGTCGTCGCCCTCGGCCAGCGCGACCTGGGCCTGGGTGCGGATCGCCGCGATCGGCGTGCGCAGCTCATGCGCGGCATCGGCGGTGAAGCGGCGTTCGGCGCTCATCAGCGAGGCGATGCGTTCGAACAAGCCGTTCAGCGCATCGAGCAGCGGCAGCAGTTCGCGATCGGCGGCGTCGAGCGCCAGCGGCTCCAGCGCCTGCGGTCGACGTTGTGCCAGCTGCCGCCCGAGCCGATGCAACGGCGCGATCCCGCGCCGCACCGCCCACCACACGCCGAACGCGAGCAGCGGCAGCGCCAGCAGCAGCGGCCACGAGGCAGCGGCCAGCACCGCCCACAGGATCGCGTTGCGCGAGTCGATGCGTTCGCCGACCAGCACGGTGATGTCGCGCTCGCGCCCGCGGGTGACAAACACGCGCCAAGCCACGCCGTCGCGACGCACGCGATGGAAACCGCCGCCACCGGCGTCGAGGTCGACCAGCGGCGTGCGCGGCGCGTTCGCCGAATGCAGCGCCAGACGCCCGTCATGGAACACCTGGAACGCGACGGTGGTGGCGTAACGATGCAGGCGTGGCGCGTCGACGTGGCGTTCGTCGTGGTCGGCGTCGTACTGCTGCGCGACCAGCACTGCGGCCGCCTGCGCCAGGTGGCTGTCGAGCAGCTCTTCGAGCTCGTGGCGGGTGTCGAGCCAGGTCAGCGTCGCGCTGCCGAGCCACACCGCCGCGACCAGACCGAGCACCAGGCCGAGCATGCGGCCCTGCAGCGAAGGCGCGCGCCGGCTCACCGCGCTGCCTCGCGCGCCAGCACATAGCCGACGCCGCGCACGGTCTGGATCAGCTCGGCGCCGAGCTTGCGGCGCAGGTGGTGCACGTGCACCTCGATGGCATTGCTCTCGACTTCCTGGCCCCAGCCGTACACGCGCTGCTCCAGTTGTTCGCGCGACAGCACGCGCCCGGCGCTCAGCATCAGCTGCTGCAGCAGGTCGAACTCGCGTGTCGACAGCGGCACCACGACGCCGCCGCGGCGTACCGTGCGCGCGGCCGCATCGAGCACCACATCCTGTGCTTGCAGACACTCCTGCGGCTGGCCGTGCGCGCGGCGCACCAGGGCGCGCAGGCGCGCCGCGAGTTCGTCGAGATCGACGGGTTTCAGCACGTAGTCGTCGGCGCCGAGATCGAGACCGCGGATGCGGTCCGGGATCGCGTCGCGCGCGGTCAGCACCAGCACCGGCACGTCCACCCGCGCGCGCCGCAGTGCCGCGAGCACGTCGAGCCCGTCCTTGCGCGGCAGACCCAGATCGAGCACGGCGGCGGCATACGCCTCGGCCTTCAGCTCGCGCTCGGCGGCTTCGCCGTCGCGCACCCAGTCGACCTGCCAGCCGCGCTGGCGCAGCCCGGCGCGAAGGCCGTCGCCGAGCAGGGGGTCGTCTTCGGCGAGGAGGATTCGCATGGCCGCGATTCTCCCACTGTGGCGTCGGCGCCGGGCACGCTCGCGACCGGGGCCAGTTGCCAGACCCAGAACCCGATCACGGCGAGCAGCAACGCCAGCGCCAGGCCGAGGTGGGCGCGCGCGATGGCGTCGTGCGGGGCGCCGGCCTTGCGCCCGCTGATCATCGCCCGCACCAGGTTCTCGCGATGCAGGACGCTGCTCGCCAGCACCCCGAGCACATGCACCACGACCACCAGCAGCAGCGCGTAGGCGGCGCCCTCGTGCAGCTCCTCGGTCCAGTCGCCGGCCAGCTCCTCGTAGCTGGCGTGGCCGGCGAGCGCGACCAGCGCGGTCAGGCCGAGCAGCAGCAGGATCGCGACCGCACCGGCCGGGTTGTGGCCGCGGAAGTGCTCCGGCGCGCCACGCAGCAGCCCGATCAGGTAACGCGTGACGGCGCGCGGGCCGCGCACGAACTCGGCGAAGCGCGCGTAGCGGCTGCCAAGAAACCCCCAGATCAGGCGGAACCCGACCAGTCCGGCCATGCTGTAGCCGAAGCACACGTGCAGCAGCCGCTGGCGTTCGCTCTCGGCGGTCAGCCAGGCGCCGGCGAAGCACAGCACCATCAGCCAGTGGAAGACGCGCACCGGCGCGTCCCAGACCAGCACGCGCGGCCGCCGGGGCTCACTTCGGGATGTGGACGTCGTGTTCACCGTACTTCCCCTGGTCGGCCTGGCCATGGCAGGCGCCGCAATTGGACTTGGAACCGATCGCCGGCCGCTGCCAGGTGGCGGGCTTGATCCCGTGGTGCTGTCGCGTGAACCACTGGGCGCGGGTGATGCGGTCCTGCTCCGGCGCCACCGGGAAGCGCTGCGCGTCGCCGGCGTTGTCGAGCAGCCAGGGCCGGAACGCAGCCAGCGTGGCGGCATCGAGCGAGGCATCGACACCGAAATGGGTCGGCAGTCCGCCGAGCAGTCGCTGCCAGGACGCCGCGGGCAACATCCGCGGCAGGTAGGCGGCGTGACAGCCGGTGCACTCTTCGAGATAGACCGGCGGTGGCGGCGGACGCTTCGCGCGCGCCGACGAGGTCGTGTCCGCTGCGGCGACCGCGCCGGCAAGCAGCAGCAAGACGAACGGGAACGAGTGATTCATGGTCCGCCTCCTTGGGTTCAGGGTTTGAGCGTCAACAACCAGGCCAGCACGTCGGCCTTCTCGGCTGCGGTGCATTCGCGCCCGAGCACGTCGTTGCAGTTGCGCCGGAACCACTTCTCGACCTTGGCCGGAGTGCGGAAGCGCTCGGCGTTGAAGGCCGGCGCCAACGGCTGGATCGGCTTGCCGGTAACCGCATGCTTGCCGGTCGCGGTCGGCACCGCGCCGTGGCAGGACGAGCAGCTCCAGTCCGCACCGTGGCGGCTGGTGAAGAACTGTTGGCCGCGCGCGGCCTGTGGCGTTGCGCCGGCGAGCGTGGCGTAGCCGTCGCGGATCTGCACCGGCGACTCGGCGCGTGCGCCGGCGGCGGCAAGCGCGAGGCTGGCGAGCAGCAGGGCCAGGCGCGACGGGGATGCGGATCGGATCGATGCGTTCATGGTGTCTCCTTCGACACCATGCTCGCGCGCTGGCCTTAGGGCTTTCTTAAGCGGCGCGTCCGCCGGCGGCGCGTGCGCTGCCTTCGTCCGGCGCGCGCTCCAGCGCCGTGCGCACCGCGAGCGCCAGTTCGGCGCGGCGGTAGGGCTTGTTCAGCAGCAGCACGCCGAGGTCGAGGCGGCCGTCGTGGACCACCGCGTTCTCGGTGTAGCCGGAGGTATAGAGCACCTTCAGCCGCGGTCGCAGCGCCAGCGCGGCGTCGGCGAGCTGGCGCCCGTTCATGCCGCCCGGCATCACGATGTCGGTGAACAGCAGGTCGATGTCGTCCTCGGCACGCAGGACCTCCAGCGCCTCCGGGCCATCGCCCGCCTGCAGCACGCGATAGCCGAGCGCCGCCAGCTGGTCGCCGGCATAGCGGCGCACCAGCACGTCGTCTTCGACCAGCAGGATGCACTCGCGCCCGCCGCTCGGCGTGCGCTGGGCCAGGTCCGGCACCGCCTCGGCGACGGCATGCGCTGCGCGCGGCAGGTAGAGGCGCACGGTGGTGCCGGCGCCGGGCGTGGATTCGATCGAGACATGTCCGCCGGACTGCTTGGCGAAGCCGTACACCATCGACAGCCCGAGCCCGGTGCCCTTGCCCTTGTCCTTGGTCGTGAAGAACGGCTCGAACACCTGCGCCAGGTGCTCCGGGGCGATGCCGACGCCGTTGTCGGAGACGCTCACCAGCACGTAGCTGCCGGGCGGCAACGGCAGTTGCACCTGCGCATCCGCGGCCAGCGTGCATTGTGCGGTCTCGATGACCAGACGACCGCCGCCGGGCATGGCGTCGCGCGCGTTCAGGCACAGGTTCAGCAGCGCGTTCTCGAACTGCGCCGGATCGACCAGCGCCGGCGGCAGCTCGGATGCCGTCTCGATCTGGATCGCCACGTGTTCGCCGAGCGCGCGGCCGAGCAGGCCCTGCAGGTCGACGATGCGCGCGTTCAGGTCGACCGCGCGCGGGTCCAGCGGCTGGCGTCGCGCGAACGCCAGCAAGGCGCGCGTCAGCTCGGCGCCACGCAATGCGGCGCCCTGGATCATCCGCGCCAGCGGCTGCAGGCGCGGTTCGTGTTCGAGCTTGTCGGTCAGCATCTCGGCGTTGCCGAGCACCACCGTCAGCAGGTTGTTGAAATCATGCGCGACACCGCCGGTGATCTGCCCGAGCGACTCCAGCCGCTGCGCCTGGCGCACCTGCTCCTCCAGCTCGCGCTCGTGGCTGACGTCACGGAAGTAGATCGCCAGGCCCTCATCGGTCGGGAACACGCGCGTGTCCGACCACAGGTCGAGCGGCGCGTAGTGTTCGAGCAGGCGCACCGGCACCTGATAGCGCAAGACCCGCCGATGCGCGGCCTCGAACGCCGATCCGCGGCCCTCCGGGAAGGCTTCCCAGACGTTGCGGCCGACCAGTTCGGCGCGCGTGGCGCGGCACAGGCGCTCGGCCTCGGCGTTGACGTAGGTGATGGTCCAGTCGCGGTCAATGGTCACGAAGCCCTCGCCCATGCGCTCCAGCATGGTCGCAAGCCGCATGCGCATCTCGTGCTCGCGCAGCATCGCCGCGCGTCCGGCCTCGGCCTCGCGGCGCGCTTCCTGCTCGCTCAGCAACAACGCCTGAAGTTCGCGCGTGCGCTCCTGCACGCGCTGTTCCAGCTCCAGGTTCAGGGTGCTCAGGCGCGCGTTGGTCGTGCTCAGGCTCCGGTCCATGCTCTGCAGCGCGCCGAGCAGCAGCGCCTCGGAGGCGGCGCTCGGGGCGTGTTCCCGCACTGCGCCAACGTCGGCGCCGGCGGCAATGGTGGTGCGCGCCATCTGCTGGTCGTCCCCGAGGATGTGCAGCACCAGCCACGAGCACAGGTAGGCGTGCAGCGCGCGCGCCAGGTCGAGCGGCCGTTCGGCGAAGGCCATGCGAAAGGTCTCGAGCTGCTCGACGAATCCGGCGTGCAACGCCAGGTGCCGCGCCAGTTCGGCTTCGGCGACGCCGCGGCGCCAGATCTGCTCCTCGGCAGCAAAGTGGTACTGCGCATAGCCGCGCAGCTCGGTCACGATCGCGGGCAGTGCCGTGACCTCGTGCTCCTCGCGCACCAGACTCAGCCGGTTCACCAGCTGCACCAGGCGTTGGTGCTGCGCGTCGATCAGCGCGATGCCGCACTCGAATCGCGCCTCCCACGACAGCGGTCTGAAGTCCATCGCCCGGTCCTCTTGCCGCCGACTTGGTTGCACCCGGCCGGATGCTGCGCCGTTTTGCGCGCGGCGCGGTGAAGACCGCGTTACGGTTACACAATTCTTGGCGTGACATTCAGGCTGGCTGCACGTTGCGTTTGCGCGCCGACTGTGCGATTTCGGGCGCTGGCTCCCCGTGGTGCTCCGATGCTCGACCAACTTGCCCAGCACGCCGCGCAACAGTTGCGCGCCGGTTTCGATGACTACAACGACCGCTTCCGCGCGATCACGCAGCGCGCGCGGGCACGCTTCGAGCGGCGCGAGTGGGCGCTGATGCAGGCCGACCTAGTCGAGCGCATCGAGCTCTACGACCGCTGCGTCGCCGAAGCCAGCGCGGCGCTGCTCGCGACCCTGCGCGAACACGCCGGCGAACGCGCGCTGTGGCTGCGCATCAAGCCGGCGTTCGAGCAGGCGATCCGCGGCCTGCTTGATGGCGAGCTGTACCAGACCTACTACAACACGCTGACGCGACGTTTCTTCAAGACCCGCGGTGTCGATGCCGACATCGAGTTCGTGGCGCTGCGCATCGAGCCGACCGACCGCATCACCCACCCGGTCGCACGCCACAGCTACTCGGTCGGCGACTCGCTCGCCGACAGCCTCGACCGGCTGCTCGAGGACTACCCGTTCGAGGTGCCCTACGCCGACCGCCGCGCCGACGCCGCGGCGCTGGCGCTCGACCTGGAGCGCCGGCTCACGCACTGGGGCGAGCGCCCGATCCGCGCCATCGAGATGCTGGAGACGGTGTTCTACCGCGAACGTCGCGCCTACCTGGTCGGGCGCATCTTCGGCGCCGACCGCTACGCGCCGATCGTGATCGCGCTCAACCACCACGCCGATGGCGGCATCGGCGTCGACGCGGTGCTGACCGAGCGCGACGACGTCGCGGTGCTGTTCGGCATCACCCGCTCCTACTTCCTCGCCGACTTCGAGACCGTCGGCGACGCCGTGGTGTTCCTGAAGACGCTGCTGCCGCGCAAGGCGGTGGACGAGTGGTACTCGATGCTCGGTCGCCTGAAGCAGGCCAAGACCGAGCGCTATCGCCACTTCTTCCGCCACTTCGAGCAGAGCCCGGAATGCTTCGTGCACGCGCCCGGCGCCAAGGGCATGGTCATGGCGGTGTTCACGCTGCCCGACTACCCGCTGGTGTTCAAGGTCATCCGCGACCACTTCGCGCCGCCGAAGACGGTCGCGCGCCAGGACGTGATGAACAAGTACCAGCTGGTGTTCAAGCACGACCGCGCCGGGCGTTTGATCGACGCCCAGGAGTTCCGCCACCTGCGCTTCCCGCGCAGCCGCTTCGCGCCGACGGTGCTCGAAGAACTGCTCGGCGGCTGCCGCGAGTCGGTGGTCGCCGACGGCGACGACGTGGTGCTGCTGCACTGCTACGTCGAACGCCGCCTGCGCCCGCTGAACCTGCTGGTGATGGAGGACGCGCCGGCGATCGCGCGCCGCGCCATCCTCGACTACGGCCAGGCGATCAAGGACCTCGCCACCTGCAACGTCTTCCCCGGCGACCTGCTGCTCAAGAACTTCGGCGTCACCCGCCACGGCCGCGCCATCTTCTACGACTACGACGAACTCTGCCTGGTCAGCGAATGCCGCTTCCGCGACCTGCCCAAGGCGCAGAACATCGACGAAGAAATGCACCACGGCGCATGGTTCCACGTCGACGAACACGACGTCTTCCCGGAACAGTTCCCGCAGTTCCTCGGCCTCTCCGCCGACGACCGCGCCGCCCTGCTCGTCACCCACAGCGAAATCTTCACCGCCTCCTGGTGGCGCTCGCTGCAAGACCGCTTCCGCGCCGGCGACCCACCCGAAATCGCGCCGTATCCGGAAGCGCTGCGGTTGCGGTAGGGAAACGGGGTCAGGCCGTCTGCAGCCGCTTGCGCGGCCGGCCGCCTTTCATGCCGTTCTCACGAGAAGCGGCGGCCTTGGCTTCGCTGGTGCGGGCGCCGCTGCGCGCTGCCGCGACCGTGACCGCCATGCAGCGAAGCGGGGCACTGGCTGCCACCATCCCGGCAATGGAGACGTGGAGGTCCTCTTCGTCCAGGCACAAGGCGCTGCCGCCCATGCCCAGCACTACGCGCTTGAGTTGGGCCACGCTCAGCGCTGCCAGTTCGGGGTAGTTGCGCACCGGCAACGCCACCGCGGTCGCATCCGCGAACGACACCAGCAGCGCCCTGGACACCGTGAGATAGCGCAGCGCAGTCGCGTGCACGCCCGCGTCCTTCCGCTTGCGGCCGCGCTCGATGGCCTTCGACAAGACGACAGCGGTAACCGGAACGTCATCGCGCCGCCTGGCTTTGACTCGGATCTTGGTCATAGCTCGATCTCCACCTGGACTTCTCCCTCCAGCTGCAACACGGTCTTGTAACCGGTCGTGTCAAACGTCGCCGAGAAGATCTTGCGCGCTCCGCGCTTGGCTTTCTCGGCCCTTACCACTTCCTGCGTGCCAGGCTGCCAACGCAAGTTGTCCAGGCATACCGTCTGCCGACTGAGCCACCACGCCTCCCGCGCCCTACGCAGATTGCCGGGCTTCATCAGCGTCTGCCGCAACTGCTCCAGCAAGGACGTCCTGGGTGCATTCTGCGTCGGGATCACGTCCCACAGGCATACCGTGTCGTGCCAGAAACCGAACTTGAACCGCGCTTCCCAATCCGCATCGCCGACATGCACGTGAGGCGGACAATGCTCGTCACGCGTCAGGACGACGAGCGCATGACCACGGTATCCGGCAACCTTCACAGCAAACCCATCGGTTAGGTTCGCGGAGCTTAGGCTCTGCGGCATCCGGCTGGCAACCGGCGCACGCTGGGGGCGTCACGCACGCTCGGGGTCCACGCTCGGGGTCAGAACACAGTTCGCCAGCCTCAACGCTGCGGCGGCTGGTCCGGAAATGTGTTCTGACCCCGTTTTTCACCCCGTTCTTCGAGGCGGGTGCGGGCGAGGCGGGTTCGGGGGTTGGATTCGCCCTGGGTCTGGCGCAGCGTGGCGTAGGCGGACTCGAGCAGGGCGCGCGCCTCGGGTGAGGCGGGGTCGCGGTGCGCGAGCCAGGCGCCAAAGGCGCTCTGGGCGAGCGCGGTGAAGAAGTGCCCGCGCGGCAGGTTGGCTTCGCGCAGGCGCAGGGCGCGGCGGAACAGGGCTTCGGCGTCGGCGTGCGCGCCGCGCGCGGCGGCGACTTCGGCCTGCGCGACCAGCACCGTCGGGTAGTGGTCGTACTTCTCGCCGAAACTGCGCTCGTAGATGGCGCGGGCGGCGTCGGCGTTGCGCGCGGCGCGGTCGATGTCGCCGAGTGCGAGCGCGAGCAGCGCCTGGTTGCGCAGGTTGTCGCCGAGCCACAGGTGGGCGTCGCCGAGCGTGCGCCGGAACAGCGCTTCGGCGCGCGTCAGTTCGGTATCGGCAGCGGCGAGTTCCGCGCCTTCGACCAGGAACCCGGCATGCACGGTCAGCGCGAAGCCGTAGTCCGGCATCAGCGTGCGCCCGGGGACGCTCTCGAACGCGCGCACTGCCGCCGCGGCGGTGCTCAGCGCCGCATCGAAGCGGCCCTGGTCGGCGAGCGTCGAGGCGAGCACGCTCTGGGTGGTGCTGATGTGGAAGAACTCCTCGGGCGCGAGCGCGTCGGCCCGCCCGAGCGCTTCGCGAAAGTGCGCCTCGGCCGCGGCCGAGTCGCCCAGCGTGCGCCGCAGGTAGCCCCAGAAGTTGAGCGCGGTGACCAGCGCCGGCGCCTCGATCGCGCCGTCGGCATACGCGGTGCGCAGGCGCGGCACGGTGCGCGCGAACAGCGCGTCGGATTCCTGCAGCCGCTGTTGGTCGAACAGCGTCGCCGCTTCGTCGGCATCGGCCAGCAATGGCAGCGTCGGGTGTTCGGCGAGGCGGCTGCGGATGGTGTCGATGCGCTGCCCGAGCAACGCGCTGGCGTCGGCGTAGCGGCCCTGCCAGCGCAGGTTGTCGCTGATGATGCGCGCGAGTTCGACCTTGACCTCGGGGCGCGCGTCGAAGGCGCCGGCGGCGAGCTGGTCGCGGATGCGGTCCATCACCGCGGCGATGGTGGTGGCGCCGGAGTCGGCACCGGCAACGGAAGGATTGGCGTGGCTCAGCAGGTGCGCCATCACCTCGCCGACGTCGCGCGCATTGTTGCGTTCGTGCTCGGCGATCCGCGCCTCGCGCCGCGTTGCGACCAGGCCACCGACCAGCGCCGCGAACACCGCGACGCCGGCCGCGACCGGCAGCCGGTTGCGGCGCAGGAACTTGAGCGCTCGATCGCCGGCGCCACCGCCGCGCGCGTGCACCGGTTCGTGCGCGAGCCAGCGCTCGAGGTCGTCGGCGAAGGCGCGCGCCGAGCCGTAGCGACGCGCCGGTTCGACGCTCTGCGCCTGCGCCAGCACGCGGTCCAGATCGCCCTGCAGCTGCCGCTTCCAGCCGCGCAGATCGCGCTCGTGGATGCCGAGTGCCGTGGCCGCTGCCGCCTGGCTCGGGCGCAGGCGCGGGCCACGCGCGAGCAGCGCCGGGATCGCCGACAGCGCCACCGCCTCGACCTCGAACGGCGCCACGCCGGTGAGCAGCCGATAGAGCAGCACGCCGAGCGACCAGACGTCGCAGGCCGTGGTCAGCGGGCGGCCCTCGAACTGTTCGGGGCTGGCGTAGTTCGGTGTCAGCGGTCCGACCCCGCGCGTGACCAGCGCCGGGTCGCTGTCCTGCCCGAGCGCCTTGGCGATGCCGAAGTCGAGCAGCTTGACCTGGCCCTCGCGGTTGACCATCACGTTCGACGGCTTCAGGTCGCGATGCACGATCAGCGCGCGGTGCGCGGCATCGACCGCGGCCAGCACCTGCTGGAACAGCTCGATGCGTGCGCGCAGCGGCAGCGCGCGCTGGCGGCACCAGTCATCGATGCAGTGGCCGTCGACGAACTCCATCACCACGTAGGGCTGTCCGGCCGCGGTGGTGCCGCCGTCGAGCACGCGGGTGATGCCCGGATGTTCGAGCGTCGCCAGGAACTGGCGTTCGGCATTGGCGCGGGCCAGCGCCAGCGGGTCGCCGAGCACGCTGGCCATGATCTTGATCGCGACCCGGTGCCGGTACGCACCGTCGGCGCGCTCGGCCAGCCACACCTGGCCCATGCCGCCGGCCCCGAGCGATTCGAGCAGGCGGTACGGACCGATGCGCACCGCCCCCTCGCCCACCGCTGCCGGACCGCTGCCGACGCGCGTGCGTTCGTCGCCGGTCACGCGGGTGAGATCAGCTGGCACGTCTTTGGCGCTCATCCCGACGACAACTCCCTGCACAGATCGCCAACCGAGATGGCTTCGACCCCGTCGGCGACGGGGAGGGTTGCTCGCAATTGTGAAGCGATGCCCCATCTTTGCAAGGATGGATCCGGCCGCGACCACCGACCGCCGACCGCCGCGCGCAGCCACACCGTCAGCCGCCGAGCATTCGCCCGGCAAGGTCGCGACCCGGCTCGTTCGGCGCTTAGCGTTCGGCAGCCAACTTCTCGACGTATTCGACATAGCGGAACACGCGGCCACGCTGCCGGTTGGTGACTTCGCCGACGACGCCGATACGCGCGAGATGCGCCAGCGACTTGTTGACCGTGACCGCGGTGAGACCGGTGGCCTTGACCAGTGCCGCGGACGTTGCAATGGGTCGGCGCTGCAGCGCCTGATGCACTTCGAGCGCGGACGCAGCCGCGCGCCCGAGAGCGGCGATGCGGACGCGATCCGCGTTGACCAGCGCGAGCAGTGCGTTCGCCGTGGCCACGGCCTGCTTCGCGCTTACCTCGATGCCCTCGGCGAAGAAGTCGAGCCAGCGCTCCCAGTCCCCGTGCAGGCGCACCTCGTTCAGCAGCTCGTAGTACAGCGCGCGATGCGTCTTGAAGAACAGACTGGGGTACAACATCGGTTCGTGCAGCACGCCATCGGCGACGAGCTGCAGCACGATCAGCAGCCGCCCGATGCGCCCGTTGCCGTCCAGGAAGGGATGGATGGTCTCGAACTGGACATGGGCGAGCGCCGCCTTGATCAGCGGTGGCACCGGCTCGGGATCGTCGTTGAGGAAGCGCTCGAGCGACGCCAGGCAATCCGGCACCGCATCGGCCGGGGGCGGGACGAAGGCGGCATTGCCGGGCCGGGTGCCGCCGATCCAGACCTGCGAGCGGCGCACCGCTCCGGGTGTCTTGCCGCGGCCGCCCGGGTGCGTCAGCAGCACCTTGTGCATCTCGCAAAGCAGGCGCGTGCACAACGGCAGTCCGCCGCGCAGCTTCTCAAGCCCGCGGTCGAGGGCCGCCACGCAGCGGCTCACCTCGCGCGCGTCCTCCACCGGCACGCCCGGCTGTTCGTCGATCTCGTACAGCATCAGGTCCGCGAGCGAGGATTGCGTGCCCTCGATCTGCGAGGACAGCACCGCCTCCTTGCGCACGAAGCTGTACAGCAGGAGTGCGGCGTTGGGCAGCAGCGCCGTGACCGCGTCCAACCGCCCGAGCGCCACCAGCGCCGCGTCGAAGCGGCGACGCAACGCGTCAGACCACACCACCGGCGGCACCGGCGGCAATGGCGCCGGCACGAACGCCCGGAACGGCTCCCCTGCAGCCGCGACAGTCACATAACGTCCGGGAGCGGGTCGGTGCACGGGAGCGGGAACCTATAACAAGGCCGGGCGTTATTTTAGGTTCGGCCTTCAAACTAAATCAACGATAGAGCTTGTTCCAGGCCCTACCGCCGACCGGAAGCCCTCCGATCAGGGCCGACCTGTGGCCGCCACCTCGCGTACCAAGTCCGGTCACCGCTGCGGCTCGATCACACCGGAATAGCCAGACGAGGCATTCTAAGAAGCAGCCGCGGCTGGTTGCCGGCACCCGCCCCCAGATGGCGGCCCTGCTCCGCGGACGCCCAACTCGCCAATGGAGATGGTCCCTACTTCACCTCGCTTCGGATTCCGATACACGCCTTCTCCAAGTACGGCTCGATGGAGTCGCTGTCCAAGAGGCGCATCAACTCGACGACGTGAACAAGTAACCTCTTCAATCTTGTTTGGCGGAAGTCCTTGCCGTTCGTCTCCAATTCGAGGAGGAAGTTGAGAACAACTGGCGACCACCGTTGAACTGCGTTCGGGGCACTCGCTTCCATCTGTTCGCAGTACCGGCCATACCCCATGACGGCACGACTCGCACCACGTGGCTCAATCAGAGACTCACCGATTGCACGGATCTCCTCCCGGAATATGAGCGTGTCCTTCCAGTCGGCCCAATCCACCGCATTGTTGAGTTGGCCATCGGCCAAGTCACTGCGAATGAGCGCCACCGCTCGCTCCAACTTCGCCGCGTGCGCATTATTCCCAGCGTGCAGAAACGTCACCTCCTGCCGATACAGCTCCACCCACGCCATGAACGCGCTAAGTCGATAGGTCGTGCTCATCAGCTTGTAGCGCCGAAAGTACGGATCATCGATGCTGTTCTCGACTTGCCTCTCAGGACGTGATGCTCGGACTGCTTCGTTGAGGTAGACGGTTGGGAAGTGATCTAGGATTTCTGCTGTTCGAGAGGCAAGCTCGCGCGCAGCCAGGAGCAGGGGGTCTCGGAACTTCTGGTAAAGCTGCTCCAACGTTTGACGCTGCTTCCACCGTTCGAAGGAACGGGAGAAAAAGTAGTCCTTGAGAACCACGCCAAATAGCGAGCCCATTGTTGAGACGACGGCACCCAAGACCGTAAGGCCGAACCACGCTTTCACATCGAGGCCGAGAATCATGGTGAAATCTCTCTTGGTTATACGCCTGAGCTGGACAGCCATGGCACGGAGCGCATCTTGGCCAAGAGCCCTCTTCTTGTGCCTATGACCGTGTCAGGCCGCAGCGCGACATCGTCGATGATACGAACAGTGCGCTCGGCGGTCGGCAGAGCACATAGAGGCGGCGCGGACAAGGGAAACTACGCCATCCAGGACGATACCGCCTTGGCCATACCAACTGCCGCGGTGACGCCGCCAGCGAGAATGAAGGCAGCCGGCACGCAGCAACCCATGGTCTTGCCGACCTTTTGCTGCCGCCCGGCGCGGGTGAGTGGCACTCCAAGATTGCGGGATAGCTTCGCCTTGGCACTGGACAACCCTGTGGCGCGTTTCCAGGAGAACGAAAGACCCGGTATGCCCTTTTTCCGTCCCATGATGAGCTCCTTTGCTCGGCTAACGCAGCTGCCCCAAAAATGCATCGGGATCTGGCGGGAGTCTGCGGCGCTCGGTGGGCGGGGTCAACGGGAGTTCGGGCGCGCGCGGGAGCGGTGGCGGATAGGCCATGCGTTTATCGCGGCGACAGTGCGGCTGCCGTAGCATGCGTGGCGTCCGATCATGGACGCGTGGAGATGGCAATGCTGACGTTCCTGCTGTGGTGCCTGTTGCTCGTGCTGTGCTGGCCGCTGGCCCTGCTCGCGCTGGTGCTGTACCCGATCGTGTGGCTGCTGTTGCTGCCGTTCCGGCTGGTCGGCATCGTCGTCACCGGCGTGTTCGAGTTCCTCAAGGCGTTGATCCTGCTGCCGGCGCGCATCCTGCGCGGGCCACGCGCCTTGTGAGTTCTTCACCGAGCCGAGCTCGGCGGAGTCCGACCGGGCTGAGCTCGGCGGTGTTCATTCACTCGTAGCAGCGGTGTGCTGGTCGTTCGCCGCCGCCCTTCGTCAGGCGCAGGGCGTTCCGAGCCAATCCGACAGGCGCGAGTCGAACGGAGCCTGGATGGCAACGATCTGCTGCCGGTCAGGCAGGGGCCACCGAACCGGGCTGCTTCGCGGTCGGCAACGGCCCGACGGTGCCACGCACGGTCGGGCCGGATCGCTCAGTGCACGCGCGCACCGGCGACCGCGTAGTCGCCGCTGATGCCCGCGGCCAGGTTCCAGACGACGGCGGTGTTGGTACTGGGTCGGATCTGGAACTGGCTGGCCCCGGGGGTCGTGCTCGGGTGCCAGACGGCGTGGTCGGTGAGTCCGTCGCCATCGTAGTCGCCGCCCAGCCGCTGGTCCCCGACGATGCTGAAGGTCACCGGCGGCTGCACGACGCCCGTCTCCGAGTCGCGCGTTTCCCACACCCGGTTGCCCGACACCGCCCGGCTCACGGTCACGTCCGCGTAGTAGCTGCCGGTGTGGTTGCCGGGAATAATGAAGTCGCTCGAGGTTCCGAGCGTGAACGCGGACAGGGTCGAGCCGTTGCGGCCGTCGTAGATCGTGAAGTCGCCGACCGAGCCTGCACCCGCGCGTTGCACCGCCACGTCGGGCTTGCCATCGCCGCTGTAGTCGAAGCCGCCGACCGCGAACAGGGCGGACGTGACCCCGGTTCCGATCGACACCGGGAACTCCCATCCCAGCATGCTGGACTGCACCCGAAGTTCCACCGGCCCGGGCGGTGATCCAAAGGGCGGCGCCCGCACCAACGCGGTGTCGTCAATCGAGTCGCCGTCGTAGTCGGCGCTCTGCATCACATCGTCGTTGGTCTGGCCATGCGTGCGGAACCAGACCTCGGCGAACCCGCGCGACGAGGGCCGGATCGCCCAGTCGCCGGCCGTCCATGCGGCAGGGTCGGCGATGCGGTCACCATCGATGTCGAAGCTGTCGAAGACACTGGCGCTGGTGCCGAGTGTCAGCATCGGCAGTGCGGCGCCTGCGGTGCCGGCACCGAGATTGGGCAGAATGGTCCACTCGACCGTGCCGGCGTTCGGGTGCAGGATCGTGAAATCGGTGAGTCCGTCCCCGGTGAAGTCCGCCAGCGGCTTGTTCCAGCAGCGCGGCTGCGGCGTGATCACCGTGCCCTCGGGACCACGGGCGATGAAGGTCTCGAAGCCATCCATGAACACGCCATCGTTGACCATGCCGACATAGAGGGTGGCGGCATTGACGGTGCCGGCGTCGCTGCTGACGGCATCGGACACCACCAGCGTCCAGGTCCCGTTGGCGTCGCTGTCCTGCAGCCCGGAGAACACGCCATTCAGCGAAGTCGGGCAGCCGCCGAGGTTGGACTTCTGCGGCGCTCCGCTCGACAGCGTGCGGTAGCTGCCCGGGGGCACCGCGGCATTGGTGTCGATCAGCGCTGCCGCCGCCCACAGGTCACCGACCGCCCCGTCGTAGAACCAGTACAACCCGCCAAGGTTGGAACTGTCGCCGAAGGTCGATGCCTTGCCGGTACCGACCCGACCGAACACCACCAGCCTGGCCTTGCCTCCGGGACTGATCAGGGTCGCCTGCACGTCGCCGACCCAGGTGTGCGTCAGGTCGATCGAGACCTGGACGCTGCCGACCGGCCGGACGATGCCGCTGACTGCGAAGCTGATTGTGAGTCCGGCCGGGTTCCCATCGGGAATCGCGCCGGTCCCGGTTCCGGGGAAACCTGCCGGGCCACCGGCAACCGCACTGCCGGCCGTGCCCGCCAGCAACCATCCGAGGACCATTGCCCTGTGTCGATGAAGCATGTCCGCTCTCCCATGCCCAGAACGAGGGCAAGGCTAGCACCACGCCGGAGTGCCGGTCGGGGCGTGCCATCACCGGCCGGACGTCGCAAGCAGCGAGGGGATCGGCGTCGCGATCGAAGCGGATGTCGTCCGCGCCCTCGGGCTGACTTCGGCCGACGCGGCCCGATGCCTCGCGTCGTGGCGTTGCGCGCATCCTGCGCGGACCGAAGGCGTTGTAGCCGCCGCGTGCGTGGGCTGCGGCGATCGCGCATGATCGCCGCACCATGCCCGCGCCCACCCCGACCCGCATCGGCCTGAGCAGCGCTGAAGCCAGCGCGGCGCTGGCGCGTCATGGGCCGAACCTGTTGCCGCAAACGGGTCGTCGCGGGTTCTGGCGCGTGCTCGGCAGCGTGCTGACCGAGCCGATGTTCCTGCTGCTCGCGCTCGCTGCCGGCCTGTACCTGCTGCTCGGCGACCTGGCCGAAGGCGTGCTGCTCGGCGCTTTCGCCGCCGCCACCATTGGCCTGGTGGTGGCGCAGCAGCGGCGCAGCGAACGCGCGCTGGCGGCGCTGCGCGCGCTCGGCGCGCCGAACGCGGTGGTGTTGCGCGACGGCCGCGTGCAGCGCATCGCCGCCGCCGAAGTGGTGCCGGACGATCTGCTGCTGGTGGACGAGGGCGAGCGCGTCGCCGCCGACGGCGTGCTGCTCGACGTGCGCGAACTTGCGGTCGATGAGTCCCTGCTCACCGGCGAGAGCGTGCCGGTGCGAAAGCGCGCGCTCGCCGCCGACGAAGCGGCCGACCGTGCCGCGTTGCCCGGCGGCGAGCACCAGGCGCAGATCTACGCCGGCTCCCTGGTCGTCAGCGGCGAAGGCCTGTTGCGGGTGACCGCGACCGGCGCGCGCACGCGCAGCGGCGCGATCGGCCGCGCGCTTGAGGTGATCGACACCGAGCCGACCCGGCTGCAGCGCCAGACCGCGCACCTGGTGCGCCTGTTCGGCGTGCTCGCGGCGCTGGTCAGCCTCGGTCTGCTGCTGTTTCACGGGTTGACGCGCGGTGCCTGGAGCGAGGGCCTGCTGTCGGCGATCGCACTGGCGATGGCGATGCTGCCCGAGGAGTTCCCGCTCGCGCTCAGCGTGTTCTTCGCGCTCGGCGCCTGGCGCCTGGCCAAGCTCAAGGTGCTGGCGCGGCGCTCGGCGGTGATCGAGACGCTCGGTGCCGCCACCGTGCTGTGCGTGGACAAGACCGGCACGCTCACCGAGAACCGCATGCGCGTGCAGCTGCTCGACGACGGTCACGCGCGCTGGCGCGTCGGCGATGGCGAGGCCGCACTCACCGCACCGTTGCAGCATCTGCTCGAACACGCGCTGCTGGCGACGCGCCGCCACACCTTCGACCCCATCGACCGCGCCGTCGACACGCTCGCCGCCGGCGCGCTGGAACAGTCGCTGCGGCATCGCGAATGGCGGCTGGAGCGCCAGTACGGACTCAGCGCCGAGCTGCCGGCGATGTCGCAGCTGTGGCGCGACGAGCACGGCCGCCAGCGCGTTGCCAGCAAGGGCGCCCCGGAGGCGATCGCGAGCCTGTGCCGTCTGCGCGACGACCAGCGCGACGCGCTGCTGGCGCGCGTCTCCGCGCTTGCCGCCGACGGCCTGCGCGTGCTCGCCGTCGCCGCCGGACAAGGCCACGGCGAAACCGCGCCCGCCGACGTGCGCGCATTCGAGTTCACCTTGCTCGGCCTGATCGCGTTCGCCGACCCGCTGCGCGAATCGGTGCCGCAGGCGATCGCGCAGGCGCGTGCGGCCGGCATCGCGGTCAAGATGATCACCGGCGACTACCCGGGCACGGCGCGCGCGATCGCGCGCCAGGCCGGGCTCGACAGCGGCGCCGAGGCGATCGTCGGCAGCGAGCTGGCCGCGCTCGACGCGCCGCTGCTGCGCGCGCGCCTTGCCGCCAGCAACGTGTTCGCGCGCATCCAGCCGGAGCAGAAACTGCGCATCGTCGAGGCGCTGAAGACGCGCGGCGAGGTGGTGGCGATGACCGGCGACGGCGTCAACGACGCGCCGGCGCTGAAGGCCGCGCACATCGGCATCGCCATGGGCGAGCGCGGCAGCGACGTCGCGCGCGAGGCCGCCGGACTGGTGCTGCTCGACGAGAACTTCGCGCGCATCGTCGACGCCGTGCGCCTTGGCCGGCGCACCTTCGACAACCTGCGCAAGGTGATGCTGTACATCGTCGCGGTCCACGTGCCGATCGCCGGGCTGGCGATGCTGCCATTGCTCGCCGGCCTGCCGCCGCTGCTGCTGCCGGCGCACGTGGTGCTGACCGAGATGATCATCGACCCGATGTGCACCATCGCCTTCGAGAACGAGGACGCCGAGCCGGGCCTCATGCAGCGACCGCCGCGGGCACTGTCGGAGCCACTGATCGGCAGCGTGCATCTGCTGCTCGGGCTGGCCCAGGGCGCGGTGCTGCTGCTCGCCTGCCTCGGCGTATACGCGTTCGCGCTGCGCGCTGCGGCCGACGCCGAGGGCGCGCGCACCCTCGCCTTCCTCGCGCTCACCGCCGGCAACCTGATGCTGGTGCGCGCCAACGCCAGCCACCATGCCGGCGCCACGACCTCGCGTCGCGGCTACTGGTGGATCGCGCTCGCTGCGGGCGGCGCGGTCGCGCTGTGCATCGGCGTGCCCGGCCTTCGCGATCTGTTCGGCTTCACGCCGCCGGCGCCGGCAGCGGCCGCAGCCGCGATCGCCCTCGGTGTCTGCGGCGGCGCCGCGCTGTTGCCGTTCAAGCGCCTGGCGCGGGTGCGGGCGTGGCTGTCGGGCCACCCGCGCTGAGCGCATCGACCCGGCACAGGCCGCCGATCACGCGCTGCACGCGGCCCTGCTCGTCGCGCAGCACGCTGACGCGCTCGTGCACCGCGATCTCGCCGGCCGCGCCCGCGCACCAGCGGTAGTGGCCGTTCCAGCCGGGTGCGCCCTCGCCCAGCGCCCGTTCCAGCGCTGCGGCGACGCGCGTGCGGTCGTCGCCATGGATGTGTGCCAGGCGCTGCGCCGGGGTACGCGGCGGGTCCAGCGCGAAGGCGGCGTCGGACGCGCTGAAGCTGAGCTCGCCGGTGTCCGCGCTCCATTCCCAGAACGCGTCGAACAGCGCGCTCGCGGCGCGCTGCAGGCGCGCGAACGCCAGCTGCGCCGCGTGCTGTTCGCTGATGTCGCGGGTGGTGCCGAACGCGAGCGCGGCGCGGCCGTCGGGCCCGCACACCACTTCCCAGCATTGTTCGACGTGCTTGACCCGGCCGTCGGCCATCCGCAGCCGGTGCTCGACCCGGCGCGGCCCGCCGCCCGGGCGGCGGATCGATTCCTTGTAGGTGCTCTCGATGCGCTCGCGGTCGTCCGGGTGCACGCATTCGAGCGTGCTCTGCAGGTTCGGCCGGAAGCGCGCCGGGTCGGTCTCGAAGATGCGGTGCATCTGCTCGGTCCAGTACACCTCGTCGCTGTCCGGGGCCGATTCCCAGCTGCCGACGCTCGCGATCTGCTGCGCGACCAGCAGCCGCGAACGTTCGCGCTCCAGCGCGCGCAGCAACCGCCGTTGTTCCTCGGCCTGCGCGCGCAACCGCGCCGCGGCGGCGCGGCTCACCGAGATGTCGCGGGTGATGCTGAGCACCGCCTGCACCGCGCCGTCCTCGGCGCGCAGCGGCGTCGAATGCGACTCCACCCAGCGCTCGCCGCCGCGCAGCCCGAGCAGACGGAACTCGAGCACGCCGGTGGCTCCGGTGCTGGCGCCAAGGTGCAGATCGACGAACGCGGCGCGGTCCTCGGGATGCACCAGCTCCAGCACCGGGTAGCCGCACACCGCGCCGAGGTCATCGCTTTCGATCATGCGCAGCCCGGCCGGATTCAGGTCGATCAGCGCGCCATCCAGCGACACCTGCATCACGCATTCCGGTTCGCTGTCGATCACCGCACGCAGGCGCGCCTCGCCGACGCGCAATGCATGCTCGGCGCGGCGGCGCGCGTCGAGGTCGTGGCGCAGCTCGCGCCGGCTGCGCTCCATCTCGATGCCGCAGGCGGAAAGCCGCTGCAGCAGCACGCGCTGGAAGTGCTCCGGCACCTGGTCGGCGGGCACCTGCAGCGCGGTCGGCGCGGCGAGTACCGCGGCCAGCCGCGCCAGCAGCAGCGGCGCGACGCAGGGTCGCGGGATGAAGGCGTCGGCGCCGAGTTCGAGCGCGAGCGCGGCGTCGTCGTGACCGGGATCGGCGCCGGCGTGCAGCACGAAGCGCTGGCCGCGCAGCTGCGCATCACTGCGCCATTGCGCGAGCAGCGCGTAACCGGCGGGCGCGGCGGCGCGCGCCTGCGCCAGCACCAGGTCGGGCGCGTGTTCCAGCGCCAGCGCGCGCGCCGCGGCGGGCGCCTGCGCGGTGAACACGCGGTGCCCGGCCGCGACCAGCAAGCCGGCGACCTCGGCCCCCGCCGCGGCATCGTCGTCGACCACCAGGATGCAGGCCACGCGCGGGCTCAGCGCTCGCTGTCGGGCGCGTCGAGCGCGCTCGGCAGGTCGATGATGAAGCGCGCACCGGCGCCGGGCGTTCCGAGCGCGTGGATGCGGCCGCGGTGGCGCGCCACGATGCGGCGCACGATCGACAGGCCGATGCCGCTGCCCTCGTACTCGCTGCGCGAATGCAGGCGCTGGAACGGCACGAAGATGCGCTCGGCGTGTTCCTGCTCGAAGCCGATGCCGTTGTCGGCGACCTCGATGCGCACGCCGGGGACACCGTCGATCTCGACCGAACTGCACGCCACCTCGATCTCCGGGCGCACGTCTTCGCGACGGAACTTGAGCGCGTTCGCGAGCAGGTTCTGGAACAGCTGGCGCATCTGCGTCGGGTCGCCGCGCAGGTGCGGCAGCGGCGCCACCCGCACCTGCGCATCGCTGGCGCGCACGCGCTGGTCCAGATCGTTGAGCACGTCGCCGCACACCTGCTGCAGGTCGACATCGCGGAACGGCGCGCCGCCGGTGTTGATGCGCGAGTATTCGAGCAGGTCGTCGATCAGCACCTGCATGCGCCCGGCCGCCTGGTGCATGCGATCGAGGTAGTCGCGACCGGGTTCGGGCAGCGCCTCGCGGTAGCGGCTGACCACCAGCTCGGAGAACGCGCGGATCTTGCGCAGCGGCTCCTGCAGGTCGTGCGAGGCGACGAACGCGAACTCGCGCAGCTCCTTGTTGCGCTGGTCCAGGTCGGACAGCGACTGGCGCAGCTTGAGGTCGGCAAGCTTGCGCGCGGTGATGTCGCGCATGCTGCCGACGATGCGCTCGACATGGCCGTCGGCGGCCAGGATCGGCACCGCGTCGTGCTGCACGTGGCGCACCTCGCCGTCCGGGCGCAGGATGCGGAACTCGCTGCTGCCGCGCGTGCCGTGCAGCTGCGCATCGAACGCGGCCAGCACCGCCTCCAGATCATCCGGGTGCACGCAGTCGAGGTAGGCGTACGGGTTGTCGCGGCTCTCGGCGAGCGGACGCCCGAACACGCGCTCGAAGGCCGGGTTCAGGTACAGCATCTTTCCCGCCGTCGGGTCGTAGTTGTAGAACACGTCGCCGACGTTTTCCGCCATCTCGCGGAAGCGCTCCTCGCTCTGCTGCAGCAGCGCCTCGATGCGCTTGCGCTCGGTGATCTCGTGGGCGACGCCGATGATGCCGATGGTCCGGCCGTCGGCATCGCGAAGCGGCGCCTTGGTGGTCAGGAACACGCGCTCGGCGCCGCCGAAGGTGTAGGTGCGCTCGCGGGTGATGCGCTGCCCGCTGTCCAGCACCTCGCGGTCATGCGCTTCGAGCAGCGCGCCCTGTTCCGGGGTCATGAAATCGGTCAGCGGGCGTCCGAGCAGTTCCTCGCGGCGCTTGCCGATCAGCTGCAGCGCCAGGTCGTTGATGTAGGTGCAGCGCAGGTCCAGGTCCTTGACCACGAGCTGGTCCGGCATGTGCTCGGCGATCGCCGCGAGCAGCGCGGTGCTGCGTCGCTCCGCGGCTTCGGCCAGCTTCTGCTCGCTGATGTCGCGCACCGTGCCGAGCACGCGCGAAGGCACGCCGTCGGCGCCGGCATAGACCTGCCACTGCGTCTCCAGGTGCTTGATGCGTCCGTCCGCAAACGGTACCCGGTACTGCACCGGCAGCACCGCTCGCGTCGGATCGGCCAGCGAGCGTTCGTAGGCGCCCTGCAGCAGCGCCCGGTCCTCCGGATGCAGGCGACCGAAGAAGTCGTCGTAGGTCGGCTGGTGGCGGTCCGGGTCGGTCTCGAACAGGCGATGCGTCTGCTCGCTCCACTGGATCTGTCCGCTGGCGAGGTCCACCTCCCAGCTGCCGAGCCGCGCCACGCGCTGCGCTTCGAGCAGGCGCTCGTGCTCGGCCTGCAGCGCACGCGCCGCGGCATGCTGCTCGGTGATGTCGCGGGTGGTGCCGAACACCAGGCGCGCGCGCGTGCCGGACCCGACCACTTCCCAGCGCTGCTCGACGTACTTGATGCGGCCTCCGCCGGTGTCGATGCGGTGCTCGATATGGAACTGCCCGCCCGGGTGCGCGAGCGATTCCTTGTAGGCACGCTCGACCGCGGCGCGGTCGTCGGCGTGCACGCGCGGCAGCAGGCTGTGCAGGTCAGGCCGGAATGCCGCCGGATTGGTCTCGAAGATGCGATGCATCTCCTCGGACCAGGTGACGGAGCCGGCGTCGAGGTCGGTCTCCCAGTTGCCGATCTTGGCGATGCGCTGCGCCACCACCAGGCGCGCGCGCTCGGCGTCGAGCTCGCGCAGCAGCGTGCGCTCGTTCTCGGTGGCGCGGCGCCGCTCGGTGATGTCGCGGGTGACGCTGAGCACCGCGGTGACGCTGCCATCGCCCTCGCGCAGCGGCGTCGAGTGCATGTCCATCCAGCGCTCGGTGCCGCGCAGGCCGATGATGCGGAACTCCAGCTCGCCGCTCTGCCCGGCGCAGGCGAACAGGTGCAGGTCCAGGAACGCCTCGCGGTCTTCCGGGTGCACCAACCCAAGCACCGACTTGCCGAGCACCTGGCCGGCATTCTCGGCCTCGACCATGCGCAGCCCGGCCGGGTTCATTTCCAGCAGGCGGCCATCGACCGAGACCAGCTTCACGCACTCGGGCTCGGCATCGATGATCGCGCGCAGCCGAGCCTCGCTCGCGCGCAGCGCGGCGGCGCTGCGGCGGCGTTCATCGACGTCGTGGCGCAGCTCGCGGTTCGCGGCTTCGAGCTGGCTCGAGCGCTCCTCCAGCTTGCGGATCAGCACGCGGCTGTAGCGCTCCATCACCACTTCGCCGTCGCTCGCCACCGCGGCATCCAGCTGCGGAGCCGGCGGCACCGAGGTCAGCAGCAGCTTGCGCACCCAGCCGAGCAGCACCTCCGGCTCGCAGGGCTTCAGCAGGAACGCATCGGCGCCAAGCTTCCGCGCCAGCTGCTGGTCCTCTTCCTCGGTGTAGGTCGAGCTGTAGACGATGAACGGCAGCGTCCGCAGCCTCGGATCGGCGCGCCATTCGCGCAGCAGCGAATAGCCGTCGAGCACCGGCATCAGCAGATCGGAGACGACCAGGTCCGGCGCTTCCGCACGCGCCAGGCGCAGTGCCTCGGCACCGTTGGCCGCGCATTGCACCTCGTAGCCGTGCGCA
The DNA here is from genome assembly GCA_016182785.1 of Lysobacterales bacterium. Taxonomy (GTDB): domain Bacteria; phylum Pseudomonadota; class Gammaproteobacteria; order Xanthomonadales; family Ahniellaceae; genus JADKHK01. Next base: position 44,018 of record JACPFU010000027.1, on the reverse strand, counting down.
GCCAGCAGCGTGTTCAGGTAGTCGAGGTTCTGCGGCAGGTCGTCGACGACCAGGATGCGGGTCATGGACGCGGCTCCGCACCCGGACCCGAACCCAGAAATCGGGCGACCTGGGCAACGAAGGTGTCCGGGTCGATCGGCTTTTCGAGGTAGCCGTCGCAGCCTGCCGCCAGCGCCTTCTCGCGGTCGCCGGCCATCGCATGGGAAGTGACGGCGATGATCGGGATTGCCTTCAACAGTTCCTCGGCGCGCAGCGCCTTGGCCACCGCATAGCCGTCCATGCCCGGCAGCTGGATGTCGAGCAGCACCAGGTCCGGCTGCCCGCGCTGCGCCAGCGCGATGCCGCGCGGCCCGTCCGGAGCGTGGATCACGCGATAGCCGGCGTGCTCCAGCAGGTAGGTGACCAGGTAACGGTTCTGTTCGTTGTCTTCGATCAGCAGGATCTTCGCGCTCATGGCGACTCCGCGGCTGCCAGCGGCAGGGTGAGGGTGAATTCGCTGCCGACGCCGGGCTGGCTCTGTACGCGAATCTCGCCGCCCATCATCGTCGCCAGCCGGCGGCAGATGACGAGGCCAAGCCCGGTCCCTTCGCGCTGGCGCGCGAGGCTGGCATCGACCTGGCGAAACGGCAGGAACAGCTGCTGCAGGTCCTCGCCGCGGATGCCCACCCCGGTGTCACGCACGCAGAACTGCAATGCCGCGCACGGTGCCGAATGCGGTGCATCCTGCGGCACCCAGTCCGGCTGCTCGCGCACCAGCAGGGTGACACTGCCGTGGTCGGTGAACTTGATCGCGTTGCTGAGCAGGTTCAGCAGGATCTGCTCCAGTCGTCGGCGATCGGCGAGCAGTCCGGGCGGGGCCGGTGGGCATTCCAGCGACAACGACAATTGCTTGTGCTCCGCCTGCGGCCGCACCGACTCCATCACATGCGCCACCGCGGCAACCGCATCCACCGGTTCGCGGCGGATCAGCAACTGCCCGGCCTCGATCTTGGACAGGTCGAGCACGTCGTTGATCAGATCGAGCAGATGGCGCGCGCTGCGCATCACCATGCCGAGCTGGCGGCTCTGCTCCTCGTTCACCGGCCCGGCCAGGCCCTTCGACAGGATGCCGGTGAACCCGATGATCGAGTTCAGCGGCGTGCGCAGTTCGTGCGACATCGTCGCCAGAAACGCCGACTTGATGCGGTCCGCCGCCTCGGCCCGCGCCAACGCTGCCTGCAGTTGCGCGGTGCGCTCGGCGACGGTGGCTTCGAGCTGCTGATTGAGTTGGAGCAGCGCGTCCTCTGCCCGCTTGCGCGAGGTGATCTCGACCGAAAACAGCGCGATGCCCTCCGGCACCGGGTAGCCGTTCAGTTCGAACCAGCCGCGCTCGCCACCCGGGAAGACGAACTCCACCTCCTCGTGGAACGCCTCGCGCTCGACCATGCAACGCTGCATCAGTGCGAACGATCGGGTCTGCTCCATGCCCGGCCACATCTCCGGCACGCGCTTGCCGAGCAGCTCGGCGTTGGGGCGGCGGTTCTGGATCTCGGCAGCCGGGTTCAGGTACAGGTAGCGCCACTCGCGGTCATAGATCTGGCAGCCCTCGATGATGCGGTCGAGCACGTCGCGATGGCGCCGTTCGCTCTGTTGCAACGCCTCCTCGGCCGCCACCCGCTCGGAGATGTCGATGCCGACGCCGACCAGACAGGGCTGTTCCTCGATGGTCACGCGGCGGCCGGTGAACAGGTAGGGCGTGAGTCGGCCGTCCTGCGCGCGCAAGGGTGCGACCACCGCCGACTCGCCGCTCACGAAGACCTCGGCAATGCGCTCGGCGACGACCTCGCGATCGACTTCGGCGAAGAAGTCGAGCGGCCGCATCGCGGCAACCTGCTCGTTGCTGTAGCCGCTGGCGCGCTCGAAATTGCGGTTCCAGCGCAGGAAGTGGCCGCGCTCGTCGTAGCAGTAGACGACGCCGGGCATGCTGTCGATCAGCGTGTCGGAGAATCGTCGCTCGGCGGCAGCACGTGCGTGCATCGCGATCAGCCGTTCCTCCTCCACGATGCGCGCACTGACATCGCGCAGAATCAGCGTGGTGCGCCGGCCCTTGCCGTTCTCGACGCTGGCCAGCGAGGCCTCGACCTGGAACAGGCTGCCGCCTTCGCGTCGTGCGGTCGCACGCGCGACTTCCCCGGGCAGCGCCTTCGTCGACTGCAGCACGAAGTCCTCGACATGGCGCCCGAGCGCGCGTTCCGGCGAGCAGCGAAACATGCGCGCGGCGGCCGGATTGAACAGCTGCACGCGGCCCTCGCGGTCGAAGCTGAGGATGGCGTCGGCAGCGCCCTCGATCACACCGGACAGCTCGCCCTCGCGCGCCCGCAGGTCGTGGTCGCTCGCTTGCAGGCGCGAGAACGCGCGCTCCAGCGAGCCAAAAGTCGCGCGCGTCAGCGCCCACAGCAGCGCCGCGGTCACCAGCACGAAGGCGACGCCCTTGTAGACGCTGATCCGGACCAGCGCCGCCGGGTCGCTGACCAGGAGCGCGAGCAGGTGGTCGCTGCCCCAGATCCAAAGCGTTGCAAACAGCGCATACGCCAACGGAATGCGCAGCGCACGCGAGCGCAGCACACCGGCGTTCCCCGAAGCGGAAGTTGCGGACTGTTCCAAGACTGCCTCGCCCTCGCCTGCGTTGCGTTCCAGTCTAGGCGAAATTCGCGGTTTCGGGCGCGCGCCGGAGCTACGCATTCGCACGTATTTTGGCGTGTGCCGGGCGTGCCTAGACTGGGGTCCAGGATCAGGGCGAGGCGTGCGCCGTCGGCGCCGGCCCGGATCCGCAAGGAGATCGCCATGGACGCCATCACCCAGGTGCTGCTGCTTCCGATCCGTACCGTCGGCGTCTGCGCGCACGTGATCGAACAGATCCACGCCGCGCTCGCCGCCGCGCGCGAGGCGCGCCACGACCACGACAGCCCGCTGCAGACAATGCCGCTGGCAGTGGTTCCGGCCCGCGCACGCAAGCACTGAACCCGGAGAATCCCATGCCCCGCATCCTGCTGGTCGACGACGACATCAACGTGCTGCGCGCGCTCGGGCGGCTGATCCACTTCATGCCGCGCGAACTGCTCGGCGGCGAGGTCGAGGTCGAATGCCACTCCGAACCGGAAGACGCGCTGGCACGCGCCGCCGCCTGCGAGTTCGACCTGATCGTGGTCGATTACCTGATGCCGCGCATGCACGGCGTCGCCTTCATGCGCCGGCTCAACGCCATGCATTCGCACGCGGCGCGGCTGCTGCTGACCGCACACGCGCGGGCGCTGGAGAAGATCGACGCGGTGAAGGGCATCGGACCGGTCGAGATGATGTCCAAACCATGGGACGAGGCCGCGCTCAAGGCTGCGATCGCGCGCCTGGTCGGCTGGCGCCGCGGGCAACTGGCGGCGCGGCTGCAAGCTCCGGCGCAGGCGCCGCTTCACGTTGGTTTGCAGGCGCCGGGCGCGGTGCTCCTGACTGCGCAGTAAGCTCGCGCCACACCGCAGGCGCGGGTTCGGCGAGGGAAGCGACGATGGGCGAAACGGGCGCGAAGATTCTGCTGGTCGAGGACAACGACCTGGTACGGGAACACGTGAATGCACAGCTGCAGGGGCTCGGCTACACCGTGATCACGGTGCGCAACGGCGCCGAGGCGCTGGAAGCGTTACGCGAGGACGCAGCGATCGACCTGCTGTTCACCGACGTGGTGATGCCAGGCGGCATCAGCGGCCGCGATCTGGTCGAGCAGGCACGGCAGTTGCGCCCGAAGCTGCCGGTGCTGCTCACCTCCGGCTATTTCGACCGCAGCACCCTGCGCGGCGGCGAGCACGAACTGCCGATGCTGCAGAAGCCCTATGGCTTCCAGGACCTGGCGCAGAAGGTCAGCGCCGCCCTGGGCAAGCCCCCGCCGCAAAAGAGCGGCTGAACCGCAACCCCAAGGAGCCCCGCCGATGGACGCCGCGGCACTCGCCACCGACCTGCTCGCAGCCAAGACCGCGATCGTCGACCGGGTGATGACCGAGGACTACGCGCGCCATCCGGAACTTGCGGCGCGTTACGGCGAGCGCGGCCGCGCCCTGTACCAGCGCGACAGCGGCCACCACCTCGCCTTCCTCGCCGAAGCGGTGGCGCATGCCGCGCCGGCGCTGTTCACCGACTACATCGCCTGGGCGCGTTCGATGCTCGCCGCCTACGGCGTACACGTCGCCGACTTCGCCGAAACCCTGCGCCTGCTGCGATGGGCGATCCGCGAGCAGTTCCCGGGCGCCCCCGGCATCGCGATGACGGCGTCGATCGAGGCCGCGCTGGAGCAGTTGCCGAAGGCGCTGGCGGCGCCCGCGTCGTTCCTCGCAGGCGACGCGCCGCTGGACCAGCTCGCGCGCCAGTACCTCGACCTGCTGCTGCTGCGCGAACGCCACGCCGCCGCCGAACTGGTCGAGGCCGCGGTGCTGCGCGACGGCGTGCCGCTGCAACGGCTGTACCTGGACGTGTTCCAGCGCTCGCAGCGCGAGATCGGGCGGCTGTGGCAGCTGAACCGGATCAGTGTCGCCGACGAGCATTTCGCGACCGCGGCGACGATGGCGCTGATGAACCGCTTCCTGCCGCAGTTCGCGGTGCATGCCGCGAGCGGTCCGCGCGCGGTGTGCTGCTGCGTCGAGGGCGACCTGCACGAACTCGGGCTGCGCATGGTCGCCGACTTCCTCGAACTCGGCGGCTTCGACTGCGACTACCTCGGCGCCAACACCCCGCGCGCCGATCTGCTGCGCTCGCTCGCGGCCGAGCCACCGCAGCTGATCGCGCTGTCGGCGACGATGACCTTCCACCTCGGCGCCGTCGCCGACCTGATCCGGCAATTGCGCGCGCGCCCGGAACTGGCGCAGGTGCCGGTGCTGGTCGGCGGCCGCCCGTTCCAGATCGAACCCACGCTGTGGCGCAGCATCGGCGCCGATGCGGTCGCGAACGATGCCGACGCCGCGATCGACGCCGCAACCCGGCTCGCGTCGCGCGGAGCGGGCCATGCCTGAGACCACCGGCACGGTGCTGCTGCTCGGCGCGGACGGCCACATCGCCAAAGTGGTCTGCGACGGGCTCGTGCTCGGGCTCGAAGCCGGCGGCAGCGTCGAGGCACTGCTGCTGCCCGAGGAGATCGACAAGTACCGGCGCTTCCTGGCCGCGGCGCACGACGGCGAGCCCGCGTTCGACTGGGCGATCAACGCCGACACCGGCAGCGGCCCGCGCACCCTGCACTTCGCCGCATTCGGCAGCGGCCGCGAACCGGTGCTGTGCATCGGCAGCAGTCGTGCTGCGCTGGCCGCGCTCGCCGGACTCGCCGCAGCGCAGCTGCCGGCCACGGCGGCAGCGCGCGTGGTCGCGAGCGCCGCCCCCGATGACCGCGCGCTGGAGGAACTGAGCCGGCTGACCAACGAGCTCGCCGCCAGCGAGCGCCGCCAGATCAAGCTGCATGCGCGGCTGGAGCGCACCCACCAGCAGTTGCAGGTGCTGTACCAGGCACTGCCGGTCGGCGTGTTCCAGGTCGATGGCGAAGGCCGCGTGCTGCAGGCCAACGCGCGCTTCACCGAGTTGTGCGGGGCGCCGGAGCATCAGCCCTGGTTTGCGCACATCGACGCCGACGAGCACGCCGCGCGCCGGCGCCAGTGGCAACGCCTGCAGCAGGAGCCGCAGCCGCTCGAGCTGCGTGCGCATTTCCGCGGCGGCGATGGCGTGCGCCGCCATCTGCACCTGCGCCTGCTGCCACTGGCCGCGACCGCGTCGGCCACGCCCGGCTTCGTCGGCATGGCCGAGGACCTGGCGCCGCGCGAACAGGCCGAGCAGCAGCAGCGCGAACTCGATCGCCACCGCGCCATCCACGACCTCAGCGCCGGGCTCGCGCAACACCTGAACAACCTGATGGTGGTCGCGCTCGGCAATGGCGAGCTGCTCGCGCATGCGCTCGCCCAGGACTCGCCGCTGCACGGCGCGGCGCGGCTCGGCCTGCAGGCGACCGAACAGGCCGCGACGCTGACGCGGCGGCTGATGGCCTACGCCGGCATCTCGCTGCAGGAAATGATGCCGGTCGCGGTCGATGCCGAACTGCGCGCGATCGCCGAACAGCGCGAGGCCGCGCAGCGCGAACGCATCGAACTCGGGCTGCAGGCCGGCAGGCAGCGCGTGCGCATGCAGCGCGCGAGCTTCGAGGAATGCATCGGCGCGCTGCTCGACAACGCCTTCGCGGCGATGGCGGGCGTTGCACACGGCCGCGTGCGCATCGGCAGCGTGGCCGAAACCGACGCCGATGGGCAGTCGTGGCTGCAGCTCGAAGTCGCCGACGACGGCCCGGGCATGGACGCGGAGACCGCGCGTCGCGCCTGCGAGCCGTTCTTCAGCACCCGCGACGGCGCCACCGGGCTCGGCCTGAGCCTGGCCGACGGGTTCGCACGGCTGTGTGGCGGTACGCTGCGGGTCCTGAGCGCGCCAGGCGGCACCCGCATCCAGTTGCGTCTGCCGTGCGTGGGCGCCGAAGACGCGGCAGCGGACGCCGCAGACCCGGCAGCACTGCAGGAGACGAGAACTTGAACGCGACCCCGAGCTGGGCCCAACTGCTGGCCGACCCGGAAGTGTTTGCCCACCATCCGGACCCGATGTGGGTGTTCGACCGCGCCACGCTGCGCATCCTCGAAGTCAACGAGCAGGCGGTGATCGCGTTCGGCTACGACCGCGAGCAGCTGCTGGCGATGCAGATCTCCGAGCTGCGGCCGGACGAGGACGTGCCGGCGCTGCGCTCGGCGCTGCGCACGGTCGAGTCCGGCTACTACGAAGGCGGCGTGTGGCGGCTGCGGCGGCGTGATGGCGAGATCATGAAGGTGGACGTGCGCTGGCATACCGTCGATTTCCGCGGCGTGCCGGCGGTGCTCGCGACCCTGCGCGATGTCAGCCGCCTGCTCGAACTCGAAGCCGGACGCGAGGAACTGCTGGCACGCGAACGCCGCTGGCGCGAGCAAGCCGAAGCCGCGGCCGCGCTGTTTCGCAGCCTGTTCGAGTCGGCGCCGGGCAAGTACGTGGTGGTCGCGCCCGAGCCGTTTCGGATCGTCGCCGCCAGCGACGCCTTCCTGGTCGCCACGCGCACGCGCCGCGAGGCGATCCAGGGGCACCCGCTGTTCGAGATCTTCCCCGACGCTCCCGGTGCCGATGGCATGAAGCAGGTGCGCAGCGCGCTGCAGAACGTCTGCCGCGACGGCATGACCGAGGTGATCGGCGAGGTCCGCTATCCGATCCCGCGCCCGGCGGAACATGGCGGCGGCTTCGAGGAGCGCTGGTGGAGCACGGTGCTGAGCCCGGTCAAGCACAGCGATGGCGACGTCGTGCGCATCATCCTGCGCGTCGAGGACGTGACCGAGCTGGTGCGCAACGGCGAGCTCGCGCGCATGCAGCAGCCGGCGCAGGAACGCGCGCAGCCGCTGACCATCGACATGCTGCTGCGCGCACGCGAACTGCAGGAAGCGAACGAACGCTTGCGCGAGCAGGACGCCAACCTGCGCACCGCCCAGCGCCTGCTCGGCATCGGCGTGTGGCGGCTTGCGCTCGACACCATGATGCTGGTGTGGACCGACAACATCTACGCGATCTACGGCACCACGCCGGCGCGCTTCGGCCGCACCTTCGCCGAGTACGTGGCGCGCGTGCACCCGGACGAACGTGATGCCGAGCTGGCCCGATTCATGGCCTTCCTCGACCTTGGCGACCGCTACTTCGAGTTCCGCCATCGCGCCATCCGCGACGACGGTGGCATCGTGCATGTGCGCGGCATCGCCGAGATCACCGGCAGCGGCGACCAGCGCGTGCTGACCGGCGTCGTCCAGGACGTGACCGCGCAGGTCGAGGCCGATGCCAGGCTGACGCAGGCGATGCAGCTGCTGCAGACCGCCGGGCGCATCGCCAAGCTCGGCGGCTGGCGCGTGGACCTGAACCCGGAGCGGGTGAGCTGGAGCCCGGAGATCGCGGCGCTGCTCGACGAGCCACCCGACATCGTGCCGACGGTGCAGAAGGCGCTCGACTACTACCTGCCGGAAAGCCGCGCCCGGCTCGAAGCCGCGTTCCGCGCCTGCATCGCCGACGGCACCGCCTACGACGAAGTGCTGCAGCTCGACACCGCGCGCGGGCGGCGGCTGTGGGTGCGCGCGACCGGCACCGCCGAGCGCGATCGCGACGGCCGTATCCATGCGGTGCAGGGCGCGTTCCAGGACATCAGCGAACTGGTCGAGGCGCGCGTTCGTTCCGAGCGGCTGGCGCGACGACTGGAGGAGACCCTGCTCGGCATGCGCGACGGCTTCCTGACCTTCGACCGCGACTGGCGCTTCACCTTCGTCAACGACGAGGGCGCGCGCATGCTCGGTCGCAATCGCGCCGAACTGCTCGGGCGCACCTTGTGGGAGGCGATCCCGGAAACCGCCGATGCGCGCTTCCGCAGCGAACACGAGTACGCGCTGAACCATCGCGAGATGGTGCGCTTCGAGCAGTTCTTCGCGCCGACCCAGCGCTGGTTCGAGATCAACGTGCATCCGCTGCACGACGGCGCCGCGGTGTACCTGCGCGACATCAGCGCCGAGCGCGAGCGCGCCGAGCGCCTGCGCGTCAGCGAGGAGCGCTTCCGCCGCGTCGCCGAGGTCACCGACGACGTGGTCTGGGACTGGGACATGGTCAGCGGCCGCATCTGGTGGAACGACGTGCTCAAGCGCAAGTTCGGCTACGACCCGAGCGGCGGCGGCTTCGACGTGAACTGGTGGTCGGCGCGCATCCACGACGACGACCGCGCCCGCGTCCTCGACGGGCTGCAGCAGGTGATCGACGGCGACGGCACGCACTGGAACGCCGAGTACCGCCTGCTGCATGCCGACGGCAGCGAGCGCGTGGTGATCGACCGCGGTTCGGTGATTCGCAACGAAGCCGGCAAGCCGCTGCGCATGCTCGGCAGCATGATCGACGTGACCGAACAGCGCCAGCTCGCCGAGGGCCTGCGCCAGGCGCAGAAGCTGGAGGCGGTGGGCCAGCTCACCGGCGGCATCGCGCACGACTTCAACAACCTGCTCACGGTGATCCTCGGCAATGCCGAACTGCTCAGCGAACAGCTCGGCACGGCGCCGCGTTTGCGCACGCTCGCGGAAATGACCGCGACCGCGGCCGAGCGCGGCGCCGAGCTGACCCGGCGCCTGCTCGCGTTCGCTAGGCGCCAGCCGCTGCAACCGAAGCCGCTGGACCTGAACCGCCTGGTCGGCGGCATGGATGCGCTGCTGCGCCGCACATTGCCGGCGCACATCCGTCTGGAACTGGTGCGCGGCGGCGGGTTGTGGACGGTCGAGGTCGATCCCGGACAGCTCGAGAACACCCTGCTCAATCTCGCGATCAACGCACGCGACGCGATGAGCGAGAACGGCTGCCTCACGATCGAGACCGCGAACGTGACGCTCGACGACGCCTACGCCGCCGCGCACGCCGAGGTGCGCGCCGGGGAGTACGTGATGGTCTCGGTCAGCGACACCGGCAGCGGCATGAGCGCGGAAGTGGCGGCGCGCGCCTTCGACCCGTTCTTCACCACCAAGGAAGTCGGCCGTGGCAGCGGGCTCGGGCTCGCCATGGTCTATGGCTTCGTCAAGCAGTCGGGCGGTCACGCCAAGATCTACAGCGAGCCCGGCAACGGCACCTCGGTCAAGCTGTATTTCCCGCGCGCGCACGCCAATGCCTCGGCGCTGGAAAACGGCAGCGTTGATGCGCGCGCGCCGCGCGGCAACGAGTTGCTGCTGGTGGTCGAGGACGACGCGCTGGTCGGTGCGCACCTGCTCGCGCAGCTGGCCGAGCTGGGCTATCGCACGCTGTCGGCGAACAACGGCGTCGAGGCGCTGGCGCTGCTGCGCGCGCATCCGGAGATCGACCTGCTGTTCACCGACATCGTGATGCCGGGCGGCATGAACGGGCGCCAGCTCGCCGACGCGGCGTGGGCGCAGCAGCCGCAGCTGAAGGTGCTGTTCACCTCCGGCTACACCGAAGACGCGATCGTGCACCAGGGCCGCCTCGACCCCGGCCTGCACCTGCTCAGCAAGCCCTACCGGCGCCTGGAACTGGCGCGCAAGCTGCGCCAGGTGCTCGACCCGCCGAACGGCGCCTGATCAGCGCGGCGCGGTTGCGCGCGCGTCGTGCTCGATGGCGCCGCCCTTCATCACCCAGCGCACCTGTTCGAGTGCGGCGACATTGGCCGTGGGATCGCCGTCGACGGCGATCAGGTCGGCGTGGCGCCCGGCCTCGATCGCGCCGAGGTCGTCACGGCCGGGCGCTTCGGCGGCGTTGAGGGTGGCCGAGCGGATCGCCTCGACCGGGCTCATGCCATAGCGCACCATGGTCGCGAACTGCTTCGCGTTCTGGCCGTGCGGATAGATACCGGCGTCGGTGCCGTAGACCATCTTCACCCCGGCCTGGTGCGCCTTGCGAAAGTTCTGCCGCTGCAATTCGCCGACATCGCGGTCCTTGCGCAGGTTGTCTTCGAGCACGCCGTTCTTCTTGCCTTCGGCCTGGGTGTAGTCGGTGTTGTAGATGTCCATCGACAGCCAGGCGCCGTGCTTGCGCGCGAGCGCGATGCCTTCGGCGTCGATCAGGCTGGCGTGTTCGATGGTGTCGACGCCGGCACGGATGGCGTCGCGGATGCCGCTGCTGCCATGCGCGTGTGCGGCGACCTTCAGGCCCCACATGTGCGCCTCCTCGACGATCGCGCGCATCTCGTCGAAACGCAGCTGCTGCTGCCCGGGCTCGGTGTTGCGCGAGAACACGCCGCCGGTGGCGCAGATCTTGATCACCTGGGCGCCGTACTTGCGCAGTTCGCGCACGCGCTGGCGGCCCTGCTCCGGACTGTCGGCGTTGTAGGCGCTGCGCTGCTGCATCGACGGCGGGAAGAAGGTGGAATCGCAATGGCCGCCGGTGGCGCCGAAGGCATAGCCGGCGCTGACGATGCGCGGGCCGTGCAGCTTGCCGGCGTCGATCGCCTCGCGCAGGCCGACATCGTTCCAGGCATCCGAGCCGAGGTTGCGGATGGTGGTGAAGCCGGCATCGAGCGTGGCGCGCGCCTGCGCCACCGCGATCACCGACCAGAAGCGGTCGTTGAACTGCAGCCCGGAATAGCCGCTGTAGGTCGGGTCGAAGTCGATGTGCACGTGCATGTCGATCAACCCGGGCAGCAGGGTGCGGTCGCCGAGCTCGATGCGCGTCGCATCATTCGCTGCCTCGACATGCTTGCCGCCATGCGCCAGCGCGACGATGCGGCCGTCGCGCACCAGCACCTCGGCGTCGTGCAGCATGCGGCCGCTGCGCACGTCGAGCATGCGCGCCGCGCTCACCACCTGCGCTGCTGCGGGTTCCTCCGCCGCCACCGCGCCGGCCAGGGCCAGGGTCGCGATCCACATCGACAACGAACGGGTCAGGCACATGCAGGCGGCTCCGTGGCGGATGGAGCGCGGAGTCTCGCAGAGTCGGCGGCGCGCAAGGCGCCGCGATGCATTCCTTCACCAACTGCGGCGAGGCAAGCGCCTCAATGCACGCGCGAGTGCGCCACCGGGAAGTCGCCGCTCTGGCCCGCGGCAACCGTCCAGGTCGAGGCGGTGCTGGTGCTCGGTCGGAGCATGAACTGGCTGGCTCCGGGTGTCGCGCTGGCGCGCCAGTTGGCGTGGTCGGCCAGACCGTCGCCGTCGTAGTCGCCGAGCACGCGGAAGTCGGTCGCGGACGCGCCGAAGGTCACCGGCGGCTGCACGATGCCGGTGCCGAGATCGCGCGTTTCCCAGATCAGGCTCCCGCCGCTGCCGCGACTGACGGTGATGTCGCCGATGAAGTCACCGGTGTAGTTGCCGGGGCAGAGCACGTCGGTGGGAAAGCCCAGCGTGAAGCTCTGCAGCAAGCTGCCACCGCCGTTGTAGATGCTGATGCCGCCCGCCCCGCCGACATTGCGCTGCACCAGCGCATCGGTAATTGCGTCGCCGTTGTAGTCAAAACCTGCGGCCACGAATGCCGATCCCACCGCGCCGAGCGGCAGTTCGTACGACCAGCCGTAGCCGGAGCTCCAAATTCGAAGCGTCGGCGAAGTCGACGCCGACGAGGGAATCGCCAGGGCCAGGTCGTCGATGCCGTCGCCGTCATAGTCGCCGCTCTGCAGCGGGTCATCTCCGACCTGGCCGAAGCTGCGCGTCCAGATGTCGAGGAAACCGCGCGAGGAGGGCCGCACGCTCCATTCGCCGGCCAGCCAGGCGGTCGGGTCGGCAATGCGGTCGCCGTCGATGTCGGTCAGGTCGAAGAAGTGCGAAGACGTGCCCAGCGTAAACGCCGGCAGCGGTGCCGCCGCGGTGCCGTTGCCGACGTTCGGCAGCACCGTCCAGGTGATGCTGCCGCCGGTATTGCGCACCAGCACGAAATCGCTGAGGCCATCGCCGGTGAGGTCGGCGAGCGGCTTGTTGTAGCAGCGCGGATCGACCGGCGTGATGACGCCGCCGGGCTGCTCCGGCCGGCGCGGCAGGCTGGTCTCGAAACCGTCGGCGAACAACCCGTCGGGCACCATGTCCATGTACAGCGTCGCGGAATTGATGGTGCCGGCATCCGGGGTCGCGGCATCGGTCAACAGCAAGGTCCAGACGCCGTTGGCCTGCTCCGGCGTCAGCCCCTGGAACACGCCCCGCAACGAGGTTGGGCAACCGCCGAGCAAGGAACGCCCGGGCGAACCCGCGGACAGCGCGCGGTAGGTACCCGGCGGGATCGCCGCGTCCGCGGTGGCGATCGCGGCCTGCCACAGGTTGGCGGTGGCCGAGTCCCAGAAGGTGTAGCTGCCACCGAAATTGGAGCTGTCGCCGAAGTTCGAGGCGCGGCTGGCACCGAGTCGGCCAAACACCAGCAGCCGCGCGCGGCCGTCAGGACTGATCAGGGTGGCATTCAGGTCACCGACCCAGCCGTGCGTGAGGTCCATCGCCAGGCCGACGTTGCCGACCGGACGGAACAGGCCGGATACGGTGAACTGCACGGCAAGCCCGCTCGGATTGCCGTCCGGAATGGCGCCGGTGTTGGTTCCGGGGAACCCCGGTGATCCAGCGCTCAGCGCGCCCGCCCACAGGACTGCCAGCCAGCAACCGATCGCGCGTCGAATCATGGCGTCTGCTCCCAGTGAAGTTCGCGCGGCGATGTTACATCCTGTTGCACAGCGCGACCGCGTGCGCTCCCGCCCTCAATGCATCTGCGGCATGGCCGAACCGAAGCCGGCCGGATAGCGCGCCTCGATCCGGTGCCGCACATGTGCGCGCAGCGCCTCGGTGCGGGCGTGGATCGCCGCGCGCAGGGTCTGTGCCAGTGCCGCGGCCTCGGCGTCGTTGCTGGCCTGTTCGCAGCGGACCAGCGCGGCGCGCGCCGACTCCAGCCACCGCATGCTTGCGCAAAGTTCCTGACTGTCCATGACCTTCTCCCTGCCGATGACAGGAAGCTACGCCGCGGCCCTCGGCCGCGCGTCGGGCGAAATCGGAACCTGGCCTGCGAAATTTCGCAGAAGTGCCCGCGAGTTCGGGCCAGGTTCCGCGTGGTTCGCGGCGGTGCCGGGTCAGTACTGCCAGTTGACGTTGACGCTGCCGACGCCGCTGGCCGGCGTGCTGACGCTGTGGTTGCCGCCGTTCTCCCAGGTGACGCTGCCGTCGGCGCGGATGCGGAGGAACTTGAACTGCAGCGTGCGCCCGGCCGGCACCGCGACGGTGAGCCACCAGTTCGGGTAGGTGCCGGCGGTGGTGAGCATGGCGCCCACCGCGCCGCTGGCGGTCGCCGACCAGTTGCCGAGTTCGAGCGTGTCGCCGGTCAGGTAGATCTGGTCGCCGGGGTTGGTGGGCGCGGCGTTGTTCACGGTGAAGGTCACCGGCACCAGCCGCGCCTGGTAGACGCCGAAGTTCAGCGCGTTGGAGGCGGTCGAACTGCCCGAGCGCGTGACGGTGAGCGACTTCACGCCCTGGCCGATGTTCGGCACCGTGGCCACCACCTGGCGGTCGTTCCAGCTGCTGATCGTCGCGGCCACGCCGCCGAAGCGGACCGTGCCCTGGCTGGCGCCGAAGCCCTGGCCGGCGAGCACGACCCTGACCCCGGGTTGCGCCGCGCTCGGCGTGACGTTGCCAAGCTGCGCGACGCTGACCGCGGGGTCGCGGCTCCACACCGACACGCTGTTCGCCGGCAGGGTCGGTGCGACCGTGCCGTAGCCGCCGCTGGTGGCACCGGTTGCGGTCAGCGTGACGCCGCCGAGCAGGCCGCCCAGGTAGTCGCCGTGGTTTCCGGTCGGCAACGACGTGACCAGGCCGGACAGCGTCTGCGCGCTGCTTCCCTTGTTGATCGCGACCACGACCACGCTCTGGTTGAAGCGGCGCTCGAAGACGAACACGCCCTGGTTGATCCAGCGTTGCGCGATGCTGCCGTAGCCGAGCGCCTCGTTGTTCGCGCGCAGCGTCGACAGCGCCTTGACCAGCTGGAACGCGGTGCTGCTCTGGTCGAACCCGGGCATGCGCCGGCGGTTGTCGGGGTCGTCGCCGCCTTCGAGGTACTGCTCGCTGCCGTAGTAGATGCACGGGATCCCGCGCGCGGTCAGCACGAACGCGAGCGCGGCGTGCAGGTGCTTGCGCTCGTCGGCGCTGGTGTCGACGCTCAGGAAGCGCTTGCGGTCGTGGTTGTCGACGAAGTTGACCAGGTCGTTCGGATAGGCGAAGTCGGTCTGCTGCTGCGCGATCACGCCGTTCAGCGCGGTGAACGATCCGCCCTGCGCGAAGGCGCGGGTGATCGCCGTGAACAGCGGGAAGTTGAGCGCGGCGACGCCGCTGCGGTTGCTGAACTTGAGCATGTCGCGATACAGCGGGTTGTTGCTGTCGTCGGCGACCCATTCGCCGAACACGAAGCTGTTGCGGTTGCCATAAGCGCTGTTCGCGAGGCTGTATTGCCAGCCCCAGTTCACGTGCTTGGTCGCGTCCAGCCGGAAGCCGTCGACGCCATGGTTCTGCAGGTTCGCGACCGCGCCCTTCAGCAGCGCATCGACGCTGGCGTTCTGCTGGTTCAGGTCGGCCAGGTCGTAGATCGTGTAGTACTGGGTTTCGTAGGGCGAATCCCACTGCGCGCCGCCCATGTTCGGCCCGGTCTGGAAGAAGCCGCCGGGGTTGCTGGCGTAGTTCGCCTGCAGCGCGCCGTTCGCGTACAGCGCGCCGTCCTCGCCGGAGCCGCGCACGTTCGAGTGGTTCGGTGCGAAGTCGACGATCACCTTGATGCCGGCGGCGTGCGCGGCAGCGACGAAGTCGTCGAACGGCTGCCAGCTCTGCGACGCGGTGGTGAAGTGCTCGTCCGGAAGCTGCGTGTCGCGCATTTCGTAGCCGTGGTACGGGGCGGTGGAACCGGCCAGCGCGAGCAGGTTGCGGTTGTCGAGCGGCGAGGTCACCCAGATCGCGCTGACGCCGAGGTTGCCGAGGTAGCCGATCTTCGCGGTCAGCCCCTGGAAGTCGCCGCCGAGGTACTTCTGCAGGTTGCTGCCGCTCGCGTCGTACAGCGGGTCGCCGGGGTAGTTGTTGGCGTTGCTGCCGTCGAAGAAGCGGTCCACGAACACCTGGTAGATCACGTCGCGGTTGTAGCCCGGGCGCAGCGGCTCGGCCTGTGCAACACCGGCAGCAGCGATCCCGAGGGCCAGTGCCGCGAGCCAGCGCCGGGCCGAATCCGTCCGTGCCGCGCGGCCTGGCCGCGCGACCTCAAGTGCGTTGTTCATCCAATCCTCCCCGATCCGATGATGCGTTTGCGTTGTTGGTGGACGGCGCCTCGCCGTGTCGGCACCGTCGCGCGAGCACGCCCGGCGCCACGGTCCAGACTAGGCGCGTGTCGCGTGGGTCACAATGCGTTGCAAACGTATTCAACGCCGGCGCTCAGCCCGGCTTGGTCACCATCAGCCAGAAGATCGCGAGCACCGACAGGAACGCCGGCCAGCCGAGCCAGAACCACCAGTGCATGACGCGGTGGTATTCCGCCGGCAGCGGCGTGCCGGCTGCAGCGGCCTGCGCCGCCAGGTCACGCGCGCGCCACTGCAACCACAGCACCGGCAGCCAGCACAGGCCGACGAACCCGAACAACGCCAGCGCCAGCGCGATCCACGGCTGCGAATACGGCAGCCCCAGCGTGTGCACCAGCCACAGCCCGGTCGCGAACTGGGTGATCACCGCGGGCGCGGTGAAGCAGGCGTCGGCAATGACCACGGTGCGCGCGGTCGCGGCGATCACGCGCGCGTCGCCGCCGCGATGCGCCAGCCACAGGAAAAATGCGATGCCAAGCCCGGTGCCAAACAGCAGCGTCGAGGACAGGATATGCAGCCACTTGATGGTCAGGTAATCCATCTCAGCGCCGCTCCGAAAGCACCGCGAGCACCGCCAGCGCCGGCAACAGCACCAGGTTCTTGGCCAGGCCGCCGAGCGGGTCCAGCCACAGCGCCGGCAGCGCGATGCCGAACGCGAGCGTGTACACCGCGACCAGCGCCAGCATCGCCAGCACCACGCGCGGCCCCGGCGCGACCAGCAGCGCCAGTGCGAGTACGCCATCGAGCGCGGCGCCGGCGCGCGCCAAGGCCACCGGCTCGAACGCCGCGAGCGGCGAGCCCGCGGCCAGGCGTTCGATCGCAGCGGCCTCGGTCGCGAAACCGGCCCAGGCCGACAGCGCGAACAGCAGCACGACCATCGCGCGCAGCAGCGGCGCCAGCGGATGCAGCCGCGCCTGCCAGCGGTCCTGCAGCTGCGCCGGGCGCGTTGCCAGCACCGCGTCGAGCGCGCGCGGCGCACTGCCGAAATCGCGCAGCAGCCGCGCATGCGCATCGGTCGCGCCGACATTGCCCCGCTGCAGCATGCGCCAGATCACCCCGGTCAGCGGCCCGCGCCCGAACGCATCGCCGCATGCGACCACGGCCGACACCAGAGCCGCCGGCAGCGCCAGCACGCGCGCTTCGGGGAAGCCGAGCCAGCGTCGCCAGCGCGCCAGGTAGTCGCGCAAGGTCAGCGCCTCGGGGCCGACCACGTCGTACAGGCCGCACTGAGCACCCTGCATCGCCGCGACCACCAACTCCGCCAAATCCTCGGCCGCGAGCGGCGCGAAACGCTGCGTGCCGCCTGCCGGCAGCGGCAAGCACAGCGGGCTCGCCGCGATCGCGCGCAACAGCGCCGTGCCGCCATACGCGCCGCTGGCCGAATAGACCACCGAGGGCCGCAACACCAGCACATCGAGCGGCAACGCCAGCAGCGCCGCATCGCCCCGATGCTTGCTCGCGACGAACTCGCCGTCGGCGGGGTCGCCGAGCGCCGAGATCTGCACGAAGCGCCGCACCCCGCATTCGGCGCAGGCCCGCGCCAACGCCAGCGGTACGCGCTGATGGATCGCATCGAATCGCTGACCGTGACGCTCGCGCAGAATGCCGGCCACGTTCACCACTGCGTCAACCCCAGCGAGCGCCGGCAACCACTGCGCCGGCTCGGTCCACTGCTGAAGATCGCAGCCGATCGCATCGGCCGCGCCGCGCGCATCGCGCACGCCGCGCAGCACGCGGAATCCGTCACGACGCAACGCGGCGACGATGAACCCGCCGAGAAAACCACCGGCGCCGAGCACCAGCACGGTGTTCGCATCGGACGCGTTCGCAACGACGGCTTCGGGCATCGGCAGGGCTCGGCAACGAAGTCGAAGCCTAGCGTGCGCGATGGCGCCGGGCGCGACCTCGTCGTACCATGTTCCGGTACAAGTCATCGGGAACCTCGCCATGTCGATCGAAACCACCTACAGCCAGGCACGCGCAGCACTGGCGACGCTGATGAGTCGCGTCACCGACGATCGCGAGGTCGTGGTCGTGCGTCGTCGCGACCATCCGGCGGTGGCGATGATCGCCGCCGATGAACTCGCCAGCCTGATGGAAACCGCGCACCTGCTGCGCTCTCCCGCCAACGCCGAGCGCCTGCTCGCGGCGCTCGGTCGCGCGCGGCAAGGTTCAGGCCGGACGAAGACCGTGGCGGCGTTGCGGCGCGAGGTCGGGCTTGGCGACTGAGCGCGCGCGCCGCGAGGCGGTCTTCGACCGCGCCTTCATCGACGACCTGCGCCACTGGGTCGAGACCGATCGACGCGTCGCCATGCGCCTGCTGGATCTGGTCGAGGCCTGCCTGCGCGATCCCTGCACCGGCATCGGCAAGCCGGAACCGCTGAAGTACCTGGGCAGCGACGTCTGGTCGCGGCGCCTGACGCAGGAACACCGCTGCGTCTACCTGGTCGGCCACGATCGCATCGACTTCCTGCAGGGGCGCTATCACTACTGAGCGCGCCTGCCGCCGCCGTTACTGCGCCGCGATGGCGATGATCGGGGCGCTGGCCAGCAGGGCAAGGGCGACTGCGAAGCGGATCAGGACCAGACGCATGACCGATCTCCCGTGGATGCAGCTGCAGTCTGCTGCGGCCGCGTTCGGGATGCCTCGGGGAGAATCGGATTTGCGCCTGCGAGATTTCGCAGATTGCGTGCCGGCGCACACCGGTGGGCGCGCGCGGGACTAGGATGCGCCAGCGCTCACTGCCGGAGTCGAACCATGATCCGATTCGCCGCGTTCGCCCTGCTCGCCGCACTGGCCGCCGTGCCGGTGCAGGCCAAGGACCTGCTCGACCATGTCATCGCCGCGGTCGATCCGACCCTGGCGCCGGCGCGGCCGCTGATCGAATGTCTGGCCGGCGGCGGCGAGGCCGAACGTTGCGCGCTCGATGCCGCCAAAGAACAGGGCGTCGGCGCCTTGCCGATCGGCCCCGCCGACGACCGCGTGCAGAAGGCGGTGGCGGTGTTCGCGGCGGCGCGCGATGGCGACTGGCCCAAGGTGCTGCAGATCGGCGGCCCGGTCGTCGCGGAAACCGTCGCCTGCGCCATCCTGCCGCTGCAGGGCCCGGTCAAGGGCGCGGCCTGCGCCATCATCCGTCACGTCATCAGCAAGAAGGCGAGCCTGCTCGGCAACGTGCTCGCCGCGCTCAAGGGTCCGGACTGGTGGCGCCTGTTCGAGCTCCTCGGCACCGAGTCCTGCGCGCTGATTCCGAATGAAGGCGCCGCCGGCGTAGCGCGCGAGGTGCTGTGCGGCACGCTGGCGCAGGTGCTGGCCGAGGTGCAGCAGTGGGCGAAGACACTCGGCGGCGGTCTGGTCGCCGGCAGCGATGCGCTCGAGAACCTGGTGTTCGGCGACGACAGCCACATGCCCTACGACCGCTACTTCGCGCTGTACTGGCAGCCCTGGTACCACTACGGCACCGCGCGCGCCTATCGCGGCCAGGAGTGGCACACCGCACCCGGTCGCGTGTATGACCGCTGCGTCGACTACTTCGACGCGCACAACCAGTACCGCAGCACCGCACGCAAGACCTGCGGCAACCTGCGCGACAAGTTCGATCGCCAGGTGCAGGGCTTCGCCGCGGCGCTGCCGGTGGCGGTGGATGGCTACTTCGCGACCGTGGCCAAGCCGGCCGCGCGCATCGCCGCGATCTCGACCTGGGGCAAGCCCGCGAGCGGCGGCCCGCCGCCGGGCGAGAAGCTGTTCGTGATGGTCTGCGAGACCGACCTGCGCCAGCGCGTGCCGTTCCCCGAGGTCAGCGAGGTGCCGTGCCTGCTGCTCGACGAACGGGCCAAGCAGTTCGGCAAGAACATGTTCGGCGGAATGTACGCAACCATGGCCAAGGCCTGCTTCAGCGACGCCGCCGCGCGCGATGTGCAACCGACGGTGTGGGCCAGCGCCTGCGAAGAGTTGCGCCCGATGTACGGACAGGCCGTTGCTGGCGAAGCGCTGTGGCTGATCGCCACCGTCGGCAAGCTCAAGGGCCGTGGTTGCACGATCGACGACGCCGTCAACGGCAAGCCGGCGCTGCGCATCCACTGCGCCGATCCCGCGGCGCATTCCGCCTGTCGCAGCGCGTTCCATCCGAATGCGGACAAGTACTGCCGGCTCAGCGAACCGCCGCTGCGCGCCGATCGCAGCCTGCAGCAGGCCGATGCGGTGTTCGATGGTCCGATGGCTGCGAGTGGACCGGTGGCCGCAACGGCCGCGGCTGCGGACGAGCGCGCACAGCCGGTCGAAATGCGCCGCGTGACCGAGGCGCGCGCCAGCAAGGGCACATTGCAGGTGCGGCATCTCAGCTTTGCGCTGGCGCCGATCCGCATCGAGGCCGAGACCCTGCTCGAACGCGGTGCGGTGCGCGTCGCCGGCGGCAGTGCCTTCGCGCAGCCGATGTCCGGCTTCGGCCCGCACTGGAGCGGCGACGCGCAACTGTTCTGGCGCGACCTCGAACCCGGCGCCACGCTCGATCTGCAGATCGAGGTGCCGCAGGATGGCGCCTGGCGCGTCGCGATCGCGCTGACACGCGCGCCTGACTACGGCGCGCTCGAATTCGAGGTTGACCAGCATCCGGTACGCACACGGTTTGATGGCTACGCCGCCGGCGTCGAGGCACCGGTCGTGGTCGAACTCGGCACGTTCGCGATGCAACGCGGCACGCGCCCGCTGAGCCTGATGGTGAGCGGGCGCAACCCGGCGGCGAGCGCGCATTTCGTCGGCATCGACCACATCCTGCTGACCCCGGCCGGAGATTGAAATGAACCCGTTCCCGTGTCGCCTGTTCGTCCTGCTGCTCGGCAGCGGCATCGCGTTCGCCGAGGCGCCGGAGCGCGCCGTGTTCGAGCCACCGCTGCACGAAGGCCATCGCGTCGATGTCTGCCGTCTCTGGAGCCAGGGCTGCGGCCAGCCCGCAGCCGACTACTTCTGCGAGCTGCAGCACTACACGCAGGCGTTCGCGTTCGAGGTCGACGACGACATCGGCGCCAGCACGCCGACGCGCACGCTCGAAGACGGCCGCGTCTGCGACCAGGCCTACTGCGACGGCTTCCGCTCGATCACCTGCAGCGGCCCGAAACCTGGCGCCGGCGGTGAAGCACCATCGTTCCCGCCCGGCGTCGTTGATCCGCCTCCGCCGGAGCCACCGGCAGCGCCACCGCCAAGCGACGCGCCGCCGTGGACCGCGAAGGACGTGATCGATGCGCGCATCGACGTGCAGGCGCAGTACGCGCTGTTCCGTCTGCTCAAGGGCACGCCGCTGCAGCGCGTCGAGGCCTCGCAACTGCTCTCTGCGATCCAGTCCGGCGCGCTGCTTGGCATCTATCAGCAAGACCAGAAAGTGCCGGCACTGCGCGCGCAGGAACTCGGCAGCTGGTGGGGCGAGTTGTTGCCCGCAGGAGTCGAGGGCCGGTGCGTGGTCGAACCGCTCGGCAAGCCGGCGCTGATCGCGATGCGCCGCGGCACGCCCGCCGACACCGCCCGCTACGACGCCGCCCTGCTCGATGCCTGGCGCGACTGCAGCATCGGCATCAACGCGCCGGTACGGCCCTACGACGCGAGCGCACCGGGCGATCCGCCCGCCACCGGCGTGGCCGCAACCTGCAGCGGTGCCGAACAGCGCAGTGTCGCGCTGCAGGCCTGCGCCGACGGCTATCAGGCGCGCGTCGACAAGTGCCGGCGCCGGTTCCTGAAACGCGCCAAGGGGGATCCCGAACTCGCGCACCAGCTTGAACTCACCGAGACCGGCCGCATCGATTGCGCAACGCAGTCCGCACCGCTGCACGCCAGCTGCGAGCAGACTGCATACGACATGTGTCGGTAACGCGCGCCGCGGCAATGCGCGAGGCCGTCAACGCCGCCATCGCCCGCTGGCCCGAGTTCGCCGACACCGCCGGCTGCAGCGGCAAGGCCAGCCGCGAAGTCGCTGCGCACCGGTGCCTGCTGTAGTGGCGCCACACGGCCCGTCGCTAGGCCATCGGTCACACGCAACCCCGCCGCCTGCAGTGGCATCGAAGCCGACGACCGCCGCCGTCGCGCGGCGCCATGCTTGGGGCTCCGATGTACGCCATCCGCCGCCTGGTTCGCGATTGGCCACTGGCCTGTTTCCTGCCGCTCGCGTTCGCGTTGTCGTGGTACCCGTGGCTGATCGCGCTGGTGCAGGGTCGCAGCAGCGGGCCGAACCCGCTCGGTCCGTTCGCTGCCGCATTGCTGGTGCTCGCCATCGGCAACGGCTGGAGCGCGGTGAAGGCGCTGTTCGCGGCGATGCTGCGCGCACGCGTCGGCGCGCACTGGTTTGCGCTGGCACTCGGCCTGCCGGTCGTCGTGGTCGCCTTGGTCGTGGTCGTGAATGTCGCGTTCGGTGCGCCGTGGCCACGCGCCGACCAACTCGCGCGCTGGCCCGGCATGCTCGACACCTTCCTGGTCGCATTGCTGTTCGTCGCCCTCGGCGAGGAGCCCGGCTGGCGCGGCTTTCTGCTGCCACGCCTGCAGCAGCGTTTCGCGCCGCTGATGGCCGATCTCGTGCTCGGCGCGATCTGGGCGCTGTGGCACCTGCCGTTGCTCGGACACGCGGTCCCGTCGCAGCACGTCGCCCCGTTCCTGATTGCGGTGTTCGCGGCCACGCCGGTGCTGTCGCGGCTGTGCAACGGCGCCCGCGGCAGCGTGCTGCTGCCGATGCTGATGCACGCCACCGTCAACGCCACCGGCGCCGGCTTCGCCTTCGGCTTCTACCAAGGCGACGACCTCACCCGCACCTGGTGGATCTACGCCGCACTGTGGACCGTCGCCGCAGTGCTGGTCCTGATCGCCACCCGTCCGCGGCGCGGGCGCTGAGCCGTCGGCCGCGAGGCACAGCCACTTCGTCATCGCGCCGCGCCGACCACACGATCACGAGGCGCTGCAGTGGAGCCGAACTCAACTGCATCCCCTTCGTGCCCGGAGTTGACCGCGCCCGCAGCGGGCTCGATGCTCGCCCGCGAACCCCACCCGGAGCCGCAGATGAGCACGTCGCGCCAGAGCCTGCGTCTGCGCCACGAGGACGCGGAGATCGCTCTCGATCTGGACATCGGAAACACCGCCGAGGCGCCGCACGCGCCACCCGATCCCGCCAGCGTGTACCGCTCGATCATGGACAGCCCGTGGCTCGGCAACACGCCGCTGTCGGCCTGCCTCCAAGGCGGGCAGCACTACGACTGGGAGTTCAGCTATAGCCCCGCTGGCCCGTGGATCGTCTGGTCGTTCACGCTGAAGTCGCCCGAGCGCAAGCACAAGCGCCACGCCGCCGCACTGCGCCGCGCCCTGGACCTGCTCCTCGGCGGCCCCGACCTCGCCTGCCCGCGCTGCCAACAACGCTTCCCGGCCTCGGCACTGCTGCGCGCGGCCAGCGGCTACGCGCGCGCCACCGACTCGGGCAGCTCGACCTGTCCCTGCTGCGACCGCAACCTGGAGTTCCGGCTACGCACCGGCGCCATCGAACTCGGCTACACCTACGCCGCCGGCGCAGCGCATTTCGACGCCGTCTCCACCCAACCCGCCCGCGGCCTGCGCATCACCACCTCCGCGCACGAACTCATCGCCACCCTCGACGACCAGTGCTTTGCGATTCGCTACAGAGATCCCGATCGCGCTGAACGAGCGAGCACGCGAGCGCGGGAGTGACCCGCAGTCGCCCTGCGGCAACACACCCCAGCCGCCTGCGTAGCCGATGCTCGACACCTCAATCCAGACTGCGCAACCCGAGCGACGCCAAATAGCGATAGGTCTCGTCGTAGCACGCCGGCGCGCGCGTCGGATCGTGCGGTGAGCCTTCCGGCACCACCAGCACCATGCCTTGCCGCGCTCGCGTCAGCAGCACGCGGTAGGCGTTGAGCTGGTAGCGCTGGCGTTCGCGCTGGTGAATCTGCTGCCACTTGCTGCCAACGAATCGGTGATGTCGCCAGGCGTCTCCGCTTCTGCGCAGATCGCCGTCCCAGACCACGCCAGCCCAGTCCAGTTCCAGGCCCTGCACCTGGAACTCGGTCGCGACATCTTCTAGGTAATAGCTCGAGCGGGTGTCGTCCTTGCCGTTGAGGAACCAGTGCACCGGGTCGATGGCCACACGCACGTCCAGGGCCAGTGGTTTCAGCCGCTGCGCCTGCGATGACACGACAATGCCGTATCGCTCGCTACCGCGCGCCTGCGCCCGCAGCCAATCGCGGGCGCGATCGACGCTGCGTGTCAGTACCAGCGGATAGCGCGGCGCGATATCGCGATGGAGCATCGCCGCTCCCGCTCCATCGAGTTCGAGCACGAGCCGAACGAACTCACTCAGCCGCTCTGCGCGGAACGACCGCATCGAGACCGCGAGATGCAGGTCCGCCGTGTCATGCACGTTGGCGCTTCGCCGCAACGCGTCGAGCTCGGCAACGACTCCGTACTGCGGCTCGCGCAGCTGTGGCGAGATGTACACGTGCCAGTCGCGAAACCGCTGCTCCAGCGCGCGCAGCCATTCCCCGATGCCTCCCTCCCCGGTGTTGATTTCCTGGCCACTTCCGACCAGACACACCACCACCGCCCAGTCGGGGTTGCGGTCGAGACACGAGATCAGGAAATCCGGTTCGGAGTGCTCGAAATCGGGCCGCCTGCGCTTTCGTGCCATGAACGAGCGCGTCTGTTCCAGGTTCCAGGCGCGCTGGGCTTCGTCGAACAGGGCCACATGCTCGGGCGGCGGCTCGGCATCGGCCAGACAGTCGTCCCGAAATGAGCGCACGTTCTGGATGAATGCGCTGACTTTGCGCACGGCGTCACCCTTGCGCATGCGCCTCCCCTGGGCCGCTTCGCGCGCGACATGATCGCCCGCCAACGCGGCGCGCAGCACCTTGACCAGCGGATCGTTGCCGGAAAGGTAGACACTGAACAACGCGTCCTCGGGATCCATGTGCCGGTTCGCAACATCCAAACCGACCAGCGTCTTGCCTGCCCCCGGAACTCCGGTCACAAAGCAAATGGACTTCTGCCTTTGTGTCCGCGCTTCCGCGATGATCCGGTCGATGCGCTGCGAAGTTCGCGCAAGATTCATGGCGCTCGCGTCGCTACGCGAAATCGTCTCCACCGCGTGGCCCGCGTAGAGTGCGCGCGCCGCTTCGATGATGGTCGGCGTCGGCGAATAGCGCCCTTGCTCCCACTGTGCGGCATCGGTATCTGCGGTGGGCAGCGCGGTCGCGACCACGCGCATCGCCTCCGCCAATTGCCGCCGCCCCACGCAAAGCGGTCGCAGCAGCCGGTCGTCGTGGAGCGTGCCTTGAACCACCAACGAGACCGGAGTTGCTTCGGTGGCGACCAGCAACGGCGCCATCCATGCCAGATGACTGGCCGAGTGGAAGTGCTTCAGGTCCAGCGCGTAATCCCACACCTGGTCGAGTGCCGAAGCATGAAATGCGGCCTCGCCGACCTTGAACTCGACGACGAAAACGATTCCATCGCGAACGACCACAGCATCAATTCGCTTGCCGAGCCGAGGCACGGCGTATTCCAGGTAGATGCGTCCTGCGGAGGGATCCTCGTCCAACTCCGACTTCAGCAACTCGATCTGGGCCATCCAGGCATCGCGTTGCGTGGCATCGATACCGCCGCCAGAAGACGCGGCCAGAACGCCGAGGATATGTTCCGGGCTCTGCCACAAGAATCCAGCGAGATCGCACCCATACCACCAGCGACCGGCGCGCCCGACTGGCGAAGCCGAGCTGTGATCTGGTGCGGTGGGTGCCATCGCTTGATCCCTCTCGGCGGACGCCGACGCATCGCCAGGGTAAGCGACGAACTGAGAAGTGCAAGCCAGGAGAGGACTTGGCGCGCCCGGAGGGATTCGAACCCCCGACCTACAGCTTCGGAAGCTGCCACTCTATCCGACTGAGCTACGGGCGCGAGGCGGGCAGTCTAGCGCGGGGCGTGGGGCTTGGGCCAGCGCGGTGCGGGTCAGGGTGCGGTGAGGCTGCCGAGGGTGACGGCGAGCAGCGCGCGGGTGCCGATGCGCAGGGCTTCTTCGTCTAGGAAGAATTCGGGCGAGTGGTTGCTCGGGGCCTTGCTCGGGTCGGTGCCGCGCGGGGTGGCGCCGATGAAGAAGAACGTGGCCGGGACTTCGCGGGCGTAGTAGGCGAAGTCTTCTGCGCCCATGGTCAGGCCGGGGTCGACGACGTGGTCGGCGCCGACCACGGATTGCAGCAGTGGCAGCACCTTCGCGGTCAGCGCGGCGTCATTCATGGTGACCGGGTTGCCGAGGTCGTTCGGGTCGGCTTCGGACACCGGGATGGCGTGGCTGACGCTGGCGCCGTGTGCGGCGGCAGTGTGATCGGCGACGCGGCGCAGGCGCGTGTAGACGTCGGCGCGCATGCCTTCGTCGAAGGTGCGGATGGTGCCTTCGAGCGTCACTTCGTCGGGGATGATGTTGTAGCGCACGCCGCCGTGGATGGCGCCGAAGGTGACCACTACCGGCCAGCGCGAGATGTTCATTTCGCGACTGACGATCTGCTGCGCGGAACCGACCAGTTCCGCTGCGACCACCACCGGATCGACCCCGCCCCAGGGGCGCGAGCCGTGCGTCTGGCGACCGCGCACGTTGATCGTGAAGCGGTCGGACGCCGCCATCAGCGGGCCCGGGCGCACGCCGATCTCGCCGACGTTGAGCGTGCTGAACACGTGCAGCCCGAACATCGCCTGCGGCTTGCCATCGGCGAACAGGCCTTCGGACAACATCAGGCGCGCGCCGCCCTGCTCGCCGTCGGGCGGTCCTTCCTCCGCAGGCTGGAACACGAACACGACCTCGCCCGCCAACTGCTCGCGCATGCCGACCAGCACCTCGGCCACGCCCATCAGGATCGCGGTATGCGCGTCGTGGCCGCAGGCGTGCATGACGCCGACTTGCTGGCCACGATAGTCGGCGGTGGCGCGCGATGCGAACGGCAAGTCGACGCGCTCGCTCACCGGCAGCGCGTCCATGTCGGCACGCAGCGCGATGCGCGGCCCGGGCCGGCCACCCTTGAGCACGGCGACGACGCCGGTGTGGGCGATGCCGACCTTCGGCTCCAGCCCGAGTGCGCGCAGGTGCGCAGCAACCAGGTTCGACGTGCGCGTCTCGCGATTGCCAAGTTCCGGGTGCTGGTGCAGGTCGCGGCGCCAGGCCAGCACCTTGGCATCGACCGCGGCGGCCGGTGCTTGCGCATCGACTGCGGCGGCGGGGAACACGGCGAGCATCAGGACACTGGCAAACAGGCTGCGGAGCATGGGGGCAACTCGGGGCTTTGCGGGCGGCAAGCCTAGCGCGATCATGGTGGCGGCAGCGTCGCGGAATTTGAGACGCTGCCGACGCAAGTTTCGCCGCCATGCTTCCCGGAGGGCGCCATGGTTGAAGTTCGAAGGTCGGCCGGCGGGACGCTGGATCTGGGGCTGTACACGATTCCCGATCTGACCCGCTATCCGAGCGCCATCCGCGCTCCACTCGAAGCCATGCAGGCCGCGCTCCAGGAACGCTGCACGCCGCTGACTCGGCGCCATGACCTCTGGGCCCGCAATCTGGAACCGCATCGGGCCAAGGGCTATCCGCGGCGCGACGCATTCGAGGACGATGCCGCGCACCAGGCCGCGGTGCGCGCGTGGCTCGACCAAGTGGTCGGCACGGTGCGGGAACTGGCCTTTCCGGATCGCGTGATGGCGCTTGCCACGAGCTACACACCACCGCCCGCGCGCAAGCCCTACGGCTGGTGGACGTGGGTGAACGACACGCACCACATCTCCGGTTTCGAGCCCTGGCCGGAGGTGATGCAGTGGCAGCGCGAATTGCTGGCCGCGACCCGCTTCCACGCGCTGGAGCAGCAGTACGTGCTGCCCGTGGCCGACGTCGTCGACCGCTTCTGTGCAGCGCTCGGCTGGGAGTTCACCGAGCCCTGGGCGTTCTCGGACTGCACCGACTTCGGCCCGCGCAAGCGCCGACTGCTGCCCATCGACCGCAACCGCAATGGCGGCCTGCCGATCATCCGAACCCTGCACTTCCGCGATGTCGGCAGCCACATGTGTCCGATCAACATCGACCCGGAGGATGCCTGGGAGTGGCGCGCGCCGCTCAAGCTCGGCCTCGACCTCGACCCCGCCCGCGACGACTTCGTATTCGTCGTCGAGACCCACTTCGACACCCTCGACTTCTCGCGCACCGAACCCGCCGCCCTGCGCGCACTCGACGAATTCCTCGCCGCGCTCCATGCGAATCTGCACGGGCGCGGGTTTCGGGAGTTGCTGGGTGAACCTGCGCAGCCGGCGGCTTCTGCGTCCACGCCGGATTGAAGTTCTCCCGCGCCGCTGGTTGCGCCTGTGGCTCGCAGCCCTTGAGACTCCGCGCCAGCAAACTGCTTCCGGTTCTGGAGAACGCCGATGATTGTCGTGTACAGCGATGCAATGGTGGCGCCGGC
Source organism: Lysobacterales bacterium (assembly GCA_016182785.1). GTDB lineage: Bacteria > Pseudomonadota > Gammaproteobacteria > Xanthomonadales > Ahniellaceae > JADKHK01. The sequence goes on along the minus strand of JACPFU010000027.1, from coordinate 15,682 downwards.
GCAGGGGTCGTCGCCGAGTGCGGGGAAGCCGCGGCCGGTGGTGGATGCGTGGCGCGAACTGGATGCGGCGATGCACGTCGTGGCGCCGGTGGCGGTGACGATCGACGACTTCGCGCGGGCGCATTCACGGCGCTTCGTCGAAGACGTGTTCGCGATGCGCGTGGCGAATGGCTTCGGCACCCGCTCGGCCGATGTGAACCGCTCGCTGCCCTACACCAGCGGGGCGATGCTGACCGCGGCGCGTCTGGCGCTGGCGGGAAGGACCGCGGTCGCGGCGCCGGTGTCTGGCTTTCACCACGCGCGTTGGAGTGAGGCGGCGGCGTATTGCACCTTCAACGGACTGCTGGTCACCGCGCTGGCGCTGCGTGCCGAACACCCAGGCCTGCGCGTCGGCATCCTCGACTACGACTACCACTACGGCGACGGCAGCGACGACATCATCGCGCGCCTTGGCCTGCACTGGATCACCCACTACACGGCCGGGCAGAACTACCTGTATCCGGAGCAGGCCGGTGCCTTCCTCGATGCGATCCCGGAACATGTCGCGCGCATGGCGGACTGCGCGGTGGTGCTGTACCAGGCCGGTGCCGATCCGCACATCGACGATCCGCTCGGCGGATTTCTGAGCACCGCCGAACTCGCCGAGCGCGATCGTCGCGTGTTCCAGTGCCTGCACGATCGCGCGATCGCGGTGGCATGGAGTCTGGCCGGCGGCTACCAGCAACCGCTGAGCAAGGTCGTCGCGATCCATCGCAACACCTATCGGGAATGTCGGGCGGTGTATGCGGGAACGCCGGCGCCGGCGCCGGAGCGCTGAGCCGATCGCGTTGCGCCCACCTTGCGCCAGCCGTGAAGGCACGGTGAAACGCGCGCGGCCGGCGGCATCGCGCTCGCGCTTGGTCACGCGCGAGGTTGCGCAACGGCCGCGGTGGTGGCCGAATGCCGGCTCACGCGGGGGATGACGATGAAGATGCACTCGATGGCGCGGGCGTGGCTGGTGCTGTTCCTCGCATGCGCGGGCGTCGTCGCGCGTGGCGCCGAAGCCCCCGCGGACTGGCGCCAGATCGTGCTCGACCAGGTGCGCGCTGCAGCGGTGGCGATTCCGCCGGCGTCGTCCGGCACGACCGGTAGCGCGCGTCCTTGGCAGGTTTCGGCGCAGTTGTACGTGAACGGCGATGTCGTCGGCTACGAGGCTGCGATCGGCGCCACGCTGCCTGCGGCGGCGACCGAGGTGGGCGCGCGGCTTGGGCGTTCGCTCGCTCCCGGCTTGCTGCGTGACGGCCGCCTGTTCCTGACCGTGCGTGGTCCGGGCGCGAACGGCACGCTGGTCGAGTTCGAGGGCAAGGCGCTGGCCGTGGTTGGCGATGTCACCGCGGTGACCAGCATCGACCGCGAGCGCGTGCTCGCGACCGTGCATGACCAGCGCGAGTACCTGTTGCGCCAGATCGATCCGGTGCACCACGGCTTTTTCAAGGTGTACAGCGCACGCCGCGACGCTCCGCAGACGCATCTTCGCGTCACCTACACCGCCTCGACGCTGTGGACCTTGCTGCAGCTGCGCGAGCTCGAACCCGACCCGCGCATCGACGCCGTGATCGGCCCGGCCACCGAGTTCCTGTTGTCGATGCAGGTACGCGACGGCGAACACCGCGGCGCCTTCCATTACGCGTTCGATCCCGCGAATGCGGAAAAGCGCGAGCGCTATGTCGTCGGCACCACGTCGAAGGCGGTCTACACCCTGCTCGAACTGCACCGGCGCAGCGGTGAACAGCGCTTCCTGGATGCAGCGAATGCCGCCGGGCAATGGCTGCTCGGGCGCGTTCAGCCCGATGGCCGCGTGCTCGCAGTGACCCTGCGCAGCCGCGCCAGCGGCCAGTGGGAAACGCCGCCGCAGCAGTCGGTGCTGTATTCCTGCGAGACGCTGAGCGCGCTGTCGCGGCTCTACGCGGTCACCGGGGACCGGCCCTACCGCCGCGCCGCGCGCCGCATCGCCGAGCGCTTGCTGCAGCAGGGCACGCAGGGCGGCTTCGTGTTCGGCGACGACTTCCGCAGGCCGAACACGGTCTCGACCAGCTGGGTGGCGATGGCGCTGCTCGACTACACCGCGGCGGTGCACGACGCGCGCATGCAGCGCGCGCTGTTCACCGCGGCCGACCAGGTGCTGCTGCGCCAGATCGAGATGGGCAACAACCTGCTCGACAACGGGCGCTACTTCGACACCTGGGCGACCAGCGGCAACGGCTGGATGAACGAGGTGCTGGTGCCGGTGTACCGGCGTTGCCTCGAAACCGGTCGCGTCGGCTGCGAGCGCTATCGCATCGCGATGAACCGTTCGACGCGCTGGCTGCTGCAGAACACCTACACCCCGGCGAACTCCTATCACCTGCCGAACCCGGCACGCGCGCGCGGCGGCGCGATCCGCAACTCGAAGGTGGAAGCGGTGCGCACCGACGCCGTCTGCCACGCCGCCAACAGCCTGGTTGGCCTGCTGCAACTGCCGCCAACGACCTTGCAGGATCCGCGCTACCCGCTCTGAGCCGATAAACTGGCGCCTCGACCATGCGCCGCAAGCCGAAAAAGTTCCCGCTGCATCCCGCCCACCCCGAACGCGTCTGCTGGGGTTGCGACAAGTACTGCCCGGCGGACGCGCTGGCCTGCGGCAACGGCTCCGGGCGCACGCTGCATCCGGCCGAACTGATCGGCGATGACTGGTACGAACACGGCGACTGGGGTATCGACCCGGCCACCGTGAAACCGCCCGCGCGCACGTCCTGATCGCGCCCGGCATCTCCACGGGGCCCGGTGCCCTCGCGCGATGCGCGGTCATGTTGCAGCGCAAAACGCCTGCTTGAAACAGACGTTTGATTTGTGACGCGGTTGGCATTAGTGTCGGCAGCGTCGTCAGCACGGCGAACAAGATCGTGCGGCGGCGAACCATGCAAACCACGAGGGGAAAACCATGATCCGCACACTGCTGTCCCGGCTGTTGCTCGCTTTCGCGCTGCTCGGCGTCGTGCCGCTGGCGAGCGCCCAGAGCACCTACACGCAAACCCGTCATCCGATCGTGCTGGTGCACGGCCTGCTCGGTTTCGACTCGCTGTTTGGGGTCTACGACTACTGGTACGGCGTGCCCTCCGACCTGCGCTCCGGCGGCGCCCGCGTGTTCGTCGCGAACGTGTCCTCGTCGAACTACACCGAAGTGCGCGGCGAACAGCTGATCCGCGACCTGCTCAGCCTGCGCGCGGTGTATGGCTACCAGAAATTCAATTTGATCGGGCACAGCCACGGCGGACCGACCGCGCGTTACGTCGCGTCGGTGCGGCCGGACCTGGTCGCCTCGGTCACTTCGGTCGGGTCGCCGCACAAGGGCAGCAAGGTCGCCGATGCGCTGGCGACGACGCTGCCGGAAGGTTCGCCGCTGCGGCCACTGGTGGCGGGCTTCGTCGACGCGCTCTCGGTGCTGATCGAGTTCCTGTCCGGCGACGATGATCCGCAATACGCGCTCGGTGCACTCGCCTCGCTGTCCTCCTCCGGTTCGGCCGCGTTCAATGCGCGCCATCCGCAGGGCATGCCGAGCACCAGCTGCGGCCAGGGCGCGGCCAGCGTCAATGGCGTGCGCTACTACTCCTGGGGCGGCACCTCGGTGCTGACCAACGTGCTCGACGCCAGCGACGCGATGATGGGCGCCGGCGCGTTGTTCTTCGGCTGGGAACAGAACGACGGCCTGGTCGGCCAATGCTCGTCGCACCTCGGCGTGGTGCTGCGCGACAACTACGGCTGGAACCACCTCGACGAGGTCAACCAGATCTTCGGCCTGCGCGGGCTGTTCGCGTCGAACCCGGTGTCGGTGATCCGCGCCCATGCCAATCGGCTGAAGTACGCCGGGCTCTGAGCGCGCGTTCCACATGTTGTGGTTGAGCCAAGCGGTCCGGCAGCGTCCGGGCCGCTTCGTTTTCGCGGCGGCGTTGCTGCTCGCGCTTGGGCTGGCACTGCGTCCGCAGCACGCCGATGCACCGACCGCTGGCGATGCCGCGGTGGTCACGCACGCCGCCGCGCGTGGCGAACCCGCCGTCGCGAGTGAATCACCGCGCTCCGCGTCGGCAGCGAGCACCGCCAGCAACGCGGCGACGACCAGCGACTGGCCCGCCTCGCTGCGCGACAGCGAACCCGACGGCGCAGTGACCCTCGACGCGCTCGGCCAGGTGCTGCCGAGCATCGAGCTGCGGCGCCTGTTCGACTATTTCCTGAGCGCGCTCGGCGAACGCGACGTCGCGGCGATCCGCGCGCTGCTGCTCGCGCACGTGCGCGAGCGCCACGGCGATGCCATCGCCGCCCAGGTCGCGGCGCTGTTTGACCGCTACGTCGACTACCAGCAGGCGCTTGCGGCGATGAACGCGCCGCCAGGCGAGGCATTGCGCGAGCGACTGGAACGCGTGCGCGACCTGCGCCGCCGCCTGCTCGATGCGGCCATGGCCGAGGCCTTCTTCGGCGACGAGGAGCGCTACACCGAATACGTCCTCGATCGCCGCGACACGCTCGCCGACCGCTCGCTGGACGAGGTCGAGCGCGATCGGCGCTTGCAGGAGATCGACGCGAGCCTTGCACCGGAACAGCGCACGCAGATGCAGGAAGCGAACACCGCGCTGCTGGTCGATGAGCAGAACCGCCAGTTCGATGCGCTGCGCCTGGACCCGGCCCAGCGCCAGGCCGAACGCGAAGCCCTGTTCGGCCGCGAGGCGGCGCAACGCCTGGCCGCTGCCGATGCCGAACAAGCTGCCTGGGATGCGCGCGTCGCCGCCTACGTGCGGGCGCGCAATGCCATCCGCGCCGACGCCCGCCTCGACGCCACCGCCCGCGACCGCGCCATCACCGCGCTGCGCGCGCGCAGCTTCGATGCCGCCGAACAACGCCGCGTCGCCTCGCTGGAGGCGATCGGGCAGCTGTAGGCGCGTCGAGGGTCCGACTGCAGCGGGACCCGCACGGCGGAGACTCAGGAGGCCGCGAGTCCCGATGCATCCAGATCGACATTGCCGCCGCTGAGCAGCAGGCCGACGCGTTGGCCGCGGAAGCGTTCGCGGTGCGCGCGCAGCACGGCGTAGGTGATGGCGGAACTCGGCTCGACGATCAGCTTGAGGCGTTCCCACAGACGCCGCATTGCCGAGCGCACGGCGGCGTCGTCCACCGTCAGCACCTCGACCTGGTGGGTGTGCAGCACGCGGCGATTGATCTCGCCGATGGTCGCCAGCAGGCCATCGCAGATCGAGTCCGGACGCTCGATCGGGACCACGTGCCCGGCGGCAAGCGAGCGCTGCGCGTCGTCGGCACCGCTGGGTTCGGCACCGACCAGCACGGTGTGCGGCGAGCGCGCGCGCAATGCGGTGGCGCAGCCGGACATCAGGCCACCGCCGCCGACCGGGGCGATGAAGGCATCGAGGCCGTTGACCTGGTCAAGCAGTTCCAGCGCCGCGGTGCCCTGGCCGGCCATCACCAGCGCGTCGCTGTAGGGATGCACCAGGCGCGCCCCGCGTTCGCGCCCGATCGCGCTGCAGGCGGCCTCGCGCGCGGCGAGCGTGGGTACGCAGGTGTGCACGATGCCGCCGGCCTCGACGATGTTGCGCAGCTTGAGCGCGTTGGCGTTCTCCGGCACCACGATGTGCGCCGGAATGCCGCGCAATGCCGCGGCCAGCGCCAGCGCGGCGCCGTGGTTGCCCGAGGAATGCGTGACCACGCCGCGCGCCGCATCCGCGTCGTCGAGCGCGAACACGGCATTGCAGGCGCCGCGGAACTTGAACGCGCCGACACGCTGCAGGTTCTCGCACTTGAAGTGCACGCGCGCGCCGATCTCCTCGTCCAGCGCCTCGTCGCGCAATACCGGCGTGAGCCGCGCGTGCGCCGAGATGCGGCGGCGTGCCTGTTCGATGTCGGCGATGCTCGGCAAGGTCTCGGACATGCGCAATTCCCGGTCTGCGTCACCGCGATCTTATCGGAGCGGCGCGGGCTGCTGATAAAGTGCCGCGATGCCCGCAGCCCGCCGCACGCGCAGCGAACCCGCCTGATGCTCGACACCGAAGCCCTGCACGAGACCCCGGAAGGAATCGCCCTGCGCCTGCGCGCCGCGGGCGCGGCGCCGCGCGCGCTGGCCTGGCTGCTCGACGCCGGCATCCGCCTGGCGCTGTTCAGCTTCGCCTCGATCCCGATCTCGCTGCTCGGCGAAAGCGGCCAGGGCCTGCTGCTGATCCTGCTGTTCGTGCTGCTGTGGGTGTACCCGATCGCGTTCGAGCTGTTCATGGATGGGCAGACGCCCGGCAAGCGCGTGCTCGGCTTGCGCGTGGTGCACGACAACGGCACCCCGGTCGGCTTCACTGCGTCGCTGGTGCGCAACCTGATGCGCACCGTCGACGCGCTGCCGGTCGGCTACGCGTTCGGCTTCCTCAGTTGCGTGATCGACCCGCACGCGCGGCGCCTCGGTGATCTGGTCGCCGGCACGCTGGTCGTGCATGCCGAACGACTGAAGCACGACTTGGCGATCCCGTCGGTGCCCGGCTTCGTCCCGGCGCTGACGCTGCCGGCCGAGGAGCAGGCGGTGGTCGTGGCCTACGCCGAGCGCAGCGCGAAGCTGACCGAGGCACGCCAGATCGAACTCGCGACGCTGCTGCCGCAACTGACCCAGGCGCGCGGCGCGAACGCGGTGCAACGCCTGCTCGGCTTCGCCAACCACATCGTCGGTCGCTGATGCGCCAGGACCAGTTCAGCAGCCGCCACGAAGGCGAATGGCAGGCACTCGGTGCCTGGCTCGATCAGGCGCGCAAGCCGCGGCAGCCGCCTGCGCCCGGCGCCTGCGCCGACAGCGAGGTGCCGCGCCGCTATCGCCGCGTCTGCCAGCAACTGGCACTGGCACGCCGGCGTGGCTACAGCCCGATGCTGATCGAGCGCCTCGGGCAACTGGTCGAGCGCACCCACACCATCCTCTATCGCCCGCCGAACCCGCGCTGGTGGCGCGCGGTCGCGTTCATCGCTTCCGACTTCCCGGCCGAGGTACGCGCGCACTGGGGCTGGATGCTGGCCTCGGCATTGCTGTTCTTCGTGCCACTGCTGGCGATGCTGGTGGCGGTGCAGCTGCAACCCGACCTCGCGCACAGCGTGTTCGGCATCGAGGAACTCGCCAACATCGAGCAGATGTACGACCCGTCGCGCCCGGACCGCATCGGCCGCGACAGCGGCACCGACCTGATGATGTTCGGCCACTACATCCTGAACAACATCAGCATCGGCTTTCGCAGTTTCGCCAGCGGCCTGCTGGTCGGCATCGGCTCGATCATCGTGCTGGTCGGCAACGGCGTGATGATCGGCAGCGTCGCCGGACACCTGACCGGCATCGGCTACGGCGGCCCGTTCTGGCGCTTCGTGGTCGGGCATTCGGCGCCGGAGTTGCTGGCCATCGTCATTTCCGGCGGCGCCGGCATGCGCCTTGGCTTCGCGCTGATCGCGCCCGGGCAATTCGGCCGCGTTGCGTCGCTGCTCGCCGCCGGGCGCGTTGGTGCGCGGCTGATCCTCGGCGTGTTCGTGATGCTGCTCGGCGCCGCCTTCATCGAGGCGTTCTGGTCATCGGTCGCGAGCTTTCCGGACTGGCTCAAGTTCGGCAGCGGCGCGTTGATCTGGACCGTGGTGCTGGCCTGGCTGGCGCTTGGCGGACGCGGGCGCGTGCATGCGACTTGAGGGCATCCACATCGCGCTGCGTCCGCGCACCTCGTGGGAGGCGGCCGACCTCGGCTTCGCGCTGGTGCGCCGCCACGCCGGCGCGATCGCGCGCAGCTGGTTCCTGTTCGGGCTGCCGCTGTTCGCGCTGCTCAATGCGCTGGCCTGGGCGGTCGGGAAGATGTGGCTGGCGGCGCTCGCGCTGTGGTGGCTGAAGCCCTGGTTCGACCAGCTGGTGCTGCACATCCTCTCGCACGCGGTGTTCACCGCACCGCCGTCGGCGCGCGCGACCTTGCGCCAGCAGTTCCGCCTGCGTGCGGTGCTGCCGTGGCTGCTGTGGCGGCGCATTGACCTGACCCGCGGCCTGAGCCTGCCGGTGGCGCTGCTCGAAGGTCTGCGCGGGCGCGAACGCAACCAGCGCGCGGCGCTGCTCGGACGCGCCTCGACCAGCCCGGTCGCGATCGCGCTGTGCCTGGTGCTGCTGCATGTCGAGGCGGCGATCACGCTGTCGGTGTTCGTGCTGGCGCTGATGTTCGTGCCGTTCGACTTTCTGGACGAGTCGGCGCAGATGATGTTCGAGGTGCTGCTCGAAGACCCGCCGCGCTGGGCACAACTGCTGACCAACTTCGTCGGATTCCTGGCGGTGAGCGTGGTCGAGCCGCTGTTCGTCGGCGCCGGCTTCGCGCTGTACCTGAACCGTCGCACCCAGCTGGAAGCCTGGGATATCGAGCTCGCGTTCCGTCGCATCGCGCAACGCCTCGGCGCGCTGGCGCTGGCGCTGGTCCTGGCGCTGCCGTTTGCGGGGGCGGCCACATCGGTGGCGGCGGCCGCGCCGGAGCAAGCGATCGAGGCCGATGCGGATGTCGAGGCCGAAGCCGAGGCCGAAGAAGGCGATGCCGAGGAAGACGCAGCGGAAGAGGCATGGTCGGCCGAAGTGATCGCGTCGCGCTCGCTGCAGGACGTGTTCGGCGAGCAAGCCTCGGACCCGGCATTCGCGCGCGAGGTCGGCAAGACCCTGGAGGCACCGGAGTTCGGCGCCAAGCAGACGCTGCAGCGCTGGGAGCGGATCGAGCCGGACGCGCAGACTCCGCAGCGGATCGAACCGGCCTGGATCCGCTGGCTGAGCGCCGCGTTCGGCTTCTTCGCCGAGTTCGGCCTGTGGATCCTGCTGGCGCTGCTGCTGGTGCTGCTGATCGTGCGCGTCGCGTCCTGGCGCCTGCCCCTGCTCGAACGCCTGCGCCCGCAACGCCGCGTGGCCGCCGCCGAGGTCGATGCCGACCACGAACCCGAGCCGCTGCCGCCCGACCTGCCGGCGGCGGCGCGCGCGCTGTTCGCGCGCGGAGCGGTGCGCGAGGCGATGGCCCTGCTCTATCGCGGCGCCTGTGCGGCGGCCCCGCTGCGCGCCGGGCGCCCGCTGGCCGCGGGCGCGACCGAGTCCGATGTGCTGCGCCTGGCGCGGACCATCGATGACGCCCGCATCGCTGCCGCGATCGCGGACATCGTGCGCCAGTGGCAACGCGCCGCCTATGCCGCCGACCTGCCCGACGCGGCACGTTTCGAGGCGTTGCTCGCGCGCTGCAGCGACGCCGGGCTGGCCGCGCCATGACGCGCTCGCGACGCCTGCTGCTGGTGGCCGCATCGTGCATCGTCGCCGCTGCGCTGGCGGCGGCGCTGACCTGGTGGTTCCTCGCCCACTTCCACCGCGTGCCGTTCGAGTTCCGCGCGCCACCGGGGGTGGAGGCACGCCACAACCGGCTGCTGGCGCTGGAGCGGACACTGCGTGCACGCGGGCACCTGGTGTTCAACCGGCGCCGCTTCAGCGTCGAGGATTTCGTCGAACCCGGCGCCAGCGCGGTCGTGCTCGATCTCGATCCGCGCAGCCTGCGCGAAGCCGAGGTCGACGCGCTGCTCGGGTTCGTCGAGCGCGGCGCGCTGCTGCTGCTGCGCATGCCGGGCAGCGCCGAGGGCCGCGCCGGCAAGCTGCTCGAACAGCTCGGGGTGACGCCGCTGGAGGCCGAGCCGCACTGCTTCAAGCTCGCGCTCGATGGCAGCCGCAGCTACGAGATGTGCGGCGGCACGCGCATCGGCGGCGACGTCGAATCGCACTACACCGCACTCGCGCGCTTCGACGACGAGAAGCCCGGCTACTGGTACGCGCACGCCTGGTACGAGGAAGGCCGCGTCTACCTGGCGAGCGAGCTGGACATGCTGCACAACAGCGCGCTCGACCGCCCCGAGGCGGTCGCGGTCGGCACCGCGCTGCTGGCGCCGCTGCTGGAACGCAAGCGCATCCACCTGTTCCGCGGCAGCGACAGCGAACCGTTCCACGTGCTGCTCGTGCGCCACGGCTGGCCGGCACTGCTGCCGGCGGCGCTGGCGCTGCTGCTGTGGCTGTGGCGAAGCAGCCAGCGCTTCGGACCGCTGCTGCCGGCGCGGCCGCAACCGCGACGCGCATTGCTCGAACACGTGCGCGCAAGCGGAGAATTCCTGTTCCGCCGCGGCCAGGCGACGGCGCTGCATCGCGCGCTGCTGGCACGCGTGCTGCGCCGCCTGCAAAGCCGCGAACCCGCGCTCGCCGCGCTCGCCGGCGACGAGCGCAACGCCGCGCTCGCGGCGCGCACCGGGCTCGATGCCGGCGCGATCGGGCAGGCGCTGAACCCGGTCGGGCTTGGCCACGCCGAAACCCTGCACACCACCTTCTCCACCCTCCTGCAACTGGAACGCCGCCTATGAACACCGCTGCCCCCGCGCCGACCCCAAGCGGCCCCGAACTCGTCGAGCGCGTTGCCGCGATCCGCGGCCAGATCGGCGCCGCCTTCATCGGCCAGGACGAAGTGCTCGACCAGTTGCTGGTCGCGCTGCTCGCCGGCGGCCACGTGCTGATCGAGGGCGTGCCGGGCCTCGGCAAGACCCTGCTGGTGCGCGCGCTGGCGACGGCGATGGCGGGCAGCTTCTCGCGCGTGCAGTTCACGCCCGACCTGATGCCGAGCGACGTCAGCGGCCACGCCTTCTACGACCCGAAGAGCGAGAGCTTCAAGATCCGCCGCGGGCCGGTGTTTGCGAACCTGCTGCTCGCCGACGAGATCAACCGCGCCCCGGCCAAGACCCAGTCCGCACTGCTTGAAGCGATGCAGGAGGGCCAGGTCACGATCGAGTCGCGCAGCTTCCCGCTCGACCCGCCGTTCATCACCGTCGCCACCCAGAACCCGGTCGAACAGGAAGGCACCTATCCGCTGCCGGAGGCGCAGCTCGACCGCTTCCTGCTGAAGATCCTGATCGACTACCCGGAGCTCGCCGACGAAGTGCGCATGGTCGAGGCGATCAGCAGCGGCAGCGCGACCCAGTTCGATCTCGCCGGCGTGCGCGCGGTGGTGAGCCCGGCGGAGATCGTCGCGATGCAGGCCGCTACCGCCACCATCGCGCTCGACCCGGTGGTGCTCGACTACGCCGTGCGCATCGTGCGCGCGACGCGCAACTGGCCGGGGATCGCGATGGGCGCCGGCCCGCGCGGCAGCCTGGCACTGGTGCGCGCGGGGCGCGCCCAGGCAGTGCTCGACGGCCGCGACTTCGTCACCCCGGACGACATCGTGCGCATCGCGCGCCCGGCGCTGCGCCACCGCATCGCGCTCGCGCCCGAGCTGCAGATCGAGGGCCGCCGCGTCGACCAGGTGCTGGACGCGCTGCTGGCCAAGGTCGAGGCGCCGCGTCGATGAGACCGGCCCCGGCGCTCATCGCCGGAGTCCTGCTGCTGGCCGTGCTCGGCCTCGCGGTCGCGTTCGGCTGGGTGCCGCGTGCCGCGCTGGTGTTCGGCGCCACCGTGCTCGCCGCGCTGGCGCTGGTCGACGGTGCGCGCCTGCTGCACCTGCCAACCCCGCGCGTGCAGCGCGAATGCGCGCCGGTGCTGCCGCTCGGCGTGCGACGCGAAGTGCTGCTCACCCTGCACCCGGCCGATGCGCGCGCGCTGCGCGTCGACGTGCACGACGGCCACCCGCCGGAATTCCTGGTCAGCGGGCTGCCGCGGCGGCTGCAGCTGGCGGCGCACGCCAGCACCCGCTTCGACTACGCGATCACCGCGCACGAGCGCGGTCGCTACGTGTTCTCTGCGGTGCAGCTGCGCCTGCACGCGCCACTGCGGCTGTGGACGCAGCGGCGCCTGGTCGCGGCGGAGCAGGCGCTGAAGGTGTACCCGGACTTCGCGCCGCTGACCCGCCTCGCGCTGATCGGCGCCGACCAGGCCAGCCGCGTGCTCGGCGCGCACCTGCGGCGGCGGCGCGGCGACGGCACCGAGTTCCACCAGCTGCGCGAGTACCGCGAGGGCGACAGCCTGCGCCAGATCGACTGGAAGGCAAGCCAGCGCGCACGCAAGCTGGTGTCGCGCGACTACCGCGAGGAGCGCAACCAGCAGGTGATGCTGCTGCTCGACACCGGCCGGCGCATGCTCGCGCGCGACGGCGCGCTCTCGCACTTCGACCACGTGCTCAACGCCAGTCTGCTGCTGGCCTGGATCGCGTTGCGCCAGGGCGACGCCGTCGGCCTGTGCGCGCATGGCGGCGAAGCGCGTTTCGTCAAGCCCGCGCGCGGTGGCGCTGCGCTCGACGGCATGCTCGGCGCGGTCTACGACCTGCAGCCGCAGCCGGTCGCGACCGACTACCCGGCCGCGGCCACCGAACTGGCACGACGCCAGCCGCGGCGTTCGCTGGTGGTGCTGATCACCAACGTCCGCGACGAGGACGTCGAGGACCTGCTGATCGCGGTGCGACAGCTGCGCCGGCGCCACGTGGTGATCGTCGCCAGCCTGCGCGAGAAGGCGCTCGACGCCGCGCGTGATGCGCTGCCGACCGACTTCGACGGCGCCTTGCTCGCCGGCGCCGTGGCGCTCTACCTCGATGACCGCCGCAACGCCCACGACGCGCTGCGCGCGCATGGCGCCAGCGTGCTCGACGTCGACAGCGACGCGCTACCGGCGGCGCTGGTCGAGCGCTATCTTGCGATCAAGCGTGAAGGGATCCTCTGAGACCATGGCCAACGACACCCCGATCCGGCTCTGCGACTACCGGCCACCCGCCTGGCGCGTGCGCGACGTCGCATTGCGCTTCGAGCTCGACTTCGCCGCGACCCGCGTGTTCGCGACGCTTGCGCTCGAACGCCACCCGCAGCGCGACGACGGCGAACCGCTGCGCCTGCAGGGCGAGGACCTGGACACGCAGGTGCTGCGCCTCGATGGTCGCGCGCTCGCTGCCGCCGACTACCGCATCGACGGCGACCAGCTCGAAATCCCCGGCGCCAGCTCGCCATGCGTGCTCGAGAGCGAGGTGCTGATCCACCCGGAACGCAACACCCGCCTCGAAGGCCTGTACCGCTCGGGGCCGTTCCTGACCACGCAGTGCGAGGCCGAGGGCTTTCGCCGCATCACCTGGTTCATCGACCGCCCCGACGTGATGGCCTGCTACCGCGTGCGCCTGGAGGCAGACCGCGAGCGCTTCCCGGTGCTGCTCGCGAACGGCAATCCCGGCGCCAGCGGCCGCCTCGCTGGCGGCCGCCACTACGCCGAGTGGATCGACCCGTGGCCGAAGCCGAGCTACCTGTTCGCGATCGTCGCCGGCCAGCTCGAATTCGTCGAGGACCATTTCCGCACCATGGAAGGCCGCGACGTGCGCCTGCGCATCCACGCCGAGGCGCAGGCGATCGGGCGCTGCACGCACGCGATGGAGAGCCTGAAGCGGGCGATGATCTGGGACGAACGCGAGTTCGGCCGCGCCTACGACCTCGACGTGTTCAACATCGTCGCGACCTATGACTTCAACATGGGCGCGATGGAGAACAAGGGCCTCAACATCTTCAACGCCAAGGCCATCGTCGCCGACCCCGAGACCGCCACCGACGCCGACCTCGATTACGTCGAAGCGGTGGTCGCGCACGAGTACTTCCACAACTGGACCGGCAACCGCATCACCTGCCGCGACTGGTTCCAGCTGTCGCTGAAGGAAGGCCTCACCGTGTTCCGTGACCAGGAGTTTTCGGCCGATCAGGGCTCGCGCGCGGTCAAGCGCATCGACGACGTGCGCCAGCTGCGCTCGCTGCAGTTTCCCGAAGACGCCGGCCCGTTCGCGCATCCTGTGCGTCCGGCGGCGTACAGCGAGATCAACAACTTCTACACGGCGACCGTGTACGACAAGGGCGCGGAAGTGGTGCGGCTGTATCGCACCCTGCTCGGCCACGACGGCTTCCGCCGCGGCATGGACCAGTATTTCCAGCGCCACGATGGTCAGGCAGTGACCTGCGACGACTTCCTGCGCGCGATGGCCGATGCCAACGGCGCCGACCTCGACGCGCTCGGGCTGTGGTACGCGCAGGCCGGCACGCCGCTGCTGCGCGCCGAACTGCAGCACGACGCGAATACGCGACGCGCACACCTGCGCCTGGTCCAGCACCTGGCGCCGACCCCGGGCCAGGCGCACAAGCTGCCGCTGCCGATCCCGGTGCGGATGATGCTGTATGCACCCGACGGCGCGCCGTATCCGCTGCGCCTGGCCGGAGAGACGCAAGCCGCGGCGACGCAGCGCGTGCTGCTGCTCAGCGAGGCGCAGGCCGAGTTCGTGTTCGAGGACATCGCGGCGCGTCCGGTGGCGTCGCTGCTGCAGGACTTCTCGGCGCCGGTGCGACTGGAGTTTGCGGTCGACGACGCCGAACTGGCGTTTCGCATCGCCCACGAACACGATCCGTTCAATCGCTTCGACGCCGCGCAGGTGCTCGGCGAGCGCATCCTGCTTGCGGCTTACCGCGACGGCGCGCTCGAACGCAGCGACTCGTTGCAGGTGCTGCTCGCGGCGCTGGCGCGACTGGTCGCGGACACGGCGCTCGATCCGGCGCTGGTCGCCGAATGCCTGGAACCGCCGGACGAGATCACGCTCGGCGAACGCATCGACGCGCTCGATCCGACGCGGCTGCACGCCCTGCGCGAGCAGCTGCGCGCGGCCATCGGCCGGCACCTGGTGGACGCGCTGCTGGCGCGGCGCGAAGCCCTCGCCGCGCCCGCTCGCGGCGGCTACGCGGCAACCGCGACCGCGGCACGGCGCTTCCGGCAACGTGCGCTGCAGCTGCTGATGAGCGCGGATGCAAGCGCGCACGCCGAAGTCGCGCAGCGCCAGTACGCCGAAGCCGCGGCGATGGGCGAACGCCTGGCGGCACTCGCGGCGCTGATGCACCACGCCGTACCCGGCGCGCAGGCATTGGCCGAAGCGTTCCAGCGCCGCCACGCCGACGACGCGTTGCTGATCGACAAGTGGCTGACGCTGCAAGCGACCAACCCGCAGCCGGGCACGCTGGAGCGCGTGCACGCCCTGCTCGACCACAATGCGTTCAGCCTGCGCAACCCGAACAAGGTGCGCGCCCTGCTCGGCAGCTTCGCGCGCCAGAACCGCGTGCGCTTCCACGACGCCGGCGGCGGTGGCTACCGCCTGATCGGCGCGCAGCTGGCAGTGCTCGACGCGATCAACCCGCAGATCGCCGCGCGCCTCGCCGCGGTGTTCAACGGCTGGCGTCGCATCGAACCGGGACGCGCGGCGCTGATGCGCAACGAACTCGAACGCCTCGCCGGCACCCCCGGCCTCTCGCGCGACACCAGCGAAATCGTCGCGCGGGCGTTGTCCGGGTGAGACGACCGACGCGGGTTCACGCCAAGCACGCACCGATGCGTTATGCACTCTGCCGCGACTTCATCGAGCATTTGGTGTCGCACCGATCGATCTGGTCGTTCGATCAGGCCATCGCTGATCGACGTTCGAGCGATGTCCGCTTTCGGCCAAGAGCGGGCATTGGATCCCTCGGCCAGAATTCGCGGGGAGATCGAGTCTGTAATTTGAACTGTGTAACTGCTCCCTGATGGAATGGCGGCGTTGGCCGCAAGGAGCAGAAGCAGTGGCAAAGAAGCTGGACGACAATGTGTTGGATGGTCTGTTGGGCGATTGTAAGACGCCAGCAGACGTGA
>JACPFU010000026.1 GCA_016182785.1 Lysobacterales bacterium | reverse complement strand
ATGCCGATCATCAAGTGGCGCCATTACGCCGATCCTGACGTGGCGCCAATATGGCGATCCTGGCCTGGCGCCATTACGGCGATCATGAAGTGGCGCCTTTATGCCGATCCTGGAATGGCGCCATTGGGGCGGTCGCTGACAATGGCCAAGGGCATGGAGCAGAAGAAGGAAGCGAAGAAGGCGCCGCAGAAGACCGCCAAGGAAAAGAAGGCAGCGAAAGCCGCCAAGAAGGCAGGCAAGTAGGCAGATCGCTACTACACTGACGACGCCCGGGCCCCCCGGGCGTTTCTTTTTTCCGCGATGACCGGGTCAGCGCGCGGCAACATGAGCGCTGGAACCGCTCCTTGACGATCAGGCACGCATCGCTTCCTGCGCAGCGCGCGCCAGAAAACCGCTGCGGCTCTCGCCGCGCGCGCGGGCGTATTCGTCTACCCGCGCCAGCAGGCGGCGCGGGATCGTGATGTTGATCTTCTCGGCCTTGCCCTGATACCGGCTCAGATCAACTTCCACCACAGCCCAGACACCATTCGCGTAGTCGGGATTGGCCCGGTGTTCGGTGATCGCGCGAGCCGGTGGCAAGTCCTGATCTTCTGCGGCCAGGCCCTCGGCATGCAGGTCGATGGCCTCGCGTGCGCTGTCGAGCGCATCGTCGAAGGTATCTCCCGCCGAGAAACAGCCGGGCAGGTCGGGGACGGTCACGCCGTAGCGGACTCCGTCGTCGGTGTGCAGCACGATTGGGTAGCGCATCTGAGCCTCCTATTTCCAACCCGCCTGCTTGCGGACGCTGTGCAGCGCTCCAATGGGGATGTCGCCGTCCGGGTGTTTGACCGTCACCAAGCCCGGCTTCGTCGGGTGCTTGAACTGGTGATGTGAACCCTTGACTCGCCCCAGAACCCATCCATCCGCTTCCAGTTTCTTGATGAGGCCCCGGCTGTCCATGGTGGTTGTTATACCCACCGACTCAGAAAAGTCAACACTATAACCACCGCAGCATCGCGTCCGGTGCTGGCGCGTCCGTGAACCGATGCCCGACTGACTTCGGGCCATGGCGGAAGACGCGGACATCTGGTCATGCGGCGTCTCCGCGGCGTCTTCGATGCGAGATGCGTCGAGAATCACCTAGACTTCGAGACCCAATGCGTGCGGAGGTTCACCCGCATCCGCCCGCATCTCTTCTCGAATGCCGCCGTGCGGGCCACCGCAGCCTTTGCACCCGAATGGCGCGAGCGGCTCGGAAGTCCGAGGCAGGGAATCCGCCCTTCAGGTAGACACAGGCCAAAGTGAACGGATCAGAATCGACAACATCCGCGCCCGGCTTGGACTGGCGCCTGTGCGTGGCGCCGATGATGGAATGGACCACGAGTCCGTGCCGCATCTTCCATCGGCGGCTGTCGCCGCACGCGCGCCTGTACACCGAGATGGTGCATGCCAACGCAGCAGTCCACGGCGACCGTGCCCGGCTGCTCGGCTTCGATCCAGGCGAGCACCCGCTCGCGCTGCAGCTCGGCGGCTCCGATCCGCAACTGCTGGCGCAGGCGGCGCGCATCGGCCAGGACTTCGGCTACGACGAGATCAATCTCAACTGCGGCTGCCCGAGCGAGCGCGTGCAGTCCGGCGCGTTCGGTGCCTGCCTGATGCGCGAACCGGAACTGGTCGCCGACTGCGTCGCCGCGATGCGCGCCGCGGTGCGGATTCCGGTAACGGTGAAATGCCGCATCGGCGTCGACGACCAGGACGAGGACGCCGACCTGTTCCGCTTCGTCGAGCGCGTACATCGCGCCGGCTGCGAGGTGTTCATCGTGCACGCACGCAAGGCCTGGCTCAAAGGCCTGAGCCCCAAGGAAAATCGCGAGATCCCGCCACTCAACTACGACCGCGCGCGCCGCCTGCGCAGCGAATTCCCGCAGCTGACCCTGGTGCTCAACGGCGGCCTGGCCTCGCGCGCGGCGGTGGCCGCGGTCATGCCCGACTTCGACGGCGTGATGCTCGGCCGCGCCGCGTACCACGAGCCGTACCTGCTCGCCGAACTCGAACGCGACCTGTTCGATGCCGACTACGCCCTGCCCGATCGCGCCGCGGTCCTGCGCGCACTGCGCCCGCAGATCGAAGCCCGTCTGGCACGCGGCGAATCGATCGCCCATTTCACCCGCCACCTGCTCGACCTCTACCAGGGCCTGCCCGGCGCCCGCCGCTTTCGCCGCGTGCTCAGCGAAAACGCCCACCGCCCCGGCACCGGCTTTGAACTGCTCGAACACGCCATCGCCGCGGTCGAAGCGGCGCGCGCGGCCTGAGAAGACCATGCCGCGGCTGGCGGCTTGTGGCAATCTATGGCCGCGGCCGCAATGAGGCGAAAGCACCCATGCCCAACACGCTCGAATCCCTGCAATCTCAGGTACTCGGCCTTTCGCGCGCGGACCGCTCACGTCTGCTGGATTGGATCGTGATCAACCTCGATACCGATCCCGAGGCCGAGCGCGAATGGGCGCAGATCGCGGCTTCCCGCGATCAGGAACTGGAGAGTGGAAGCGTCAAGCCGGTTCCGCTCGAAGATGCGATCAAGCGCCTGCGCCTGCAGTTCCCGGGATGAAAGTAACGCTTCATCCAAAGGCAGAACAGGATGTTGCCGCCGCGGCGGCGTTCTACCAACGCGAAGGATCGCCCGCATTGGCGGCTCGGTTCGTGGCCGAGTTTGATCGCGTCGCGCGCCTGCTCGCCGCAAGCCCTGGGCTTGGCGCTCCGTATTCCGATGAACGAAGGATGTTTCCGACCACGGGGTTTCCGTACGCAATCATCTACCGCGTGATCCCTGGCGGAATTCGTGTCTTGGTCGTTCGCCATGACCGCCGCCGCCCGGGGTTCGGGCAAGGACGGCGTTAGGCGGCAACTGGAGTCCTCTAGGTGCCTGGGATCACATTCACAACTGATGGAAGCGACTCGAACTTCTTCATCTTCGTCGTTGAATCACCATTTGAGAGTGAGGTGCGATCCAGCACTTCTGAGGGAAAGGCCATAGCGCAAGTGCTCGCGCTCTCTGGCGTGCCTACGCAAGTGCTTGCCGTTGCCGACGCCGAGGAACTCGAGCGGTGCATTCGTATCGACTTCGTCCGAGCCGGCATGCACCAGCACAATGGTCGCGTGCCCGTTCTGCACCTGAGCGCACATGGAGACTTGGATGGGTTGAAGCTACGAAACGGAGCTGTGCCTTGGTCACATGTGGCCAACTGGATGTCGGACGTCAACTGGGAGTACTTCGGAACCGTGCTCGCCTCCATCTCTGCATGTCGCGGGTTGCAAGGCTATCAGGGTGCACTCGGTCGGCACCCGGAACGACTTCCGTTCATGACGCTTGTCGGATCAACGGCCGAACCACGCTGGGGGCAATCGGCCGCCGCATTCGTTGCGCTCTACACTCAGCTCGCGTACGGCAGTTCAATCCGCACCGCAGTTGAGGCGATGCGCTGGGCGAGCAGACACGCCGAGTGGGATTTCGTATTGGGAGACGAGCTTGTTGCGCTGGGCAATAGCATTGATCTCACTCTTGGCGAGATTCTCGTCGCCCGGCGCGATCTCATCGATCGAGTACACTCGCAAGAGCCACTTGGTCCAGCCTAGGCCACCCCAGGACTATGCGCTCAAGCCGCCTGCCGGGGTCTCGCTTTCTCACAGCTGTGCTGACTCGGCCGGCAGCGGCCTAGCTCGGTATTAGGCCCCTGAAGACGACGATGCCGCCGCTCACTGCCCTTCTTGTTTCGATTGTTGGGCTCATTGCAGCGGCCGCGATCTTCCTTGGCGCGCGGGGAACGAGCCTCGCGCATCGGCTATCCGTTACTGCAGGCGTGCTCGTGGTTCTTTGCATCTCTGTGTTGCCGTTCTACCTGCTGATGGCGTTCGACAACTTGGGTTCCTCCAGGTACGAGACAGCGTTCATCGCGTACCTTGCAGTGAGTGGAGCTTCGGCTGTCGCAGCGCTAGGACTTGCGGCATTCTTGTTTTGGTCGCGCCCCAACCGGCCGGTCTAACTGATCATTCAAGCCGATGCCTTCTGCGCGGCTTGACTTGGGCGTCAGGCTGCCAAGTCACTTCCCTTCGAGCGCAGGCGGAACAGCTCGGGTCACACCTTCCTGCCCGCGAAAGGCCCGATCCGCTGCCGTGCCCGACTTGGCGGCTCGGCGGCCTTCACGCACAATCGGGCGAAGGTCGCTTCCCTCCCCGCGGCCGAGTGCCTCCGATGTCTCTCGCTCTTGCCGAACGGACCGCGACCAGCGGCCTGTATACCGACCCTGTCGCCTTTCGCGATGCGCTGCGCGCGCAGGCGCCGGTGCTCGATCGCCCGGCGACGGCGCGCGCAGCGTTCTTCGTGCGTCCGGATCACTTCGCGCTCGCCGCCGAATCGGCGACCGACAATCGCTACATGGCCACGGGCGGGGTCGATCGCGAGCGCGCGCTGCGCGAGCACGCGACCCTGGTCAACGCGATCGGCCGCCTGATCCCGACGCAGGTGTTTGCAGGCGTGCCCGATGCGCCGGACGCGGTGTTCCCGAACAACGTGTTCGCCACCGTGCCGGGCAAGCTGATGATCGGCGCGATGCGCCATGCCGTGCGCCAGCGCGAGGCGCAGCGCGACGACATCCCCGACTGGTTCCGCACTCGCCATGGCTACGGCGTCGAGTCGCTGATTGCACCGGGCGTCGTCGCCGAACTGACCGGCGCGCTGGTGCCGGACCGCGCCGCCGGCATCGGCTACTTCGGCCTCAGCGAGCGCCTGAACCCCGCCGGCGCCGAGGCCATGCATCGCGCCTTCGGCTTCGGCCACAGCCTGGTGTTCGACCTCGCCGCCGGCGAATACCACACCAACGTGGTGATGAGCGTGCTTGCCGGACGCGCATTGGTGCTGCATGCGGGTTCGTTCGCCGACCCGCGCGTGCCCGCGATGATCGCCGAGCGCTACGCCCCGAACGTGCTCTGGCTGGATGACGACGAGAAGGCGAACTTCGTCGGCAACTGCATCGCGCTTGCGCCCGACACCGTGTTCATGAGCGCACGCGCGGACGCGGCCCTGAGCCGCGCGCATCGCGACCTGCTCGGCGCTGCCGGATTCAGCGTGCGCAGCGTCGACCTCACCGAAATCGAAAAAGCCGGCGGCAGCCTGCGCTGCTGCGTCGCGGAGATCTTCTGATGAACCAGTCCCACGCATTCGTCGCCCACAAGTTCGGCGGCTCCTCGATGCGCGATGCCGAACGCATCGCCCAGGTCGCGGCGATCCTCGCCGCGCGCGAAGGCGAACAGCAGGTGGTCGTCGTCTCCGCAATGCAGGGCGTCACCGACGCGCTGATCGATCTCGCGAACAGCGCCGCGGCACGCAGCGAGCACTGGCGCGGCGAGCTGTCGCGACTGCGCGAGCGCCACCTCGCCGCCGCGCTCGCCCTGCTCGGTGCGCGCGCCGAGGCCACGGTCGATTGGCTGGAGCGCGAGTTCGCCGATCTCGCCGACGTGCTGCACGCGCTGGCGCTGCTCGGCACGCCGTCGCGCGAGGCGCTGGACCTGGTGCAGGGACTCGGCGAAGTGTGGTCCTCGCGATTGCTGGCGGAACACTTCCAGGTGCGCGGCGATGCCGCGGTCTGGTGCGATGCCCGCGAAGTGCTGCGCGTGCGCGCCGAGGAACTCGGGGTGATGGTCGACTGGGCGCAGTCGCAGGCGCAGTTCGACACCTTGCGCGCGCGCCAGCCAAGCACGCGCTACGTCGTCACCGGCTTCGTCGCGCGTGACGGCGAAGGCCGCGCCACCACCCTCGGGCGCAACGGCTCCGACTACTCCGGCGCGATCTTCGGCGCCCTCGCCGAAGCCGTCGAGGTGCATATCTGGACCGACGTCGATGGCGTCTACAGCGCCGACCCGCGCGCGGTGCCGGAAGCGGTGCTGATCCCGGAGCTGAGCTACCACGAAGCCTGCGAACTGGCCTACTTCGGCGCCAAGGTGATCCACCCGCAGACGATGGCGCCGGCGATCGAACGCAACATCCCGATCTACATCCGCAACACCTTCAACCCCGAACACCGCGGCTCGCGCATCAGCGCCGAGCGCTCGCTGGAGCCGCCGGTCAAGGGCGTCAGCGCGTTCGGCGGGCTGGCGATCCTCAACGTCGAAGGCGCCGGCATGATCGGCGTGCCCGGCACCGCCGAGCGCGTGTTCGGCGCGCTGCGCCACGGCGGCATCTCGGTGGTGATGATCTCCCAGGGTTCGAGCGAGCACTCGATCTGCTGCGTGGTGCGCGAAGCCGAGGTCGAACGTGCCGAACGCCTGCTCGGCGAAGCGTTTGCGCGCGAACTCGACCGCGGCATGATCGAACGCATCGCGGTCACGCGCGGCATCAGCGTGCTCGCCGTGGTCGGCGACGGCATGGCCGGGCACCCGGGCACCGCGGCGCAGTTGTTCGACCAGCTCGGGCGCGGCCGCATCAATGTCCGCGCCATCGCCCAGGGCGCGAGCGAACGCAACATCTCGGTCGCGATCGACAGCGCCGATGCCGCCCGCGCCCTGCGCGCCGTGCATGCCGGCTTCTATCTGTCGGCGCAGGCGATCTCGGTCGGCGTGGTCGGCCCCGGGCACGTCGGCGCGGTGCTGATCGACCAGTTGCGCGAGGCCGCGCCGCGCCTGCGCGAGCGCTTCGGCATCGACCTGCGCGTGCGCGCCATCGCCGGCAGCCGCAAGCTCGCGACCTCGGAAACCGGCATCGACCTCGCGCACTGGCGCGACGCCTGGGCGCAGGCCGCGGAGGCCGATCTCGACGCCTTCGCCCGCCACGTGCATGCCTCGCACCTGCCGCACGCCCTGATCGCCGACTGCTCGGCCTCGCCGCTGGTGGCAGCGCAGTATCCGAAGTGGCTGGCGCAGGGCATCCACATCGTCACCCCGAACAAGCAGGCAGGCAGCGGGCCGCTCGCGCGCTACCGCGAGATCCAGCAGCAGGCGCGCGAATCCGGCGCGCGCTTCCGCTACGAGGCCACGGTGGGCGCCGGCCTGCCGATCATCTCGACGCTGCGCGACCTGATCGACACCGGCGATCGCATCGACCGCATCGAGGGCATGTTCTCGGGCACGCTGGCGTTCCTGTGCAACCGCTTCGACGGTTCGCAGCCGTTCTCGGAACTGGTGCGCGAGGCGCGCCGCCTCGGCTACACCGAACCCGACCCGCGCGACGACCTCGACGGCCGCGACGTCGCGCGCAAGCTGGTGATCCTCGCGCGCGAACTCGGCCTGTCCACCGAACTCGGCGATGTCGAGGTCGACAGCCTGGTGCCGGCCGCGCTCGCCGGCGGCACGGTCGAGGAGTTCATGGCGAAGCTGCCCGAACTCGACGCAGCGATGCAGGCGAAGCTCG
Source organism: Lysobacterales bacterium (assembly GCA_016182785.1). Taxonomy (GTDB): domain Bacteria; phylum Pseudomonadota; class Gammaproteobacteria; order Xanthomonadales; family Ahniellaceae; genus JADKHK01. Next base: position 22,802 of record JACPFU010000026.1, on the reverse strand, counting down.
ACGCGGCACGCGCCAACGGCGAGGTGCTGCGCTTCGTCGCATCGCTCGATGCCGCAGGCCACGCCCGTGTCGGGTTGCGCGCGCTGCCGCAGTCGCACGCCTTCGCCAACGGCAAGCTCACCGACAACTTCGTGCAGTTCACCACCGCGCGCTACAACCAGAACCCGCTGGTGGTGCAGGGACCGGGCGCCGGCCCGGAGGTGACCGCGGCCGGCGTGTTCGCCGACCTGCTGCGCGTCGCCGCGTACCTCGGGGCGCGGGTATGAGCCGCGACCGCGCCATCGCCTTCGCACCGGCCAGCGTCGGCAATTGCGCGGTCGGTTTCGACCTGATCGGACATGCCCTCGAAGGCCCGGGCGACCGCGTGATCGCAACGCGCATCGGCGCGCGTGGTGTGCGTGTCGACGCCATCCGCGGCCTGCCGATCGAACTGCCGCGCGAAGTCGGGAAGAACACCGCGGCGCGCGCGGTCGCGTCGCTGCTGGATGCGCTCGATGCCGGTTTCGGCGTCGCCATCGAAATCGAGAAGGGCATCGCGCTCGGCTCGGGCATGGGCGGGTCGGCCGCGTCCGCGGTGGCCGCGCTGGTCGCCGCGAATGCGCTGTTCGACACGCCGCTGCCGCTCGCAGCGCTGTATCCGCACGCGCTCGAAGGCGAGTTCGCGGCGAGCGGCGGACACCACGGCGACAACGTCGCGCCCAGCCTGCTCGGCGGCCTGGTGCTGGCCGCGCACGACCGGCTGGTACCGCTGCCGGTGCCCGCGGACCTGCACGCGCTGATCGTGCATCCCGATCTGGTCGTCGAAACCCGTGTCGCCCGCGAGCGCCTGCGTGCGCCCTACGCGATCGCCGACTTCGTGGCGCAATCGGAGGCGCTGGCGCTGTTCCTGTCCGGCCTGTACACGAACGACCGCGGGTTGCTGCGTGCCGGCCTGCGCGACGTGCTGGTCGAACCGCGCCGCGCCGACCTGATCCCCGGATTTGCCGCGGTCAAGCAGGCCCTGCTCGACCACGACGCCTATGGCGCGAGCATTTCCGGCGCCGGCCCGAGCGTGTTCGGCTGGTTCGCCACACGCGCCGCCGCCGAAGCCGCGCAGGCCGACGCGGTGCGCGCCTTTGCCGCGGCCGGGCTGTCGGCGCGCGCCCATGTCTCAGCCGTCGCCGCTCCCGGCGCGAGGATCGAAGCATGCATGTGATCTCCACCCGCGGCGGCGACCGCTGCACCGTCGTCGAGGCGCTGCAGCGCGGCCTGGCGCGCGATGGCGGGCTGTATGTGCCGGAGCACTGGCTGCGCTTCACGCCAGCCGATTTCGCCGGGCAGGACGCGCTCTGCGACATCGCCGCGGTGCTGCTGCGCCCGTTCCTGGCCGACTCGCCGCTGGCCGGCGAAGTCGACGCGATCTGCCGCGAAGCGCTCGACTTCGACACGCCGCTGGTGGCGCTGAACGACGGTCGCACCCATCTGCTGGAGCTGTTCCACGGCCCCACCGGCGCCTTCAAGGACGTCGGCGCGCGCGTGCTCGCAGCCTGCCTGTCGCGGTTGCGCCCGGCCGACGCCGCGGACCTGACCGTGCTCGTCGCAACCAGCGGCGACACCGGTTCCGCGGTCGCCGGAGCGTTCCATCGCCGCCCCGGCTTCAAGGTCGCGGTGCTGTTTCCGGAGCACGGCGTATCGCCGCGGCAGAAGCACCTGCTGTCGTGCTTCGGCGACAACGTCGCCAGCTTCGCGGTCGATGGCACCTTCGATGACTGCCAGGCGATGGTCAAGGCGGCGTTCGCCAATGCCGAACTCCAGGCCGCGGTGCCGCTGACCAGCGCCAACAGCATCAGCATCGGCCGCCTGCTGCCGCAGATGGCCTACTACGCCCAAGCCGCATTGCGCCATGCGCGGCGTGGCGGCGCGGCACTGAACTTCGCGATCCCGAGCGGCAACCTCGGCAATGCGCTGGCTGCGATCTGGGTGCGCGCGCTCGGCCTGCCGGTCGGCGACATCGCCATCGTGACCAACGCCAATCGCGCGCTGCCGGACTTCTTCGCCAGCGGCGAGTACCGCCCGCGGCCTTCGATCGCGACCATCGCCAATGCCATGGACGTCGGAGCGCCCAGCAACCTCGAACGCCTGCGCGCCGGATTCGCCGACGCCGGCGGGCTGCACACGCTTGCCGTCGACGACGACACCATCCGCAGTCGCGTACGCGCCTTCCTCGCCGAATTCGACACCGTGCTTTGCCCGCATACCGCGACCGCGGCCGAGTTCGTCGCGCAACGGCGCGCGGCAGCGGACCCGCGCGACTGGGCAATCGTCGCGACCGCGCACCCGGCCAAGTTCGAGACCGTGGTCGAACCGCTGATCGGACGCGGCGTGCCGGTGCCGGAACCGCTGGCGCGCTGGCTGCGCCAGCCGGCACAGGCACGCCCGCTGCGCGCGCAAGCTGAAGCGCTGGCGACCGCATTGCGCGCCGGCTGATCCGCTTCAGCCGAGATTCAATGCCACTGGACCATCGTCGCCTCGTTTCCCGGGGACTGGCCCGGGGCTATGATCCGGCCATGACTGCAACCCGCCTGCTGCTGTTCGCCTGCCTTGCCGCCTGTGCGGCGGGATCGGCGCGCGTCGCCGCGGAGCCGCCGGAGCCGGCGGCACGTGCACCGGAGAGCAGCGGCAGCATGCCGTCCGATCCCGGTTCCCGCTTCAGCCGCGAAGGCTACGAGCGCGCACCCGGGTTGCCGGCCACGCGCAGCCTGCTCGGGCCGCGCCCGGACGCGCGCGAACTGCGCGCGCAGTCGCTGCGCAGCCGCTACGAACTGCCACGCGAACTCAACCGCGACATGCACCGCGCGATCGAGGACGCCCAGCGCCGGCATGGCGGCAAGATCCTGTCCGCGGACCGCCTGCGCAACGACGGCCGCGACGTCTACCGCGTCAAGCTGCTGACCCCCGGCGGCCGCGTGCGCGTGGTGCAAATGCCCGAGACCGAAGCCGCAGAAGCGCCCGGTCGGCAACAACAACAAGGAGAACAGTGAATGCGGATCCTGCTGGTCGAAGATGAAGCGCCGCTGCGCGAAACGCTGGCCGCGCGCCTGAAGCGCGAAGGCTACGCCGTCGACACCGCGTGCGACGGCGAAGAGGCGATGTTCCTCGGCAAGGAAGTTCCGTTCGACGTCGCGATCATCGACCTTGGCCTGCCCAAGATGACCGGTCTGGAGCTGATCCAGAAGCTGCGCGGCATGGGCCAGAAATATCCGATCCTGATCCTGACCGCGCGTTCGAGCTGGCAGGACAAGGTCGAGGGTCTGAAGACCGGCGCCGACGACTACCTGGTCAAGCCGTTCCACGTCGAGGAACTGCTCGCGCGCATCAACGCGCTGATGCGCCGCGCCACCGGCTGGAGCAAGCCGCAACTCGAATGCGGACCGATCGTGCTCGACACCACCGCGCAGACCGTCGCGGTCGCCGGCAGCGGGGTCGAACTCACCACCTACGAGTACAAGGTGCTCGAATACCTGATGCTGCACGCCGGCGAACTGGTCTCCAAGGCGGACCTGACCGAGCACATCTACCAGCAGGACTTCGACCGCGATTCCAACGTGCTGGAAGTGTTCATCGGACGCCTGCGCCGCAAGCTGGACCCGGACAACTCGCTCAAGCCGATCGAAACCGTGCGCGGTCGCGGCTACCGATTCGCGATCGCCCGCACGAACTGAAGCCGGTCCGATGCGTCGCGCCCTGTCGTTGCAGACGCGACTGTTGTGGGCGGCGAGCCTGGCGCTCGCCGCGTTTCTCGGGGCCACCGGCTACGCCCTCGACCAGGCCTTCAAGCGCAGCGCGCTGCAGGCGATGCGCGACCGCATGCAGAGCTACGTCTGGGCCTACCTCTCGGGCTCCGACATCAACGTCCGCGGCGACCTGATCCTGCCCGACATCCCGCCGGAACCGCGCTTCGAGCGGCCGCAGTCCGGCCTCTACGCCGGCGTCGTCGGCCCCGGCATCGAGTGGCGCTCGGCCTCGGCGCTCGGTCGGCAACTGCCGTTCGAGCTGCGCCTCGAACCCGGCCGCACCCAGTTCGACGGACCGATCGAAACCAACGTCGGCGGCATCTACCGCTTCGCCCAGGGCGTGGCCTGGGAAATGACCAATGGCAAGGAAGTGCAGCTCACCTTCTTCGTCGCCGAGCACGAAGCGGTGCTGAAGCGCCAGGTCACCGTGTACCGGCGCACCTTGTTCGCCCACCTTGCGACATCGGCGCTGATGCTGCTGCTGGTGCAGTTGCTGATGCTGCGCTGGAGCCTGCGTCCGCTGCGCCAGGTCACCAACGACCTGGCGCGCGTCGAGCGCGGCGAGCGCGATGCCCTGCCCGACCGCTACCCGCGCGAATTGTCGCCGCTGACGTCGAGCATCAACGACATCATCGCCGACGAGCGCGAGCAGCGCCTGCGCTACCGCAACACGCTCGGCGACCTCGCGCACAGCCTGAAGACTCCGCTCGCGGTGATCCGCGGCCAGCTCGACCAGGTCGAGGGCGACAACGAAACCCGCCGCACCATCGCCGAGCAGGTGCGGCGCATGGATGAACTGGTCGCCTACCAGCTCGCGCGCGCCGCGGCTTCCGGCCATGCCACGTTCGCGGCGCCGATCGAGATCGAGCGGCATGCCGAGGCGATCGTCTCCGGGCTCGAAAAGGTCTACGCCGGCCGCGGCATCCTGTGCGAGTTCGAGATCGACCCGCAGGCGCGCTTCTACGGCGAAACCGGCGACCTGCTGGAACTGCTCGGCAACCTGCTCGAGAACGCATTCAAGTGGGCCAAGGGCCGCGTCGTGCTGCAGGCCACGCGCCTCAACCCGCCCGGCACGCGCCGTCCCGGACTCGACCTGTGCGTCGACGACGACGGCCCCGGCATCCCGGCCGATCGCATCGAGTCGCTGCTGCAACGCGGCGTCCGCGGCGACGAGCGCGTCCAGGGCCACGGCATCGGCCTGTCCATCGTCCAGGACATCATCAAGAGCTACCGCGGCAGCCTGCGCGTCGAAGCCAGCCCCGAACTCGGCGGCGCCCGCTTCCACGTCCGCTTCGAGGCCACGCGCTAGGAAAACGGGGTCAGAGTACGTTTTTTCGCGGCCGCCCGGGTCGCTTCGGTTGAAGACATCGCCCTGTGCGCGCCTCGATCTCGCGGCGAAAGCCGTCACTCCCCCAGCAGCTCTGTTGCGCCGTGTGCCGACGGATGTCGTCGGTCTCCTCGCGCCCGCTCCCCTCTGCCAGCCATTCCCGATAGCGGGCCCTGCGCAAGTCCGCATGCGCCGCCAACGCCAGGTACGCCGGATGCGGCTGCACCAGCCCGTCATCGGCTTGGCCGGCGTTGGCCGCATGGCTGGACCATGGGTAGTCCGACGCCTGCGCCACCATGTGGGCGCGAACTGGGTTGAGTTCGATGTAGCGGTAGCAGGCGAGCACATAGTCGCCGCTGTCGACCAGCACCGACTTGAATCGTCCCTCCCACAACGTCCCGGTGCGCTTCCAGCGATGATTCAACGCTCGCACGTAGCGCCGTCCGACGGCTTGCATCATGCGCGATGCAGCACCTGACACCTGCGGTGTCACCAGCAGGTGAACGTGGTTGCCCATCAGCACCCATGCGTGAACCGCGACCTGCTCGCGCAGCGCTGCTTCCCGCAGCACTTGCAGGTAAAGCAGGCGGTCACGATCGTCGAAGAAGCAGGCTTGACGGTCATTGCCGCGCTGAGCGATATGCAGCGCCAATCCGGGAAGGTCGAGTCGAGGCGGTCGCGGCATGGATGGCTCCTGGGAGAGCCGCGATCATCAAACCTTCGCTGTGCTGACGCCTCCGTCAAACACGCAAGAGCCATTGCGACTTCTCGCAATCATGCGTGAAATTGACTCTGACCCCGTTTTTCAACGCCGCAGCGGCTGCCACTTCAGGTAGGTGGCGGAGCGCCACAGCCATTCCATCGGGCCGTAGTGGAAATGCGCGAGCCAGACGCGCGAGACGATCACTTGGGTGGTAATCATGGCCAGCACCAAGCCCATCTGCGGGAAGCGCGAGACCTGGCCAAACCAGCCGGCGCCGTAGCCGTAGAACAGGGTCGAGAACACCAGCGAGTGGGTCAGGTAGTTGGTCAGCGCCATGCGCCCAAGCGGTGCCAGCCAACCCAGCGCCCGCTTGAAGAACGCCTTGCGCAACAGCAGCACGAAGCTGCCGACGTAGGCGGCGCACAGCAGCATCTGACCGCACCAGTGCAGCGACTGGGTGACCACATCCGGACCACGCGCCTCGACCCAGGCCGGGTGATAGGTCAGGATCGCGGCCGCCATCGCGAACACCAGCCCGAACGGCCAACCGACCCAGGCCATCGCACGGAACAGTCCGAGATGTGCTTCCGGATTGCGCATCTTGCCGGTCTCGACCAGCCACCAGCCCAGCATGAAGATCGGCAGCAGCAGGAACAGCGCGAAGAACGGCGCACCGCCCATGCTCTCCAGCGTCTGCTGCCAGCGATAGCGCGTGGCCACCGCGTAGCTCGGGCTGGTCATCGCCTGTTCTTCCCAGAAGATCGCCTTGGTCTGGTATTCGCGACGCTTGAACCAGTTCTCGGCCGGCAGCTTCTCCTCGTCCTTCGCCTTCTTGTCGTCCTTCGCCTTCTTGCCGCTGGCGGACGGCTTGTCCGTTGCGGCCTTCGTAGCGTCTGTGGCCTTGGCATCGGGCGGGACCGGCTTGCCAGCCGTCGCGGCTGCCGGGGCCTCGACTTCGGACTTGGCGGTCGCGACCTTGTCGCCCGCCTCGCCCGCGTCCTCCTCGTCTTCCTCGGGCGGCTCGCCGACATCTCCCGGCGCGATCTTGCGCGCCTCGGCCAGCAACTCGGCTTCGCGCTTCGGCCAGGCCCGCTCCAGCTCGGCGCGCTTGGCCTCGCTGAGCGCGAAGCGCTCGCGCATGTCGGTGGGATCGCGGGTCACGGCGCTGCCGATGCCGACCGCGGACATGACCAGGATCGGCACGATCAGCATGCCGATCGAAATGCGCAGCAGCCACTGCGGATTGCGCAGGAACGCGAAGCGCGGCTTGGTGCGCAGCCAGGCGATGCCGAGCAGCAGGAAGGCACCGATCGCGTAGTCGTGCAGGATGTCGCCGGTCCACAGGAAGATGCTGTGCGCCAGACCGATCGCGAGCAGCACGCCGGCACGGCGCGCGAACCAGGCGAAGAACGGACGCCCGGCCTCCTCGGCACGCAGCAGCATGACCGCGAAGCCCATGCCGAACAGCAGCGAGAACAGCTTGTAGAACTTGCCTTCGACGAACACCTTGACCAGGAATCCGGCGCCATGATCGAGATCGCGCAAGCCCATGTCGCCCATGGTCAGCACCGCGATGGCGCGGTTGAACCACTCGATGTTCATCAGCAGGATGCCGATCAGCGCGAAGCCGCGCAGCACGTCGAGCACATCGATGCGCTGGGCCTCGGCCACCGGCGTCAGTTCGACCGGTTCCGCTGGTGCCGGCTCTGGCCTTGCATCGATCGCGTCGCCAGCGACCGCAGGCAGTTCTTGCGTCATGGTCCGGTTCCAGGAGGTCCGCCGTCCGCACAGCGTCGCGGCAGACTAGCAACGGCGCCGTGAAAACCGCCGTGCCGGGAGTCATGGCAACGCCGGCGCCGCATCACGCATCGCCGATGCGTACCTCGTGGCGCCAATGGCCCGAAGCCGCGTACTTGCGCTCGAACGGCGTCAGCACCTCGGCATCCGCGGCCAGTGCCGCGACCTCTGCGACGCGCCCGCACAGCGCCGCTGCATGCGCGAACTCCTCCGCGTAGATGCGCCAGTTGCTGCGCAGCACGATGCCGCGCGCGTTCGCGAGCAAGGTCGGAAACACCGGATGCCCGTGCCAGCGCCGCATCAGGTGCTCGGGTTTCGGCCAGGGGTTTGGATACAGCAGGTAGAGCCGGTCGATCGTCAACTCGTGCTGCGCGAGCAGGCGCAACAGCGTGGCCGCCTCGGCGCGCATCAGCACGACCCGATCGTGCACCGCGAATCCTCCCGGTGCGAGGCGCGCCAGCCGATGCGCGGACTGGTCGACCCCGAGCACGATCGCGTCCTCGTGCTGGCGCGCCAGCAACAGGCTGCTGTCGCCCTGGCCGCAGCCGAGGTCGACCACCAGGGGTCGCGCGCGTTCGTGCTGCGCCAGCCAACGCGCAAACTGCGCCACGCTCGGTGCATGCAGCGGCGCGCGCCAGGCATGTTCGCGATGGCGCTGCACGATCTCGTCGAGTCGCGCGTGCAAGCCCGACTGCGCGCTGGTGATTTGCGGCGAGTTCCCGTCCATGCCGCCATCTTGCCTGCATTGAGCCACGCCGCGCGCTGCGGCTAAGCTCGCCGCTCCCGATCCGTCCGGACCCGCATGAGCGCCACCCGCTATCTCGACCTGCCCTCGCCCTACTCGCTGTATCGCGGCGGCCAGTTGCACGGCGCGCGCCTTGCCTACGAAACCTGGGGCGAACTCGATGCCGGTCATGGCAACGCCGTGCTGATCCTGACCGGCTTGTCACCGGGTGCACATGCAGCCTCGTCCGCTGCCGACCCGAGCCAGGGCTGGTGGGAAGCGATGATCGGCCCGGGCAAGGCGATCGACACGTCGCGTCATTTCGTCGTCTGCGTGAACTCGCTCGGCAGTTGCAAGGGCTCGACCGGCGCTGCCTCGATCAATCCGGCGACCGGGCAACCCTATCGGCTCGACTTTCCGGAACTCGCGCTCGAAGACGTCGCACTCTCGGCCCGACACGTGCTCGATGCACTCGGCATCCGTCGCCTGCGCGCGCTGGTCGGACCGTCGATGGGCGGCATGACCGCGCTCGCGTTCGCAGTGCTGCATCCGGGCCTGGCGCCGAACCTGGCGCTGATCTCGACCGCACCGCACTCGTTGCCGTTCGCGACCGCGATCCGCTCGGTACAACGCGAAGCCATCCGCCACGATCCGGCCTGGAAGAACGGCAACTACAGCGCCGACGCCTGGCCCGAGAACGGCTTTCGCATCGCGCGCAAGCTCGGCATGGTCACCTACCGCTCGCCGCAGGAATGGCGCAGCCGCTTCGGCCGCAAGCGCATGCACGATCCCGACCCGCGCCCGTTCGAGCGCGAGTTCGAGGTCGAGGCCTACCTCGACGCACACGCCGACCGCTTCGTCGGCAGCTTCGATCCGAACAGCTACCTGTACCTGTCGCGCGCGATGGACTGGTTCGACCTCGCCGACCACGGCGGCGCCGTCGACATCGCGCTGGCCCGCACCCAGGCGCGGCGCGCGCTGGTGATCGGCGTCACCACCGACATCCTGTTCCCGATCGAGCAGCAACGCGAAATCGCCGAGGGTCTGCGCGGCGGTGGTGCCGTGGTCGAATACCACGCGCTGCCGAGCATCCAGGGCCACGACTCGTTCCTGGTCGACTTCGAGCGCTTCGCACCACCGGTCGCGGACTTCCTGAACTCGCTCTAGCCGCGCCTTCCTCCCGCCGCGCCCGCCCGCTATCATGCGCGCCCCTGCACGGCCGGTGTGGCGGAATTGGTAGACGCGGCGGACTCAAAATCCGTTTGTGGTGACACAGTGTGGGTTCGAGTCCCTCCACCGGCACCAGGCTCCACAAGAACCCGCGCAAGCGGGTTTTTTGTTGGGTGCGGGCGTAGAATCGTGGCCATGAACGAAACTGGCGACACCCGCATCCAGATCGATCCCGCCATCTGCGGCGGGCGCCCGGTGATCAGCGGCACCCGCGTTCCGGTGGCCATCGTCGTGGGCGGTCTCGCGGGCGGCATGAGCATGGAGGAAGTGGCGCGCGAGTACGACCTGCGCCCCGAGGACATTCGCGCCGCACTGAAATTCGCGAGCGAACGCTTGGGCGACGAATCGTTCCATCCTCTGCCGTCGCAGGCCGCGTGAAGTTCCTGCTCGACGCGAACATGCCGCGCTCGGCACTTGTGGTCCTGCGCGAAGCCGGACACGAGGCCAACCACGTTCGCGATTCCCTCTGATCTGACCCGCGCCTCCGACGAAGCCGCACGCGTCGTCGTGGAATTCACCGACGAAGCGGGATGCTGGAATGCGGATGACGACGACTGACGGGGACCAAGCACCCTCGATGGCTAAGAATTTGCCTGCACAATCGCAACGATGACCGAGATGCAGATCGCGAGAACGGCGAGTCCTGCGGCGATCTCTTGGTTTCGCCTCGAATGGTAGATAGCCAAATGATCCGACAGCGATGCGTCCTTGATCTTCATTTGCCAGAAGCGACAGCCTTGGTGCCTGTTTCTCCACGCGCTGGAGTCCACTGCGCAAGACTCCGTGGACCCCTTCGAGAAGGCTGCCATCCGACCCATCGCTGGGGTCACGACTCTCGAAGGAACGGAATCGATGATTCCTTGCTGCCTCAGCAAATGGAGGTCCTGGAACATCTTGTCCATCGTCTCAGCTCCCTGCCCGAGTGAATGAAACACGTATACGCACAAGCCACAGTAGTCGCACTTGTTGGGGGTGGATTGTGCCGCGGTGCATCCAGACTCCGACATGCCGTGCCTCCGTGTAGTCACCCGACTTGCCGTGAAGAAAGCCCACCACCGAAGTGGCAGCGCAATTACGTTGGCGCTTCGGTGGTGGACGTGTCAACACTGCGCGCGCGCCGAGTTAGTAGATTTCATCCGCTCACGGCGGATCGTCAATGCTGGCGCGGCACGCAGGGCATCGTTCGAAGCACCAGACTCCACAAGAACCCGCGCAAACGGGTTTTTTGTTGGGCGCGGGCGTAGAATCGCGGCCATGAACGAAGTCGTGTTCCTTGTCGAAGACGATCCCGAAGGCGGGTTCACCGCCCGCGCCCTCGGCCACGCCATCTTCACCGATGGCCAGACGCTGGCCGAAGTACGCAGCAACGTCCGCGATGCGGTGCGCTGCCACTTCGAAGAGGGCGAGCGGCCGGCCGTCATCCGCTTGCACTACGTGAAGGACGAAGTGCTGGCGGCATGAAATTGCCACGCGACGTCGATGCGGACTCGCTGTGCAAGGCGCTGGGCCGGCTCGGTTACTCCATCGTTCGGCAGAGCGGCAGTCACATCCGCCTTCGCTGCCCAATCCCGGAACACGCGATCACGGTGCCTAACCATCGCCCGATTCGGGTGGGCACGCTGGCGGCAATCCTGCAGGAACTCGCGGCCGCCCATCACATGGACCGGCAGCAACTCCTCGAAAAGATCTTCGGCTGACGGGATGACGCAGGCGCACCGGCGAGCACCGCGCGCCAACGGCTTGAACCCGCCCTGCGGATACCCCGGTCGACGTCCGCGCACCTGCGCGCAACGCTAAGGCGTAGCCCCGGCCTCGAAACCGTCGCAGTACAGGCCCTCGACGAAGTCGCGGCATTCGCCTTGCAGCGGGATTTCGTGCCAGGCGCAATGCGATTGCTGCGGGTTGCTGGCGCAGTCGAGCAAGACCGATGCCGAGGCTTGCGCGCTGGCGTCGAGCGCCGCTACCACCGGGTCGAGGTCGCGCGACACCAGCCCGGCGCCAACCTGTGCCTCGAACGCGATCGATCCGACCGCTCCGGCGACGAGCCCGGCGGCGCGACTGCAGACCAGCCATTGCCCCTGTGGCTGGCTGCCACTGACGCTGCAGACGAACGCCGGCGTCGTGTTGAGTACGTTGCCCACCGCGAAACCCGCGGGCAGCCGCAGCTGCAGGTGGACCGGTACCGCCGCCGCATTGCCACGGTTCTCGAAGTGCACGGTGATGGGTCCGTTCACCTGCCCGACGACGAAACGTGCCGGCGCGTGGGTGATGCTGGTGATCGCGAGCAGCGCCGTCGGCGCGGCCGTGGTCGTGATCCACACCTGACCGCAGCCGAGCTGGCTCGGACTGGCGGCGCAATCCGGCGGCGCAGTCTGGACGTTGCTGGCCAGACTCACCGTGACCGGAAGCGGCCCGGGGACCGCGACGTTGGCGGCGACATCGACCCGCAGGTTGATCGTGCCTGCCTGATTCTGCGGCATGTTGGGCGTGCTGCAATCGGTGCTCGCCGCCGTCGGCGACTGGCAGGTCCAGGCCACGGTCATGCTGCCGAGCCCGTTGAAGCTGATGCCGGCCGGCCAATCGACATGCAGCACGACCGGCGCGTTGCCGATGCCGTTGCCGCGCACCTGGCAGTTCACGGTGACCTGATGCGAGCCATCCATGCGTCCGGCCACGAACGGTTGCGGCTGCGCAGTCATGGCGGTGACGCGCAGATCGGCGGGCGTCACCGGCTCCACCCAGTCGACGCAGGCGGTGCTCGATGGACTGGGACCGCACTGCGGTGTCGGTGGCAGCGGCAACTGTGCGTTGTAGGCAGTACCGCGGAAGCTCACCTGCCCGGATGGCGGATCGAGATTGGGCGCGACGTCGAGTTCGATATTGAGAAACTTGGAGCGGCGGATCGCCGTCGTCAGGTTGATCGAATAGGTGCAGGCCACTTGCTCCGGCACGCCACCGAGGCTGGCGCAAGTCCAGCCCCCGCTGGTGCTGAAGCCGCCGTAGCTGAGCCCCGTGGGCAGCGTCGCGGTGAACGTGAATGGCGCGGTCAGCGTCGCCGCAGTGACGTTCTGCAGTTCCACATCGATGATGCTGCCCCCGTGGTTGATGCCGGCGGTTCCGGTTGGCACTGCACCCACCGACATCGACAGCGTCAGACCCTGCGCACACGCATCGATCGAGAGCGCGAGGCCACCCAGCGCGATCAGGGCAACAACCCGTAGCTTCAGCGCACGCATGTTCTTCCCCTGCCACCTGCGCGCACGGTACGCGCCGCCGGGTACCTCGACCACCCCGCAAATGAGGGGCCACGGCCGCGGCACCGGTGCGCGGACACATCGCGAAATCCGCGCGAACCTCCGCAACAGCAGGCGATCGCATGCCGCCGCGAGCGCGATCAATCGACCATCTGGCTCCAGTTGCTGCTGGTGTCAAAGCGCACGAAGCGGATATGCGGCGACTGGTGGTGGAACTCGTCGTAGGCGAATTCCTGGCCGCGTTCGAGGCGCGCGAGAAACGGCTCGAACCAGTCGAGCGGATACTCCGGTCGACGCTTGCGCACCTGTTCGTAATCGGCACGAAACTGCTCGACGCTGCACGGGCAGGGTCCGTCGTAGTCGCCGCCCGACAAGAACGGCGTGTCCGGCTGGCCGATGCGGTAGATCAGCCCGTCGGCCTTGTCGTAGATCAGGCAGACATCACGCACTCCGCGTGCGCGTGCTTCGCGTGACTGTCGCGGGCCGTAGTCGCGACCGTGTTCGCGCAGCACTCGTCCGGCGTCGTTGTCGTGGCGCTGGGCAGCCAGGGCAAAGGCGTCCAGGCCATCCGCATCGCGCAATTCCGGCACCGCGCCCAGTCGCAGCAGTTCGTGCACCAGTTCGGCCCGCTCGGCGGGCTGCAGGCGCGCGCAGCGCAGGGCGAAATGCAGCGGATAACCGTGACGCCGCCACGCGACATTGGGCTTTGCTCCGGCCGCGACCAGCGCCCCCAATGCAGCGGTGAACCCGGCTTCGGCAGCAGCCACCAACGGCACTTCGCCAAGCACACTGGCGCCGTATTCCTGGGCGGACGTGCAAGTCGCCGCCAGACGCCGAAGCAGTGGCAAGCGCCCGCAACGCAGCGCCTGCACGAGGAATGCACCACGGTTGGTGCCACAGGCGGCGACCACAGACACCACACGCTCGTCTTCCAGTTGCATTTCGGCCACCACCGCCGCGGCCACCCGATCGACCAATGCCACGTCGTGGCCGAGTGACGGCAGCACCTCGCCCAGCATCAGCAACTCGACCAGGCAACGCATCTGCCCCCTTGCCAGGCAGGCTTCGGCCAGGCCCGTCAACAACGCGCGCGAATGGATCCCGAACAGCTCGTAGATCTGACCCCCGGCACCGAGGCACAGCAACTCCCGCAGGGCCTCGGCACGATCGAGCCGCACCGCGCTCTCGACCAGTTCGAGCCCGTCGCGCCGCAATGCGACCCGCGCCTCGCGCACTCGCTGCAAGCCGCTCCGTAACCGCGGCAGGTCATCGCGCTCAAGCGCGTCGAGCAGTTCCAGCGCAACTGCGGTCGCATCCACGCACGCGCTCCTCACCGCCGATGGATGCGTCGATTGTGCCGCAGAAAGTGGGCCGGAGGCCGACCGCAACAGCGACCGCGTGTCGTGGGCGCGGCGCTCTCAATCGCGTCCACCCCCTACCGCTCGCTGCAATTCGACGTGAGCGCGCGCCAGCGCCAGGCGCGCGTCGAGTCGCTGGCGTTCGGCGGCAAGCACGGCGCGCTGCGCGCTGATGCGTTCGATCAGGCCGATGCTGCCGTTGCGGTGCTGGCGTTCGGCGAGGGCGTCGGCGACCTGCGTACGCGCCAGGTGCTCGGCGGTGCCGGTGGCTTGATCGACGGCGGCGAGCAGCAGATCCAGCGCGCGCTCGACCGCCAGCAGCACAGCGCGGCGCTGGGCGACGTCGCGATGCGTGGCCTCGCGCACCAGCGCATCGGCGCGATCGGCACGGACACGGCCGTTGTCGAACACCGGCAGCGCGACGCGCAGTTCGGGACCGGTCATGGCCATGCCTTCGGCATCGCGCTCGATGCGCGCGCCGATGTCGGGCTCGGTCTTGCGCCAGCCACCGGTTTCGAGTGTGCGTTCTGCGCTCGCGGCAGCCACCGCGGCGGCACTCGCCACCAGTTCTCTGCGCTCGGCAAGCGCGCGCTGCTGCCAGGCTTCGACATCACGATCTGGCATTTCCGGCAACTCGAAGTCCTCCGGGAGTTGCAGTCCGTGGCGACTCTCCAGGCCGATGCGTTCGGCCAGCATCGACTGCGCCTCGATAGTCTGCGCGTGCAACTCATGCAGCATGTGCCGACGCTCGTCCTGCATCGCCTGCATCGTCAGCAGTTCGGACTGCGCGGCAAGTCCGCTGCGCGTGATGCGCGACTGCAGATCGAGCGCCTGCGCGTCGAGCGCGAGTTCCTGCTGCAGCAGCCGCGCGCGCTGCCCGGCGGCGACCGCCTCGTAGAACGCCGTTTGCGCCAACCAGCCAACCTCCAGCAGACGCACGCCGATCTCGGCGCGGTCGCGACGCGCATTGGCATCGGCCAGATCGACGCGGCGCGAGCGCGTCAGCAGATCGAACAGGCTCTGCATCCACCCGGCCTCGATCGCCAGGCGCCCACCACCCTCGGGCCGCAGCAGCATCAGGTTCAGCATCGGATTGCGCAGCAAACCGGCCTGCACGCGCTCGGCCTCGATCGCATCGAGCCTGGCCAGCTCCGCCTGCAGCTCGTGGTTCTGCGCGAGCGCCGCCTGCAATGCGCGTTGCGCGGTTAGCGGCTGCGCCAACCACGCTGCCTGCCCCGCCTCTCCACACCCCCGAATGTAGGTCGGATCAAGGCGCTCTGCGCCGGATCCGACGTTTTCGCAACGCGTGGGCATGTCGGATCCGCCGCTGCGCGGCTTGATCCGACCTACATTCGCGGGGCTTCGGTCGGGCGCGATCGCGCAAGCCGAAAGGGCCATGCACAGCAACAACGACAAGCATCGAACCGCGTTCATGCCTCACCCCGCGCCATGCGGCGCAACCACAGTCGTTTGTAGATCGCCGGCAGCACCAGCATCGACAGCAGCGGCGCGCTCAACATGCCGCCAAGCATCGGTGCGGCGATGCGGCTCATGGTCGCGGCGCCGGCGCCTTCGGCGAGCAGGATCGGCAGCAACCCGGCCAGGATCGTCACCACGGTCATCGCCTTCGGTCGCACGCGCCGCAATGCGCCTTCGCGCAGCGCCGCGTCCAGCGCGGCCTCGTCGCGCAAGTGACCGGCCTGCTGCGCGTGTCGCACCGAGCCATCGAGGGTGATCAGCATGACCACACCGAACTCGGCCGCAACGCCGGCGAGCGCGATGAAGCCCACCGCAACCGCGACCGAAAACGCATGCCCGAGCGCCCACAACAGCCACAGCCCGCCGACCAGCGCGAACGGCACCGTCAGCATGATCAGCGCCGCCTCGCCAAAGCGCCGGAACACCGCGTACAGCAACGCGAACACGATCAGCAGCGTGAACGGCACCGCCACCCGCAGTCGCTCGCCGGCTCGGCTCAGTGCCTCGTAGCTGCCGACCCAATGCCACTGCGCCCCGGCAGGCAACGCGCCTTGCGCGAGCGCGGCATCGGCGCGCGCGATGTAGCCGGCCAGGTCAGGCGTGTCCAGATCGACAAAGACGTAGGTCGAAAGCTGCGCGTCCTCGCTGCGGATCATCGGCGGTCCGGATTGGATGCTGACCTCGGCCAACTGCCCGAACGGCAGCTGCACGCCGTTTGGCGTCACCATCGGAATCGCGCGCAGGGCCTCGGGCGAATCGCGCCACTCCGGTGCCAGGCGCAGGCTCACCGGATAGCGTTCGCGACCCTCGACCGCGCGCGTGACCGACGCACCGCCGACCGCGCTCGCCAGCCATTCCTGCGCCTCCTGCATGCTGAAGCCGTACTGCGCCAGGCGCGCGCGGTCGGGCACGACATGGATCTCGCGCGCGTCTGCGGCACGCTCGGCGAAAGCCGTGCGCGTGCCCGCGACCGGGCCAAGCAGCACCGCGATCCGCTCCGAAGCCTGCGCCAGGGTATTGAGGTCGGGCGCGCTCACGCGCAGACCGAGCGGCGTGCGGATGCCACTGACCTGCATGTTGATGCGATTGAGGATCGGCGGCACGAAGGCGTTGGTCAGCCCGGGCAGCTGCAGCTTCTGCTGCAGCTCCTCGCGCAGTTTTTCCGCGGTCATGCCGGGGCGCCATTCGCGCTCGGGCTTGAACTGGATGACGCTCTCGATCATGGTCAGCGGCGCCGGGTCGGTCGCGGTCTCCGCACGCCCGGCCTTGCCGAACACGTGCGCCACTTCCGGCACCGACTTGATCAAGCGGTCGGTGCGCCCGAGCAGCGCCTGCGCCTGCGACGGCGACAGACCCGGCAGCGTCGTCGGCATGTACAGCAGATCGCCTTCCTCCAGCTCCGGCATGAACTCGGAGCCGGTGCGCGACAGCGGCCACCACGCGCTGGCCAAGCCGAGCAGCGCGCACAGCACGACCACGCCCGGGCGTCGCAGCGCGAATTCGAGCAGCGGCCGGTAACCCGCGACCAGCAGCCGCGTCAGCCCATGTTCGGATTCGTCCTTGAAGCGGCCGCGCACCCACAGTGCGATCAGCACCGGCACCAGGGTGATCGACAGCAATGCGGCGACGGTCAGCGCCCAGGTCTTGGTCCAGGCCAGCGGCGCGAACATGCGCCCTTCCTGGGCTTCGAGCAGGAACACCGGCAGGAACGAAAGCGCGGTGATCAGCAGCGAGAAGAACAGCGCCGGCCCGACCTCGACCGCACTGGCCGCGATCACCCGCGCGTGATCGAGACCGGCGGCCTCGACGCCATGCTCGCGTGCATGGCGTTCGAGGTGCGCGTGCGCGTTCTCGATCATCACCACCGCGGCGTCGACCATCGCGCCGATGGCGATGGCGATACCGCCGAGCGACATGATGCTCGCGTTCAGCCCCTGCCAGCGCATGATCGCGAGCGCGACCAGCACGCCGAGCGGCAGGCTCAGGATCGCGACCAGCGCCGAACGCGCATGCCACAGGAACAGCGCGCAGACCAGCGATACCAGCAGCAGTTCCTCGCCGAGCTTGCTGCCGAGATTGCTCACCGCGCGCGCGATCAGCGCGGAACGGTCGTAGGTGGTGACCACCTCGACACCCTGCGGCAGCCGCGACTTCACCTGTTCGAGGCGCGCCTTGACGGCGTCGATCACCGCCTTGGCGTTCTCGCCGTCGCGCATCACCACGATGCCGCCGACGGCTTCGCCCTCGCCGTCGAGTTCGGCGATGCCATTGCGCGAAGCCGGGCCGAAGCGCAGCTCGGCGACATCGCGCAGCAGTACCGCGCGACCGTCCTTGAGCACGCCGGTCGGCACCGCACCGAGATCGTCGAGCGAACGCAGGTAGCCGATGCCGCGCACGATGTACTCGGCCTCGGCCATCTCGATGCGCGCGCCGCCGTCTTCCGCATTCGCAGCGCGGATCGCCATCAGCAGCTGGTTGAAGCCGATGCCGTAGGACTGCAGCCGGCGCGGATCGACCACGGCTTCGTACTGCCGCACGAAGCCGCCGACGCTGGCCACTTCGGCGACGCCGGGCACGCGCTGCAGCTCGAAGCGCAGGAACCAGTCCTGCAACGAACGCAACTCGGCCAGATCGTGGCCGCCGCTGCGATCGACCAGTGCGTACTGGTAGACCCAGCCGACGCCAGTGGCATCCGGGCCGAGCACCGGATCGACGCCGGCGGGCAATTCGCCGCGCACCTGCGACAGCGCTTCCAGCACGCGCGAGCGCGCCCAGTACAGATCGGTGCCGTCCTCGAACAGCACGTAGACGAAGGAGTCGCCGTACATCGAGAAGCCGCGCACCGCCTTCGCCTTCGGCAGCGCCAGCATGCGCGTGGTGATCGGGTAAGTGATCTGGTCTTCGACGATCTGCGGCGCCTGCCCCATCGCCGGAGTGCGGATGATGACCTGCACGTCGCTGAGATCGGGAATCGCGTCGAGCGCGAGCCCGCGCAGCGAGAGCAGGCTCGCCAGCGTCAGCAGCACGGTCGCGACCAGCACCAGCCCGCGCTGCGCCAGCGACCAGCGGATGATGCGCTCAATCATGGCGGTGGTTCGCGCTGCGCACCTGCATCTGCTGCGGGCCACGCAACTGCGCCTCGCTGTCGATCAGGAACTGGCCGGAGACGACGATGCGTTCGCCCGCGGCGAGTCCGTGCAGGATCTCGACCTCGTCGCCGTAGCGCGCGCCGAGATGCACCGGCACCGGCACGAACACGCCGCGCGCGTCCTCGCGCAGCACGCGCGTCTGGTCGGTGGTGCGGATCACCGCCGCGGTCGGCACCACCAACACGCTGCTGCGCAGCGGGCCGCGCAGCTCGGCGTCGAGCACGGTGCCGAGCGCAAGCTCGCCGCCGGCATCGACACGCCAGCGCAGACCGAGCGTGCGCGTGACCGGATCGACCACGTCCAGCCACTGCGGATCGCGCCCGGCCCAGCGCGCATCGGGAACACCGGGCTGGGTGAAGTCGGCCTCGGCCGGAGCTCCGAGCAGCGGCCGCTGCGCCGGGAACAGCTGCGCTTCGACGCGCACGCCGCCGCGCCCGGCGATTTCGACCAGCACGTCGGCCACGTCGAAACTGCTGCCCTCGCGCACGCCGATCGACGTGACGGTGCCGCTCGCCGGCGCGCGCAGCGGCAGCCTTCGCTGCGATGTTCCCCCCGCGCGCACCGCGTCGATGTCGCGCTCGGCAATGCCGAAGCGGCGCAGGCGCTCGGCGGCGGGCGCAGCGGCGTCGCCACCGAGCAGGAGTTCTTCCTGCGCCTGCACCAGTTCCGGCGCGTAGACCTCGGCGACGATGCTGCCTGCCGTGATCGCGGCACCGGTATTGCGCACCAGCAGTCGCTCGACGAAGCCGGACACGCGCGCCTGCAGCCGCACCTCGCCGCCGGCGTCGGCGACCACCAGCGCCGGCACCCGCAGCACCGTGCGCAGATCGCGTCGCGACACCGCTGCCGTGCGCACGCCAAGCGACTGCAGTACCGCGGCATCGACGACGACGGCCGTGTCCGCAACCGCAGCGGCCGCTGTCGCCACCGGTTTCGGTGGCTTCTTCAGCACCAGGTCCATGCCGCAGATCGGGCACTTCCCGGGTTCGTGCGAGGTGATGTGCGGATGCATCGGGCACACGTACAACGGCGCCACCTCCGCGCCGGGCAAGGCCAGGGCTGCGGGCGCAGCCGCGGCCGCGGCGACCGGTACGTCGCGCGCACAGGCGCCGAGCCAAAGCAGGGAGATCAGCGCGGCAAACGCCAGCGCGACGGGCCGCGAGCGCGGCAGTGGGCAACGGGACATGGCAATTCCTCGGGAACGCGAAACGCGCGGACGCCAGCAGCGCCGCGATGCGGATCAGTCGTTCAGGCGAGGATCGGCGGAGGCGTCGGCGGAACCCGCGGCCCCGGCAGCAATCGTGCAACGCGCACGGCGGCAGGCGCTGCCACCGGTGCAACCCGTGGCGGCAGCGGCAAGTCGATCGTCAACGAGGCCAGGCCGGCGCGATAACAAGCCACGCCGCAATCCTCACCCTCGTCGCAACAAGGCATCGCTGCCGAGTCGCGTTCGCCGGCGACCGCATCACCCTCGTCACCGGATTCAGTCCGGCTCACGCTCAACGTATGCCCGCAGGGCGTCGTCACCGTCTCGGCCACCACGCGCAGCGCAGGCGCCTGCTCCCCCACCCGCCCCGGCAACCACGCCACCCCGCCCATCGCCTGCACCACCGCCAGCACGCAAAGCGCGCAGCGCATGCAAACTTCCATCCAGCGGGCGCGGAACCGTTTCATCACCCCTCGGACTCTACCGCCGCAGGGAAGTTCCGCCAATGGCGGGTGTGTGCCGCGGAAGGAGCCCTCCCGGGGCGATGCCCCGGGTGGACGTCACATCGTATGCGTCGGCCGTTCGGCGCTGAGGGTGGCGCCGAGGATGGCTTCGATCTTGGACTTGGCGGTTTCGCCGTCGGCGGTTTCGTTGAACTGCACGCCGATGCCGACCGCGCGCCATCCACCTCCGCAGCCCCCGCCCGCGCTCTCGCTCTCGCTGCGCGTGCCGATCCGGCTAGCGAACATCGCCCCCCCGAACGGCATCAACGCGTGTCCGGTCGATCTGGCACTTCCCATGGTTACCGGGAGGACACTCATACGCGCGCACGGCGCTCTCTAGATCCAGACAGATGCTCCGACTGTTGGCATCCATGATCGTTTGCCCCAGCGTCTTCTCCAGCTCGCTGAGGATTGCGTCCGCCACCGTGGCCTCGCCGCGATACATGACTTCGATCACCGGTTCTTTCGGCAACACTACGTACAAGAGTCGAACGGCACCGACAGTCGCGAGCAGGCATTGCCCACCGTCTCGACCGAAACCGCGCATGCAACTGCGCTGGTTCGGGCCGCACGCTTGATTCCGCTCCGCAATACGCATCATCAGGTATTCGCCACCGATGTTCACCGACGCCCCCTTCTGGATGTCGTTGAACAAGATCATCGTCGCACCCGTGCTCCGATCCAGACCGCCGCTGCGTCCCTGCCCCGGCACGAAAGTAATGGCCTTGCCTCCAAATTGAACGGTCGACTCGAACCAGGCCCGAATCGCCAGCAAGGCAACCGCGAGCACCGCGACCAGCAGCCAGACGCCGATGACCACCTTCTTCACTTGGCGGCCTCCAGAATCCCGCGCAACTTCCCATCCGCTCGCAGAGCATCGATGTGATAGCTGACCACGCGAGCGTCCGCCAGATCGACGCGGCGCAGGTTGCCGAACTCGTCGTATTGGTAGTTCGTCACCGCGCCGCTGGCGCTGTCGGTGCGCCGCGTCAGTTCGCCGTTGCGGGTGTATTCGTACTGGCAGGTGCCGTAGCTCAGCATGCGATCCTGCGCATCGAAACTGCCCGCGACCGTCACCTCGGCAGTCCCCGCGAGATCGCCCAGGCAAGGCCACACCCGACCCCGCAACGGCGACGCCGCACCGATGCGGTGGCTGACGCGGTTGCCGTTCGTGTCGAAGCCGATATCGATCACAATTGCCCCGTCAGCCTGATCTCCAGCACCCGTGGAACGTTCGATTCCACTGCGCACAAGATATCCCCGCCCAGCCACAAGTCGCGGACTTCGATTTCTCCCACAATCCAGGCAGCGCCGGTACGGCGGATCGCCCGATCGCGCAATACACGCGAGACTACACGCCCGTTCTGAGTGCAGTGCAGGCTCGGCAAGTCTTTGTCCGAGCCATCGACGTAGACTAGGTAGTTTCCATAATACGGATAATTCGCGATGTCGATCAGCAGAATGCTCGTGCCAACGTCTATTGTTGAGACTTCGGACGGCCATTCCATGTGTTCACGGAACAATGTGAATGTTATCGAACGAATCCAATGCACATGATCGAAGTAGTGATTGCAGACCAATAGCATCGACGATATAAGCGCCACTGACACGAGACGCACCGAATACGCGAATTTCTTCATTACCAAAACGCCATTGCAAAACCATGCACAAACCTGGACCACAACGATACTGGCCATTGCGTTTCCAGTCTAAACGCCATGTCTTCCACAGCACCAGCATAGTGCTGACAATTGTTGTCCAAGCCACGCCAATCATTATCCCAATGTTCCTGCACCATTTTCTCAGCTAATTTGACATTCTTGTCCTTTCCGATGTATCGGCATTCGCCGTACTCATCACGGGAATGGCCGCGATCAGGCCTAATGACATCATCCCGGAAGAACCCACTATCAGATCCGTCGTCATAGAATATGTTCTCGTGCTCGATAGGGCCAACAGTTGTAATAGGGACTGCATCTAGAGGACGAGAACAGATCTCTGCCTTTCCGTTGATATCGATTCTATTTATTGGATTGGACGAAACGTATCCCAACACGTTCGATCTGCCGTTGACAAACCGCATCGGATCCTTCGCCGTCCACCTTCCCGCCAACGCGTCGTAGTCGCGCGCGCCGAAGCGGGTGAGGCCGGTGTCTCGGTCGTAGAGGCCGCCGGCGTAGGCGAAGGGTTGGAAGCCGGGTTGGGTGTCTTCGACGACGTTGCCGTATTCGTCATACGCGAGGCGTTGGGCGATGCTGCCGTCAGCGAGGTCGATCACCAGGCGGACGCTGCCGAGGT
>JACPFU010000002.1 GCA_016182785.1 Lysobacterales bacterium | reverse complement strand
TCTCCAGCCGTCTCCTTGGCGGCCATAGCGCAGTGGTCCCACCTGTTCCCATCCCGAACACAGAAGTGAAACGCTGCAGCGCCGATGGTAGTGTCGCTTAAGCGATGCAAGAGTAGGTCACCGCCAAGGGCTTTATCCGAAACGCCCCGTCGATACGTCGACGGGGCGTTTTCCTTTTCCGAAAGCCCGTATCCGCATGAACTTGCTTCGGAGGCGTGAGTCTCAGGAGCCCAACGTCTTCGTCGACGAGCGCATGTACCTCGACCACTTCGAACTCAAGGAAGCGCCGTTCTCGATCACTCCAGATCCGCGCTTCGTGTTCCTGACGGCGCAGCATCGCGACGCGATGGCGCACCTGCTGTTCGGGATCACGCAGGGGGGCGGTGGCGGCTTCGTGCAGCTGACCGGCGAAGTCGGCACCGGCAAGACCACGTTATGCCGGCTGCTGATCGCGCAGGTGCCCGACACCGTGCGCATCGCCCTGGTTCTGAATCCGATGCAGCAGCCACTCGAGTTGTTGCGCACGATCTGCGACGAGCTGCACATCCTGCTGCCGAAGCGAACGTCCAGCATCAAGGCGCTGACCGATGCGCTGACCCGCTACCTGCTGGAATCCTACGCCGCCGGCCTGCGCGTGGTGTTGATCATCGACGAGGCGCAGAACCTCTCGTTCGAGGCGTTGGAGCAGGTGCGCCTGCTGACCAACCTCGAGACGCCGACGCAGAAACTGCTGCAGATCATCCTGCTCGGCCAGCCCGAGCTGCGGACGCTGCTGGCCGGAGAGCATCTGCGGCAGCTGGCGCAGCGGATCACCGGGCGCTTCCACCTGGCTCCGCTCACGGCGAGCGAGACGGCAGCCTATGTCGAGCACCGTCTGGCGGTTGCGGGCCGGCGCCGACCGCTGTTTGCCGCGGAGGCCTTGCGCGAGCTGTTTCGTCAGACGCGGGGTTTTCCGCGCGCGGTGAATGTGGTCGCGGATCGCGCCCTGCTCGGTGGATTCGCGCGCGGTCTGGAAACCATTGATGCGCCGATGGTGCGGCTGGCGGCCGCGGAAATCCGCGGCGAGTCCGAGCCGGCGAGACCGCGCTGGGCGCTGTACGCGGGGCTCGCCGCGGCGGCGGCGCTGGTGCTGTGGGTCGGCCTGATGCTGCGTCCCGGATTGCCTGCGGCGCCGATGGCTGCAACGGTGCCGCCGCTGCCCGTGGCGCCCGCGGCCGCTACCGCGGATGCACTGTCCGAAGTCCACGCGCTGGCCGACGACGCGGAGGCAATGGACGTGGTGGCGGGTTGGTGGGACAGCCCCGGCCCGCGTCGCGGCGAACGCTGCAGTGCCGCGCTCCCGTCGGGGGCGCTGTGTGCACGGCTGCGCCTGAACGAGGCGTTGCTGCGCGAGCTGGACCGACCGGTGGCGCTGGCGCTGCAGCTCGACGAGGGGCGCTCCTGGTTTGCGTTGCGCAGACTGGAGGCCAAGACCGCACACGTCGCCGGAGCGCAGCGCATGGCGCAGGTGCCCTGGGATGCGTTGGCGCGTCGCTGGGTGGGCGAGGCGGTGCTGGTCGTGGCGCGCCCCGCCCAATACGACGGAGCGATCCTCGGGCCCGGAAGCGACCTCGGAGCGTTGCCCCCCAGTCTGTTCGCGTTCGCGGGTGAGGTGCCGGCTGCTGGCAGCCAGCTGCGCCATGACGATGCGTTCGCGGCCAGCGTACGGACGCTCCAGCAGCGCTACGGGTTGATCGCGGATGGCTTGATCGGTCCAGAGACCATGGCGCTGCTGGTCGCATTGCAGCGCGGTGGTCCGCTTCTCGCCGCAGGCGCCGGAGATGGCGCTTCCGTTTCCAACCCGCAACCGTGAAACTGCGCGCATGTCCCTGATCCATGAAGCACTACAGAAAGCGGAAGCGGAGCGGCGCGCGGGCGAACTCCCGCCGTTGGTGTCGATCTCGACGCCGCTGCGCCGCGCCCCGCGCGAACGTTCCGGCCCCCCCTTGTGGCTTGGCCTGGGCGTGGCCGTGCTCGCCGCGGCAGCCTATGTCAACCGTGACCTGTGGTGGTCCGAGCGCGGCGCGGTCGCGGATCCCGATGCCAGCGCAGCGAAGCCGATGGCGGCAGAGCCAGCGCCCAGCCTGAAGCCGGCCAGGGAAGTCCCGGAGGCTGCGACCCCGGCACGAAAGCCGCAGGCGCCACTTCCCGGCGCACCCGCGGTCGATGCCTTCTCCGCCGCGCGCAGCGATCTGATCGCGAACAAGCTGGGCTTGCCGAGTGCGAGCTCGAATATCGAGGTCCCGGTGGTACAACCCGAGCCGCAGCGACCTCCCGCATCGAACCAGCAACCCGAACCGCCACCGGCGCCACCGCCGGTGGTCACAGCGCCGCCAGCAGCGGTGGCGGCAAAGCCGGTCACTGTCCAGGAAGCGCCACCGATCCCGGCCGGAGCGCCGGAGCAGGCGGCCACCGCGCCACCACCGCCGCCAGCGGAAACCGCCCCGGTGCCAGCGTCAACGCCGCCGCTGCCGTTGCTGTTCGAGCTGCCGCTGGCCACGCGCAAGGCGCTGCCGGCGCTGAAGGTGACGATGCTGGTCTACAGCGAAGATCCGTCGCGCCGCTTCGCAATCATCGACGGCAAGCGCGTCAACCAGAACGGGGTGATGGGCAACGACCTGAACCTGATCGAGATCCAGCGTGACGCCATGGTGCTCGACTTCCGTGGCACGCGTTTCCTGCTGCCGCGGCTTGGTCGTTGATGTTCGTCCACGTGCCGTCGCGCCGGAAGCCGCGGCCCGCGCTCGCCACCTATGCCCTGGTGTTGCTGTCGGTGGCGATGTTTGCGGCGTGGTGGCTGCAGGAGCCGATGCTGCGCGCGCAGTGGCTGCAGCGCTTCGGCGTGCTGCCAGGCGACTGGATCGGGCTTGGCCATCCGGGCGCGGGCCTTTCGGTGGCGCTGGTATCGCGGCTGGCGACGGCGCTGTTCCTGCATGTCGACGCGCTGCACCTGATCGGCAACCTGGTGTTCCTGGTCGTGTTCGGGGTCTCCGCCGAACGACCGCTGGGGGCCTGGCGTCTGCTGCTGCTGTTCGTGGCCTGCGGCATGCTTGCCAATGCGGTGGGGGCTGCGGTGTTCTCGGCGCAAGGTGGTCCGATCATCGGCTCCAGCGGTGCGGTCTCGGCCCTGGTCGGTGCCTACGTCACGCTGTTCCCGCGATCTCGGCTCGGACTGGTGGTTCCACTCGGGGCCTTTCTCGAATTCGTGCGCATGCCCGCGTATGGCCTGATCGGCTTGTGGGTGCTGGTGCAGGCGCTGATGTACGCGTTGACGCCGGCTGGAGCCAGCATCGCATGGCCGGTGCATCTCGCGGGCTTCGTCTCGGGCGTCGCCTACGCGCTGCTCTCGCGAGCCGCGATCGCGAGGCGCCTGCGCAACTGAATCAGCCGTTCGCGGGCGGCGGCGCGGTCGCGAGCTTGGGGTCGACGCATTCGACCTGCTCGAACAGCGCCCCGGAAACATCGAGCGGCGCCTTGTCGACGATCCCGGGCGCGGCGTTCGCGAGGTCGAAGATCGCACTGAAGCGGCCAGAAACCACGGCCCCGGCCGGGGTCGCCTCGACGAACAGCAACTCCGCACTCGCGTCGTGCGGCCGGCCGTAGGCACGACCTTCCGCGGTCGCCATTCCGGAGAGCACCTGGCGCGGGCCGGGTTCCGCATCGCCGGCTTCGATCCCGACCTGGATCGAGTGGCCCAGGTCGTCGCTGAAGGTGAGCTGGTACTGCCGCAGACGCTGCGAGTTCTGCGCGTTCAGGATGCACAGGAACGCTTGCGTGCCACCGACCACCGGTTGCTGGTTGACGGTCGCGGTGAAGTTGCGGTCGGGCGGCGGCGCCGGTTGCGGCGGCGGCGCTTGCTCGGAACACGCGCCGAGCACGCAGGTGGCAGCGAGCAGCAGGGAAAGGCGCGACATGTGCAGGCGCCTCACTCGCCGAGCGTCAGCAGCGATGCGTTGCCGCCGGCCGCCGTGGTGTTGACGGTGAGCGTGCGCTCGGTCACGAAGCGCGCCAGGTAGTGCGGTCCGCCGGCCTTGGGCCCGGTGCCGGACAAGCCCTCGCCGCCGAATGGCTGCACGCCGACCACTGCGCCGATCTGGTTGCGGTTGACGTAGCAGTTGCCGACGCGTGCGCCGCGCGACACCTTTTCGATGGTCGAATCGATGCGCGAGTGGATGCCGAGCGTGAGGCCATAGCCGGTGGCATTGATCTCGGCGAGTACCCGATCCAGGTCGCTCGCGGCATAGCGGATCACGTGCAGCACCGGTCCGAAGATCTCGCGCTGCAGTTGCTTCAGGCTGGTCAGCTCGTAGGCACAAGGTGCGAAGAAGCTGCCGTGTCCGGTCTTCGCCGGGTCGAGCGCGACACGCTTGATCAGCTTGGCTTCGCGGTCCATGCGTGCGGCGTGGGTTTCCAGGATGGCGCGGGCATCGTCGTCGATCACCGGACCGATGTCGGTCGAGAGCAGGCCGGGATCGCCGACGACGACTTCATCCATCGCGCCGGCCAGCATTTGCACCACCTTGTCGGCGATGTCTTCCTGCACGAACAGCACGCGCGCCGCGGAGCAACGTTGCCCGGCGGAACCGAAGGCGGAGCTGATCGCATCCTTGACCAGTTGCTCGGGCAGCGCCGAGGAGTCCGCGATCAGCGCGTTCTGGCCGCCGGTCTCGGCGATCAGCACGGCGATCGCGGCATCGCGCGCGGCCAGGCTGCGGTTGATCAGGCGTGCGGTCTCGGTCGATCCGGTGAAGGCGACGCCGACCACGCGCGGGTCGCGCGTGAGCGCCGCGCCCACCGTCGCACCATCGCCCGGCAGCAACTGCAGGATCGCCTCCGGCACCCCCGCCTCATGCAGCAGTTTCACCGTGGCATGGGCGATCAGGTTGGTCTGCTCGGCCGGCTTGGCGATCACCGCGTTGCCGGTGACCAGCGCCGCGACCACCTGGCCCATGAAGATCGCCAGCGGGAAATTCCACGGGCTGATGCAGACGAAGATGCCGCGCCCGTGCAGCGACAGCTGGTTGAGTTCGCCGGTCGGGCCCTTGAGCGTCTCCGGCGTGCCCATCATGCGTCGCGTCAGTGCCGCGTAGTAGCGGCAGAAATCGGCGGCCTCGCGCACCTCGGCGACCGCATCGGACAGGGTCTTGCCGGCTTCGCGCACCGCGAGCGCCATGAACTCGGCACGGCGTGCTTCGAGCAGGTCGGCGGCGTGTTCCATGATCTTTGCGCGCGCCGCGGCGGGCGTCGCATCCCATGCTGCCTGCGCCGCCGCAGCCTGATCCAATGCCTGCGCAACGCCCTGCGCATCGGCCGGGGTCCAGGTACCGATCTGCTGTCGGCGATCGGCCGGATTGGTGACCGCAAGCGCTGCCAGCGGCGAGCGGTAACCCGGCACCAGCGGCGCCGCCGACCACGGCCCGGCCGCGGCGTTCATCTGTTCGGCGAGTTGGCGCAGATCGTTGTCGTTCGCGAGATTGATGCCCATGGAGTTCTTCCGTTGGTCGCCGAACAGGTGCGCCGGCGTGTCGATGCGAGGGTGCTGGATGCTGTGGAATGCGGACACGACTTCGGCCGGGTCCTTGATGATGTCGGTGATCGCCTGCGATTCGTCGACGATGCGATTGACGAAGCTGGTGTTGGCGCCGTTTTCGAGCAGGCGCCGCACCAGGTACGGCAGCAGGTCCTCGTGCGAACCGACCGGTGCATACACGCGGCACGGGATGCCGAGGTTGGCCTCGCCGATGACTTCGGCGTAGAGGTCGGCGCCCATGCCGTGCAGGCGCTGGAACTCGAACCGGCGTCCGCCTGCGAAATGATGCACGGCGGCGATGGTGTGCGCGTTGTGCGTGGCGAACTGCGGATAGAACAGGTCGCCGTGCCCGAACAGCTTGCGTGCGCAGGCGAGGTAGGCGACGTCGGTGTTGGGCTTGCGCGTCCACACCGGGAAGTCGCGGTGGCCCTCGACCTGGGCGCGCTTGACTTCCGAGTCCCAGTACGCGCCCTTGACCAGGCGCACGCACCAGCGCCGACCGCAGGCGCGGGCCTGCTCGGCGAGCCAGTCGATCACCTGCGGACAGCGCTTCTGGTACGCCTGGATCGCGAGCCCGAAGCCATTCCAGCCCGCGAGCGAGGGATGGCGGAACACCTCCGTGATCACTTCGAGCGAGAGCTCAAGGCGTTCCGCTTCCTCGGCGTCCACGGTCATGCCGATCTTCTGCGCCATCGCGAGCTGCGCCAGTTCGAGCAGCATCGGCGTCAGCTCCGCCTTCACCCGCGCGCGCTTGGCGACTTCGTAGCGCGGATGCAGCGCGGAGAGCTTGACCGAGATCGAGGGCGCATCGATCACGCTCGGGTAGGGGCCGCGCGCGCCGATCGCGAGGATCGCGGCACGGTAGGCCTGGAAATAGCGCGCGGCGTCCGGTCGCGTCAGCGCGGCTTCGCCGAGCATGTCGAAGGAGTGGCGGTAGTTGCGCCCGTCCTTGTCGCGCGAGCGGTCGAGCGCTTCCTCGATGGTGCGGCCGAGCACGAACTGGTGGCCCATGATGCGCATTGCCTGGCGCACCGCGAGACGCACGACCGGCTCGCCGCTGCGCGCGACCAGGCGCTTGATCGCGCCGAGGAAGTTGCGCTGGGTTTCCTCGGCCAGCGAGATCAGCTTGCCGGTCAGCATCAGGCCCCAGGTGCCGGCATTCACGAACAGTGACGGGCTCTTGCCCAGGTGCGCATCCCAGGCGGCGTCGCCGAGCTTGTCGCGGATCAGCTTGTCGGCGGTTTCGGCGTCCGGGATGCGCAGCAGCGCCTCGGCCACGCACATCAGCAGCACGCCTTCCTCCGAGGACAGGTCGTATTCACGCATGAAGCTCTCGACCACGCTCTGCTGCGCCGCCTTCGCGCGAACCCGCAACACCAGCTCGCCGGCGCGGGCGAGCACGGCGTCGCGTTCGTTCGCGGGCAGCGTGGTCGCGGCGAGCAACGGTTGCAGTGCCGCAGCTTCGTCGATCGCGTAGGCGGCGGTGATCGCCTGCCAGGAAGCATCGCCCGGTGGTGGCAGTTCGGGAGCGAGGAGGGCGACGGACTCGGTCATGGGCGGGATCGGCAGCGTGGCGGCGCCGCGGGGCGCGCGAGGGCGCGTAGTGTAGCGAGGAGCCAGCGCGCGGATGCGGACGATTTCGGGCACCTTCACACCCTCTTCATTGCCGCCACCGATAGTGCGCGCCTAAGATGCCGCGCTCTGTGCGCCGTTTTGTCCGGGTGTTCCCGGCACGCGCCGGATACCCTGGTCTGCACGACCGGTGCGCCAGCGGATTCGCGATGGGCGTGCTCCTCGCCCGCGGGCGGGCGCGGAGATCGGGGAATGGGTGGTGGGTCGGCCGGGTACCCGGTCCGGCCTCGCGGTACATGGATCTGAACTGGCGCCGGGTGTTCCGGATGGGTGGAGTGATGAAGCGAATCGGCACGATCTATCTGCGGCTTGCGAGCGCCGCGCTGGCGCTCGGGTTCAGCCTGCCGAGCCTGGCGGCGGTCGAACGCTGGAAGCTCAACATGACCCCGGGCGTGACCGAGGTCTCGCGGCAGGTATACGACATCCACATGACCATCCTGTGGATCTGCATCGTGATCGGCGTGCTGGTGTTCGGGGCGATGGCTGTGGCCATCTTCCGGTTCCGCAAGTCGCGCGGTGCGGTCGCGGCGACCTGGTCGCACAACGACAAGGCCGAAGTCGTGCTGACCATCGTGCCGGTGCTGATCCTGGTGGCGATGGCCTGGCCTGCGACCCAGGTGCTGATCCACATGGCCGACACCCGCAATGCCGAGATGACGATCGAGGTCACCGGCTACCAGTGGAAATGGGGCTACCGCTACGTCGATTCCGATGTCTCGTTCATCAGCTCGCTGGCGCGCAACAGCGACGACACGCGCCAGCTCGGCTCCGGGCTCAGCCCGGACCAGGTGAAGTCGTATCTGCTCGACGTCGACCGTCCGCTGGTCATTCCGGCCGACACCAAGGTGCGCTTCGTGATCACCTCGGGCGACGTGATCCACTCGTGGTGGGTGCCGGCGCTCGGCTGGAAGCAAGACGCGATCCCGGGAATCATCAACGACCAGTGGACGCTGGTGAAGGAACCCGGCATCTACCGCGGCCAGTGCGCCGAACTGTGCGGCAAGGACCATGGCTTCATGCCGATCGTGGTCGAAGTGAAACCCAAGACCGAGTTCGCGCAGTGGCTGGCCGCGCAGCAGAACCCGGACGCCGCCGCGGCAGCCGCCGCCATCGCCACCACCGCCGAACCGGTCGCAGCCGCTGCTGCGCCGGGCCAGGGCTGAACACGGACCATTTGGAGATCAGTCATGGCACATGACGCGAGCGCGCACCGCGACGAACACGGGCACGACCACAAGCCGCACGGATTCGTGAATCGCTGGCTGTACGCCACCAACCACAAGGACATCGGCACGATGTACCTGGTGATGGCGCTGGTGATGTTCTTCGTCGGCGGGCTGATGGCGATGGTCATCCGCGGCGAGCTGATGTATCCCGGCCTGCAACTGGTCGAGCCCGAGTTCTTCAACCAGATGACCACCATGCATGCGCTGGTGATGATCTTCGGCGCGGTGATGCCGGCCTTCGTCGGGCTCGCGAACTGGATGGTGCCGATGATGATCGGCGCGCCGGACATGGCGCTGCCGCGCATGAACAACTGGTCGTTCTGGATCATGCCGTTCGCGTTCACGGTGCTGTTGCTGCCGCTGGCGCTGAAGGTGTTCTTCGGCATCGGTGCCGGCGGTCCCGCCGGTGGCTGGACACTGTATCCGCCGCTGTCGCTGCAGGGCGGCGACTCGGTCGCATTCACCATCTTCGCCGTGCACATGATGGGCATCAGCTCGATCATGGGCGCGATCAACATCATCGCCACCATCCTCAACATGCGTGCCCCGGGCATGGACCTGCTGAAGATGCCGGTGTTCGTCTGGGCGTGGCTGATCACCGCCTTCCTGCTGATCGCGGTGATGCCGGTGCTGGCGGGCGCGGTGACCATGCTGCTCACCGACAAGTTCTTCGGCACCACCTTCTTCTCGGCCAGCGGCGGCGGCGACCCGGTGATGTTCCAGCACATCTTCTGGTTCTTCGGCCATCCCGAGGTCTACATCATGATCCTGCCGGCGTTCGGCGTGGTCTCGGAGATCATCCCGACCTTCGCGCGCAAGCCGCTGTTCGGCTACAAGGCGATGGTCTACGCGATCGCGTCGATCGCATTCCTGAGCTTCATCGTGTGGGCGCACCACATGTTCACCGTCGGCATTCCGCTCGGCGGCGAGCTGTTCTTCATGTACGCGACCATGCTGATCGCGGTGCCGACCGGCATCAAGGTGTTCAACTGGGTGTTCACGATGTGGCGCGGCTCGATGACCTTCGAGACGCCGATGCTGTTCGCGCTCGGCTTCGTGATCATGTTCACCATCGGCGGCTTCTCGGGGCTGATGCTCGCGATCGTGCCGGCCGACTTCCAGTACCACGACACCTATTTCGTGGTCGCGCACTTCCACTACGTGCTGGTCACCGGTGCGGTGTTCTCGATCATGGCGGCGACCTACTACTGGCTGCCGAAGTGGAGCGGGCGCATGTACAACGAGACGCTCGGCAAGTGGCACTTCTGGCTGTCCACGGTGTTCGTGAACCTGCTGTTCTTCCCGCAGCACTTCCTCGGCCTGGCCGGCATGCCACGGCGCATTCCCGACTACAACGTGGCGTTCGCCGACTGGAACCTGGTGTCCTCGATCGGCGGTTTCGGCTTCGGCCTGTCGCAGCTGATCTTCGCCTACATCGTCTGGGATTGCGTCCGCAACCAGTCGTTGGCCAAGGCCGCCGACCGCGTGTGGGAAGGCGCGCGCGGGCTCGAGTGGACGTTGCCGTCGCCGGCGCCGTATCACAGCTTCGCGACCCCGCCGGTGATCGAGGACCGCATGCTCGCGCACGCCGACGTGGCACACTGAGCCGGTGATGAGTCAGGACTCCTTGCGCCAACGTCACCTGCGCGTGCTGCGCCGGGCGCTGCTGGCCACGGCGCTGGCGTTCGGGTTCGGGTTCGCGCTGGCACCGTTCTATGACGTGCTGTGCGAAAAGGTGTTCGGCATCCGGCCGAGCCAGGTTGCCGACGAGGTCGCGGCCTGTGCCGGTGGCGTGGTTCGGGAACGCGAGTTGCTGGTCGAGTTCGACACCAGCATCCACCCCGATCTGCCCTGGCGCCTGGACGCGGCCAGGAAGTCGGTCAAGGTGCATCCGTGCGAGCCGGCGACGGTGGTGTTCACCGCGACCAACGACGGGCGCATCGCCCTGACTGGCCGCGCGATCTTCACGGTTGCCCCGAGCGAGGCCGCGATCCACCTGTCGAAGACCGAGTGCTTCTGCTTCACCGAGCAACGCCTTGCGGCGGGCGAGTCGCGCGAGATGCCGGTGCGCTTCGTGATCGACGACCAGCTGCCCGCCGATGTCAGTCGTCTGACCTTCCGCTACGTATTCAATCCGGTGGACACGCCCGTCGATGACGCGGGCGGCACCACGACCACGCACAGCTAAACGAACGGGGACCGCCATGGGCCAGAGCGAATCGCACGATCCGAACCTGTATTACGTCCCGCACGGCAGTCGCTGGCCGATCGTCGCATCGCTGGCGCTGTTCACGACCATGCTCGGCGCGGCGCTGTCGCTGAACCACAGCGCCGGGGGCGGGGTGCTGCTCGTGCTCGGCGTGCTGGCCCTGGTCGGCATGTTGTTCGGCTGGTTCGGCGACGTGATCCGCGAGTCGATCCACGGGTTCTACAACCGCCAGGTCGACATCAGCTTCCGCATGGGCATGATCTGGTTCATCTTCTCCGAGGTGATGTTCTTCGCCGCCTTCTTCGGCGCGCTGTTCTACGCGCGCATGTTCTCGGTGCCGTGGCTCGGTGGCGATGGCGACGGCGTGCTGACCCACGAATACCTGTGGCAGGGCTACAGCGCAGCGTGGCCGACCAATGGCCCGCTCAAGGTCGGCGGCGCGTTCGAGACCATCGGCGCCTGGGGCCTGCCGTTCCTGAATACGCTGCTGCTGCTGAGCTCCGGGGTCACCGTCACCATCGCCCACCATGCCCTGCGTGCCGGTGCACGCGGCCGCCTGCTGGTCTATCTCGGCGCCACCGTGCTGCTCGGCGCGGCGTTCCTGTACTTCCAGGCGACCGAGTACTACTACGCCTACCACGAGCTCGGCCTGACGCTTGGCTCCGGCATCTACGGCAGCACCTTCTTCATGCTCACCGGTTTCCACGGCCTGCACGTGACGCTCGGAACGGTGATGCTGATCGTGATCTGGGCGCGCTGTGCCAAGGGCCACTTCAGCCGCGACCAGCACTTCGGCTTCGAGGCCGTGGCCTGGTACTGGCACTTCGTCGACGTGGTCTGGCTCGGGCTGTTCCTGTTCGTCTACATCCTGTAGCCGGGCGCTCAGCGCACGGCGATGCCGTGCGGCGCGATCCAGCCCATCCAGATGCCGATGCCGATCAGCGCGAACAGCGCTGCCGAGATCAGGATGCGGCGCGTCAGCGCATCGACGGTACGGTCGCTCGCGCCCTTGTCGGTGAGCATGTAGTAGAGGCCGGCGCCGAGGTTGTAGACGATCGCCAGGAACACCAGCACGATGAACAGATTCTGTCCCATGACTCCGGACCACGCCGCAGGCCCCGCTGCTGCGGGCGCGCAGTATACGGCGCGGTCCCGGCGCTGATGTCTGCGTTTCGTCAAGCGTGGCCGCGGCTGGCGCTGCTGGTCGCCGCCGAGTGCCTGTTTGTCGGGGCGGCGACCTGGCAATGGCAGCGCGCGCAACTGAAGGACCGGCGCGAGCGCGAGTTCGCAGCGGCGCTGGTCGATGCCGCGCAGGCGCCGCGGCTCGGCTTCGCCGAACTGCGCGGACTCGATCGCGAGTACGCCGCCACACGCCTGCGCGGCCGTCTGCTGCGCGACCGCATCGTGCTGCACGACAACCGCATGCACGATGGCCAGTACGGGGTCGAGGTGTATGTGCCGCTCGCGCTCGACGATGGGTACGTGCTGGTCAATCTGGGCTGGATCGCGGCCGATCGTTCGCGGCGCACGCCGCCCGCATTGCCCGCGATCGAGGCCGACTTCGACGCCGCCGGGCTGGTCGCGCCGGCGCCGGCGATCGGATTGCTGGGTGGTCGCAGCGGTGCGAGCGAAGCCGGACGCCCCGACCTGCGGCTGGCGATCGACCCGGCGGCGATCGCCGAGGAAGCGCAGCTGCAACCGATGCTCGATCGCGTATTCTGGCCAGCAGCGGAAGCGGGCTCGCCGTTTCGCCGCGACTGGCGCCCGGGCGGCATCGATGGCGACCGTCACCGCGGCTATGCGCTGCAGTGGGCAAGCTTCGCGGTCGTTGCCCTGCTGCTGTTCCTGATCCTGTCCCTGCGCCGCGAGGAAGTCCGCCGATGACCGATGCCCGCAAGGGTCGCCGCATGCTGGTGCTGATCGCGCTGGTGTTCGCCGCACCGATCCTGATCGCCAGCCTGCTCGCGTTTTCCGGCTGGATGCCGGCGGGCCGACGCAACTACGGCGAACTGGTGGACCCGCCGCAGCGACTGGAGCCTGCCGCGAGCACGGTCGCCGGCAACGCCTTCGAGTGGGCCACGCCGCAGTGGCACTGGACCCTGGTCGTGGCCATTCCCGAGCGTTGCGACGATCCGTGCCGCGTGCGGCTCGACCAGGTCGGCAACCTGCGCATCTCGCTCGGGCGCCATGCCGGCAAGCTGCGCATCGCGACCAACCGCGCCCTGCCTGCGCCGGGGGTGCTCAGCAGCGCCGCCGGCGTTTATCATCTCGCGCAGTTGCCGCAGGCATTGCGTGACCGGCTGCCCCCGGCCCAGGGCGATCTGACGATGGCCCTGGTCGATCCGGGGGGTTACCTGATGCTGCGATATCCTGAACATGCCGACCTCAAGCAAGTGCGCAAGGACCTCGGCAAGCTGATCCGTTGATTCCAGAGAGAACCCCGATGATTTCCCCCCTGTTTCGCCGTCTGGCGTGGTTTGCCGTTGTCCTCGTGTTCGGCGTGATCCTCCTCGGCGCCTACACGCGCCTGTCGCATGCCGGCCTCGGTTGCCCGGATTGGCCGGGTTGCTATGGCGAGATCACCTGGCCGCAGCATGAGGCGGAAGTCGCCGCCGCGAATGCCGCGCACCCCGAGCGACCGGTCGAGGCGAGCAAGGCCTGGAAGGAGATGGTGCACCGCTACTTCGCCGGCCTGCTGATGCTGACCACGTTCGTGCTGGCCGCACTCGCCTGGCGCAATCGCGCGCACTTGCCGCAACCGCGACGCGCGGTCGTGTTCGCTGCCGCGTTCATCCTGTTCCAGGCGGCGCTCGGCATGTGGACGGTGACCTGGAAACTGAAGCCAATCGTGGTCATGGGCCACCTGCTCGGCGGGCTCGCGACGATGGCGCTGCTGTCGTGGACAGCGTTGCGCGCGAGCGGCGTGCAGGGCGAGGCCACGCTCAGGCGCGCGACCCTGGTCGTGGCGATTGCGCTGGTCTCGTTCCAGATCGCGCTCGGTGGCTGGACCAGTGCCAACTACGCCGCGCTTGCCTGCGGCATCGACTATCCGCAGTGCCTCGGCCAATGGTGGCCGCGCACCGATTTCGCCGAGGGCTTCGTGCTCTGGCGCGGCATTGGCGTCGATTACGAGGGCGGCGTGCTCGACGGTCCTTCGCGCGCAGCGATCCACCTTGCCCATCGCTGGTTCGCGGTGCTGGTCGCCGGCCATGTGCTGATGCTTGCGGTCCGCGCCATCCGTCTGCCGCGACTGGCCGTGCATGGCTGGGCGATCGCCGCGCTGTTGGTGTTGCAGATCACGCTCGGCATCCTCAACGTCAAGCTGGCGTTGCCGCTGCACGTCGCCACCACGCACAACGGCGTCGCTGCGCTGCTGCTGTTCGCGCTGGTGGCGCTGCTCGCGCGCAACACGCCGGCGCCGCGCTGATCCCGGCATGCCGCTGATCCGCCAGTTCGCGCAGTTCTGGGCGCTGACCAAGCCGAACGTGGTCGCGCTGATCGTGTTCACCGCGGTGGTCGGCATGTTCCTCGCGGTGCCGGCGTTGCCGCCGGCGCGTGAGGCCATTGTCGGCGCCATCGGCATCTGGCTGGCCGCGGCTTCGGCGGCGGCGATCAACCACCTGCTCGACGCGCGCATCGACGCGGTGATGGCGCGCACCGCGCACCGGCCGCTGCCGAGCGGACAACTGCAGCCGCGCCAGGTGCTGTGGTTCGCGCTCGCGATCGGCGCGCTGTCGATGCTGCTGCTGGTCGCGTTCGTGAACCTGCTGACCGCGGTGCTCACCTTCTGCGCGCTGATCGGCTATGCGGTGATCTACACCAAGTACCTGAAGCGCGCGACGCCGCAGAACATCGTGCTCGGCGGTGCTGCCGGCGCGGCGCCGCCGGTGCTCGGCTGGGCCGCGGTCACCGGCGAAGTGCACGCCTACGCCTTGCTGCTGTTTCTGATCATCTTCATCTGGACGCCGCCGCACTTCTGGGCGCTTGCGATCTACCGCCGCGAGGATTACGCGCGCGCCGCGGTGCCGATGCTGCCGATCACCCACGGCGTCGAATACACGCGCTGGAACGTGCTCGCCTACACCATCCTGCTGGTGCTGGTGACGCTGCTGCCCTGGCTCACCGGCATGGCCGGCCTGATCTATCTCGGCGGTGCGCTCGTGCTCGGCGCCGGGTTCCTGTACTACGCGCTGCGCCTGATGAACCCGCCGAACGAGCAGTTCGCGATGGAAACCTTCCGCTACTCGATCATCTACCTGATGGTGCTGTTCGCGTTCCTGCTCGCCGACCACTACCTCGCCGATCCGCTGCCGATGACGCCCTCGGCTCCGGTCCTGCGCGTCGATCCGATGCGCTGAGCAATGTCCGCTGCCGGGATGCGGCTGCGGAGGGGGTGGCATCCAGTGAGCGGAGCCGTGCCATGTTCCATCCCCGATCCTTCCTGTTGCGGGCGCTTGGTCTGCTGTGCGTCGGCGTGCCGTCGGCGCAGGCGGCCACCTGGGTGTGGCCGGACCTGCTGTTTCCGGGGCCGTGTTCGACCAGCCTGCAGGACTGCGTGAACGCCGCCGCGACTGGCGACACCATCCTGATCGGCAACGACAGCATTGCCACGCCGGACCGCTACACCGGCATCAGCGGTGACCTCATCATCAGCAAGTCGCTGCTGCTGGCGCCGATGCCCGGCATCGACGCGGTATTCGAGGGCGGCAGCGTGCTCGTGTTCACGCCACTCGGTGCGGTCGGTGATGTCACGCTGCGTGGCCTGGTGCTGCGCGGCGGACGCGTGCGCGTCGAGGAGCGCGGTTCGAGCAGCGCGATCCTCACCCTCGACCAGTTGCGCCAATACGATCCGCCCGCGGGACAGTGCGGATTCGACTTCCGCACCACGGCGGCGACGACGGTGACGCCGCGCTTCATCGTCAGCCACAGCAGCATCGTGATGACCGCCGCCGGTGGCAGCGGGCGTTCCGGCATCTGCATGTACAGCCACGCCCAGACCTACCAGGCCGAGGTGTATGGCAACCGCATCGATGCGCGCGATGCGGCGGCGATCGCGGCGATCTCGATGACCGCCGGCAGCGCCGCCGGAGCGATGAACCTGCGCCTGCAGCGCAATCGCATCTGGCTCGGCGGCGACAGCGCCGACCGTGGCATCTTCGCCCAGCACAACAACCCGGCCGCAGCGGTGACGATCGAGGTGGTCAGCAACGTGATCTCCGGTGCCGGTGGCGCGCCGGGAACCGAGAACGCGGCGATCGTGATCAAGGAACTGAACGCCGAGCTCAGCATCATCAACAACAGCATCACCAGCGGTGGCGTCGGCATCCACGTCGACGCGCTCGGCGCCGGCGCGATCAGCGGACGCGTGGCCAACAACCTGCTCACGCGCCAGTCGGTGCGCGGGCTGCGCTTCCTCGGCGTGGCGCTGGCCAACGACCACAACCTGCTGCACGAGGTGGCCGGCAACGAACTCGGCAGCGGTGGCGTGCTCGGCGCCGGCACGCTGTCCGTCGACCCGCAGGTCGAAAGCGCCATCGACCCGCGGCTGCGCTCGACCTCGCCGCTGTTCGATGCCGGCGACAGCAGCGCCCTGCCCGCGTTCGCCCTGTTCGACGCCGATGGCGAGAAGCGCGTGCAACTCGGCGGCGTCGACATCGGCGCCATCGAGGGTTCGCCGGATGCCGCCATCGTGCACGAGGCGACTGCGGCCAACACTTCGTTCAATGCCACCGAGCTTGGCCCGGGCCAGTTCGACGGCCTGTTGCTGACGGTGGACCGGTTGATCGTGACGCCACTGCGTCCGGCCGAGGGCGTCAGTGCCGGCACCGCGACGCTCGGCGTGTACCAGGCCGAATCGCTGCCGGCGCGCTGGGCGATCTTCCAGCAGGACCAGTCCAACCTGCAGACCGGGCGGCGCTATTCGGTGCTGCTGCCGGTATCCGCGCGCGCTTCCCTGGTGCACACCGTCGCTGCCGGCAACATCCCCGGAGCCGCAACCGCCGAAACCCAGATCGACGACCCCAGCCTGAACAACCTGGCCGCAGCGATCGCCGTGGTCACTCCGAACTGGAACCCGGACGCCGGCGGCGGCATCTACCACGACCATCCGCTCACGCTGGTCTATCGCGGCACGCGCTGGCGCATTCGCAACGACGACGGCTTCGCGATGACCGGTGCGATCGGCGCCGACTTCAACCTGGCCGTGGCCCCGTTGTTCTCGCCGAACGCGTTCATGGCCGAACTCGACGCCTTCGGCGCCAACGCGATTCCGCTCAGTCATCCCTTGCTCGACGACAACCCGTGCGCGGCACCGCTGGCGTCGCCGCGGGTCAAGCTCGGCGACGGCGCGCTGACGCTGAACCCGACCCCGTTCGCGCTCGAATACCGGGCAGCGCTCCACGCCAACGACATCGGCCGCTGGTACATCGTCGCCGAGGACGTGATCGGGTTCAGCGCGCACAACGCCTTCAACGTGATCGTCGAGGGCGCCCAGGCCAACCGCTGTCTGGCGCGCAGCGACGCGCTGTTCGCCGACGGCTTCGACTAGGTGCTTCACTTGCGCCGGGGCTTTGCGTAGCCTCGCCGCATGCTGATCCTGCCGCTGCACAAGAAGCCGACGCTGGCGACCTTTCCGTGGGTCACGTTGCTGCTGTTGCTTTGCAACGTGTTCGTCTACTTCGGCCTGCAGCGGCCGGACGAAGTGCGCCAGGAGCGTGCGGTCGAGGCCTATGCCAACAGCCGGCTCGCCGCGATCGAGCTGCCGCGCTATCGCGACTATGTGGAGCGCACGCCGTCGATCGCCTGGCGCGAGCGCTGGCGCCAGTTGCCGGTGGAGCTGCAGGCGCAGGTGCTGGCGCTGCAGATCCAGCAGGACGAGGACTTCCTCGCCGAGCTGCGCGCCGGGCGCGTGATCGGTACCGACGACCGCGACTATGCCGAGTGGAAGCCGCTGCGCCAGCGGCTCGACGCGCAATGGCGGGCATCGTTCACCGAACGCCATCTGCTGCGCCAGTCGGAGGTCGATCCCGGGCGCCTGTTCAGCTCGATGTTCCTGCACGGCGACGGCGGCCACCTGCTCGGCAACATGGTGTTCCTGGCGATCCTCGGTCTGGTCGTCGAGCCGGTGCTCGGTGCCGGAGGCTTCCTGTTGCTGTACCTGCTTGCCGGCTTCGGCGGCGGGCTGTTCTCGCTCGGTTGGCGCTGGGGCGAGAGCGGCGGGATGCTCGGTGCCTCGGGCGCGATCGCCGGACTGATGGGCGCCTACGCGGTGCTCTGGGGGCAGCGGCGCGTGCGCCTGTTCTACTGGTTCTTCGTGGTGTTCGACTACACCCGCGTGCGCGCGCTGTGGTTGCTGCCGGTGTGGTTCGGCTGGGAGTTCCTGCAACTGCTGCTGACGCCGGATGCCGGCATCGGCTTCGACGCGCATGCCGGCGGCATCCTCTCCGGCGCTGCGCTCGCATTCGTGGCGACCCGGCTTGGGCGCGTGAACCGCGGCTACCTCGACGAGGACGAGACCCGCGATCGCCGCGCCGAGGAGCTGGCAGCGGGCTTGGTCGAACTCGGCCGGCTGCAGCTGCCCTCGGCGCGAACCCGCTTCGACGCACTGGTGCAGGCCCACCCGCGCGACCCGGAGGTGATCGAGCCGTGGTTGCGCAGCTGGCTGTTCGCCAAGGATCGCCCGGAAGCCGCGGCCGCAGTGGCGCACGCGCTTGGCTGGCATGCGCGCAGCCGCGCCGAGGCCGAGCGCCAGCACCGCTGGTTCGGCGAAGCCGCGCGCAGTTACGCGCCGCAGCCGCCGTTGCCGGCCGAAACGCTGATCGCGCTGGCCGCACGCTGGCAGGGCCCCGGCCTGCTGGCCGAGGCGCAGCAGGTGCTGGCCGTGGTCGAAGCCGCGGTGCCGCAGCATCCCTTGCTTGCCGGCGCCTGGTTTCGGCTGGCGCTCGCGCACCAGGAACGCCGCGACGAGGCCGCCACGCAACGCCTGCTCGCGCACCTGCGTGCGCGCCATCCGAACTCGCCCGAGGCGGGCAAGGCGCGGCTGCTGCTCGGTTGATTCAGCTGCTTGCGGGTGCGCGCTTCGCGGTCGCGGCGAGTGCCGCCAGCAACGCCAGTTGCGCGTCGATCTCGGGCATCAGCGCGTCGTCCGGGCGCAACGCTTTCAGCTGCGTGAGCAGGGCCTGGGCCTGGTCTTCGCGGTGCAGCTTGTCGGTGAGCAGCTTGGCCGCGAACAGATAGTTGCGCGCGATGTCCGGGTGCTTCGGCCAGCGCTTGTGGAAGCCCGAGATCAGCTTCAGCGCGAGCGGGTGCAGGCCGAGCTGCGAGGCGCGCTGCGCCAGGCGATGGATGTCGTCGGCGATGTCGGCACGGAACTCGGCATCGAGCGCGAACGCTTCCTGCAGGATCTCGAACGCGCGCTTCACGTTGTCTTGCGCCAGCAGCACCTGCACGTAGCCCTGGGCGTGGCGCAGCAGTTCGGTGGTGTCCTGCTTGGCCTTGAGCAGCTTGCGGTAGTGCTCGTGCAGCAGCACGGTGCCGCCGCGCGTGGCGATGTGCTCGCGCATGGTCGCCGCCGCCTCGTCGGCGCGGCCGTCCTGCACCATCGCCTCGGTGGCATCGATCAGCGGCTGGTCGGGGTCGGCATGGCGGTTCGCGAGCTTTCCGGGCACGTCGTTGCGCTTCACTTCGTGGCCGACGCGGTCCGCGTACTGCAGCACCAGGTAACCCATCAGGTGGAAGGTCGAGACCAGCACGTAGTGGGTCAGGAACCACGACAGCAGGAAGCCGACCACGCTCGGCAGGTACGGCAGCGCGATCGACTGCGCGTTGGCAGCACTGATCTGGTACAGCCCGGCGAGCAGCGCGACCGCGAAGTAGGGCCAGCCGAACGCCGCCATCAGCTCGACCCAGCTCTTCGGGTTCAACGCCGCCCACAGATTGTTGGTCATCGCCAGCGTGATCGTGGCGCCCGGGATCGCGAGCACCACCAGCGCCGCCCACGCCAGTGCGCCGCCGCCGCCGAGCAGCAGGCCGAAGCCGAAGCTGCCGGCGACCAGCATGATCCACAGCAGGATCTGCAGCTTGACCTGGTCCCAGGCCTGCGAGTCGCTGACGCTCGGGTTGAACTCGGGCGCGTTGAGGCGCCCGTGCGCGGTCTGCACCAGCACCTCGACCGCGTATTTCAGGATCCCCATCCACAGGAATGCCGAGACGACCAAGCCGGCAATTCCGCCCAGGGCCAGATCCGCCAGGCGCAGCGCGGTGAACAGCAGCACGTGCAGCAACGCGCCCGACTGCAGCGGATAGCGCGAGATCGCTCCGAGGCGTTGCCAGAACGGAACGACGTGGGGAGTAGTGGCGCTCATCGTGCTGATCCGAGGCTGGGCAAGCCACCATTGTCCCAGATGTGCTGGCCGCCGCGCGCGGAGGTCAGCGCCGACCCTTGGCCGCCAGCGCCTCGCGCAACTCGGTCTTCTCCGCCGCCGATAGCGGGAAGCCCGAGTCCTGCTTGCCGAGGAGTTCATCGATGCGCTGCTGCAGGGTCTGTCGGTTCAGCTGCTCGCAGGCATCGACGAATTCGGTGCGCCAGTGCTCGGGCGCGGAGGGGAAGTCGATCTGCGCCAGTTTCGCCAGCGCCTCGTAGTCGTCGCGGCCCTCGAACTGCTGCAGCAACGTCGCGGTGTTCATGTCCGGCCGCGCGCGGCACATCGCGATCAGTTCCATCAGCAACGGAATCCCGGGTTGGCGCAGGGTGCCGAACAGGTACGGCGGTTCGAGCGCGTTCGCGATCTCGGGCTTCTGCATCAGCAGCGCCACTGCGGCGCGCACCAGGCTGCGCTGCGGCGGCTTGCCGACGCTGCCTTGCGCGACCGCCTGGGTCGCGGGTGCCGCCGGCCCGACGCGGTGCATGCCGGTGCGCGTGGCCAGGCTCTGCTGCATCAGATCGCGGAACGCACCATCGGGAATCTGCGCGAGCAGCGGCTTGGCGCGCTCGGCCAGCCGCGCCTTGCCTTCGAGGCCGCGCAGGTCGATGTCCTTGCCGAGTTCGGCGAAGAAGAACTCTGACAGCGGCATCGCGTCCTTCAGGCGCGCCTCGAACCCTGCGGCGCCCTCCTTGCGCACCAGCGTGTCCGGGTCCTCGCCCTCGGGCAGGAACAGGAACAGCGCCTGGCGCCCGTCCTTCATCCGCGGCAGCACCGATTCG
The DNA here is from genome assembly GCA_016182785.1 of Lysobacterales bacterium. Taxonomy (GTDB): domain Bacteria; phylum Pseudomonadota; class Gammaproteobacteria; order Xanthomonadales; family Ahniellaceae; genus JADKHK01. The sequence goes on along the minus strand of JACPFU010000002.1, from coordinate 7,362 downwards.
ACCGCGCGCCACGCGGCACCGCGCCCGGCCTTGTCGCCATCGAAGCAGAAGTAGATGTCGGCCGAGTTGCGGAACAACAACTCGGCGTGGTCCTTGGTGGTCGCGGTGCCGAGTGTTGCCACCGCCTGGGTGATGCCGAACTGGAACAGCGCGATCACGTCGAGGTAGCCCTCGACCACGATCAGTCGCGGAATCTTGCTGTGCGACTGGCGCACCTGGTGCAGCGCATAGAGCTCGCGCCCCTTGTGGAACAACGCGGTCTCGGGCGAGTTCAGGTACTTCGGGCCGTCGGCGTCGCCCATCACGCGGCCACCGAACGCGATCACGCGACCGCGCCGGTCGTGGATCGGGAACATCAGCCGGTCGCGGAACTTGTCGTAGGCGCCGCCGCGGTCGCCGCTCGACAGCATGCCGGCGGCATCGAGCGCCTTCAATCGCGACTCGCTGCTGCCGATCGCATGCTTGATCGCGTCCCAGGAGTCCGGTGCGTAGCCGATGCCAAAGCGCTGGATCATCGCCGCGTCGAGGCCGCGCTTGTCCAGGTACTTGCCGCACTTCTCGCTGCCCGGCAGCTGCTTCTGGAAGAACTTCGCCGCGGCATCGAGCACGTCGTACAGCTCCGCGTACTGGTCCTGCGGACCGCGCGCGGCACCGCCCTCGTAGGGCACGGTCATGCCCATGCGCGCGGCCAGATCCTCGACCGCGTCGACGAACTCGAGGCGGTCGTACTCCATCAGGAACTTGATCGCCGAGCCGTGCGCGCCGCAGCCGAAGCAGTGGTAGAACTGCTTGGTCGGGCTGACCGAGAACGAGGCCGAGCGCTCGTCGTGGAACGGACAGCGCGCCATGTAGTCGCGTCCGGCGCGCTTCAGCGGCACGCGCGACTCGATCACCTCGACGATGTCGACGCGCGCGAGCAGGTCATCGATGAAACGGTCGGGGATGCGCGCCATCGCGCGAGCCTAGCGGGTTAGCCGAGTGCCGCGAGCTTCTGCTTGACCAGTTCCGAGAGCTTGCCCATGTCGGTGCGGCCGGCCACTTTCGGCTTGACCAGCGCGATCACTTTGCCCATGTCCTTGGCGCTGGTGGCGCCGGCTTCGCTGATCGCGGCGGCGACGATGGCCTCGACTTCCGCGGCGGCCATCTGCGCCGGCAGGTAGGTCTGGATCACGCCGAGCTCGTAGCGCTCGACCTGGGCCAGGTCTTCGCGCGCGGCGGCCTCGTACTGGGTGATCGAGTCCTTGCGCTGCTTGACCATCTTCTCCAGCACCGCCAGCACCTGGGCGTCGTCGAGCTGGATGCGCTCGTCGACTTCGCGCTGCTTGATGCCGGCATTGATCAGGCGGATCACCTGCAGGCGGTCCTTTGCGCCGCTCTTCATCGCGGCCTTCATGTCTTCGGTCAGTTGCAGCTTGAGGCTCATGGCGGGTTCCTGGGGAGGGAAGGGGAATTCCGGAAACGCAAAAAGCCGGCGGTGCGTGGGCAGCGCCGGCTACGGAGAGTGCAGCTTGCTATCGGACCGGGAACTTGCGCTCCCGAGGCCGATCAATACATGCGCTGACGCTTGGTGACGTCGCGCATCACGCGACGCAGCGTACGCTTCACCGCCGCGGCGGCCTTGCGCTTGCGCTCCTGGGTCGGCTTTTCGTAGAACTCGCGCTTGCGCGTTTCGGCCAGGATGCCGGCCTTCTCGCAGGTGCGCTTGAAACGACGCAGGGCGAACTCGAAAGGTTCGTTCTCGCGGACTTTGACGCTTGGCATGATCTCTCCGTTGAGATGCAGACCCGGGTGACCCCGGAAAAAAGGGCGCGAATTGTATCCCCGCCCCGAACGAAAAACAAACGCCGGGGTGACGCCGGAGCGCGGCCGGGCTATGGTGCCGCCCAAACCCTTGTGGAGCGCGAACATGCGCCGATTTGCCGCCCTGATCCTGATCCCGCAACTGGCCGCCGCCGCCGCCGAAGCACCCGCCGCCACGACCCCGCCGGTGCCGGCGGCCGTCGCGCAGCCGATCGAGATCCGCCCCGAGGACCTGCGCAGCTTCGTCGCGGTGCTGCGCGCGGTGAAGGACGGTTACGTCGATCCGGTCGATGACTCGCGCCTGCTGCAGGGCGCGATCGCCGGCGTGCTCGCCGATCTCGATCCGCACAGCGCCTACCTGACCGCGGAAGAACTGAAGCAATGGGACGAGGACGTGCAGGGTCTGTACGGCGGCCTCGGCATCGAAGTGATCGGCGTCGACGGCGAACTGCGCGTGATCGCGCCGATCGACGATTCGCCGGCGGCGCGCGCCGGCATCCGCGCCGGCGACGCGATCATCGCAATCGACGGCGTCGCCGTGGCCGAACGCGAGGACGAGGCACTCGACCAATTGCGCGGCGCGCCGGGCAGCAGCGTCGAACTCTCGATCCAGCGCGGCAGCGAGCAGGAATTGCTGAGCTTCAAGCTCACCCGCGAAGTGATCATGGCGCAGTCGGTGCGTACACGCTGGCTCGAACCCGGCTACGCCTATCTGCGCCTGAGCATGTTCCAGGAAAACACCGGGGTCGAGTTCCGCGACCGCGTGCGCAAGCTCAAGGCCGACGGCGGCGCGCTGCGCGGCGCCGTGCTCGACCTGCGCGACAACCCCGGCGGCGTGCTGCAGGCCGCGGTCGAGGTCTGCGACGCGCTGCTCGAAGGCGGAGTGGTGGTCAAGACCGACGGCCGCCTGGCCTCGGCCGACGGTACCTACAGTGCCGGACCGGGCGACCTGCTCGACGGCGCGCCGCTGGTCGTGCTGATCGATGGCGGCAGTGCTTCCGCCGCCGAGATCGTCGCCGGCGCGTTGCAGGATCACCAGCGCGCGCTGGTGGTCGGCAAGCGCAGTTTCGGCAAGGGCTCGGTGCAGAACATCCTGCCGCTCGAATCCGGCGGCGCGATCAAGCTCACCACCGCGCGCTACTACACGCCGAGCGGCCACTCGATCCAGGCCCAGGGCATCGTCCCCGACATCGTCCTGTCCGACGTGCAACTGGTGCGCGAGGACAGTGGCCCGCAGATCATCGAGTCCGAAGCCACGCTCAGCGGCCATCTCGAAGCCGTCGAACCCGCCGCGACCAGCGCCGCGCCGCGCGACGCCGAACTCGATACCGACTACGCCCTGAGCGCCGCCCTCAACGCCCTCAAGGCCATGGTCGTCGCCCGCCGCCAGGGCGGCGCGGCGCGGGGGTGATCCGTGCTCATTCGTCGAGTAATCGCGCAGCACCCAATCTCGGATCGACCCAGCCGCGCAACGCGTCGACGATCAGGTTGACCAGGAGGATGGCGATGCCGGCGGTCAGCGCGACGCCGAGGACCAGGGTGTAGTCGCGGTTGAGTGCGCCTTGCACGAAGTAGCGGCCGATGCCGGGTATGGCGAAAACCTGTTCGACCACGACCGAACCGGTGACCAGCGCGATCGTGGCCGGTGCCAGCCAGGCGACGACTGCGGCCAGGGTCGGACGCAGCGCATGGTGCATGAGCAGGTCGCGGCCCTCGATGCCGCGCGCGCGCGCCGCGAGGATGTAGTCGGTGGCCAGTACCTCGATCAGGCTGGCGCGCGTCAGCCGCACCACGTAGGCCAGGTTCGGCGCGGCCAGCGCGAGCACCGGTAGCACCGCGTAGCGCGGTTCGCTGGCGTCCCAGCCGCCGGCTGGCAGCCAGCCCAGCCAGACCGCGAAGCACAGCACCAGCAGCGGCGCCAGCACGAACTTCGGCAGCGCCAGCCCGATCAACCCGATGCCGCTGGCGATGTGGTCGCTGAACTGCCCGGCGCGCCATCCGGCGAGCACGCCGAGCGGCACGCCGACCACGAGTGCGAGCAGCAGCGCCGCGAGACCGAGCGGCAGCGACACCTTCAAACCCCCGGCGATCAGTTCATTGACGCTGTAGTCCGGATACTGGAACGAAGGACCGAGATCGCCCTGCGCCAGTTGCCCGAGATAGCGCAGGTACTGCTTCGGCAGCGGCTCGTCGAGGTGATAGCGCGCCTCCAGGCGTGCCTGGATCTCGGGCGTGACGGCGCGCTCGACATCGAACGGCCCACCCGGCGCGGCACGCATCAGCACGAAGCACAGCGTGACCAGCAGCCACAGCGTCAGTGCCGCCTCGCCCAATCGAGACAGCCAGCGCTTCATGGCGCGGGCCCGCGCAGCCGCATCCAGCGCGACGGGTGGCGGTCGAGCGGGTTCGCGACAAAGCCCTGAACCTCGTCGCGCACCAGGTGCTTGGAGACGTAGAAGTAGATCGGCAGGATCGGTTGTGATTGCAGGAGCTGCCTCTCGGCGGCGGCAAAGCGGCGCCTGCGCTCGGCCGGCTCCGCGCTGGCGCGGGCTTCACCGAGCAGGCGCGAGTAGTCGGCATCGGCGTAGCCGCTCCAGTTGTTCGGGCCCGGGCCGTCGAAGGCTTCGAGGAACGCGAGCGGGTCGGCGACATCGGCGATCCAGCCGCCGCGGAACGCTTCGGTGACGCGGCCGCTGCGGCGGTTCTGCACGAACACCTTCCACTCCTCGTTGACCAGGTGCGTGCGCACGCCCAGCGTTTCGCGCCACATCGCCGCGACCGCAAGCGCCAGGCGGCGGTGCGGCGTCGAGGTGTTGTAGCGCAGCTCGACCTCGAGCGGTTGCGCCGTCGAGTAGCCGGCCTCGGCATACAGCTGCTGCGCCTCGCGCACGCGCTGCGCCTGCGTCAGCGCGGATTCCGCCGGCGCCCACGCCGCCTCGCCGAGCAGCACCGGCGGCAGCAGCGAAAACGCCGGGGTTTCGCCGAGGCCGGTGATGTAGCGGGTCAGAATGTCGCGGTCGATCGCCAGCGACAGCGCGCGCCGCAGGTTCGGCTGCCGCGCAAATGGCGCGCGCCGCAGGTTGTAGCCGAAGTAGAAACTGCCGAGGTAAGGGTCGATGCGCAGCTGCCTGCCGAAGCGCTCGCGCAGGCGCTCGAGTCGGCCCGGCGGCACCACCTCGGTGAAGTCGAGATCGCCGGCGACGAAGCGCTTCTGCTCGGTGTTCGCATCCTCGGTGACATGAAAGCGCACGCGTTCGATCGCCACCTTCGCGGCCGCATGGAAATGCGGATTGCGTTCGAGCAGCAGGCTCGCCTGTGGCGTCCACTCGATCAGCCGATAGGCACCGTTGCCGACCAGGTTTCCCGGGCGCGTGTGCAGCATGCCGTGCTGGCGCAGCGAAGGCAGGTGCAGCGGCGCCGCGACCGGAAGCGCCAGGCGTTCGAGCAGCGCGGTCGGTTGCGTCAGTTCGATCACCACGGTGCGCGCGTCGGGCGCATGGACGCTGAGCGCATCGGGCGCCATCTCGCCGCGCATCACCGCCGGCGCATTGCCGATCGAAGCGAACAACGACGCCAGCGGCGCAGCAGTGTCCGGATCGAGCGCACGCTGCATCGACGCGACGAACTGCGGCGCATCCAGCACCTCGCCGTTCGACCAGCGCAGCCCGTCGCGCAGGTGGAACGTCCAGGTGCGGCCATCCGCCGCGACCTCCCAACGCTCGGCCATGCCGGGCACGATGCTTCCATCGGCGGCGAACGCCACCAGCCCCTCGTACAGATCGGTCAGGATGTTCTGCGAACCGACTTCGGAACCACGGTGCACATCCAGCGTCGTCGGCTCCGGCCCGTTGCCACGATCGAGCACCGCATCGGCCTGCGCGCTGCTCGACAGCGCGAGCAGCACCGCCAACCCCATCCGCATCGCCACCCCCCGGCCGCGTTCCGCAACAGGCTCATGGCAAACCGGGCGTGGTGAATGCAGGCACGACATCGGCCGCTTATACGCAGTGCGCTGGCGGAAAGGCAACAGCTACCGCCTCGTTGATGTTGTCCGACGACGCCGGTATACGACACGCGCCGAATGACTCCCAAGGTTGCAGACGTCGCAGCAGAAGCCACGATGGCGAGTAGGGGGAGACATGATTGTTCGAGCAAGAATTGAATTGGGGGCGCCCATTGCCAACCTCTGCTTGGCTGGTTGGATCATGCTGGGGAAGGCGTCGCTCTTGCTCGCAGGCCACGATGAGACTGCGTTCAGGTTGACTGGCGTGGTCGTGTCCGAGTGGCCGGCTCATGTGAGAGCTTTCGCTGTGGCGGAACTTGTGGTTGCGATGGCGATGGGTGCGCTATCGGTATCCTCTCTTAGGAAAAGGCCAGCATCGTTCTGGCCTCTCTCACTCTGTCTCCTGGTCTACACGGCAGGGGCATTTATGGAGCTGAGTAGCTATCTTTCTGAAGTAGGCCTCGAACCCTTCCCGACAATCCTGGCGATGAAGGCTGCCGCATGGACAGCATGGCTTGCTCTGAATCTCGCTCTCTTTTGGCGACCAGTTACCTGACCAACAGCCACCGCTACAACGTGCGCGCGTTCGATCACGAGGGTCGCGAGACATTTGCGGCGTATCCGCTCGGAAGCGTGGGCACGGTGGCGGCGGTGGTCGGCACCAACAGGGGCGTGAAAAAGGAGTACGACGCACTCGGGCGCTTGCAGAAGTCCATTGCGTATTCGGAACGAGTGCCGGTGCTGCTGGAGACGGTGGTGAAGTACCTGGCCGGCAACCGCAAGCAGATCAAGAATCCGCGCGGGCAGATTGCCAACTTGGCCGCGAAAGGGGATGCGGCGGCGAAGACGGCCATGAAGGTGATCAAGGAAGCAAAGCGACTTGGGGAGAAGTACTGACCATGCGATGCGAGGAACATGAGCAGTTGCTTCGTGAAGCGCTCGCGAGTCGCCTAGAGTCGGTTCGCGTTGTCCTGGCCCCTGAACTCGCCCATCAGTCAGTGCACTTTGTGTTGATGATGCAAGACAGGTCCGTTGTTGTCTCCGCGACCGAGGACGCGGAGATTGAACTGTCTCTGGACCTGGACGGCGCGATCGGTGCCCGCAGCGAGCGCCGCGATGACCTGCAAGAACTCGCGGGTATGACATTTGTGGATTTCTGGTCGGCGCGGAACTCTCAGGGCTACCTTGATCTATGTCAACTACAGTTCACTGACTCGGACGCGCGGCGCAAGGTCAACGTGCAGTTCATGGGCATGGTGAGCGTAGTTGATGTCTACATTTGGGCAGCGGATTGAAAGAACGCGAGCGTGTCCCGTCTCGAGGGCTGCGTCATCGACGATGCGCTGAACCTCGACGACAAGGCGCTCGGCTACGACCTGCTCGATCGCCTGACCAGCGCCAGCGGCGGCTACGGCACGGGAGCCTATCCAGAATTTTGTGTGCGAGGCATAACATGACGACCAGGAGCATGTATGCCGAGCAAGAAGAGGAAAGCGGTTGACGCCGCGATGGCGGCTTTGCCGTCGATACCGAAGGAATTGATTGACCATTTCGTCACG
>JACPFU010000025.1 GCA_016182785.1 Lysobacterales bacterium | reverse complement strand
GCGTGCTCAACCAATGGTGGCCCAGGGTGCACACGCACCCTCTCGATGAGGCCTGATACATAGATGCAGCCGGCTTCCGGCGATCAAAGCGGCGTTGACGAACGGGGCGAGTCCATACATAGGAGCGGCACTTTGCCGCGATGCTCTTGGCTCTGTCCGGCCGCGATGCTCTACGATGCTTTTGTCCAGCCATCCCGCGACAATGCGTTGATGGCCCTGCTCGAACTCCCGATCACTCCGCTGCTGCCCGAGATCGTCGCGTCCCTCGCGGCGCATCCGCGGCTGGTGCTGGAAGCGCCACCCGGCGCCGGCAAGACTACGCAGGTGCCGCTGGCCTTGCTCGCTGCGCCGTGGTGCACGGGCAAGGTGCTGATGCTGGAACCGCGGCGCATCGCCGCGCGCGCGGCGGCGGGCTTCATGGCCGAGTCGCTCGGCGAGGCGGTCGGCGCCAGCGTCGGTTATCGCATCCGTTTTGAATCGAAGGTTTCCGCAGCGACGCGGGTCGAAGTCGTCACCGAAGGGATTCTGACGCGCATGCTCCAGGACGACCCGATGCTCGAAGGCATCAGCGCAATCCTGTTCGACGAGTTCCATGAGCGCCATCTGCACAGCGACCTCGGCCTCGCACTCTGTGTCGACGTCCAGTCCGGGCTGCGCGAGGACCTGCGCGTCGTCGTGATGTCGGCCACCCTCGATGGCGAGAAACTGGCGCGCTTCCTCGACTGCCCGCGCCTGACCAGCGCTGGCCGCAGCTATCCGGTGACGGTCGCGCATTTCCCGGCGCGGCCGCAGGAAGCGTTGCCGTTCCAGCTCAAGCGCGCGGTGCAGCAGGCCTTGGCGCAACATGCCGGCGACCTGTTGTGTTTCCTGCCCGGCAAGTTCGAGCTCGAGCAATGCGCGCGCGTGCTTGGCGAGGTCGACGCCGAGGTGCTGCTGTTGCATGGCGAGCTGTCGGTCGAGGAGCAGGCGCGCGTGCTGCGCCCGGGCGAACGTCGCCGCGTCGTGCTCGCGACCAATGTCGCCGAGTCGAGCGTGACCTTGCCCGGCGTGCGCGTGGTCATCGACTCCGGGCTCGCGCGCGAGCCGCGGCTCGATGCCGGCAGCGGCATGGGTCGGCTCGACACGGTGGCCATCGCGCAGTCGTCCGCGACCCAGCGCGCCGGCCGCGCCGGACGTGTCGCCGAAGGCTGGTGCTATCGACTTTGGCCGGAAAGCCAGCGCCTGGAACCGGGCACGCGGCCCGAGATCGCGCGCACCGAACTCGCCGCGTTCGTGCTCGAGCTCAAGCAATGGGGCGCCGACTCGCTGCGCCTGCTCGATCCGCCGCCGCCGGCGGCGCTGGCGGCGGCGGTCGCCTTGCTGCAGGCACTCGATGCGCTCGATGGCGACGCGCGCATCACCGCGCACGGCAAGAAGCTGCTCGCGTTCGGCACGCATCCGCGCATCGCCAACCTGCTGGTGCGCGCGCGCGGCGACGAGCGCGCGCTGGCCTGCGATGTCGCCGCCCTGCTCGACGGTCGCGACCCGCTGCGCGGTGAGGCGCGACGTTCGGAGGACCTGCGGGATCGCGTGCATGCCGTGCACGATTTCCGCGACGGTCGCCGCATCGAGGCCGCCGATCGCGGCACGCTGGCGCTGATCGACCAGACCGCGAAGCAGTGGCGGCGACGCCTGCAACTCGATCGCGAAGCCTCGGCGCAGATGCGCTCGCATCATCAGCTGGGCGACCTGCTCGCACTCGCGTATCCGGACCGCATCGCGAAAATGGATGCGGCGCAGCCGCGCCGCTACCAGCTGTCGAACGGCCGCGGCGCCCGCCTGCACGACAATGCGCTGCTGTTCGGCGAGCCCTGGCTGGTGGTGTCCGAGCTGCGTTTCGAGGACCGCGACAGTCTGATCCAGCGCGCGGCGCCGCTCGATCCCGACACCCTGGACCGGCTGTATGCCTCGCACTTTCGCAGCCGGCGCGCGCTCGGCTTCAACCGCGACAAGCGCGCGGTCGAGGCCAGCGAGGAGCGCTGCTTCGCCGATCTGGTGCTCGAGCGGCGCACGGTGCCGGCACCGCGCGAAGCCGCGACCACGGCGATGCTGGTCGATGGTGTGCGCCAGCTCGGGCTCGCGGTGTTGCCGTGGAGCGAAGGCCTGCGCGAATGGCAGGCGCGGGTCGAGTTCCTGCGCGCGGCCTGTCCCGAGCTCGGCCTGCCCGATTGCAGCGACGCCGGCCTGCTCGCGGCACTCGACGACTGGCTCGCGCCGTACCTCGAAGGCCGCTGGCGCCTGTCCGATTTCGACGGCGAAACCTTGGGCGAGGCCGTGCGCTCGCGTCTCGACTATGCGCAACGCAAACTGCTCGACGAACACGCGCCGCGCGAACTGACGGTACCGAGCGGGATGACGCGCAAGCTCGACTACCAGGGCGACGCGCCGGTGCTGGCGGTGAAGCTGCAGGAGCTGTTCGGCCTCGCCGACACGCCGCGCATCGCCAAGAACCAGGTTCCGGTCGTGCTGCACCTGCTGTCGCCGGCGCGCAATCCGATCCAGGTCACGCGCGACCTGAAGGGCTTCTGGCAACGCACCTATCCCGAGGTCAAAAAGGAACTCAAAGGCCGCTACCCCAAACACCCCTGGCCCGACGACCCCTGGACCGCAACGCCAACGCATCGCGCAAAGCCCAGGCAATGAGCGCGTCAACTGTCGCTACGCTTGCCGGGCGTCGTGGAGGTCTTGCATGAACAACGTTGTTCGTGGCTTGTGCGTGGTGGGTATGTCGCTGATGGCGGCCTCCGTCGCGATCGCCTGCAGCTGCATCGCGAGAATGGAGGAACCGGAGGATGCCATTCGGCGCGAGTACTCGTCCGCCAAGGCGGTCGTTTCGGCGCATGCGATCAAGGTGGTCGATGGCGACATGACGTCAGGCGGTGTGCGGCTGCTGGGCAACCAGTACGTGACGTGGAAAGTCGACGAGTCGTTCAAGGGCGCGCATGGCGTCGGCCAGCGCTTCAGGACGAGGAGCTCGATCGATGGCGCCGCCTGCGGCTATGGACGCATCAGCAAAGGCGATGCGCACCTGCTCTATCTCGAAGGCAAGGAGCCCTATGGGTTGTACCTGTGCACCGGCAGCGGTTCGCTGAGATACATGGCGAGCATGCTGCCGCTGCTGCGCCGACTCGCTGCAGGACCGCTACCGATACCAGACGCCGAAGCCAAGACCACAGACTGAGCCGACGGCAGTCGCCACGCCGTCGGTCGAGCTGCGGTCCTCAGCGGCAGGACACCACGAAGTTCACGTGATAGTGCTCGTCATGACGGACCCACGCCGGTGTGCGCGAGAAGCGCATCGCCTGCTGCAGCTTGCGCCCTTCACGGGCCTGCCAGAGCTGTTGCTGCAGAGTGTTGTCGAAGATCACGACGTCGATGCCGATGCCGTTGCGCCGTGCGGCGCCACCTAGGGCGAGCAGCTGCGCGGCCATCGCGTCGTAATCGATGCGGTAGTCGCGGTAGCGACCCTGGCGGTCGAATTCGACTGCGTAGCCAAAGCCATTGGACAACGACGCCGGGAACGGCACGGGCACGCCGTCGCGTGTCACCGGCACCATGATGTCGACCGAGGTGCCGTTGCGATGGGTGCGATGCGGACGCAGGCGACCGCCGAACGGCCAGCCGCTCTCCGCGAACACGGTGTGCACCTCGGGGCGCGAACGTACGAGCTCGCGCTGCGCATCGATCAGCGTGGCGTAGACCTTGCTGTGCACATGCTGGCGCCCGAGCAGCCAGCCGAGTGTGCTGTAGCTCGAGAAGTTCACGCCGTGGTGGGGGATACTGACCGCGTCGCGCAGCGACCCATTCGCGGGCGTTCCGTTGCACACGCTGCTTGCGCCAGGCCGGCGCGGGTGCACGATCGCAAACGCCATCAGCGTCAGCAGCGCCAACAGCACGCCCACCGAGCGCCAAGGCCGCCATTTCCGTTGGCGCCGGGGAGTGTCGATCGCATCCGCGATGATCGGTGGCTCGGGTTGCATCCTGGGGCTGCACCGTACCAGTTGCGCCCGCAGCCGCCACACCCGCATCACCGCCGCGAGGCGCGACGGGGCCTGTCGGGCCGTGGCGTGCACCCGCGACATTCACGGGTGGCACCGGATACTGGCTGCCCGGCGAGCGCAGGCGGGTCGGCAGCGGTCGCACGATGCGCGCCGCGCGGACAATGCCACCAGCGGAGACAGTTTCTGAAGCAGCACATCACCCTCGTCCCCAGCGGCCACGGCTTCGACGTGGAGGATGGCGAGTCGGTGCTCGCGGCGGCGCAGCGGGCGGGTCTGGCGTTGCCGTATTCGTGCCGCAGCGGCGTCTGCGGCAGTTGTCGCGGGCGGGTGGTCGCAGGCGAGTGCGGGCAGGGGCCGGACGCGCGCGCGCTGAGTGCAGCCGAGCGCGCACGCGGCGACGTGTTGCTGTGCCAGGCGCATCCGCGCAGCGACCTGACGATCGCGGTGCGCGAGGTGCCGAGCGTGGCCGATCTGCCGCGGCGCATGCTGGCGGTCAAGATCGTCGCGCGCGATCTGCTGGCAGCAGACGTGTTGCGCCTGAGGCTGAAGCCGGCGAGGGGCGATGCGTTGCGCTGGCTGGCCGGTCAGTACCTGGAAATCGTGCTGCCCGAGGGCCGCCGCCGCGCGTTCTCGATCGCGAACGCGCCCGAGGATGCCGGCCTGATCGAACTGCACGTGCGCAAGGTGCCGGGCGGCGGATTCACCCAGCAGTTGTTCGACGCCTATCCGGTCGGCGCGGTGCTGCGCGTCGAGGCGCCGCTCGGCACCTTCGTCCCGCGCGAGGACTCCGAGCGCGCGATGATCTTCATGGCCGGCGGCACCGGCTTCGCGCCGGTGAAGGCGATCATCGAGCACTTCCTGCATCTGGGCAGCGCGCGTCCGATCCATCTGTACTGGGGTGCGCGCCACGAGGCCGACCTGTACCTGCCCGAGCTGCCGGCGCAGTGGTCGGCGCGCCATCCCGCCTTCGCCTACACCGCGGCGCTGTCCGAGCCCGACGCCGAGGAGTCGACGCGCTTTCGCCGCGGCGCGGTGCATGAGGTGGTGCTGGCCGATTTCCCGGATCTGGTCGACTTCGACGTGTACATGAGCGGTCCGCCGCCGATGATCGAGGCCGCGCGGCACGCGTTCATCGCCGCCCGCTTGTCCGAGGACCGGCTGCACTACGACTCGTTCGAGTACGCGCCGGAGGTGATCGCGGCGATCCTGGCGTCGCGCGCGGGGCTGAAGGTGGATTGAATCGTGCGGACGTCGCGCCGTGGCCGGCGCTCCTATGTATGGACTCGCCCCGTTCGTCAACGCCGCTTTGATCGCCGGAAGCCGGCTGCATCTATGTATCAGGCCTCATCGAGAGGGTGCGTGTGCACCCTGGGCCACCATTGGTTGAGCACGCGGAATGCCAAT